>NZ_JAASRQ010000001.1:252819-1569644 GCF_011761545.1 Paenibacillus sp. BK720 | reverse complement strand
CTACGCATCGTCGCCTTGGTGAGCCGTTACCCCACCAACTAGCTAATGCGCCGCGGGTCCATCCATAAGTGGCAGATTGCTCCGCCTTTCCCGATCCGGTCATGCGACCGTTTCGCGTATCCGGTATTAGCATTCGTTTCCGAATGTTATCCCAGTCTTATGGGCAGGTTACCCACGTGTTACTCACCCGTCCGCCGCTAACTTTACCCGAAGGTAAAGTCCGCTCGACTTGCATGTATTAGGCACGCCGCCAGCGTTCGTCCTGAGCCAGGATCAAACTCTCCATTAAAGTGTTTGACTTGCTCATTCATTTAAAAAATCGCTTTTCCGTTATTTCTAACGGGGCAGTTTCGCTCGTTGTTCAGTTTTCAAAGAACAATTTGTTTTTCGCAACAACGTTTCATATCTTATCACGTTATTGTTTTTTGCGTCAAGCATTTCTTTCATCTTTGTAATTCTACTATAGTTAATGATGTTACTATTGTTCCAAGCCTTTTGTTTCTTGCGGCTGGAGTAATAATATAGCATTAATAGATTTTAGATTTCAACCGGTAATAATTTACTGCTCGTTTAACGTTTGCTATTTCTTCTAATGTTCTTCGTATTCGGAGCGAAGCTTAATCGGGGAATATTACGTTAACTCATTGCACAGACTTGTTTACTGATTTTTCATTTTATCAAGCGTTTCAAGGTATAACACTTGAAGAAATTTCTTGATATTGACTTTACGTTTCTCCTGTGGGCATTTTTCGTCGATTTCTCGCATTTTGATTCGCACGTCCTCGAAATCGAAATAAAGCGGTGCGTAATGCTCGAACTTCGGGTGGCTGTAATCCGTGAGTCCAATACTCGCTAAGTTGGATAAAGCAGCTATGACGGTCCTGCGAATGCGCTGCTCGACCGCCTTTCCTTCCTTCTCCATATCGCCGCCTTCCGGCCTGCTCGACCGGGCTCCGATTTCGTATAACACTTTCAGTGGGGGTAAACCCGCGTCTTGATGCCGTCCGATCAACCAAGACATCATCTCGATGATGTCTTGGCTTCCGCTCTCCCCGAAAATGCCCATGTCCATTAAAATCATCCGAATGATTTCTTTGGCATCGTGCTTCTTCCGCATGCCCGAATGATCCGGATTCAGGTCATCCAGCTTCGCGATCGATTGTTTTATTTCCTTCAGATAACGGGCCATTCGCCATTGCTCGCTTACTTTGCCAAGCACGGCTTTGACTTCCACCCGGTTAATCGGTTTCTGAATATAAAATTCAATTCCCGCTTGGTACGCTTTACTGATCATTTCTTTATTCTCGATCTGGGAAATCATAACGTACTTCCCTTCGTACCCTTCCTGTTTCAGGCGTTCGATCGTTTCGATTCCATCCTGGTCCGGCATCAATAGGTCGATGAGGACGACATCGGGATTCTCGTTGAGCACAAGCCGTTTCCCTTCAACGCCGCCCGCCGCCATTCCGACCACATCGCCGACGCCGCCCTTCTCGATAATCGTCTGCAGCATCCGCCTGCTTACCGCATCGTCGTCGACAATACAGAACGATAACATGCGCCTACACTCCCTTCTTCAACTGATCGGTTGGAATAACCGCGGTGAATGTGGTCTCAGTGTCCCGCCCCGTCAGGAATAGTCTTCCCGTGAATGAGCTGACGATATCGCGAACATGCGAGAGGCCAATTCCGGTTGCCGCGACTCCTTCCTGATTGAATTTGGTCGTAAACCCAGGCTCGAATACCATATCCTTATCTTGTTCGGTGATCCCCGTCCCCGTATCGCTCACGATAAACAAAGTGTCTTCTTCGCGTTCACATACACGAATGCCAATCGATCCATGCCGATCAATCGCTTCGACCGAGTTGGCCGCCAAATTGTTAAGAACGGTAATAAGCGGGATGTAATGGGCGGTTAGGTAATCGATACCGACATCTATCTCGATCCGCACCTCTTTCTTCAACATCCGGCTGTATTCTCCGTTCGACTTTGCCACAAGCTCAACAACCTCTGACAAGGTCATCTCCTGGGCGTTTTCCAGGTCGAACAGCTTCATCAGTCCTGCCAGGATACGCTGCGAATCCTTCTTCACCTCGTGAATCTGTTGGGTAATTCCGAGCACGGTCCGGCCGTAATCGTTCAATCCTTCCTTGTTCAGTCGACCGTAAAGATCATGGCTCTTAGCGGTAATCTTTTCGAGTACATCCATTGATTTGCGCAAATAGAAGACCTCGCCGTAGAGTCCGCTGCCTACATTGATCATTTGTTCCATCCGTTTCTGTTGTTCAGCGTGAATGATTCGCATTTGATGCACGGCGATACTGCTGTAAATGCCTGTCGTAAAGTAGCTGCGCACCACCGCAATAACCGAAATCAACATCCACTGATTGGATTGTAAATGCGGCAGTCCAAAGACAAAGCTGCGCATAAGCAGCTCCGCTTCATTGGAAACAACGTCGATCAACGACACGCACGCCCCTAAAATAAGCGGATTCAATTGTTGCAATCTGCGTCGAATGATAACCATTCCGGCCCCGAAGACCATGTAATAGAGCATGGCGGAGAAGTGCGTTTTAATGCTGTGGAGAAGAAAGAAGGCTCCAGAAGAGGCGGCACCGTCGAACGTTACCCGGAACAGCAGCACCGTTGCCCCTGCTGCGATTCCCGTCCGCCAATAAGGCAGATGGCTCATCAAAAGTAGCAGGAACAGAAAGGCACTGCTGCCAAGACCGATGCGAAAGACCTCGCCGATGAACGGGTTGATCTTGAATTCGCCGGCAACCGCTACGACGATGGCGACGACGGTTATTTGCATGCTTTCGGATTTCGACCAATTTTGAATGGCTATAGGAATGACTCCCATCGGGATCTGAACTCTGTTAGCCCCATTTATTTTCAAGGCGTCTAGCCGCAAGCGACAGCGCGTAATTGACCACAAAATACATAACGGCCACCAATGCGAGAATAGGCAGGGTATAATTGAAATTTTGCGCGATGACGATTTTTGAATTGTGCATCAGCTCAGGCAGGGAAATGACGATAGCTAGCGACGTATCCTTGAGCAAAGAGATGAACTGGCTTACGATCGGCGGCACCATTCTCCTCAATCCCTGCGGGAGAACAATATGCCAGACCGTCTGCGTATAAGTGAGACCCGACGAACGGGCGGCTTCCACCTGACCTTTCGGGATCGAGCTAAGTCCGCTGCGCACGATTTCCGAGATCATCGCGGCTTCGAATACCGTCAATCCGACGATGGCCGAGCTCATGACCCCCAGCTTGAGACCAACGTCCGGCATTGCGAAATAAGTGAAAAACAATATCAACAAAAGAGGCAAATTACGGATAAACTCGACGAGCACCCCGATGATGCGTGATATAACGGGAATATTCATATACCGCAGCGTTCCGGCGATGCTGCCAAGTACAAAGCTCAGCACGATCGCGATGAATGCAACCCAAAGCGTGATGCCGAAGCCTTTCAGTATAAAGATGAGATTATGGTAAGAGAAAGCGCCAGCAATGTCCATCCACCGTTCCTCCTAAAAGTTATTCGCAAGTTTCGCGGCATTCCTGCTTGCGCAATCTATTCGTTCTTGGCCAATTTTCGCTCGAGACGCAGCGCAGCGAAGCTTAAAGGAAGGGTCAAAACGAGATACAAAGCCGCGACGAAGATATAGGTGTCGAAGGTTGCGTACGTTTTGCTGGCGACTTGATCGCCATAATACATCAGGTCGAATCCGGCGAAGACGCCTAGAATCGATGAGTTTTTCACGAGGTTAATGAATTGGTTGCTGAGCGGCGGAATGACGATTTTAATCGCCTGCGGTAGCACGACATTCCGCATCGTCTGCAAGTACGTCAATCCCGATGCTCTGGCCGCCTCGGTCTGTCCGGCCGGAATGCTCATGATGCCCGCCCGAATTGCTTCGGCAACGAAGGAGGCGGTATATACCATAAGTCCGACCGTGCCGCAGATGAATCCGCTTAACGTCACGCCTAATGATGGCAAACCGTAATAAAACACGAAAACGACCAGCAGCAGCGGTATATTCCTAACGAACTCGACGTAAGCCGTCCCGATCCATACGAGCGGCTTGACGAATGAAATACGGAATACGGCAATGATCGTTCCAAGAGCGAAGCTGCCGAGTAAAGCGATGATGCTCGCCCAAATCGTGTTGCCAAACCCTTTCATATAGATATCGAAATTGTCAGTAAAAATCGATAAGTCCGGCATGCTATCCCCTCCCGCTATTCCCGATATGCAGAAGATGGGTGGCGCTTGGCCACCCATCCTGTTGTTTGCAAACCTCTATTCCCCGGATGGGGCTTTGCCGATCCATTTCTCGTAAATCTTGTCGTATTCGCCATTGTCGTGCAGCCTCTTCAATCCTTCATTGACGCTGTTCAGAAGATCGGTTGCGCCCTTCTTGATCGCGATGCCGTAAGGCTCGTCGGTGAACGGCTCTCCGACTACCTCATAGTTGGGATCCTGAACGGCCATGCCATACAGAATCGCATTATCGGTCGTCAACGTATCGCCCTGACCCGCTTTGAGCGCGCTGAACGCGTCCTGGTAGTTATCGAACTCGAGGATGGTCGCGTCCGGCACTTTTGCTTTGATGTTGTCGACCGAGGTTGATCCCTTCACGGCCAATACTTTCGTACCTTTCTTTATGTCGTCGATGCTCTTGATCGGACTTCCTTTCTTCACCAGAAGAGACTGGCCTGCCTTGAAGTACACATCGGAGAAATCGACTTCTTTCTTGCGTTCCTCCGTAATCGTCATCGTGGCGACGATCAAATCGATCTCCTTGTTGTTCAACATCGGAATGCGTGTCTTGGAAGTGACTTCCTTCAGCTCGATTTTGTTCTCGTCGCCGAGAATTTCCTTGGCGAGCGCTTTCGCGATATCGACGTCGAACCCCTCGACGTTGCCGCTCGCCGGATCCTTCAGACCGAATAGCTTCGTATCGTACTTGACGCCAACAACGAGCTTCCCTCGGCTCTTGATATCGCCCAGCGCCGACGATGCTTCCGACGGCGAATTCCCGTCTGCGCCGTTGCCGCCCCCTCCTTCTTTATTGCCGCAACCGGTTAATAAGACTGTAAAAAGAAACATCAGTACGAAGCCAAACGCCATCCAACTTTTTCTCTTCATCGCTTAATTCCCCTCTCCAATTGGGATAACATGGGCATATGGTTTGCTCGCGCGCAGGCCGTTAATGGTGCAGCACGCGATTGAGAAACAAACGCGCCCTTTCTTCACGGGGCTGTTCGAAAAATTCCTCCGGCGGAGAAATTTCGACGATTTGCCCTTTGTCCATAAAGACGACGCGGTCCGCCACTTCCCTTGCGAAACCCATCTCGTGCGTAACGACGACCATCGTCATCCCTTCGTGCGCCAAGGTCTTCATGACGTCCAGCACTTCTCCGACCATTTCCGGGTCGAGCGCGGAGGTTGGCTCGTCAAAGAGCATAATCTTGGGCGTCATAGCTAACGCCCTTGCGATTGCTACACGCTGCTGTTGTCCCCCTGACAGCTGCGATGGAAACGCTCCCGCCTTGTCGGCGATGCCAACTTTCTCCAAATACATTCTGGCCGTTTCCATCGCTTGCTGCTTCGGCACGCCTAGCGCCTTCATTGGAGCGAGCGTAATATTGTCGATCACTTTCCTATGAGGATAGAGATTGAAGTGCTGGAACACCATGCCGATTTCCCGCCGAAGCTTGTTAATGTCGGCTTTCTTGTCGGTGACGTCAACTCCGCTCACAATCAGACGGCCACTCGTGATCGACTCCAACCGGTTGATGCAGCGCAGGAGCGTACTCTTCCCCGATCCGGAAGGTCCGATCACAACGACGACTTCTCCCTGAGCGATACGAAGATCGATGCCTTTAAGCACATGAAAATCGCCAAAATGCTTCTCCACTTGCTGAAAATCAATCAACGCAATCCCCCCCTTACGATGCACCTCTTTGATGGACAAGGTGTTAGGTTAGATAACATGCTGTGTAGACAACTATATGGAATACCTACGCAATCCTAACGAATCCGACATCAAAATCTTGATTTTTTTATTAACGAGTGCGATTCTTCCATATTTGAGAACGCAAAAAAAAGCCTCCATCGCTGGAAGCTCCTTTGAATGTTAGATTCATCATCAAACAGCTTATTTAATTGCTTACACTTAGCAGCCAGATCGTTCTAAATTTCCAATTTAGCAAATTACTAATCTGCCCCGTATTCCTTCGGCTTCAACGGCGGTTTTCATCTGCATTTCCGTAATGGTCATCCATTTTTTGGTTTCCGTTGAGTCTGGATTTTGCACCAGCTTCTTGAGCATCTTCGGAACTTCCCACACCGAGCGTAATGAAAACGCAGCAAAATAACCAAAACGGGCAAGCTCTGCGTCCCCCTGCCATCCGACTTTTCTTAGCCCGCTAATATAAGAAGAAATAAATAACTCTCGATACTCCATAAACCGATCAACCGGTATATGGCCGCGACTTAGACCTAAACCCAAGAACCGTCCTATATCTTCACCCGCCCCTGAAATACTTGCGAACTGCCAATCGATCAAAGTTAGCTTTCCTTCACGCCGGCGTGCATCATTCCGGATGATATTCTGTTCATAAAAATCCTGATGGGAAAATGTTTGAGGAAGCCGTTCAAGTGCAGTCAGCCAATCATTGATCCAAGGTTTAAAATGACGAAATTGGTCCAATATTGCTGCCGCTCTTTTATCCGATAGCAATATCCGCGTATTGTCAGCATCAGGTTCATAGCGGTATTTTTCGCATTCATGCAGCCACGATCGCATCCAATGCCGGTTTAACCATTTGAATTCCGGAAGGGGCTTTCCAAGCAGATACTCGGCTTGTATCTCGCCTAGCTTTTCCGTTACATAGCCGTAATCCTCACGCTTCCATGGCCTCTCTTCCTGCCCCATATCTTCCATCCACAACCAAATGGAGCCGTCATCTTTATTGTCAATGGCGTAACACTTGGGAGTTAATAGATTCGAAGGTACATGCTCAAGTAAACCTGAACCATAAACTAAGCTTTCTCGCCGCCAATAATTATAATGTGCGGGGTCATCCCGTATCGGATCTGGAATAACGATTTTTAGAATAAAGGACCATGAGCGACGCTCACCGTCATTGTTTTCGCTTGTTCCCGCTATGCGATAGACTCCGTCCGTTACGAAGTTTTTGTTTTCCTGGCCAATCGATTTGCAGGACCATTCGGTAATCTCTCCAAACTCAAAACCAGTACAGATATTAGACAAATGAAGAAGCTGTTCCTTGTCCCATTTTTCAGGTACGCGCTGAACGCTCATATGACGCCTCCTGCTCTATGCAATGGTTTTCTTAAAGTAATAATGATTGCTTCCGATTGGCGCCTCTTCGAACACGGCCACCTGGACATAACCATGCTTGAGATAAAAAAGAGGAGCTTGAAAACTGAACGTGTTTAGCTTAATAAACGTGCAGCCCTTCTCTCTTGCAATCTGCTCGATCCGACTCAACAGTTGCGTCCCTAGTCCATTACCTCTCTTTGAATCGTCAATCCACAAGATTTCGACTTCGATCCAGTTCCAGCAAAGGGTGGACAACATCCCTCCGATAATGCTGCCGTTCTCGTCCTTCAACGTTAAGTTGATCTCTTCATAGCGTGAACTTAAATGTTCCGGAACGTGCTTTGCGTTAAACTCGATTAGTTTGTTCCGAATGTAGGTGCTTTCTTCTTCTTTGCCAAATGAAATCGTAATATCGGTCATGATTTCCCTCATCCCTTCAGTCACTCTGATCAGAATGTATGTTCGTTAAACGCTTAGGGATATCCTTTATTTGTAATAAAAAAAATATGTAACCCCACTCAACTTGCCGAATGGAGTTACACAATTAAAGCAATAATTCTCAAATATACCCCAGCAGCCAACCTCCCGTCAGCCCCGCGAGCACAACGACCCATGGCGGCAGCTTCCAATAAACAAGCATGCCGAACAGCAGCAAGGCCAGCACAAAATCCTGAGGTTCCCTTACGGCCGTAACCCATAACGGATTATACAGAGCGGCAAGCAAGATGCCTACTACCCCCGCGTTAACGCCTGCCAGTGCGCCTTGCACCTTAGCATTGTGACGAAGCGTGCTCCAGAACGGCAGCGCCCCGGCCATAAGCAGAAAAGCCGGCAGGAAAATCGCTACCGTTGCCACTAGCGCCCCCTTCACGCCGCTTATCATCGCGCCAAGGTAAGCGGCTATCGTAAATAACGGTCCGGGAACAGCTTGCGTGGCACCGTAACCGGCCAAGAAATCCGCTTTGCTCATCCAACCCGTAGGCACGACTTCCCGCTCCAGCAGCGGCAGCACCACATGACCGCCGCCAAAGACTAACGAGCCTGAGCGATAGAAGCTTTCGAACAAGGCCAGCAAGCCCTCTCCTCCGACGAGCTGCCTTACAACCGGCAGACCGATTAGCAGGGCCAGAAAAAGCCCCAGACAAAGCATTCCCGCACGTCTGCTGATAGGTACCGGCACTGTAAGGCTCGTTTCCGTTCCTTCAGCTTGTCTGTACAACAGATAGCCGATTCCTCCTGCTGCCAGGAGGATCAGAATCTGACTTACGGCAGTCTGCCACAATAAAGTGACAGCCGCAGCCAAGATCGCCAGAGTCGCCCTGTTCCGGTCCGACGCAAGCTTTTGTCCCATGCTTAATACCGCTTGGGCAACAATCGCAACCGCTACAATTTTCAAACCGTGGATCCAGCCGGAATTGCCGATATCGAATCCTTGCATGAGTAGAGCAAACAGGACAAGAAGGATAACCGAAGGCATCGTAAACCCGATCCATGCCGCGACTCCTCCAAGCCATCCAGCTCGCAAAATACCGATGCCAATGCCAACCTGACTGCTCGCAGGGCCGGGGAGAAACTGCGCTAAGGCGACAAGATCGGCATAACTGCGTTCATCCATCCAACGGCGGCGCTTCACATATTCATTGTGGAAATAACCAAGATGCGCGGTAGGACCGCCAAACGATGTGCAGCCAAGTTTGAATGATACGGCCAATACTTCGAATAAAGGCTTCAAGTCGATTGTTCCTCTCCAGGTTTTTCCCTTATTATATAAGGATAAAGGCAAGCCGTTAATCTCATTTACAGTTTCTTAACGCATAGACCAAAAACAGAAAGAAGGTATTTCCGTAAATGGAACCAAAATGGTTAGAGTGGGCTAAACAAATGCAAGCTATCGCGCAAACCGGGTTAACTTACGCAAAGGATGTTTACGATATCGAGCGTTATGAAGCGCTGCGTCGGATGAGTATCGAAATTTTGGCTGAATACACCTCCGTTAGCCATGAGCAAATCGCCCTCGCCTTCGCCAGCGACAAGGGTTACGCCACACCGAAAACCGATATCCGCGCGGTAGTTTTCCAAGATAACAAGCTCTTATTAGTTAAGGAAAAAATAGACGGCGGTTGGTCCCTGCCTGGCGGATGGAGCGATATGGGGTATTCCCCAAAGGAAATCGCCGTCAAGGAAACGCAAGAAGAAGCCGGGTTCGATACCGCTGCCGTACGTCTCTTGGCTGTACTCGACAAGAAATTCCATAACCACCCGCCTAGCCCTTATCATGTCTATAAAATGTTTATTCTGTGCGAGATCATTGGCGGAGAAGCAACAGCAGGCGTGGAAACAAGCGATGTCGGTTTCTTCGGCATCGACGAGCTGCCCGAGCTTTCCATCGAACGAAATACGCTTGAACAAGTCCAGCTGATGTTCGAGTATCTCCACAATCCGAATAAAGAAGTTATCATCGATTAACCGTTTCCTTGCTCATGAAATGAAAAAAACACGCCAATCCCGGGATTGGCGTGTTTCCTTCTATATGGATTATTGTTGAGTCGTTTTCTTCCAGTCTGCCGCAAATTTTTCCATGCCTTGATCCGTCAATGGATGCTTCGAGATTTGCTCGATTACCGAGAACGGAACCGTTGCAATGTGCGCGCCAGCCATCGCTACGCGGGTAACATGGTCTGGGTGACGGACAGACGCCGCGATAATTTGAGCATCCAGGTTGTGAACGCGGAACAGCTCGGCAACTTTCGCGACCAATTGAACGCCATCTTCCGAGATATCGTCCAGACGGCCAAGGAACGGAGATACGTAAGTCGCGCCCGCGCGCGCAGCAAGAAGCGCTTGGTTAACCGTGAAGATCAGGGTTACGTTTGTTTTAACCCCTTTTTTCGTCAGGTAACGGCAAGCTTCAAGCCCTGCCAAAGTCATAGGCAGCTTGATTGTAATATTTTTATCGTAGTTGTTAATTTTAATGAGTTCGTCAGCTTGCGCAATCATTTCTTCCGCTGTGAGCGCATCAGGCGTAACTTCGGCGGATACCGATTCTACTTCCGGTACTTCGCGCAAAATTTCGGCAATACGATCTTCGAACTTAACGCCTTCTTTGGCAACCAGCGACGGGTTTGTCGTTACGCCGGACAATACGCCGATTTTGTAGGCTTTCTTAATATCTTCCAAGTTTGCTGTATCGATGAATAATTTCATTATGAACAACCTCCGAATAATATTATTAGTTAAATTCTTTAGCTAATTTTACTACATTTTGCGTGCTGAATCCAAAGTGTTCCATAACCGCTGTGCCCGGACCGGATGCGCCAAACGTATCGATGGACAATACTTTGCCCTCTTTGCCGGCATAACGTTCCCAGCCAAGCGAGATGCCTGCTTCAATCGCAATCCGCTTCGTTACCGAATCGGGAAGAACGCTTTGCTTGTAGTCTTCGGACTGGCGGTCGAACAGCTCACGGCTAGGCATAGCCACAACGCGAACCGAAATGTTCTCTTGCTCGAGCTCTTTCTTCGCGTTAACCGCAAGGGATACCTCGGAGCCTGTACCAATCAGAATGACATCCGGCTGACTATTTGTCTCCGTCAGGATGTAGGCGCCTTTTGCAACGTCATCCACATTAGCTTTTGTTTCTTCGTAAATCGGCAGGTTCTGTCTGCTCAGGATCAACGCTACCGGACCTTCCTGCTGCTGCAAGGCGTAAGCCCATGCGCTTGCCGTCTCATTCGCATCGGAAGGACGGATAACCGTCAGACCGGGGATTGTACGGAGTGCGGCCAGCTGCTCGACGGGTTCATGAGTAGGGCCGTCTTCCCCAACCGCGATGGAGTCATGCGTGAACACGTATGTGACAGGCAGCTTCTGCAGCGCTGCAAGGCGAATGGACGGACGCAGATAGTCGCTGAAGACGAAGAAGGTGCTTACGAAAGGTTTTACGCCGCCATGCAGCGCCATACCGTTGCCGGCCGCCCCCATCGCATGCTCGCGTACGCCGAAGTAAACGTTGCGGCCCGCGTAGGAATCAACGGCAAACTTGCCTTCACCGCGAATATCCGTCATCGTCGAGTGGGACAGATCGGCGCTGCCGCCGAAAATCGAAGGTACGATTTTCACGAAATGATTAATCGCTTCGCCTCTCGCCACGCGAGTCGAGATGGATTTCGAGGTGTCGAAGGTCAGAATGTCGGCAGCGTCCAGCTTGAACGTGCCGTTCAGCACTTGCTCAAACTCGCTGCCTTGCTCCGGGAATTGCGCCGTGTATGATGCAACCAGCTCGTTCCAAGCGGCTTCTTTCGCAGCACCCTGCCCTTTCAGTGCGGCAAAATGAGCTTTAACTTCTTCCGGCACCGTGAATTCTTCTTCATACTGCCAGCCGTAAACCGCTTTTGTTGCGACCGCTTCTTCCTTGCCAAGCGGATTTCCGTGTACTTTGTTAGTACCCGCAGCCTTGCTGCCGTAACCAATGATTGTACGGATCTCGATGATGGTTGGTTGAGAAACGTTTTGCTTCGCTTTTTCAATCGCTTCGGTAATAGCGGCAAGATCATTGCCGTCCTCTACACGCAAGTATTCCCACTGCGCGGATTCTGCTCTCTTGCGAACATTTTCCCCAAACGACAGATTAAGCTCGCCGTCGAGCGAAATATCGTTCGAATCGTACAGTACAATTAGTTTACCCAGCTTCATGTGTCCAGCCATCGACATCGCCTCATAGGAAATACCTTCCATCAAGCAGCCGTCTCCAACAAGAGCGTACGTATAATGATCCACAACCGGGAAGCCTTCCTGGTTGTATTTGGCGGCCAAATGCGCTTCGGCCATCGCCATGCCAACCGCGTTCGCAATCCCTTGACCAAGCGGGCCCGTAGTAGCGTCTACGCCGTCCGTATGACCGTATTCAGGATGTCCCGGCGTCCTGCTGTTCAGCTTGCGGAACTGCTTCAGATCCTCGATGGAAACCTGGTACCCCGTCAAGTGCAGAAGACTGTACAGCAACGCGGATCCATGACCGGCCGATAAAACAAAGCGGTCGCGATTGAACCATTTGGAATTTGCAGGGTTATGGGACAAATGCTTGCCCCACAGCGCGTATGCCATCGGAGCCGCCCCCATCGGCAGCCCCGGATGACCGGAATTCGCGGCGTTGATTGCATCGATCGACAACGTTCGGATCGTATCGATGGATAATTGATCAATGTCCAGTTTAGTAAGCATACTCTTCATCCTTCCGTTTCGTTACTGTATTTTCCTTCGAATCAAACCACCAATGGAAGCCGTCTGCGGCTAACATAGCGTCAGCCTCCGCCGGTCCATTGGAGCCTGCTTCGTAAGAAGCGAGTGGAACGAGATTTTCCTGGAATGCGTCTAGAATCGGCTGTACCCAAGCCCAGGCAAGCTCCACCTCATCCCAATGCGCGAAAAAGGTTGGATTGCCGACCAGCGCATCGAAGATCAGGTTCTCATAAGCCTCGGGTATATCCTTGCTGCTCTCATGCAGCTGGATTTGAACCGGCTTCAGCTCGCCGTTCTCCTTCGTGTTGAGCTGCAGCATAATGCCTTCGTTCGGGTTGATCTCAATGAGAAGGAGATTCGGCGCTCCGCCAAGCGACGCCGTTGAAGTTTGATGCAGAGCTTCCTTGAACTCCACCACAATGCGGGTTGATTTCTCCTGAAGCCTTTTACCGGTCCGGATATAGAACGGTACTCCTCGCCAGAAATAATCATCCACTTGCAGCTTCGCCGCAATGTAAGTGTCGTTCATGGAGCTGGCGGCAATGCCCGGCTCGGAACGGTAGCCTTTTACCGGATTACCCCCGATCGAACCGGAAGCATATTGTCCGCGTATAACATTGGCGCTTATTTCCGATTTCGATAGAGGAATCAGGGATTCCATGACTTGTTTCTTGTGTTTCCTTACATCCTCCGGCGAGCTGTTGTGCGGAAGATGAATGGCCAGCATCATCAGCATTTGAAGCATATGGTTCTGGAACATGTCCCTTATGGCGCCAACATGGTCGTAATACCCCGCGCGCTCTTCGACGCCAACCGTTTCGCTTGCGGTAATCTGTACGTTTGCTATATATCGGTTGCTCCACAGAGCTTGTATGATCGGGTTCGCTGATTCCAGAACCTCAAGGTTCTGAACCATGGGTTTGCCAAGATAATGATCAATCCGGAAAATTTCTTCTTCGGCAAAAGATTTGCTCAGCTGTTCATTCAAATCGCGGGCCGATTGCAGATCATGGCCAAACGGCTTTTCGATGACCAGGCGTTTCCAGCCTGCAGCGGAGCCAAGACCGCTCTCCGCAATATTCGAAGCGATCGTTGCGAAGTACTCCGGACCTACCGATAAATAGAACATCCGGTTAGGCGGAAGCTGCAGAGCATTCTCACGCTCCTCGATAATGCCCAGCAATTTCTTATAATCATCCGTACGGCCGATGTCGAGCACCGTATAACGGAATTTTCGAATGAACGATTGCATCAAAGCCGTGTCTTGAATCTCGCGTCTGGAGAATTGGCGGAGAGACTGTTCGATATTCGATTGGAAGAACTCGTCGGTCCAATCCCGTCTCCCGAGACCAATAAGAGAAAAGGCCTCCGGAAGCTTTCCATCAACGAATAAATTGTATAGGGCAGGATATATTTTTCTTTTGGCTAAATCGCCGGTAGCACCAAATAATACAAATGTTACGGGTTCCATGGTTACTCTCCCTCCAACAGAACTTTTGAAAAGCTTCTGTTTTATTTTTCTGTAATTCCACTATAATACGATTAGGAGCCATACAAGTAATTAATATATTTTACAGGAGCTATCGACCACGTCTATGACTAATAACTATGAACTATACAAGGTGTTCTATTGGGCGGCCAAAACAGGAAGTTTGACCCAGGCCGCAAAGGTCCTCTACCTCACTCAACCAAGCGTCAGCCATGCCATCAAGCAGCTCGAGGAAAGCTTTGGCCTGACGCTGTTTTACCGCAATTCCAAGGGCGTTGCCCTAACCCAGGAAGGCACGATTTTGTACTCTTATATCGAGCAGTCCCAAATTCTGATCAACACCGCCGAAGAGAAAATGATTGCGCTTAAAAATTTGGACAACGGCGAGCTGCGGATCGGCGGCAGCGATTCCTTGTTTAAACATTATCTGCTCCCTTACCTGGAGGATTTCATCAAGAAATATCCCGGCATCAAGCTGCATTTGAACCATGGCACCACGCCCGAAGTCATTACTTTCCTGAAAGAGGGCAAAATAGATCTTGGAGTTGTCCGCATGCCCATCGTTGATCCCCAGCTTGAAGTAAAGGAAAGCTTTCAGCTTCAGGATTGCTTTGTGGCCGGGGCGGTCTATAACGATTTGAAAAACCGAGTCCTGTCTCTAAACACGCTGCTGCAGTACCCCATCATCCTATTCTCCCGCAACAGCCGGGCCCGTATGACTATCACGGAAATATTCCATAGCTACGGTTACATGATCAAGCCGGAGATTGAAGTCGGCAGCGTCGATCTGTTGATCGAGTTCGCCCGCAGAGGGCTCGGGATTTCGTATGTTACCCGCGAGTTTGTTGCGAAGGAGCTTGCGGAGGGTTCCTTGTTCGAGATCCAGCTCGACATCCCGCTCCCTCCTTCGCACATCGGCATGATGAACATGCGGAATATGCCGTTGTCCAGCGCAGCCAAGCGATTTATCGAGCAGATCAAGTAAATAAAAAAGAGCCAAGAACGTATTGTTCTTGGCTCTGATTGCTGCATTAAACGAGCTTTTTCCCCATACAAACGCTTTCTTCGCTGCCGATATAAGGCCCGTAGTTTGCAACCCGGACATAACCTAATTTCTTGTACAACGAAATCGCTTCCGGTTGTCCCGTCCCCGTCTCGAGGAGCGCTTCCCGCTTTCCTTCCTCGGCTGCCCATTGCTCCAGCTCTTTCACAATTCGCTTAGCTATTCCTCTGCCCCTTGCTTCCTCTTTGACAAACATGCGCTTGATCTCAACGGTATATTCGTCACTCATCTCCCTGTAGCAGCCGCAGCCAACCGGCCTATCATCGAGGTAAGCAACTACGGCATTCGCATCCAGCTTGACTTGATTATGCGCATCAAAAAATTGCTGCGTGTCGGGGTATCGATTCCATAGATCCTTGTCCAACAGCTTAATCAACGCGCGAAAATCGGCATGCTCCGCAGACACTCTTAATAATTGAATCATTGTCCTTTTCCTTTCCCGGCTCAAACTTATAAGTTCTATTGTAGTATAGAAAAGCCAAGAAAAGCATCCTGCTCTTCTTGGCTTTTCGTGTTTATTTTTGAGTTAGAGTCTCTACCGAGACACCCTCAGGCAATACGTTTAGAACCTGATTGCGGACAGCATTGTCATGAAGCTCCGTGCCGAAAATGACAACCGTACCGCGGTCATCGCGGGCGCGGATGAGGCGGCCGATGCCCTGTCTTAACCGGAGCAGCATATAAGGCATGTCTATCTCCGCAAACGGATTTGCGGAATCGCCGCGACGCGCTTCAAAGACAGGATCATTTGGAGGGAACGGAAGCGACCACAGGATAACCTGCGACAAGGATGGACCCGGTATGTCCAGTCCTTCCCATAAAGTGACCGCGCAGAGTACGCTTGTCTCATCCCTTTGAAACTCGGCGATGAGATGGCTAATCTCAGCCGAACCCTCGAACAAGAAGCGATAGCTTTCCGTAAGGCCGCTTTCATCTGCTTCCTTGCGGAAACGCTCAAGCTCCTCCATGGAAGGGAACAGGAACAATGTACGTCCGCCTTTTCGCTCCAAGAGATTCCCGGCAGCTTTCATCTTATCCGCCCAGCTCAGCTGGGCTGCCGATTCGCCAGGCATAAGCACCTGCATCTGTTCCCCATATTCGTATGGAGATGGCACCGAGAAGGATAAAGACTGCTCGATTCCGAGACTGTCTTGGATATAATTGAATTCTCCTCCGACAGACAGGGTTGCCGACGAGAACACGATAGGCATTTTTTTCGAGAATACCTGCTCCTTGAGCACTTCCTTCACCCATCTTGGCATGATCACAAGCGTAAGACCGTCTTTTTCTTCCGATGCCCAACTGATCGGCTTCTCTTCCCGCTTGAACAAAGACAAGGCAAATTGAATCATTTCGATATGCTCTTCCACAATTTTGAGCTGGTAATCATCGATCGTAAACAAACCGCTTTCGAACACAAGCTCTTCCTCGATGGAAGCTAGCATATCCTGCAGGCGGTTCACCTCGCGGACCAGTTCAGGGCTCCATAGCACTTCTTTGCGGCTGGATGCGGTCACAGCCTTGCTATGGGAGGCGATAAGCGCGAATAAATGTTCGCTTTGCACAATGGCATCCTCTACCGCGAGCGCCAGCGATTCCCGAATCTCATCCTGCAGAAGGCGCGTTATGATGCCCTCGAATACCGCGTGGTTCAGCTTGTACGTTAATGCCTTCTGCGCCGCGGTCTCGAGCAGATGCCCTTCGTCAAAGACGACCGAGCTATGCTGTGGAAGGAGCGGAAGCTGACCCTCGCGCTTGCGTGCCTCGTAAGTCCATACATGCTCCATGTAGAAGTCATGCGAGCATATGATCAGATCGGCAGCTTTCCGATAGTGATCGCGGGATAAGGTCTGACCGCAGCGGTGCCTTCTGTCGCAAACCAGACAATCCTGGAATACATCCCAACCTAGCTTGGACCATTGTTCGTCGTTTAATGACGGGTAGTCTTTTCGGTTGCCGTAAGGTTGAAAGCTTTGCATCGTTTCCGGCTTGTGAACAAAGGAAGGCAATCCGCGGAAAATCTCGTCAAAAGCTTCCGCGTCCTCATCAAATGCCGCTCTAGCATCGTCAAGCTTGTTCAAGCAAAGGTATTGATCGGGCGATTTGCCGAGTCTCGCATCGATCGTAAATTCCAAATAGCGGGCCAGCTTAGCGATATCCCCCTCCGGCTTTACAAGCTGCTCGATAAGGGATTCGTCGGCGCAGGCAATGATGGCCGGCTTTCTCGTGTAACGGGCGTAGCTGATGGCATAGAGCAAATAAGCAAGGGTTTTACCCGTGCCAACACCCGCTTCCGCAAAAATCGTCTGTTTCTCGGCATACGCTCTTTCAAGCTGAAAAGCCATATAAATCTGTTCGTCGCGAACTTCAAAGCCCGCTTCAGGCAGCTGTTCATAAAAGACATCCGCTATCCAGTCGCTTGCCTGCTGAATAAACGGAAGCTTGGGATCAAACTCAAATGGATAATGATTGCTCACTTATTTCCCTTCCTCCGCAAAGCACAAACGGCTGCGTTTCCAGACGCAGCCGTTTGGCTAATTCCCCCATAAGTTAAATACTAAAAATCAAATTCCGACTTTGGCTTGCGCGGCTTTGGCTTCGCTTTCTTCTGAAGAGCCGGCAAGTGCTTCATGCTCCGTCCCATCGGTCCCTTGCACATTGGACACAATTGTTCTTCGGCAGCCATTTCATCCCGAATCCATGCTTTGCAATCTGGATTTTTGCATTTCAAAATTTTGGTCGGTATTAGTTTCGGTTTCGTGATGTCTTCGCTTGTAGCCACTTTTTTTGCATCCTTTCCTTAACGCGTAAAAACAAACTTCGATTAATATATCACTTCCATAGCTCCTAAGTCAAAGGGGCTGAGCCGTTTTTTCGAAAGAAAAATTCACCCCGCGACGAGGTAAATTATTCATTAAAAATTTGCCGTAATTACTACATATTCTTCGTCATTGTTCCAAAGTTCCCAACCGAGTCATCATTATTAACCTACTAATTTATATCAAGTTAATAAAATACAAATAGTAACGATGTTATTGAAAAAATAACCCATTTACCAAAGACCACACTCCGAAAGCAAGCAATACGACACCTGATAATACGTTAATCCATCGCATAGCCTTGGCATTCAGAGCCGTCCGGATGATCCCAACCAATTCAGCGAGAATAAGCCACCACAGCATGGAGCCAAGGAAGATTCCCAACACAAGCAGAAACGAATCCTCTGCCGTCGCTTTCGCCGAGTGGGGTATGCCCGCAAAAATAGCCGTAAACGACAAGATCGTCATTGGGTTGGTCACAGTGAGAAAAAAAGTGGTCAAATAGGCTCTCGCCAATCCGTTATTTAATTGAAACTCTTTCCCGCTTTGCGGTAAAGCCCGGACCGATTGATAACCTAAGTAACATAGAAACAATCCTCCAATAAATTGAATCCAAATACGCTGGTCAACCAGTACATTCGTTAACGCCGTAAATCCGACCGCGGCAATGAGCCCGTATACGGCATCCGCGGAAGCCGCTCCCAGACCGGATAAAACGCCATACCATCGGCCCTGGTTGATGGTTCTTTTCATGCATAACACGCCAATCGGTCCAACCGGGGCTGCAATTGACAATCCTACAAGAACCCCGCTCCACATACTCATGCTGACTGTTTCACTCCCGCTTTACAGGATTATCCTCATTAGTATTCCTGCAATCTCGATGCCTTCCTCATTCATTAACGCTTTAAGTCGTATGGTTTAAACCATCGTATAGATTGGAGTACCCGACCGGCTCACCGTTGTACTCGATTATTGTAGGTACCCTCCTGGTTAATGACAGCTCATATAGAAGCTGCGGCTAGACCGGAAACGTTCCTTTCGGAAACATGTAAAAGGCTTCCGAGGCCTTGGCGGGAAAAGCGGCTATTCTATTGAAGTCTTCTCGTGCGCTGTCGCGAAACGTAAGCAAGACAATACCTCCTCTAATAATCCCAAAGCATTCCTATTATAGCATTCTTTCTTTCTTCTCGGATAAGTAAAGAAGCAAGGGCATTCGGATGCCCCTGCTTCGTGTTGTTTATATTAGTTACTCGAGGCAGCCTTACCGAAACAAAACAATTTGCTATGTTGTCCATGGTCCTCAGGCTTAGACTCTGAGCTGATCCCCGTGAAAGACCCGCAAAATAAATTCCCGGTCGGGCACATCCAGCTTTGCATAAGAAGCAAGGAATGCCGAATTATCATACTCCGCTTCCTTCAGCTGCACCTCCAAGCCCTGATCGCTCACCTCTACAATCGCGTACCTTGCGGTAGAGTTATTGTTGCAGCCAAGGGAACCCGGATTAACATACATTTGTCTGTCGTTCCGGAAATAATGAACCGGATGATGATGGCCAAAAGCGATCAATGCGTCTTCATATCCGCTAAACAGCTTTTCCAGATTGCGCAGGCTTGGTTCAACGATCGGACTAAACGGATCTTTGCTGATCGGATCCTTACATTTATCACGGGCAATATGATAATGGGTGAAAAGCATGCTTTTGCCGCACTCTACGGTTCGGATCACGCGGGGCATGCGTTCTAGCAGCGGTACAAAGGACTTGTCCATTCTTTCCGCTATCCACTTATGGTGACGTTCCGAATGGAAATGGCTCTGTGGATAAGATTCGCCTTTGATAATCGCGAGCACGGCCTCATCATGATTGCCGGATACGAAGGATACATCCTCCCTTGCGAAAAGCGCATGAAGAACTTCATTCGTGTCCGGCCCGATACCGATTATATCCCCTAAGCAATAGATGGAGTCAATTTCGTGCAAAGTGTCGATCTCATGAAGGGCTGCTTTTAACGCTGGCATATTGCCATGGATATCCGTTATCAACGCAAACCTCTTGCTCATGCTTCTCCACCCTTCCTGCAGTTTGGTCGGCTTATTCCTTTGTAACGCTCCTGATCGAACCGTCAGCGGAGCCCACAATAACAAGACTTGCCATATGGATAAACAATCCGTTGTCCACAACGCCGGGAATGCGGTTCAGGTCATCGTGAAGCGCTTCCGGATCGGCAATGGCGCCAAATTCGCAATCCGCAATATAGTTGCCGTTATCGGTGACATACAGAGCTTCTCCGTTCTTGCGCAGCTTCGGTTCGCAGCCCAGCTTGCGAAGTTTCTTTACCGTCAGCTCGAACGCGAACGGAACAATCTCGACCGGCAGAGGGAACTTGCCCAGCTGCTTCACATCCTTGCTCTCGTCCACGATAATAATCAGCTGCTTGCTTGCAGCCGCAACAATCTTCTCGCGGAGCAGCGCGCCGCCGCCGCCTTTGATCAAGTGCAGGGCAGGATCAACCTCATCCGCTCCGTCAATCGTCAAATCAAGCATGTCCACATCGGCAAACGGCATCATCGGAATGCCAAGTTCGTTCGCCAGCTGCTCGGATTGAACCGAGGTTGCGACCGCTTGAACGGTTAGCCCTTCTTCCTTCACCCGTCGGCCAATCGCTTGAATCGCCCAATAAGCGGTAGAGCCGGTTCCAAGTCCTACTTTCATCCCGTCTTTAACCAGTTCAACTGCTTTTTCTGCTGCAATACGTTTCGATTCCATGAGATCACCTTATTTTATTTAGAATTTGTACAAAGGATTTAATTTTTAGTATAACAAAGGTATGAATGTTAGGAAATATAGGGCAGTTTTATTTATGGATAAAATAAAAGGCGCATTTCCGCTCGATCCGAGCAGGAATGCGCCTTCGTCCATTATTTCTTTAAATAAACCATGCCGATATCGGGCAAGCTTTTTGCATAGCCCTTCCTTTACCTTTTACACCGCAAAGATGTGATTACCGATTTGAACGGTTTGCTTGCGGGACCAGATCCACTTCGATGTCGCCGTCTTTGGATTGAAATAGTACAACGCGCCATTCGACGGATCTTTGCCGCCAAGCGCATCAAGCGCGGCTTTGTAAGCTGTAGAATCCGGCTTCAAATAATATTGGCCGTCATCTACCGCGGTGAACGCGCCGGATTGTTCGATAACGCCTTTAATGGTTTTAGGGAAGCCGTCAGCATCAAGACGGTTTAACACAACCGCCGCAACGGCCACCTGGCCTTTGTACGACTCACCGCGAGCTTCCGCATACACGATGCGTGCCAGGAGATCAAGCTCTTCCTGATTGGCGGACACCTTTTTCAGCTGGGTCCAGGTTTTCTCCTCCGCTACGCCATCCGACTTCAGTCCGTAATCCGCTTGGAATTTGCGAACGGCCTCTTCCGTCATTTTGCCGTAAAACGTTGTGATCGCCGTATTATCGAAATAACCCAGCGTCTTCAGTCGGAACTGCAAATCCGGAACATCCGGACCAGAGTCGCCATAGCTGAGTGTAGCCGGCGCCGCTGCTGTTGCAGCCTGAAGCGGCATGGCAACCGTCATCATGAATGCTAGAATAATGGCAATACTATATTTATAAATTTGATTATTAATCAACATTAATACTCCTCTCATTTAATTAATAATTGTATAAATCATTAATTGGAAATATTTTGTTTAGTAACGGCAGGTTTTACACGAGTTTAACATACAGAAAATAATATAGTAACCCAAATACATTAATTACATTTATTTGCTAAGCTAACTTTTTCCTAGCTTCGGAATCCTTCTGATTGTTCCCTATCGCTTGAATTGGTACAATATAGGAAGATTTGAAGCGAGGTGAACAGCATTGAATGTGATCAAAATCAAGGATCGGCAGGAGCTCGACCGGCGTGTTCCGATGATGCCCTGGTATGTGGAGAAATTTATCAACTACAAGCTTCCCGACCTCTCTCCCTCTTCATTGCTGGAGTATGTCAGAGATTACGAG
Source organism: Paenibacillus sp. BK720 (assembly GCF_011761545.1). Lineage (NCBI taxonomy): Bacteria > Bacillati > Bacillota > Bacilli > Caryophanales > Paenibacillaceae > Paenibacillus > Paenibacillus sp. BK720. The sequence continues at coordinate 1,547,643 of NZ_JAASRQ010000001.1, read as the reverse complement.
ACGTTTATGGGATGGCTGATCGCCGAAGGCTTATCGAGCGCGGAGAAGGTGAAGGACGTCCAGCTTATCGAGCTTGAACGGCTGCATATGGACAGCATTGATACCTTCCGGATGTTCCTTGCGACCAATCCGAACCATAGCAATACCAGAACGACCATTACGCGCAAGCTGTCTTCTCTCCGGTCCCTCTTTCATTACTTGAGCCAGATTGCGGAGGATGAAGAGTTCTATCCGCTATTGAAGCGGAACGTGATGGCCAAGGTCTCGATCAAACGGACGCATAAGCCAAAAGATACGGCGGCCAAGCTGGAAGGCAAGCTGCTGCAGGAAGAAGAAATTCACGAATTTCTGGCCTATATTCATGCCGATTACGAGAAGGATGTTGCGGAGAACAAGCAGGCGTTATATTCTTACCAGCTTAATCGAACCAGAGACAGCTGCATTATCAGTCTGATTCTTCATTCCGGCCTTCGCGTCTCCGAAATCGTAAACCTGAATACCGACGATATAGACGTGAAGAAGAAGCTCGCCTATGTCTACCGAAAAGGCAAGAACGACGATACCTTCAAGACTCCCGTCTATTTCCGTCAGGAAGCGGTGGAAGATCTAACGGCTTATTTGCAAATGAGAGACTCCCATTACAAAGCGCCAAAACGCGAAAAAGCCCTCTTTCTTGCCATTGCTAACGGCAAAAAAGAAGGCTCCCGAATGACCAAACGCGCCATTCAGGAAATGGTAATCAAGTATGCGAAACGCTTCGGCAAGCCTTATTTAAGCGTACATAAGCTCCGCCATTCGTTCGCAACCGATTACTATCTGCGTAACGATATTTATATGACTCAGGAGCAGCTTGGGCACGCCTCTCCCGAGACGACCCAAATCTACGCCCATCTTACGGATAAAACGATGGCCGAAGCGATCGACCGGATTAAGCAGGCAAGCGAAGCCGCGAATTAAGCTTGAACTTGCGTCAACACAGCCTCTTGCATGTTAAGCTGCGTATTTACCAGCTTCGCGTACAGACCGCCGTGCATCATCAACTCGTTGTGCGAGCCCTGCTCCGCGATTCGTCCGTCCTGGACAACAAGTATAAGATCCGCGTCGCGTACCGTCGAGAGACGGTGCGCGATGATAAAGGCGGTTCGTCCGTTCAGCAACGTCTCCAGCGCTTCCTGGATATGCTGCTCCGTCTCGGTATCCACGCTAGAGGTTGCTTCATCCAGAATGAGAATCCGCGGATCGGACAACAGCACCCTTCCGAACGCAAGCAATTGCCGCTGGCCAACCGACAGCTTCGAGCCCCGTTCCTCTACTTCCGTATCATAGCCCTCATTCATGGACGCAACGACACGGTCCAGCCGTACGCTTTCCGAGGCTTGAATCATTTGCTCCCTTGATGCCCCTTCATTGCCATACCGCAGGTTCTGTTCGATGGTACCCGAGAAAATAAACGAATCCTGGAGAACGATTCCCATCTGCCTGCGCAGAGACTCCAGCGTGACGTCTTTGATATCCAATCCGTCGATCGTAACTTTTCCCCCGGTTGCATCGTAAAATCGCATCAACAGGTTAACGATTGTGCTTTTCCCCGCACCCGTTGGTCCGACAAGCGCAACCCGCTGCCCGGGACGAACCTTAAAGCTGACGCCATGAAGCACATCGGGCTTCGATTCTTCATAACGGAACGATACGTTCTCGAACGCCACTTCCCCGCGGATCGCCGGCATGCGGCGAGCGTCGGCCGCATCCGTTACCTCGGCATCCGTATCCAGAATTTCGAAGATCCGTTCAGCGGAAGCCATCGCCGACAGCACTTGGCTGTATACCTTGGACAAGGCGCTGAGCGGTCCCCAGAAACGCCACAAGTAATTGATGAAGGCCATGACGAAACCGATCGTAAGCGCACCGTCCATTACCTGTTTGGCTCCGAACCAAACGACGATGCAAGTACCGATCATCCCCACCAGCTCGACCAGCGGATAAACCGTTGACTCCAGCATAATGGCGCGCATGAAAGCCTGCTTGTTCCGGAAGTTAATCCCTTCGAACCTTGCGCTGTTCTTGTGCTGGCGCGAGAATGCCTGAACAACGCGGATGCCTTGAATCGTTTCGTTCAAATGTCCGTTAATGGCCGACATCGTCTTGCGCGAACGGGTCCATGCCCCTTCAATTCTCGGGCGCAGTCGGTTTACGATGAGATACAAAAGCGGCATCATAATGAAGGACAGAAGCGCCAGCTTCCAATCCATCCAGAGCAGAATCGCCACAATTCCGACCAGGTGCGTGACTTCCATGACGGTTGTAATCAGACCGCCGTTAATCAGTTCGCCAATCGCGTTTGTATCGTTCGTAATACGGGACATGATTTTCCCTGCCGGTCGTCCGTCGAAGAAGCGGAAGGACAGCTTCTGCAGATGATTGAACAGCTGCTGGCGAAGATCGTACAAGATGCGCTGGCCGGTAAAGTTAATGTATTTGGTATGTACCCAGCCGCAGCCCCAGCCGATCAGCTTGATGCCGAGCAAAGTAATACCGAACAGATGAATAGCGGTAAAATTCCCTTTGGTAATGCCTTCGTCAATCAAATATCCAAGCAGCAAGGGCTCTGCCAGGCTTAAAATCATATTGACAAGGACAACGCCTATAATAAGAGTAAGCGTCTTGCGATAAGGCTTCAAATAACCGAGTAGCCTCTTCATATAGGCGGGATTAAAGGGTTTCTCCTCAATCTCGCTGTCGTCGTCCCATTCCACTTGACTCATGTATTCCCCTCCTGTCCGTTAGCGTCCTGCCGCGAGCTTCTGACGTTCAAACAGCTGACGGAAGAATCCGTTCCGCTCGCTTAATTGTTTATGGGTACCCTGCTCGATCAGACGACCTTGCTCCAATACGAGAATGCGGTCGGCATGCTGAATCGAGGACAAGCGCTGCGCAATGATGAAGGTGGTTCTGCCTTTCATGACTTCAAGCAGCGCCTCGTGGATGGCCGACTCCGTTGCCGTATCCACGCTGGCGGTTGCTTCGTCGAGGACCAGAATCGGAGGATTCATCAGAATCGCTCTCGCAAGCGCCACCCGTTGTCTTTGTCCGCCGGAAAGCCCGACTCCACGCTCGCCAATCAAGGTGTCGTAGCCGTGAGGCATGGTCGTGATAAAATCATGGATTTGCGCTTTTTGAGCGGCATGCTCGATTTGCTCCATTGTCGCATCCGGGTAGCCGTAAGCAATATTGTCCCGGATAGAAGCGGAGAACAGAAACGTCTCCTGCGGTACGATCCCTACATTTCGGCGCAGGCCATCCAAGTCGTAGTCGCGGACATTAATGCCGTCAATCTGCACCGTACCGGAAGATGCATCGTAAAATCTGGACAGAAGCGCGATCAGGCTGCTTTTTCCCGAACCGGTTGCGCCTAATACGGCAATAACTTCACCCTGTTCAACTTCGAAGGAAATATCGTCAATAATCGGCTGATCCTTCGCTTGATCCTGGTCGTTAAAGAAGAAGCTGACATTGCGGAAGGAGACCTTACCTCGCATGTGATCGGTTTGGACTCCGTTCTCCGGCGATACAATATCGCAAGGCGTATCGAGAACCTCGAATACGCGCGGAGCCGCCTTGATTGCCTGCTGCATAATGTTAATCTGCCAGCCCAGCATGTTGAGCGGCCAAATAATTCCCCATGTATACCATTGGAAAGCCATAAACGTCCCCAGCGTCATTTCATCCCGAGCCACGTATACCGCTCCCAGCCAGATCATCAAAACAAAGGTTAATCCCCCGAACAAGCCCATCAACGGGAATGCCTTCGCTTCCAATTTGGCGCGGTCCATATTGGTATCGAAGTTTTGTTTGTTCCGCTCGGCGAACTTTTGCTGTTCAACCTCTTCCGTCGCAAACGATTTCACAACTCGGATGCCCGCAATGTTTTCCTGTAGGGTGGTCGTCAGCCGTCCGGTCTGCTCCCGTATACTGGACCAGGCAGGACCAACCTTGTTGCTGAACCACCATAAAATAAGGAGAATGAGCGGGATCGTAACCGTACTAATCAAGGTGACCTTCCAATTCATCCACAGCATAAAGATCATCGTACCCACAAAGGTCAACAAGCCGGTCAGCAAGCCCATTGCGCCAAAGCCGACAAAGTTTTTGACGGCTTCGATATCGCCCGTCATCCGGGACATGAGCTGTCCGGTCTGCGCCTTGTCGTAATACGAGAAGGATAATCGCTGCAGTTGCGCGTAAAGCTGCTCTCTTAGCTTAAACACAACGTTTTGCCCGACAAGCTCCTGGGAGTAGCCCTGCACGAACATCCCCGCGCTTTTTAACGCCTGAACTCCGATCAAGAGCAAGGTTAGCCATAAAATAAGCGATACATTTTCCTTCTTGATGCCTTCGTCAAAGATCTCTCGCAATATCCATGGCGCCACGAGGTCGAAGATCGTAGCGAACAGCATGACGACGATTGCCGCTGCCGCCCATTTCGCGCTTGGTCTTACGTACGCTAATACCCGCAATAATACCTTCACTCTCTTGTATGCCTCCCCTCACTGGTTAAAAAGAAACAAAAAAAGACCCCAAGCCGCAATTAGGCTCGGGATCCTTGCAAAGACGCAAACGCCATGAAGCGGATAGCTATCCGCTTAAAGACGTCACATCGCGAAGGCGGCCTGCACGGCATGCATGGAAAAAACGAACCAGAACAATCATTGCCTGTTGTTGATTCCGCATACCGGACACCCCTTTCCCTTCGGAATTGTATTTCGTGTAATCTGTTCGTATCGTAACAGACGGACTCTCTCTCTTGCAATAGCTGATTTTGTCGAACCGCTATTAATTTATTAGGAATCCCCGAACTGGCTCGCATCCTTAATGGAGATGCCCTCTTCCACCGCAAACTCGAAATCTTCGATATCGTATACCTGGACAGGCACCCTTGCTTCGAGCAGCTTATCTTGAAATTCGAATTGATCGGACAACAGCGGAATTTGCAGCTTCGAGCTGGTCAGAAGCAGCTCTGTCTCGATCGGGTCGAAATATTCGCCATAATGCGCGTTATCTACGGCATGTACAACCGTGAACTGTATCCTGTCGTTTAAGATTAGCGGAGAGCTTTCCCGCCAAGGCACCTGCATGGCGCGTTCGATCTTTTTCCGGTTGAGCGGATCCTCGAAAAATGTAATGAGCTCGCCGATTTTGCTCTTTACATGCGCGTCATCCTCCGGATCATCCATTACCGGCTCTGCCCCGTCTCTCATATCGTACAATTCAAGAATGGATGAATAAGGCACGACGTAATCAATCGGACGGCTCGGAATAAGGAGATGTCCATACGTTGCCACCATAACCGCTTCTATAACAAATCGCCGTCGCATGTTTGCCCCTCCTTCTCTAACCACGGTTCCACATTATTATACAATAATACCTCCCCTGTACAAGATAGCCATTCGCCAAATTTGCATAAAATCCGCGGGTAGCTGTACAATGAAGGTTAATGTTTGCAGGTATGAATGATCAGTATTACTCTTTTTTTCGTTTAAGGAGGTTCCACGACAAATGATCAAAGAAGAAGCCATTATTATCGGAGCCGGTCCCTGCGGCCTTGCCGCCGCCATTGAGCTTGAGAGGATTGGACTTCATCCCGTCATTATCGAAAAAAGCAACATTGCCCATTCCATTTCCATGTATCCTACATACATGCATTTCTTCAGTACGCCGGAACGGCTGGAGATCGGAGAGATTCCGTTTACGACGCCCAATGATAAGCCATCCCGCCTTGAAGCGATCAATTACTACCGGACTGCCGCGCTTCGCAACAACCTGCGCGTGAATGCGTATGAGACCGTCCTCCGGGTCGAACGGCAGGAAAGCGGGCTTTTCCGTTTAACCAGCGCTGACCGCTACGGCGAAGAAAAACAATACGAGGCCCGTTACGTGGTTGTCGCCACCGGCTACTTCGATCATCCGAATTATCTCGGAATCCCCGGTGAAGAGATGGACAAAGTCACTCACTTCTTCCGGGAGGCCCATCCCTATACCGGCATGGAGGTCGCGATTATCGGCGGCAGCAACTCGGCAATCGACGCAGCGCTTGAGCTGGAACGAGTCGGTGCAAAGGTTACGGTCATATACCGCGGAGCGGACTACTCCTCGAGCATTAAGCCATGGGTGCGGCCCGGCTTTGAAGCCAAAGTTAATAACGGCATCATTCGCATGTTATTTGAATCCCGCGTTGTTGAGATTGATAAACGTCATGTCGTCGTCGAAAATCCCGAAGGACGCCATCCCATCGCCAATGATTTCGTGCTCGCCCTTACCGGCTTCCATCCCGACCGCGATTTTCTCACGAACTCCGGCGTGCGCATCGAGGAAGAAGGCTTCCCGTGCTTTGACGAAACAACAATGGAGACAAACGTACCCGGCCTGTATCTGGCAGGTGTCGTTGCCTCCAAGCATGAAGCGAATGAAATTTTTATCGAATCCGGCCGTTTTCACGGCAACAAGATTGCCGAGCATATTGTTTCGCTTCGTTAATTATTTGCGCAACTCGTCCAATTTCTTCTTAAGGGATTGGACGAGTTCTTCTTTTGGCTCCCGTCCACCGTAACGAGCTTCGTCATACAGACGGGCAAGACTATCGGCATCTGCCTGCGAGACGGATTTGCTGCTCCAGGCCGTAATATCCGACGCGGTTTCTCTAACCGTGTAATGAGGCTTATAATCATACCCCCGGCCTACGGCAGCCGCAACATATCTCCGGTACAGATAACGGATTTTCTCTCCGGTTGTAGACAGCTCCTCCCAGCGTGCTTCCTTCTTCCTGCTTGATTTGCCAAGTCTTACGCTCCATTTGGTTCGGTCAACCAAACTTTCAACCTCATCCGTATAACCGACGGCGGCATCCTTGCTGTCAGCAGCCCGTTCCCAGATTCTGCCCAGCATCTTGTTTAAGAGACCGTACAGCTTGCGGCCAATAAAGAACAAGAGTACCGCGACACCAATGATCAGAAGCGCGATGCCAATATATTTCGCTACCAGTTCCAATCTTTCCAGCCAAGCCGGCGGATTATGCGCCTCTACGGGTGGCAGTCCGCTTGGGGGAGGCTGCGTGTCGGAAGGTTGCTCCTCGATCGGTTTGCCTGAACCGTCCATCCAGCCCAAAATTTTGTTCATAACCGCATGGAAAAACGATTCAATGGAAGACTGAAGCTGGCGGAACAAACCTGCTAGGAGAAGAAGAACGGCTACAATCGTCAACATGAAACGGTTTTGCCGTTTGAATGTTCTTGTCGTCGACGATTGAATAGCTCCGCCGGATTGCGTCTCATAGGACAATAAACGTTCATTAACGATGTAAAGCATTAGAACAAGAGCAACTATGCCGCAAATGGTCAGGAACGTAAAATACGGCTGCAGCTGCTCCTGAAGATGGGCAACGATCGTTAATATCGTATACAGAATGACACTAACGAACATAAACGTGTTCGGAAAGGAGGCATACCAGCCTTTGGTGCCTGCTCCCATTCCTCTAACGGCCGTAAAGGCTCCAAGCAGTATCGGCAGGGCAACCGCCGCTCCCGGAAGATCCGCCTGAACGGCCATTAATACGGCATAGATCAAGCCGGCATGAAGCGCTCCAAGCAGAATACCCAGCAGCAGCCGGTATATCCTGCGGTTATTTTTCAACTTTCGGATCCACACTGCCCCCGTCATATAAATGAACGGGACGGTCAGAAGCCATACCGCCGTAAACGCATCGGTTGACGTATAGAAAAGGGCGATAAACCATATCGGCAAAGCGAATAACGTTTCTATGCTCCCATAAAGCAAATGCAGCAGTGAATGCCGCTTTTTCAATTGGTTCATCCTACTTCACCTGCCTGCTCTTGAACCGGATTCGGCGTCAGCTTCCAATGAACAACCGCATTCCCGTTGCGGCGAAGCCTGTCCGCTTGGAGCTCGAGTTGATCGTTCCAAAAGCTGGAGATCACAAGCACGTCACGCTGGGAGTAGCCGCTGTCCGCTTCCCGGGCTAACAGATCCGCAAAGGGCTCTGTCCGCACAAGCTCAAGCTTTGCCATGGCCTCGAATATATCCGTCAAATGCCCTCCGCCGCTGCGCGGTTCAATGAACGTGCTGCCGGACTCCCCGATAATCGGCATGTTCGTGCAGAAGCCCGCTTCCATGCCGCCTTGTATAACGGCCTGGGCTGCACCTGCCGCCCATTCGATTCCGTGCTCGATAAGCTCTTCGTCATTAATGGAACGCCACATGCTTTCGTTGTCTTCCGCGTTCAGGTAAACCATCAGCCTGCGGTCCGCCGTATAGTCGTATTGATGAACCTGAAGATTGCCGGTCCTTGCCGTTGCTTTCCAATTGACCATTTTGTAGGTGTCCCCGGAACGGTACTCGCGAGTCCCCATCACGACAAACGGATCCTCGACAATCCAGCGTCTTACGGACATCTCCCCTTGCCAGCTATGCGAAGGCAGTTGATGCACGGGTACCTCTGCAGGCGTCGGGTAGACGATTAATTCGCCATTTAATGCAATCTGCTTCGTCTGATGCAGAAAGCCTAGCAGATCGCCTGCCGTCATGGTCACCGACTGCAGCTTATACCAGCCCCGCTTCTTGCATTCGATGCGGTGTCTTCTCGTGATTTTCGTATAAGGCATAAGGGTGAAAAAGCTTTTATGATTTTGCAGCAGCTTGCCGCTGCTCACTTCGAGATTATCCTGCCGGTGAAACCTTAAGTCCGAAGATAACTGGGACTCGACCCGCATCCAGGGAACGGGCAGCCATTTGGCATTGGTCAACCGCTCGACCAGCTCGATCGTTTCGCCGCGAAAGCTAACCCTTTTTTGAAATTGCCGTTCATACCCGATTTGACGCAAAGCATACTTATGAAAGATTTTGGCCTGCAGGAAAAAGACAATGATTGCGGCAAACGCTACCCAAAATATAATCATCGATTGACCCCCTATCGGGAGCCGATTCCAGCTTCCGCAGGCACCGCGGTTTGCCGGATAATATCATCGATAATGTCTTCCGCATGCTTATGAGACCTCTGCATTCCCCTTAGAGACAAGCGGTGCGCCAGCACCGGCTTCGCCATCGCTTTCACGTCATCCGGCGTGACGTAATCCCGGCCGCGCAGAATCGCATGGACCTGCGAAGCTCTAAGGAGCGCCTGGCTGCCGCGCGGACTTACGCCAACAAGAATATCGTCGCGCGTGCGGGTCCGTTCGATCAGCTGAAGCAGATAATGCAGCACTTCGTCTTCTATGCGGACTTCCGCATAATGATGCTGGGCTTCCGCGATATCGGCAGCTGTTGCAACCGCATCCAATTGCGATAACGGGTCGGCATTATTAAAGCGTTTCAGGATTTGAAGCGCTTCCTCCGTTGTGGGATAGCCCATCTGGATCTTGAATAAGAACCGGTCAAGCTGCGCTTCCGGCAGCGGGAACGTACCTTGATGCTCCACCGGATTTTGAGTTGCAATGACCATAAACGGCTTGTCCAGACGTTTCGTCTCTCCGTCGACGCTAATCTGACGCTCTTCCATGCATTCGAGCAGGCTGGATTGCGTCCGCGGAGTAGCTCGGTTTATCTCGTCGGCAAGCAGCAGATTCGTAAAGAGCGGCCCCGGACGAAACTCGAAGCCGCCCTCTTTCTGATTGTAGTACTGGATCCCGCTCAGATCGGAAGGCAACAGGTCCGGCGTGAACTGTACCCGGCGGAACTGGAGCTTCAACGACTGCGCCAGCGATTTGGCGAGCAGCGTTTTCCCCGTGCCGGGCACATCCTCCAGCAGAACATGGCCCGAAGTAATTAAGGCGATAAACAACAATTCGGTAACGCTTTCTTTTCCAACAATAACCTGGCCGATATTGGTCTTCAGTCTCTCCGCTAATTGGTTAATCGATTGAAATGACATAAGTGCGTCTCCTTTGTCCGGTTATCGGATGACTCCCGTAGTTATGGAAAGATGGCTTTGAACGATCTGACGGAATAATTGTTCCTGCTCGCTATTACGGAACGATTCTTTCGGGACGATCCAATACTGCCTCTTATTATGGAACAAAAAATAATAGTGCTGGTTCTCCCAGACCTTCGCGAAATAACTCCAATTCACATTGGATGTTCCATCCGCCATCGTTAATTTAAGATTATCGGAATTAAAGCTGTATTCGAACTCTCCGTTAAGCTTTCTGTCTTTAACGATTCTCCTTGGATGAACAATACATTGGGTTACATAGTTTAATAGCGCTAATATAACGACCGCAGCCGCAATGACCGCCAGCAGCCTGGAATTCGTAGCGGCGGCAATCACGAAACAGGTTATAACCAATAAGATCTCGAAAACCCACGTTAGTCGAATTCGCAAGGTTTGAAAATATAAACTCTTCATCGCTCTAGCGACATGCTGGCCATAATGAAAGCGTATGGTTTCCAAAAATTCTCCCCCGATAATCCCAGTTCCTGTTTCGGTTTCAATTTTACGGCCTTCCGTATACGGTGCTTTGAAGCTGCTGCAAATCTCTCCAGCGGATCAGGCGGATCCCTTCCGACCGCAAGGTTTGCTGGACGTCCGGATCGCGGAACAATTGGAACTCCATGCCGCGCTTCTCCGGCTGACCGTGGAAAGCCAGCAGCTCATCCGTCACGAGAGAAGGATGGAATAACAATTCGGTAACGCCCGGCTGCAGCTGCTTCAATTGCTGCTTCAGGTCGGCCTTAACCGTATCGTAGGTATCTCCCGGCTTAAGCGGGAACGGAAGGCCAACCAAATAATCAAGAACGACGACTCCCATTGCATGGGCCAGCAAACCAAGCTGGCGCGCCTGCTCCTCCAGCTCGGGCGGAACCATCTGCCCGTTTGCCGCCGCCACCTTGCGGGGCATCCGGAACGGCAGCCCGTATGCTGAGCATACTTCGAATATTTCTTTCAGAAAGTTTTTGCCCGTCTCCAGACCGTACAAGCTTCCCATGTGGTTATCGGCATGAGTTGGATTCATTCCCAATTCAAGCGCGGCTTCGATCTGTGCAATCATTTCCTTCTTTACCTGCCGAGGTTCAGCCTGAAGCTCGAAGCTTCTGCAATCCTTCGGGAAATACCCTTCGGCGGTTACCAGCGACTGCGTATCGCTGCCCTTGAGAACCGGCCCCCAACGGTAAGAATCCCATTCGCTTGTAAACGTAAAATGAATGCCCACATCGTATTGCGGATGTTTGGCACTCCAAAGAGCCGCTTCGCGAGAGGACTTGCACGGCATCATAAGGGTTGCCGAGCTTACCGCCTGTTCTTGAAGCAGCTGCTGTATTCCTTTATTGGTTGACTGACACAGTCCGTAATCGTCAGCGTTAATGATCAACAATCGTTCCTGGCTGTCGTATCCAAGCGATGCTGCAACGTTCATACCGGCACATCCTCTCTCAAATTGGCAACATGCAGGAATGGGGTTATACCTCTTGCAAAAGCTCATGCCGGAACAATGTCAGCAGCTGCTCTTCGTTCCGGTCCACCCATTCGCAAATCTGGTACGTCTGGTCGATAAAGCCTGCAACTAACGCGGCATCATCCAGACCTTCTTTATAGCGGCCCGCGAAGTGAAGAAACACATCAAGCATTCTCAGCTTAATAAGAAGGGGCATCACCTCAACCTCAGCAGGCGTAAGCTTGTCGATGCTTCCGTAACCTTCGCAGAATAGCCGCAGCCTTTCCCATATTTCCGATTCCTCGCCTTTGAAGAAATCAATTTGCGCTACAACAAGCTCCATCGCCCTGACATCAACGGTACAAAACTCGAAATCCAGCACGCCAATGATCGTTTCGCCGTCCGCCACCGTGTTGCTAAAGTTAAGATCGCCATGAATCCATTGATGGGGCAGCTCTTTTACGGCCGGTAATCTCCTGGACAAGTCTTTTACCTGGTTTACGATTGCCGCGGCTTTGTCTGCCCTGGCAATAAATTGTTCGGAAGACTGCAAAATGACGGGAAGCTCATGACGGATTAGGGAGGAATAGGTTTCTTCCAGCAAGTAGTACGGATCATAGATCGGCTTATGCGAAATCGTCATGCCGCGCAGCGCCTTTGAGACCCTGGCGGCCGACTCGCCAAGAGAGCGGATATGCTCCTTATGCTGAACGGTTGGCCGTTCCCCCGGAATATACCGGTATAATGCGGCAAGCGCACCGTCCTGCAGAACGGAAACCGTATCTCTTGAACGGTTCTCCACGGGTACGGGAACGCTGAAGCCCGGCTGCTGCCGGTCAAGCGCAAAGAGCACTTGATGTTCAAGCGCAACAATATTTCTGTCCCGGTGATTGTTATACACACGAAGAACGTACCGCTCGTCGCCCGCCTTGATCATCCGTGTCGTGTTATTCATCCCGCTGTCTCCCGGTACAACCTTCCATTGCCCATCCAACCGGTACTGCTCAATTAGCGCGGCGAGCTCGATATCCTTCAATCCGCGTGGCCTCCCCGCGTCTCTTGCCGAAGCCTTTCCATGCGGCCGGACAGGGTCTGCTTCCAACTCTCGGATAACTCCTCGACCGCAAGCAGTGCCGACATTCCTTCCAAGTCTGTCTTGCCCTTGTACATAACGCGATTGGCCTCGGCCAGGGAGATGGCTGCCGGATGCCGTTCCAGAACCTTCAATTCCTCGCCTGCCTCAACTTCGCCTTCCTTCAGCACGCGGAAATAAAAACCGGTGTATCCGGTTTGCTGCACCTGCGCGGCAAGCTCCGGGCGCTGATGGCGGATGCCAAGCTTGAAGCAAGGCTGTCTTGGCTGGCTTACTTGAACAACCGCTTCGCCGGCTTGAACAACGTCTCCGATGCACAAATCATGCTCCGTCCAACCGGACACCGTCCAATTCTCGCCGAAAGCGCCGTAGCTCAGCTTATTGCCCAGCCACTCTTCCCAGTGCGGGAAATGACGCTCGAAATAAACGCACACCGCTTTATCCGGTCCGCCGTGATTAACCAGATCCGCCTGACCGTCGCCGTTTAACCCTGTTTTGCTTAAAAAAAGCCTGCTCTCGGAAGCTGTCTTGTATATCCCTGTTTGAATGGGCTTGCTTCCGTGCATCGCCACTACCGGCGTTCCTACATTCAGAGAGACAATGCGGCTGTTTACTATTTCCCGTGACATTTGCTTCTGATGGCCTCCTGTCCATTTCTATCCTTCCACTATTATAATCCGATAAGGGAGAAGATGGCAAAAACATCTTTTGGCTCTCTATTATTAATAGCGTTAATAAGCCGGAAACAGGTATAAATACGGGCTTTTCAGCCGTTTATGAGTAGTCTTCCAAGACTACTCTTCGACACCTTTTGTAACATTCGAGCCCGCGGTGTCGAAAACGTTTTCTTTGTGTAAGATTATGCGCTTCCCCGGGAAATAAAAGCGGTCGTTATTTCCTCATTTCCCGGGAATCCGTCTCCTGCAACTAATGAAGATGGAATTTTCGCTCAATTCGGATGATTTCCCCTTTGGGTCGTTTCAAGCGACTCTGAAGCTTTGCGAGATGCTGCTTGCGGTATCTTCTGTCCAAGGCCATCACCAGGATAAACCATAATCCCGTGCCAACCGCTCCCCATAATCCTAAGGCGAAGACAGAGACCGCTCCGGACAGAAGCAGCCATATGAAAGCGGCGCGGTCTACGATTAAACCGTATGATCCAAGTCGCCATGGCGCATCGTCCAGCAGCCGGTGCCTGCCATGCAGCTTAATCTTAATCCAGATCGGAATCATATACGACAGCTGCAGGCATAACACCGTAAAGCCAAGCAAGCTCGGGATCCCCCCAGCCTCTCCCCCATCGACCAGCCTGCCCGCCCCAAATAGAAGAACCGACAGAAGCGCAGCCGTTCCGATCGCCGGAAGCGGCGATTGCTGCTCGCGCGATACCCTGGAGAGCAATCTGCTGAAGGGGACCGCTTGATCCCTCGCCAGACAAAAGATTGCACGGGAGCAGATCAGCAGCTCGCTGTTCCCGCTCCCCCAGATAGCCGCCGCTATCACAAGCAAAACGAGCGTATTCCCCTGCCAGCCGTCAAGCGCCGCTGCAGCCAGCAGGCTGTCGCCGCTGCTGAACAGGGCTGTTCCGACTATCGCGGGCAGAACAAGGGTCAGACACATCAACAGGACGAAGCCTCCGATCATCGCATAAACCGAAGACAAATAGATGGCCCAAGGCACGCGGATGCGGGGATCGCTTGTTTCCTCCGAGCCTTGAGCGGCTCCATCCATCCCGAGAAACAGCTTCTGCAGCACAAGCATTCCAACGACAAATGCCCACGGCGTAACATGACCATCCAGACTTGCGTTTTGAAACGTATATAAAAGCTTCGGCGAGTATACGCTTCGCCCGAACGCAATAAAGATTCCGCCGATTACGGCAGCCAGAACGACAGCGTGAAGCATGATTCCGGCTTCCTGCAAAGCTCCCGCACGTCCCGTTCCCCAATGATTAATCATAGCCTGAACGGCGGTAACGAAACACAGCGCGATTCCCGTCGACCACCAGGAGGAGCTATAGTTCAGCCATACGGAAAATAGTTTATCGAGAATAAAAGCGCAGGCGCCATTCATGAGCGCCATCATGGCGAGATGGCCGGCGAGTTGAAACCAGGCTGCATACCAGCCCCGTCTCCTGGTGCCGATAGCGGATGCCCAGTGATAGACGCCGCCCGCCGTTGGCACGGCCGAGGACAATTCCGCAAGCGAAGCGCTGACCAGAATGCCGAACAACGCGATTACAGGCAGTCCGATACTGACAACGGAGGGTCCTCCCTTCTGCAAGGCCGGTCCCGCAAGCAGAAACGCAGCTCCGGTCAGGCCGAGAGATTGAAACGACAGCCCAAATGACGCTGCTGCTCCTAAGCGCCTCCGGAGCTGCTGGGCAAGCCCGAACAAATTCAGGTCATGCTTATCCTGCTGCGCTTGAGCGTATGTGCCGTAAGCCGTCATGCTAATATGCTTCGAAGCCCTAATATTGCGCTGCGCTCTTGCAGTCAGCAGCAAAGCGCAGCCGCAAACCGCCGCAAACAGCAGCAATCCGATCCATACCGCCAGCATCATTGAACCCCTCCCTACGATAATGTATGAGGGATGGCGTTTGGTCATGTCAGACGCCAAGAGGCTGCCCGCGCAGGGCAGCCTCTTGGCGTTCCGGTGTCAGCCGGCTTGTAGCTTGAATTTATTATTCCGAGAACCGCAGCATGGCAAACGATGCAATGGCTGCAGCCGCCCAGCACAACGTATGAATAACGATCCAGCGCCATTTCGAACGGAAGTCCATCCGCCTCAAGGTCCATAGGTTTACTCCAAGGATTAACAGAGCATAGACCAGAATGATGGCAGCGCCGTAAGCCTTCTGGGAGGCTGTTGACGGCGCCATGAATCCGTACACAAGAACGATACCGCCGATGAGTACATAAGGAAACAGAATGCCGAGCAGCAGATGGGCAATTGTCCCAAGCCATTTTCTCCTGTCCATCCACCGATCAGCTCCTTTGGTCTTCACCGCCCGGCATTGTCAAGTGCTGTCCTAATTATTCGGCACCATGGCGCCTAGCGGACCATTCTCGTTCACGATATCCTGAAGATCGTAGGCCGAGATCGGAAAATACGGAAAACCGTAAGCATACGGCGTCAGCTCGTATAAAGCAAAATAGATGACGATCGACCGGTCGGCGATATAGTAATCCTGATCCGGCCGGATGGTTGCGAATGGCTCCAGCGTGCTGATGTCGCGTTCCTTGATCTGTTCGCTGACCATTTCGGAAATGCGCTGAACATACGCGCTTCCGGGCTTGAACAGCTGGGGAAGGCTGTAGGCGTGTCCGGTTGACACGCGAAACGTCAGCGAGACCTGCAGCGTAAGGCCATGACTGCCCCCCGAATAGGCGTAATTGAATAACGACAGGCTGAGAATATCCCTTTCGTTATTCTTGACCTCGTAATACCCGCTCATTTCAGCCCGCGGATCATCAAGCGAGCCCTGCTCGTCTACCAGCTGCTGTGCCGCTTTCCGGATGGATTCATTGATTCGCTTGATTGCATTCTCGTTTGATCCTCCGCTAACGTAAGGGATCCAAAGCTCCGCTTTCGGGAATGCCGCTCTTGCAGATTGGACAATGACTGGAGACTGAAAAGCCATATTCGAAGACACCTACCTATTTGGTCAGATGCTCCATTATATGCGGGGTACGCCTCATTTCATGCCATTCGACGCCGCCGTGCGAAGATGCCGCTTTCCCAACGTAAGCAAACCCGGCTCTCTCGTAAAAGGAGATCAGATGCCGTTCGCACATCAGAATAATCGCTTTATGCCCGGCCCTGTCGCAGGTTGACACAAGGCGCTCGAGCAGCATGGCTCCAACTCCCTGTCGTCTTGCCTCCTCCGCTACGGCAACGGTCAGGATGCAGAAGTTATCGCCTTCCTCTTCATCCCGCTGGACGCCCTTCATCTCGTCCCCGCAAGACCAGGCAGAGGTCCGGATGCCGTTCGTTATGCCAAGAAGCTTGTCCCCGGACCAGGCCGACCAGAAATAACCCGGGTAATGCGCAAGCCGGTACCGGAACCCTTCCCGGGTAGCGGCCGCTTCCGGAACGTAGCATTGCTGCTCCAGCCGGAGTGCCCCTTCCAATTCGTTTTCTTTGATTAATCGAAGCTCGATCACAGCATCATTTTCTCCCGCTCGGTTAATCTTCTGCCTTTCACGTCCAGCACAAGCTCGCCGTTGTTTAGACCGATAATCCGGTCCGCGAACCTTTCCGCCCAGTCCCCTTGATCAAGCACCGCGATAACCGTAACGCCCTGCTCCGTAGTCAGCCTCTTCAGATCGGACAACACGCGGTCCGCCGTATGGGGATCAAGCCCTGCCACCGGCTCATCCGCGGCGATCACCTTCGCTCCGTGCACCAGTGCCCGGGCAATCGCGATACGCTGGCGTTCGCCGCCGCTCATCGTGCTGGCTTTTTGATGGGCTTTATCGAGCAGTCCCAGCTTTTCAATCGTATCCATCGCGCCCATGTAATCGTCGTTGCGCAGCATGCCCGTCCATCTGCGCCACGCAGGCGTCTGCGCAACGGCACCGATGCTGACATTTTTAAGCCCGGTCTTGTTCTGGTACAGAACGGGCTTCTCCTCCAGATAAGCTACCGCGCGCTTGATTTTCAATCTGCCCGCGAGCCCCTGCTTGAAAATGTCTTCGCCTTCGAAGAAATAGCTGCCGCCGCTCCACTTGTTCTGCAGCGCCAAGCTTTTGAGCAGCATCGACTTGCCGCTGCCGCTGGCTCCCTTTATTGCGATAAATTGGCCTGGCTGGACTTCAAAGCTGATATTCTTCAAGATCGTCGGCCCACCGGGAATTTGTACTCTAAGATTCGATATTCTCAACATAAGTCCATGCCCCTTTTTTGTAAACGCTTCGCCATTCTATGAATCTAGTTTACGAGAAACAAAAAACAGTTTCCACACGAACAAATGTTTGCTATAATAAAAACAGAACAAACGTTCCCTGTTTTGCATCCCATAATCATTTTGGAGGAGGCTGAATCACCATGAATAAAAGCTGCGAAAACTTTCGTTATTTAGAGAAAGGATGGCCGCGCCGGGACCTTACGTTTAAGTTTTACACGGACGGAACATTAACGATTATCGATAATCGGGCAGAGGAGGTGATCTCGCCAAATGATTTGAAGGGTGACAGCATGGACTTCTATGTACGCAGGCGTATCGCCTTTATTAAGAATAAACTGATGGCCGCTCAGCAGAAATATGCTTAACGGCTCTAAATACTTTAAGACAGGCGGAATCCAAGGGCGCTGGAAGAATATCGTCCCTGGATTCCGCCTGAGCTGTTTTACGGCAGCTGTTTATTAATTCCATTCATGCTTGGAGGACGGTTTGCGAGTTTGTTCAACTTAAGGCCAATGGCTTCCGATTTAAAACTGGATTGGTTTTGACGGTTTTGCGTTTTGTCGGCTTTATTGAATGGCATGCTCTTCACCTCCTGCCTTATGAGAATGATTAGCATAAATCGCCTGAATTAAACATCGCTTGGGGCTTCGTTGACGTAAGGCTTCGAATAAGGTAGATTGTTCATACGATGAACTTCACCAAAGGAGCCGTGCTTTTAAATGAAGCAAAACCTTTTCTTTGACCTAGACGACACCCTCATTCACTGCAACAAATATTTCTACTTTGTGATCGAACAGTTTGTCGACGCGATGACGACGTGGTTTGCGGGTTATGAAGGGGTAAGCGCAGATGCGGTGCGCAATAAACAGACGGAGATCGATATTGCGGGCGTAGCGGTGCTCGGATTCAAGAGCGAGCATTTCCCGCAGTCCTTTATTGATACATACCACTATTACTGCGACCTTACGGGCCGCAAGAAATCCAAGACGGAGCAGGATTTTCTGTGGAAGCTTGGCTTAAGCGTATACGAGCATGAGACCGAGCCGTATCCTAATATGGAGGCTACACTCGATAAGCTGGCCGGAGAAGGTCACACCCTTCATCTATACACCGGAGGGGAAATTACGATTCAGCGCCGCAAGATTGAACAAATGAAGCTGGAGCGGTATTTCGATACGAGAATTTATATCCGTCGGCATAAGAACAGCGAAGCGCTTGAGCAGATCTTGGCGGAGGGCGGTCATGACCGCCACTTGACGTGGATGATCGGCAACTCGATCCGGACGGATGTTGTGCCTGCTCTCACGGCAGGCATTCATGCGATCCATATGAGAACGGAATCCGAATGGCAGTACAATGTCATTAATATCGAGGTAGAACCGAAGGGGGCCTTCTTCACCTTGAATAACCTGCTTGAAGTGCCGCCGGCGATTCACGACTATGTGAATCGCAAGCAACCCTAACCTTAATGGCATAAACAAAAGGAGTAAAGCGGCATATGGCGCTTTACTCCTTTTTCTGTTGAATGATTATACTTAAGATTGCACGCCTTGAACGGAAACCGTGCCTTTGTCACGATCCGTCAACACCAGCTTGGCTTTGCTGCTGCTGCCGTCCTGACGCTTGAAGGTAAGCTGGCTCGTTGCTCCTTTTTCGAGCAGGGAACGAACCATTGGGATCGAGATCGTCTTTCCCTGCTGCTCCTTCCAGATAACGAACGTACAGCCATCCCGGAAGGCGCTGCAGCCGAAGCCGCGTTTCCCTTCAATAATATGTCCGCTGCAGCCCGTTCTAGGGCAAGCCGCGATTGGCTCACGGGGAGAAGGATTTGCAGCCGCCGTACGGGATGCTGCCTTAGGTGCCGCGGTAGCGGTTGCTGAGGCGGTGGATGTTGACCTCGATGAAGAGGTCCGGCTTCCGCCGGAAGCCTTCGAAGCTCGGCTGCCCCGCTTGGAACCGGTACCCGTTGCCCCTCGCTTGCCGCCGTTCTCGCGTTCTTCGAACGTTCCCGGCGCGGCAGGGCGCTGCTGGCGAACCTTATCGACGATCATTGCGGCGAATTGCTTCACCTTCAATATAAACTGGTCGTCGGATGCTTCACCGCGCGAAATCTGGTGCAAGCGCTGCTCCCATCGTCCGGTCATTTCGGGCGATGCCAGCAAATCCACGCCAGCCCCGCGAATCAACTCGATCGCGGCACAGCCTTTGGAAGAGATCTCCAGCTTTTTGCCGGTCAGATCCACATAACCAACCTGTTTCAGCCGTTCGATGGTGGCAGCCCGGGTAGCCGGAGTGCCAAGCCCGGTATCCTTCATCGCCTCGCGCAGCTCGTCATCCTCCATCGACTTGCCGGCGCTTTCCATCGCTTTCAGCAAAGTGCCCTCGGTATAAGGCTTTGGCGGTTGGGTCGTTTTCTCAAGCGATTCGGATTTTACGCATTTGACGCCCTGCTGGGGTTCAATGGCAAACGGTTTATCGGTGAGCAGCTCTTCCTCATCGCCCTCAGCCTCATCCTTCTCGCTGGCTTTTTTCTTGGTGGTCTTCTTCGCGGCTTGCCCCTGATCCTGCAGAACTACCTTCCAGCCAAGCTCCAACAGCTCCTTCGCCTTCGTTCGAAAGATCTCGCTTTCCACCTCGGTCATAACCGTGTGGTTCTTGTATACCGCGGGCGGATAATACTGCGACAGGAACCGCCGGACGATCATATCATAAATATTGTGTTCCTCCGGGCTTAAGCCCGAAGGACGCTTGGGCGTTGGCATAATGGCATGGTGGTCCTCAACCTTCGCCGGGTTGCAAACCGCCTTATTCCCCTTGTGCACCCTGCCCCGGTCCGCGCCGTTTGCCAGCTCTCGGTAAGAATCGGACCCCTGCAGCATCGTCAGCACCTTCTGCATGACGGGCAGATTCTCTTCGGTTACGTAATTGGAGTTCGTTCGCGGATAGGTAATGGCTTTGTGCTTCTCGTACAAAGCCTGCGCAATATCCAGCGTCTTCTTCGCCGAATAGCCGTAACGGCCGTTTGCTTCCCGCTGCAGAAGCGTCAGGTCATGCAGCCGGAACGGATATTCCTTGCTCTCCGCCGTCTGATAGTCCTTAATGATGCCGGGCTTGCCCTGCGTCTTGGCGGCCAACGCTTCCGCCTTTGCTTTGTCCGTAATTCGGTCCCCCTGCCATATGCCTGAATATTGAAAGCCGTTCTGATTAAATAGCGCTTTTACGACATAATACATATCCGACTTGAACGCCGTAATTTCTTTGTGCCGGTCATACAGCAGCGCGAGGACCGGCGTCTGCACCCTGCCAACCGAGAGTAAAGCTTTATGACGGATCGTGAATGCGCGGGAGGCATTCATTCCGATCAGCCAGTCCGCTTCGCTGCGCGCCCTGGCTGCCCTTGTAAGCGGGGCATAGTCCTCGTCGCTTCGAAGGGAGTCAAAGCCCTTTCTGATCGTCTCAGGCGTCAAATCCGAGATCCACAGACGGTCTGTCGGCTGGGGGAGCTTCAAATATTGACGGATCAGATGAAAAATAAGCTGTCCCTCGCGCCCGGCGTCACAAGCATTCACGAGACGGCCGCATCGCTTCGCAAGCTCTCCGATCGTCTTGAGCTGATCCTTTGTCCGGGCATTTGGCCACAGCTTGAACTTATCCGGAATAATCGGCAAATCCTGATCGTTCCATCTTTTATAGCGCGCATCATACTGGTCTGGCTCCGCCAGCGTTACCAGATGACCAATCGCCCAAGTAATAATATAACGGTCGCCTTCCAGGTACGTCCGCTTATTCGCCGCCTTTGGCTCTACAACCGCAGCGATCGTCCGCCCCATGTCGGGCTTCTCCGCAATAATTAATGTCTTCAACTAATCGCCTCTCATATCTAGCTTGTTCGTTCCACTTTGCTTTTCATCGATGCAAAAATTTTACTCACGCCATTTGCCCAATTCTGGTCCTCCGCGTATTTGCGGTTGATCCAGGCAATCGGGTCCTTGCCCTCCGGGCGGTCTTTGCTCCACTTCAATACGGTTTGGGAGGCAATTCGCGCCGAATCGTGAATGGTCGTATTGTAGTCTTTCCAGCTATAAAAAACATTGAACGGATTGTTGGCGATCTTCATCGCCTGTTTATTCGACCTCGGTACAAAAGCCTGCTCCTGACCGGTAATCGCGAATAAAAAGAGGGGATGGATATCAAATGTTCTCGCTGCGTCGATAATGGCATCCAAGTAAGGCTGCTCCGCCAGAAGGGAATCTTTGCTGTTCAAAAAGTCGACCAGGCTTTCTTTATCCACATCGGTGTAACGAAGCTCGTCCGGGAGTTCGTTGCCCGCAACGGCCGGCATCGCTTTCTCGAAGGACTGAAGCGTAACTGGCGGCTGCAGCTTGTTAGGAGAAGGCCTGAGCAGCGACCAGCCGTACAGGAGCGAGGCTCCCACCAGCATAATGGATAAAAGAGAATAAACCAGCGTTTGTCTTCGCCGGTAAGGCTTCAGAGCCGGAATAAGGGACGGCTGTACCGGCAGCGGGATGACCTCGGCCAGCTCGGGCGCCGCTTTGCTTTTCCCTTCAATTCGGTACTCGGACGCGAGCCATTCCTTTAGCTGCTCCCATAAGTCGGCAGTCCCGGACTCCGCTTTTTTCGCCAGCTTGTCCAACTGGATACGGAACAAGCTCCATTCCAGCTGCGTGCCGCTTTGCTCCTCCACCCACTTATGAAGCGGAGTAACGACATTGGCATCCGCCAGGTCCAATCCGAGGCACGCTTCGAAAATATCGTCCGAGCGGACCGGCATTTGCCTCTCCAGCACGGTTGTCCGGATCAGCCTTGCCGTCACTTCCCGTTTCAGCCTGTCTTCAAAAGGCGGAAGTTGTTTTTGAATAATGCGGCTTACCGCGTCGGCTACAATCTCCGCCCTCTTCTCCTGCGGCATCGCTTCGTACTTATGTTGAACGTACTGTCTGATCTTGCGAACATCAATCGGGGTTAATACAAATGCTTCATCGGCCGGCATGACGAACTCTCCCCTTTACGTCATCTCTAACCGATTTTACCACAATTTTCTTTATATTGGGGAGGACAGATTTGCAATGCGCCGCTGAATTTCTTCGCCTTCGATAAAGGCCTTGATCTGCTCTTTCTCGAACGCCGTAAATTGATACTCGCAGTCGATATCCTCGTCCTGCGGGACGATTTGCGCGATGGCACCGCCTGATGTGCAAATTACGAGGCCGCTGAAATCAATCAGGTCATCCGGCACGGGGGTCTCCTCCGCCACGTCAAACCGCAGCACGATATCCACCCATTGGTTGTCTCTGCGCTCTATTGCTGCCTTAATCGATTTGAATCGCAGCTCCGTCACTTTGTCCAATCCGTATTTAATCATTCCGCAGCCTCCATTACGGTCGTACAAACAGTCATATTCTAACTTTAGATGTAAGATTTATTCCGAATGCAAATAGGCATTAATCCCTATTCGACAAGAAAAGCGCCCGTAGGCGCTTTCTGTTACTAAGGGTTATCGCTGATTCCTTATATCTTAAGGCAGCATCGACGATCCCATTAAATATTTATCCACTTCGCGAGCTGCCTCGCGGCCTTCGTTGATCGCCCACACGACAAGGCTTTGCCCGCGGCGCATATCGCCTGCAGCGAATACTTTTTCAACGTTGGTTTTGTATTTGCCGTAAGCTGCTTTAACGTTCGAACGGCGGTCTTGCTCAAGACCGAACGAATCGATCAGCGTTCTCTCCGGACCTTCAAAGCCTACCGCGATAAACACGAGATCAGCCGGCCATACTTTTTCCGTGCCTGGAATATCTTTATAAATTCTGCGGCCTGTTTCCGGATCAACCGTACGTTCGATTTGCACTGTGTGCAGCTCTTTCAGATTGCCGTTGTCATCGCCTACGAATTTCTTCGTCAGTACGGAGAACGCGCGCGGATCTTCGCCGTAGAGGGCTTTTGCTTCCTCTTGAGCGTAATCAAGCGTGTACACGTTCGGGAATTGAGGCCAAGGGTTGTTTACGATGTCGCGTTCCAGCGGAGCTTTCGCTACCGTACCGAATTGCGTAACCGATTTACAGCCATGGCGCAGAGCGGTCGCCACGCAGTCCGTACCTGTGTCGCCGCCGCCGATAACGATTACGTCTTTATCTTTAGCGGAGATGTAGTTGCCGTCCTCCAGGTTCGAATCCAGGTAGCTCTTGATGGTACCGTTCAGGTAATCCATCGCCATGTGGATGCCGTTCAGGTCGCGGCCTTCCATTTCAACATCGCGTGCTTTCGTTGCGCCGCCGCACATAATAACCGCGTCGAACTCTTTCAAAAGCTCGTCTCTGGAAATATCTTTGCCGATTTCCGTATTCGTTACGAACTCAATGCCTTCTTCTCTCATCAGGTTGATGCGGCGGTCTACAACATGCTTCTCGAGCTTCATTGTAGGGATGCCGTAAGTGAGAAGACCGCCAAGACGGTCGGCACGCTCGTATACGGTAACCTTATGGCCTGCTTTATTCAATTGGGCAGCTGCCGCGAGGCCGGCCGGGCCGGAACCTACAACGGCTACTTTTTTACCGGTGCGTACTTTAGGAGGTTGCGCAACCACCCATCCTTCTTCGAAGCCGCGCTCGATAATAGCATGTTCAATAGTCTTAATCGTAACCGGTTCGCCGATCAGGCCAACGGTGCAAGAGCCTTCGCATGGAGCCGGGCATACGCGACCTGTAAATTCAGGGAAGTTGTTCGTTTTGTGCAAGCGGTCCAGCGCTTCACGCCACAATCCACGGTAAATCAGGTTATTCCATTCCGGAATCAAGTTGTTTACCGGGCAGCCGGATGCCGAACCTGCAAGTTCCATGCCTGTATGGCAATATGGAGTTCCGCAATCCATACAGCGAGCGCCTTGCGTACGCAGCTGTTCATCCGACAAATGCTTATGAAATTCATTCCAATCCTTGATCCGTTCGATAGGATCTCGATCAGCCGGCAATTCACGTTGATACTGCATAAATCCTGTAGGTGTAGACATGTGCGAATTTCCTCCATCCAATATTCCCGAAAAGCCTGTATAATTATTCTCTTAAAACTATATCGGGAATCTTTAAATATTTCAACAAAAAACTTCATTGCCTACGCGATTATCGTATAAAAAAGCCTATCATTCTTATTTTCTGTCGTTAATGGATTATCCGCACAATCTTTTGCACTTATTGACACAACGTTCGTCATTCGTGCGATATTCTTTATATTATGCTTTTCGGCGGGCAAATGTTTGGAAAGTGAAGGAGAATGCATTACGCTCGTCGCTTTCCACCATTTCTGCCTCGACGCGTTCCCATTCGTCTTCGTTCAACGCAGGGAAAAAAGCGTCTCCTCCCTCAATGTCGGCGTCCACCTCGGTCAGCCGGATTTTATCCGCTAATGGAAGGAATTGTGCATAAATATCCGCTCCGCCGATTACCATTAACTCCCCGTCACCGTACCGTTCAATCGCTTCACTCACCGAATGGACAACTTCACAGCCTTCTTTGGCATAATGCGGCTGTCTGGTTATCACGACATTCCTCCGGTCCTTCAGCGGCTTGGGCAACGATTCGAACGTCTTGCGTCCCATGACAACGGTTTTGCCCGTCGTATGGCGCGTAAAGTAAGCCATCTCCGCCGGAAGCCGCCACGGCAGCCTGTTCCCGATTCCGATCGTGCGGCCACGGTCCATTGCTGCGATCATCGTAATCGACATCGTATTGTTCCTGCTTTCTTATACGGCTACAGGAGCCTTAATTGTAGGATGCGGCTGATAATTCTCCAGCTTGATATCTTCAACCTCCGCGTCGAAGATCGAGTTCACATCCGGATTAATCGCAAGGACGGGCAGCTCCCGCATGTCCCGCTGCAGCTGTAAATCAATTTGCTCCAGGTGGTTCAAATAAATGTGCGCATCGCCAAGCGTATGAATAAACTCGCCAACCTCAAGCCCGCACTCCTGCGCAATCAGATGCGTAAGCAGCGCGTAGCTTGCGATGTTAAACGGGATCCCCAGAAAAATATCGCCGCTCCGCTGATACAGCTGACAGCTCAGCTTGCCGTTAATCACATAAAACTGGAACATTGTGTGGCAAGGAGGAAGCGCCATCGACGGTACGTCTTCGGGGTTCCAGGCCGATACGATCAAACGCCTGGAATCCGGGTTTCTCTTGATCGTCTGAATGATTCCCTTGAGCTGGTCAATCGTCTCTCCTTGCGTCGTACGCCATTCACGCCATTGCTTGCCGTAGACGTTGCCAAGCTCGCCGTACTTCTCGGCAAAAGCGTCATCGTTCAGCACCAGATTCGTGAATTTGTCCATCTGCTCCTGATACAAAGCGTTAAAGGCTTCATCCGTCTGCGAGCGAAGGCCAAAGTCCGTCATGTCCGGGCCGGTATAATCCGGGCTCTCCACCCATCTCTTAAACGCCCATTCATCCCAAATATGGTTATTATGCTGAAGCAAATAACGGATATTGCTGTCGCCTTTAATAAACCATAGCAATTCGCTGACAATCAGCTTGAACGGTACTCTTTTCGTGGTCAGAATCGGAAAGCCCTTGGTAAGGTCAAAGCGCATCTGGTAACCGAAAACCGAGATCGTTCCTGTGCCTGTCCGGTCCTCCTTCTTCACGCCGTTATCAAGCACATGCCGAAGCAATTGCAAATATTCCGTTTCACTCGTTTGAACAGTCACTAATCTATCAACTCCTTGTCATTGACCGGCACAGCATGCTTCTCCCGCACGCAACGCCGGTACAAGGTTTATCTAAAAACTATTAACCGAGGCGTTTATCTTCCAATTGCCTCGATAGAGGGTTTCTCATTAGTTTAACATTTTTCGCATAGGTTTGTCTTCACGTTTTCGCTGGATGCTGTCTTTCCCGTTTTCGTTTCATACGCAGCTCATGCCGCTCTGGAGCGGTTGCGAACATACGAATTTCCTCGTCGGTCTCCGGATATACTTTGGGCACCGTTGCGGGCTTGCCTTTATCGTTTAACGCCACAAAGGTAAAAAACGCCGTAACCGTTGTCGTTCGCTCAGCCGTATACAGATTCTCCGATTGAACGGTCACGCACACTTCCATGGAGGAGTTGTTCGTCCAGCTCACATAGGCTTCCACCTCAATCACTTCCCCGACCCTGATGGGCGCTACGAAATCAAGGCTGTCCGTCGATGCGGTCACCACCTGCATCCGGGCATGCCGCATTGCGGCAATGGCGGCCGCCTTGTCCATGTACTCCATAACCTTGCCGCCAAACATCGTATCGTGGTGATTCGTATCCAGCGGAAAAATGATCTGCGTCATGACCGTTCTGGATGCACTAGCCGGCTTTTCCATAAGCTTTCGCTCCTCGTGTTATGTACAGTTATAATATGCAAAAAGAGGCCCGCATGCTGTTAAAGCAGCGGAACCTCTCTCACTAAATCTCAAATAACGTCAAACGGATATTACTTGGCAACCGTATGGATTGGATGTCCGAGCGCTACTTCAGCAGCGTCCAGAACGATCTCGCCCAGTGTTGGATGCGCATGGATAGTCAGGGCAATATCTTCAAGAGTAGCACCCATCTCGATAGCCAGAGCAAGCTCGGCAATCATGTTGGAAGCTTCCAGACCGATGATTTGCGCGCCCAGCACAAGACCGGTGTCAGCATCGGAAACGAGCTTCACGAAGCCATCAGTCGCGTTAAGCGACATTGCGCGGCCATTGATCGCGAACGGGAATTTGCCCACTTTTGTTTTGTAGCCTTTGTCTTTTGCTTCTTTCTCGGAAAGACCGACTGCTGCGCATTCCGGATCGGAGAAGCATACGGCAGGCACGCATTTGTAATCGATAACGCTTGGCAGACCGGAGATTGCTTCTGCGGCGATACGGCCTTCGTACATCGCTTTATGCGCAAGGGCAGGACCAGCGATGATATCGCCGATTGCATAGATATGCGGGTTGCTTGTGCGGCATTGCGCGTCAACTTCAACCAGACCGCGCTCGCCGACTTTAACGCCGGCCAGTTCAAGTCCAAGGTCTCCGTCTGTGTTAGGACGGCGTCCAACCGTTACAAGCAGGTAGTCCGCAGTAACTTTTTCTTCTTTGTCGCCAACTTTGTAAGTCAGTGTAACGTCTTTATCCGTTTGCTCGGCGCCTTGAGCCATAGCGCCGGTTACGATATCAACGTTTGTGCCTTTAAGTTTCTTAGCAACGATCGAACCCATATCTTTATCGAAGCCTGGCAGAATCGCATCGCCGCCTTCGATGATTGTAACTTTCGTACCGAATTTGGAGTACATTTGGCCAAGCTCGATGCCGATGTAGCCGCCGCCGATCACGATGATGCTTTTCGGAATTTCAGGCAAGGACAATGCACCGGTCGACGAAACGATACGGCCGCTGAACGGGAATGCTTTCAGCTCGATTGGACGGGAACCAGTTGCGATAATGCAATTTTTGAAACGGTAACGCGGTGCTTCCTGATCGTTGAAGACGCGTGCTTCGTTCTCGTTGATGAACATCACTTCGCCGTTGAAATATTGTACTTTGTTCGCTTTCAGAAGCGATGCAACGCCGCCGGTCAGTTTTTTAACGATACCGTTCTTGAACTCCTGTACTTTGTTCCATTCCACTTTCACGTCGCCGGCTGTAATGCCGAACGCCGATGCATGGCTGATGGATTCGTATTGATGCGATGCCGAGATAAGAGCTTTGGAAGGAATACAGCCAACGTTTAAACAAACGCCGCCCACATTCTCTTTCTCAACAACAAGAACGTTTTGACCAAGTTGTGCTGCGCGGATTGCCGCGACATAACCGCCAGGACCTGCACCGATGACTAGAGTATCAATATCTAAAGACGGATCTCCTACTACCATTGTAGTTACACCTCCATGATGAATAGTTCTGGTTGACCCAGAAGCTGTTTAATGTAGTTCATAAAGTTTTGAGCTGTTGCGCCGTCGATGAGACGGTGGTCAAAGCTCAGCGACAGTGCCATTACCGGTGCTGCCACGATTTCGCCGTTGCGAACAACCGGCTTCTCGGAGATACGGCCGGTACCCAGGATCGCAACTTCAGGGAAGTTGATTACCGGAGTAAAGAACATGCCGCCAGCGGAACCAATGTTGGAAATTGAAATGGTGCTGCCTTTAAGTTCAGCGGCAGTAAGTTTGCCCTCACGGCCTTTTGCAGCCAGGTCACGGATTTTGTCGGCAACCATGAAAATATTTTTACGGTCTGCGTCTTCGATAACAGGAACGATCAAGCCGTTGTCTGTATCCGTCGCGATACCGATGTTGTAGTACTTTTTGTAGACGATCTCTTGGCTAGCTTCATCCAGCATAGCGTTCATGATCGGGAATTGGCGGCAAGCCGCAACGAGTGCCTTCACGATGAATGGCAGGTAAGTCAGCTTGGAACCTTTTTTCTCTGCGTATGGTTTATATTTCGCGCGCAGAGCAACCAGTTCCGTTACGTCCACTTCATCCATGATGGTAACGTGAGGAGCCGTATATACCGATTTAACCATCGCGTTAGCGATTGCTTTGCGGATGCCTTTGAACGGTACGCGCTCTTCCGGACGGTAAGCGTCAACTGCCGCTGCCGGTTTAGCTGCTGGAGCTTCTGCTGCTGCAGGGGCCGTTGCTGCCGCTTCGGCAGCCGGAGCCGCTGCTGCCGGTGCGCCGCCGCTCGTTACGTCTTCGCGGGTAATGCGGCCGTTTTTGCCAGTGCCGCTAACCGTGGTCAGGTCAACGCCTTGCTCACGGGCAAATTTGCGAACGCTAGGTGTAGCCAGTACAAGACCGCCAGTTGCTTTTGGAGCTTCTGCCGGTGCGGCAGGAGCTGCCGCTGGTGCCGCTGCAGGTGCTGCTGCAGGTGCTGCTGCCGGAGCAGGTGCCGCCGCCGCTGGAGCTTCGGCTGCAGGAGTATCTTGCTCTGGAAGGTCACCTTCCGCATCAATGATCGCCACAACTTCGCCGACATGGCAAACCTGGCCGTCCTTCATGCGGACTTCGAGTACAGTACCGTTTACCGGACAAGGCACTTCTACGACTGCCTTATCGTTTTGTACTTCCATGATGATATCGTCGTCCGTTACTTTGTCGCCGACTTTAATGTGCACTTTTACGATTTCGCCTTCGTGCAAGCCTTCGCCAAGCTCAGGAAATTTGTATTCAAATTTCGCCACTGTAGTATCCTCCTTAAAAGAATTAGCGCTGAATTTTGCGGTAACTCTTACGTCGTAAGCATTCGCTTAAAGAATTAGCGCTCACTTTGCGGTAATTCTTACGTCGTAAGCTTTCACTTCGTTCGTTTGCCGCTTAATGACGGCTTTGCCCGCTGTTAAGCGGGCAAGGATATCCATCATCCGTTAGGATGAATCGCATTAGAAGTTCAGTACTTTATTAACCGCATCTACGATACGAGCCGGAGTTGGCAGCCAAGTATCTTCGATTTGCGCGAACGGATACACCGTATCCGGACCGGCAACGCGAAGCACTGGAGCTTCCAGGTGCAGGATCGCTTTTTCGTTGATTTGAGCAATAACTTCCGCGGCAACGCCGGACGTTTTTTGCGCTTCTTGAACAACGATTGCACGGTTTGTTTTTTGAATCGAAGCCACGATGGTGTCGATATCAAGCGGCACCAGGGAACGCAGGTCGATAACTTCAGCGTTTACGCCGTTCTTTGCGAGCTCGTCCGCCGCCTTTACGGCTGTGTGAACCATCATGCCGTAAGCGATGATCGTTACGTCGGTGCCTTCGCGTACAACGTTTGCTTTACCGATCTCAACCGTGTATTCGCCTTCCGGCACTTCAGCGCGGAATGCACGGTACAGGTTGAGGTGCTCCATGAAGAATACAGGGTCATTGTCGCGGATTGCGGCAATCATGAGGCCTTTAGCATCATAAGGATTGGATGGTATAACAACTTTAATACCCGGAGTCTGAACAGCCAGACCTTCCAGGGAGTCGGTATGAAGTTCCGCAGCTTTAACGCCGCCGCCAAACGGCGTACGGAATACGATTGGCGAATTGTACCGGCCGCCGGAACGGTAACGCATGCGAGCTGCTTGAATGAACATTTGGTCCATTGCTTCGAAGATAAAGCCAACGAACTGAATTTCTGCGATCGGACGGAAGCCTTGAACCCCCATGCCAACCGCCAGACCGCCGATTGCGGACTCGGCAAGAGGCGTATCGAATACGCGCTCCTCGCCGAATTCTTCCTGTAAACCTTCTGTTACGCGGAATACACCGCCAACTTTACCAACGTCCTCACCGAAGATAAGTACGTTCTCATCACGTTTAAGCTCCACGCGCATAGCATCGCGGATTGCTTCCAACATATTCATTTGAGCCATGATCGTCAGATCCTCCTTCATTTTTGCTCGTGCAAAATCCCATCGTCAGGCAAGGGTATTATTGAAAATCAGCCTTTTGCTCTTCCAGGTGCTTAGGCGTTGTTTCGAACATGGAATCAATCAAGCCGCCAACCGTCATTTTCTCAGTTGCTTCCGCTTTCTTGATGTTCTCGTTAACAGCCGCTTTCGCTTCCTCTTTCACACGGTTTGTATCTTCTTCCGTCCAGAGGCCTTTCTTCTCCAGGAACTTGCCGAAACGAATAAGAGGATCCTTAAGGCCCCATTCCGCTTCTTCGTCTTTCGTACGGTATTTCGTCGCATCGTCGGACAACGAGTGCGGACGGTAACGGTAAGTCAGCATCTCGATCAGAGTTGCGCCTTCTCCGTTGCGGCCGCGTTCCGCTGCTTCGGATACCGCTTTAATCACAGCCAGAACGTCCATGCCGTCTACTTGCACGCCTTTGATTCCGGCAGCAACCGATTTGTGAGCAACCGACAAAGCGGCTGTTTGTTTCTCATACGGAGTAGTGATGGCATAACGGTTGTTTTGCACAACATAGATAACCGGAAGTTTGAATGCTCCAGCGAAGTTCATAGACTCGTAGAAATCGCCTTCGGAGGAACCGCCGTCACCCGTGTAAGTGATCGCTACGCGCTTCTCGCCGCGTTTCTTGAATGCCATTGCAACGCCGGCAGCGTGAAGGACTTGCGCGCCGATAATAATTTGCGGCATAAGCACATGCACGTCTTCCGGAATTTGACCTCCGTGTTGATGACCGCGGGAATACAGGAAAGCTTGGTACAGAGGCAGACCATGCCATACAAGCTGCGGCATATCGCGGTAGCCTGGGCAAATGAAATCATCTTTATTCAGCGCGTATTCGCTGCCGACCATCGAAGCCTCTTGTCCGGATACCGGAGCATAGAAGCCAAGGCGGCCTTGACGGCCAAGGTTAACGGCACGCTCATCCCATGTGCGCGTAAATACCATACGGTACATTAATTCTTTCAATTGTTCGTCAGTCAGGTCCGGCATATATTCCGGGTTAACCACGTCGCCGTCGAGCGACAACACGGATAATGGTTTTACAGGTTCCGTTTGAACTTCATAAGGCAGTTTGCTAAGCACTTTGCTCATCTTAAACGCTCACCTCGATCATTAATATTTGAAAATCGGAGCTCTCTGTTATAGAATCATAATACACCTGTTTGCCGAATATGGTCAAAGAAAAAAACTAAAAAACCGTTGTTTTTCGCTAATCTGGCCGATTTTACTGATGAATTGTATATGTAACAGATTCGTTTTTTCTGTATAACAGCATAATACAATCAAGGTTCAATACCAGACCATGACAGGAGAACGGGCAGATTCTCATTACCTTACTATTGTTTACCCACATGCCAACCATTCCATTCAGGGGGATTCACATATGACTGATGAACGATATTTAAAGCGTACCGTAGTTAAAGAAATTGTAAAAAGCAGCTATCTTCCGGAAGGCGAACGCAGCTTGCGAGTCTATTTGCCGCCGGGTTATAACGAGGTACTCAGCTACCCTGTAGTGTACTGCCAGGACGGCGAAGAGTTCTTTAATTTCGGAAGAATTGCCACAACGGCAAACCGCATCATTCTCGACGAAGGCGTCGAACCGTTTATCATTGTAGGCGTGGATGTCGACAAAAAGCACCGAACAGCGGAGTACTCGCCTGACGGCGACCGTCACGAGGCTTACGTACGGTTCTTTGGGCAAGAGCTGATTCCTTTTATTGAAGGTAAATATCCTATACGCACCTCTCCCGAGCAACGCCTTCTTGCCGGCGACTCCTTGGGAGGAACGATTTCCTTCCACCTCGCTTTGACGTATCCTGAACTGTTCACGCGCATTTTGTCGCTATCCGGTGCTTATTATGACCGTTCCCGAGAAATTATGGAAGCTCAAAAGGACCTATCTTGGCTGGAGATCTTCATGATTGCAGGCTTCCAAGAGACTGCTTACGATACCGGTCACGGCGTCTTTGATTTCCTCGACATCAACCGGACGGCCCGTTTGCTGCTAGAGGAGCGCGGCGCGAAGGTAATCTATGCAGAGAAAGACGGCGGCCATCAGTGGGGCTTCTGGCAGCAGGAGCTGCCTGCAGGCCTCATGCATTTTATCGAAGTGGAATAGAGTGGAAGTAAGCAAGGCGAACGACTTTCGCCATCCTTGGCGAAGCGAGTTCTTAGCGTTCAACAAAAAGGCCTTCCCTATAGTCATCTAGGGAAGGCCTTCTTTATTTGCCGCGAACTTATTTAAGGTCGTTAACGATCTGATCGAGCAGCCGCTCGCAGCCTTCGGTTACAAGCTCGTACACGTAATCGAAATTGCCTGTGTAATAGGGATCCGGCACATCGTCTTCCGCGGCCTGCGGCAGCATGTCCATGAACTTGAAAATCCGTGCCGAGTGGGCAGCGTCTCCAATGATGCGTCGTACATCGGCTTCATTCTTCGTATCCATGCAGACGATATAATCGAACGCTTTGTCCTGGGCCGTAAACTGTCTTGCCTTCATCCCGGCATACGGAATGCCGTGAAGATCCAGCTGTTTGCGCGTCCCTTCATGAGGCGGCTTGCCGATGTGCCAATCCCCGGTTCCCGCGGAATCAATCTCGATGACATCCGTCAGCTTTCTTTTCTCTACCTGACTGCGAAACACGGCTTCCGCCATTGGCGAGCGGCAAATATTGCCGAGGCAAACAAACAATACGCGCGCTTTATTCATATAATGCCACCCTCCTTCTGTTTAAGCGATCTGCGGGGCAGTCTCCACTTATAATAAACCGACAGCATGCGGAACACGATAATAATAACAAACAGGAACAAAAGCTGCACGGTCGTATGGAACCAGCCTTCACCTACTGCCAGGCCTGCGAGCATCGCCCATACCGCATAGATTTCATCCTTCAGCACGAGCGGCTTTCTGCCTGCCAGAACGTCGCGGATAATGCCTCCCCCGATCCCGGTCAACATCGCGGCGACCAGCACGGCGCTGATCGGATGGTTCATTTCCGTTGCATACAACGCACCTTGAATAGCAAATGCGGATAAGCCGATGGCATCAAAAAACGCTTCGCTTTTTTTCCACTTGTTAATCCAGGATACCGGCAGCAGAAAAGCAATCGTCATGGCAATAACCGCGATTTCCAGAAGACTTCCTTGGTTCCATAACGTCGTAACCGGCCGGCCGATCAGCAGGTTTCTTATGACCCCGCCCCCAAACGCGGTTACAAGCCCCAGCACGAACACGCCTAGAATATCATACTCTTCTTCCATGGCAACGATCGCGCCGCTGACCGCAAAAGCAACCGTACCGATAATACTGAAAACGCCAAAGATGTCCAACTCCAAACTCCTCCGCTTCCATGATGACCGTCCATTCGCGCATGCTCCGCCACTCCTGTCGGTATGTCCTTCATCATTTTAGCCGCGGATATCCGGTTTGACAATTGCTACTTTTGCCACTTCTTCTTTCTTTTTTCTCAAATACCTAGTTTTATGCCCCGGATTCGCATTATACTGGCTTCAGCACTATGCAGGCAGAAAGGAAGATGAACCATGAACAACCGGATTATTATTTGTACGGGCGGCAGTTTGGGCGAATGGGTGCGTCCCTATATCCGTCCGGATGATCGGTTAATAGGAGCCGACCGCGGAGCTTTGTTCCTCGTTCAACATGGATACGCGCCGGATCTCGCGCTTGGCGATTTTGATTCCGTAACTACCGAGGAACTTGAGCTTATCCGTTCCGTCAGCCGGGAAACGGTCACTTACGATCCGATAGACAAGGACTACACGGATACCGAGCTTGCCTTTCGTTATGCGCTTGAGCAATCCCCTTCCGAGATCCGAATGCTCGGAGCACTGGGGAGCCGGTTCGACCATTCCCTCGCCAATGTCCACTTATTGAAGCTTGCAATCGAGCAAGGCATTTCGGCATCGATTACCGATGAGCATAATACGATTTCCCTTGCGGAGGAAGGAACTATCGAGCTGCATCAAAGCGAGTACAGCCATATTTCGCTCCTTCCGCTGTCCGAAGAGGTAACCGGAATTACGCTGCGCGGTTTTGTTTATCCGCTGCATGAAGCAACGCTGCGGATCGGCCAATCCCTCGGCATAAGCAATATTCTAGCTGATCCCGTTGGCACCTTGACCGTACGCACGGGCACCTTATTAGTTATTCAGAGTAAAGATTAACGGAGCGAAGCAACTTATTCCTCGGTTGCATCCGGCTTCGTCTCGATCGTTAAGCCCTCTACATACTTGCGGCCCATCAGCTTCCGCTTTTTCCGGTTCTCCTTCGTATTAAAGACGATATCCATATCATAGTCAGCGCCGGGATACAATTTCTCCCTGCTGATATAAGGCTTGATCCGTTTCCGGTTAAAGGCCATCTTCTTCCCCTGGACCTGAACGATTACTTGTCCCCGTTCATCCGCGGGTTGAAACACAATCCCGGCACGCTTCAGCGGGTAGATCCATACGGCATCTCCTTTGGAATAGGCTGGGGCAGCGTTTTTCTCCTTCGAGTTGTTCGTTTCTTCCGGCAGCTCTGCTCGCTCAGGCAGAGCCTGTCGTTCGACAACCGCTGTCTCATCCGCCCTAACTTCTTCGACCGCTTCATCCAGTCGGATCTCCACTCTTCCCTCCGCTAGCTTCTCGGCCCGCTGCATCACATGCTCGGGAAGGCCGAACCTTCTCGCAATAGCGAACGCATGACTCTCTCCAGCTTCTCCAACCTCCAATCGGTACAAAGGACGAAGCGTCTCCGAATCAAAGGCCATTCTGGCATTCATGCATCCGGTTGTTCTGGAAGCAAATTTCTTAATCTCGTTAAAATGCGTCGTCGCGCCCGTCAAAGCTCCGCGTTTCAGCAGTTCTTCCAGCACCGCAATGGATAAAGCGATTCCTTCGCCGGGATCGGTGCCCGCAGCCAGCTCATCCAGCAGAATAATCGTGCGTTCATCCGCAGAATGAAGCATCTCCTTCAGTACGGCGATATGCGAGGAAAAGGTGCTGAGCGACTGCTCCAGACTTTGTCCGTCCCCCACATCCGCCATAATATGATTAAAAACGCCAAACCGGCTTTGCGGGGACGCCGGCACTAGGAGGCCGGATTGCACAAGCAAGGCCAGCAGCCCAATGGTCTTCAGCGCTACCGTTTTGCCCCCCGTGTTCGGCCCCGTAATAATAAGCTGCTTCCACCCGATGCCCAGCTCCACGTT
This sequence comes from Paenibacillus sp. BK720, assembly GCF_011761545.1. NCBI lineage: Bacteria > Bacillati > Bacillota > Bacilli > Caryophanales > Paenibacillaceae > Paenibacillus > Paenibacillus sp. BK720. The sequence goes on along the minus strand of NZ_JAASRQ010000001.1, from coordinate 1,511,560 downwards.
AAGGGGTTCGGCATGACCGCCAAGCAGCGGATGACGGGCTTCTACCAGCTTGATGACCGGCTCCTGGCTTAGCGTTACGGGTTGGCCGTCGTAGGAAAGCGAGAGTTTGCCTCTAGCCAGCATGAAGTCAAACGACGCCATCGCTTCCCGGTTTTGCAGCAGCTCGTATTTATACTGCTCCGCCTCGTCCGATAACCTGGATAAAATAATCGTCCGTTCCCGCTCCTCCTCCGCCGACCATTCCTGCCACTCCTGCTGCAGCTCCGCAACGTCAATCGGCTCAATAAACAAGGTCTGGCCGCTCGCCGATTCATCCCATACGGTACCGGGGACCAGCTTGCGGTGCTCCCGTTTAACCGAAATGACGGATCTTCCTCTCCGCCTGCTGATTATCGGATCCTGAAGCGCCGACTTGTATTTGGAGAGCGAAGCGTCCAGCTTCTTGTGAATGCGGTCTTCGATTACGATGAGATGACGCCGGATCGTCCCGAGATCGGGACTCGCTTGATCGGTCAGTCGGCCGTACCGGATGCAGCGGTCGAGCTCCTGCCTTAGATTCGGGCAGTCGTTCATCGAATCGGCGTAAGCCGCTATCGTAGGGGCGATCATCCGTTTATTGTTCATGTAACGCTTCATCTGTCCGATGGAAACAAGCCATGCCAGCAGCTGGTCAAGCTCTGCTTCCGTATAGATCCTACCTTTGCCCAGCAAGGCCAGGAATGGATCGATCCCTTCCATGGCGGAAAGCGGAACGCTTGCTCCGCTCGCGAGCAAGGCCGCCGCTTCCTCCGTCTCGTTCAGCCATGCCCGGATTTGTTTCGCATTAGTGCTCGGCTTGTGACGCTCTGCCAATAGCCGTCCTGCCGGGGATACGGTGTAACCGATCATCTTTTCCTTCAATTTGTCATATTCCAGTCTTTGAAATACGGCTTCGTTCATGTTTGGATGCTCCTTTAAAGGTTTTGGGCATAAAAAAAACAGGAATAGAACGCAGAAGCGTTCCGTCCCTGTAATTGGCTAGACCTATCCCATCATAGGCTCCGCAGCGCACAAAAAAACCGTGCTGCAAGAGCACGGGTGATTGGCCGCTGCCGAATAGCATTCAGGCGGAAATCCTCATGTCCTTAACTCATGGCATCGGTCCTTGTCTAAAGACGTCGCAATAGAAGCATGCATACGATGCAAATTTTGCACATGCGCGCCGTTCAAGCTCGTCTAACAAGACCGATCTATCCAATTAAGAGTTAAGAACACCAGCAAACATTAAAATTTCCCCTTTCGGACTAAGCAAAAAAGCTATGAAATAGCTAAATCCGTTAGCTATACAAATAATGTACGCTAACGGATTGCCGTTTGTCAATCTATATGCCTACAGATATTTCCATACCGGTTAGCGCAAAATCCGCATGGGAAGGCAGCGGATACTTTTTTCTCAAATCAATGTCATGCGACAGATGAGTAAACAGAGTCTTCTTCGGTCCCCATACGGGAAGGAGCTCCAGCGCCTCCGTCACATCGTAGACGGATCTTGTTTCGTAACGGAAGTTCTCCTTGTAAAAGCTTGTTCCGAGCACGAGAAGGTCAAGCCCGTGCAGCGGCTTCTGCTGTTCGTCCGTCAGCCCGATAGAATCGGAGCAATAAGCCCATGCGATGCCCGACTCCTTCTGGTCAAACCGAAAAGCATAAGCATAACCGTTCTTTCCGTGATTCACTTTCCAAGCCGATACCTCCCAGCTTCCGAAGGAACAAGGCCGATCAATGGGGATAAAAGATATATTCCGCCCCAGCCAAGGAAAACGCTGAAGGATCTCGGCGATGACTTCGGCAGGAGCGTACGCTTCTCCTTTGACTCCCAACCATCGGCAGGCGTCCGCCCATTCCGGCACCCCGCCAATATGATCGAAATGGGCATGCGTGACAAGAATGCGGTTCACGAACCGGAGCCCCGAAGCTTCCATTTGTTTGCTCCAATCCGGTCCGCAATCGATCATCATTGTACCAAAGTCTGGCGAATCCAGCTGGACAAGGGAACGGTAGCGGCGGTTGACGCCGCCTGTTCGTGCCTCGCCGCACACCTCGCAGTCGCAGTACACGCGGGGGACTCCCATCGCATCCCCTGTTCCCCGGAACGTAATGGCGATCATATCGGCAGCAGCTCGAGTTGGTCGCGTCCGCGAAGCCCTTCCACCATGTCGAGCCATTGCTGCGGCTTGTTAGGCAATGCCGAGTAATAGATCTCCAGGAATTGAACAACCAGAGCCGCAGGTATCGCAGCCATGTCTTCGTCCGCCGGCAGGAAACACAAATTAAGCCCTTCAACCGCTTCGCCGTTATGCTCCCAGGATGGATGAACGTAAGGGAAGTTAATCATTTTGTAGCCGATATGAGACAGTACTTCGCGACGTACGAACGGATTCATTGGCGTTACTCCGCCGAATTCATGCTCGCCGCTCTCGTATGGGTTGTAGATTTCGGCAAACATGCCGATTGGCGCCGTGCCGGATTCACGGGCTAGTCGTGCCAGGTCCTTCTCGCGGCTCCGCATGAGAAACCGGCCAATTCCTTTGTTCGCCACGCCGATAATCGTAAAGTCGGTCATCGCAACGCGAAGCGCCGGATAATAGCGGTATTCGGTCGATCCCACAACTTCGCCATTGTCTATTGCGACATAGACATGAATGCTAGGATCTTCGAGCGGTTCTTTCCAAAGCTCGTAGGCCAATACCTCTTCGGGAGGAAAAATGCGTTTGAGCAGCGCGTGAAGCGATGCGAAATAAAGATCGTTGATCGACGTAATGCGGTGGTAAACTAATGACATCAATAAACCTCCTACTGAGCTAATCGCACTATGAAAAAGCTTGGGCTTTCGGCCGCTGTTGTTTTTGAATGGTCTCTTAATTAAATTTCTAGAGGTAGACTTTCAAAAACAAAGGCGGACGCTACCGCTCCGAAAGCTCCAAGCTTTTTCGCCGTGCCATGGCTCAGAAATTATGTTTTAACCATGTAATTCTAGAGAAAAGGATTGCGCCATTCCATCAGAGCCGCGTAATTGCTGGACTCTTCGTCGTCCAGATAATCGGACGCGATTCCGACCGGCGTCCGGCCGCAGCGGAGAAGGAAGGTGATGACCGGATCCTTATAAATCCCCTTCATCACCTTGTCCAGGTATTGCTCCGGAGTTTCCTCCGCCGCGCACTTATGGTAGCCCGGCATTCTGCCCGCTCCGAGCAGGCGATTTAGCCGCAGGTGCACAACCGTTTCGTACATGGACTGCAGCAGCCATTTGCCGATACCCGCTTTCCGGTACGCCGGAATGACGCAAATGTCGGCAACGTATAGCGTATCCCCATTGGGATTGTGGTTGCGTATATAACCGCCGTCCGTAATCTGCTCCCAGCTATGCGATTCATGATAGTGATTCATATCTACGATAAGCCCGGTCATGGAGCCGATCACTTTGCCGCCAATCTCGCAGCATAGCGCGCCTTCAGGGAACCGGGCAATATGCTCGTTCAGCTGGTCTTCGCTCCACCACAGCTCCTCCGGATAAGGAGGCGGAAAGCATTCGCTCTGGACCGCAATCAAGCCTTGAAAATCTTCCTTCGTATACGTACGTATTATAGCTTCCGTTGGCACTCCGTCATGAATAACGTATAATTGCTTGCGCATTTCACGCCCTCCTTCCGCTGCCGCAGCTTATGCCCAGTCCGTGTACAGGTCCGTTCGGCGGTCTCTCCAAGTCGTTACCGAACCGGCAGCACGGACATCCTCCAGCAGCTTCAGGTCGAGATCCGCGACGATCAGCATGTCGTCGTTAATGACGCCTTCGCTCAGAATCCCGGCAGGCGGGAACGGTATGTCGTTAGGCGTGATCACCGCAGCCTGACCGTAGTTTGCGCGCATAAAGTCAACCTTGCGCAATGCCCCTACCGTACCAGTCGTTACAATGTACACCTGATTTTCCACCGCTCTTGCATGGCAGCAGTACCGGACGCGGTAGAAGCCATGACGGTCATCCGTGCAGGACGGGCAGAAAATAACGTCCGCGCCTTTGGCGCGCGCCATCCGGACGATCTCCGGGAATTCGATATCATAGCAGGTCAGCATGGCGATGGTGCCAAACGGCGTCTCGAACACCTGCAGACCGTCCCCCGGCGACATATTCCACTCGCTGACTTCGGTCGGCGTAAGATGAATCTTGGCCTGACGGTCAATCTTCCCGCCCGGATGGAACAGATGAGCCGTATTCTGACGCTTGCCGTTACCGGCGTCCACCACATGCGTTCCGCCAACGATATGCATGTTATATTCGGCGGCAAGAGAACGGAACAGGCTTTCATACCGCTCCGTAAATTCAGGCAGACGGTCGATCGGCAAGGCTTTGCCCGTACCGTCGCCTATCGATAACAGCTGGGTAGTCAGAAACTCCGGAAACAATATCATTTCGGTTCCGTATTCGGACGCGTTACGGACGTAATGCGTGACCTGCGCGGCAAAATCCTCAAACGATCCAATGTCTTCAAGCTTATATTGCACGGAGGCAACCCGGTATTTCAATGAACCTCTCCCCTTACTTTCTTTGTTTGAATTGAAGCGTGATCGTTGTACCGAGATCAGGCAAGCTGAACACGTCAATCTTGCCTTCGTGCAGATCCACGATACGCTTGGCAATCGACAGCCCAAGACCAGCTCCGCCGGTCGCGCGGCTCCTTGCCCCGTCTACGCGGTAGAAACGCTCGAACATGTGCGGAATTTCATTTTCCGGAATGCCGATCCCTTTATCCTTCACTTCAATCTTCACGATATTTTTCGCCACGCTGACGGAGACATCGATCGGCTCCTTGCTGTATTTGATCGCATTGTCCAGCAAGATGACAAGCAGCTGCTGGATTTTGTCCTTATCCCCAAACATTCGGACAGACCGCGACAAAGCCTTCACTCTTATGGGACGCTGGAAGGTTGTCTGGAGCATAACCGCAAGCTCCTCGACGACCAGCACCACATCGAACATCTCTTGATTCAGCCAATCCTCCTGCTCGGCTTCCGCCAGCATCAGCATCGACTTCGTTAAGGTTTGCAGCCTGCTTGCTTCTTTATCGATGGCTTCAATAGCCTCGTCGCGAATGCTCGCATCATCGCGTCCCCAGCGCTTCAGCATACCCGCATAACTGCTAATAACCGTGAGAGGGGTTTTGAGCTCGTGGGAGGCATCTGCAACAAATTGCTTTTGCCGCGCGAACGTTCGGTCAAGCCGGTCGATCATTTGGTTAAAAGCGCGAACCAGCTGCTGCAGCTCTGCCGACTCCTCGTGACTGGAAGGCTCGATTTTCCGCAGCTTGCCGCTTCTGTCGATCTCGCGCATCGTATTAATCATCTGCTGCATAGGCGAAGTGAGCCGCGAGGTGAACCAATATGTCCCGAAGATGGCGAACAGAATGGCTCCCGCACTGGTTACCGACAAGGCCGCAACCAGAATTTGCAGGTAATCGTCCAATTCATTCAGCACGCGGTTGATTTCCAGCATCGCAACCACGTTCGGCCCGTCATAAATCGGCACGCGCATGTACATGATGCGCTCGCTGCCTTTTTTGATCATTCCGGTATCATGATGGCCCTGGAAGGACGCCGGAAGATTGAGAAGCACGGGATCTGACCCGGTAATATTGACGATTTTGTTATCCGGCCTAATAATGCGTATCATTTCGTTGACATTGTAATATTCACTGAGCAAATCGGCGTCGTAAATGCCTTTGCCGTCCTGTATTTTCGGATTTTCCAGCATCAGATTCACTTTATTCCCAATTACGCGCTCTTCGCTCTCCGTCGTAATCTTGATGACATAGAAGTAGACAAAGATATTAAAGAGAATAAGAATAAAAATGAGCCAGAATATCGTAAAAAGCGTGAATCGTTTGCGAAGCGTCATGCGTCAGGCTCCTTTATCATATAGCCGACGCCCCTGACGGTATGAATCAGCTTATGACGGTAGCCCTTGTCCAGCTTTTGGCGCAAGTACCGGATATAGACGTCCACCAGGTTCGTTTCCCCGATAAAGTCATAGCCCCATACTTCCGATAAAATATCTTCCCGCGACTTCTCTTCGTTCTTGTTCTCGACCAGATAGACGAGAAGCTCGAACTCGCGCGGCGTCAGCTCGATTACGATTTCCTTGCGGTATACCTTGCGGGTACGCAGTTCAATCGTCAAGTCCCCAACCTTGATCAGGTCGGAGCCTTCGGATTCTTTCGGATACTGCTGGAAGATACGCAAAATGTTGCGGACGCGGGCAAGCAGCTCCTCCATCGCAAACGGCTTCGTAATATAGTCGTTGGCGCCATGCTCAAAGCCGCTGACCTTATCGGGCACCGTATCTCTTGCCGTCAGCAATATAACGGGAACCGGGTTGCCGGCCTGACGCAGACGCCGCAGCACTTCGATGCCGTTTAATTCGGGAAGCATCACATCTAGCAATACGAGCTCCCATTCTCCCGTTGACGCCATTTCGTAACCTGTCCGTCCGTCGGCAGCTGTACCGACCGTATATCCTTCATGCTCTAATTCAAGCTGTAAAATGCGGGAAATGCCCGCTTCGTCTTCCACTACCAGAACTCGTTCGTTCATTTGGGATTTCACCTGCTTCTAAATATGCTATGGACTCGTATTCATCATAAAGAAGGTTTATTTCAATTGCAAGCAAGGTCAGCCTCCAAACCTGACATAAGCTGCATTCCTTTGCGTTTCTTGCCCAATAAAATCAAGGATTGGCTTAAAAGCCTTCTCCAGAGGTTTACCGAGCCCTTTTGTATCCGTCGCCCATTTTCCGCGCCAAATAACATCCAGCCACTCGGTTGCGGGAAGCAGCGGAACAGCGGCAGCCGGGCGTTTGGGCATCATGCCGAGCCATTCGCTCCTGCCCGAAAATGGGGCATCCTTGTTGGCGATCCACTTCAGAGAGGCGCCGCGGGCTTCAAGCTTCCCGCTTAATTGCTCCAGCTCCAGAATCTGATTCGCCTTCCACCTCGAAGGATAGGGATCGGCTACGACAAGCACAAGGTCGGATTCAAGCAGCCAATCCTTGTGATGAGTGAACGCGCCGGAGGAAACATCGGTAACGGACACGGCGATATTCTTCATTCTCAATTTTAGCCAGAGCTTATCCAGCTCATCTCTATAATCCTCGGTAACCGGATGCTTCTGGGCATGCCACCATACCCCCTGCTCGTTCCAGCTATAATACCTTTCTTCCAGCTGATCTCGTCCTCTCATATTACTTCGAAGCAATGCTGCCCATTCAGGCCGTTCGGAAGGAAATTCAGCGGCAGCGCAAGGGATTCCGCCAGCGGCAAGCAGCTTTGCCAGGGTAATGGCCACAAACGTAGCTCCTGCTCCTGAAGAGACGGGAACGACGGCGATCCTCATCGCTCGGGCGCCTTCCGGATTGCCGCCTTGAATTCCCGGATAACGGACATGAACGTCTCTATTAGCTCCCATGCCGGCAAAAGCATGCAGCTCCCTCTCCACCTCGGCCATTGTATTGTACCGGTCCTCGATACGAGGCTGAACCATTCTCCACAGCAAATCGGCGAACCGGGTAGGTACATCTGCGCGCAGTCTCCGCATAAAGCCTACGCTCTGATTCATCCTCTCCGCAGGGTTCAAATAGCTTCCTCCGCTAAGCAAGTAATAGAGCAGCGCGCCAAATCCGTATATGTCGGTCCGAACCTCGCTTCGTCCCAGATGCTGCTCCGGAGCCGCAAAGCCCGGCGTTCCCAGCTTCATTGTCGTCAGCGTCTGCAGGACTGTTCTGGATTTGGCGATGCCAAAATCGATCAGCCGAACATGCCCGTTATGTTCAACCATTATATTAGACGGCTTAAGATCCCGATGAACGATCGGAGGAAACTGGCTGTGCAAATAGACAAGCGCCGAGCAAATCGGCAGGGCCAGCCGTAAAACTTCTCCAAATGAAAGCTCCCGGTTATGCCGGCTGAACAGCTCTCCCAGCGTCACCCCGTGAATATAGTCCATCACGATGGCTTCCGCTCCGTAATCGGTTAATGTGAAGCTGTCCATAATATGAGGCAGATTCGGATGATTAAGACGCATCAGCACTCTAGCTTCTTCGGAAGCCCTTTCCGAATCCGTCACTTTAATCGCGCGCAGCTTCCCTTGAAGCTTGGAATCCTCGGCAGCGTACACATCCCCCATCCCCCCGCTGCCAAGCTTCCCGACCAGCGTGTATCGCTCGCCGATCACCATTCCGGACTCGAGATGAATCAACCTTGCTTCATTTTGCATCCTAGCAACCCCCTTATGATTCGTTAAAAAAAATCCCGGCTTGAAACAAGAGTCCCCTTGGACTCCTGTTCAAACCGGGATGCTTTCCCTGTTGTATTCCGTTATATCACGCCTACCGCTTCTTTTCCAGGTATAACGTAATCTCCTCGCGGTTATGGAATAACTGCTTGGCGCGTTTAATGATAAATGCGGTAGAGAAGCGCTCCTTCACCTCGCGAATGGTCTGAAGCGGCTTTTTGTGCATCAGTTTTATCGTAATAATAGCCGAGGCATGAGATGCCAGCGATTCTTCCAAATCAAGCACCAGACGGCACATCTGCATAGGGCTCCAGCTCATATCGCAGACAAGCAGATCGAAGGAGCCCGGCTTGAACTTGACCTCCGAGGCGTTCCGTTTCAAGTACGTCAATGCCGGATGTCCGGCCAGCGACGGATGCATGTCTCCCGGATCGATCGCCGTTACCCGCAAACCCCGTTCAAGCAGCAGGGAGGTCCAGCCGCCGGGAGCCGCTCCAATGTCGATGGCATTGCTGAACGCGGAATAATCAAGCCCAAACTCCCGTTCCGCTTCAAGCAGCTTGAATTTGGCGCGCGAGATTTGTCCTTCCTCCCGCTGGAATCGGATCGCGCCTCCGGGCCAGTCGGACAGCATGTCCTCCGGCTTGCCAAAGCCGATATACAGCTCGCTTGCCGCAGCGTAAATAGCAATGATAATATCCGGTTGCTGGACGACGGGCTCCGCCTCCAGTTCCTCCAATACGGCATCCAGCACGGCTTTTGTGTCCGAAGCGGAATACGGAAAGGCCGTCTTGCTCGAGCGGCGCACATGAATGGCCACCTGCTTGTCCTCAAACAGCAGACGCGAACGTCTTATCGTCTCCGACAGCTCCTGCAGATCATCCGCATTGCCTTTGATCTCTGCCGTACGGTCAACTGGCTGCAGATGCCGCAGAAATATCGGCTTGTCCGCCTTAACAGCGGAGGCAACGTCTTCCGCAGACCTCTCACTGTCGAATAAAAAAGTTTCCCCGGCGGCCAGCTGCGTCACTTTTACGCCGTCTAGCAGCCGCCGAAGCTCTTCAATTGCATAGGGAGAATACCCCTGATTAGCCGTACCAATCCATCGGCTCACTTCAACACCTCCGTTGTTGCACCAACCCAAAAAAATATCTATTATCAGCTGCCGGCCGCAATTTCGTCAAGCAGCGAGTCCGGCATGGGTCCGTTCATGATCTTCATTTCAATCGGCGCATGGGACGACAGCATATGGTACATGTGCATTCTTCCCGCCGTGCTGGAGGTATGCAGATAGACTGCTTTCGGATAACGGGCGGATTCCACCATATGGCGGACAACCTCGTAACCCGTCGGCTCGTTCCAGCCGAGATCATAGTCCAGCGACAAGATATCTATGGCTTCGGAATCGATCAAAAGCTTGCATTCCTCCGCATTCCGGGCGAGCACGAAACCTTTTGGACAAGGGCGGTAGTCATCCAGATATACATGTATCATTGTTCATGTCCCCCATTCGCGCATCAGGTTTAATTGCCTTTCGTAAGTACCGTCTTCATCTGAAGGCGTTTCCAGTATAAAAGGAACGCCCGCAAGCGCTGGCACGGACATCAGCCACTTCAGCCCTTCTTCGCCGATATGCCCGCTCCCAAGCGCCGCATGCCGGTCCCTCCGCGCACCGGCCGCAAACATCGAGTCATTGAAGTGCACAACCGCCACATGCTCCAGTACTCCTAATGAGACGGCTTTCTTCAGCCATTCCGCATCCGTCTCCCCATGCCACAAGCCGCTCGCGAACATATGGCAGGTGTCCAGACAAAAAGCCAGCTTCGCCGGCTCCGCGCATAATCCCCGGATTTGGGCCAGCTCCTCGATCGTTGTCCCCATAAACGTATGCTCCCCCGATTGAATCTCGATCAGCAGCTTGGCATTTCCGTTCCACCGGCTCGTCACTTCATTCAGCGATTGAATAATGGATTGGTAGCCGGCAAGCGGCTCTTTCCCCTTATACACGCCAAAATGAACGACAACGCCAATCGAGCCGCAGCTGTTAGCAATATCCAGGTCATTAAGCAGCGAATCTACGGTGCGTTGGCGGACGTCCTCCCGTTCCGAAGCAAGATTTGTCGGATAGGGGGAATGTGCGACGGTCAATATATCGTGCTGCCTGCACAGCTCCGCGCAGCGCTCGGCCTCTCTCCCGTCGAAGGCTTTAAGTCCAAGGCTGCGGGGGTTTTTCGGAAAATACTGAAAAGCATTGATGCCGCCCGAATAGGCGGCTTTGGCGGCGGAGGCGTAACCTTCTTTTATGCTGAGATGACGGCCGATGTACATTGCTCTACTGTTCCTTCTGGCAGACCGGGCACGCGAAAGCTTTGCGCGACGAAATCTCGAACTGCTCGATCGCCGTGCCGCATGCATAGCATGGTTCGCCGCCGCGGTCATAGACCTGACAGTGATCGTTGAAACCACCGGTAACGGTATCGCCTGCCGTCAAAGGCTGCTCCATGTAGCCACCCTTTGAAATCGCTTCCTTTAACACACTATGCATCGATTCATAGACTCGTTCCCATGTATCGTCTGTCAAGGAAGGAATTTTTGCGTCGGGACGGATTTTTGCCGCGAAAGCAATCTCGTCCGCATAGCAGTTGCCGATGCCGGACAATACATGCTGGTCCACAAGGGCGGTTTTGAGCGCGCCTCTCTTCTTAGCGAAGCGTGCTTTAAAACGTTCAAGCGTCAATCTTTTATCGAACGGATCCGGTCCCAGCTCGGAGAGCTTCGCATCCGCTTCCTTCACGGACATAAAATGCAAATAGCCCAGCCGCAGGCCGATAAAATACAAATTGCCCTTCGCAAAGCGAATCGTTACCTGTACCGTCCGGTCAGGACGCTCTTCATCGCTGCCGAAAAACAACGTGCCTCCAAGCATCAGATGAAGCACGAGACGCTTGCCGTTGTCGAGGTGGAATAACAGATGTTTGCCTCTGCGTTCCACAAACCATACGGTCCGGCCAACCAATTCGGCTTGAAATTGCTCGGCATTAATGTTGATCGATTTATCGCGGGTAACTTCCGTGCCCGTAATCGGGGAGCCGATAATCAGCTCCGACAATCGTAATCGGTAATGCTCCATTTCCGGTAGTTCCGGCATTCCAGTTCGCTTCCTTCCTGTCCGCTCTATTGCTTTCACTTATATCCCGATTGAGGAGGAAATATACGAGATCAGCTTATGTAAATCGTCACAAACCACATCAGGCCTGCAGCCTGCGCGCTCTGCATAGTAGTCCAGGTTATCCTTTGTCGTCAATCCGGTTAACACAAGGATGGTTCCGCAGCCCGAGGCATGCCCGGCCGCAATATCCGTTGCCATATTGTCGCCGATTACCCAGGTCTCGGCAGCAGGCAGACCAATCTGGCTAAGCGAATAATCCATCAAAATTTTCGACGGTTTACCGATCAAGATAGGCTCCTTGCCGCCGGCTGCAGTCAGCATAGCGCCAATCGAACCGGCGCCGGGGTATAAGCCGCCTTCACCGGGCAGCAGCAAATCCGGATTGGTTAACACGAATTCGGCTCCCTGATGAATCGAACGGACGGCTCTTGTCAGCTGGTCGTAAGAAAGCTGCCGGTCCAGTCCCTGAAGGACAAAATCCGGCTGCTCTTCCGCTATTCTTAAACCCGCTGCTTCTACGGCTTCGATCAGCCCGCTCTCGCCAATGACGAGTACGGAGGCGCCGGGCTTACGATTTGCTATGTACTGCGCCGCAGCCTGTGCGGAGGTGCATACCTCGCGGGGCTCGGCCTCAATTCCCATCTTCAGAAGCCGCTCGGCAACCGCTTCCGGGGAAACGGTCGAATTATTAGTCACGAAGCGGTACGGCAGCTTCCATTCCCGGAGCCGGCGGATAAGAATATCCGCTCCGTCAATTCGATGGGTGCCATGATATAAGGTGCCGTCCAGATCAAGGAGCAGGCCCTTCATAGGCGCTGGTTGTTCATTCATTCTGCAAGCTTCCTTCCCGTCTTGCGCAGAAGCCGCTCCCTCCGCTTGCGAAGGCCATCGATTTCGGCGCGGCGCTTCGCGTCTCTCCTGCCGAGAGGATCGCTAAGCGCCAATTCCAATGCTTCTGTCACATATGATAAAGCTGATTCATATTCCTTCAGCTTATGTTCGTAATACATGGCAAGCTCAACGCTTGCATTCATGCCAGCCGATCCGTTCTGAACCGACTGCTTCACAGCCTTCTGCCACAATAACACAGCTCGCTGCCAATTTCCAGCTTTCTTGTCTCTTGCGGCCAGCATGTTCAGCGTGGAGGCGGCAGTACGTTCAGCTCCAAGCGCAGCCTCAAACATTTGCTCCGCCCTAGCGCCATGCCCCATTTTCTCCAACCATAAGCCCGTTCGAATGAGCTCCTCCGCCTCCTCGGGCATCGGAAGCCGGCAGCCGCCTTCAATAGACCCGTTAAGGAGATGGCCAAACCGTATCGATAGGCAAACAAGCGACAGCATATCGATCTCGTTATGCTGGTATACCCCTCTTAACGGCTCCGGATTGCCGTCGGCCAGAAACTGAAAGTACAGCTGCGGCGCCAGAGAGCCCGGAACGTCGTCGATCCGCTCTATTCCGAGCCGTTCCTCTTCGACATGGCTGAGTCGCAGCGACGCCAGCGTGTTTTTCCATATGCTGCGGGAGGGATGCAGAAAATCAAGATGAAGCGGCTCCCACAGCTTCCGGTTATACCCGTTCAAAATGAACCGAGTCTGCATAACCGGCCAGTCAAAGGTTTTGCCGTTATAACTGACGAGATAACGAAAGCTGCCAAGTTTATTGTTCAGATAGTACAGCATCGCGCGCTCTTCGGCGGGATGGCGGATAACCGCCTGCTCCACGATCAGCTCCGTGCCCGCCCAATAGGCCAGACCCACCATAAACGGTACATTGCCGGTTCCGACGCCTAGTCCCGTAGTCTCCAGATCGAGATAGAGCAGCTGCTCGGCTTCAATCGGCGCCTCATGAAATGCCTTCAACCCGGTCGACGCCTCAGGCAGCTCTCCAAGGCAATGAATGCCATGCTGGTGATCTGCAGGGTAAACAAGCCTTCGGATAAGAAAGCTGCCCGCTTCATTATGGAGCAGCTTGACGCCCATGGACGACCATTCTTCCGACAAGGTCTCGAGATGATCGACAGCTGCGGCAGGCTGCGGCGGCTCTGTCGCTTGAACGGCTGCGGCCGTATCATTGGAAGGAGGCGCCGAGCCGCCGCTTCCGCGAAGCCGGTTCATTTTATCACGCAGACTGCTCAAAGTTCGCCCTCCCTCCTTTCCTTGAATCAGCATGCAGATTTATAACAGCGATAAGAGCTGTACGCTTTTCTGCTTCCCGTTGATCCCTTCGATTTCGTTTCCGATACATGATGGACATCCATCCTTGCATGAGCATTTTTTGATGAGATTGGCGGCAGCCTGCTTGACATCGTCAAACCGTTTGTACACGTCGTCGGCAAGTCCGATTCCGCCAGGGTAATGATCATAAATAAAGATCGTCGGCAGACCCGTATGAGCAGCCTTGATCTGAGAAGTAACATGTACGTCGCTCCGGTCGCACATCACCATCACAGGCACGATGTGCTGAATGACGTTGGCGATGCCTAACAGCAGCTGTTCCAGAACCTTGGTCCCCAGCTCCGGATCGGTATCCTTCAGCTCAAGCCAGGTTGCGCGGGTATGGAGCTCCTGCTCGGGCAGATGGATGGGCCCGGATCCGATGTTTTCGAACGTGGTAAGCTTGATTTTAATGAACCATAGTATAGAACCATGAACTCACCTTATGGTAACCCTATATCTCCCGGAACAAATACAGTATCCCACTTATCATCTAACAAGTTAGGATTACAATCAAAGATCTCTTTAAAGAAATAACCAATTGCATATATGGTTTCTTTACAAAAATCAAATAGTAAGTAAAAACGCTCTTCTGTAAAAATAATGTCACTTCGACTCAGTGTACGTGTATAACCTAACAATTCATTAGTTAGCTTTGTTATGTCATTTGTAATATTTAAAGTCGGAAGTAACTTTGAAACTTTTTCATCTATTTCCCCATAACTGTGAATTAGTGAATTTCTTAATGTATTGCAACTTTTAAGAAACGACCAATTAGTTGAGTTATCTGGGAAGTTTAATTTCGCAACATACTTTAAATACTTTTGCATCCTTTCCATTGTGCTTCCACCTTGAATATCTCTCAAGTTGAGTGTCAAGTTATCTCTTTCCTTCAAAAGCTTACAGAGTTTTGTCAGCGTGTGTTCAAAAAATGCGAATGTGGATAAAAATAAAGAATTCCTAAATGTAACAGGAAACCAACTCATTTCTGTAGACATACTGTAGTCATCATACTCTTCACCTTCATGCTCAAAAACGTACCTAGAATCAATAATTAATTTCTTAATTTCTTCTTCTTGAACATTTCTATAATTTAAAAGCTGTTTAAGGCTTTCATTTATTTCGACCTTTAATCGACCTAGCTGGCTTAGACTACCCACTTTTCCCTCTCCATTCTTCACATGGATACATTAATGAACTTCATTGTACTTTATTTAGAAATTTCAAGCACATACATACTTAATGTCTGATAGGGAACTTCATTATTAATTTTTTAGAAATGTGATCTCCTATATGCAACAGAATATCGAAGATATCCTGCATACTATCGGCAGTGATAATTAATCTTTGGCCAACAACGTATGGTTCATCTCCAAGCATGGGCTCTTCATTATTGATTTTTTCAATAAACT
Organism: Paenibacillus sp. BK720; assembly: GCF_011761545.1. Classification (NCBI taxonomy): domain Bacteria; kingdom Bacillati; phylum Bacillota; class Bacilli; order Caryophanales; family Paenibacillaceae; genus Paenibacillus; species Paenibacillus sp. BK720. Next base: position 1,496,450 of record NZ_JAASRQ010000001.1, on the reverse strand, counting down.
TTTCATTTACTATTCCTTTGTTATGTACAAATAAATTACGAATTAATGTTAGTTCCAAAAGCCCTTCAATCATTCCGGGTTTAAATTCGAAGTCCACATTAAACTCCTTTTTTATATAATCAATCATCTCTGTGAGGTTTCCGTAAGACAAATTAATAATCTTCTCTCTAATAATTTGCTCTTTGAGTTCTTCAAGTGAATCAACTTTAAGGAGCCTACTCAGTTCTATTTTCTCCTTCTTTTCAAATAAATGGTGCGGATACATGTTAAGAAGATACTCCAATATCTCCTTTATATAATGTTCGAAAATGCTAATACAATTTTTCAAAGTATTTGTGCTGCTTAAATTATAGATTGAGTCATTGCTTTCCGTATCTCCTAAAATTTGAATTAAGCCCTCATAAGTAATTGGTTCATCGTCACCCACTTGAAGAAACGGTTCAGATTTGTGTTTGTTAAAAATCACTGTCATGTAATTATTACTAACTTCAAAGAGCCTGACCGTAATTCCAAAAGTTCTAATTTCGTTTTTCATATCAATGAAAAAATTGTCTCTAATAATTTCCAATGCATCTTCTACGTAAGTAGCCATTTTTTGAATTCCAATCCCTTCGACTATGGTGTAAGTCACCATTATTTTAATGAACAGATACAGAAACTTGCATTTATAATCCCTCTATTAGATGAAGGGATTTTTTCTTTGCGTCCATTCCTTCAATTTCAGTACCGATACACGAAGGGCATCCGTCCTCGCATGGGCAGCGTCGAATTAAATTCATAGCGGCTTCTTTTATTTCGTCGAATCGCTTATAGACGCTTTCCGCAAGGCCGATTCCTCCAGGGTAATGGTCGTATATAAAGATCGTCGGCAGTTGCGAATGCTCGGCCCGTATTTGTGAAACGACGTGAATGTCGTTACGGTCGCACATAACATGAATAGGGACAATATGCCGTATGACATTGGATATACCCATTAGCAACTGTTCCAGGGTTTTTGTCTCCAGCTCCGGATCCGCCTCCTTTATTTCGATCCAGGTAGCACTGGTATGCAGTTCTTCTTCGGGTAGTTTTATGGGGCCGTATCCTATGTTTTCGAAACTCGTTAGACGAATTTTTTTAAACATTGTTGCCATAACATTTACGGCGACGTCTCCATAGTTAAGCGTCGTTGTCCGCTTGTGTTCGGTCCGATCTTTCGAAAGGACTTTAAGCTTAACGGCCAGGTTTGCGTCCGTGTAGTATTCTACGTCCACTTCTCTTACGTAAGCCTTCTTATGATCCCAATCCAGCTTTTCCACCTGGAATTGAACGCCCTCATGCAGGTAAATGGCTTCGTCGTGTAACAGGGTCATAGCACTAAATCGGTCCATTTCCCCGATTATTCTTACGTTCGCTACGTCCGACTGGTCGATTATTACGACGTTTTCCTGGGCTGCAGAACGTAGGCTGACTTCGTGAGCTGGGAAGGATTGATTCGCCCAGTAGAACGTGTCCCCAGCGTGAGTAAGTACCCTTTCCTCTACCAGGTATTCCAGTATGTCGTGTATATCCAGCGGCCCGAATTCTTCGCCTTTTTTAAATGGCAGCTCATAGGCTGCGCAGCGCATATGGTCTACCAGGATAAGCAAGTTTTCCGGGTTAATACGCGCAGACTCCGGGGAACGTTCGAAGAAATATTCCGGGTTCTGGACTACGTACTGGTCGATCGGCGTATTACTTGCGACCATGATAACCAGGGCTTCGCCATGCCGGCGACCTGCCCGGCCGGCTTGCTGCCAGGTGCTGGCTACGCTTCCCGGATAACCGGACATGATACAGACCTGCAGCTGGCCAATGTCTACGCCTAATTCCAGGGCGTTGGTGCTTACGACGCCCAGAATATCCCCGTTACGTAGCCCCCGTTCGATCTCCCGTCGCTGGTTCGGCAGGTATCCGCCCCGGTATCCCCTTATGGATTTTGTGCCCAGCTCATTTTTTACGATCTCCTGCAGGCGGCTTAAGATTAATTCCACCCTAACCCGGCTGCGGGCAAAAACAATCGTCTGGACTTTATTCGAAAGAAATTCCTTCGCCAGGTGGTTTACCTCTACCGTCGCGCTTTTCCGTAGGTTCAGCGGCTTATTAACGATAGGCGGGTTATAGAATACGAAGTGTTTCCTTCCCCTGGGCGCGCCGTTGTCGTCGATCAGTCGCATAGGTTTTCCGGTCAACTGTTCGGCCAGTTCCCTGGGGTTGGCTATGGTTGCCGACGTACAGATAAATAGTGGGTCGCTTCCGTAGAATCTGCAGATACGTTGCAGCCGGCGAATAACGTTCGCAACGTGGCTGCCGAAAACGCCGCGGTAAGTATGCAGCTCGTCAATGACTATAAACTTAAGATTGCTAAACAAGCTAACCCATTTCGTGTGGTGCGGTAGGATTGCCGAATGCAGCATATCGGGGTTCGTGATTACGATATGTCCGACGTTCTTTACGATCTGCCGAATAGCTGGGGAAGTATCGCCGTCGTAGGTAAAACTTTTAATGTCTACGCCCATTTCGGCTATGATCTCGTTTAACTCGCTTTTTTGATCCTGGGCCAGGGCCTTCGTGGGGAATAAGTACAGTGCTCGGCTGGCATCGTCTTCTGCTATCGCCTGCAGGACTGGCAAATTATAGCACAGCGTTTTCCCTGAAGCCGTCGGAGTTACAGCTACGACGTTTTCGCCCCGGCGGATCGTCTCGTAAGCGGTATGCTGGTGACTGTACAGCTGTTCAATGCCTCGCTTTGTCAATGCCCCTTTTATCCTGGGGTCTACGCTTTCGGGCATAGGTTTACTTTTTGCTTCTATAGGTTCGACTTCGTGCCAGTTAATCACGTTTTCGCTGCTTCTTAAGTCTTGTATCAGTTCAGTAAGTTGCTTTCTTCTTCTCATTTTGGGTTCTCTCCCGTATAGAACTAGCGTTCTCGTAATTATACAGCCCAAACGCAAAAGAAAAAAGCCCAGTTTATGGGCTTTTCGTTTTAAGTAGTTCTGCTATTTCGGCTTTATGCTTTCCTAATCGAATACCCATTTCCGATCTGACAAGTGTTTTCCACAGTCCGAATTCTTCGCAGTAGCCACGTAACCGGAATTCGAAGTGGAATGTTGCAGCGTCGTGGCGGTCTAACTGGTTCACTTTGCATTTAATTCGGTTTAGTTCCTTCCTAATATGTGTTAGGTCCGCATGGATCCGATCTAGCAGAACGTCTACGATCAATGTATAAAACGGCTTTAACGTGGAATCCATATACTCCAGGTCCTGCCTATTCTTAGCTACTAGGTCCATGAGTAGCGGTAGCATGCAAAATTCTCGAATTAGTTCTAGTTCTTCTTTGGTCGGTACCGCCGGTTTTTGTCCGTCCAATTTAACCACCTCATAGGTGATTATACAGCGAACAAATGTTCCTAATCAAGTACTGACATTTACTAAGGTAATATGGTCAGGATGTCAAAATTGCTAAGATATCCACCTATAGAACCATACTAAAGGGCAGTGACTTATAATCAAATTCATTAATTAACATGATATCCAAAAGCATTACCAACTCTTACAAATTTAATCAAATTACTATTTTTAGACAATTCTCCTAATGCCTTGATTACATGACTCTTAATTCTTCTATGATTCATATACCTTATTTCTTCATTTCTCTTTACAATAGCAGCAGTTATGTTGATTATGCTTATACTATCACCTGATTTGCAGTGATCTTGAATATAGTCTTTTACTGCTAAAAGAACTCTCTGGTATTCTAGGGTCGATGCCATTTCTGGAGCTTCATATAGAGATAAATACTCTTTTGTAGTTACTTCATTTTTAACATCATTCTCAATCTCCTCAGGTATATCAACTTGTTTTTCCTTCAACTTATTAATAACATCATTTGTTAATATATCTTTTTGCTCTTCGAGAAGGGTGTGGATTTGTGCAATATCTGATTTAGAATCTGCTCTGAATGAATAAAACTCGTCCTTAATCGAGCGCAATTCGTCTTTAATCTCAGTAAGTTCTTCTATTTTATCGTTAATTTTCATGAGAGTATTCTGTAATTGTCCTGACTGTTTGGAAGAATCCTGAGATTGAAAAAATGCGTAAACTATCGCAACTAAAGCTAATAGAATCGACGAAATACTTGATACAAGTGAAATTTGATTAATCACATCTTGTGAATTCTTAAACTTCCAGGTTAATGCTCCGGTTATCAGTAATATTAAATCAAAAATGATAAACCAATAAATAAGCTCTCTTTTTGTGATACTGTCCATAAACCCTTTCTTCTCCACAACCCATTCCTCCACTTTTTTACATTACGATATAGAGCAAGATTATCCCATGAGTAATATCTCGTCAACTTTACATTTTTATTTAATGATTGACTATTGGGGTCCTACCTCGAATACCGCCTTTCTACAGTAACGGCATTTCTTGCAGTCTACCGCGTCCACGCTTTGCCATGTGATGGATTCCTGGTCAATCGTACCGGCCAAGCTGCAGCCGGTGCCGTTCTTGCTGTCATGTTCGTACAGGTGGATCTGTGGCCGGCCGATATAGCGGACCGTCTGTACCAGATTCCGTGGCAGTTCAACTTCCGCCGGTAGCGTAGCGTCCGCCGCGTGGATCTCTCCCAGGTAACTGCTTACCATTTCTAAAGCGTTCGGGTAATCCTTCGCCAGTATTTCGATTGCCTGGCTGGCGCGCTCTGGGTATTTCTCAGCGTATGCCTTGTGCATTTCCTCCAACAGTTGGCGCTGGCTAGATCCTGGCCCCATGATATGGGCTTGCGCTGCAAGCAACTGCTTAAGCGAAGGTAGAATTTTTGTGCTGTATACTTCGGACTTTTCCCCGACCGCCAGGCGTGTACCTTTTCCCATGTGTTTTTCGTTCCCTTCGATTCGTTATCTGTATGTAATATTAACTACAGGTAACAGTATAGGCGAACGTTACATAGAAGTAAAGACTTTGCCAGAACGAAAAATATATAAAATTCGTCCGAATTAGATAGGGGGTACCTTTGAGTAAAAATTTTTCAGAAGAACAAAAAAAAGAAAAAGTACCCCTCCTTAAATTCGGGGTACTCTTATATATTGTTCTCTCTGGCTGCTAGTTAATTATTATTAATTAAATAATATATATAATATATATTATTATATATATTATATATATATTATTATATATGTATTATCTTTTTCTATTTTAAAATGAAAAATTATTACATAAAGTTAGAGATTGTTTTGAATTCATCCTCACTACAACGCACGTATACGCTATATTGCTGGCCGTCTACTTCTACCGAAAGGATTGCTGTAGACGAATCTTTACGGCGGCCACCTATCGCTGCACCTGCTACGGTACCGATCGGACCGGCCAGGCTGCCTATGATAGCCCCGGCTGCAGCTTTGCCTGCGCTGCGCTTGCCCGACTCCTGCCAATCGATCCCCAGCAGCTGCCCTTCCTTCTTATTGACTGTCGTATACTTCGTGTCCGGGTGCTGGGCTATTACGATTTCTTTCCCTTTAACGTCAGGCATTCCGCCGATATAGTCTAATTTAATAGTTTTCATAAGGCCTTCGTTTACTTTCTTTTTATAATCGTCTTTAAACTGTTGCCAGATACCCATAATATGTATTCCTCCTAATAGCTGTTCTAGTGATATACGGATTTTATATTAAGTAGTTTCTTTTTACAATATCTTCTATACTCCAAACTATCCCCCTGTCACCTTCATATAAACATTCACTAATCATACTATCTGCCAGCACATTCATTACTTATTGCAAGGCATAACACACCACAGAGAATGGAGCTAGAATTATAGAAGGATTTTTTATAGTAGATTGTTTACAGCCGCCTGTATGGGTCGGAAAATAATCTGTTTCTTGAAAAGATATACAAATTTCATCCTTTTGTATGATGAAAATAAAGTTGTAGACTGAGAAAATAAAATTCTAGACTGGCGCGGTGAAGTTAAGCTAACGGGCAGTTTAATTGAATAAACTGGAGGATTTATCAGGGAATGTATTGAATGAATATGTATATCGGATATATGTGGGGGCATTTCTCAATGAATATGGATGATAAATTATTTAACTATTACCTGGAGCTTAAAAACCCCGAAGCTGGTGAATGGAACACATCACCACAATGCATACACACAGAACTGATTACAAGGGATTACGTAAGAAAAGAATTTACAGTCACTGATGGGATTAAGGTATGTAATGTAGGGATTGGAACAGGGGATTGGGACGATTACCTTGGCTTTTGGCTAAAAGGCAAAGGGCACTTAACAAGTATTGATATTAACAAAGATATCTGTGAAATCTTCGCTTACAGACAGTTTCGAGAAGGTCATCCTAATCCTTCTAAGGTGATATGTAAAAGTATTTTTGATAATGAAATAACTAATGAAAAATTTGATATTGTAACCTTAATCGGATCTGCAGTCAAAGAGACTGGAGGTTTTGAAAGGTGTTTAGATTCGTGTTTTAATTTACTGAATATCGGTGGATATCTTATGTTCATGGCTAACTTAAAGTACTCATCGTTGGAGATGTTAGAAGGTTATTTAAAACGATCGAGTTATCAGTTAGTAAAAAAGAATTTGTACGAAGCATTTCCTGAATACCCTTTCTTCATTTGTAAAATCAAAAAATGATTCAACTAACTGGGAACTATAGTTGAATAACCAGCATTGAAAGTGATAAAGACAGTCGGCTTTAATTAAGTATCTAGATAATTAAGCTAGGAGTGTAGCGATGAAAATTTGGGAAATGAACTCTGATCACGATAGCTATGTATTGGCTGATAATCCAGAAGCAGATGACTTGATTAGGTCAATTAAGAATGACGAACATCCTTTAAAGGACTGGAACGGTATATATTTAAATCTCCTTAGAAAAGGGAAAGAAAAGGATTATATCGGCTATTTACCAGGTGCCACAATTATTTCAGAATATGCAAAACAAGCTTTAACTGCGCAAATTGGAGATGAGGCTGAGTTTCTTTTCATATTGGATCGCCCTATCCATTTCTTGCATGTCTTAAAAAGAATTGATTGTATTGATTTTGATCTGACAGAGAGAACAGAATCAGGACTAATTAAGTCTTCAGAAAGGGTACATTTTATCAGAGAAAAAATACCTGTTGATACTCTGATCTTTAAAGTTCCTGAAATAAGAACAAGCATTTATGTCACTGAAAAATTTATTAATCTTGTTAAACAGGCCAATTTAACAGGTTTTGTTTTTAATCAGGTATGGAATTCTGAACTAACTGAAGAAAAGGATCGAGAAAAACATTTAAAGTATACTGCAGTCCTTGCTGATATTGAACAAAATAAAGGCGATGAAATAGCTTATCGCATAGCTAGAGAACTGGTCAATCAGGGATTGGCCTTTGCCAGTGGAAAGTGGAAGATGCAATTAGATTCAAAAGGGAACTTCTGGCTTGGTGACCTTACAGAAGACTGTGTGTATTCTTGGATTATGCCTACATTTATTCCGCCTGTATTATTAGGCTACCAATGGCATGTAGTAGAGAATTCGGAAATTACAATTCAATGAAGTATGAAGCTAACGGCGAACGTTAGTTCAATGAATACAGTCTAAGACTATATTTTCAAGTCTTGGTCTGCCATTGTCTCATTTTTAATGATCAGTCTAAAACTTATTTTTTAATAGCTGACGATTATTCAATTCAAAATCCACGTAAGATTCCAATAGACGAAAAAAAAGGCCCGCCAGGCTGCGATAGCCCGGCGGGTAATTCGAAGGTAAACGCCTGGCATTAGGGCAACGCCTGCCGCCAGGGTAACACGAACGGCCCCATGATAGGGGCCGTTTTTATTTTGGATCCTTTTTATCCGGGTTGAACGTTAACCAGGCGTGGTGTACAGCTGCTTCAATTTCTTCGGGCGTAATCGCTATGCCCACTTCCCGCAGCCGCTTGCTTACGTAGCCCATGGCTGCGGATAGCTTGCTGGGGCCGCCGGTGTCCTTCCAGGTCGTTTCAGCAAACGCGAAAGCTTCCAGGGCAATCTTGTGCAGGGCTTCGCGTTGGCTGGCCGTCGTACGGGCTTCGTACGCCGCTTTTACCTTGGGTAGCACTCTTCCGACCGCTTGCAGCACATAAAGCGCCAGCGCCCCGATCAGGGCTTCCACCGCGTACGTAATTACAGGCTGCATAGTATGCGTAATATCATTCCAGTTCATTTTTCAGCACTCCTTTATTTTTTTGCTTTTATTCCTTTAGCGATCCGATACTGAATTGTCAGCTGGCGCCAAAAATCTTCTGTACCTCCGCTAGCGTCATAGTAGCCGGCATAATAGGCCGCGGCATCCTTCGCCCAGCTTGGGGCCGGGATAATCTTTACCTGGGCTTCCAGCTGTTCGATCTTCGCAGCCTGGGCTTTTACCGTCGCTTGAAGGTCGTTGAATTCTTTTTGTTCTGCAGGTGTCATGGGTTCATTCTCCTTTATCAACGGGTTTTGTTTGGTCCATAGGTCGAATAACTCTACCCGGCGTTCCAGGCCGTTGTATCCGCCGTTCACGCGCCGGGTTACGACCTGGACCGACGCGCCGCCGTCGATAAGCTTATTCATGCCGGCATTCATCCACCAGAAACCAGCGCTGGACCATGGGTACCTGGCCGCGACGTATTCGACGCCCTGCATAACGTTCGGATCCCCGATATAGGTAGCGAAGCGTTGGTAATTGTTGCGGCCGGTCATTTGAATAAAGCCGGCGCCCTTAAACCTCGGTCCGTCCCCTGGCTGAATATTCCCCAGGTCGCGGCGGTTCTCGTAAGCCTGGCCGCTGGCCAGCTCCCGGGTATACTTGCCCAGTCCGGATTCAAGGCCCGTCTGGCTCATAAAGTGGGCGATACGCGCCCAGGTATTGATTCCGAATCTCTGTAGCGTTTCGTTCAGGTCCTGCAGCATGGCGTCGGTTACTCCATACCAGCCGAAGGACTGCAGCTGCGCGGCCGTTATTCGCATTTATTAGCCCCCATTCTTAAACCAGTAAACGATAGCCGCCCCGATTGTTAGGGCGACCACATACTTACCGAAGCTTATCCAGGCTTTTTGCTGCTGGTTCCTTTCCTTTGTACCTTGCTGCAGTTCCTTCGCTTGACCCTTCGTGATCTGCTGCAGCAGCGCCGCGTTATCCTTGGTCATTTGAGTAACCATACCGAATAGTCGGCTGTCCAGGCCTTCCATGCGGGTATGCAGCCCCATAACCAGGGTTTTCGTTTCTGTTTGCTGCAGGGTTAAAGCCTGGTAATGCGTCTTTAATTCCTCGATCTGTTTCCCCTGCCATTCCAGCTGCTGCTTCGTCTGTACACTTTCCTGGTTTAGCCTGGCGATATGTTCCCCATATTCTTCTGGCGCTGGTATCCGCGTCGCGTTGTTCAAGTTGTCTCCTACCCTTCTGGAAAATAATAAAGCCCCACTATGCGCAGGGCTTTAAATCATTTCGGCTATTTCAATGTGTAACGTTGTGCCATCTGTCCCTGCTGGTAATATACAGGACCTTTGCGGGCTAATTTGAAGTGAAGCCTTGTTACCGGCTACCGGTACATGCAGTATCCTTGAAAATGGGATTCTATAGGTTCTAGCGCCGCTGATAGGTACCATAAAGGTTGTTAGGTAACGGATTTTATTAGTTCCTGCATCGAATTTATTACTGCTTGCATTGAAATAAATCTCAATGTTGTCACCGGCTATCCATGCGGAATCAGTCGTTACCGAAACAAATCCAGATATTAAATACCGTCCCACTCTAGGGAATACAAGCTCTTTATTCGTTGCATCCCATAAGTCCGCATCCCCTAGCACAATGCTAGCAACTCCAGCGCTGTCTAGTAGGCTGTTAGAAAATACGCCCGATAACGAAGTGTCTGCGTTTGTGCTAAGAATGACTACAGACTTAGCTTTCAAGTCGGCCGGTCGAACGCCCCCTACCATATCTGCATTAAGATTTGGTACCAGCGTAGTAGACGCTACAGTAAGCGGCGCTTTACCTGTAGCTACTGTAGAAACAAGGACGTTTGCCCCCAGGTCCCCGGAAGCGTTTCGGGCTGCCAGGCTGTTGGCTGTGCTGGCGGTCGTAGGCTGCATACCGTCTACCATGTCAGCGTTAAGGTTAGGTATCAGCGTCGAAGAAGCGACCGTAAAAGGCGCTGTACCGGTTGCCGCGGTGGATTGGAAAGTAGGCGCTAGCACGGCTGTAGTAAACGAAGCAGAAGCTACGGCTGTACCAGTTCCGCGCGTAATTCTTAATCCCGTAACCCCCGACCCTCCAGCGTCTGTTGCTGTTCTAACTTCGAAGCTCTTACCGTCTGCTACCATCATCCAACGTTTTTCGTCAGTCGCTTGGTCCCCTTCTATTAACCCGATAATAGGGGCGCTAGCTTGCGATACAGTAAGATTACCGTTAACTGTTGCGCCGCTTGTTGTAATAGCAGCGAACGTAGGGCTGGCCGCTTTTCTTACGTCCTGGTCCATATGGAAGCCGTCTACCATATCTACGTTAAGGTTTGGTACAACTGTTGTAGATGTAACAATAAGAGGCGCCGTCCCCTGTGCTACGTTGGCCGTGAAACGTTTTGAAATTACTGTTTCCGAAGAATCCCGTACGACTACGGTCGTAGGCGCTGAATTAACGCCCGCCTGGTATCCGTCCAGCAGGTCCGCGTTAAGGTTCGGTACCACTGTCGTAGAAGCAACCACAAAAGGCGCCGTACCCGTTGCTACCGTAGAAGCTACCGTTCTAAAGGACGCATTACCCGCGCCGTCGTCCAGGGTATTGTTTTCCGTGTATAAGTAAGGATTGTATGAAGACCGGAACGTAGAACCTACGCTGGCTGGAAGCGTTGTAATGTACGACTGATTCTCTAGCCATGTGCAGGTAGTTCCTCCGCTTGTTTGTTCTTGGTATGGGCTAATAAAAAAGCCGTTGTAAGTGAGCGGGTTTCTGATATACAAGTCTACAACCGTCGTTGTGGCGTTCATTGTGGAGACAATGCCAGCGAAGGAGTCGCCCGTAAAGCCGTTCGCGTGTGAGGAATCCGAAACGATAAGCTCTACAAACGGGTCACTACCCAGGGCATTCTGCTGTTTAACCCGGAAAAATAAATCACAATGTGCGGTAATTGCAGCGCCGGCACCTAAGCCTATAATGCTGGCTTTACTCGCATAATCCGAATATTGCGAAGTTACTGTTACCGTTGCGATTTTGGTCCACTGGTTTTGGTAGATATTCGAACTGTCAGTTGTCTTATAGCCCTTAGTCGGAATCGTCTTAGCGATCAGATTACCCGCGATAGACGCGTTACCTGTTACGGTCAGTGCCCCCGCTGTAACGGAAGGAGCATTAACCGTCCCCGTAAAGTTAGGGTTTGCGATCGGCGCGTAATATGCGCCGTGCTGGCCGTCCAGCAGGTCCGCGTTAAGGTTGGTTACCGTTGTCGTGGAAACGACCGTAAACGGTGCCGTACCCTGCGGCATAGTTGACTTAAATTGAGCTGCTTGAAACGCCCGCGCCTGCAGAGTGTAGTTGCTGTTTGAGGTGTCGTTTCTGATAATTTGTAGAATATCGTCTCCAGCGCCTGCTGGTCCATGGATAAACGCCGCCCCATTCCCAGTACCGCCGAATGCAGCAAACCGTAAACCGCCGTTATAGTTCGTCACTTCCAGGCGTCCCGTTCCATCACCGACTTTAACCACGCCCGTAAATATCGGGTTATCCAGCGGCGCATAGCCCGATAGGTCGGGCGCGGGGATCCCAGCAACGGCAGCTCTCACGAAGGCTGTACTGGCTGCCTGCGTAGTATTCGTACCTGCCGCAGCAGTAGGTACCGTAGGCGTGCCGGTGAAGGCTGGGGAATCCAGCACGGCCAGCTGCTTACTGTTGTACCGTAAGGCGCTACCCTTGAAGTCAATGGGACCGGTAGCCTGGCCCGTAGAAGTGTCGGCCCGGATCGTAAGGGCTCCGCTTTGGTGGTACAGCGATCCCAGTAAGCCAGAACCGCCTGCCTGGTCGTAAATTACAAGGTCGCCGGCGCCCCTCTTGTTAATCGATCCGTTAACCGTCATGCCAGCAAACGTTGCGCTAGACGTCGTTTTAAGCGCCTGGTCGAAGTCGAAGCCGTCTACCTTATCGGCGTCCATGCCGCTGCCGGCGCCGCCGTTGCCCGCATGCCAGATTTTCCAGCTACTTGTGCCTGCGTTATTCTCTACAACTGGGTCAACGTCTGCCGAATGCCTGCGGAATGCTAGGCCGGCACCCATTTTTTTATAAACCTTGGCCCCTCCGAATAACGTAACGCCGGTGTTATCATTCGTAACAATAACGTCCCCGCCAGCCGTTACGTTGCCCGTAAATGTCGGGTTTGCTATCGGGGCTTTACCGGTATTTAGCGCTTCGATTGTTGTAGAAGGCGGAGTATACCAGTTCCCTTTTCCAGTAATAGCCTTAATCATATTCGCCAGCTTGCTCCATAACCGCGTAGGCGTATCGGCGCCTGCTGCAGCTGCTACCGTGTCGTCAATCGTTCGGGTACCTATCTTTGCATCCGTAACGGATCCGTCCGGGTGCGGTAATACAGCGGCAGATTCGTGGTTACCTATCGCCGTATCGACGCCGTTCGCCAAGGCGTTATAGTCGCGCGGTATGTCGGCCGTCATGGACGAATCAATAAGCGGTAAACCTTTTTTAGGCGTAGTTGCCATTAAAGCACCCCTCCTTCGTAAACTTGTTCGTACGTTATATTCGTTGCTGCGATTTGTCCGTAGGTCTTTCCAGAATTCGCGATTTGGCTATATGTCGCGTAGCGGAATTTATAGATAACGCCTAAATGAGCGTGTACTACGCCGTCTACAGCTTTCTTTAGGTCGTCCAGGTTCGTAGGGATCCCGTACGTACCGATAAACGTTACGATCACGTCGCCGGTCGTAAAGTCTATCGCTACGTCTACTTCGCCGGCGAAGGCTTGGACAACGCTTTTAATAAGCTTTGCGGAAAAGTTACCAGGGCTTCGACGTTTTGCTATAACGCGGCTGCGTCGTATTTCGTAGCTGTCCGTCGCGTTAAGCGGTATGTCCAGGGCTTCTTCATAGTATCGAAGGCCCCAGGTCGCGGTCGAAGGGTGGAGCTGCAGCGCCAGGTCATCCGCTTGTGCCCGCAGCCTATCCCATTCTGCGGCCTTCGTCGTCTGGATCCCGGTATAGACGGTACTGGTCCCGTAATAGTCCGGTACGCTGCCCATGATGCGGTTTAAGGTTTCGGTCATATCGTTACCGCCCCTACGACCGCGATCTGTTCCGTACCTACCGGAATATCTGCCGTACCGTTATTTAATTTAAGGTTGCTGTAGTTCGCGACGCCTTCGGTACTGATTAGCAGGCTGCCGATCTTAGCAATACTTACCGGCATATCAGAAAATACGATCTTCTCCAGGTAATCTTTAAGGGCTACCGTAAAGGCCACTTTAACGTCCGCCGCGCTTACCCCAGCAAAATAGGATACTGTCGCGGTAACTGTTATCGACAAGGCAGTAGCAGACACGACGGTTACCCGATTACCTGCAGGCGCTTTGCCTTCGCCCAGGCCCGTTATTCCTGGGTCCATATGGTTCTGTACGTCAGCGACCAGCTGCGTCGAACCTGGCGTAAAATCTGCGCCGGCTATTACGATCTTCGTTGTAAGGTTGCCGTTCCAGCGCGGAATAACTCGGGCAGCGCCTACGCCGGTCACTTCTTCGGCCCAGCGCTTCAAGTCGCTTTTATTTCCGCCGGTGTCTGGATTGTTAACCTTGAAATCGTAACGCTTAAAAGCTTCGTCGTCTGTTTCCCGATCCCCGCCGGCGATAGTCGTACCGGCGTCTACGATAACCCGTACACCTGGAATAGTAGGCGTAAGGATAAACTGGCTTCCTGTTGCCAGGTTACCTATAGCGCCGGCCGTCGTGCAGGTCAGGTTCGCGGTAAGCGTAAGCCCGGCCGTTGAAAAGCTTAACGCTTTATCCAGCGTGTACTGCAGCGGGTTACCGTTTACGTCCAGAATTAGCGCCGTAAAGGTCTGGCCCAGGGGAATTACTACGCCAGCGTCGGCCGTGATTTGCAGGGCGCGCTGGTTAGGCGTTGCCGGCAGACGCGTTAAACCGGCGTCACTTAATATCTCGTCCAGGGCGTCGCCTTCTGCGTACTGTGCGTGGGCACTCTGCAGCACGGCGTCCATGCCGATCTGTAGCTGTAAGATCTCCCGGGCGTCCGGGGCTACCGCGTCGTAAATAAAGTCACCAGGTTCTTTACGCCAGGTAGCCATGGCGCTATGCCCTATAATGCGGGCCAGTATGGCGTCTTCGGTTTCTTCATAAACCGGTATAAATGTTTTCCGGTCAGCCATTAAACAATAACCCCCTCTATTTCCGTCGTACCGTAGATATGGTCTACGGTGCAGCTGGCGACGTAAACCCATTTCCGGGCGCCGGTGTCCTTGTCCGTCTGCGGCTCTCTTGTAATAACAATGTCCCGAACGCCAATTATCCAGGGGTCGTATATAAGCGCGTCCTGAATATTCCGGGAAATCTCGCTTACCCTGGCCGCTTCCGTTATGTCCATTACTGCGGTATAGCGCGCGTCGCTGCCGAATTTGTGGTTAAGCTGCGGCTGCTCCCGGTTTGCGTATATTAAAAAAGCCCCGCGTATAGTCTGCGTGGCTTTTAGTATGATTTGTGCGACGGCTTCGCCTTGTATCGCTGCTCTTACGCCCCGCTGTAGGTCCAGGGCGAAGTCTCCAGCGTCCCAATCGAATACCGGCGTTTTAAGGTCTGCCATGATCTCTGCCCCCTAATAGCGGTTTAGTACAACGTATTTAATCTGCTTGCCGTCCCAAGTCGGCCCGATACTTACCCGGTCCCCAGCTTTCAGCGGGGCGATAGCCGCCGTCTGCAGGCTTCCGTTACTGGATACGTTCGATACAGCGAAGAAGGCCGGCGCCGTTACGTTGTAGGTCGCTTCGCTGCCGTCTGGCTGGCAGGTCGTGACGCTTTTCATCGTAGCCATAACAAGGCCGCCATTCAGCTTCGTAATGAGTCCCCAGCGTCCGCTGCTTGCCGCTACGATCGGATAAGCCAGGAACTGGTCCCCGACCCGCAGCGGGTAGAAGTCTATGGGCACTTCGAATATGTCAAGATCCAGGGCCGCATTTGTGCCGGCCATAACCAGGGTTACTTCATAAGGATCAGCTGTCTGTATCGTGACAACGCGCAGGCCGTCAGCAGACGAATTGCCGCCCAGGTTTCGAAAGATAGTCAGTAAGTCAAGCGTTTTGTCCGTACGGCATGCGTCTGCCATGACTGCGCCCCCTATAATCCATATTGTTTAATCAGCGCCTGCATTTCAGGGCTGTAATTACCCGGCGTATCGGCGCTGGTGTCCTTGGCTTTCTTAGTAGTCTTTACTTTCGGTTCTTTCGGTTCTTTCGGTTCTTTCGGTTTCGTGATCTTAACGCGCGCCGTACTTGGATCCGTTTCGACGTCGAAAGCCAGCTGTACGTTCTGGCTGTCCAGGATGGTCTGCGTAACGTTCTTTATGAAGTACGGACCGAATTCCCCGGTATAATCTTCCTCAACGTAAATAACGTCGCCGCTGAAAAACTGCGGCATAGCTAGCTCTGCGTTAATCCCTACCAGGCTTATAGTAGTCTTTACTATGTTCTGCTGCTTAAGAAGCTGCGCGGCGTCCGTCTCCATCGTCTTTTCGTGGTCCTTGTCCACTTCTTCGAAGTAAGTACGTGCCCCATACGCCAGAACGGAATCCTTACTGGCTTTAACTACTGCCTTCTTCGTCTCCCGGTTAATGAGCTTTACGACGTTGTACAGTTCTTCCAAACTTTCTTCGTATCTGGCGCTAGTCAGGTTTACGCCCCGCTGGAAGGCCCACATATTCGCCGGTACCTTCCGTTCGAATACCATCGTGCCGAAATTCGCGGTATCCGGGTTAAAACGGACCCAAAAAGCCCGGTTGTTTGCCTGGCGTGTAATGTTAAGCACGTCGCCGGCGATCTGGTCGCCGCTGGTCTTCTGGTATAGCTTCGCTGGCAGTACGTAGCCTGTACTTTGCATGCTGCCGACCTTTACACCGGTATTCGCGCAGACATGCTTTATTACTTGGTCCGCTGTAAGGCCCTTAAAATAATAGTCGTCCGGGTTCTTCTTCCAGAAGTACAGTGGGTCGTACGCTTTGTACGTGACCTGGCCGTTAGATTCCCAGCCCCGTAGCTCCAGGAAGCCGTAATACCAGCGCTGGCTGCCTAGGTACAGTTCGATAGATTGACCCATGTAATTAGATAAGCCATCTGCAATATTAAGTGTGAATTCCAGCGTACGGCATACGCTATCCATTTGGTCGGTAATAACCGGCGGGGAAGCCAGGACCGGTGCTATGTCCTGGTTATTGATTATTAACCGTATCGTCATAGCTTAAGAACCAGCCCTATCTTAAGCTTACTAGGATCCGGTCCTATAACGCTTTTATTCGGATTGTATAACGCCGTACGCCATGGCGTTATGTTGTACTTTGTCGCAATCCCCGTAAGGGTGTCCCCGGCCTTTACGGTGTACGTCTTTGGCTTCGATGGATCCGGTACCGCCTGGCGGTCCGCTGCCGTCTGTTTGGTGCTTACCTCACCGGCGCTGGTGCTTACCTGCTTCGGGGCGATCTTCTTGTATTCGCGAAAAGTCACGCTGTAGAACATGTCCCCGGTGGGCGTTGGTACCTGCCAGCTAAAGGATTTGACATACACCGTCTTATTCAGATAAGCCCAGGGCCAAACCAGCTGCAGCGAAGTCCCGTTATCCTTCCAGGTGCTAAACTGGTTGCGGTACTGCTCAGGGGTCAGCAGCTGCGCTTCCTTTACGTCGCATATGCCCTCGTCGTAATCTGCAGGGAAAAAGCTATTCCAGCTGAAACTATCCAGGTCCGTTTCCGTTCCTGGAATATCTACGGTGCCTACGTCCAGAATCGTAAATGTCTGCGGCTGCTGGTCCCCGTCGGTGTATGTCAGCTGGTCGTCTATCGGTCTAACTGGAAGTAGTAAAGACTTCTTCGTATCGTTGTCAATTAGAACAATAGCCAGCGTAGCGCGGTCGGCCGTTTTAATCTCAGCCATTCAGTAAGCCCCCCATTCCAGCAGAAGATAAAATACCCGCAGCGTCGCGCGCCTGGCGGTAGAATTCGTCGATAAACTGGGAATACAGCGCCTTACCGTCCACTCCAGGGGCTGCGTGTATTTCGACCTTTTCTACCAGCTTGTCAATCTGTACCGGCTGCGCCTGTTGTGCCGGCTGCCGCTGCTGGGATCCCAGGGCCGCGTCATAGCTTCGGTTCTCCGACTTTGTTAGTACGCGTTCGCCTTCGTGGAGCTCCGCCCGATAGCCGTCGAATGGTACATTCTTAAGCCCGGTAGCATGGCTGCCGTCGTCTTTCAGGTCTGGAATATGCGGCAGGTTGATTTTAAATTCTTTACCGCCCATCCAGTCTGGCGTTTTGACGCTAAACAAAGCACTAACTTTATCAATAATTCCGTTAAGCTTGTCAATAATGAACTGAGCGCCGTCGATTACGGTAGATTTGATATTAGTCCAAACCGTTGTCATACCCGTATCAATAGCATTCCAGGCGTCGATCCCCGCTTGCTTTATCGTTACCCAATGAGTCTTTACAGAAGAAACAACCTTGCCGACTGCTCCGGTAATCGTGTCATGGATCCGGGTCCCCCACATTTTGAACCAGCTAACGATGGAATTAAAAACAGATACCGCTGTATTTTTAATCGAATTCCATATATTAACAGCGCCTTGCTTGATAGAATCCCAGTGTTTTATCACCTCAATAACCAGGACACCAATAGGACCCGTAAGTACTTGCAGAATGGTAAGGCCCCACTTTTTGAAAAAGTCTACTATGCCGTTAAATACGGATACGGCTGTACGTTTCATCCAATCCCAAATACCAGAAAGGAAGGTCCGTACTTGTTTCCAGTGTGTGATAAGCAGGATAATTGCCCCGATAACCAGGCCTATGACCGTAATCCAGATAAACATAGGGTTCATGCTCATGACCAGGTTAAGGATCCGCTGTGCAGCTGCCCAGGCTTTTGTCGCTATAGAAATGGTCTTCATAACGCCCTGCCCGATCTTGATAGCCAAGAAGTAACCGCCCCAGGCAATGGCCAGACCTTCAACGAAAGGTTTAATCCATGACCAGTTATCTACAAACCAGCTGGCCACTTCTACAATGACCCCACCTACAGCTGCTATTCCGTCTACGACGGCCGGCAGGCCTACAGTCTGCAGCCAGTTAATGATCGGCGCGGCGTAGGTATCGTACGCGCTTTGCAATTGTGCGAAGGCGTCCATAAATGCCTGGCCGATGTTCATTATAGCCGGCTCGTGCTCTGTGTAAAAAGCTGTAAGCTTTCCGGTAATCGTATCAATAGCGGTACTGGCAATGTTCCAGCCGGTTACGAATACGTCGCCGATAACCCCACCAACCGCAGATAGTACATTCCATGCAATGCCCGCGGCGTGCTGTACCTTGCCTATCCAGGCGTCTATCGTGCCGTTTGCCTTAAGCTTATTAACCATTTCCAAGGCGCTACCCAGGCCCTTTTTTAGCTTGTCGAACAAAGGCTTACCAAGCTGGCGGCCCATAGTGCCTATAAAGTCGCTAGCGTTAGAAAGCATGCCCTTAAAGGTTTTACTTTGCATTTCCATGCCGCCCTTAAAGCGTTCTTGCATAACCGAAAATATAGCCGCGTTAAATGCTTTCTGGTCTGTGATCTGGCCTGAATTGTTTACAACAACGGATCCCATTCTGGCCGCTTCGTCGGTTATCATTTTCTTTGTTATACCGAATTCTTTAAGCCGTTCAACTTCGCCAGTTTGTGCGTCCGCGATTGCTTCTACCGCCTGGTCCAGACTCTTCCCCATAACCGCGGCCATGTCACCGGTGATCCCTAGGACCTTTTGCGCCTGAAGACCGTAGGCGCTTAGTTTGGTTGTCGCTTCTACAACTTCTGGAATTTCGAAAGGCGTATTCGCGGCGAATGTTTGCGCCCATTGCAGCGTGTCGGCTGCCTTCTTCTGGCTTTTTAGAACGACGGAAAGGGTATTTTGGTATTGCTCCATATCGGCATTACCGCCTACCAGCCAATCGAAGCCGTTCTTAACTGCTTCCCCGGCCGCTACCGCAACCATAGCTCCCTTCAAGCTTAAAACTTTGTCTAGGGTCGTCTGTGCTGTGTCGCCTATGTTGCGAAAAGACGTCCTAATACGCTGGGCCGCTGTAGCTGTACGCCCCATTTCAGTACGAAGCTTACCGTTAGCGTTCTTAAGTCCGGTTGTTTCGTGTTCCGTCTTTGACATGCTGCTGGAAAGCGCGGTAGCGTCGGTTTTTAAGCGCTGACTGGCCGTATGCATTTCGGCCATATCCCGCGCGGTTTCCGTCAATCTTCCAGCAAGTGCGTTAGTGTCGCCGGTCAGTCGCAGGGTAGCGTTGTGCATGTCCGTCATTTCCCGCGAAGCTCGCGCCATGCCGTCCGCTAGAGACAAGGCTGTATGCAGTAGCTGCTGGGTCGTGTTGTGCATATGGGCTATTTCCGTTGAAGTATGTGACGTACCTCCAGCGAGTGCTGTCGTATCGCCTATTAGTTCCTGGCCAGCGCGGTGCATGTCAGACATGGCCCGCGTTGTACGTGCTATGCCGGCCGTGTCGTCGATTATTTCCTGGTTGGCGTGGTGCATATCCATAACGGCTTCGGCTGCGCGTGTCATGCCCCCGACCAGCGGCAGCGTATCACCGGTTAATCGCCGCGTAGCGTCGTGCATAACGGTCATACCTCTGGCCATTTGCCCAACTTCATTACGCGCCGTTGACATTTTCGACGTAAAATCGTCATTCAGCACCAGACGCGCGCCCATTACAAACTCTTTAGCCATGCCCTACCCCCTTTCTACGACTGCTTCTGCTGGTTGTTCTCTATCTGAATAATTGCCGCCTGGTAACAGAATTCACGTTCCAGATACGGCAGGTTATAAATGTCGCCCGGCAGGCGGCCAGTCTCCAAAAAGATATATGCAAGCAGGGCCGCTTCGCCGTTTGACTTGATTAGTTTTTTATGTCGTCAGCCGCTTCTTCTTGGGCGGTATCAGAAAACCCGCTGGCGTCCTGAATCTCTACCGCCCAGTTATGGATCTCGCCAGGCGAAACCAGGGCATTTACTACCTGTTCCGCTGTAGTAACGCCCAGCTTTTCCAGCAGCTGCTTATTTGCAAATGTAAAGTCGCTTCGCGTGTCTTTGTGTACGGCTTCTACGATCAGCCTTACTTTAAGCTTGTCGTCGTCGAAGTCCATTTCTGGCTTCTGGCCCTTCTTGCCTTGCTTAAGGTTAAAGCAGCCTTTTTTCGCTACTTTGTATTCGTCCTGTGTTACAGCTGTCCAGGGGATTGCCCCGCCCAGTTTTGCTACGTTAAATTCGCCGTTCGGCAATTTCTCCAGGTCCGCAATATCGCGGCCCAAAATATCGTCAAGGCTCAAAAAGTTTTGTTTAGTAGTTGTCATGTCTTCGCTTCCCTTCGAATGGAAAATAGTAAAGGCCAGCTGCAGCAGCTGGCCCGTTTTATATAGTCTTTGCTTCTGTTTTAACCGTCGATCGTATCCTGGTACGTGAAGTCGTCAGCTGTAAAATTTACATCGACGGAAACTTCCTCGCCCATCTTGTACGCCAAGATCGGAATACTATCGAACGAAACACCGCGAATAAGCACGGACTCCTGGCCGTCGCTGTTCGGATCCGCCAGCTTTGCAATGTAGTTAAACTTAGCGGCTGGGTTGTCGGCGATCTTCTTCTGCAGGCGGCTGTCGATTTTCAGGAAGGTAATTTTACCCGAAAGCTTACCGCCCATAATTTTCGTACGTGTAAAAAATTCGCCTGGCAGCTTAAGGTCTTTTTTGTCCAGGTCTGCCTTAACTTCGAATTCTTGCGTAGTGTCCATTTCGCGACCGTCTTCGTCATACAGGAAACCGTACGTGCCGTTAATGATCTTATTTGTATCAACGTTTGGCATATCCTATTGGCCCCCTTTCTTAGAATTGAACACCGAATTTTTGGTAAATCTGCTCCATACTATCAACAGGCGTAAAGGTTGACGTAAAGAATGCCTGGTTAAGCTTCGTAGGGAATACCGCGTTCTTACCGTGGTAGTCCGGATCTTCCTGGTACGTGAAGCCTGGCTGGATTACTTCCTGGCGGGCCAGCGGTGCGAAGAATGTACTTTCGACCAGCGCAGCGTAAGTTCGGCGCGCTTCCTGCGTATTGCTGCGGGACTTTTTGTACTCGTTACCGAACGCTTCCAGGCTGCCTACGATATAGTCCAGCGTGTTATTGATCCGGATACTGCCCATTTCTGCAGACTCCAGGCCTACCGCTGTCGTAAGCGTGTTAACGTCCTCGTCGATTACGACCTGGCCGCCTTCGACCATAAACAGAAGCGTACCGCTGTTTTTAGCCGTCGTACGTCCGCCGACGTTAAGCGGCGTTTTTACGTTAACATACGTAAACGGTACTACCTGGTCCGTCATTCCCATATTTAGCGGAATGGACGCCGCGTATGCTGCTGTAAAAATGGCCATTTCTGCCGACGTATAACCGTCGCAGCCGTTGCCGACGTTGATTACACCGCGGTAGTTCAGCGCCTTACTTGCCGCATTCGCCAGGGTAAGGTCGCTGTCCCAGGTAGCCAGGCCACCGCGCGCTGCTGTGATATACAGGCCTTCGTCCCGAACCCGGCGCAGCCAGGCGTCGAACATAGCATTCACCTGGACGTCTGTCACACCGTCCAGGGCAATGCCGTTTGCCGTGTGATCCGCTTCGATTTCCGCAAGGAAGTTGCTGTATTCGGTAGTCGTCACGTTCGCGCCATTGTCACCGCCGGTAAAATCAACCCCTGCAGTAGTTGCCGGCAGCGCCGCGCCCATAGCCTGTACAGTAACGAGGCCGGTTGCGTTCAGCTTATTTGCCAGAGCCAGCGGGTCGGTATCTTCTACCGCTGCCAGGATAATCCCGTTTTCTACGATCTGCACCGTTACAGCGTTTACGGCTACGCCTGCCTTAACCGCCGCCTTAAACTGCCGCTTAGTTGGGTAGACCGTCTCCAGCGTCCACCCCTGCGCAAGTGTGGCCGAAGCTTTGGAAGCGGAAGAAGTCGCCATACGGTAACCCAGTACCTGGTTCGGCAACGCCTTATAAGCCAGCGTACGAACCTTCTGCGCTGTCGTATCGGTGCCGATACCAGACTGGCCTTCCTTCGTGTTAAACAGTACGTCAAATTCTGTCGCGCGGCCCAGTACTCGCAGCTCGTTAACCGGTCCCCAGTCTGCTGTAAACGGTACGGCTACAATGCCGCGCGGGCTGCCAGTAACGCCAGATACCAGAGCCATAATCAAGGAATAAACGCCCGACAGCGTTTTGCTTTGTCCTACTTGATAAGTACCAGCCATTAATTATTAACCTCCCGTGATAAAAATTCCCGCAGACGCTTTTCGGCGTCGTCTCGTGTAATGATAACCGTAACGTCGTATAAAGCGCCGGCCATTACTTCGGGTCTGGTGCGGAACGATTCGGCGGCCGCGATTAGCGTCGCCGGGTCGTAAAATATTTCTTCGGCCATTGCCACTTTCTGTCTTGGTGCGGCCGGTGTTTCTTCTTGTTCTTCTGCGTCAGACATTAGGCAGCCCTCCTATGTGAAACTTCCCGTCAGGTGTTACAACGGTAGTAAAGACTTCTGTAGGTGGCGGCGCAGTATCGCGGTTACGGCTGTAGGTAGCTTCGTACGTTACCCGTATTTGAACGTCCAGCGTCTGATCCGTATTGTCAATAATTATCTGGACGTTCTGCAGCTGGCCTACGATCTTCGCCCCCGGTCCTTCTTGCTCGTATACCGGTAAACGTCCCATTTTTTCTTCCAGGTCCTTTTCCAGGGTGTCCTGGTAGTTCAGCAGCTGGCCTAGGTCGGCCGCGTAAAATTTCCCGAACTGGGTTACGTTCTTCCGGTACTTCCAACGGCTAATATTCTTTGAAGCCGGCCGGCTTGGCGCTTCCCATATGATAACGGGGCGCGGCAGTTTCGGCGGCGCTGCTCCTAGCCTATAGCTGGGCAGCTTGGCCGTAGCGTATATCCAGCGTTGTAATGCGTCGATTTCCTGCAGCATACGCTGCCCCCTTTCAGCTTTGGAATAGCAGCTCGTACAGCCGTCTGAATTCAAAATCAGTAATTTCCGGTACGTCCTCCTGCAGGCGGTCCATAGTCTTTTCGAACATATGCGCCCCCGGTACGATCTTACCGGTAAGAACCATACCGCCTATTCCCTGTGCCCTTGCAGCTGCAGCCGGTACGTAATGAAACGTCCCGTTTTGCCAGTAGCCTGGCACGAACTGTCCGGCCTTCTGTGTGAATCCGTCGTTAACGTACCGCGCGTAATGTACGGCCGTACCGACGAAAAGGTAAGAAGTCTTACCTACTTCGATCTGGAAGGTGTTATTAGCGTCGCCGAACTGAAAGGAATTGCGAAGGTTACCAGTCCGTGCCGGCGTTAAGTCGTCCAAGTGGACAAGGGCCTGCAGCCCGGACTTCCGCAGTATGCGGTCCTTCGTCTTAGCGACTTCTGTACTGTCCATTTTGGCCAGCCAGCGCTGGTACCGCTCCAGGCCGTCCATTTTAAATTCGATAGACATAGGGACCGCCTACAGGAACGCGAAGCCCTGCGTAATATTAAAAGCATGTAACCGGTCGAAAGCCCCCTTGTACGGTAGCAGCATCTTATCGATGCGGTGTAACGGGTCCGCCGGTCTGCCTGGCCTGGCCGGCGCAGCTTCCGTTATGTTGCCGTTTGTCGGGTCAATCTGTGCCGTTTCACCTTCGGCTATGATCTCGACGGCCTGCGCTACAATGCCTTTAAGGTTTTCCTGCTTCGGATCCCAGTCCTGGATAGGTGGCAGACCTCCGATATACGCCAGGCAGTAGGCGTTAGCCCTGGCCAGGAATACCTGCTTGTCACCTTCTTCCATATTTGCGGCGTCGGGTAAGTACGTTACTAGCTCGTCAGCTTCCAGCAATACCATACCGGCGCCCCCTTACTTAACAAGGTCTACGGCTTTACCTTGGGCTACGATAAGGTCGATTAGATCGCCCTTCGTGACGTCGTAAGGGAAGTCAACGCCTGCAGCTAATGCTGCGTCTTTAAGGCCAGGCTTTGTTCCGCCGCCGTCCAGGTTATACTGGTCAGCCAGCGCCTTCTTCTGGCGCTCAATTTCGGCCGCTGTGTCGTCTTCCTGGTTACCCGGTGTATTACCCTCACCTGGTACCTTATCGTCCAGCACGTCAGCAGATACACCTGTCGGCGTCGCTTCAATTGCTTTACCTTCCGCGATTAATGCGCTAGCGCTTTTATCACTCAATTCTACGATTTGGTCTACAGCGATATAGGCGCCTTTAAGCGTAACCCCTGCAGCCGTTACAAGTACGTAAGGCATTTTTCGTTTACCCCTTTCGAATTAAGGCCGCTACGCTCGGCAGCGGCCTCCTTGTTTATTAGTCCTTATGCCAGGATCGTAGCCGGCTGGATGTATTGCGCGCCGGTGATCTTAGGGAAGGAAGATGCTACAACCTGGATAACGTCACGCATAGGAAGGTCCTGGTGGATCGTCCGCGCGTAGATACCTGGGTTCATTTCGTTTTCAATTGTTGGACCCAGCAGCTGTTCGCCGATCGCGCTACCCTCTTTGAGGAATACGCCCTTATTTGCGGCCAGCAGGCGCTGCGTAGAACGTGTGCCGCCTGTGTCTACGTCGCGGTAGGTAACCGTAGCGTCGAACGCTTCCATGCGGGCCATTTGGCGGCCTACCAGGAAGGCGTTCAGTTCGTCCAGCGTAATAAGCTTGTCAGCCAGGCCGGTTACTGCCTTTCGTACGTTCGGGTCGTTCATAACTACGCGGATAGCGCCGATGGACGTAACGAATACGTCCGCGCCTTCGCCGGTACGGTCGCTGTACTGTTGGTTCCACATCTCATAATCTTCCATGATCGTAGCGCCGGTATCGTTCCAGCGTGTGCCTGCTGTAACCTTCTGCGCTGGATCCAGGCCGAAGTCTACCGTAAGGTAGATACCGTTTTTAGCGTAGACCAACTGGCCTTCGCCAAGCGCCTGCCAGCCCATCCATTCGATACGGGCGTCAACGTTGTTTCTAATTGCTGCAGCTTTACCCAGCAGCTGCGTTTCCGCGATTTTACGACGTGCCGCGTTACCCTTGTCCATAAGGGCGCCCAGTTCTTCCTTCGTAACGATATAGCCCTGGGAAATGTCCGCGATCTCGCCGCTTACGGCTTTCATTGGGTCGCGGTCAGTCAGTGGAACGTCAGCCAATCCGGAAACGATATTCGCCATATCAGCCTGGCGCATAACTTGGCTTTCATAGAATTTAGTTTCGAACGTTTCAACGCGCGGCAAGAAGCGTTGCGCAATATAATTTTTTGGTACTGGGATTTCCTTAATTGTGTCGGTGAAAACTGGGTTAGTGAAAAACGGGCTGTACTGCTCTAATCCTGCCATTATTAGGGTCCCCTTTCGGATGCTCGTATGTTTTTGGGCATTAAAAAAGCAGCCCGAAGGCTGCTATGGTTCATGCGGTTATTAAATTACGCGAATTGCGCCGGCAAGCTTAGCGCCGAATGCTTCGGTATAGCCGATCAGCATTCCCTTATAGACGTCTGCGCGAAGCAGAACCTGGCCTACGATGCGGTCCGCATTGCCGCCGCTGTCCTTGGATTCGAATTTAACCGACTGGTCAATAATAACCGGGTTATCGTAGCCCGTCGGGAAGGCACCAGCGTTGTCTGCGTACTTCTCGTACTTGCCGGTCGTAACGTTGCGTACCAGGCATGTACCCTCCAATACAAGCTCGTTTGCAGCAAACTTGCTACCGTCCAGCGTGATACCGTTAACCAGGTAGCTGTAGCTTGTGCTTGCTTTAATCTCGCGTGCGCCCAGGACCTGGGTACGGTGAATCTGTCCATCATAGTTACCTACTGGCATTTTGTGTTTCCCCTTTCGAATCGTGTTTTATTGTTTCTTAATGCCCAGCCGCGCCAGGGCTTCCGCTACAGTGGCTTCGCCGGCCTTATTGCCCCCGCCGTTACCGCCTGTACCTCCGCTGCCGCCTGGTGTTTTACCGGAAAAGCCGCCGCCTTGCTGGTGTTCGTCGTCCTGGTTGCCCGGGCCGCCGTCGCCGTTCGGCGTTTTGAATAAGTAAGGCTCTTGTTTGGCCAGCTTGGAGATTACAGCCTGGACGCTGCGCGCCGTAGGTAGACCGGTTTCGTCGTCGAAGTCGAGCTGGTCCTCATATTCGCCCATAGCCCGTACAATATGCGCTGGGTTGTGTGGCTGATACCGGCCAGCTGTTTGCAGTACCGCGTTCTGCAGGGAAAGGTCCTTTACTTGGGTTTCCAGCGTTTTAGTTTTGCCTGCGTCCTTCCGCAGCTGGGCAATTTCTTGCTCAGTCGCTGTAGAGCCTTTACCGTCGGATTCCTTGCCGATCTTGACCAGTTTTACTACCTCGTCAACTAGGCCCCTATTTTCTACGTCCAATTCGATACCAGCCTTCTTAAGCGCCTGGCGAAGCGTACGGCGCCCTACGTTAATAGCCATATGGTCCATATCTGCCTGGCTATAAATCAACTTGTCGCCGGTATCCGCCTTCGGATCGTACTTAAGGGCATCGTCATATTCGGCCTGGTCCAGGTCGCCGTCGTCCAGCAGGTCCTTAACCTTCGCGTCGTACTGCTCTTTCGTGATCTTACCGGCTTTGTATTTCTCCTGCAGTTTCTTAAGCCAATCCATAGGGCCTTCCTCTCCCGCAGTTAAAGGGCTGCTACCCCCTGCGCCCCGTTCTTCCATGCGATACGGGTAAAACGCTTAATAAGCAAGGGCGCCGGCTGTATCTGGCTTCCCTTTTTAGTGCCCTGGACTGTCTGGCCTGGCTGTGTTTATCCTTTTTCAGCGGCTTGCCGGTGATTGAGTTGATACGCTGGGGCGTATTCGCCGGCAATGCAGGCTTACTTTTTCGTGTAATATGTGTCCAGCGGTACAGTCCAGGGCACGAAAAAGGGCCAGAAGGTGAAGCCCCTCTGGCCCTTGCTTGGTATTTGTTTAAATGCTTATATCAGAATCCGCCGGGTTCTTGTCATAGTAAAAGGTCCATAGCGGTTTTCCTGTTTTGACGGCCTTTTCTACGTTCGCCATAATGTTGTCCATGCTGTCGCCAATCCCCATTAACGGCGGTTCTTCTCCGAACTTTTCCAGGTATGCGTTCCAGGCTTCTTCATGTGTCATGCTTTCGCCCCTTCCTCGATTAGCCCCAGGAAGGCGTTTAATATATCCGGGAATATCTCCCGCATAACGCCTATTGATTCCTGGTTATTGCTAACGTGCATTTCGTATAGGTTAGTAAATACTTCCGCTTCGGTCGTTCCGTCACGCTTCCAGTAGTCCTTCGCATGGCCCATACCGCCGCTTATCAGCTTTTCCGTTATGCCGTCAAATATATCGGAAAGACCAGAATACCGGGCATCTATGATAACTTTACCGTCTACTCGGCTTACGGCTTTGTATTCGTGCTGGACCTTCTGTACGACCAACTGCATAAAAGATACAGCCGCTTCGTACTCCGCTTTTACCTCGTCCTGCTTGGCCTGCGTCTTGTACTTCGCCTTCGCTTTTATGTACCAGGTGCTTTTCGACTTCTTAAGCTGATCCACAAAATATGCTTTAGCAGCTGCTACCGCCTGGGCGAACTTACCTACGCCGCTGGCATACTTGTAGCCGTCCGGTATGTCTTGTCCGGTCAGGTGTTTTGATAGTCCATAATCCAGGCCATGCCCTACTTCGTGAATCAGCGTCGTTATAGCTTGCTTGTAACCTGGGTCACTTTCTCCAGCCTTGAATGAATCTAGGTAGCGCTGTGACATAGCTACGGTATGGCTGCTTCTCATGTAATAGCTTCCACCCGTTGTAGGCTCCATTTTGTAAATAGATCGCTTGTATAGCTTTCTGGTAAATTCTACAAAAGTTTCCGGAGCTATGTCCATAGCTTTAAAGAATTCGCTGGCCGTTACCGGGCTGTCGAAGTCGTCGGCCGTCAGGTCCTGGCGAAGCAGGTCTGCAGGTCTTTTAACCGGCGGCGGATCCTCGGCCGGCTTCGGCATAGGTTTTTTGCTGGAAGCGTTGTCCAGGTCGTCCTTCGCCGTCTTAGCAGCTGCAGGCTTCGTTATCCGACCGCTTGGGATATTGTAGGCGTCGTCGTCCTCTCCGGGGCGTAGGTAGCGCTTCGGGTTATCCTTCGCCAGGCTTTCGTCCAAGTTAGGCAGGCCGCGTTCCTTTGCGTATTCCCTGTAGTCCTTCGCCTTCGTGTAGATCCGTTCCCCGAATTCGTCTTTAGCGTCCCCGTCGCCCCTGGCGATCCGGTCCCTGACCTTCTCGCTTACGCCCGATACTACAGGGCTGTATTTGCAGCGGCAGTTCGGATGGTTTGGTATCCGTTCGCCGGCTCGGCCAGGCCGTTCTGGTGTATCGTAGTCCAGTTCGTATACCTGGCCGTCATTCCTGGCGTCCTTCGGTGCCGTTCTGGCGTCCAGCGTTGCCCGCCAGCGCTTGCCGTCCAGTAGGTCCGCATTCTGCATGAAGGTATGGCTGCTGGCCTGGCTGGCCGCACGGTTCATTTCCGTGCGTGCCAGCCTTACGCTGTTGTGGTAGCCTTCGCCCGCGACTTCCTGTATACGCCTGGCGGCCCGTTGGACGTCCCAGCCTTGGCCTACTGCTTCGGTTATGCTGTCCCGCATCTTGGCGGCCAGGAAGGCCGTATTAGCCCGCAGCCGTTCGCTGTAGGTTGCGCCGTCCGGTAACCATGGATTAGCCAGGACGCCCATAACATGACCGTAAGTAAGCGCCGGCGTAATGATAGACAATTGTGTGGCCTGCTCCAGCGCCCAACTATGCCATACTGCGCTTTCTGCGTACGTATACGCCAGATTGTTACGTAGGACGTCTTCCTGGCCGCGCAGCTGGTATATTACCTTTGCTACGTGCTGGCGAAGGAATTGCAGCCGTTGGCGCTCCCGCAGCCGTGTGTCGTCCAGCTGGCCGTCTTTGTCGGCGTACTGGTCGTACAGGTCCTGTATAGCCTGCGAAAGCTGCCGGCCGATCCGCTGCCAGGTTCCTTCTATGCTGCCGGCGTATTGCGCGGCCCGCTTGTCCAGGATTTCCTGGTACTTGTCTACGTAGCCATCCATGTCGCGTTGCATACGCTCCAGGACTTCCTTCTGCCTTCGTTTTTGCTCGGCCGTCCTAGTGAGCGGCTTAGGTTTACCTGTCGGCATCTATGCCGCCCCCTTGTTTTAACGTTTCGTAAGATTTATTCCATCCCGGTTTCTTCTCCTTGTCCCTTCTGGTTGGTTCCCTCGTTGTTTACTCGACTGAATTCCCCGCCTAGCCCTAGGGCGTCCAGGTTTGCCTGGCTAGCCCTTTTCGCGGTGTCGTCTTTCTGCTTTTTCATTTCGTCCAGGGCTGCCTTCGGATCCGATACAAACCATAACAGCTCGTACAGGTAACTATCCGGTACCTTATCGGAAAGCGTGGCCACAATTTGCGCAATCTCCAGAAAGTTCTGCGGCACATTTCGGTTTATGGTTACGTCTATCCAATCGCTGCTGTACAAGTCGTTCGCTACCGGGTTCTGCAGCTTCGCCTGAAAGTCTTCGGGTAGCTGTCCGTTACCTGCTAGCTTTCTTGCGTTAATAAAGTCCGTCAGGATCGTAAGCAACTGCTTAATCGTACCCCGTAAGTAGGTTTCTTTCTTGCCGGCCTTAATGTCCAGGCCCGCGTATTTAACCTTAATTTCCGTTGCTGTAGCTCCTGATAGGTCCCCTAGCTTCGGAATGCCGCCTAGTTCGTACATGGTATCCTTTGTACGGTCCAGGAAGTTTTCTACAGCGCCGTCTTCCTGGGCTGGCTGAATGTACTCCGCATCAGACTCTACACTTTTAAGGGCAATAGCCCGCGCTTTACGCATGGCCATAACCTCGCCCTGGGCTTCGTCCTTTGTGCCCCCCAGCTGTACGCCTTTTAGCTTAAGCAGCTGGTCCTGCATGCGGTCTACAGCGTTCGCCTTGTCGCTCATACTTTCCGCATACTCTACGATCAGCGAAAGCAACCCGCCTGCCAGGTCAGATACGCCGGCTTTCTTCTTCCTCTCGCTGTACCTCGCCGGCGTTCCATTCCTAAAGATGGCAACCGGTATACGGCCTGCCTTATGCTCGACAATATTCGGTGTGTCTTCGGGATCTAGGGTGAAGTTTTCTCCTTGATCGTCCCCAATAGCGCTAATAACGTACCGGGTATCGTATATCTCAGCCTTATAAACAAGGTGTTCCTGGTCCGCCGTCGGGTCCGCTATGTCGATTTGGTAGAAACGTACGACCAGGCGCAACCGGCCCCGCGTATCGTATACCGGTACGATTTCCTGGTAAGGGAATTCCTCGTAGTCGATATTCCCCGACTCGTCTACCCAGCCGATAACGTAAGACATGCCCGTGACGCTGCCCTGGGTCAACATTTCCCGCAGGACGCGCTGCGCGTCTTCGTTTTCCAGAAGCTGCAGCAGTTCTTTCCTGTACTCGTCCAGGGTCGCCTGGCTTACGTTGCCGTCGATCTGCTTCGGATCCTTCATAGACCAAACAATAGGATTACCTAACAGATAATCTACCGGCGTATCTATCAGCAGCTGCGCGTAACTGGCCATAAGTTTATGGTTAACGTCGTCTCCCCTGCTCTTGTCCCGCTGGTCGATTTCCTCCAGGTCGCCGTCGTAAGTAGCCTGGTACAGTTCTACCTGCTGGTCCTTGACTAGCTTCTGGTGATCCTGCATTAGCTTGGTAAGCCAGCCGCTATTCCCTGTTACCCATGCTGCCGCTGCTGCCCGCGCCCCTTCCAGGGTGGCCTGCTTATCCAATAATTCAGGCATCCGGTTTACAACTGCCATAATGACCCCTCCTTTCTGCTTCTGCATAAAATCAGCATTTTGTCGTAAAGTACAACATATCTGAAAACCCGCGTTATTACGGGGTTTTTCGTTTGGTGTTTTTTCGCTTAGGCTGATGATTTGTACTTTTTGTATAATTTAGCCACCAATTGCTGCCCGATTGAAGGCTGTTGCTTTCCATTTGTCAGGGTCTTTGATTCCCTGGGCGGCCCGGATCAGCAAGAACATGGCCATAACCTTATCGTCATGCGGTACATGCCCAGGCTTACGCGGTTTGGTGTTTCGCGGTACGTGGAAGTTAATCTTTTGCGCTTTCTTCGCTTCGCGTACCAGGTTTTCCAGCTGCCACTTCGCTTCTTCCCACTGGTCAGCCTGCTGTATGTCATTCATCGGACGGCTAGGCATGCGAAAAAGGCCTGCATGGACGTAACTGTAGGCCAAGTACCCTAATTTACTTTTGTTGTCGTCGCCTTCCGCCTTAAACTTATAGGCTTCTATGATCTGTTCGGGGAGCTGCTCAATTAGCCAATGGGCTAGCGGTTCGCCGATACCGGTAGCGTCACATACACCGCCAAGCGTCTTCCAGTGATTCAGGATCGTTTTTATCTGCATGCGTTGTTCGCTATGCGGCCGGCCGATCCACTGATAGAAGCATACCGGTACTATGGATCCGTCTGTTTGCAGCTCCCCTATTACCAAGTCCGTAGCGTCTCGCTTGTGCATGCCGGCGTCTACCTCTTCCGCTACGTCTGTCGGATTTTCCTCCTGGCCGGCGACGTCCAGGGCGAATATGTACCGCCCGCCTGGCCTTGGCCCTTGCCGCATGCTGTGCTGGCCGTTAAATATGGCCTTGATCTGCTCGGAATCGAAAAAACGCCCTATGCTATCTACGAAGTTAAGCAGGTACTGGGTCTGGATCGCGATATGGTTAATCCCCAGCCGCGCTACTTGGTTATCGAACGCTTTTTTGTAATTCTCGTTACCCGAAGCTATAACGCGGTGCGCGTCGATCTTAAATACCAGCTTCGGCCGGTATTCCAGTTCCTGTTCCAGGCGCTTTTCCAATTCGTAAGACTGCAGCATAGCCCTGTATATGTGGCTTTCCTTCGTCCAGGCTACGCCCCAAAAGACGGTAGTCGCATTGTTAAAACTGCCCATAGGCTGCGCGTCCCGTTCCCACTTGGCGCTATCTATGTCCTGGGCTTCGTCACCTTCAAGAAGCGTATAGGCCGTCTGTGATGCGACGTTAGCCGTAGGGTTGATCGACAAGAACGCCCATTTGTTAGAATCGCGGGGTTTTCCCATGTGGTACTTATAGCCGTCCGACTTACGGAAAAGCTTCTTTGTCAGAACGCTACCTGCCAGGCCCCCAGCGTCCGGGGCGTCGGCCCCTTCCAGGCGGTCCATGCTGGCCTGTACCTGCGGCTTATGTACCGGGGCAAACTTAACGCCCGATACCTTTACGCCATGGTACCAGCCGTACAGCAGCAGATACT
Organism: Paenibacillus sp. BK720; assembly: GCF_011761545.1. Lineage (NCBI taxonomy): Bacteria > Bacillati > Bacillota > Bacilli > Caryophanales > Paenibacillaceae > Paenibacillus > Paenibacillus sp. BK720. The sequence goes on along the minus strand of NZ_JAASRQ010000001.1, from coordinate 1,463,779 downwards.
GTTCGATAAACGCGCTTTCTTCGTTCTTGCCGCTTTGGCGGGTCTGCATAACAGTAAATTGCCAGCCCAGCCCCTGCAAGCAGCTGTACAGAATCGCGTCGCATACCTCCAGCTGGTAGTCGAAGGGGTCATTACGCCGCATAAGGCGCCAGGCTTCGCGTAGATTCTCCCGCAGGAAGATTTCCCCCAGGGCGGCTATCGCATTATATGGCGCCCCCTGCCAGGCTTCCCTTACTGTCTGTGGTACGGCTGTCATGGTAGGCGCCCCGCTTATCGGGTCTACGTCGTCCAGGTAGTTAAAATCGACCGCCTTACTGTAGTCCTTTTTTGTGTTTCTGGCCAATGCCCCTTCCTCCTTTCCGCTGGAATAGAAAAAGCCGCCCGAAGGCGGCTATATGTTTTTCCATGTTCTTCTGTTTATTGCGTCACCGATCGTTACAGCGTTTACGCCGTACCTTTCGGCTAGCTCCTTCATCATGACACCGCCCAGGGCGTATTCCTTCCGGATCTCCAGCACCTGGTCAGCGGTTAGCTTTGTACCAGCTGCGGTTGCCCTTACTATGTGCCGCGTCTTACGTTCCTGCTTCCAGGCTTTGATTTCTTCGGGCGTCGTGTACTGTGCTGCTTCGGCGTCGTATTCTTCCAGGCCTTCCCGGATATGCCCCCAGGACTGTCCTGTAAGAAGGTAGCCCAGGGCGCTGCGCGATATACCGTAATCTTTTAGCAGCTGCGCTCCTGTCTTCTGACCGCCGTAGTACATACGCCGTATTTCGATTACCTGGGCTTCGGTAAGCTTGGCCCTGCTGTGCTTTTCGCCCTTGGGTGCAGCTGCTTTACGCGTTTTGGCCTTATCCTGCTCCAGCCAGGCCATGTATTCTTCCAGGCTTCCGAATTGTCCGGTAAGGTTCGTTATTTTGCGCCCCATGCTTCCCCTTCTTTCGTTACATGTATATAACGATAATAAAACAATCGTTACACCTAGTCAACGAAATAGGTAGGCGAAGTACCAATAACCCCAATGTCGTAGGTTATTAATGCTAATAAACATGCAATTAATACGCTGCATAAAAATGCAACGTAAAAATAGGCTTTATTCTTCGGGCTTTTCGGCCCTATTTTGTGCTTTTCCGCCCCAACTTATCGAAACTTTGCCCTGGCTTGCTTGCTGCAGTTCTTTGTTAATTGCGCTCATAAGATCGTCGCCTGAACCTGCAGAAAGCCTAGCTTGTTTCTCAATAAGCCGGCCAAGCGTGTTAAGCGCGCGGTCCAGCGTTCGGTCTTCCAGCGTTCCCGCATGGTAATAACTACGGCTGCTGCCTTCTCCTTCGGAAAAGTACACTTTCGTTTGTCTGTCGGCGTATAGCGTAGCTTCTTCGTGCGTCCGATCCGCTACCCAGCGTTCGACTTCCTCCAGTTTCCTTTCGCCGCATTTCAGCGCCTGGCAATATCCAGGCTTCCCTTCAAGCTCACCGCGTACATAGATCGTACCGCAGTCCGGGTTCGTGCATTTATATTTAATAAATTCTTCTGCAAGTTTTTTCTTGTAGTAGCTATCCCATTTACGCTGCCAACCGGATAAGTAGGTTACCAGCTTAGCCTTAAGCAAATAGATTTCATGCTGCAGGTTGTAGGTTTCGGCTTCTATCTGGTCTTCGTATATCTCGCGTTCTTCTACGCTCAGTACCCGGCTGTACAACCCATGTTTGCGGCCGTTCTGCGCTGATATAGCCTTACCTTCGGCCGTTCGCGGCCCGGTATTCTTGCCGCCGCAGAATTTACATCGCCCGCGTCCTGGGTGCTCAGTACCCATACCGGCCAGCGATCGGCAGAACCCGCCGCCCTTCTTTTCGGTCTTCTTGCCGCCGCAGCATAATACCGGGTTTCCCTGGCGTAGCTCTATGCGGTTCTTCTCGTCAGCCTTCGGGTGCAATTTAAGTTTTGCTTCCATGTCGTAAGGGTCCGGGATCTGCGCCGGCGTCCCTCTTAGATCGGCCATAAAGGCGCCCCCTTTTTCGTGGAAATAGAAAAGCCGACCCAGCGGGCCGGCTAAATGTAGAAGTAAAGACTTCTTATAAAAAATTCGGTTCGTGAATGGGGACCAGCGAAAGTAAAAACGCGACTTTTTTCCCCTGAAAAACATTAGCTTGTGCCTGGGCACAAGTACAGCACATTACATAAAATATACCGTTTTAAGACCGATTTTGTCAACCCTGCATTACTCGTTCATATAGCCGGTCTATAGCAGCTGCCTTTCCGTTCATGTTGATATAAATATACTCGGCTGCCAGATTGCAGCGCTGGTAGTAAACCGCCTTCGAAACGCCGAGGACCTTAAGCGCGTCCCCTACAGGTAGCCTACCGGTCCACCGGCACTTAACTACCGCCTGCATAAACGGCGATAGCTGGGCTATGGCGTCGTCCAGCATGATCTTATTAATTCTTCCGCCGCTAACACCGTCCTGCGACTTCTGCCCGGTATTGATCGGGACCGCGTCCGGATTCGGCAGCTGGTCGCCATGTTCCAGCGCCTGGTAATTATCAAGCAGCCGGCGTATGTTCTTTTTCGATATGAAACCTTCAATCCTCGGCCGCATGTGCAACCTCCTAAAATATGCCATTTGTTAAATTAAGAAATTAACTATATATAGTATATATATATATATAATAAATATTAATAATAATAATAATATTAAGTAATTAATAAATACTTACCGTCTTCCTTTTCTTCTTTACTGCTGGAGTCATTTAATAACCGGGATTCACAAAGATAAATATATATAAGTTATCGAAATCGAGTGAGGGGTACTTTTTCTTTTTTCGTTTTCGTTTTTATTTTTTCTCTTAAGTACCCCTCACCTATTTTTAAGGATTTATATATATTCTTTCGAACCCTGTAGCTATTCCAGGTAGACGTCGCCGGCCGTTTGCCTCGGCCCGGGGCAATAGTGCAGCCCTGTTGCATTCCCGCAGTACGGGCAACGTGGCGCGCTTTCCTTATCCTCGTCACATAAGTTCCGGTGCGCGTATGTCGCTTCGTGCAGCATACGTTCGGCCTGCGCCCAAGGGTCGCATGGTATGGACTCAGCCGTACCGGTTACCGTGTATGTGGATCCGCCAGGCACCAGCTTACCCTGGTCCTTCGCCAACTGCCCTACGGCGAACGCGGTCGATAGACCAAACAGGCCGGCGATCCGCAGCGCTTCTTCCTTGTCGTGCCCCTTGCCCAGGTAAATGTCCGTCGCATGCTCTGGTCTATCGTCTGGCGGGCATAGTGTCCAGCGCCCGAATACGTGATAGCCGCTAGGACTTTCTTCCAGCCGTATTTTAAATTCGCCGCGTTCCATATCCTTAGTCCCCCATTTCGTATTCGCGGGCGATCTGCGCGCCCTGCGTGTCGAAGTCCTTACCTTGGCAATTGTCGCAAGTTAATGCGGCATACTTCTCTAGGTCTACTTTTGATTTCCCGTCGCATACCGGGCTAGCATCACGTATAATTACCTTCACTTCCTGGCTTTCTACTTCGCCAGACGTAAAGCCCCGCAAGAAGTATTTACTTATTACTTCCTGCGTGCTTTCAATTAACTGCTCCCGTGTAATAGCCCCGTAGTTACTAGCTTCTTCTACAAATTCGGCCGGCGGATTAATTACCGCGCGGGCCATAACAATGACCTTCATTTCATGCCCCCCATTAGAAGTAAAGACTACATTAAGAAGTAAAAACTACTAAAAGTAAAGACTGTGAAAATAGAAGTAAATACTTTTATAATTTGATCTCATTTGCATAGGACATGTCGCAGCTCCAGACTGTAATTACCTCGCCGTCGTGGTCCCTTTTTACATCGTAGGTACGCCATCCACTTCCAGAATTAACCTTTTCAACAGTGGCCAGCCAAGGTGTAGCCGGTGCCTTTTGTCCGTCAATTACCTGCCAGCTTTTAAGTCTTACGCGTGCGCCTTCTTTCGGTCTAATTGCCATTTCGCGTCCTTCCTTTCTCGGTTAACTGCAGAAAGGGGAATTGCTCCCCTTCCTGTCCTCGTGGTTCGAATTCGACGTACCCGGCCTGTACCAGTTCGCCCAGCCATTTATCTAGCTGGCCCGGTCCCAGGCCGCCCGATTCGCCTACGATCCATAGCAAGCCTTTCAGTATGCGGGATTTATCCATTATCTGCAGGTGGGTAATTGCTCGCATACTCTACTTCGTACTGCCCCGGGTTGTTCCATTTCTCGATAACCTCCAGGACGGTGTAAGGGTTATCCATTCGGTAAGTTTGGGCCAAGTTGCCGGCTAGGGCTACCAGGCTTACCATAGGCCCGTCGGTAACTGTGGCAAGGTGTAGTAGCCTTTCCGCGATCTTTACCTGGTCGTCTATCGGCGTACCAGGCGCCGGCCATTGAGTGGATCCGATACGACGGGCTTCCTGCAGGCTCCGCAAGGCTTTTAGTTCCTGTTCCGCCTTCCTGGCGCGCTGTACGATCGGCGATACCGCTTCATGCAGGTAGTGCAGCTGCTCAAGCTTCCAGCGGTCCGGAGCTTTAACGCGTACGCCCAGGTCTTGCAAGCGACCTAGAATAACCCGGCGATGCTGGATATGATTCTCTGTGTCCTTACGTGTTGTCATGCGTTCCGCCCTCACCTCGGCCTGCGTAGCAGTTTACTACCGCCGGACGTGGAAGCAAGCCATACGGCCTGCGTTCCAACTCCTGCAGATAATAATTTTCTACCTCGTCTGCTCTGCGATCCAGGCTCACCAGCGCCCAGCTAATCGCTTCTATTGCCTGTTCCTCCGCTGTAACGTTGCTGCCGGCGTCTCGGGTCAGCGGGTAGAAGTGAATATGCAGTAGTTCGTGGACCACAACCTGTTCCATGTCGTACGGCAGCAGGTTTGCTGGGTCCCAGTCGTTCGCTTCGGTCATGCGGATCAGCGCCCGGCGCTTGTCTTCGAAAATATGAATACGGCCAATGTCCGCGCCCAGGTTATAGCCCCGTTCGAACATAATTTCTACCTGCCAGTCCATTAGGCGAAGCTTGGACTGCCAATACCGCAGGCGGTCTTCCAGGGCTTCCATGCTCAGAAAATTATTTCTCATTCCAGATACCCCCAGCTGCACGCGCTGTCTTATCCGAAGGGCTAAAGTGTGCTGGCGGTGTGGCCTGCTCTGCGTAGTCGATTACGTACATATGCGCCTGTTGCTCGTCCCCGATCTGCGCCGGCGGAATAACTACGGTTCCCTGGATCCCTTCGCGCTGCAGCAGCTCGACGGAAACCTGGGCCAATGCGTTAGGGTCCAGCACTTCCAGGGCCGGAGCTTCGTTCACCTCATACGGGAGCACGTAGAAATATCCGCGCAGGTAATGGGTCAGCATGCGAAGCTGCACCGGATTACCCAGGTACTGTACGTCACCGTTAAGCGTACCCGGCCCTTCTTCGATCGGCAGCTGCTGTACGCCTGCTAGGTTAACTGGCATTTGCACTTCTTCTTCCCACAATTCAATGCTTTTTACTTCACTCGGATCCTGTATGGCGATCATGCGGCCTGGTAGCTCTATCAGTCCTTCGTGGTTGCTGTGCAGGCGGTTCTCCAGCCAGTCGTAAGCCAGGTTAAGGGTGCCGGCATGCTCGGCCGGTACTTCGAATTCGTAGCGGCGGTAAGGTGTAATAATGAGTGCTTTAATCATTTGTAATAACCTCCAGGTAATTTGGTATTAGAACCGTACAATTGATTTAACAGGCTTTTATTGGTAAAATATGTCGAATCTAGTTAATAGAATAAGAGGTGCATACATGCTAGTAGTCATTCAGCAACAGGTATACGTGGAAGGTAAATTAAACACTGTCAGGAACGTTCACAAAGAATTTGAGACTGATTTTATCCCTCGTATAGGCGATTTTTATGAAGATAGTGCATTCAAGGATCCCTATCATTTTGAGGTCACTAAAGTAATTTTCAATTACCGGGATAATTACGTCACAGTGTATATCAAACCTATAATTCTTCCTCCTAATTTAAACCAAGAAAAAGTTATTGATTATGTTAAAATGATGCAGCGCCATGATTGGAAATGTAATGTTCTCTAATAGTGACGCATACCGGGGCTAGTTAGCCCCGGGCTTATTCCCTTTGTCATTAGTACCCCATTCAATTACCGTTACTTCGCAGTGCTGCCGGCCCCAGTCCAGGGCGTCGTCCAGCTCGTCGTAATACAGGTCAATATGATTTCCTTTAATGGCTCCGCCGGTGTCCTCGACGGTGTACGTTGCCTGCAGTCCTTCTATCTTGACCCGGGTACCGATAGGCAGTACGCGCGGATCCGCCGATATTGTTCGGCCCTGCTTAACGGTCGTACCGCTGGCCGTAATGCCGTAGCCTGGTTCGCCCTTATGCTTCTGCGTCGATTCATAGCCCGCGGTATACGCGGTAATTAAGAAACGGCCCATAACAGTATCGCTATGACTACGTTTACTACCGCTGCCCCCGATAGCGCCCCGATCAGTAGCCCGGTCTTGAATGCGAACCGGTTCCCCTTGCTTAAGCGGTCCCGCAGGCTTTTTATCTGCCGGTTGTTCGCTGTGTTTAGAAGCTTCTCGGCTTCCCAGGCATTCCTGTAGCGCTTTGAAGTCTCCTGCTGTTGCTGTAGCTTTTCTTCCAGTCTGCTTTCCGTCAAATGCCCATAATCCTTCTCGTAAAACATTGCTGCCCGTTCCTTCCTGCGTTGCTTTGCTTGTCGGTCCTTGGCCCGCGTCCGTTTCTTGTCTTTCTGTCGCTGCTCGTATCCCTTGCCTATGTTCGGCTTCGGCATGTGGTTCCGCCCCCAGTAGTAGAAGTAGGGCTGCTACTTGTACGGTAACGGTCCCCGCAAAAATAGCCACCGCTGCTTTGTTTGAACTCATTAAAACGGTACCCCGGTCATTTGCTCCAGCAGTAAGGCGCGCAGGTCGTCTTCTTGGGGCTTAATCAGCTTTTCGGTTTTTAGATAAGCCAGCCAGGCGACCGGTGTAAATTTATCAGCTACGCGCCAGAAATTCGTTTCTGTAAGTTGCTGCAGCGGATCTACGTCCTGGAATAGGCTGTTCGAAAAAATAGACCATTGGACTGTGTAGTTAAAAAGGTCGATAACAGAATTTCGTACGCCTTCGTCCTTTACCAGCAATTCGCCCCGCGTAATCCAAGTACGGCAACGGTCCAACTTCTTTTCGACTTCCCAGGACCATATCGTACGGGATGCTTCAATCCCCCGCGAACGTTTGTAATCTATAAGAGCTTTCATAAAACGGCTGTCGTAGTCGGTGTTCTTCGCTACAAATACCGCTGTTGCTTCGTCCAGAAAGCTATGCCAGTGTTTTAGAATTGCGTTCATGTTGTCCTCCTATATGCGTACCAGGCTGCCTATTGCTGCCTTCGCCTGGTCGCTCAGTTTGTCCGTTTGTTCTAACCGCAGCGCCCGCCGTAAGGCCAGCGCGAACGGGTTACCATGTTCAGGGGATCCCGTCGATGTGAACGCCTGCAGGTTGTCTTCCTGCTGGATCCGCTCGACCGTCTTAAGCCAGGCAGCCATGCGCTTTTCTCCCAGGCTGTATACAATGCTAACCGCGTCCTGTACATGGTCCATGGCTATTTGATAGCCCACTACGTTCATTTCGGCGGCCTTCGCCTTGGCGAAGCTGTACTTACTGTCGAAGGAAGCGGCGGCCTTCTCCAGCGTTTTCCTTGTCTTGCCTTCGGTGCCTACGCCTTCGACCATTTGAACCAGCTGCAGTTTTTCCTGTAGGCGTGTTATGCGTACGTCGCCCATGCCGTACATTTCGGCCACTGCGTCCAGGGCATGACCTACGCCCATTTCATAGGCGCGGTAGTTGGCCACTATGATTTCTTCCTGGACGAACGTTTTACGGTCTGCCCAGGCATCTATTTGGCGCTGGCGGCGTTTTCGCACGGCTCGGTCCATATCGTGACTTCCCTTTCTTGGAAAAATAATTTCGCTTCCTGTCGGTGGTCACGCCGTAGCGCGATTTCCTCCATAAAGGCCAGGGCCTTCTTAATGGCGTCTTTGTGGTTACCGGCCGCGATCCCGTGTAATCTCTCGGTTTCCCTACCGTCTAAGTCATCCCGATGCGTGTATTGGAGAATATAAGCGGTTTCGGGCTTCTCAGACTCTTTAGGCTTGGATACGGATAAAACCCCTACCCGCTTGTCCTGCCGTTCGGCGCTCACTACCCAGGCTACGCCCCATTTCTCGCTAATCCAGCCGGCGAAGTGTGCCGGCGGGCGTTGTTGGCTCCCTTTCGCTGTCATAGGGGAATGGTGCATCAAGCGCCCCAGTCCTACGTGATTTATGCTCATGGCGTTATGCCCCTCTCTTTTCTCTCGCCCATTGAAAGGCGTCCTGCTTTTTGCCCCAGGCGTACCCTACGCTGCCTTCGGCTTCGATTTTGACCGGAAAGCCTGGAATAGGTGGCTGCTCCATTCGGTCCTTAACCCACTTATGCACCGCGTCTACAGTGTCCGGATCGTCGTCTACTTCGAAAATGATTTCGTCGTGAATTTGAGCGATCATATCGGTATGGCCATGGTGCAGCGGGAAGTACTGCAGCAGTTCGGCTTCGCCAAGGTCTGGACCTAGCTCATCCATGTCATAACGTAGGGTTGTGCCTGCTCCGATCATGTCGTAAACGTCGTTCTGTACGGCCTTCATAACGTCGGCCGCGCTTCCCTGAATCGGTGTATTTCCAGCCTGGCGGCCGGCCGTGTTGCGCTCGTATTTGTTGCTGCTGTTGATTCCAGGCAGCAGTCGCTTATATCCGTAAATCGTTTCGGAATAGCCGGTGTCTCGGGCTTCCGTAACGACGTCAACTTGATACTGCGGTACGCCTGAATAAGCACGTTTTACCGCGTTAACCATGTCCAGGCATTCGTCCAGCGTTTTACGTATTCCGTAGTCTGTTTTAAATACAGTCTGCAGCGCGTGTTCCGTACCACCGTAAGCTATACCGAAGTTTGCCGGCTTGGCGTCAGTCCGTTCCTTCTTCGTTATTTCTTCTGCCGGCTTACCTGTCATTTCTACTGCAGTTGTTTTGTGCATGTCTCCGCCGGTGTTAAATATCTCGATCATTACGCCGTCATTTGCACGCCAGGCCAGGATCCGAAGCTCAAAGCCCGAAAAGTCGATAAAGAAAAGAATTTTTCCCGGACCTGGGATATACAGATTTCGAATACCGAAAGCGTCGTTATCCAGGCGTGGTACGTTCTGTCCGTTCGGCTTACTTGCGTTCAGGCGGCTTGTTTCTGTCCATGGCGTATAGTTGCAATGAATGCGACCTGTAACCGGGTTCTGCCATTTGCCGCGGCCTTCGATATGAGAAGAAAGCAGCGTAGCGTATTTCTGAATCTTCCGCATAAGGCCCAGCAGCTTTATGCCGGCTTCCTTGTGCGGGTGGTCTGGCCGCTGGTGTATCCGAATCGCTTCCCGCTGTTCCTTATCCAGGTTTGGGTCCGTATTCGGGTCGATCTGCTCCCAGCCGTCTGGCAGTCGGACCGCCAGGTACTTTTCTTCCTTCAAGTCGTGCAGCTTGTGCTGCAGCATGAATTCCATATCTATAAGGGCTTCTTCGTCTAAGCTCGGCAAGCGTTCGCCCTTCTTCGTTGGGTCGCCCAGCTTGGCTACCGGTAGTTTCATATAATCAAATATTACAGCCTTCATTTCCCCGGTCTTGCCACCCTTGCCTGGGTTAACCTCTAACGGGTTACCGTCTTCGTCCCGTACAGCTTCGCGTACCAGCTGCTTAATGTCTTCGCTGGCCTGCTCCTGGGCGGCGATTGCTTCCTGGCGCTTCTGCTCGGCCAGGTCTTCGTCCCAGCGCATGCCCCAGTATTCCATAAGCCCGATTACCCGGCCGAAAGGCATTTCGATGTTATCAAGCCAGTCTTCGTACTTCGGAATCTGCCGCGCTACTTCCATCCAATAGTTATCAAGCTGTACCGCGTAATCGGCGTCCTCTGCTGAATATACAAGGCCTTCGCCCTGGCTTGCGTCCAGTTCGTCGAAAAAGTCTACGCCATTACGCTGCAGGATTTCTTCGAAGTTACCCAGTTGTACGCCGAAGGTCTGCAAAGTCTGCGGCTTCAAGCCTAGCCCGCTTGCCGGCTTCTTCGGGTCCGGGATCCGACCGGGATCCACCAACTGAATACAGCGAACGCTGGATAATTGCGGATCCGCGAACGGCTTTTGCAGGTACTTCCCGTACTTGGCCGCGTACTTCACTTCGAAAGGCCCGTTAAAAGCGATCTTACGTACGTCCTTGCTGCGGAAAATTTTCCGGTCCAGCGTATCCATGAATAGCTTCCGGGCAGCTTCCCGCGTTAACATGGGTTCGAATACCTTCCCGCGCTTGTGTTCGATCGGTACGACGCGTACGCGGTGAGGCTCCGGACAGATAGACGCGGTACAGATTTCGCCCTGGTGCGGGTCGAATGGCGTTTTAAGATAAACTTCCCGCTGGAATTCGTACTCGGCGTCCAGGTCCGCGGCCTTCGCTTCCCATTCCTTCGCCCGGTTTTCTGCTTCGCGCCCAATCTTCTTTGCAGCAGCTTCGCGCTGCTTCTTGGTCATTTGCTGTAGTTCCAGCTCCCGGATCCGCCGACGGCCGTCTGCGCGATCTTCTTCTGCATGGTCCAAGTATTCGTCTTTGCGTTCTTGGTACCGGAAGCCGGCCAGCCATTCCTGCCAGCGTTCCTTCGTGTCCCGGCTGGCCGTTGTCTCCCAGTCAAAGCCGAAAGTACCGGTTTCCAGGCAGCGATCCAGCCAGGCTTCCAGCTCTACCTGCGTCGTGATAGGCGCATAATCTTTCACCTGCTGGGGCTTAACCTTGGGCCAAACTATCCCGAAGTCGCCCGGCTTACGCTTCGTCGCGACCAGCTGCGCCAGCTTCTGGCCAGCTGCTACTGGTGCTTCCTTCGTTACTGCCGGCGCTGCTGCCGGTTGTGGCGTAACGCGGGGGGCTAGCTGCTTCTGCTGGCCAAACATTCCCCCTAGCTTCATGTCGTCGCCCTCCTTTACATACATGTAACAGTTATGCTAAAAATTTTTAAATTACATCGTCTTCATGTTCCAGACTATCGAATACCCCATGCTCGAAAAGTTTCCCGATATAGCCGTTAAACTTGGCCGTTTTGCGGTAGCCGCCGCTTGTCTCCTGAATCATTTGCATCTTGGTAAGCGTGGCCGCTATCGACTTCGCTTCTTCCCGTTCAATGGCCATCATGTTTTCGATTGAAGCCTGGCGAACGTAGTTCTGCTGGGCGAATAGCTTCACAAATGCAAAAAACTTCGTATCACTCTTAAGCGTTTCAAGCTTCCGCAAAACTTCCGTAATCTTGTGGTAGCGCTCGTCGGTAATGTCGTCTTCACGAACGGCCAGGCGGGCGTAGTAGTTAAGGCCGCAGCCTGGGGCGTTGTACAGCTCCCGCAGGTAGGCGCCTATGAATTCGACATGACCAGGCCAGACCTGGATCCGTTCGCCCGATTCGTCTACGCTATGCGTCAGACTGGCCAGCGCTACCGCCAGGCGGGCTACCTTGTTACGTTGATCGGAAGGCGATACCAGCGGTACGTCTGTCGCGTTACCGTATACCCGGCTTAACTCCTTAGATACTTCCAGAATCTTGTCGATAGCTTCGGCCGTGAACAAAACGTGTTCAGGCTTCCGCGACCAGGAAAACAAAATGGAATTCTTAAGCGTTTCGCTGTTGATCAGTTTCGGAAAGGTCGGCATATGGCCGCTGTACTTCTCGGTCGGTACGTCGCTGGATTTCATAAAAAGTGCGAAGTCGAAGCGGCGAATATCCTCGTTATTGAAAATGTCACGCAGCGCAGCAACGCCCTGGCCGTACTCGGAAAGCCGGCGGCCTTTAACCGGGTTGCCCGATAGAATCGCGCGGACCCTGCAAGGCGTTTCAGCCGTTACAGCCCGCTTAACCTCTAGGCGGCCGTCCGATCTGGCCAGCGTCATTTCTCCATAGGCGTCCTTCTCTATGCCGGTATCTTCGTCAATCCATAGCATTTCTTTATCGGATCGTGGCCAGGCTCCCCATACGATATACCAGGCGCCGCCGCCAGACCCGGCCTGCTCCATTTTGTAGGTCAGACCGGTACGGCTCGTACTTTCCGCATTTACCCGATTCCCTAGGCCTACGTAGTTCATAACCTTGCTTACAATCTCGCTTTTACCTGTAGCGGTGTCGCCAAGTATTTTCAGTTCAAGCCAGCCCCGGATCGGATCAGAAGCCCATGGGACCGAAAAGCGTAATACGGAATGATAAGTAAGTAGGACGGCTAACAGCGTTTCGTCACGCTCAACGATCTTCGTTACGTTGTAGGTCAGGTCGTTACATAACGCGGCCAGCTTTTCTTCGATTGCTTCTACGCTGTAGTCTGCCGGCTGCAAGGCTGCCAGCTGCTCCTTAACAGGTTCGTCCAGCTTAAAGCTGTCTACGACGTCCTGCAGCGGTTTGGCGTTCTTAATCATAATCGTGGCTTCCATGGTCTTGGGATGAGCGAAAACATACCCGGAAAGCTCATAATATTTGTTTTCGGTTACAGGCAAGCCGCCTACTGCGTAAACCTTCCGCAGTACGTAGCCATTCGCCTTTTCTTCGCTCTCATCGCCTTGCTCGGCCATTGGAATGACTAGCAGCTCGTCTACATTCGTCGTCTCGATTACGTCCGTATTGTATTTCGTGCAGCTTGGGATCCCGGAAAGGGTCCGCAGAATGCCGGTTATGTTGTCGTCATTCGTTGCAGTCATTTGGATTAACTCGCGATCCATAACGCCCAGGTCTCTAAAGTACGTATGGCTTGGAATGTCGTACAGCGGGCAATGCGTTTTCTTGCAGCCCTCGCGCCCCCAGCAATAGTATTCAATCTTGCTTGGGACAATGTAAGGCGTATGCTTCATGCCGGCGACCATAACGCGGGTTTTAACCAGCTTTCCGGTTAACTCTGCGTCGCCCGTCTGTGATAGGTGCAGCGTGGTTGCTGTTTCTTCGTCCTGGTGTCCCTTCTTGATGCAAGGGCACAAGCTGCCGGCGCATGCTACGCGCTCGTATTCGGTGCTTCCTGGTCGCTTCTCACCGTGCAGAGAACGAATAAACGCGCAGCCGAAACGGTAATTATTGTCCTTGTCGTAAACCGCTTCTACAACGCTTTTCGTATTCGCTACGCGCTGGCCAATGTCGTACCGGCTGTCCGCGCTTGTATGCCGCGTAACCCAGTCAACCAGGCTGCGTACGGCTTCTTCTTTCGGGTGGCCAGCTTCTTTGTAGTAAGCGGCCAGCTGTACCGTAGCCTGGTTCCGGTCGCCCTCTTTTTTCCAACCGCCGTCGAGAATGTCCTGGACGCATACCGGCGGGCGATCTTTACGAAAGTTAAATTCTTCTTTCTCGTACCGGGCCGAACTGGTCGCCTGCGCTTCCCGCCATTCGTCCGCCTTGCTTTGGTAGAAGTCGCCAGCTTCTGTACGAAGCCCGCGGGCCCTTACTCGATCTTCTGGTGCTATTACCGGCTGTAGACGCGGCATGCTGGCCTTATTCTTGATTTCCTCCAGCGTGAGGGTCCGTAGTTCTTCTAGCGTCAGTTCGATCTTAAATTTTTTCGTACCGCTATGCTGGCTATTCGGCAGCCGCAGCATGCGATGGTGGGTATATACAGCAAGGTCCAGCGCCCGAAGCTCCAGGCGGTGGATAAGGTAACCAGCGATATGCTTATAAATCTTATGGAGATCCGCGCCTGGCTTAATTCCCAGGGCGTGGTAGTCAATCAGAATATGGAAGCCCTTGCTACCGGAGAAGTAAAGACTAATATCTGTTTCCGCTACTTTCAGGTCGTCCATGAAAAAATCTATCAGTTTTACTGCGTCTGCCTGGCTTACCGCCGGGTCCGTTTTATAGTCTAAATCGAAATACAGCGGGGCTATGAATACTTCGCCCTTCGCGCCCTTCGTCTTAGATGCGAAGCGCTGCACGGTACAGAAGCAGTTAAAGTTATTTGCTGTTTCTTGCTGGTATTTTAGGACGCCTTCCGGATATTCGACCCGCGTCCATCCTACTGCCTGGCCGTTCTCGTTTGTATGCCAGGCGTCTACGTATTTGAAATCCTGCATTTGCGGCTCCTTTGCCATGCTGTGCCCGCCTTCCTTTCTATGAAAAAGGGCCGGAATTACCGGCCCCGTTATTACTTGGGTAATGCTTATCCTTGAATTTCGATACCGTAGTCAGCCGGGTTAAATACGCCCAGGCACTCGAATTTAATACCCAGGAAAGTATCTGTGCTACCCTTGCGGTCGCGTTCTTCGGTTGTCAGACGCGTTACAACTTTGTTAGCGCCAGTTCCGCCTGCTACGCCGATCGTTTTATACTTGCCGTCAAAGATAGACATAGCGTACTGTCCGAAGCCGAACGTATCGCCCTGTGCGAACGACATAAGGTAAATCGTAGGAGCTTGGTCCGGGTGCAGCATAACCTGTCCGTTAGCGCGTACCGGTACGATATAAGCCAATAGGCGAAGCTGCAGGTCGTCAATGCTGTAACGCTCGTAAGCATCTGGGTTATTAGCCAGCCAGTTTTCCAGGTTGGCCTTCGCTACCGCTTCGTCGCGGTCTGCTACGATTAGCTGGCCTTCCTCCGGGCTTTTCTCGGCGCCCCATAGCGTCCAGCGTTTTTCTGCCTTAGCGACTACAACGTCAATGTTATCGCCGTAGCTTACCGTGTCGTCGTGAGACTCGACGAAGTTGCCCTTCTTGCTGATTTTGAGATAAGACCCCATACGTACGTAATCAAGATCCAGCCCTTCGTTCGCTGCCAGGAAGCCTTCTACTTTAGCCTGGATTGCCAGGGCGATATAGTTCGAAGCGTTCACTACTGCCGGTACGTTGTTACCTGCTGCTACTACTTGGTTTTCTGTTGTCATTTGGAATTGCTCCTTCGAATAATGGATTTTTATATAGTAAAGGCCGAAGCCGATTACCCGGTTAGTTCATTACATACATGTAACAGTTGGGGTAAAAAATTTTGCCTACAAGGGCAGGCTACCGAAGTTTAGGAAGTCACCGCGCAGGAAGTCGTTTACCTTGTCGCGCTGGCTCTTTGGTTTCTTCGGTAAGGTGATTCCCAGGCGCTTGTAAACGGTGCGCCGGCTGTAATACTGGTCCTGGAATACGCCTACTTCGAAGTCTACGTAATCGTACCAGACGGCCTTTTTGTGCGGGTTCTGAGGATCCGGGCGCTGGATACGACCTATAGCCTGTTCGACGCCTGCGCCGTTCGCGCTTGCCCTGGCGTCTCCCCTACTCGGCGTGGCCAGGTGTCCCCGGCTAAGATGCGGCATGTCCAGACCTTCGCGGACCAGCTGGCCGGTAGCAAATAGAATATCTATCTGCCGGTCGTAGGCGGCTTCCATCGTGTGTTTACGCTGGGCTGCTGTGACCTGCCAGGCGTTGAATTCTGCAGCGGTGTACTGCTCGATCTTCATCTGGAATACGCCGTTCTTATTACGCCATTCTACAGCCTTTCCCGAATCGACCGCCTGCTGGGCCTTGTGTGCATTTTTGGCGTTGCGCCAGATATGCCGCTGCAGTCCGCCATGCACAACCGCCATACGCGGGATCTGCCCGCCCAGTCGCTGCGCGGCTAAGTCTAGAACCAGTTCCTGCAGCTTCCATAGATAGCGTACGCTGTCGGCCAGAACAATTACCGCGCCGCCCTGAGGCGCTGCTTCTATGCAAGATTCCAGAACCTTTTCTGCTACCAGCTGCGCCCGCTTGTCGTCGGCGATCAGCTCCGCGATCATTTGCGTATAGCTTACGTCCTCACCGCCGGCGTCTATATTGTCTTCGGCCAATTCGTTTTCCGGTCGCCGGTATTCAGTGTAAACGAATTTTAATTCTGGAAGGATTAAACTACCGGCTTCGTGCAATGCTTCGCGCTTTACTTCGTAGCATGCTGGCCCTATACCTCGGTACATGTAGGATTCCAGGAAGTCTTTCCTATTCGGTGTAGCCGTTACCCCCAGGAATTTAGCGGCCGTAAACTTAGCCGCCGTTTCGACGAACTGGACCGCCGGGAAGTGGTGGGCTTCGTCAATCACAACCGCGCCTATGATTCCGTTAAGCGTGTTTACTAGGGTAGGGTTCCGGTCCAGCGTCTGTATAGTCGCTACGATCAGTTTACCGCTGCCCCATTCCAATTTATTGTCGCCGATAACCCCGACCTTACCGACGCCAAGCAAAAACTTCTCTGCAGCTGCTGCAGACTGGTATAGCAGTTCCTTAGTATGGGTCAGCCATAACGCAGGCTGTCCCCAATTCCGAAGGACTGCGCAGGCCATAAGCGTCTTACCACTACCGGCCGGCGCTATGAGTACGCCGCCTTTCTCCGTGGCCGCTTTGATCGCCGGCGCCTGGTAATCGCGCGGCTGGTAATCTTGGTTCCAGCCGCCGAAGTCTACCGGCGGCCTTTCCGTCTGCTGCCAGCTTATTACCTTTTCCTGGCTTACGCCCTGGGCGCGCAGAATGTCCTGCATTTCGCCGGCGAAACCTCTCGGCGCTATAATGTCGCCCATTTCGTTTGAATATAGGTGTAGCTTCTTTTCCAGTCCGTATACGTTTCGCTGCCTGCGCTTTAATACCATTTCGACGTATTCCGGATTGTCTACCGTCAGCGCGTCCATGATAGCCGCGCGAAGCGGTACGCTTGCCCCGCGAATACGAATGTTATTACTTATAACGATTTGTAGCACTCAATCAGCTCCTGTAGGTCATATGCCGGGTTAACGGTATCCTGCCGACGGGTAAGCCTGGCGCAGGGCAATGCCTTACGCGCCAGGTCTTGCCGGTTGATATACTCGACGCCTTGTCGCTGCATGTACCGCAGTGCAGTAACCAGGCGGATGGCGTAGGCTTCGTCCAGTCCCTTTTCCGGGTTGTGGAACGATACGAATACCAGGCCCAGGTTCTTTTCTATTACCCGGTCGAAGTCCAGCAGTCCGGTGACTTGATCGGCCCGCAGGAAGGAAAGCTGGAAACGCTGGCCGGCCGTTCGTTTATGCTCGGCCAGAATGTTTACGCCAGGCAGTAGAGTTAATTCGTCCCCCGGCCGCGTCTCTCCACCGCCGTCCTTGATTCGTAGCCGCCAGCAGTTCGATACGTATGCCCAACTACGGCGCATTTCGTCCTGGAAGTCCGTACCGCGTTGCTGTCGTTCGCGCTGTTTATTTCGTTGGGCGATCTGTTCCTGGTTCATTACTGCCCCTTCGAAAGCCATTCCAGCAGGTGGGCCTGTACACGGGCTTTCATTCGAGCGCTTTCGCTGGCCTGGATAACCGTTTCCCAGCCGTCGCGGGCCTTGAATGATTCGAATTCCAGGGCAGCTATCTCGCCTTCGACTTCGGCCAGCTCCTTACGCTTGTCGCGGCTTACGGTACGACGGAAAGCGTCACGCGCCAGGTCATTGTTAAACGGGTACTTTTGGTCTTCCCAGGTGATTACCTTACCGTCGCTATTGCCGTTAATAATCGCTTCGGCTTCGATCGTCTTAATTTCGTTTTCTAGGGCGATCCGCTTACGGACCAATTCGCCCCGGTTCTTGTAGACGTCCTCGCGGGCTTGTCCCTTCGCTATAATGTCGTCCAGGCTGGAATCAAGCGCGTAGGCCGTCGCTTCGATCTGCTCCGGGGATAACATGCGATAGAATTCTGCCGGCAGCTGCCGAGTCGTTTGAAGCTGTCCAAGCATGGATTCGGCTACTGCTTTCAGGGTTTCGGCCCCGTAGGTCGCCTGCAACTGCTCCAAGGTTGTTTTTACTTTTGCTGCGTTCTCGCTCATGGTTTAACTCTCCTAATCCTGTTAAATGTTCGAATGACATGGAATTCACCGGCTATGGGGCGCCCTTCTTCGTCGAAGGTATGCGCCCGCTGTAGCGTTGTTGTCATGCAGGCCGGGCAGCTTATCTGGCTGGCAGTATGTTCCGGATCCAGCCAGGCGAAGCGCATAACCTGTAGAAGCTCGTCCGCTTCTATC
This sequence comes from Paenibacillus sp. BK720, assembly GCF_011761545.1. NCBI lineage: Bacteria > Bacillati > Bacillota > Bacilli > Caryophanales > Paenibacillaceae > Paenibacillus > Paenibacillus sp. BK720. Next base: position 1,445,713 of record NZ_JAASRQ010000001.1, on the reverse strand, counting down.
GGGTGCCCGCAGTTATTGCAGTTTAAAACTCTCATAGGGTAGCCAGGCGGGCTTCTTCGATCTTGGCCAGGGCCAGTTCCCGAACGCCAGCTGGAATATTGTTCTGCTCGGCTATCGTGTCTACAATAGTCGGAATGTCCAGCAGGACCTTTTCGCCGTTAGAATTCTGTACCAGGGCCGCGAAGGATTCCATAGCGTACTGGCGCTTCTGGTCGGCTTCGATCCGCGACCGGTCCAGCACTTCTTCCCCAGGCTTCGCGCTTTTCAGTGGGATAAGCTGAATATCCCCGGCCGGTCTGTTGTACTTTTCGGAGTTTTCAAGGTCTATAGTAATAAGCGCGACCTGGACCGTACGCTGGATTTCCGATACGCTGGCCGATAACCGGGTAAGACTTCCAGGGTTGCAGAATATCTTTCCGTCAGCCCTGCGGTATACGCCGTACCCGGTGTGGTCGTGGCCAGTCAGTACCATATCTGCGGAAGTATTTACTTCCTGGACAAGGGTAAAACGGTCGAATGGCGGTTCGTGGTCCAGCAGCATGCCATGGGCTACATGGATACGGTAATGGTCGTGGAATGGCGGTAGCTCGTTTTCCGGGCTGTACCCGTAGCCGTCTACGTCGATCTTTCCGCTATACGGCGTAAAAGTAATTACTACTTCGTTACGGTCCCCGAAGTAACTTGCGTCCGCTGGATCATTAATTACGTGAAGCTTAGGTACGATCCGCTCCAGCAGCCGTAACGACGTATTCGCATAGGCCTGAATGTTGTAGCCTGGAATATCGTGGTTACCGGCTGTCGTGTAGATCGGTACCGGGCTTTCGCTCAATAGGTCGGCTAAGTCATTCAGAACGCTGTTTGCGACGTTTGGCAAGTCGAAAGTATCGCCGGCCAATATTAGCGCTTCTACGTCGTGTTCGTGGGCCAGGTCGTATATCTCCAGGAATTTATTAAATAGCGCCTGCTTGTATTCGTCCTTGCGGTTTCGGGGATTCGTACCGCGTACGTGCGGATCCCCTACGAAAATAAATTTCATATTGCCCGTACCTCGCTTTCACCGTTGCGCTTCTGGCTTACCCGCAGGCTGCGGTCGCCGACGGCCGCCAGGTGTTCGTTATGCGTGATAAGGATAATCTGGCGCCCCAGCTGCTTGCTGTACTCTTTGAGGAAGAAGGCAACGTTAGGCGCGAATTCTGCGCTTACGTGCTTCCCTACTTCGTCCATTAGCAGCGGGCCGTCGATCTGCTCCAGCTCGGCCAGCGCCAAGCGCAGGGCTAACGTTACAACGTCAACCGCGCCGCCGCCGCGTCCGTAGTCTGGTCCTACCATTTGCCGCATAACGCCTTCGCTGTACAGCCAGTATTCGGCGATAGGCTGCAGGCCCTTAACGTCTAGGACAATATGGAAGGCGTAGCCCCGTTCGGGGAATACGACCTGCAGCGCTTGCGTAACGATCTGTTCGACGCGGCCCTTAACTTGCTGGCGGGCGTATTCGCTCGATTTCTGCAGAAGGATCTGTACCTGGTCATTAACGCCCAGCTGCTTGGACGCTTCCAGGCTGCGGATCTGCGCCTGGTCGCGTTCTTTTAGGATAAGGTCGCGCTGCCCGATCCGGGCCGCCAGCTTTTCACGGGCGGCTCGAATGTCAGCCTTTACGGTGTTTAGTCGGATCATGATACCGGCCCCCTTATACGGCCGGTATCAACGCTTCGACCTTATTCAGGTCGGCCGTTATCTTGGCTTCCAGCTTGGCGATCTCGTCGTTAACGGTTTCAGGCGTTACGTTCAGTTCCGCCATTTTCGCCGTTACCTCCTGCTTCTGCTGCTCTGCTGCCTGCAGTTGGGTTTCTGCCACCGCCTGCGCTCTTTTTGCGCGCTCAATACGCTGTTTGGCTTGCTCGATACGGGATTTAATATCCATCTGAAAATGCCCCTTCGCTGTGGTTTTTTAGTTGTCAATGTACGTGTGTTGCTGTTGGTTGTTCACATAGCGGACATATGCCGCCGGCATCGTCCCAGGCTGCAGCCAGTTCTAGTTCAGCTAGCCGTATTTCGTCGGCTGCTCTGTTGTAGTCCTGCTGGGCCTTGTCGCGCGTCTGCTCCTTAATGAGGAAGGCCGCGCGTATTTCTTTAAGAGGTATCAACCGTTCGTGATCGGATACCAGGTTCGTAAGCGAGTCGGCCGCTGGATCCAGGCCAGCCAAGTAGTCCATATTTGAAGCTGCAGCTGTGTGTAAGTCGCTTACGACTTCATAAGTAACCTTAATGTCGTCTAACTTGTTGTAGCGTTCCAGCGATAATTCTATGGCTGGAAGCAGCTCTGCCGCCTGGTCGATCCCAGCCGTTTTCATTAAAACTTCATTCGAAGTCTTTACGGCCGCTTCGTGCTTGTGGTAAGATTCTGCTAATAAAATTATTGAAGATTGCTTGTCTGCTGTGGCTTCTACTTGCTGTAGTAACCATTCGGCCGGCTCAATGCCTTCGTAATCTTTCATCTGTCTGGTAAGGTTTTCTACTGTGGCGGTAGCCCTTGCCAGCTGTCCATACAGGTCCAGTAACGTGTCGTAACGTTGCTGGACTTTTTCTATTTCTTTTAAATCTTCTTCCAGGCTTGGTACATCGGTCAGCCTGTCCAGGGTTGCGGCTGCTTCAGCCAGTTGATTTGTCGCCCGGTCCAGCTGCATGCGTAGCGAAAGTAAGTCGCTTTGTTTTGCCAGGTCCTTGTCGATCTGTTCGGCCAACCACTCCGCCGCGTCGATCTGCGCTTTTATGTCGTCCAGGTCCTGGTAGTCCAACGCCTGCATTACCTTGCGCTCGTACTCTTTGTCGGCCGCGGCCTTCTCACTTCTCGCCGCGTATGTATCCTTCGCTACCGACTTAAGCGCCTGGTCGATTGATTCCGTACCGGCAAGCTTTCCTAACACCTTCGCGCCAGCGCTTCCTGGCTGGCTTAACAAAAACGGTGTATCCAGCTGGTAAGCGAAGTTTAGATGCACTTCTAATTCGGGCTTACCTTGTGCGTCCCGTCCGTATACGGTGCTGCGAATTCCCAGTGCTTCCTTAACGGCTTCGGGTACTTCGGCTTTCTCGAAAGGTTCGTCATAACCGGTTACCCAGTATTTCGTCTTACCTTTCCGCCTGGTCTTCTTAATTACTACGCCGTTATCCAGCGTTACTTCTACGCCGGCTTCCTCTGCCTGGTGAATAATCTCCCCGGCTTCGTTCCGGATTGTGTGTAAGAAGTCTTCGCCGCTAGGTTGACCTTCCGCCAGCCAGCGGATCGCCCGCAGCGTTCCGGAAGTCTTACCGCTGTCCGACGCCCCCGTAATAACAGTAAGGCCAGGGTCCAGCGTGTATTCGGATGCTATGTGAGATTCGAAGCCCCATACTTTGACGTCTACTATCTTAGGCATAGGCTGGATCCCTCCGTTTCTCTCATTATGCGTTGCCGGGTTTCTTGGCTGCTTATTTGCGCCTTGAAGCTTTGGACTGCCTGTAAGGCTTCCCAGCCCTTCATTAACCGGCTTGCATAGATTATAACGGGCGACCCGCTAGGCCGTTCGGTAGCGGTCTGGCTGGCGTTCTCCATAATTCCCTTCGCTGCTGTCATGTGGTTTACACCTCCTTTCAAGCGCCCGGCTGGCTTCGTCCCATAATTGTGTAATGGGCTTCGTGCCTTCTCCCCAGGCTCTTAATAGGTCCAGCGCTTCGTCGGGTTCTTCCTTCGACAACTCAGCGAGTTTGACCGGTAGATAAGCTCGTTTTCGAACCAGCTCCCGATCTATCGGCAGTTCAGGCGTTAATCCTTGCATACCGTTTCCTCCGCCTGAATGAATTCGTCAAAGTCCAGCTCTTTTTCTTTACAGTAGTTACGAAGCTTGCCCATGAATACCAGGCCGGCCTTCGCTTCCTCTTTGTTCAACAACCTGTGAAGATTCGGTACCGGTACGCCCAACCTGCGGGCCAGTTCTCTGTAACCCTGCGCGTTCTTGCGGGGCTTCTCCAGGCCGTCCAGCGTGGCGTCTACTTCCTTCCACAATCGTTCTTTATTAAGTTGCATATCGTGTAGTCTTCCTTTCCCGGCTGATTTTCATTACATCGGTGTAACAACTTGTCTGCCGTGCTTAGAAATTTATCACAGACTGTTACATGCAGTCAACAATTTCAGGAAAGTTTATTTTTCTGTTACCTGGGAATAACAATTTTAAAAAGTTGTAACCTTTACCGTTGCCTAGAAGTAACAATAACTGTATAATCGTTATCAACAAATAACAAAAATGATGAGGTGTCTATATTGTCGGGCTTTAATAAAGAGAAATTCGCGGAACTACTTAAGCAAGCTATAGGGAATCGTTCGTTAAATAGATATGCGGAAGCAGCTGGGGTATCCAATGCTCACGTATCTCGCCTTATGCGCTGTAAGCTGGAGAAAGCTCCGGAAGCTGAAACAATTAAAAAGCTGGCAGAAGCAGCACAAAACGAAGTAACTTACGAAGACTTCATGGAAGCAGCTGGACACTTTACAGAAGATATATTAGTTAAACGGCTAGAGACTTTACGGCAGCTGCGCGCCGATATGTTAGAAGCAGACAAGCAAGTACAGCAGGCACAAGCTAATGTAAACGAAGCAGACCGCGAACGGACCGAAGCGGAAGCCGAACTGGCCGCCTTGCTGGCTCTGGAAAAAGCCGGCGCAGAACACATAAACGACTTTATTCGTGTTCCTGTCCTGGGATCTATTGCTGCAGGCTTGCCGATCCTGGCCCAGGATAACGTTCTGCAGTATGACGTAATCCCTAATCCCGGCGGCGTTAAAGAAGGCGAATTGTTCTTTCTAATGGTAAAAGGCGATAGCATGATAGGTTCGCGCATTTATGAAGGGGATAAAGTTCTCGTTAAGGTTCAACCGGAAGTGGAAGACGGACAAATAGCAGTTGTAAATGTTGACGGTGAACATGCTACTTTGAAGCGCGTTAAGCGGATCAACGGGCAGTATCTGCTTATGTCAGACAACCCGAAGTATGAACCGATCATAATTGCATCTGATTCGGCGCGCATATGCGGTAAGGTTATCCAGGTCGTTTTCGATCCGAATAAACGCTACTAGGGGGCTGCAGCAATGTTAGACATACAGCCAATTGTTGATTACTTTAACCAGGGCCATACCGTCTACTATTCCAAGAAGGCAGCGAGAAGTAAAAACAACCGTGTAGCCATTTATATTAGAGTTTCGACGAAGCTCCAGGAACATAAGTTTTCACTACGGGCTCAAATACAAGAGCTTACCCGGTACGCCGAACAAATGGGCTGGGATATTATCGCAATATATCGCGACGTCGATAGCGGCGGTAAGCTTGATAAAAAAGGCTTAAGCACTATGCTGGACGACGTAGACGAAGACAAAATAGATGTTGTTTTATGTATTGAGCAGGACCGGCTTTCCCGCCTTGATACAGTAGCCTGGGAATACTTGAAAAGCCAGCTGCGCGAAAATGACGTAAAGATAGCCGAACCTGGGAACATAACAGACCTGGCAAATGAAGACGACGAATTTATAAGCGATATTAAAAACCTTATAGCCAAACGGGAAAAGCGATCTATCGTTAAAAAGATGATGCGCGGTAAACGTCAACGTACCCGAGAAGGTAAGGGCTGGGGAAAACCACCCTGGGAATTCAATTACGACAAGAATACCGGCAGCTATACGATTAACGAAAAGTGGGCCTGGGTTATCCAATACATAGATGATAAATACCTAAACGAAGGATTAAGCGACGCGAATATAGCCCTGGCGCTTACGGCTGTTACGAAGACACCAAGCGGTAAGGCCTGGGATTCCCAGCATATACGGCAGCGTCTGAATTCGAAAGCATACCATGGCGTTATGGAAAAGAGTTTTGGCAATGGCGAAACAATCGTAGTAGATAACGTTTTTCCGCTGCTGCGTAGTGAAGAAACCTGGCACAAGATCCAAGCGAAGCGGAAGCAGAAGTACCAGCGTCGCGCCCCTGTCCATCCTCACCTATTGCGTAACGTACATACGACATGTGGATACTGCGGCCATAAACTGGCTGTAAAACAATCCGGTAGCGCTGCGTACGCCTTCCACTACTACCTGCAGCACTCAACCGAATATAAGCACAACTACTCGCCGAATTGCGGCATGTCCATTAATACGATCCGCATAGAATTTAACCTGGTTAAGGCCGTGAAGGAGATCCTGGCCAGCGAAGAAACGGCAAAGCGCTATATACAGTTCGAATTTAGCCAGGCAGACATAGACAAGCTTACGGCCGATATAGCGGCTGCTAACCGCCTGCTAAACGACGTACAGGCCAAGTACGATAATCTGCTGGACCTGGTGCTGGATGGCGGCGGGGGATTCTCTAAGGCCGCGCTAGAGACGAAGCAGGCAAGCCTGGAAGCCGAACGCGACGCGCATACAGCACGTAAGCGGCAGCTGGAAGACAGGAAGGAAGCCCTGGCGGCTAATATGTTTAACTACGAAGTCGTGTACCAATACCTGGCCGTAGCCGAACGCTTCGAAGTCGAATTAAACGAACATGAAAAAATGGAGATGGTTGGCCGGCTGTTCTCGTCGGGGGTTCTCTATGAAGATAGATACGTACTGCAGGGGAATATCGCGGGGATTACTTTCGAAGTCGAAGTACCTGTAGCGCCCGATCCGTTCGCGCATTTAAATAACGTTTGGACCAAACAAAAAGAAGAAAAGCGTAAAGGGCAGCTGGATTAAATTCCGCTGCCCTTCGTGGTTTTGTACTATGGTTTATTTTCTTGAAAATCGTCGGGATCATCGTAACCGCCACATCCCCTTGATGAACGGCGCCGCTGCCGGAGATTCTGGACTTGTCGATCTCCAGAACCTTCAGATTCACCGCGAGATTCGCGTCCGTATAGTACTCGACGTCCACCTCGCGCACGTAGGCCTTCTTATGGTCCCAGTCCAGCTTCTCGACCTGATACTGCACGCCTTCATGCAAATATATCGCTTCGTCATGAAGGAGGGTCATCGCGCTGAACCGGTCCATCTCGCCGATGATTCGGACGTCGGCCACATTCGACTGGTCCACGATGACGACATTTTCCTGCGAGGCGGAACGCAGGCTGATCTCGCTTGCAGGGAAAGCCTGGTTCGCCCAATAGAACGTATCTCCGTTACGATGCAGCACTCGTTCCTCCTGGAGGTACTCCAGAATCTCGCTGATCTCAAGCGGCCCGAATTCCTCCGTATTCTTAAACGGCAGCTCATAGGCCGCGCAGCGGACATGATCGACGAGGATAATCAGATTCTCGGGATTGATTCTCGCGGACTCCGGGTTGCGGTCGAAGAAGTATTCCGGATTCTGGACGATATATTGATCAATAGGCGTAGAGCTGGCTACCATCAGAATTAGCGCTTCGCCGTGCCTTCTGCCGGCCCGCCCCGCCTGCTGCCAGGTGCTCGCAACGCTGCCGGGATATCCCGTCATCACGCAGACCTGGAGCTGGCCGATATCCACGCCAAGCTCCAAGGCATTGGTGCTTACGACGCCAAGAATTTCGCCTTCCCTGAGACCCTTCTCGATTTCTCTCCGCTGCTTCGGCAGGTATCCTCCCCGGTACCCCCGGATAGACTTCGTGCCGATTTCATTCTTGACCAGCTCTTGAATGTGACTGAGAATGATCTCCACCCTCACGCGGCTGCGGGCAAATACGATGGTCTGAATCTTGTTCTTCAGAAATTCCCTCGCCAGATGATTCACTTCTACGGTCGCGCTTTTCCGGATGTTCAGCGGCACATTAACGATCGGAGGGTTGTAGAAGACAAAGTGCTTCCGGCCCCTCGGTGCGCCGTTATCGTCAATCAGCCGCATCGGGCTGCCGGTCAGCTGCTCCGCCAGCTCCTTCGGGTTCGCAATGGTTGCGGATGTGCAAATAAAGGTCGGATTGCTTCCGTAAAACTTGCAGATGCGCTTCAGCCTGCGGATGACATTGGCCACATGGCTTCCAAATACGCCCCGGTATGTATGCAGCTCGTCAATGACGATATATTTCAAATTCTCGAACAGGCTTACCCATTTCGTATGATGAGGCAGGATGGCGGAATGAAGCATGTCGGGATTCGTTATAACGATATGGCCGGCTTTGCGGACGATCTGGCGGATCGTCGGCGAAGTGTCTCCGTCGTAAGTGTAGCTCTTGATGTCGATGCCCATCTCGTTAATGATCTCGTTAAGCTCGCTCTTCTGGTCCTGCGCCAGCGCTTTGGTCGGGAACAAGTACAACGCGCGGCTTGTATCATCCTTGGCTATCGCCTGCAGCACGGGCAGGTTGTAGCATAACGTCTTGCCGGATGCCGTTGGCGTTACCGCAACGATGTTTTCTCCTTTGGACGCAAGCCGGAACGCCGTTCCCTGATGGGTGTACAGCTCGGAAATTCCGCGCTTCTGCAGCGCCTCCCGGATTCGCGGATCAACGCTGTCGTCGAACGGCGTTGTTTTGGCCTCCTGCGGCTCCATCTCATGCCAATTCACTATATTTTCATTCGAGCGTAGCTCCTCGATTAATTCAGGCAAAGTTTTCTTCTTGAACATAGACGTCCGTCACCCCTTGATACCAACAGTTTAGCGAATATTTGTTCGATTGGCTAGAGGGTTCAAGGAAGACATATTTTGGCGATCGCAAGGCATAGCGGCCTCGGCGAACGCGTTTTATTTCGGAACATTCTAATCCATGTCTATTGTGAGAATTAAAAAAACCGCCCCCGGAAAGGGGCGGGCAGCCGTTTATACATGAGGAGATTCCCAGGAGCGCTTGCTCCAGCCGACATGATGGCCAAGCACCTTCATGTCCCGGTCCAGTTGGACGTCAACGCCAAAAGCCATTTGATTGTCCCGCCAGAACCGTACGTCTTTCCAGGAGACCTCGTAGCCGTCCTGTTTTTCCTCCACCTGCAGATGCACCTGCTCGGCAAATCCAAGGAACGCTTTTACCCCGTCGGCCTCCAATGCGGCTTTTACAGCCGGCGCATGTTCGCCTGGTTCATATTTGAGCACGGTTGACTCCAGACGGATCCCGACGCCGGTTACGGTGCCTGTGCGATAGCAATCCCCGCAATCGGCCGTAAACTGCCAGCTCCTGCCCGACATGCTGGGAACAAGCGTTATGGCCGCAACCCCGCGGAGCTGGAGCTTCAGTCTTCTTTTGATCCGCCAGCGCAGCCGCAGGCGTATGGCGATATAGAGCACGGTTGCGGCGTATATAGAGGCAAACATCGGCCCCGGCGGGAAAACGCCCAGTATCCAGCAGAGCAATCCGATTGCATGGGCTCCGAACAGATAAGGATCAAACAGGCAAAGGGCATCCAAATGCCACCATTTCCTGGAGAACGGCCGGAGGCATTGAACGCCATACGTATTGAACAGATCCAGAACAATATGAAAGCATACCGCGGCAAGCGTCCATAACATAACCAGAAGAACATGATCCGGGACGCCGAACAGCCATGCGAAAGCCCCGCCGATTCCGGCGGACCATAGAAGCGGAGCCGGCACGGAATGCGTAATCCCCCGGTGGTTCCGAATGTAGGCAGCCTGGCCCTTTAACCTTGCAAAGACATCGAAATCCGGCGCGTGGCTGCCAAGCACCGTTCCGGCCAGAACCGCATACCCGATCTCCGGATGCACGGTAATAACCGGATCCAGCATGGCAAGACCGCCAAGCGTTGCGCCAAACAGCAAATGACTTCCCGTATCCACCTGACCTCATCTCCTTAGCCGCAGATTTAAGGCCAGCATAATACGGTACCGTTAAGGGATTATTTTCGAAGCATGTTGATTTTGTAAGGAGGCTTGATAACTACCCTCTGGGTCTCGGAATTTCCGTATGATACAGGTCATGGGCGGCATAGGATTCCGGGAAAATCGTTCTTGCTTCCTCTTCAAGGCCCGCGAGATCCTCATCGACAAACCTGGTGCTGAAATGTGTCATGATCAGCCTCTTGGCGTTGGCGTCCCGCGCGGTTGTTGCCGCTTCGATAGTCGTAGAATGACCGTACAGATGGGCTTTCTCTTCCTGTCCCGCCGCGAAGGTTGCTTCATGCACGAGCAAATCCGCGTTTTGAGCCAGTCGTAAGGCGTTGTCGCAGGGCTTGGTATCGCCCGCAATCGTAATAATTCGGCCGCATTGCGGTTTTCCCGCAACGTCTGCCGCTCGGACGACCGTACCGTCAGGCAGTGTAACGTCTTCCCCTTTTTTAATCCGCCCAAACAACGGACCTGCCGGGACGCCTAACTGCTGAAGCCTCTCGACATTCAGCTTGCCAGGGCTTTCGCATTCCGTAATGCGGTAGCCAAAGCAAGGAACGCGATGCTCAAGCGGCAGAGCTTCAACCGTGTAACGCTCGGTTTTATAGACGATTCCTTCGGATACTTCATGGTAAGTAATTTCGTAATCAAGGCGGGAACTGCTTAACGTAAGCGCTGTCTCAATCATCTCGCGAATACCCGGAGGACCAAACAGCTGAAGAGGAGTGTTGCCGCCAACGTAGGACCGGGTGCTGAGAAGCCCCGGAATCCCGTATGTATGATCGCCATGCAGATGGGTAACAAACAACGCTTCAAGCTTGTTCAGCTTCAGCGGCGTTCGCATTAATTGATGCTGGGTTCCTTCACCCGCGTCAAACATCCAAAGCGAGCAGTCCGGATCCGGCAGCTTAAGTGCGATGGATGTTACATTCCGATGCTTCATCGGGCGGCCTGCGCCTGTTCCCAGAAACCATAATTCCATTGTGCTGCCACCTCCAGATCACCATATGAATAAATAGGATGAAAGCCCCCGCTTGCTCCGGCTGGTTGGTCGACCAGCCGGAGCTTACGGAGGCTTAGCTTGCATTTATCGTTCTACTTTTTCAACATTGAAATATTGCGCTTCCGGATGGGCGAATACCATCGCGGATACGGATGCTTCCGGCTCCATCATGAAGCCCTCCGTCAATTCCACGCCGATATCCTCCGGCTTCATCAGCTCGAAGAGCGGTCCCTGGTCTTCCAGGTTTGGACACGCCGGATAACCGAAGGATACGCGAATACCTTGATATCGCGCGCCGAAGCGCTGCTTCATCGTCATTGTAGCCGGATCCGGGTACCCCCAAATATCGCGCATCATATGATGGACGCGTTCCGCCATCGCCTCGGCTACCTCTAGGGCCACCGATTGCAAGGCGTGCGAGCGGAGATAATCGCCTTTTTCCTTCCACTCGTTTGCCAGCTCCCGTACGCCTTGACCGGCTGTAACGACAAGGAATCCGACATAATCCATAATGCCGCTATCCACCGGCTTCAAATAATCCGCCAAGCAAAGGAATGGCTCTACCTGCTGGCGCGGGAACGTAAACCGCTTGATCTCCTTCGTATGATCCTGAGGGTCATAGATGATGATATCATTGCCTGACGATTGCGCCGGGAAGAAACGGTACATGCCGTGTGCCTTAATAATACCGTTTGTTGTGCCCTCCTGCAAAATCCCGTCAACGGTTTCTTTCAGTTGCACGGCCTTCTCGTTGCCTTCCTGAAGAAGGTTATCCACGTTGCCCTTCAGGCCCAGGTGATGGCCAAGCAGCATCTGCATGTTCACATACGGAATGATATGCGGAATCGGAACATCGCGCAGAATATGTCTGTCCGTATCCGGCGGGATATAGACCGGCGCATCCACGGAGATTTTCGAGCGCTCAACCCGGGTTAGCTGCGGCTGAGGTTTTTTCTCCTCTTCCGCGTCGCCGCCGGATTCTTTGTAAATCCGCAATTCCTCTTCCATTTTGCCGCGATGCTCTTTATCCATCAGCTTGTTGGCGAGATCCAGACCGTCCATCGCATCCTTTGCGTACAACGTCAAGCCGTCATATTCGGGGCCGATTCTTGTCTTCGTGAATTTTCGCGTAAGAGCTGCGCCGCCAACCATGATTGGAGCGGAAATACCCGCGTTACGCATATCCTGAGCGGTTACGACCATCTGTTGAGCGGATTTGACAAGCAGACCGGATAGGCCGATAATGTCGGCATTTTCCTTGCGCTGCGCTTCAATCAGCTGTTCAGGCGGTACTTTGATGCCGAGGTTAATGATTTTGTAACCGTTATTCGACAAAATAATTTCGACAAGGTTTTTACCGATATCATGCACATCGCCTTTAACCGTTGCCAGGATGATTTTGCCCTTCACGGAAGTTTCATTTTTTTCCATGAACTGTTCCAGATGGGCGACCGATGCCTTCATTACCTCGGCGCTCTGCAGAACCTCCGCCACGATCAGCTCGTTATTGTTGAACAGACGTCCTACTTCTTCCATCCCGCGCATCAACGGTCCGTTAATAACTTCCAGCGCCGTATATTTCTTGAGCGCCTCGTCGAGGTCAGGTATAAGTCCTTCCTTCGTACCTTCCACGATGTATGAGGCAAGACGCTCCTCGAGGGAAAGATTCGATACCTTCTCCTTCTTCACGACCTTCTTCTCGCGGAATGCCGCAACGAAAGCAGCAAGCGTATCGTCATTAGTATTATAGATCAGATCTTCCGCCAGCTTGCGCTCTTCCTCCGGAATGGAAGCATACCGCTCCAGTTTTTCCGTATTTACGATCGCATAGTCAAGTCCGGCCTTTGTACAGTGGTACAGGTAGACCGAGTTCAGCACCTCGCGGCCCGCATCAGGCAGACCAAACGAGATGTTGCTCAGACCCAGAATCGTCTTGGCTTTCGGGAACTTCTCTTTAATCATCCGGATGCCTTCGATCGTCTCAACGGCGGATCCGATATACTGCGGGTCGCCGGATCCTACCGGGAACATGTTCGGGTCGAAAATGATATCTTCCGGATTCATGCCGTATTTATTGACCAGTAGATTATAAGAACGCTCGGCCACTTCCATCTTCGCTTCGCGGGAAACAGCCTGTCCGCGCTCATCGATCAGGATCATGACAACCGCGGCACCGTATTGATGAATCAGCGGCAGGATCTTCTCGAACTTCGATTCGCCGTCCTCCAGGTTAATCGAGTTGATGATGGCCTTGCCTTGCGAATATTTCAGCCCCAGCTCGATGATATGATCGTACGTCGAGTCGAGCATTAAAGGCACTTTGATTTTCTTCACGACCTGAGGCAGGAATTGATGTACCGCATACGCCTCGTCGATATCCGTATCCTGCAGGTTGATATCGATAATATGGGCGCCTCCCTTAACCTGGGAACGGGCGATCTCCGAAGCCTCGTCGAACTTGCCTTCTTTGATCAGGCGTTTGAATTTTCGGGAACCGGAAATGTTGGTCCGTTCTCCGATCATAATCGGGCGGTTGTCTTCCTCGATAAATACCGTATCGATACCGGACACGGCAGCCGGATGAGTACCGTACTGCGTACGCGGCGCATAATTCGCCATCGTCTCGTACAAGGCTTTAATATGAGCCGGGGTTGTGCCGCAGCAGCCGCCCGCAATGTTAAGCCAGCCCTGCTCGGCAAATGCCGACATTTTTCGCGCAAGAGATTCAGGAGACTCATGGTAATGTCCGTTCTCGTCCGGCAGGCCCGCGTTTGGATAACAGCTGACAGCCGCATCGGCAATTTCGCTGAGCGAACGGATATGGTCGCGCATGAATTCGGGGCCGGTTGCGCAGTTCAGTCCGATCGAAATCGGTTTCAGATGTTCCAAGGAAATATAGAAGGATTCAATGGATTGACCGGCGAGCGTAGTGCCCATCGGCTCAATGGTACCCGAAATCATAATCGGAAGCTCGCGGTTAGTAGCCTCAAACGCCTTGCGGATCCCGATGCTTCCCGCTTTTACGTTTAAGGTATCCTGCGACGTCTCCAAGAGAATGGCGTCAACATTGCCTTCGATTAAAGCAACGGTTTGTTCGTAATAGCTGTCTACTAGCTCGTCAAACGTAACGCCGCCGGTTACGGAAAGCGTTTTTGTAGTTGGCCCCAATGCGCCGACTACATACCGGGGGCGGTCAGGTGTCGAGAATTTATCCGCCGCGTCTCTTGCCAGCTTGGCAGCAGCAAGGTTAATTTCCCGGGCTTTTTCAGGTATGTCATATTCCGCCAATACGACGCTGGTCGCGCCAAACGTGTTGGTTTCCAAAATATCGGCTCCGGCTTCCAGATACTTCTCATGGATCGTCGAAATAACGTCCGGACGCGTTAATACGAGCATTTCGTTACAGCCGTCAAGCTCTTCTCCGCCAAAATCCTCAGCAGTCAGATTAGCCTGCTGAATCATCGTTCCCATCGCTCCGTCCAGGATGAGTATCCGTTGCTGCATCAATTCTTGTATGGTCGGTTTCAACAAATTTCGTACACCCTTCCTCCGAAAATCATTAACAAATAGTGTAACAGAATAGCCGCACTCTGAAAAGGCAGTCCATCGACATTTGACTACATTTGCTATATAATTGGACTTATCAGTTAATTTCTATAGGGAAAGAGGGATTGAGAATGGCTGAAATCCGCATTCGCAATACTAATGAACGTATTTCTGGAGAACAGAACGTTCGTGAATTTTTAGACAAGCAAGAAGTTCTTTATGAACATTGGGATGCAACGAAATTGCCTGCGCACCTTCAAGAGAAATTCGTTCTCTCCGATGAAGAGAAGGCAGAAGTTCTGTCCACTTTCAATGCTGAAATTACGGACCTTGCCGCTCGCCGCGGTTACAAAACTTGGGACATCATTACATTATCCGATGCCACTCCAAACCTTGATGAACTGCTGAAGAAATTCGAATCCGTTCATACACATACAGAAGATGAAGTTCGCGCGATTACGGCCGGCAAAGGCATCTTCGTTATTAAAGGGACCGAAGAAGTTGGTTACTTCGACGTTGAACTCGAAGCCGGCGACGTGATCTCCGTTCCGGAGAGAATCCCTCACTTCTTCACATTGATGGATAACCGCCAAATCGTAGCCGTACGTCTGTTCATTGAGACAGAAGGCTGGATTGCTCATCCGTTCGAAGACCCTGCTTTCGTTAAATAAGACGTTTTCAAAAAAAAGCCCCTCTTTCCATCTTCCGATGGCGAGGGGCTTTGTCTTGTCCATTATTGCTCAAGAAGCAGCAGCAGCTCTTCCAAATGAGCAATCTCGTGCGAAGGAATGATTTCGTCATTGCGTACCGCGCCATGACGGTTCACCCATACTGAAGTCATGCCAATCGTATTGGCGCCAAGAATATCGGTAGTCAGCTTGTCGCCAACCATAATGCCATGATCCGGCTCGATTCCGAGACGCTCCAGGGCATGACGGAAGATCGACGCGGCAGGCTTGCCTTCCCCGAACTCACCGGAAATAATGATATGGTCAAAGTATGGAATCAGCTCCGGAACGCCGGCAAGCTTCTCGCGCTGCAGATCCGGCGAGCCGTTTGTGAGCAAAAGCAGTTTGTATTTTCCTTTCAGGGCATCAAGCACGCGGAACGTTTCATCGTAGACCAGCGGACGCTTGCGGCGTTCCGCAGGGAACTGGTCCGCAAGCTTTGCGCCCAGCTCTTCGTTGTCAACGCCTAACGCGCGCAGGCCGCGTGTCCAAGCTTCCTTGCGGTAGCCCGGCGCAAGCTGCTCCAGCTTGCGGAATTCCTCCTGCTCGCCTTCGCGGAAGTTCGCCCAGAGTCCTTCAAACGGGTTAATCCCGATCATCTTCGTGAACGGGAACGTCTCATAGGACTCGTAAAGAGCGCGCGCTTCTTTGCGTACGGCTTCCTCAAGCTGCTGCGGATCAACGCCGGCAGCTTCCGCACCGGCTTGGCATGTTGCTTCAAATGCTTCTTTTACGCTGCGATCATCCCACAACAGCGTATCGTCAAGATCAAATAGTACCGCTTGCTTCCCCATAATTCGCATAACTCTCCTACTCTTTTTCTATTTTTGTTCGAAAGGCAAATGGTGTGTTTTGGCGAAATCCTGCAGTTTGCTGCCGATCTCATCCGTCGGATAACGGTTGAGCAGCCGCGAGAATACCCAGTTCGCGCCTTTTTGCTGCATGATTACGACAGCACCGTTTTGCACGCTGATCCCTTTAATGTTGGATACATGCAGCTGCTTGTCCCCCGTCATTTTGCGGGTTTGAATATAGTCTTTGCCGATTGTAACGTAAGGACGCCGCAAGAAGAAAATCAGCGCAAGGAAAATGTAGCAGCCTATCGTTACCCAGAACATGGTTGTAGGCTTAAAGGATGGATCCGTCGTAATGAATACCGTATACATGCTGATCAACAAAATAAGCACAATCGGAAATATGTAGTTGCGGCCGGTATACCGGTCTACCTTGGGTGCTGCCGAAGTGCCGATTTGCGATGCGCCATGCTTTTTACGCGCCTTGTTAATTTGGTTCGTATTTTTGCGCACTTTGCGCTCCCACGTGCGTGACAAAGCAATTCCTCCTATTGTATATTGCAGGCGCCGTTCATGGAACGGCGCCAACGCTAGCTAAATGGATATATGTCCTAATTAATGCGCGACATCGTTAGGATCGCCGTCTACAATTTCGATGGAATCCAACTGCTGGCGGAAATTCCTTTTGAAATTCTCCAAATATTTCTGACGCAACACGGCACGTTCCGCAATTTCTTCTTCCGTCAAACCTACCGTTTTATTTTTACGGGATAATTCGTTAATACGCGCGATGACTTCTTCCACTGCCTTCACCTCATTTGCTTATTACTCATCCTTCTTACCTATTTTGACTTTTATCCCGAGTAATTGTCAAGGCAATGATAGAAGAATGAGAAAAGGACAGATAATTTCGAACATCCTGTGTCCGAATTACCTGTCCTTTTCTATATCGCCTATCGAGGAATAATTAATACCTGTCCTGGCCGAAGCTCTACCGAGCTTAATTGGTTGCGTTCCTTAATCTTGTATATGTATTGTCTAATGTCTTTGGACCCCTCGTAAAAACGATCTGCAATCCCCCACAACGTGTCTCCCGCCGTTACGATAACGGTCTGCTCATTCGCTGCAGCCTCTTGAATGTGATCGGATGATGCATTCGTACGCATCATGAGGAAGCTCGTAAAAAGAAGGACGAACACTGCAGCGCACACAATAATCTTAAATGCATGACGTTGAACGTGATGCGCCCGTAACTTGAACGATTTAGCGGTTTCTTCCTTATGGATACTTTTATAAAAAGACGGATTCATAATCATGATTATCGCTCCCCGAACGTTTGTTCTGTTTTCTTATGTTCTTAGAATAACACGAACAAATGTTTGCAGTCAATAAAAAATGCGAACTTTTGTTTTTGAGAACTTATGTTTGTACGAACTCCGGTTCTATGCTATAATTTTCTACAAATATTATATTGGAGTGATTCACGTGTCTAAGATTTCGAACCGCCAACAGTCGATTCTTGAATTTATTAAGAATGAGGTTCGGGACAAAGGATACCCGCCTTCAGTTCGCGAAATCGGCGAAGCGGTTGGCCTGGCGTCAAGCTCCACCGTTCACGGCCATCTGGATCGGCTAGAGAAGAAAGGCCTGATCAGACGAGATCCAACGAAACCTCGGGCGATCGAAATTTTGGATCAAGACGGTGTTGACGGCATTATCCTCCCCGCTGTGGCTCAGGTACCGATTGTCGGCAAGGTAACGGCAGGCGTGCCGATTACGGCCACTGAGAATATTGAAGAATACTTCCCATTGTCTGCACACTTCGTAGGCGACGATGAAGTATTCATCCTGAATGTCATTGGCGACAGCATGATTGAAGCCGGTATACATAACGGCGACTATGTTATCGTCCGCCAGCAGCAGACCGCCAATAACGGCGATATCGTAGTAGCCATGACGGAAGACGACGAAGCGACAGTGAAGACCTTCTACAAAGAGAAGGATCATATCCGCCTCCAGCCGGAGAACTCCACCATGGAGCCGATTCGCCTGAACAACGTCACCATTCTCGGCAAAGTGGTTGGCTTGTTCCGCGACTTCCACTGACCTATTGATATAGAAGAGGCTGTTCCCGCTAATCCGAATTCACATTCGGTTAGGGAGAACAGCCTCTTTTTATTTTCCTGATTATGGTATGATCAAATGACTTATTCTGCTTGGTATTGAGGGGGTTAAGCGTGAAGAAGAAATTAACCAGGTCTTTGCTCAACAAATCCATAGCCGGTGTTTGCGGAGGAATTGCCGAATACTGCAACCTCTCCCCTTTATATGTAAGACTGTTGTTCCTCCTCTTTATCCCCTGCAATCTTATCGTCTACATCATTCTTGCTAACGTGATCCCCGCCAGTTCCCCGACTTTATACAGGAGATAGGTTGAAAATAAGGGGGGGTAATGTGGGCATATAGTGGGCACTCCCCTTTGTCCACGAATTAAATTAAAAATGCCCTCAAAAGAAAAATCCCCGGACGCTTAGAGCGCCAAGGGATTTCCTTCCTAGTACAGCGTCAGATACTGATCGCGTTCCCATTGATGGACTTGCGTTTTGTACATGTCCCATTCGATTTCTTTCAGTTCGTAGAAATGGGCAAGAGCATGTTCGCCAAGCGCATCGCAGATAACGTCGCTGCGCAGCATTTCGTCGAGCGCTTCCTTCAGATCGGAAGGAAGGCTTGGCACGCCGGATTCCAGGCGCTCTTCTTCCGTCATGATGTAGATGTTGCGGTCTACGGGAGCCGGAAGCGCCGTTTTGTTCTTGATGCCGTCTAGGCCGGCTTTCAGCATGACGGCAAGAGCCAGATAAGGGTTGGCCGCCGGATCCGGGTTGCGAACCTCGATACGGGTGCTAAGACCGCGGGACGCCGGGATACGGATCATTGGCGAGCGGTTGCTTGCCGACCAAGCTACGTAGCAAGGCGCTTCATAACCGGGAACCATCCGTTTGTACGAGTTGATCGTAGGGTTCGTAATAGCCGCCATTGCGCGAGCGTGCTCCAGGATGCCCGCCATGTAGTAACGTGCCGTTTGGCTAAGGCCCAGACGATCCTTCTCGTCATAGAATACGTTTGTGCTGCCTTGGAAGAGCGACTGGTGGCAGTGCATACCGGAACCGTTTACGCCAAACAGCGGTTTTGGCATGAAGGTGGCATGAAGGCCGTGTTGTCTTGCAATCGTCTTAACCACAAGCTTAAACGTTTGAATTTGGTCAGCTGCCTTAATCGCATCCGCATATTTGAAGTCGATTTCGTGCTGGCCGGGAGCCACCTCATGGTGGGAAGCTTCAATCTCGAAGCCCATTTCTTCCAGCGTAAGCACGATTTCGCGGCGGCAGTTCTCGCCCATGTCCATAGGAGCAAGGTCGAAGTATCCGCCTTGATCATTCAGCTCGGTTGTAGGCTCGCCGCGCTCATCCGTCTTGAACAGGAAGAATTCCGGTTCAGGACCAACGTTCATTGCCGTAAAGCCCATTTCTTCCGCTTCCTGCAGCGCACGCTTCAGAATGCCGCGCGGGTCGCCTGCAAACGGAGTTCCGTCAGGCATGTAAATATCGCAGATCAGACGGGCGACTCGGTCTTGCGCAACCCATGGGAATACGACCCAAGTATCCAGATCAGGGTATAAGTACATGTCAGATTCTTCGATACGAACGTAACCTTCGATGGAAGATCCGTCGAACATCATTTTATTGTCCAACGCTTTATCAAGCTGACTGACCGGAATTTCTACGTTTTTGATCGTACCAAGCAAATCGGTAAATTGAAGGCGGATAAATCGTACGTTCTGTTCCTCCGCAATGCGTTTAATATCCTCTTTTGTGTAGCTCACAGCATTCATCTCCTTCAAAAGAATTGTGAAGCAATTCTTGCTTCGTAAGCATACGCTTTACCTTGTTCGTTTAACAATAGGACATGCTACCGCTTGTTCAAGAAACGGGACAGCTGCCCTTGAATAAGCGAAGCCTGGCCAGGGCGTTTCTCCAGCAATTGCTGCTTGAGAAGGCGGTGCAGCTGCGCGTCGGAAAGCTCCTTGCGCTTCACTTCGGACTGCTCGCTTACGATTGTCGCATCGTCCGATTCTTTTGAAACCGGATTCATGACTTGCTTAATGCCGGCGATGTTAACGCCTTTTTCGATCAATGCCTTAATCTCCAATAACCGCTCTACATCATTAAAAGAGAACAGTCGCTGGTTGCCCGCCGTTCTGGCGGGAACAATCAATTCATGCTGCTCATAATAACGAATTTGACGCGCCGTTAGATCCGTCAGCTTCATTACGATACCGATCGGAAATAAGGCCATGTTTCTACGAATATCGTCACCCATGTCGCATCAACCTTCCAGTCGCTCATTTATACACCTATCATAACGCCCTACCAAAAACGTGTCAAGTTGTGTTAGGTTTAATTACGTTTAATTATGATAAGGCCGTCGCTTATGAGTCGACGTAACGCTGTAAGAACACCAAACTTCGCATGGGCAAACGTCAAGCCGCCTTGCATATAAGCGATATAAGGCTCGCGGATTGGCGCATCCGCAGACAATTCGAGACTACCGCCCTGAATAAACGTACCTGCCGCCATAATGACGGGATGCTCGTATCCCGGCATGTCCCACGGCTCCGGCACAACGTGCGAATCCACCGCCGCAGCCTTCTGAATGCCTTGCACAAAAGCGATCAGCTGCTCCGCACCGCCAAAACGGACGGCCTGTATGAGATCCGTACGCGGCTCGGACCAATGAGGTTTCGTCTCGAAGCCAAGCTGCTCAAACATCGCCGAAGCAAATACGCTGCCTTTAACCGCTTGTCCAACCAGATGCGGCGCCAGGAACAAGCCCTGATAAATACCTCGCAGCGTGTCCAGCATTGCGCCCACTTCACCACCGATGCCGGGCGCAGTAAGACGAAAAGCGGCTTGCTCCACCGCAGCGGCAGTACCCGCGATATATCCCCCTGTGGAAGCAAGTCCGCCTCCCGGGTTTTTGATAAGCGAACCTGCCATGAGATCAACCCCAACCTGGGTTGGTTCAAGAAGCTCGGTAAATTCCCCGTAGCAATTATCCACGAACACGAGCACATCCGGCTTGATCTGCTTCACCCGCTGAACCATATCTCCGATCTCGGCAACGGTAAATGACGCTCTCCAGCTGTAGCCTCTAGAACGTTGTATGCCGATTACCTTGGTCCGCTCGTTGATGCTGGCTTCAATATTAGCCCAATCCAGACTTCCGTCCTCGTTCAGGGCCACTTCGTTATAACGAACGCCCCAATCCTGCAAGGAGCCTGTCCCGTCTGCCGGCTTGCCGATCACCTTGTGCAGCGTATCATACGGCTTGCCTGTCATGTAAAGCAGTTCATCCCCTGGCCGGAGCACGCCAAATAACGCGCACCCGATGGTGTGCGTGCCGGATACGAAATGCGGGCGCACAAGCGCCGCCTCTGCCCCAAATACATCCGCGTAGACCAGATCAAGCACTTCGCGGCCCCGGTCATTGTAGCCATACCCCGTTGAGCCGGTAAAATGAAAATCGCTGACCTGATGCCGCTGAAAAGCGCGAATCACCTTCCACTGATTTTTTTCCGCGATGCGGTCAATGGAGCGAAGCTGGCCGGCAGCCAGCTCCTCCGCTTCATCCGCTAATTTCTCAAGTTCATCCCATACGGACGGATTGTCTTCTTGTTGATTGTTGTAACTCATTTTAAGCCTGTCTCTCCCTTAGTTAACGTAACCCAATTCTATTATTCAATATAGGGCTGAAGCTTGTGGCCGTTTTGCTCGTAAGCCTGACGGCTTACCTGCACGGTGAGACGCAAGGCTTCGCCATCCTCGCTCACTTCATTGCCCACGACTTCCCCGCTCCGGTACGCAAGCGCAATCAAGTCGCCGCGGTCGGCCGGCAGGACGAAAGTAACCGTGTCGCCGGTCAGTTTATCCTGAATTTTATTCCGAACCAGCTCAAGATCATCTTTTTGATAAGCGCTGATAACAAGCGTATCCGTGCCCGGCGTCGGCAATTCCACATGATTCTCTTCGCACAGGTCCTTTTTATTGAAGATCGTCAAGCTGGCAGTTCCCGCAGCTCCTAGATCGCCAAGGATTTGTTCCACGACTCTCATCTGCTCCTCGCGCATCGGCGAGCTGCCGTCCACGACATGCAGTACCAGATCAGCCTCCAGTACTTCCTCCAGCGTCGCGCGGAATGCCGCCACAAGGTCATGGGGAAGGTTCTGAATAAATCCAACCGTATCCGTCAGAACGACTTCGCGGCCGTTTGGCAGCTCCAGCGTGCGGGAAGTCGGATCAAGCGTGGCGAACAGCTGATTCTCCACATAGACGTCAGCGCTCGTCAATTCCCGGAGCAGCGTGGATTTCCCGGCATTCGTATAGCCTACAAGCGCAACCTGAATCACGCCGGATTTCTTCCTTCTCTCCCGGTGCAGCTTCCGGTGGCGGACCACTTCCTCCAGCTGTTCCTTCAAGTCGGAAATCCTGCCTCTAATATGCCGCCTGTCTGTCTCAAGCTTGGATTCGCCGGGACCTCTCGTTCCGATCCCGCCTCCAAGCCGCGACAGATTCTTGCCGTGGCCAGACAAACGCGGAAGCAAGTAGCTGAGCTGCGCCAGCTCTACCTGAATGATCCCTTCGCGCGTCTTCGCCCGTTGGGCGAAAATATCCAAAATAAGCTGCGTCCGGTCCACAATCTTCAGATCCAGCGTTTCTTCCAGATTCCGAACCTGCGCGCCCGACAGCTCTTGGTCAAAGATTGCCGTTGTTGCTCCCAATTCGTCGGCGATCGCTCTTAGCTCTTCGACCTTACCCTTGCCGATGAACCACTTGGTATCGGGAGCTTCTTTATTTTGCACCATCGTAGTCAGCACTTCGGTTCCCGCCGTCTCGGCAAGCGCCACCAGCTCCTCGAGCGAATGCTCGGGATCGCTGATTCCCCGTTTAATATCGGGGGTAACCAGACTGACCAAGACAGCGCGTTCCTGCATGGCAGTCGTCGTATTGAATGTTTTTTCTCGCATGATTGCTCCTTCTAGAGTGGAGTTATTTCGTTTCCCATTTGAAGTCCTCCGGCTTGATCGCCATCAGCTCCTGCTTTGGGGGAATGCTGTTGGAATATTGATTCAGCAGCCTGACAGCCTGATATCGGATTGATTTCTCGATAATATTCCGCACGTATCTGGCGTTGCTAAACGAGAATATGTCGCTCATCTTCTCCTGAATCAAATGCTGCCTTAACTTAAATATGGACTGCGGCATCAAATTATAATCCCTTTCCTTCGCCATCAGCTCGGAAATTTGGATCAATTGGTCAATCGAATAGTCAGGAAAATCGATTTGGATCGGAAACCGCGAAGGCAAACCGGGATTCGTCAGCAGAAAATGATCGATCTCCGCCGGATATCCCGCCAGGATTAA
Source organism: Paenibacillus sp. BK720 (assembly GCF_011761545.1). Taxonomy (NCBI): domain Bacteria; kingdom Bacillati; phylum Bacillota; class Bacilli; order Caryophanales; family Paenibacillaceae; genus Paenibacillus; species Paenibacillus sp. BK720. Next base: position 1,422,355 of record NZ_JAASRQ010000001.1, on the reverse strand, counting down.
CACAAACTGATTGCGGTGATCCTCCATTGCTTTTACCAGCGTATCGATGGCTTCTTTGCCGAAATCCTTCTCCCCGCCCCGCGCAAGGCTGTACGCTTCGTCCACGAAGAGAACGCCGCCAATCGCTTTCCGTACCATATCCCGCGTTTTCTGGGCCGTATGCCCGATATATTCGCCAACCAGGTCAGCCCGCTCCACTTCGATCAGATGCCCCTTCGATAGGACTCCCATCTTCTGAAACAGCTTCGCCACGATTCTGGCTATGGTAGTCTTGCCTGTTCCGGGATTCCCCTTAAAGATCATATGGTAGACATGGGATCCGCCTGACAAGCCGGCTTCCGCACGCATGCGGGTTATATATAAAAGCGCGTAGACTTCATATACAAGAGCTTTCACATTGTCCATGCCAACCATCGGCTCAAGCTCTTTCTGAATATCGGCAAAATGGTCTCCCGGCGGGAGCGGCTTGACGGCTGGCAGCGGTTCATTATCGACTACAGGCGCAGATGCCGTCATCTGGACCGGTTCCTGGCTTCTTAACACCACATTAATTTGACGGGACGGCCTTGCTCCGTTATTCGATCCCGACATGACATGTCCGCTCATCTATTGCATCACCTATCCTTCGCACCGTCACTAGCGTTTGGCATGCCGGTAAGATAAGCCCGGCATATCCCGCTTCTAACAAGTGTATTCTATCGGAATCGGTCATATTAACAGATTTTATTTAAGGATAGTCGGGAGAACGGTAACCAAAATGCAGCAGGACCGCATCCACCTTCCACTTGGCATACGCCAGCACTTCGCGCGACTGGTTCTTGAACGGGCTCAGCACTTCGGAATGAAAGGCTGCGGCCTGAACATTCTCGTAATCGAGATAACGGGCCATTTCCATCGCTCTTGGCGCATGATAATCGTGAGTCACGATCAATAGCTTATTCAAGCCATGCTCCGCGGCAATAACTTTACTGTTCAGCAGATTCTCGTATGTACTTCGCGCCGCATTATCAAGCAGCATCTTATCTTCCGGAATTCCCTTGGCAAGCAGATAGACCCGCATCCCTTGCGCTTCGGTCAGCTTTGATCCGTTGCGGTCAAGGCCTCCGCTCAAAATAAGCATTTTCACCTTGCCGTCCTTGTACAGCTTGTCCGCAAAATCGAGACGCTCTTTCAAAGCCGGACTCGGTTTGTCCGACCACAGGGAAGCGCCCAGCACGATAGCGGCATCCGCTTGTTCGACCGGCTTGGATTCGTCGTAGCTGTTAATCAGCCATATCAGGTACCCGCAGCACAATACCCCGAGCAGACATAATCCGACAAAGAGACGAAACAGGAGCAGCCCGCGCCGTTTGCGTGACTTGCTCCCCGTCTGAACGATACTTTTCATGATTCTCTTAGCTCTCTCTCCGTCAAGCTTTTACGATGCTTCAAGCTGAGCGTGAAATACCGGAACCGGCCGTTCCGGATACTGGAAAGCAATCTTCCTGCTGTCTTTCTTGCAAGCGCCGCTTCTTTCCCCGTTACCTCTCCGTCACGGAGAGCTTCCTCCAGCTCATCCTCATCGAGAAGAAATACTTCCCCGCTTGGCAGCACGACAACATCCAGATAAAGGTCGTCAAACCATGGCACATGCTGATCCGTCAGCCCTTGCGTTTTGCAAATATCAATGTACCATTGCACCACTCGGCCTTTATCGTCAAACATCGTTGTCACGACAAAATGCTCGCCCCGAGGAAAATGCTGCATCCATAAATAACCGCGGTCCGCCAGACATAAACGCCGCCCGTTATATTCCTTCCATAGCGGCTCACGCAACTCATGAATCCGGTAAAACGTGACAAGACCTTTGAATTCATCATTGTCGAGCGCCAGACAATTATAGCTTTTGCGTATAATGCGACGCCAGTTTGCCCGGTCCGAAAATTTTCGTTTCATACGGAACGTACCTTTCCGCTTGAGATAAGCCTGTAATACTTGGCTTTCGATGATGATGGATAGCGTTGTAAAAAGCTTACCATAACTTAACGCTCATCTCCACTACGCATGAAAAATAAACCAAGCTTTTCACAGGATTTAGGTGACAGCCGGGCCAAAAACAAAAAACGGGACAAAGCGGACAAACCGCTTTATCCCGTTTAACACCGGTTTATTCTTTACGTTTCCACTATCGTAACCGTATTAATAATGACCTTATCCTGTGGTACATGTTTGTCGTTTACCGGTGTTTTGGCAATCTCCAGCACCGTATCCATACCGCTGTCAACCTTGCCGAAGATGGAATAAGTCGGCGTCTGGTTCAAGTTCAGGGAGTCGGGACCGGTACAGATAAAAAACTGGCTGCCTCCCGAGTTCGGTTTCCCGCCGTTCATCATAGCGACTATTCCAGGCTCGAATTTCAGGCTGGTATCAAACTCATCCGGTATCGAATAACCCGGATTTCCTGTTCCATCGCCCTTCGGATCCCCGCCTTGAATCATAAACGATTCGATAATGCTGTTAAACGTAAGGCCGTCGTAATAACCGTTACGCGCGAGAAACACAAAATTGTTGACCGTTACCGGCGATTCCTCCGCATAGAGCTTTACGGCGAAATCGCCTTTGCTGGTCGAAAATTTGGCGGTGTACTGTTTATTCAAACTGATCGACATTTCCGGCATCTTATCCCATTTCAGTCCGGGCGAGCCGCCGGATGAGCCGCAGCTGGTTAATAATACGGCTACTGCTGCGATTATGATGATGCTCCAAGTAAATTTCCCCAGCTTGCCCATATTCCAAGTCCAGCTCCTTACGCTTTGCCGCCTGCACTTCCGGCTTCGTTTTTGTCAGTGGTTCCCTTCCCCGTTACCGTTCCGTTCCCGGATCCGGGATCGGCCGATTCGATCGGCCCCCCGGCACCTTGGTCAGGGTTCACAGTTCCGTTGCCATTCCCGCCGCCGTTTCCGTTCCCGTTATTGCCTGGACCTGGCGAGACGGTGCCGCCATCGCCGGGCGTCTCCGACTCCACCGGCTGATTCGGATCCGCGGATGGCGGAGGCGATACTTCCCCTCCGTTGTTTCCATCGCCCGGAAGTTCGCCGTCGGACGGCTGATCCGGCTCCATAGGCTGCTCCGGAATATCCACTTCGGTCTCCGGCACATCGATCGTAATCGTGTCGGAAGGTTTGCTTTCCTTATCTTCTTCCGCGTTATAAGCCACAACATAGTATTGATACTTCATGCCCGGGAATACGGTCATATCGTCTACCGTATTGTTAGCTACGTCCACGAATACGGAGTACTCCGATTGTTCCGAGTCCTTGCGGTATACGCGGTAAGTAACTCCTTCGCTGTTCGCCGGCGCGGTCCAGGACAGCTGCACCTTCGCCTGGTCTTCCAGGAACACCGCGTTGAAGTTTGTAACCGGCGCTTGTTCTTTCACTTCCTGCTTGATGCCCTCAGGCTGTTTGAACGAGGACTTCGGCACATTTTTCATGGCTTGCTTCATAACCTTGCCGAACATCGCCGCGGCTTGCGAGCTGCTCTTCTTGATGACGTGCTGCTTGTCTGTAATATCGTAACCCATCCAGACGGCAGCGGTCCATTCCGGTGTGTAACCGACGAACCAGGCGTCGCGGTTGGCGCTGGAGTTGAAGTTAGGAATACCGTGCTGCGACGTGCCCGTCTTGCCCGCAACCGGACGGTCGATCCGGGCACCCGTACCCGTACCGCCTTTCTCCAGAACGGTCTGCATCATTTGCGTCATATACCAGGCTGTCTCCGGCTTCATCAGCTGCTTCGCCGCCGGCGCATGGTACGTGAATACTTTTTTGTTCGCTGCGGTCTCGATCTTCGTGATCGTATGCGGATCAACCGATTTGCCGCCGTTTGCGAATACGCTGTAAGCTTCCGCCATTTGCATCGGCGTTACCCCTTGCGTCAGACCCCCGAGCGCAATCGCAAGGTTGCGGTCCTCCGGAGCAAGCTCCATGCCCAGCTTCTTGGCAAAGGCAATACCGTTGCCTATTCCAACCTGGTTAAGGGTCCATACAGCCGCAAGGTTGCGGGATTCCTTGATTGCTTCCTGCATGGTTACCGGACTTGCTCCATGAGGATCCCTTGGACAATAGTTGCCGAAGCATTTTTGCGAATCCTGATTTAGGACCGTCCAAGGATAATAATCCCCGGTTTCCAGCGCGGGGCCGTAAGAGACGATCGGCTTAAAGGCGGAACCAGGCTGGCGCTTCACTTCTACGCGGTTCAAGCCCTTGCGGACGTAATCCCGTCCCCCGGCCATCGCCTGAATCGTGCCGTCCCGGTGATCCATGATAATCATGGCGCCTTGCGCCTTCTGATCGTCCGGACTCTTCTCGAAGTTGCTGTCATCCGCGAATTCCTTCTCGACGGCTTGCTGGGCCGTCGGGTTGAGAGACGTATAAATGCGGTAGCCGCCGATACGAAGCTCATCCTCGGTCATTCCCGGCATGACTTTAACCGCTTCTTCGATGACGTAATCGACATAAGCTTTGTAAGGATCGCTTTTCTTTTGATCGAGGTTAGCCGGCGGCTCGTAAACAACCGCTTTCGCTTCCTCCATTTCCTGCTGCGTAATCAATTTTTGATCGTACATCAGCTTTAAAATGACAGCCCGCCGCGTCATCGAGGATTCGGGGTCATTAATCGGATTGTAACGGTTTGGCGCTTTAGGCATTCCCGCAAGCGTGGCAATCTGCCATAGCTTCAAATCCTTCAGATCCGTATCGAAATAATAATCCGCCGCGCCCTTAATACCGTAGATCCCTTTGCCGAACGGAATCCGGTTCAGGTACATCGTCAAAATCTCCTGCTTGGAATATTTATTCTCAAGCGCTACCGCAATGGAAGCCTCCGTCGCTTTGCGGAAGAAGGTTTTGTCCGCGGTCAAAAATATATTTTTGGCGAGCTGCTGGGTAATGGTACTCGCGCCCTCCACTTTGCTTCTCGCGATAACGTCCTTCACGACGGCGCGTCCGATGGAGAAGAAGTCAATCCCGGAATGCTCGTAGAACCTTTGGTCCTCCGTTGCAACGAAAGCGTCCAGCAGCAGCTTCGGCATCTCGTCATATTCGGCAATTTCCCTGTTCGCGCTTGCGTCGTACAGCTTGGTCACTTCGTTGCCGTTTGCATCATATATAATAGACGCTTCGCCGAGCTCAAGCTTATCCGCATTTTCCGTCAAGATCCGTTCGCCGTTCAAGGTAATAAACAAATAACCGATGATTCCGCAGACGATGGCAAACACGATGGTGAAGAAAAGAGCGAAAAACCATTTACGGGGCGTCATTTTCTTCTTTTTCTTAACGGACCCGCGCTTCGCCTCCTTCACTTTGCTTCGTCTTGGTTGTTCAGCCATAAGGTTCCCTCCAGTTGTTCCAAAATCTGTTTCTTTACCCTTCAATATACCCCGGAATGAAAAGAACAACCCTGCTGGAGCGGGTTGTTCTTGCCTTCCGCTATCAAGTTAAACGTTACCTGCAAGAAGAAGGTTTCACAAATAACGTTACGTTCTATGCTTCCGAAGCACTGTTGTCTTGCATTAAGGATACGTTACGCTGAGGAGTAAACGTCGAGATCGCGTGCTTGTACACCATTTGCTGACGGCCTTCGCTGTCAATGATGATCGTAAAGTTATCGAACGCTTTAATAACGCCTCTGATCTGAAAGCCGTTCATTAAGAAAACCGTAACCGGAATGTTGTCTTTACGCAGTTGGTTCAAGAAAGTATCTTGAATATTGATCGATTTGTTCATTGGACGTTACCCCCGTCTAAAAAAGATTGATTAGAAGTATATTCAAGATTGACTTGAAACTTTCCTGCTATTATACCATGAATCCGCCGCAAATTGTTGTGAAAATTTTCCCCCATGTCGATCCACTCGATATCCTTCATGTGCCGGAACCAGGAAAGCTGGCGTTTGGCGAACCTTCTCGTATCCCGCTTCAGCAGCTCCACCGCCGCCTCAAGCGTGCATTCGCCGCGCAGGTACATGACGATTTCCTTGTAGCCAAGCCCTTGCATGGCAAGGCTGTCCTCCGCCACGCCGCGGTCCAGCAGTCCTCTTACTTCCTCGACGAGTCCATCCTCCAGCATTTGATCAACCCGCTGTTCGATACGCGAGTAGAGCACTTTTCTATCCATGGCGAGACCTAGTATACACAATTCGTAGGGCGATTCTTTTTTCTGTCTTTCCAGCTGCGCAGACATCATCTCGCCGGACAGATGAAAGATTTCAAGCGCGCGGATGATGCGGCGCTGATCATTCGGGTGCAGCCGTTCGGCGGATTTCGGGTCTACCGCGGCTAGTCTGGCATGGAGCGCTTCCGCGCCGTGCTCATCGGCATATCGCTGCTGCTCGTCGCGGAATGCGGGATCCGAGCCGTTTTCGTTAAATTCAAAGCCGTAGCAGACGGATTCAACGTAAAGTCCGGTGCCTCCCACGATAAAAGGAAGCTTTCCTCTTGCCGAAATATCGGCAATCGCTTCTCTGCAATGCTGCTGAAAGTCCGCGACCGAATAAGCCTCGTCCGGTTCGCAAATATCGATCAGATGATGGACGATCCCTTGCCGCTCGGCTAGAGGCAGCTTGGCCGTGCCGATATCCATTTCCTTGTATACCTGCATCGAATCGCCGGATATGATCTCGGCGTTCCATGCTTTGGCGAGATCGAGGCTGAGCTGTGTCTTGCCTACAGCCGTCGGTCCTACCAGAACAAGCAGCGGCTGCTTGCGTTCCTTATTTGCTGCTTCCTGCAACCTCTATCACTCCATAAGCTATTTTCGACGTATTCACATGCCGCCGTTCGAATCCAAGCCGTTCGAATTCCCCGCTCTCGCGGTGCTCCTTCATGACGACGGTCTTGCGCGCGACCCTGATCGCCTCCCGCACGGCTTCCACCGTCAGCGCACTGCCGTTGGCCAGCTTGCGCAGCGGCTCCAAGGCGCTGGATTCGTGAATCGGCTGCCGGAACATCGGATCGAAGTATACGATATCGACGCTGTTGTCCGGAAGTCCCGCCAAATATTCGGCATGATTAACGTTGATCATTCGGATTCTGCGCATGGCTGCATCCACATCCGTTAAGCCGGACTGATAGCCGGCCAATCCTTCGCGCACGACCGCGCACAAGACCGGCTCGCTTTCTATGGCCGTCACCGCTCCCGTCTCTCCTGCCGCGTACGAGAATACGAGAGAATCCGCGGCAAGACCGGCGGTACAATCTATGACGATGTCTCCCGGCTTACAGCCCGTCAGATCAAGCAGCGGATCGCTTTCTCCGCGCCGCAGTCTCTTCACCCTTACGAATGCCATGCTGGGATGAAAATAGAGCGGCGACTCCGTCTGGCCGTCGTAATAGCGGACTTCCTTCTCCGTTACGACGATCAGCCGGATCACAGCCATCCTTTCCGCCATCTGGCGAAGCGTCTGTTTGCCTCGCGGTACGTACTGAGCGGACAGCTCTCCCGCAAGCCTTCTGGCTGTCGATAACGCCCGCTGAGACGGCTTGTCGGAGGTAGTTACAATCATGACATCACCCGTTTAAACATTTTTTCAAGCTGATAAGTCGAAAGATGAACCACAATCGGACGGCCATGCGGACAGGTATAAGGCTGGTTGCAGGCCGCGAGTCGGGCCAGCAATGCTTCTCCCTCTTCACGGGTCTTCCGGTCGTTGGCTTTAATCGACGCTTTGCAGGAGCACATAATCGCCGCTTTTTCCCTGAGCTTCGCGATATTGATGGACTTGCGTTCGCTTAGCAGCAATTCTGCCATTTCCTCGATAATGGCCTGCTCCTCGCCCTGCGGGAACCATTCCGGGTACGAGCGGATAAGAAAAGTCTGCGCCCCAAAGGGCTCCAATTCAACTCCGGCTTCCTGGAATAAACCGGTCATGCCTCGCAGCTGCTCCGCTTCGCCGGATGTAAATTCCAAGGTGAGCGGAACGAGAAGCTGCTGGCTTGCCGCTTGCGGATTGCCGAATTTCCGGAAGTAATATTCGTAATTAATCCGTTCATGCGCGGCATGCTGATCGATCAGATACAGACCTTCCTCAGCTTGCGCCACGATATACGTGCCGTGCAGCTGCCCGATCCAGTACAGCTCCGGGAAAGCCGGCGTACCGTCCGGCCGCTCCTTCGTCTCTCCGACTGGCGGCTCCGAATCAGGGGCCTGGGATGGGGCTGCCGTTTCTTCCGGTGCCTGCAGCGCCGGCGCGGCTTGCTCCCAGGGAGCCGCTGCTTCGCGAACGGATATGTCGCGCTGCTCCGCGGGCTTGTACAAACGCTCCGCCGCATCCTTTGGCACGTAATCGCGCTTCGGAAGCTGAGGGAACGACGGATTGTAGGCTGAGCCCGTCCCAGCTGACGGTAACGATGATGAGCCGGCCGGTCTGCTTGGATTATAGGCGCTTGACGAACGGGCGGAACCGCCCGAAGCTCCCGACGGACCGTCGGCACTGGGTGGCGTCCGTTCCTGTCCCCAAGGCATCGACAGCGGATCCGGCCGGTGGAAGGAGATCGCATCCTGTACGAACATCGGCTTTTCCCGTTCTCGCTTTTCGGCCGGTCCCGGAATATGCCTGACCTGTCCGAGGGCGCCTTTTACCGCCTGCTCCACCAGCGTTCTCAGCTCATTTTCTTTGCTGAAACGGACTTCCATCTTGGAAGGATGCACGTTCACGTCAAGGAGGCTTGGATGCATGCCGATCTCCAATACCACGATCGGGAAGCGGTTGATTGGCAGCAGCGTATGATAAGCCTGCAGGATGGCCTGATTGACCGCATGACTGCGGATGTAGCGGCCGTTCACGATCACGGTCATGCCGTTGCGGTTCGCCCGCGTCAGCTCCGGCTTCGATACGTAACCGCGCAAATCGTAATCCGACGTCTCGCCTTCCACCTTCAGCATCGCCTTAGCCGTATTCGTTCCATACACGGCCGCGATAACTTGCAGTCTGTCCCCCGTGCCAAGCGTCCGAAGCAGCACCGAACCGTTATGCTTCAGCGTGATCGCGATACCGGGATGCGCCAAGGCAATCCGGTAGACGTAATCGGTTATATGTCCAAGCTCCGTCTGGATGGCCTTCATATATTTCAGCCTTGCCGGCGTATTGTAAAATAAATCCCGCACCGACATATCGGTGCCTTGAGGGGCGTTGGCAGGCTCGCTCGCCGTAACCGTTCCGCCTTCTATCACAAGGCGCTGGGCTAGGCCCGTCGAATCGGTCGACGACACGCATTCGAGCCGCGATACGGCCGCGATACTCGGCAGCGCCTCGCCGCGGAAGCCAAGGCTTGCGATCTTGAACAAATCGCTGCTGGACGAGATTTTGCTCGTGGCGTGCCGTTGGAACGCGGTTTCCATATCCGCCGGCTCTATGCCCGCGCCGTTATCGGTAACCCGAATAAACGACAATCCGCCTTCTTCGATCGTGATATCGATAACGGAGCTGCCGGCATCAATCGCGTTCTCGACCAGCTCCTTGATGACGGACGCAGGCCGTTCCACGACCTCGCCCGCCGCAATCTGGTTGGCAAGCTGCTCGTCCAATACCTGGATTTTCCCCATGCGAACCCCTCCTCGCTTCTAAACCTTTTATGCTGCCTTTCAGGTTAATCGTTCAGCTTCTGCTTCATTTCGTTCAGCCATTGCATCGCTTGCATCGGCGTCATATTGAACAAGTCCAGCTTCCGGAGCTGGTCGGCGAGCTGCTCGGCCTTCGGCGAAGCTTTGCGGCGTCCCTGCTCCTGCGGCGGTTGAACGGGCGCTTCCGGCTCGTCAAAAATAGAGAGCTGGACAGCGGCTGCCGTTTCCTTGAATACCAGCCCGGAATCGGGAACCGCAGTATAAGACGAAGCTGTCGGAGCTTCAGCCGCCACGCTTGAGGCCGTAATGGCAGGGCTTGCCGACGGCTTCTCCGAAGCCCCTTCCTCCAATTGCTCAAGCAGGACGTAAGCCCGGTCAATAATGGAATTCGGAAGCCCCGCCAGCCTTGCGCAATAAATCCCGTAGCTTGTGCTTGCCGCTCCGGGAATCAGCTTGCGCAGGAAGGTCACATGATCGCCGCTTTCTTGTACGGCCATGCAGGCGTTCGCCAGCTTCGGAAGAGAAGCCTCCAGATGCGACAGCTCATGGAAATGCGTGGAGACAAGCGCTTTGCAGCCGATATGGTGATGGACGAATTCGATGACCGCCTGCGCGATAGACATCCCTTCGCTTGTCGACGTGCCGCGGCCAAGCTCGTCAATGATAACGAGGCTGCTTGCCGTGGCCTTTTCCGTCATGAGCTGAATATCCTTCATCTCGACCATAAACGTGCTTTGACCGCCGATAAGATCGTCGGCCGCGCCAATCCGGGTAAAGATGCGGTCGATCATCGGGATTTCCGCCGTCTTTGCCGGCACAAAGCAGCCGATCTGCGCCATGATGCAAATCAGGGCTACCTGGCGCATATAGGTGCTCTTGCCCGCCATATTCGGACCGGTAATGAGCAGCATCGACTGCTCCTCTTGGCGAAGCGCAGTAGCGTTGTTAATAAACGGCACGCCGTCCATTACCGCCTCAACAACCGGATGGCGTCCTTCTTCAATAACGAGATCGTATTGATCGGTTATTACCGGACGGACGAATCTTCTCTCCGCGCTGACCGTGGCGAGCGACTGATAAACGTCAAGCTCCGCCACGACCTCGGCGAGCCTCTGCAGACGATGAAGCTGCAGGGCAAGATGATCCCGCAGCTCGATGAAGCGGGCGTACTCCAGATCAACCATTTTGTCCTCGGCTTCGAGAATTAGCCGTTCCTTCTCCTTCAGCTCCGGCGTGACGAAGCGTTCCGCGTTCGCCAGCGTCTGCTTCCGCTCGTAACGTCCTTCGGGCAGCATGCCCAAGGCGCCTTTGGATACCTCGAGATAATAACCGAACACTTTGTTGAAACCGATTTTTATCGTTTTGATGCCGGTCGCTTCGCGTTCCCGTCGTTCCAGCTCGGCTAGCCATTTCTTGCCATTCGTGCTGGCTTCCCGAAGCTGATCGAGGTAATCGTCGTAACCGGCGCGGATTAACCCGCCTTCCCGTAACGATACGGGAGGCTCGTCCACGATAACCGTCTCGATCAGATCGGCCAGATCGGAGCAGTCGTCCAGACCGTCCACAAGCTGGCGAAGCCGCTCCGAGCCGGCTTGCCGCGCCAGCTCGACGAGCTGCGGCGTTCGGCGGATAGAGCTTTTCAGCGCGTTCATGTCCCTGCCGTTCGCGCTGCCGAAAGCGACCCGGCCAACCAGCCGCTCGAGATCGTACACCTGGTTCAGCTCCGAACGGATTTCGTCGCGGGCAATCAAATTCCGGTAGAGCGCATCCACCGCTTCGTACCGTTCTTCAATCTTCGAACGGTTGAGAAGCGGCTTGTCGATCCAGCGTCTGAGCAGCCTTGCCCCCATCGACGTCTGGGTTCGGTCGAGCAGCCACAGAAGGGAGCCTTTTTTGCTCCGGTCGCGCACCGTTTCGGTCAACTCGAGATTGCGGCGCGTGTAATGATCCAGAATCATGTATTGATTCGGCTCGTAAGAGCGGATTGTACGGACATGGCCTAGGGAGCGCTTCTGCGTCTCCTCGAGGTAACCGGTCAAGAGGCTGACCGCGCGGTAACGCGCATCGTTAAGTCCTTCCAGCTGCGACGCTTCGAACTGCTGGCGCAGCTTGTCCTCGGCCATCGGCTCGCGGCTTGTCAGCAGCACGGGACGGTTCCAGACCGCCTGCTCCTTGAGCTGTGCCAGCAGGCTTTCGTCGCCAACGATCTCGGCAGGCTGATAGACGTTAATTTCATCAATTAACGCATCGATATTGAAAGCCAGCGATGTCGCATAAAGCTCGCCGGTCGACAGGTCGCAGGCGGCCATTCCGATTGCCGCCGTGGAGACCGATCCGACGGAAACGATAAAGTTATTTGATTTGCTCTCCAGAGACTTCGATTCCATGACCGTTCCCGGCGTAATGACGCGAACGATCTCCCGGCGCACGACGCCTTTGGCCGCGCTTGGGTCCTCCACCTGCTCGCAGACCGCAACCTTGAAGCCTTTTTCGACCAGCCTTGCAATATAGTTTTCCGCAGAGTGATAAGGGACCCCGCACATCGGGATTTTCTCCGAGACGCCGCCCTCTCTGCCTGTTAAAGTAATCTCAAGCTCGCGCGATGCATGGATAGCATCGTCAAAAAACATCTCGTAGAAATCGCCGAGACGGAAGAAAAGGAACGCGTCTTTCGCTTGCTCCTTAATTGCGAGATATTGTTGAATCATCGGGGTATAACCGGCCACCGTTGCCCCTCCCAGGTACATAGCATTCAAGCGTAAACGGCGCTCCGTCCTTAAAAGGAGAAGCATGCGTTTCGCGAGTGAAATATAAGAGCGGTATAGTGAAAACCTATACTTTCTTATATTTCAAGCGTAAACCGCTGCTCCGTCCTCAGGAGGGGCAGCATGCGTTTCGCGGGTGAAATATAAGCGAGGTATAGTGAAAACCTATACTTTCTTATATTTAATAAAAACATCATTCTGCTATTATACCAAGCCTATTGCCGCGCGCCAACCTGCATGGCCCAAGCCGGGCAGGCAGCCGGAAGAAAAAAGCCTGTTATCGCCTGAGACAGCCCAAACGATACCCCGCCCTTAGCGGTGGACGCAATGACCGCCAACCAGATTTGAAATCGAGACTGGACGAGGGATTCGAAAAAGCGGACGCAAGCGAGCCGGCGCCAGGAACGTTGGCAACCGGCGCAGCCATCATAGGCGCGGGATGCGCCATTTGACGCGGATGTCAGCCCGCTCATCCCACGTGGCGCCGCGCCTCGCCGCATCGAGCAGAGGCTCGATGTACGGCGTCAGCGCGGCATAGCTGTTTGTCGCCGACATAGAAGCGGCGACGCCGTCGAGACAGCCGGCGAGCTCTGCGCGGTCGCCAGCGTAATAAGCTGCGACATACCGCTCGTCAAGAGCCGGTATGTCCTGCAAGGCATCCGCCTCGCGCGCGCAGAGAAGCGCCAGCGCGAAGGCGGCTTTGGCCGCGGCCGGCGACACCAGCCAGCTCGGCAGCGTCCGGTATTCGAAGCCGCCATGCGGCTGCTGGCGATAATCGCCCAGAACGCCGTAGCGGGGTCGCCGCCCGCGGCCGGCGGGATCCTCGACCAGCGCCAGCGGGAACGCGGCGTAGCTGTCGAGCAGGCGCAGCAGGCGCGGCGTCAGTCGCACGCCGCTGAGATGGATATGCCCGCCGAGCGCAAGCCCCGGCACGGGCATGGCACCCGCGGCCCAGCGGAGACTCGGGTCGCGGACAAGCTTGGCGGCTCGGAGCATCAGCCGCCGGATGCCCTCCGCGAGCCTTGCCGGGTCTGCGGCAGGCTCGGGCCGCAGCTCGGCGACGGGATACATCAGCCGCCGCCCGATCAGCATGGCGTCGCTGCCCGCTGCACCGAAGACGCCGCCCAAATACCGGGAGGCCGGGGCGATCTTGCCGTCCGGCCGGATAAGCACAAACTCCGGATCCGCCCCGATGAGAAGCGGCGGTTCCCGGCGCTCCGCTTCCGCCTCTTTCAGCGGCAGCGGAGCTATTTTGCGGCACCTGGCCGCCCTCATGGACACGCGGCCGTCCGTCCCCAGCGCAACATCCGCTTCTCCGGCATCGATGCCCGCGGCATAAAGTCCCGCAATCCCTCTTCGTATTACCCGGCGGAGCACGGGATCCGCCGGCCATTCGGCCGGACGGCCGGCAGCGGCGGCCGCAATCGGTTCCCCGCCGCCTAACGTTCTGCCTGCCCGGTTAATCCGCTTAATCTCAATCAGCGCAAGCTCGGAAACCCGAATCCGGTATAAGCGTTCATCCTCCTGCGGACTCCGGTAAAGTCCCGCCCTCAGCCATCTTTCCCGCATTTCGGCTTCCGTCAAGGCTATGGCCTGCCGTTCGTTCCCAAGCCGGTTCAGCCGGTTGCCAGCCATACCCGCCCACCTACTTTGTATTGGATTCGATAATGATTTTAGAGGCATGCGGCGAATGCCCAAATTAATTGAATTCAACAAAAAGAGGGCTTTCGCCCTCGAATTTGCCGACATAGCGGCATATCTTACAGTACAGAAGCGGATAAGTGCTTCCGGCTTACAGGTCGTCGTCCAGTAAGTCTGGATCCAGATCCTCGTAATCCCCGTCGCCGAGACCGAACTCAAGTTCTTTGCCGTCGTCGTAGCCGCCCGGGAAGCAGGCTACCCAAACTTTTGTCTCGGCGATCATTTCAACCGCATACTCGCGCTCAACGCGAACGACAACGCCGGAACCGCTTGACGAGATGTTAGCCTCAATGCAATTCGGCTCCTGAATGCAATCGGCGGATACTTCTTCCGTGGAAGACCGATGCTTAGGGTCCAGATAAGAAAGAGGCACATGCTCAACGTAATGCACGGTTTCTTTTGCTACGTCCGTTTGCGAATTCTTGCTATACGAATACCAAATGTTGAGATCGTAAGTACCAATTACCTCAATTCCGTCGCCCGATCGAACCGCTTCATATTGGTGGTTGATTACCCACGCACCCAATATGCTGGTCGGGTGATGAGGCGGTGTTACGGTATGAGAGACAGTGGAAAACTTACGACCTTTCCCGCAGACAGCTTTCGTTATAATCTCTCTACCTTGTAGCTGTTTATCTGCAAATGTCATCGATTTAACCTCCTCCATACAATCATTCATTTAAAGTGTATGCAGGTCATTCGTCTAGGGTGACTGATTCTTTCCCGCGCCGCCACGAATTTTATCCCTCTTTATTTTATGGCTCCGCTTTGTCTAACATGACATTTCTTTTCTTTAATCGCTTGGCGATTGCCAGATACCTTTCAAGCTCCATCGTCATCTTCAAAATCGCGGCCCGAAGCTCGAATTCATCCCGCGTGCGCGGAAGCTCCATCGACTTGTACAGCTGCCTCAGCTCGGACAAGCGTTTTTCCGTTATCCCGCGGTATACTTCGGATTTCACTTCCCCGGACAGGAGCTCCAGCAGCTCCGCAAGCGGTTCGTTCTGCGGCAGCTTCTCGTAGACGAGCGCAAGCTCTTCCAGCATTGCCTGCACCGATTCGAGCTGGAGACGCCGCATTTCGAAGTAAGTGGACCAATAATGCTCTTGCCCGAATAGCCGGTTCTCCTTGTTCAGCACGGCCCGGCGCGCGCCTTCATCTATAACCCGGTGAACCTCGAGCAGCTCGCTGCCGTTCCAGATATGAGAGGGATCGCGGAGCGTCCTGCCCATCTCGGTGAAAATATCGCCGAGCAGCTTCTCGACGGACGCCTTGAGCCCTTCCAGCAGATGCTGATCCTTCGGCATATAGATGAAGTTGATTACGGTTGCCCAGCCAAGGCCGCATATCATGAGCAGCACTTCGTTTTCCAATACATCAACGGTGACTTCCCCGTGATTAAACAGCTGGAACACGATAACCGCGCTTGTCACAATCCCGTCTTTCAGCTGGAAGCGCGCCAATACGGGGAACGTCATCAAGATAAATAAAGCCACTACCCAAATATGAAAACCAAAGATCGTAAAGACCAAAGAGGCAAAAAAAAGTCCCAGCGAAGAAGCGACGAAACGCTGAATAGCGCTCTTCAGCCCTTTCATCCGGCTGACTTCTACACCGAGAATAGCAAGAATACCCGCGCCAAGCGGCGGCTCCAAGTTCAGATATACAGCCGAATAAATGGCGATAATGGCTGCTAATGCTGTTTTGATGATGCGAATGCCCACTAATTTCCCTCACGTTCGGATAGATTAATACGCTTATCCTAACGCTCTCGCCAGCCTGACGTCAACTTCCGTTCCAATATCGCCACAAGTTGATACATAATGGTTGCGACAACGGCGATGACAATCAGCGTGGACAACACGAGGGTGAAGTTGAACACCTGGAAGCCGTAGATCATCAGATAGCCGAGTCCAAGCTTTGCGACCAGGAATTCGCCGACGATAACCCCGATCCAGGCGAGACCTACATTGACCTTGAGGGCCGAAATAATAACCGGAAATGAGGCGGGAAGAATGACAAGCCGGAACAGCTGCGCCCTGCTCGCGCCAAATAGCCGGACCACCTTGATATAGCCCGCCTCGATCTCTCTGAACCGGTTGTATATATTAATCGTTGTAATGATAACCGTTACCGACAAGGTTACCGCCACAATCGAAGTAAAGCCGGGTCCAAGCGTAACGATAAAAAGCGGACCTAGCGCAACCTTCGGCAGACTGTTCAATACGACCAGATAAGGATCCAGTACCCTCGATAAAAAAGGAAACCACCACAATAACGCGGCAATGCCGGTTCCGACAAGGGTACCGAGCAGAAATCCGATAATCGTCTCGGACACGGTCATTCCGATGTGCGGCCAGATCGTGCCGTCCGCCATCGAGCTCCACAGCTGGTTGATGATTTTGGTCGGGTAGCTGAACAGCAGCGGGTCGATCCATCTTTGCCTGCCTGCCGCTTCCCACAGAGCGATAAACAACAGCAGGATAGCAATCTGAGTGGTTCCTACTGCCGCGGTTACCCGTCTCGCCTTTTGCTTGAATAACGCGTGCAGCTCTCTCATTCCGCTCTCGCGGTCTTCCTCAACGCCGGATAACCATGCTTGCCCGCGCGTCTTCTCTTCCTTAGGCATGCCCGCCGCCTCCTTCCGCCCGGTTAAGCTCTGCCCACAGTTGATCGAATACGTCCTGGAAGCCCGGCAGCTTGCGCGCTTCCATCGGCGTTGCCTGCCGGATTTCATCCGGTACCTCAAGCTCCTTCACGATTCTGCCCGGATTCGCGGCCAGCACGATAACCCGGTCGCTCATCGCAGCGGCTTCCGCCAGATCGTGAGTGACGAGCACGGCCGTTTTGCCGAGACGCTTCAGCGTTTCGTCTACCAGATCCTCAAGCTGAAGCTTGATATGCAGATCGAGCGCGGAAAAAGGTTCATCGAGCAGCATCACTTCCGGATTCGTCGCAAGCATGCGGGCCAAGGCGACACGCTGCCGCATGCCGCCCGAAAGCTCGTGCGGATACTTGCTCCCCGAGCCCGGCAGTCCCAGCTCCGTTAATAGGCGATCGACTTCCGTCATCGCCTCTTTCGTTTTTCCGCCCGTAATTTCCAGGCCTATTGCCGCGTTATCCCGAATTGTCCGCCACGGAAACAAGAAATCCTGCTGCAGCATGTAACCAACCAGCCGGGACGGACCAAGGACGGGCGCTCCTGCGAGAAGCACCTGCCCTCCCGTAGGAGAAAATAAACCCGCAAGCATGCTAAGAATCGTTGTCTTGCCGCAGCCGCTCGGACCGACGAGGCTGACGAACTCACCGCGCCGAACCGTCAAATTCAAATTCTCGACGGCCAAGGAAGCACCCTTTTCGTTTACGTAGACATGGGACACATCCTTCAGTTCCAGCCGATTATCTTCGCCAGCCATCGAAAGTCCCTCCTAAAAGTTCGCTTAATTGTTGAACATCTAAACAGCCATGGTCGTTCTTGCTTCTTAAACGCAAGCTTATTTCTTCACGTCTTGTATCGATTTCTCCGCAAAGCTGTTATCCACGATTTTGCCGTACTCCGTCCGTTCCTTGAGCTCGCCTGCCTGCGTCATCACGTCCAGCAGGTTGTTCCATTCGCCTTCGTCGATTACGGGGTCCGTTGCGTAAGAGCCTTGTTGTTTGTAACGGTCAATGGAACTGACCAGAATGTCTTTATCCACGTTGTCGAAGTAAGGGGCAACAACGTCCGCAATCGTTGCGGCATCGTTTTCTTGTACCCAAAGCTGAGCGCGGTGCACAGCATCCGTAAATGATTGAATGGCAGCCGTATTTTTCTTGATATAGCTTTGTTTCGCCATAAAGACGGTATACGGCAAATGCCCGCTCTCTACGCCAAAGGATGCGACAACCTTGCCGGTTCCTTGCTTTTCAAATACGGACGCCGTTGGCTCAAACAGCTGTACATAATCGCCCGTGCCGGATGCGAAGGCAGGCGCGATATTCGCAAAATCAACGTTTTGAATGAGTTCCAGGTCCGCATGAGGGTCGATGTTATGCTTCTTCAGCGTGAATTCGCCCGCCATTTGCGGCATGCCGCCTTTCCTTTGGCCGAGGAATGTTGCCCCCTTCAGATTGTTCCAGTCAAAATTCGGGTCATTGCGGGCAACCAGGAACGTACCGTCGGTTTGCGTCACTTGGGCAAAGTTGATAACCGGGTCGTCGGAACCTTGCTGGTACACGTAGATCGACGTTTCCGAACCGACAAGCGCGACGTCAATCGTGTTGGAGAGCAGCGCGGTCATCGTTTTGTCCCCGCCCGCCGTTGTTGTCAGCGTCACGTCCAGTCCTTCGTCAGCGAAAAACCCTTTCGCCAGAGCAACATACTCCGGAGCGTAAAAAACCGACCTCGTTACTTCGCCGATCGTCAGCTTAACCTTCTCCGAGCTTCCCTTGCCGCAGCCGGCCAGCGCGGCCGTTGTCGTAAGCGCCACAATCAGGAGCAGCGACAGCCATAGCTTCCTTCTCATCTGTAAACCTCCCGTGATTACTCAATTAAAGTAAGTAGTAAAGTACAATAGCCTATGCAGGAGGAAAAAAGTCGGTGAATTCCGAACAATGGGAACTCTTGGCTTGGAATCCTGAAACACAACGGCTGCTTGCCACCGATTAGCAGGCTTTTTCCGCGCTGCAGCAGTTTACGAGTTGAAACAATACCCGCGTGCCAAGCAAAAAAAAGCCGCCCCGACTCGGGACGGCCACTTTGTGGTTTACAGCTTATAAATATCCTTGTATTTGCGCTCGAGATAACTCACCAAATGCTGAGGATCCAGCGGCTTGCCGGTAACGCTTTGGATCAGCTCCGACGGCGACTTCAGCTTGCCGTACCTGTAGATGCGCTCGGTCAGCCATTCCTTTATCGGAAGCAACTCGCCGCGGCCGATCAGGCTCCAGAAGCCTTCGAGCTCCCGCTCCATCGTGTCGGCGATTTGCGCGGCGTACATATTGCCAAGCGAATACGACGGGAAGTAGCCAAACGCTCCGCCGGACCAGTGAACGTCCTGCAGCACGCCTTCCGCGTTAGTCGGCGGAACGATGCCCAGGTACTCCTTGTACTTGTCGTTCCAGATCGCCGGGAGGTCCGCTGCTTTTGCGCCTTCATTAAAGATCATTTTCTCGATCTCGTAACGAATGATAATGTGCAGGTTGTACGTCAGCTCGTCGGCTTCGATCCGGATCAGGGACGGCTGCACGACGTTAATGCCGCGGTAGAACTGTTCGACCGACACGTCAAGCTGGCCGGGGAATTTCTCCTGCAGCTTGCCGAAATATTGCTCCCAGAACGGCTTGCTTCGTCCGATGACATTTTCCCAGAAGCGCGACTGCGATTCGTGAATGCCCATCGAAGTACCCGTGCACAGCGTAGTGCCGATCAGCTCGGGCATAATATTTTGCTCGTACAAGGCATGTCCGCCCTCATGTATGGTACCGAACAGCGCGCTTGTCACATCATTCTCCAGGTAACGGGTCGTGATGCGGACATCGCCCGGGTTAAGCCCGGTTGCAAACGGATGAACGCTCTCGTCGAGGCGGCCTGCTTCGAAGTTGTAGCCCATCTGGTTCAAAATATACAAGCTGAACGCTTTTTGCGCCTGCTTATCGTATTTTTGCCCCAGAAAGGAAGTATCCGGCTGATGCGGGGACGCCGCAATTGCGGCAGCAAGCGGAACCAGCTGCTCGCGCAAGCCGCCGAACACGCGGTCCAGCTCTGCCGTCGTCATACCCGGTTCATACTGGTCAAGCAAGGTATCGTAGCGGGTTGCTTTCGGCCCCCACAGGTCAATAAATTGCTGCGTATAATCGATGACTTTTTCGAGCAGCGGCTGGAAGCCGGCGTAATCGTTGCTTGCTTTGGCTTCCTCCCATTTGGATTCCGCTTGCGATGAAAGCACAACGTATTCTTGATAAAGCTTTGGCGGAATTTTGACGCTTCGATCGTAGTCTTTGCGCGTTTCGCTAACGAGCTTCCGTTCAATATCGGATAATTGCTCACGGGCGGCCGGCTGCTCCAGCTCGTTCAAATATTCGCCAAGCTCGGGCGAAGTCGAGAGCTTGAACATGTCGCCGGACAAAGCGCCGATAACCTCCGAGCGGGTATCCATGCCTTTGCGCGGCGCTCCGGTCCGAAGATCCCAATACAGGACGCCAAGCGCTTCCTCGTAGCTTTTCATTTTACGGATTGTTTCCATAAATTTTGCGGTTGTTTCCTTATGTACCGTCATTATTCCATCCACCTTCCCCATTCCAAATTTGCTCATTTTGAACAGAGCCTATCTTGATCTTAACGATTACAAAACGTATAATCAACTTTAACCTTTTTTGTCGTTAATAGAGTAGAGAGAAGGAGAGAATACGACATGCGCATAACTTTTACTCCTGCTGCCGTTACGTCGCTGGCCCCTTACATAGAGGAAGGCCGCAAGCAGCTGAAGCTGCTGCATGATACCGAAGGCTGCGGCTGCGTCGTCAGCGGCGTCCCGGCGCTTCAGCTCATTGAGCAAGGCGGCCCGGACGACCGGCTTGCCCAAGGCGACCCGTTCCCGTTCTGGTTCGAGCCTCGCCACGAAGTGTTTTTCGAGCCGGAGCTTCGTATTGATTATGATGCCGCCCGCGAAGCGTACAGCCTCAAGAGCGACAGCCAGATCTATACGCTTGACCTTCGTTTTCTGAAGAACTAATCTTTTATTGTTATTATTAGGAGGTAATCAAATGAACAACTTGGAAAAAATCTTGAACCACAACAAAGCTTTCGTCGAAAACAAGGAATACGAGCAATATCTGACGGATAAGTTCCCTAACCGCAAAATCGTTGTCGTCACATGCATGGACACCCGGCTTGTTGAGCTGCTCCCTAAAGCATTGAACCTGAAAAACGGCGATGCCAAAATCATCAAAAACGCAGGCGCGATTATTACGCAGCCATTCGGCAACATTATGCGCAGCGTCCTTGTAGCCCTCTACGAGCTGAAGGCAGACGAGGTATTTATTATTGCGCACCACGGATGCGGCATGACCGGCATCGATCCGGAGACTGTTGTCGGCCACATGCTGGAACGCGGCATTTCCGAGCAAACGATCAACACGCTCCGTCATTCCGGCGTAGACCTGAACCGCTGGCTGACCGGCTTTGACAACCTGCGCGACAGCGTCGAGAAGAGCGTTAGCATCGTGCGCAACCACCCGCTTCTTCCGCCTAACACTCCGGTACACGGCCTTGCCATTCACCCGGACACAGGCGCTCTTGACCTGATCGTGGACGGCTACCAAAAATAACATACAAAAAAGGAACCGGGCACGCGTGGTTATTCCGCGGTCCGGTTCCTTTTTTTCGCTTCGATTGCTGCTGCCCTCTCCGCTAATACGTCGCTGCGGTCACGCAATTTATGCCGGTGAATCAAAGCATCCGCATTCATGGGGCTGCTGCTTCCCCATTTCACCTGTAAGGCATCGCATAGCTGAATGCAATGCCGCTCCAGCTCGGGATCCGTTACGACAAGCGTCATGTCTCGGTAAGGCAGCGATTGACCCTTTCGCAGGCAGTCGTACCGGCGCGAAAGATCCTCGATCGTCCGCGTTCCGTCCAGACCTAACTGCTCAAGGGAGAGCAGATCCAGCTTCCCGAGCGCCTTTTCGTACATTTTTAAAGCACCATTCGAATTCCCCCGCCGCTCGTGATATTGGCCGACGGCAAGCTGAATGAGTCCAACCCACAACAACGCCCGGGGATCGTCCGGATGCTCCTTCCAGTGCTCCTCCAGTAGCTCATGACATTCGAAGAAATCCCGCGTCCCGTTAAACTCCGCTAGGTACGATATATAAGCAGATGGGTAATTCATAGGGGTTCTCTCCTTTGCATATATATGATTTGGAACATTGTGTACAAAAATATTTTTGAAACCTCCGTTAATATTAGCCGTAAATGTGTATCATAGCAATTATTGAGCTACACATCGAAGCAGGAGGAGACGTACACAATGAAAAAAGGGTTACTGGTCATCATGGCTTTCGCTTTGTTTCTGACATTTGGTCTAGGCCAAGCGGATGCGGCAAAGCGCGGAGGAGGATTCAAATCTCCAAAACAAAGTTACACGCAAACCCCCAAGAAACAAGCTAACGTACAGGAATCGACTTCCGGTACAAAGACTGGCGCTACAACGAATAAAACCGGCGCTGCGACAACGAACAAAGGCTTTTTCAGCGGCGGCAGCTTTATGAAGGGTATGCTGATCGGCGGTCTCGCAGGCATGCTGTTCGGCGGTCTGCTTGGCAATATGGGCGGCATGGGTCAGTTCTTCGGCCTCCTCATTAACCTGATTGCGATCTTCGTTCTGGTACGAATCGTGATTTCGCTGTTCCGCATGTTCAAGAAAAAAAATAATCCCGATCCACGGAGACCCTACTAAATGACAAGAATTTACACGGACGAAATTATCAATGCCGTTTGTCTGCATATGGCAGATCGAAGAGGCGTGCAACCTTCGGACGTGGAGGTGCAGCTGGCTTGGGACGAAGAGTACGGCTTCACCGCGGAAGTATGGGTTAACGGTCGGAGCCAATATATCATTGAAGCGAATCTGCTCGAGGCCATCGAGCAATATATGTACCGGCAATACAACCGCCGCGTCTTCCGCACCAACATTAAGCTGGATGTGGACGAAGAGGAAATGTGGGCGGATATCGAGGATTAGCCGGGTATGAGATTAACCTCCAATTCTTATGAGTTGGAGGTTTTTCTATTCTCAAGAGTTATGTTTAGTTTTTAAGAGTCGCCCGCCTGCTTCTCTTCTTGTCTCCTCCGATCATTCGCCCATGCCCGTTCAACGGCTTCCTGCGCGATATCCCGCTTCGGCAGATTAAGGTAAATAACGAGCAGCAATATCGAGTTCATCAAAGTTAAAATGAATGTCAACACAAGCACGGATGCTTCCCTCCTGTTCGTCTTAGCTTTTCATTCGGCTTTATCTCGCCATAGCTATTTTCCTATATTTTCTATCCCATCCTTACATATTCCTCCTGTATTGCCCCCCAACTTCGAATAACGCATCCGTGATTTGACCGATCGAGGCGCTTTTTACAACCTCCATTAAGGCTTCGAACAGATTGCCGCCGGTTACCGCCGCCTTCTTCAGCTCCTCGAGCGCGTCCGGGCACTCCTCCTGATGTTTTTTCTGAAAAGCCTGCAATCGGCGGATTTGAGCCAACCTCTCTGCTTCCGTCGACCGTGCCAGCTCGATATCCGTTCGCGTTTCTTCGGGATTGGGATTGAGGAACGTGTTCACTCCGATAATCGGCAGCTCACCGGCATGCTTTTTCCGTTCGTAAAATAACGATTCCTCCTGGATCTTCCCCCGTTGATACTGGGTTTCCATGGCGCCCAGCACCCCGCCGCGCTCATGGATGCGCAGAAACTCCTCCAGCACGGCCTCCTCCACCAGGTCGGTCAGCTCTTCCACGATAAAAGAGCCCTGGAGAGGATTCTCGTTCTTCGCGAGTCCAAATTCCCGATTGATAATAAGCTGGATCGCCATTGCCCTGCGGACGGAGTTCTCCGTAGGGGTCGTGACCGCCTCGTCATACGCGTTGGTATGCAGGGAGTTACAGTTATCGTAAGTGGCCATTAACGCTTGCAGCGTGGTCCGGATATCGTTTAAATCCATTTCCTGCGCATGCAGCGAACGGCCGGATGTCTGGATGTGGTATTTTAGCTTCTGGCTTCGTTCGTTAGCCCCGTATTTAAATTTCATGACGGTTGCCCAGATGCGCCGCGCCACGCGCCCCATTACGCTGTATTCGGGATCAAGGCCGTTGCTGAAGAAGAACGATAGATTTGGAGCAAAGTCATCGATAGACATGCCCCTGGCCAAATAATACTCGACATAAGTGAAGCCGTTAGCCAGCGTAAAAGCCAGCTGCGTGACCGGATTGGCGCCAGCCTCCGCAATGTGGTATCCGCTTATGCTGACGGAATAATAATGGCGTACGCCGTGATCGATAAAATATTGCTGGATGTCTCCCATCATTTTAAGCGAAAATTCCGTGCTGAAAATGCAGGTATTCTGACCTTGGTCCTCCTTCAAAATATCCGCCTGCACCGTACCTCTCACGGATCGGAGCGCTCCCGCCTTGATGTTCCGGTACTCCGATTCATCCGGCTGTCGGCCGTTTTCCGCAATGAATTTATCCGCCTGCTGATCGATCGCCGTATTCATGAACATAGCCAGCAGGATAGGCGCCGGCCCGTTAATCGTCATCGACACGCTGACCGACGGATGGCAGAGATCAAAGCCTTCGTACAGCTTTTTCATATCCTCAAGCGTACAAACATTGACCCCGCTGTTCCCGATCCTTCCGTATATATCCGGGCGGTTGCTTGGATCCTGGCCGTATAAGGTCACGCTGTCGAAGGCTGTGGATAACCGCTTGGCCTCGTCATTCCGGCACAAATAATGGAACCGGCGGTTCGTCCGCTCCGGCGTGCCTTCTCCGGCAAACTGGCGTTTGGGTTCCTCGTCGGTTCGCTTAAAGGCGAATACACCCGCCGTGTACGGGAAATACCCCGGCAAGTTCTCCTTCAGAAGCCAGCGGAGCAGCTCGCCCGTCTCATGGAATTTGGGAAGGCTGACTTTAGGCACCGCGCTGCCCGAAAGCGATTCCAGAACAACAGGCCGGTAAAGATTGCGGATGGTCGGCCAATCGGCAAGCTGTTTCCGGCAATCGGGATGCAGCCGGTCTTCCCATTCCGCAGCCATCGCGTCCAGCTTATCCGCGAAAAACGCCGTTTCCTCTCTTGTCAGAAGCCGTTCCTGATTGGCGTAAATGAGCTGTCTCGTACCCTTCAGCTGGGCAATCGTGCGGACAACCGCAACCTGCTCCTCGATATCCTTCTTGTATTGCCGGACCGTCTGAACAATCTCTCGCAAATATCCGGTACGGTCCTGCGGAATAATCAAGTTTCTCTTTGTAGCCCTTAAACCGGACTCATCCAGCCGAACCGGCCAACTGCCGCCGGTTTTGTCCTGGGCAAGCTTCATCACGTGCCGGAAGAGCATCGTTACGCCCGGGTCGTTGAATTGACTCGCCATCGTTCCGAATACGGGAAGCTGCTCATTAGGAGCCGTATCAAGCCGTCTACTGCGCTTATACTGCCTGCGGACATCCCTCAAGGCATCCTCCGAGCCTTGGCGCTCAAATTTGTTTATGACGATTACGTCGGCGTAATCAATCATATCGATTTTCTCCAACTGGCTAGCGGCGCCGTATTCGCTGGTCATTACATACATGGCGATATCGCACAGCTCTACTATTGCAGCATCCCCTTGGCCAATTCCGCTGGTCTCCACGATAACAAAGTCGTATCCCGCGTGCTTGGCGATCGCAATCGCGTCGCTTGTGGCTTCGCTGATCTCCGTCTTTGATTTTCTTGTGGCCATACTGCGCATGAATGCCCGCGGATCATGAATGGCATTCATTCGGATCCTATCCCCCAGCAGCGCTCCGCCGGACTTCATCTTGGTCGGATCCACCGAGATGACGGCAATCGAGCGGTTGGGAAAATCGTCCAGGAATCGGCGTACAAGCTCATCCGTCAAGGAGCTTTTGCCGGCGCCGCCCGTTCCGGTTATTCCCAGCACCGGCACTCCGGGGACATTCTCCCTTAGCTGCTGCAGTACGGCAGCTGTACAATCATCGGCAGACACGCCCGCAGCCTGATCCTCGGCCGAGGAGATCAGCCTAGCCATGGCTCCCCAATCGCGCTGCTTCGCCAGTCTAAGATCCTGTTCGGCCTGTCTCGGCGTCGGCTCATCGCAGGCTTCAATCATCAAATTGATCATCCCCTGCAGCCCCATCCTGCGGCCGTCCTCCGGGGAGAAGACTTTGGCGATGCCGTAGCGCTCCAACGCTTCAATCTCGGAGGGAATAATGACGCCGCCCCCGCCAGCGAAAATTTTGATATGCCCCGCTCCGGCCTGCTTCAGCACATCAAACATATAAGTTAAATATTCGATATGGCCGCCCTGGTAAGAGCTGATCGCAATGCCCTGAACATCCTCTTGGATCGCAGCGCTGGTCACCTCCTGAACCGACCGGTTATGGCCGATATGAACAACCTCGACTCCGGAGGCTTGCAGAATCCGCCTCATAATGTTGATTGATGCGTCATGCCCGTCAAATAAAGCGGCTGCCGTAATGAACCGCACATGATTTTGCGGGCGATATACGGGTATTTCCATGCTGGTTCCCGCCCTTCCGATCAGGTTATACCGCTTCGGCTCCATCCATCCTATAATTACAATATTCGCTTGCGGGCAAGTGATGCTTGCCGATCAGCTTGCTTTTACGCTAGGTCGCTCGTTACGGTGAAGAATTCGAAGGATTCGAGGGATTCGGAGGGTATTCATCTGATGCCCGCGCAAGAGCTGAAATAAAAAAAGGCAGTTCCCGCTATCCTTAACGGAAACTGCCTCTTCATTATGCTTTGCGGAATGCCAATACCGCATTAACCCCGCCGAAGCCGTAGGAATTCGAAACGGCGGCTTCGGCCTTCACCTCTCTTGCCTGCCGGGAGACCAGGTCAATCTCGGCCTCCGGATCAGGGTCGTTCAGATTCGTTGTTGGCGGCAGCCAGCCCTGATTCAAGGAAAGCAGCGTAATCGCCGCTTCTATCGCGCCGGATGCTCCAAGCGGATGGCCGTATAGGCCTTTCGTTCCGCTTACCGCTACCGGGCGGCTGCCGAATACGCTTCGGATCACCTTTGATTCCGTCACATCGTTAAGCAGCGTGGAAGAACCATGCGCATTGACGTATGAGACGTCATCCGGCGACATATCCGCGCTGGAGAGCGCCAGCTTGAGCGCCCGCGCCGCTTGTTCCCCCGTTGGAAGAGGCACGCTCATATGATGGGCGTCGTTTGTTAATCCAAAGCCAGCCAGCTCTCCGTAAATCCTTGCGCCGCGGGCACGGGCGTGATGCTCGGCTTCGATAACCAGGATAGCGGAGCCTTCTCCCATGACAAAGCCGTCCCGGGTCCGGTCAAACGGTCTGCTTGCGCTCGCCGGTTCTTCATTGCGCGTCGACATCGCGCGCAGCATATCGAAAGCGCCAAAAGACAACGGAGCAAGCGGTGCTTCCGATCCGCCGGCCAGCACGACATCCGCTTCGCCTCGCCGGATAGCCTGCAAAGCCCTGCCGATGGCCACCGCGCCGGAGCCGCAGGACATCGAATTTGTTTCGTTGGGTCCGGTAAATCCGAACTCCATGGCGAGATTGCAGGAGGCTGCACCGCCAAATACGGAGAATCCAAGCGTTGGGGACACCGAACGGAAGCCGCCTTGGAAATATTGCCCGCATTGCTCCTCCGCAAAAGCGATCCCGCCTAGAGCCGAGCCCATAAAGACGCCTGCCCGCTCGGTTTCCAGATCCTCCGCATCCAGTCCGGCATCGCGAAGCGCCATAATGCCGCCGGCTACGGCAAGCTGGGAGTATCGGTCCATCCGGTGCGCCCGCTTCTTGTCCATGAAAGCCGTCGCTTCGAAATGCGGAATTTGCGCGGCGATCCGGCTGCGAAGCCCCTCCGGTGCGAATCGATCGATCGGTTTGACGGCGCTTTCCCCCCGCTGCACGCCCGCCCATAGCGCTTCGACTCCTATGCCAATCGGGGTTACGCAGCCGATGCCGGTTACCACCGCTCTAATCTCGTTCATATTAGCCCACCTCTTCCTGGATGTCTTGCTGGTTCCCACGCTCTTCGATCCGCTGTTTCAAGCCCTGCAAAGTCCGGTCTGCAATTGCATAAACGAATACCTCGCCGATCATGTCGGCTGCCAGTCTTCTTCCCAGCGGCGGCTGCAGCCAGCGGTGGATGATCGTCACCTTGACCTGATCCTTTTCATCCAGAGCTTCTATCAGCCATTCGACTTCCATTCCGGTCGTAACGCCGCGAATATGCTTGTAATACACCGAGCATAACCGCTCGTCCACCTTCATTTCGCTAACCCACCAGACCGGCCATTTAAACGGCTTAAACGGTCTTACCGCCCGCATCATGACAAGTCCGCCCCGATCGCTGCTGCCCTGCTCGAACTGCACTCCGCGGTAATGCGGAAGCAGCGCCGGCCAATTCTCCACTTGCCGGGCATAATCGAAAGCCGTTTTTTTATCGCAATTTATGGTGACTTCATTACGGGTATACATGTATTCGTCTCCTTCGGGCAATCTCCGATGATCTCGGCCAGCTTATTGGTCATCAGCGAGGAAGCGCCAATGACTCGAAGGGCTGAGCGCCATAAGAGAGGATGTCTGCTTAAGCGTTCAATGATGTGCTGCACTCTGGTGCCGGTTGCAAATTCCGTCTGCCGGGCCATTCTATATTGCCGGAGCGGCTCGGGATCGCGCGTCTGAAGCGTCTGTACGATGGCAGGTGCCGCAAGCTCCGCGCTTCTTAATGCCCGGTAGATCCCCTGTCCGGTTAACGGATCGTAATAACCCGCCGCATCGCCGAGCAGAACCATGCCAGCTATGTCATGCGGAATAACCGGTCGGTCGAAGGGACCGCATGTCAGCACGCCGCCTTCAATCTCCGCATCCCGCAGCCGCTCCGCCAGCTCCGGTACAGCCCTCGCTTCGCGAAGAACTAGGCCGGACCGGTCTTTGTCTGCCAATGACGCGGCCTCGGCGCTGCCAAGCACAACGGTCATGTTCGCCTGGCCGCCTCCAATCGGAGCAAGACCAATCACTTTACCATCGCCGGCCGTAAACAACTCGACCTTGCCATTTAGCCCGAGCACCCCGTTCAAGCGCGCCGTAAAAGCAGCTTTGCGAAGCGAACCGTAGCGGTTCACCTTGGCGCTTCTCGCCACAACGGACCGCAGGCCGTCGCTTCCAATAACTAGCGAGGCGCGTATGGTCATCGGCATGCCTGCCGGAGAGCGGGCGATTACGCCGGCCACTCTGTCTCCTTCCCAGATGAGACGCTCCGCCTTCGTTCGCTGTTCGAATGCTGCACCAGCCCTGCCGGCCTGCTCGGCAAGCCAGTGATCGACCTGTTCCCTGCGGCATCCCGCCCCGTACTGCCCTTCCGGAAATACGGCTTCAAGCGAAGCCCTGCCGTTGCTTACTCTCCAGCCTTGTATCGGACTGGACGGGAAATCGAAGGCTTCCCGGGCATGCGCATAACCCGTTATCCTCCCCAGAGCGGCAACCGCGCCCGGATTCAAGGATTCGCCGCAAGGCTTTCGCCGAGGGAAGGCTTCCGCATCGAGCAGCAAGACGCGGACCCCGCTGGCAGCCAGCAATCTGGCGGATGCGCTGCCGGAGGGACCGGCACCTACGACAATGACGTCATACCTATTCATGTCCAACCACGGCTAACCGGAACGGAAAATGTTTATGTACCGCCGCATTCACGCCGGCAAGCTCAACGAGCTCCCGGGCCTCCTGCGGAGTGAAGGAGCGTTGAACGGAGAGCGGTCCGTCATGCCTTGTGACCGGGCTTTTCCATACGAACCTCGCCAGCAGCTTCGCTGCCAAATAGGCGAGGCGATGCCGCTCCAGATCCGTTACGACCCAGCCAACGCGAGTCACGCGGGCCATTTCGGCAAGCAGCTTGACCGCAGATCGCTCGTCCAAATGATGCAGGGCAAGATTGCAAAAAGCCAGATCGAAGCTGCGGTCCGCAAAGGGCAGGTCCGTTCCGTCCGCCTGCAAGACTTCAATGGCCGGATAAGCATTCGTCCGGCGGGCCGCCAGCTGGACGATTTGCGGATGGTTGTCCACCGCGACAAGCGAGACCTTCCTGCCTCTTTTTTCACACCAGCCAACAAATGCAACCGGAAGATCCGCCAGCCCCGTCGCTACATCCAATACCCGAAGCGGTTCGCTTGGCGCCAGCTTGCGCATCAGCCTCTCCAGATGAACAAACAAAGACGGATTTCCGCCAAGATACCGATTTACGCCCCATACTTCCCGGAGACTTTTTTCCAGCTCCACCGGCTCTACGCTATCCCCGTCCAGCCATTCCTTCAGGTCCAGCCGTTCGAACAGCTGTGCCATGCCATCACCTCATCCCGTTTTTCCCTTCATGCCCTTATTGTTATTCTTTTCCACCTCTTTTATCCGTCCATGCCAAGGTTTGCAAATCCTCTGCCATAATTTACACCTGAATGCCGGCTGAAAATCATCGCAACCTATCCCTCTCAATTGCGTCTAATTTTGTAGACTTTGAGAGGAGTGTGGTAGAAAAGCATGTTCAAAAAACTATCGGCG
The DNA here is from genome assembly GCF_011761545.1 of Paenibacillus sp. BK720. NCBI lineage: Bacteria > Bacillati > Bacillota > Bacilli > Caryophanales > Paenibacillaceae > Paenibacillus > Paenibacillus sp. BK720. The sequence goes on along the minus strand of NZ_JAASRQ010000001.1, from coordinate 1,391,994 downwards.
GCAGTTCTGCTTCTGTTCGTTGCCCAAACCATTGGGACGTCTGCGATCAGCATGGCAGCCAGCCCGGTTTCCGGCACAATGACCAAGTATCGCGTCTATCAGAACGATCGTGCATTGCGTGAATTTGCTACCGATAAACAGGCGATTGCTTACGCGTCGGGTTTCGAGTACAGTCATGTGGAAGCGATTACGGGCCGTGAGTGGGTATGGGACAACCTGCCCAGGTACAAAATCTATCAAGGCGGCGAATCCAGCACCAAATGGGAATTCCGCACGTACAACGAGGCATTGGCCGCAGCCAAGAAGATGAAAAACGTACATATCCGGGATTTGGAAAGCCCGGGCTGGATTTATCAATCCTATCCGAAATATCAGCTCTATCAAGGCGACAATACAAATGCGAATTGGGGTTATACGACCCTCGATGCAGCCAAGCAGGAAGCGAAGCGCTGGACAAACGCGCATATTATGGAGCTCAGCTCGAACAGCTGGATCTGGGACAACATGACGGAGCAAACGGAGAAAAAAATACGGAGCGGCAGCCCGGTCTACTCCATTCGGGTAGATCAGGAACCGGTGGATGGGACGAAAACGTATGCTTTTCTGTATGATGCGATAAAAGCGGCTGCAGCCATTCCGAGCAGCACCGTTGTCAATGAGTTATCCGGACTGGTCGTGCATTCCAATGTGCCATCCTACGATGTCCAGCAAAGCGGCAAAACGATCAAATCCTTTGTCGCTCTGCAGCCTGCCCTGCAATATGCCAAATATTTCGGGAATTCCGAAATCAAGCATAACGGAACAACCTGGTGGACCAGCGCGCCTTATCTCTCGGTCTATCAAGGAGACAAAAAGCTGAAATCATTCTTTACGCGCTCGCCTGCCGTTGCGTTTGCCAAAGGCTACTCCAACAGCTATGTCATGAACGCAGACGGCCGTAAATTGTGGAGCAATACTAAAAGTCTTGTCTATCTGGCATGGAACGGTTCATCCAACAGCCAGACGATTCTGAACCAAACGTCGAAGACGCAAGGGCTGTCCATCGACTCCCCTTCGTGGTTCGAGCTGAAGGATAGCAGCGGCGCGTTAACGGATCTCACGGATCCGACGATTGTAACTACGCTGAAGGCGCAGGGCATTCAGGTGATGCCTCTCGTGTCGAACGACTTCGATAAGCAGATGACGACGGCGTTTCTTGCGGATTCAAATGCGCAGCAGCTGTTTATCTCCACCCTGATCAGCAAGCTTGGCTCGCTCGGGGTATACGGAGTAAATATCGACTTCGAAGAAGTTGCCGGTACGGACCGGGATGAATATACCGCTTTTGTTACCGCTTTATCGAAAGCCGCGCATGCAAAGGGACTGAAGGTGTCCATCGACCTTCCGCGCGGCGACGTCACCTGGGATCATCTCACCGCCTACGATCATGCCGCGCTTGCTCAAGCGGTCGATACGATCATCATTATGGCGTATGACGAGCATTGGAGCGGAAGCTCTTCCGCGGGTTCCGTAGCAAGCCTGCCTTGGGTGGAAAAGGGCGTTCAGCAGTTCCTCGCATACGGCGTACCCCGCAGTAAGCTGATGCTGGGCATTCCGTTCTATGTGCGGGAATGGAAGATTGACGGCTCCGGCAATCTCGTCAGCAACCGCGCGGTCCTGATGAGCGACATTCCGAAGCTGATCGCCGATACGAATGCCGTTGGCGTCTCCGATCCTGCCACTCCCGGGCAGACCAAATACAAATACGTGAAGGACGGCTTCACCTATGTATTCTGGGCAGAGACCGCGAGCAGCGTGCAGGCGCGGATCAACCTCGCGATCAAATACGACCTCGCCGGCGTTGCCGCCTGGCGCCTCGGCTACGAGACAGCTGATCTCTGGACGATGATGCTTCGTTTGAAGCAAGGATAAACCAAACCTCCGATTCTCGCAGCTTGCGAGAACCGGGGGTTTTTAATAACAATCATTTAAGCACCTTATCTATCGGAAACGGTTTGCCGGACCATGCCTTCTTGGAAGTCCAGTCCGCTTCACCTTGCCAGAACGGGTGATCCGGCTGCAGGCCAAGCGGCAGGAACACGGCGGAGCATAAATACAAGCTGCCTGTCGAGATGTATCCTTCGGCGATATCCTCTTGGTCGCCGCAAAATCCGATCCGCAGCCAGCCTTCCTTGTCGAAGGTTCCGGGCTGCCCCATCATTCGGCGGATAACCGCCGTCAGCGCGCATCTTACTTGATTAGGAGCAATGTCTTCCGGAAGCCAGCCTTGAAGCACGGCCTGCGACAGCAGCTGGAATGCGCCAAACCGGTAAGCAAGCGAGCGCCCGATTGGCGGGAAAGTGCCTTCCGGAGAGATCAAGCGCTCCTGCTGCGAAGCATGTCGGGCCGCCCGGCGGATGGCAACAGTCGCTAATTGCTCCCACTCCGGCAATTCCGGTCCGACTGTCCGGAGAATATCGACAAGCATCGGTTGAATAACGAATCCATTGTAGTAGTCCCAATGAAATTCCGGTCCGTCCCCATATACCCCATCGCCCAAATACCATTCCTGATGCTTCTTCAGAGCATAATCGATCCGCATCGGATCCCAATCCTCGCCTAGCAGATACAATGCCGTCTCGGTCATTGCTGCGAATAACAGCCAATTGTTGTAGACCGGTTTTCTTGACCGGGTCGCCTTCAAGCCGTTGACTACATTTTGCTTAACCCGGTCATCAAGCTTGCCCAGCAGTTCTTGCGGTGCCCGGACAAGGGCATGGGACAAAAAGGCGGCATCCACAATCGGTTGATAGCCGCATGCGAAGTTCATCAGGTCCGGCGAAGCTGGATCCGTTGCGGCATCAATGGCTTCTCTTGCCAATTGCGCCATCCCGCTTCGCAACCTCTCCTCTTCACCCGATAAGCCGGTCAGCTCGAACCAGGGAGCCATACCGGTCAGCAAACGCCCCAAGGCTTCCAGGTATGCATATTCGCCGCGGTCACCCGCCAGCGCTTGGACCGGCATCCTCTCTTTCAGCTTTCGTTCTGCCAAAGCCCCCAGTACCGGCCTTCCGATTCGAAGCATCCATTCTATCCACTGCTCCCGGTCTTTATTACCTTCAGCCATCGTGTATGCCCCCTGCCGACTTGTTTTCATTGCATTATAATTTCGATTTAACGCTCGTACCAGTAACCCGGGATGCCTTTTTCGAGACGCATCAGCGCTTCCAGGTAGAAGTAGTCGCCCCAAATCGTATAATCGTCCGGAGAAGTATTGGTGCGCACGGAATACGATCCGCGGTTCAAGAAGCCTTCCGCCTCTTTCTCTCCGTTCGTCGAGTAATGGCTGACGAGACCTTCCATGGAGCGGATCGCCGCTTGCATCAGCTTTTTGTACGCGGGATCATTGCCCTGCAGGAAGCCGCAAATCTCCAGCATGCCGGAAGCCGCTATGGCCGAAGCCGAGCTGTCTCTTTTGGTCTCCGGCACCTGAGGCGCGTCAAAGTCCCAATACACCACGCCATCCTCCGGAATTCGTTCCGCAAAATAGTTGGCAAGCCGCTTCGCCGTCTCCAGGTACTCCGGCTTCCGCAAATAACGATAAGCTAACGCAAATCCGTAGATCCCCCAAGCCTGTCCGCGCGTCCAGGTCGAGCCGTCTTTAAAGCCTTGATGGGTTCCTCCCCGGCTCGAATCGCCGGTCTCGGGATTAAACCAGAAAGTATGGTAAGAGGAGTCGTCTCCGCGCACAAGGAAGCGGCGGCTCATCTCCGTATGCTGCTCCGCGGCCTCTCTGAACGACTTGTCCCCGGTCTGCAGATAAGCCCAGTGCAATAGCGGCAGATTCATCATACAGTCGATGATAATGCGGCCGCCGTTAACGGGATCATCCTTAGGCCCCCAAGCCTGCAAAATATTCATATTTTCGCGCCGGCGCTTCATCAGAACTTTCGCTGCGTCTATCGTGGTTTGCTTGGCTGCTTCGTCCTTCTCCAATATCCATTGCGCCTTGGCTGACAAGGAATACAAGAAGCCGATGTCATGATGGTCCAAGCTCAAATGGTTCTCAAGCCGGTTCCGGAGACTTTCAACCGTCCGCAAGGCTGCTTCGCGGAATGCGCCGTCAACGGAGTACTCATAGCTCAGCCACAGGATCCCGGGCCAGAAGCCTTCCGTCCAGCCTTCATTTTCGATCAGTACATATTTGCCGCTGCTATTTTCGCTGACATGCGGGAATTTGCTCCCGAATCGTTCTATGTTGGCTCTCGTTACCTGCAGCGTATCTTCAATCGCTTTTTTCCACATTCCGATACCCTCCCGATTAGGTTTACAGCCTCATTATAAATCTCTTAGACTTAAGGCAGGTTGTGCTATAATGTAGCTAAATTGCGATTTTGACCCTGCCGGGAGGTGTGCTGTGCCGACTGTCGTTCAGCCTATGGACCTTGGAGCTAACGCTTTTTCCTTCACTTACAGATACGAGACCCGCAACGAGAATTGGCTGATGCTGCATGCGCATCAGGGGATTGAATTGCTCTATATTCACGAAGGGTCGGGGACCGTAACGCTGGAAAGCCAGCAATATAGGCTTGAAGAGAACACCTTGTTTTGCTTTCAACCTTACCAGCTCCATAAAGTAGATGTGCCTTTACAAGACGGAGCCACCTATATAAGAACAAACCTCACCTTTGATCCCCGCATCCTGACCCCCTATCTGCAGCCGTATCCCAAACTGCAGTCTTTTTTGCGCCGATTGATGAAGGGCTCGCTTAAGCGCCAGGCGTTTACGTTTTGCGAAGACCGGACTTTAGCTAATTTGCTGCAGGATTACGATAAAATGCGAATGGTTGCGGGCGGCGAGCCAAGCGTTGAGGATCGGGTGCTCTTTCTGCTATCCCTGCTGAGGTATCTTCAGCTGCATGTTTTTGGAATAGACGACATACCGTCTTCAACCGAAAAAAACTCGGGACATGTCGAACGAATACTGGACTGGATCGAAACGCATTACCGGCAGTCGCTGTCATTGGAGTCGTTGTCTCAAGAGCTCCATTTATCTCCTTATCATATCTCTCACTTGTTCAAGCAACAGACCGGAATGACCATTTCCGATTATGTATCCGGCCGGAGGATTCGCGAAGCATGCGCAATGCTTGAGAATACGGACTACTCCATTAATGAGATCGGCCGTATCATCGGCGGCTTTAGCGCGCCGTATTTTTCCCAGCTGTTCAAAAAGCATAAAGGCGTGTCGCCTAACCTCTATCGAAGCGCAGTCAAACATACGTATCAGTAGTCAGACGAGATGCCGGGCTTCTGCAAATAAAAAGCTGCCGGTTCCCGCAACGTCATTAGGTGCTTTACCTAATGACGTTGCGGCTCCCCGGCAGCTTTCCTGCTTAATGGATAATAAACGTTGCATCCTGCTTATCGGCAGTTGCGCTTGACGCGCTGATTGGATCAATGCGCATGCTGGTGTAGCTCAATTGTCTGAGGTAGTACGTTGGGAAGTTGTAGGAGCGGAACGATACTTGCGAAGAATTCGCAAGACCCGCCGTTTGATAGAAAGTAGCATCCTGCTGGAAGGTTGTTGTTCCATCGTTACGGCTTAGCTGCATCACATAATTGTAATGTCTCAGATAATAGCCCGGGAAGTTAACCGATTCGAAGGAGACGCCGGTTGAATCCACCAGACCCGGTACCATTCTGAACTTGGAATCGTTAATTGGCGATGGATTCGTATCAATCCGGGCCAGGAAGTTGTAGTGGCGGATATAGTATCCGGCATAACGGCTGGACTCGATTTGATGAAGCAGCGCCGCGTCTCCCAGATCTTTGCTTCCGTAAGTTACCGAGTTGTGTCCGCTGCCAAGCGGGCCGCCCGATAGAATCAATACGCTGTGATTGTCCGCAAGAGGCAGGATCGCACGGCTGTAGCCCTGCGGAACCACGGTACTGACCCGCGTCCAAGTATCGGATGCCCCGTTCTCGGAGTTCAGAAACAGCTCCGTGCTGGAATTCGTGGTTACGGCAATGGTTCCGTTTGGCCCCGTCCCCGGCACCCATACCACGTAAGGGGAGCTTGATGGGACAACTCCGTCTCTTGTTTTCAGCAGAGTGCCCGGATCGGTCGCCGCGCCAAAGTTCTCGGGGTTGGAGGAGATTTTGTAATAGACAGCGAAGTTGCCGTTTGGCGACCCGCCGTATTCATAGGTCATGATATAATTGCCGTTCCCAAGCTTGGCTACAGTAGTCATGCCCGGACGTTTCGTCGAATCGGCGAGAGCAATATCTTCAACCGGCGTGCTCCATGCCGTTCCGTTAGTCGAAGTGACGTGCACAAGCTTCTGGTTATGCGCGGCATCCCTCTCATCCGAGTAGTACATAATGAGTTTGTTGTTCGCGACCAGAAGGAAGGGCTCCCATACCGGGTCATAAGCACCGCTAGGGTCTGCACGGCCGCCGGTTGCAATGGAGCTTACGAAAGTCCAGGTCAAGCCTTTATCCGTGCTTTTGTATAGATCAAGCTTCGTTTGAGACAGGTCGGAGGGGATCGAGTTCCCCGCACAGAGAAGCGTACCCGCGGGCAAGCTGCCGATTGCTTGAGGAAGCTCGTACAGGAATGGCTGGTACCGCAGTCCCCAGCCGTTTACCGTGTCGGAGACTTCGGAAATTTTGGACCAGGATACTCCGCCGTCCGTGCTGCGATAGACCGGGAACGTCGGCGTACCATTGACATAATGCTCAAAGGTCGCCAGCATCGTGCCATTTGAGGTTCCGTTATACTGCAACCGGATAGCCCTTGGGTACAGCGTGCCCGGCCCCGGATCCGTCGAAGGTGAAGAATACATCGTTGAAGGTCCAAAAGCGTTCGCTTCCCCAACGATTATCAAACAGGCTAATAAAGCTAAGCCTATTGTTTTTATCCACATCCTTTTTATCTTTTTCCCCATTCGCTATTCCTCTTTTCTTGTTTGGGATCGGAAGCGGGATGATTGGCAGAAATCCAGCCTTCCGTCAGGCATTCATTACTGCAAGTTAAGAATTTCGTCTGGGTGATAGGCATGGCGATTCAGAGTGTGGGCCAAAAAGAAGAGGCATACAGACAGGCGCTGCATGGAGCTGTAAGGCTGAGGGTAAGCACCTTTTTAGGAAGCTGCAGACTTCGCTAATTTATGAAAGCGCTTTATATTTTGGATTATAATATACATAAAACATTATTTATATATCTAATTGATTATAAAAACAATAATATTTCAATCTGCTTTCCTGTACCGATCCCGATCCTATCTACGTTCGTATCCTTCACCGGGAGTTGCTGCCCTTCCCGCCAAGGATGCTCCGATATTGCGGGCTGCAAGCCATTATCGCGACATAATACGCAAAAAAATAACCCGGTCTGTTGACCGGGGGCAAAATGAGGTTTTCAATCCAGCCTTGCCTCCGACAACATGCGGCTGTACGTCAAAAAGCGGTGCTCGTATAATTCGCTATACCGGGCATGGCGCTCCGGATTCGGCGTGAAGACCGCCTTAGCGCTTCCTTCGCCGGTATGTGCCTTGGAGGCCTCCTGGAAGGAGGCATACACACCAGACCCGACGCCGGCTGTTATTGCGGCTCCTGTCAGAGCGGCTTCCGGAATGTCCGGCACCTCCAGCGCGATGCCGGAAACATCCGCCTTGATCTGGAGCCAGTGGCGGTTCCGGACGCCGCCGCCTACGACTCGCAGCCTGCGGATCGGGCTGCCGGACACGGCCTCCGCGCAGCGGCGGATCGATTCCATCTGGTAGGCGTTGCCCTCAAGCACGGCTCGCAGGAGCTCTCTTCGGCCATGGGACTTTGCAAGGCCAATAAAAGCGGCTTTGGCGTAAGGATCGGGAGCCGGTGCCCCGCAACCCGACAAATAAGGAAGGTAGATGATGCCGCTGGGCATTGGAGAAGCCTCGTCGAGCAGCTCCAAAATACGCTCATAGCCCGCCTTTTCTTCCCCGATCACCTCCCGCAGCCACTCGACGGAACCGCCGGATGAAGAGTGACCGCCCAGCCAGAACAGCTGCCCGGGTACCGGATGCAGCCCGTAAGCCAGCCCGGACGCATAATCCGCCTCCGTAAGCGTTCTCTCCCCAAAACTGCCGACAACCGTTTCGGCCGTTCCGATTGAATTGTAGATCCCCCCGCGCGGCGACAAGCCAACCGCGAGCGAGGCGCACACGTGATCGTGACCGGCCAGGAATACCTGCGTGCCGGCTGTCAGACCCAAAGCGCCCGCGGCCGCTGACGTGACGCTGCCAGCGGCAGAGCCGGTCGGAACAACAGGCGGCAGCAGCTCTTCCTCCAAGCCGAAATGCCGAAGCAGCGGCGCATCCCATTGTTTTTCCGCGATGCGGAAAACGTAGGATCTCGCCGCAAGCGTATAATCCTCCGCCACCTTGCCAGTCAGGCGGCTTGCGATGTAGGAAGAAACCGACAGCCAGACGGCGGAGCGAAGTGAATCCTCGTTCCGCTCCTTCAGCCACAGCAGCTTTGCAAGCCCATATTTGAATGACGGCCGAAGACCGGTCGCTTGGAACTGCTCGAACGCGTCCACTTCATCCTCGATCGCCTTGGCCTGATCGAGCGAACAACGCTCGAACCACGGAAGGATGGGGGAACGCGGCTTTCCCGTGCTCCTGTCCGCCAGCAAACCGCTCTCCGCCATGCTCGTAATGCCGATCGCCCGGACCGCCAACCCCGGTTTTCCCGCAGTCAGTTGGCGGATCATAGCGGCAATATTGCCCCATAGCTGCTCGGGGTCGTAATAGGAAAAGCTATCCGCAGCGGTTCGAATTTCATTCGGCCGGTTCGCCGACGCCAGCAGCCTGCCCCGCTCGTCGAAGAGACCGGCCTTCATATTTGTCGTTCCGATATCCAGGCTAATTATCATACGTTTTCACCCCTTAGAGCCTTCCGCAGCAGAGTTTCGCTGTCCAGCTCGATGTCCAGCTGCATCCCAAGCGGATAGGTTCGTTCGTAAGGCTTCTCCGTGTCCACCCAGCGGCGCCATTGCCGTGCGTCTTTCCCGTCCTCTCGACCGCTTAGCCTACGCAGCTCGAGCAGCGCGCTCTTCGCAAGCAGCGACCGGACGTCTTCTAAATAACGGATCAAAATGTGATAGCCATCGGGACTGCCGCATCTCGCCAACGCCCTTCCGATCGCGAGCTCCAGCATCGACCGGCGCTCCAGGAAGTAGTCCGGCTGCGCGCCGCCGCGGCATTGCTGGTCCTTGAACAGTGCAATGCCGCGAAGCCGTTCGAGCGCGGGCAGAGCCCTCCTGTCGCCAAGACGCTCCGCGCCGCGGCATACGCAGTCGACGTAATAGAAGATGCCCTTCAACGTATCTTTGAAATCTTCCTCGTCCGGACGCAGCAGCGTCGACACTCTCTCCCATACCGGAATCGAGCGCGGATCCGCGGCCACTGCGAGTGAATAGAGCAAATAAGTGACATCCGGCATGGCCCCGTGATCGGGCGGGAGCTGCACGTACATAATCTCCGCCGTTCGAATCGGAAGTTCCTCGCCGGTCAACTCGTTCATGATCGCGTCGACCAGGACCGGCACGCCTTCCTTGGAGCCAAGCATGGCAAGCGCCTGTGCCAGCCGGATGCGTTTCACGCCCTCTGCCCGCTTCAAAGCCTTCTCGACGTAAGGAATGATCCGCGGTCCCGCCGAGCAAATCTCGGCAAACGGGATCTCCGTTCGGTAGACCTCATTCATCCGCATATTCGAGTATTCGTACAGCGGTTCCTCGGTTTCGATGGAATCGACTAACCGGATAAGCTCATCGTCGCTATAGCGCATCGGGGCAAGCTGTCTTGTAAGCGACTCTTCGGGGATAAGCCCCTTATCAGCCAATACATGCTGTAAAGTACGGATGTCGATGCTTCTCGGCGTTTGCTTCGACCGGACAGCCTGCGCCGCGGCCAGCGCGGCGACGGCCCCCAGGTTCTCAAGATCCGACTGCATCCGGATTGCCGGAAGGGCGTCATGCGTTGCCGATATCGCTTTGCCGACGACAAGCATACCTTCCAGCCCTCTGGGCAGCAGCATGCGGTAAGACACTTCGATTTCCAGGTTCGGCGGAATTAAACCGACGTTAACCCACTCCGCCCCGCTGACGCCTTTCACGTCATGGTTGCTGAAATGAACGTTAACCACATCCGGCCATCGGCGGTGCAGCAGCTGATCGGAGAGACGCATGACGACATCGCCGATAATATGCCGGCTCTCCCTCGTCGCAACGTAAATGCCGTGATCATGACAAGCGCTGCCGCGTCGGCGGCCGGCCAGAATCGCACGGGTATAATCAAGCGCATTGGATACGTCGACCATGCTCGTAAAATTGTTTTGCAGCTTGCCCGGCGTCTGGAATTGGGCAAGCGAATACCACATGACCGTATGGTCCTTTTCGGAGCCGTATTCGAATGATGCACCCGCCATCGCCGCCACGTCTCCGTCGCCGGTCGAATCGATTACGGCTTGCGCCGTAACCGCGTAAGCGCCCCAGCGCGTTGCCGCAACCGCGCCGCATACGCGGTTCCCGCGTTTGACCGCGCCGAACGTAATGGCGTTGAACACCGGCCGGACGCCTGCTTCGTCCGCTTGCTTCAGCAGGGCATACATTTTCGCTTCGAGATTCCATTTATGCCCTTTATAGCGGATGTCGCGCTGCATGCTAAGCACTTCCTCCGCGATCTGGGCCGCATAACCGCCCCGCTTGCCAAACCAATAGCTGTCGACGCCTCCGAACGTGCCGGTGCCGCCAAGACCGGGATTGAGTTCCAGCAGAAGCGTATCCATCCCTTCCCGCGCCGCCGTAATCGAGGCGCAGGCTCCGCTTGTACCGCCGCCGGCCACAAGAACGTCGACCTGCGTCAGCAAGGGAATCGGCTGGGATTGCACGCGAATCGTACGTCCCGTCCCGTCGCTGCCGGTAAAAGCCGGAACGGCTATCTCCCCGTTTTGCGCGGAGTCTGAAGAGTAACCTGCTCCCGAGACGAGCTCATACGTTTCAAGATGCCTGGATTCGGAAGGAGATCGCGCCTCGATCAGCGCGTCCGCGAGACGTTCGCCTGCCAAGGCGGCCTGTACCGGATCAAGCAAAGACACTTCGCAATTGCGGTAGAGACGCGTGCCGAGCGCATAGACGCCGGAGACGGAAGCGGCTGCTGCTTCAGCTCCGAAACTCCCTTCCCGTGATGCTTCCTTACGGATCGGGAACGGGCCGAGCAGTTCATGGGAAGACGCGGTGAATGCGGCCTTGCGGAACGCCGGAACCTCGTTCATCAAATAGGCCGCAAGCCGCATGCCGATGCGCCTCGCTTCAATCTCGCGTTCCCTGTCCGCTTCATGCGAATTGCCGCTGGCAGCGGCAATAACAAATTCCGCCAAGCGATGCTTCTTGCCAAGGTAGCCTTGACGAAGCGTGATTCGGCTGCCGACTCCAATCACCGCCGGAACCGCCAGCTCGGAATCCGCATCCGGGTCAACGCCGGTGAATTCCAGCGTTCGCTTGAATAACGCGGTATCACCTTCCGCATATTCGGGCACCGGCTCGCCGCACAAGGCTGCGGAAAGCGCCGTTTCGGTCACGTCAACAATCAACGGGGAGTAGACCGCTTGCCGGCCCGATTTATTAGCAACAACAAGCCCCGCCGCTTCTCCGGCAGCGTGGATGATTGCGATTGGCAAAGTTGCGTACAACAGCTCAACACCATGCTCCGCGAGCAGATCCTCCAGTCCGCGCTTCAACGAATCGGGGTGAAGCGGCACATAATTCCCTCCCTCCGCAGAGCCTTCTTGCCCTCTCAACGCTTGGCGGATCGGCAGCGGCAGCAGCTTGGGAGGTATGCTTTGCGGGATCGTTAACCACGGCCGGAGCGTTGCGGTCAATTCCCTTCCGAGGTACGTCCTAGGCTCGAGAACGACAACCTTCATCCCTCGCTGCGCCAGCCGAACCGCGCAGGCGATTCCTGCGAAGGAACCGCCGATTACGGCCGCATCCGCCTCGAACAGCACGGGCAGTTCGCCGGCAGGCAATATACCGTTCATCTTCTTCACATCCTTTGCTTTTGTAAGCCCGCATACACGAATCGTCCAAGCTTAGGCTTGGACGATTTCGATCGTGACTTCTCCTGCGGCATGGCTGCAGTCTATTTCGTAATATCCGCCCGGCTGTTCGTTAACGGAGGCTTCCGTCCCGTTAACGCGCGCGCCGGAAGGCTTTTGGTCCGCCGCGAAGGCAAAGGAGCCGCCTTCGATCAGCGTTACCACGGTAACGCCGTCCTCTATGTGATGGCTCTTTATAGCATGGCTCGAAACATACTTGTTCGTCAGGCCGATCGGAGTAATCACGCCGTCTTCCGCTGCCGGTATAAGCAGGTACAGCTTGCACTGCTCCTCCTCGAGCCTGAAATCCGCCTTCTCTCCCGCGGCTAGCATGCGTGCGTTCTTCGCAAAAAAGTCATAGAGCAGCACCGGCCCTTCGGTCAAGCCGGGCACGTCGCACGATGAGACCGTACCATCGGCGGATCCGCCGCCGTCTCCAACATGGAACGCTGCGACAACGCCGGCGCCTCCAGCCGTGTTCCATAGCTTAAGCGGCATGCCGGCCTCCGATGGCAGAACGGTCAAGCAATCCGGAGTCGGATTCGCCGTCCGGTCACAGCGGATGATTCGGCCGTCCCGGTAAATAAGAGGCCAAAGCTTGGACGGATCAGTCTTCCCTAGCGCGTCGCTGAAGTAGACCGGTCCGCCGCTGACCGCGCGCAGAACCGCGTTTTGCACATCGTCGTGATTTTGCGTCCAGAACATGTCCCAGTCGCCCCAATAGAACGGGCCGTGATAATACGAGTTGTACGCATTTTGCAGCGCATGCTCCCGGAACCCGCTTCGCTCCTGGGGGACAAAGTCGTCGCTGTTTCGCGAGACGGCAGATACCGGGCGATGCCAGATATTCTCCGAAGCCATGCCCATGCAGTTAATAATCGTACGGCCGAAATGCATCGTTACCGACGCCTCCAGCGCGCTATGCGCCGCGGACGCCGAAGCGCCTACCGGGCGATGGTGGCGCAGGAAGTTGTTCACCGCGCTCTGGCTGTCCACCTTGACGAAATCGACGCCCTGATTTTTCAAATACCCGTGCCAGGCATGCCAGAAGCCAAAGCCCTTTGCCTCGTCCGGATAAGGGATAACGTTGCCCCTCTTCGTCTCAAACAAGAAATCGGCGTATTCGGCCGCAAGCCGGCTGTCCGGATGGACGCCGTTCCAGTAGCCGGCAATCGTATGCCACACCCCGACCCAATTTAACCCAAACCGCTCCTTCAAGGCGCCGACGGTATGCGCGAGGCCTTGCGGGAACTTCTCCTGATCCGCGTCGAAGGCGCGAAGCTTGCGGTCCTCGATTTCCGACCAGCCGTCGTCGATCATGACCCACTTGACCGGCAGGCCGATGTCATGCAGCTCGCCCGCCTTGGCGAGCAGTCCCTTCTCGTCCACCTGATGGTAGAAGGCATCCCAGCTGCACCAGCCCAAAAAATCCAATATTTCCGGATACTCCTTCTTCTGACGGGGCAGAGCCGGGTAGCCGAGCTCGCGAAGCGCCGTATCCACTCCATTCTCAGCCAGCTCATAAGGGTCATCGCCCCAGCTGAGCAGGAACGCGAACGTATCGCAGCGCGTCATGCCGCCTACATGCGAGGAAACTCGGACCTGCAGAGCCTCATTTTCCGACGAGCCGCCAGCGAGATCCGTGCGGTACTTCGGACCGCAAACCGGCAGCAGGTGATAATACGAATCCTCCGAGCGCCAGAGCAGCGAAAGCGTGCGGTCCGGCAGCTTCGTAAGGTCCGTATCGAAATGCGGACGCGTCCACCAATCCTTATGCTGGTAATTGGCCAGCACGCCTTCGATGCCTGACGGCAGCCCCAGCTTGATCGTTACGGCATTGTCCGGCGCGAAGGCGCGGTGGTTGCCGAAGTCGTTCTCGGAGACGACGCTGCCGTCCACGAAGGCGAGCAAGAACCGGTCGTAGCAGCGAAGCTTGAGCCGGACAATCACCTCAGGCTGCTCGGCGTCGTCCTGGTATAACCGCTCGATCGCCGTATAGACGCCAAGCGTGTCAGACTCCCTTTTCTTCTCCTCCGATACAAACAAGAGCTCCTTCTCTCCTTGGTCCAGGTTGGCGGTCATGCCTACGCCGCCAAGCCATGTCCGGCATGCGTCGGAAACGGAAGCCGCGGATGAATCGTTACAAGTCAACATAATGGCATTGCCTCCTCATTTCTATTCGCGTGCAAGAGCATATTGCGCGACTGACAAACTTGCCGCGTCTCCTACCGTTTCGCCGAGCCCGGCCGGCACGATTCGGCAAGCCTTAAGCGAGAGCGATAACGCCTCGGCCTGAAGCTCCGCAAGCATGCCCGGATCAAGCAATGCCTGCTGCCTGGCGTAAATGCTGCCAATCACGATCCGCTCCGGATTAAGCACGTCGACGAGAACCGCAAGGCCCCGTCCGAGCTGCCTGCCGACGTTGCCCATCACGTCCAGCGCGAGCTCGTCGCCGGCTCTGGCCGCCTCCCCGACAAGCTTAGCCGTAATGCCGTCAACTTCGCCAGTCTTCGAGCAGAGCAGCGTCGATTTCCCTTCGGCCAGCCATTCGAGCGCCCTCGAGCGGGCAAGCTTAGCGATACCGCCTCCGCTGCAGAAGCCCTCGAACGAGCCGGATTTGCCATAGCCCTCCGGCCCATCCTGCTCCAGACGCATATGGCCGACTTCGCCAGCCATGTCGTTTGTTCCCGCATACAATCGGCCGTCAAGGATAAGCCCAGCTCCCATTCCGGTGCCAAACGTTAAAAAAATCATGTTCCGCGAGCCTCGCCCCGCTCCCCACTTCCATTCCGCGAGGGCGCAGGCGTTCGCGTCGTTTTGCAGCCCGACCGGCACGCCGAAGCGTTCCTTAAAAGGAGTCACGACATCGATGCGGTCCCAGCCCGGCAGGTTAGGCGGCGACAGGATAAGCCCTGCCCCGCTGTCCAGCGGACCGCCGCAGCTGATGCCGATTGCCTGTAAACCGGAGGCATGATGCTCATCCGCGAGTTCCGCCAATACGGCGCCAAGCGCTTCTAGCGCCTCCTGCGGACTAGCCGGAGTCGGAAAGCTGCGCTTCGCAACGATTTCGATCCCGTCCTCGGACGCACGTCCGAGGACGGCGGCGCATTTCGTTCCGCCGATATCCAATCCGCCAAGCAGCGTCGTCATCCGAAGAACGCCTCCTCCAGCATGATGCACAGCGTATGGTAAATCGGCAAATGCCGCTCCTGGATGTCCGGCGTCGATTCGTGCGGCACGCGGATCGTGACGTCGCACAGCGAATGCAGCCGTCCGCCGCTTTGGCCCGTCAGGCCAAGCGTCGCGAGGCCAAGCGACTTCGCCACCTGCACGGCGCGGATGACATTAACGGAATTGCCCGACGTGCTGAAGACGGCGAGCGCATCCTCCTTGCGTCCGTAACCGTACACCTGCTGCGCGAACATCATGTCCGCCGCCACGTCGTTGATAAACGCTGTCGCTAACGCGGAGTGGCTCACCAGCGAGATCGCAGGCAGCGCCCCCTGCAGGTGATCGGACAAATACGAGCCTTCCTCCTCGCCGTGGACAAGCAGCTTCTCCCTCTCGGACGGAGGAAGCGGCCGCTTCGACATAAAGCCCTTCATCAGTTCTCCTACGACATGCTCGCAATCGGCGGCGCTGCCTCCGTTGCCGGCCAGCAGCAGCTTGCCTTCCTTCTCGTACGTCGCCTTCAGCAGACCGAAGGCTTTCAAGATATCTTCACGGCAGCTTTCCAGCTCCGGGTATTTCCCCATCAATCTCTCCAGCGCATGACTCATATCAAGTCCAGCCTCCCTCTTCTTTTAAATGCCCGATCGCCTTCCACAGAAAATCCTCGCCGCCGAAGCTGCCGGACTTGAGGACAAACAACCGCCTCCCAGGCTCCAGCGATTCGCAAGACGGCAGGCCGGGCTCGATCTCCTTCCGAATACGGAAGGCGGAAATGCCAAGCTTGCCGCATACGGCCGCGGAGGTTTCCCCGCCCGCTACGACAATCTGGCGCTGTCCCGTCCTGTCGCACACGCTTTTCACCGTTTCGGACAGCGCCTCCGAAACGAGGCGCGATACTGCCGTATTCTCCAACCCTTGTAGCGACGCCAGCCTCTTCGTCTCCGCGACCTTTTCCGGCACGTTTGAGGCATATATGAGCACATCCTCGCAGGCTGCGAGGCGACGCGCGGCTTCGTCCGCGACTTCCCGCTGATGCTCCGCGCTTCGCTCCGCATTAAGGAGCAGCAGCGAATCAAGCTCGATCGCCGCCACGCCTTTCTCCCTTAGATACCGGGTCTGAGCCGCCGTCTGCGGCATCAGGCTCCCGGCGGCGCACAGGACTCCTCCTCGTTTCGACGGTAAAGCTTTCACTGATTCTGGGAACGTTCCCAATTCAGGCAAATCGGGCCTGCATAACGCAGCCAGCTCCTCCGCAAGCGCGGAGCTTCCGCACAGCACGGGCTCATCCTTCACCGCCTCGGCAATGATTCTCAGAGAAGCTTGGTCGCGTACGTCGATAATCAAGTAACCGCAAGCCGTCTTCTTCGAGGCAATTGCCTTGCGAAGCGTTTCGCTGCCTTTATCGACGATGCCGATGTCGATGCGATCCACCTTGCGTTTCGTCTGCGCCTGTAAAATCCCCGCCAAATCCGACCGCGTCATCGGATGCACCGGATCATGCCGGAATTCCGATTGCTCGAGCTTCACGCCTCGTACATAATGAATGCCGCCAATGGTCGTCCTTCCCGTCTTTGGAAAGCCAAGCACGACGATAGCGAAGGAAACGCCCAACGCGTCAAGCATCGCGTCAAACTCGGCGCCGACGTTGCCCCGGAAGACGGAGCAGGTTTTATTGTAAAAGGTTGCGCAGCCTGCCTCGGCAAGCTTTTTTGTTGCCTCAAAAGCTTTGCCATAAGCCTCTTCCGGCCGGTCCAGCCGCGAATTCGTATCGATAATAAGCGCATCCGGACCTGAAGCGCCCGTGGGCACCGCAGAAACCGCGTCCCTCAGCGGATAGACATGCGTGTCCATGCCGGACTTCGCGAACATGATGCCGATATCGCCCGCTCCGGTTATATCGTCCGCCACAACGCCGATCATTTGCTCCACTTCCTTCTCGAGCGGTAGCCCGAATCATTCAGGAAACCGTCGACCGTCCTTGCCGGAAGCGAATGCAGCTTTGTTCCCGAGCTCCGGGATTCCACCATCATCCGGCATACCGTTTCGAGCGTATGCAGAGCCATTCTCGCCTCGCGCAAGCTGGTGTCGTACACGAGCACGCCGTGGTTCTCCAGCAGCAGGATATTCGCCGCGCCCGTCTTCGCTCTTACCGCTTCGCCGAGCTCGCGCGAGCCCGGATGATAATAAGGCACTCTTTCCACCCGCTCCAGATAGTACATCGCTTCGACGAACCAATCCGCCGGGATCGGCTCGCCGCCGCAGGCTATCATGGTGCCGTAGAACGGCGAGGCGTGCAGCACGGCGTTGATGTCCGGACGAAGCTCGTACACAGCCTGATGCATAGGCACCTCCTTGGACGGCTTCGGACTGCCTTCGCGGGACTCCATATGGCCCGAGACCGGACAGAGGGCAAAGTCCCCTTCGGTGAGCTCGCCCATATCCGTGCCGCTAGCCGTAATCAAGAAATTGTCATTGCCTGCCCTCGCGCTTATATTGCCGGAGTTGCCCCATGCCAGGCCGTTGTCCAGCATATACTTGCCGGTATCGCGAAGCTGCTCCCACAATGCCTGTTCCGGATTCGCCTTCATGTTAAGCCTCATCCCATTCGAGCATATTGGTTTCCTTGATTGGCTGATCCGCCTTCTTCGGAATCCGGAACGTCTTGATTTCCGACGGCTTGAAGGCAGCCGTTACCGCACGGTCCCATTTCGGCAGCCGGATTTCGGCCGTTGTCGCCTTCTTTGAGGTCTCGTAGCAGCGGATGATAAGGTCGTCATTATCCTCGGCCTTTTTAATCGCGCTGATGACGATGTTGTCCTTGTCCACGGTTGCGTAGGAATCGGTTTGCGGCAGCTTTCCTTCATGGAACGACTCGATAATCGCCGTAGGCTTGCAGTTGATCTCCGCCGCGCAGCGGACGGTGCCCGCATCCTCCCATGAGCCTTCATGCGGCAATAACGTATATTGGAAACGCTGAATCCCCTGGTCCATAAACGAGTACTCGCCGTCCGGATCCGGCTCGTAAGGAACGTGATGCGCGTAGATCGGACTGCGGAGCACGGTCAGGGCGAGCTCCTTGTTATGAATGCTGTAGCTGTATTTCGCATCGTTAATCAAGCTCATGCCGTGAATGGTATTTTTGTCCGGAATAAGACCCGTAAAGTCAACCCAGCTTTGGCCCGGCTCTTCCTCACCGTTATGCTCCCGCTCGATCGTGCCGTATGGAATCTCGTACGTATGCTTGCTGAATACCACGTTCATCGGGAACATCAGCTTCAGCATCTTGAACGATTCCCGCCAATCGACGGTAACCTGCACGTCAATCTGATCCTTGTCCGGATACATCGCGAAATCCTGAACAAGCTTCGAGCTGCCGTATTCGCTTACGACGCGGATAACCGATTTGACCGGTCCGTGCTCAATGCGATGCACCTTCTTCGCCCGGAAGCTTCCAACCTGTTTGTTGAAATGGAGGACGTCATGGCTCCACGTATCCGACGTGTCCTCGATCACGACAGGCCGTGCGCCTTCGCCCTTAAACACTTCATGCTCCGCCTTCTTGTCGTACAAGCTTTTGATGCCGCCGCTGACCGGATCGAATTCGAGCCGGAACCGTCCGTTCTCGAGCACAAGGTCGCTCGCCTTGATCGGTTCGCCAACCGGCTTCGCCGAATCGGACTCCTTCAGCAGCTTATACACGCGATAGCCCATGGACGGCAGATCGGCCATAAAGCTCAAGCGGAACCGGCCTCTTGCCGCCGCCTGCGACTTGACGGTCTGGAACGGCACGGCATTGCCCATATCGTCCAGCAGCACCGCGTTTGGTTTAATGCCGCCAATCTCAAGCTCCACATTCACGCGGCTTTGCCAAGCATGCGGGTTGAACACGACGATTGGCGTTGTCCGCACATCCTGCTCGATGCCGATGTTCCAAGAAATCGATTGGACGGCATAGTTCAGCGAACGGTCGGCGATAGCCATCGCTTCCCCGTACAAATAAGCGGCGTCCTGATACGCAGGCTCGAGGCTTGTGCCAGCCAGGATATCATGGAACTGGTTGAACAGCACGTTCTTCCAGGCGCGGTCGAATTCCTTCGGATACGGCTGTCCGGTAATCCAGGAGGCGAGCGCCGAATATTTCTCCGCGGCAGCCAGCTTGTTCTCGGCCTGGCGGTTCCACTGCTTCACGCCGGAGTGCGCCGCGTAGCAGCCGCTTGCGTGATGCTGAAGATCGTCGTGCACGACGGGGAATTCAAGCCCTTTGTTCTCCATGTCATGAAAATAGTTGTCCGGCGTCGCGAAGGTCAGCTTCGGCAGATCGGGCTCGCCGTTCAGCCTCCGGATGCTTTCGATATTCTCCTTCGTTGGTCCTCCGCCGTGGTTGCCCACGCCGTAGAACAGCATCAGGTCGTTGACAGGCTCCTTGAACTCGCCGAGGCATCGGCGGACATGCTTCTCCAAATCCTTGCCCCAGGACAAATATTCGTACATGATCCGGAATGTCAGCACCTTGGAGCCGTCGTCGGACTGCCACCAGAACAGCCGGCCCGGCAGCGCCTTCTCGTTTGGCATCGGACGCATCATCACGTAATAGTCCATGCCGCTTTTCTTCAGAATCTGAGGAAGCATCGAGTTATGGCCGAAGCTGTCCACGTTGTAGCCGACCTTAGCCGTTACGCCAAGCTTCTCCTTGAAGTAGCGTTGACCGTACAAGCCTTGGCGGACAAACGATTCGCCGCTTGGAATGTTGCAGTCCGGCTGAATCCACCAGCCCCCGACGATATGCCAGCGGCCCTCCTTCACGCGCTGCTTGATTTCTTCAAACATGGCCGGGTCGTTATTTTCCACCCATTCGTACATGGCCGCCGAGCTCGACGTAAAGATAAAATCCTCCGATTCGTTCATCCGGTCAAGCGCGGAACGGAAGGTCGCTTTCGTCTCCTGAAAGCCTTCCTGCCACTGCCAGAGCCAAACGGGATCCAAATGCGCGTTGCCAATCATGTAGAGCTGTTTATCCTTCATGTTTTAAACCCTCCTCGTAGCGCTGTTAGTTATGAAAGCTTGGCGCCTTGCCGGCACTGAGCAAAAACGTATTCATCTTCCCGATTACCGTATCCGTAACCGCTTGGCGTCCCGTCCGCAGACGATCGGCGTCAAGCGCCTTGCACTCCTCGTTGGTCATGCGCTCCTCGCGGCCGAGCGATTCCAGCAGCGCCAGCTCGAGATCGGTCGCGATATTCACCTTGCTCACGCCGCCCCCCGGCAGCTGGAACGCCTGACGCATCATATCCGCGGGGACGCCCGAGCCGCCGTGCAGCACCAGATGGACCGGCGTTAAAGCACGGATCGCCGACAGCCGGTCGTAATCGATTCTCGGCTTGCGGACGTTGTAGACGCCATGCGCGGTGCCGCATGACACGGCCAGCGCGTCAACGCCCGTCAGCCTAACGAATTCGGCCGCTTCTTGCGGATCCGTGAACAGCTCTTCGTCCGTGTCCGTCTCGACGAAGTCGGTCGTGCCGATCATGCCGAGCTCGGCCTCCACGGACACGCCCATCGCGTGCGCGTATTCCGCAACTTCCTTGCTGATCGCGGCGTTCTCCGCGAACGGCTTCTCGGAGGCGTCTATCATAACCGAAGTGAATCCGGCTTCGACCGCTTCCCGGATCGTTCCCAATTCTTTCGTATGGTCTAGGTGGAGCACGGCCGGCACCGTTATTCCGTCATCCTTGATCCGGCGGTAAAACTCCTCCGCGAATTCGCCGGGCGTAATCCCGTAGCGAACCAGCTCTTTATGGGAGATTTGAACGATAAGCGGGGACAAAGCCTGCTGCCCCGCCTGAAGCACCGCCTTGATCATAGGCGTATATCTCGGCGAGAACGAGCCGATCGCGAAATGATTCGCTTCCGCGATCTCCAGCGCTTTCTTTAACGTCATTACATTTCCGCTGCGTATACCATTCGTCATTTGTCATGTCTCCTTTAGGTCGGACAGCACGGCGGCTACCTTCTTCATGCCGAGCCGCGGGCTGCTGATGAATTGCTTTTTCTCTTCGTCTCCGAATTGCTCCAGTACCCTCGCCATCGAGGCCTGCGCAAGCACGACGATATCGGTCTTCGAAGCGAGCTCCCGCAGCGCGGCAGCCAGCTCCATGTCATGTCCTTCCTTGTCGCCGGCGAGCAGCTTGCCGTAAGCGGCGGACGCCAGCGCCGGCACGAGGCGGATTTCCCGCCCTTCCGCTTCGGCCGTCTGCATAAGCAGCCGTTCCGTCGGCCGCAGCGTCGTCGCGAGCGTTGCCGCCACGCCGATGACCGATGCGTTCCGGACAGCGTATTCCGCCATCGCCTGGTCGATCCGCACGATCGGAACCGAGATACGCAGCTGCACGAGCGCCGGTATTTCCCCGATAGAGGAACAAGCATTCAAGATGCAGCCAGCTCCCAAACTCTCCGCAATGGCGGCATACTGCCTCCAGCGGTCCACGATCGCGCTCACATTCCCGCCGTTTTCGCCGAGCTCGGGGAGAATCGAATCATCGACGAGGTTGACGACGGTACAGCCCGGAATAAGTTCCGCGGCCAGCGCTTTTAAAGGATCGATTGTGACAGGTGTCGTATGAATAATTGCGATTTTAGCCGTCATAAGCTTCGCTCCTTTGACAATGGGAAATGGCCGCTTCGCAGCTTGGGAATAGGCCAGCCTGAACGCCGGCATATAGAGCGGCTCCAAATGCCGCTTCCTCTTCCGCCCGGGACAAGCGGAGCGGATACCCCAGCTTCTCCCGAAGCAGCTGCTGCATGACGCGGTTTTTGCGGATGCCGTTGCCCGAGGCGGCAATGGCCGATATCCGGCTTCGCAAACGGCCCGGGAACGATGCCGCGAACCCGAGCAGCTCGTCGGCCACGCCGCTCAGCACGCCGAGAACAAGCTGCTTTGCCGTAAGGCTGCTCTCATCGATGCCGGAGATCGAGCCCGTAGCGGCCGGGTTTTCACGCGTTCCGAAAAACGAAGCCGATACCCGGAGCCGCGTACCGCCCTCCCGAAGTGCTTCCTCGGCCATTTCGTTCATGCGCTCGTACATGGAAGACGTGGCGGCTGGCGCCTCCCCAAACGCTGACAAGACGTCGCGGAACAATGACGCCAGCAGCGCATAAGATTTTCCTCCGCCAAGCGAAGCGCCAGCGAGCAAATAGCCGCTTCCCGGGAACGGCCGGACCTCGATGCCCGGCCTTGCGTCCGGCGTCTCCGAGAATACCGACACCTGCGCTCCGGTACCGATGTTGACAAGCATCGCTTCGGCCAGTGAAGGAACGCTTCCGAGAAAACTTGCCTGATTGTCGCCGATGGCGCAAGCGACGAGCTTGCCGTCCGCCGTCCTCCCGGCCGGATCATCCGCCACGGCAACAGGCGGCAATATGCCGGGATCCAGCCCAAGCTCCCTGATCCGGTCAATGTCGAACTGCCTTGCCTCCAGGTCAAACAGGCCAAGGCTTGCAGCATTTGAAGCATCCATCATCGGAATACTGGAGCCGCAAAGCCGCATCGCGATATAATCGCCAATCGTGCACAGATAAACGGCAGCTTGCGGCACGAGACCGCAACGCGCGTTATAGAAATGCGTCACGAGGCCATAGCCAGAAGCAAGCGGATAACCCGTTCGGCTCCGCATATAACCGGAATAAGTAGCTGCATCGTCAAATTGGCAGTCCCCCCGGCGGTCCTGCCACGTATAGAGCGGACTGGCGGCATCGCCGTTTCCGTCAACGTACAGCACGCCGTGCATTTGGCAGGAGATGCCGACAGCGGCAACAACGTCCCAGTGACCTCCAAGCTCGCCAATCAGTTCTTGAACGATCGCGGCAATCCTTTCGGGGTCTTGCGCCCGCTCCCATTCGTTTGCGGAAGCAAGACCCGAATCATTCAGCTTTCCGACCGCGGCAACCTGCTCGCCGGATTGCGTATCTACCACGACGCAGCAAATCGAACTTGTGCCGATATCAATGCCCGCTACGTGCATGTTCTCATCTCCCTTATCGCTTAAGGCCCTGTAAATCCAGCTCATCCGAGTACGCCAGCGCTTCCTGGGAGGCGTACAAAATCAACCCGATACACCAGGAATGGGACAGCGTCAGCATCATCCCTTTTGGCTGGAAGCAGTTCGTGTTGTAGAAGCGCTCCGTCACCATGCCTTTGTAGGCGTTGAAATCGCCGTCCTCCCGCGCGATAAACTGGAGGAAGCAGGAAATATGATCCCGTGTCCGGTCTAAGTAATATCTATCGCCCGTGTAGCTCCATAACCGCAGCATTTCCGGCACGCAGAACAAGCCGTAATTGTGCAGATGCTGATTCGAGGCAGAGGCTTGATCCGCGCCCCGCGAACGGTAATCATATTGCTTGAGAAGCGAGAATCGCGGAAATTCAAGGTTGTACGTCCAGCGGAACGTCATCATCCAATCGGCCGCGCTTGCGGCAAGCCGCAGCCACTCCCCGTTCCGGTCAAATTCGTACAGCGCGACGTAAGCGGCAACCGCGTTGTAAGCATCCTCGCTCGTAGGCGTCAAATGCACGTCCTCCGGCGCTCCGTATATATACTCGTTCCGAATAAACTTTTCATAGTAACCGCCTGCCCGGACCGCGGCTTCCGCAAAGGCGGGCTCCGAGAGCAGGTCCGCGCCTTCGAGCAGCGCCGCAATCCACAGCATGCCGCCTGCGCCGTCCCATTCTTCGACCACGCCGCTGTCGCTGTTGTAATAGGAACCGAAATTCCCGTCCTTCCGCTGACAGTTTGCCGCAAAACGCAAATTGGACAACGCAGCCGTCTCCCATTCGGGTCTGGACATCCCGCGTTCCTTCTCGAACTTCAACGCCCTGACCATGAACAGCGTCGCTTCGGCAATCGTGCGCGCCTGCAGCCAATCCTTGCGGGGATTCCAACCGGATGTCCAGCCCTTATCGACGATCCAGGAAGCCCAAAACGTTCCGCACGGGGCGAGGCCCGACGCAATTTTGTCGATAACGGCAGCCCCGGCATCGATATATTCCTTGTTTCCGCTCTTCACGCCGTAGGTCAACAGGCTGTAGGCATACGGAGCTCCGCTGACCCAACCGACATGCATATGAGGGCGGTCGCCCATGCCCTTCACGTTGTTGTTGAACTCGCGGTCGAATGCCGCCGTCTCGTACAAGATTTGATGCTCCTTGCTATAGTGCCAAGTATAAAGCCCGTGAGCGGTCAGATCGGCTGCTTCTTCAAGCCCCATCCAAGGATTAAGCGCATGCTCGTTTTGATGGAGCTTATACATTTGCCGGACGAACGGGTTATAAGCATGGGGATCCGAGCTTGACGCATAAGCTTTAAAATGAAGCGTTACCTGTTCACCCGGCTGGAACGAATAGACCGATAAGTCGGCCGGGCTCGGAACCGCGCTTCCGACAAACGTAACAGGCTCTTCCCGGTAGGGAAAATTGAGCCAGATTCGCGTGCCGTCGGCATTGCCGCGGAAGCCGAGACCGTTCAAACCGACGGCGGACATTTCGTCCGTGCAAAGCGCGCCGCACATGTGATCGTTCCAGGCGAATATCGCCGGCAATGCCGCCCGGTCGGCGCGGAACGCCCAATAGTCCGACACCATATGAGAGGCGTCTCCCCCGTTAAAGTCGTAGCGGGGATATTGGCGGAGATTGCTCTCGAATCGGTTTTCCTTGTAAAACGCGCCGGGGATCATCCAATCCGGTCTCCCATCCCCGATCAGATCCGCTCCGATCTGCAAATTCCAAGCCCCTGCCCGTTCACCCGTATAGGAGAGCTCGACCATTACCTCGTAATAGGGGCATTCATCGTGAACGTACGTCCAGCTTGCTTCCGCTTCGAACCTCGCCGACTTGCCGGAAGCACGAAGGACACTTCCAGAGGCTTCGGCGGCGGCGATCGCAACCGTTTCCGTGATCCCGTCAACGCTCTCCGCCCGCATCAGATCCGCGAATTGCAGACTGGACAGGCTGCCGCCGGGCGGGTGCAGCCGGATTTCGCAGCCCTCCTCGTTCCGCGCTATCGACCATTCCGGTTTCATCATCCATTCCTCCTCGTTTCGCGCATGCTTATACCGGCTTTTCGTCCAGGCCGTAAATGTCGATCAGATTATTCCGGAAGATCGCCTTCGCGAAGCCGATCGCCTCGTCCTCGTCCAGCGCGCCGTCCTCCACCTTCTCCACAAGCACGTCGCCGACGATTTTTTTGGCGAGCTTCAAATGCGCGTAAGTTCCTTCGATAAAGTTGTAATCCCCTCCGAAGCCTTGAATTTTCGTTTGCGGCACCATCTCGATCATCTGATGAAGAATATGCTTTGCCGCCGTCGGGGAAATAATATACATCCACGTAAAGTCCGCGTATACGTTCGCGAAGTTTTTGGCGATGGTCAAATATTCCTGCTCGTACGGGAAGCCGCAATGCAGCAGAACAAACTTTGTATTCGAATATTCCAATAAGAGCGGAAGCAGCGAAGATACTTTCGAATTCGTAATGATATTGCCATTTCCGGACACGCTAGTCTCATGATGCCCGGTATGAATTTGAACCGGCAGGTTGTAGGCCGTCGAACGCTGGATAACGAAATGAATGAGATAATCCTGCAGCGGTCTTGTCTCCGCTTGGGACAGTCCTTCGTCCAGCGAGCTGGCCATCAGCCGGTTGAATACCAGCTCCGCTTCGTGGAACGTCGGCTTCTCGCAGGCGAGCGTCCGCCAGTAGGCGTGACCGAGCTTGGTTGCGACCATGCCCTCTTTGACATATTTATTTAATAAAGCATCCACGGCGGTCAAATAGTGCTGGAGCGTATTGACTTGCTGCTCGGAAGCCCGTTCGACGGCCAGGATATCTTTCTGCGTTCGCAGCTTATAGGTAAAATCCATGAACATAATCGGTCGGAACATATCGAAATTGACGTCCGTCGTATAAATCAGCGTAAACGCAAGGTCGATTTTGGATTTCTCCGTCATGACCTTGCCGTACCATTCCTTGTCGAGCGTTGCGGCGAGCACCTTCTCGTTTAACTCGAGCAGCCCTCTCTCGCTCCAGTCGCGCATGTCGTACAAATCCTCCATTGCGGTACGGAACACTCTGGCGTAAGTCGTGTTTTTCACTCTCTCCCAATACTTCATGAACAGCGCTGCTTTTTGCTCGTCACCTAAGCCGTTCCGTTTCGCCAGTATGCCGCGGGGCATCCCGGATGTGATCATGTCCGAATCCAAATAATGCATCAGTCCGAATAGATCCGTCTTATCCTTCTCTCTGAGTACCTGCGTCGCCAAATGCTCGTGGCCGTCTATTATGCGAAGGTCTCTAATGTATTCACGAATGCTGCTCATCGGCCTGCTCCTTCCAATGGTAAAAAATCGCGACTGCTTCTTGCAGGAAGCAGTCGCTTTCTCTGTGGCGTTAATCGACTTGAATGTCAGGGAATGCGCCTTTTACTTCTTTCTTGAAGCTTGCTACCACGTCGTCGTAGCTTTTGTTATCCGTAATGCCTTGTCCCGCAACCTTCCGCCATCTGCTGAGCACGTCTTCGCCGTACTTGTCAGGCGCGATGCCCGGCATGCTGCTTACGAGCTCGTAGTAAATCTTCATCGGATTCTGGTCGCCGAGCAGATTTACTTTGAAAGTATCCATGTTGTCTTGGTAAACCTTTCCGCTCGCCGGCATATTGCCGGTTTTGCCCAGGTTGTATGTCTGCCATTCCGGGCTTGCAATATATTTGATGAATTCGTACGCAAGCTCTTTGTTTGGAGATTTCTGGTAAATGCCGCGGTAAGTGCCGCCCGTGTAGAAACCTTCCGGCGACTTCGCAACGCCGAATTTGCCGACGGCTTTGTCGTCCTTGTTGTCGATCATAAACGTTGCCCAAGCCGGCATCGCGCTAAGTACGACCGAGCCGTCGTTCAGCGCGTTGCCCCAGCCGGCGGACATAAAGCCCAGCTTGGCATCGACGTTGTTCGCGCGGATTTTCTGCTGCGTTTCGTAGTACGTCTTCCACTTCGGATCGATGTTCAGCTTGCCGTCCTTCACCCACGGCTCCGTGTTGTAAGCACCGATATCGAATACGTCGCCGGCGTTCTGCATCAAATGCACCTTGCCGCCGCTTTGCTCGTACACTTTTTTGCCCAGCTCGATGATTTTGTCCCAGCTGCTGACCATTTCGCTGATTTTATCCGGATCATCCGTACCGAGGTATTTCTTCGCGTTCTCGCGGATGTACCAGAAGGAGCCCGGGGAAGAGTGGTCGGATACGGCGCGAATCGTGCCGTCGGAAGCTCTGCCCAGTTCGCGAACGTAAGGGATATAGTCCTTTAATTGATCCTCGATGCCCATGGCGGACAGGTCGGCGATAAATTTGGCGTCAATGAATTTGCCGATGTAGCCTCTTTCCAGGTCGAATACGTCGGGCACGTTGCTTCCGGACTGCATCGCGGAAAGCAGCTTCGTCTGGTATTGGTCGCCAGGGAAGATGTTAACCTCCACCTTGACGCCCGGGTGTTTCTCTTCGAACTTGGCACCCATTTCCTTCACCTGGTCAAAGAACGTCCACACGACCAGCTTGCCTTTCAGTTCTTTTGTTCCATCGGCCGACGGCGTCTCTGTCTGTGCCGGCTTGTTGCCGCCCGCGTTGTTCCCGCATCCGGCCGCGATGGTCAATACCATAACTAGCGCCACCATCAAAGAAAACCATTTTGTCGTTTTCAATCGAATCTCCCCTTCAATGCATGATTGATTGCCTAACGTAACCCTTGCCTTGTCTCGTGTGACCATGCTTCCGTGCACCCTTGCGCTATAAGTCCGAGCATCACCTCTTTCAATGAAATTCAAGCGTCAGCCCTTCACGGCACCGGCGGCAACGCCGCTAATGATCCGCTTGGACATAAACGAGAAGAACACGAGAATCGGCACGACCGAAATAACGATGCCCACGTACTGCGCGCCGAAGTCCGAAGAGAACTGCGACTTCACGCTGGCGATCATGACGGGAAGCGTCTGCAAGTCGTTGTTGAACAAAATGATCATCGGCGTCAGGAAGTCGTTCCACTTCCCGATGAACGAGAAGATGCCAAGCGTCGCGAGGCCCGGAGCCATCAACGGCAGAATAAGCTTGTGAAAAATTCTAAGCTCCCCGTAGCCGTCGATTCTGCCCGATTCGATGATTTCGTTCGGCACGGAGGAATCCGCGATCTGCTTCAGCAAGAAGATGCCAAACGCATCCCTGATCCCGGTCAGGATCAGCGGCCAATACGTATTGAGCATATGAAGCGCATTCATCAGCTTGTAGAAGCCAATGATGCCGAGCTGCCCTGGGATCATCATCGTGCCAAGCACGAACAGGAATAAGCCGCCGCGGAACCTGAAGTTGTATTTGGAGAAGCCGTAGCCGGCCAGCGCGGCGAAATACAGATTAAGGCAGGTAAATGTCACCGTAATAAAAATCGTGTTGGCAAAGCCCCGCCAGATATGGACCGTCGAGATAAGCCGGTCGTAATTGTCCATGAATTGGTCGCCAGGCCAGAACAGCAGACTGCGGGCGATATCGGAGTTCGCGTGGGTCGACGTGATGAACATGCTGTAGAACGGCACGAGACACGTTATCGCGACGAGAATGAGAAACAGGTACATAACGGTTTTTGCGATGATTGATCCAAAGCGAATCGGCCCTCTGCTTGCTTCATTCATATCGATAGGCCTCCTAATCCTTCAGCTTGGAAGCTTTCGCCGTAATGAGCGTGAAGAACATTACTACAATAAAGATGGCATAGGCGATTGCGGATCCGTAGCTGTAATTAAAGTTTTTAAAAGCGGTTTCAAAGAGGTACATAACCATCGTTCTTGTCGCGTTATCCGGCCCGTTGCCCAGCATAAGCGGCGCGTCGAACAGCTGCAGCCCGCCGATAACCGACGTAATGAAAGTGAACAGAAACACTGGCTTCAGCATGGGCAAGGTTATCCACCAAGTCGTCTGCAGCTTGGAGGCGCCGTCGACCTCTGCGGCTTCGTACACCTCGCTTGGGATCGATTGGAGCCCCGCAATGAAGACGATCAGATTAAAGCCGAAGTACTGCCAGCAGATGACCAGACCCACGATTGCCCGGGACCACCAGTGGCTGTTGAACCAGTTGACCGGCTCGGAGATCCATCCGAACTCCATCAGCAGCTTATTGACGCTGCCGGTCTGCCAGTCGAACATCAGACTGAACATGACGCCAAGCGTAATCGGGGTAATGATGTGCGGGAAGTAGTACACGGCCCGGAAGAAATGCTTTCCCCTCACGAACTTCTCGTTGAGGATGAGCGCCAGCACCAGCGCCAGAATAAGCTGCGGGACGATCGAAATCACCCAAATGATAAGCGTGTTCAAAACCGCCTGATAGAAGAACGTGTCCTGAACGATTCTGACGTAATTGTCCCAGCCTGTGTACACCGGATCGCTGAACCCGTCCCAATTGGTCAAACTTAAGTAGAACGTGTAGAGGATCGGGATAAGGCCGAACACCGCGAATCCGATAAAAAACGGAGCGATAAAAAAGTAACCGTAATGCGATTTGTTTATTTTACTGTTCATATCACACAACCCTTTTCAGAGAAGTTTTCCGCAAGAATCGCGAATAATGAGCTGAGGTTTCAGCAGGTGGCTCTTCGCCTCTTCTTCTTCGCCGGCGATTTTTAGAAACAGCCCTTCTGCAGCCATTCGTCCGATATCGCGGAACGGCTGCCTTACCGTCGTTAGCGAGGGGTAAACCCAGCTCGATACCGTTACGTCGTCGAAGCCGACGATCGACATGTCCTTGGGAACGTTCCGGCCGGATTCCTGGATCCGGCGAAGCGCCCCGATCGCGGTTTCGTCGCTAGACGCAACAACCGCGGTAACCTCCGGCTTCTCGAGAATGGCTTTGATCGCGGCATAGCCGCCCTGATTCGTCCAGTCGGATTCGACGACCCATTCCGGGTTGTACTCGAGGCCAAGCTCCTCCAACGTCTGCTTATAGCCCTTGAACCGGTATTTGCTCGCCGAGACGGTCTCGGGACCGGAAATATAAGCGATTTTGCGGTGTCCGATGTCATGCAGATAGTGAACGACGTCCGCGATTCCGGCAGCGTTGTCGACGTCCACCGAGAAGATTCCTTCCAGTTCGCCGTGGTCGCCGATCAGCGCGATCGGATAACCGGCCTCCCGGATCAGCAGCAGATCCTCCACGCTTCTCTTGCGGAAGCTGACCATGATGATGCCGTCGACCTGTCCTTCGTACAGCAAATTCATAAACGAAATTTCGTTGTCGTAATTGGACGTCCAGCTAAGGAAGATGCAATTGTAGCCGTTATTGCCTGCGACCTCTTCGATCCCTTTAATAATGCCGGAGTAGAAAATGTTCGAAATATCGTCGATGACGATGCCGATCGTATACGTTTTGTCCATCACGAGCCGGCGCGCGTTTGCGTTGCGGTGAAAGTTCAGCTCTTTGATTGCCCTCTCCAGCGCTTCTTGAGTGGCCTTTTTCACCTGCTGTCCGTTTAAATATCGGGACACGGTGCTTTTAGAAGTGTTGGCTAATTTTGCGACATCATGAATGGTTGGACCCATTTGGAATCCCTGCCTTTCCGGAATTGGATGATATTGTTCCCTATTATAAACGATTATCACCCAATTGTGGGAACGTTCCCAAAAAGAAACAAATAATTGTCTGTCATAACCCGTTCGCTGCTGCGATCATTTTGGGAACGTTCCCATTTTGAACCTAAAAAGATGCGCCTCTTTGCGATTTTACACTGCCGATCATTTTCTTGTCATTTTGGGAACGTTCCCAGTTTGTGCAAAATAAAAAAGCCTCTTATTGCCTGTAAGCGATTTCAGCTTTGTGAAAATAATATACCCTTTCGATAGGCGAATGTCAATCATAAATTTTGAGGTGCCGAGCCATCGGGAAGCCGATAACACGCCTGGTGTTCGCGCAAAAAAAGAAGAGGACTTTCTCCTCTTCTCCCTCGATCATTTAGCCCTTCGGCACCACAGGTATCCAGATCTCGCTCCTGAACGTTGGCGAAGTCGTGTCCTTATGCTCGTTCCACAAGAGCTCCGGACCTTCCGCCGCTTCGTAATTCGAGGACGGGAACCACTCCGAATAGATTCGTCCCCACACATTTTGCAGGGTCGCCGGGAATGGGCCTACCGCTTCAAACACAGCCCATGCTCCTGCCGCAACCTTCAGTTCGCTAAAGTGCTTCGGACAAGCTGCGGTCGTAGCGACTCCGATATAATGATCCAGCTCCCCTTTTTCCTCCATGCGCCCTTCCGAAAAATTGACGGATGCGCTTAACAGCCCCTTCGGCGTCACGTTGGACAAAGCTTTCAGCTCAGTAATCCGCTCTTCGGTCAGACTTTGCCACATCGACGCTATATCCGGGTTTACTCCTTCAAATACAATGGGTACCCGCTTCATCAGGCCAACAATGCGGAAGGCTTCCCTTTCTTCAATCCGGTAATTCATTTCGTCTCCCCCTCTAATCGATAATTGAAAGGACATGCGGGGAAAGCTTTTCAGAGAGTGCCCGAGCTGCCTTGCTTCAGACGGTGTAATCCCATGAACGCCTTGAAACGCTTTGGCAAACGAGTCGGCGGCAGAGTAACCGTATTTGACTGCAACGTCGATCACTCTGTCTGACGAGTTCATCAGATCAAAGGCCGCCAGCGTTAACCTTCTTCGCCGGATATATTCGGACAAGGTGACACCGGCAAGGAATGAGAACATCCGCGATAAATGATATTCCGAGCAGCGTGCCCGTTTAGCCGCTTCCTTGAGATCGATCTCCTCGGCTAAATGATCTTCGATATAGCTCAAAGCCTGATTCATATGCTCCAGCGTATTCACCCGCATCCCTCCTTTCCTCATCATTAGATTAGCAAAAATCGAATCTGCCTATCCGACATTTCATGCACGATATTGACTGGTTTATGTAAAAGAGACAAGCCGCTCGGCCTGCCTCCTGCTTGACTAGCTATGCTTGCCTAACTTCTTCAATGACGGAGATCGGTAAATGCACCAGTAAATTGGACTCGTAACGGATTTGCACGAACTGATCCTCCACCTTTTCGATTTTCCCGCTCCACGTTTTTCCCTTGTTGGTCCGAACAGCCACAGCCTGCTGCGCAATCTGTGCATGTAATAAGTGCAGTCGAATGGTTGAGATTGTTCTCATCTCCCCTTCTGCTACCGGAACTACTCCGTTAGTTATACAAAAATGGGACTTATTCGTTAATTCTAATAGATCATTACGCAATGCACAATTCAATCTTTCGATACTTAGAAAATTAAATAATATACTTGGATAATATTACTTCTTTTCTAATTTCATTGCACTCCCGCACACCTGATGCCACTATCGAAGTAGAATCGTCAGATTGAAAGGAGTTCTCCCATGAGCCGGAAACAAAAGCTGAACAATGACTGGTATTTCTCCAAGCACCCGCTTGGCACGGAGCTCGATGCCATACTCGAAGGCGGAGCAGACTGGTCCCCCGTTACTCTCCCGCATGATTGGTTAATTTATGACACGAATAACTTGTACGAGAACAGCGTCGGTTGGTACCGCAAAACGATCCACTTTGAAGAAATCCCTTCTAATAGCCGGTTTGCGCTGCGGTTTGAAGGCGTTTACATGAATTCATCGGTTTATGTGAACGGCCGTGTTGCAGGTACCTGGAAAAACGGTTACTCGACCTTTGAATTGGATATAACCACTTTCCTGACCGCGGGCGATAATGAAGTTCTCGTCCAGGTTATTCACGAGTCTCCGAACTCCCGCTGGTATTCCGGCGCAGGCATTTACCGGTCTGTTTGGCTTGTCGCCTCACCTGACACTCATCTTGCATCAGACGGCATTTATATTTCCGCTAAAAAGAATAACGATGACGCATGGTCCGTTGATATCGACAGCGAGGTCGTATTTGCGGAGCTGGCCGACCCTTCATCCGCCTATAAGCTGCGCCATACGATTCTGGATGCAGCAGCGGCTGCAATTGGCCAATCGGAAACCACGATTCAACCGATAGCAGGCGAGACGGTAACCATCAATCAATTACTTGCCGTTTGGCAGCCCCGGCTTTGGGATTTGGATGAACCGGTCCGCTACCGGCTCCATACCGAGCTGCTCCTTAATGGCGAAGTAGTGGATGAGCATCGGCAAACGTTCGGATTCCGCACCTTCGGCTTCGACTCGGAGAAAGGCTTTTTCCTAAATGGCCGACACGTCAAGCTGCAAGGGGTCTGTCAGCACCATGATCTCGGCTCTCTGGGTGCAGCCGTTAATAAAACGGCACTTCGAAGACAAGTTTCCCTTCTTCAGGAGATGGGCGTTAATGCGATTCGTACCGCTCATAACATGCCTGCGGTTGAGCTCATGGAATTGGCCGACGAGATGGGGATTCTTATCGTCTCTGAAGCGTATGACATGTGGGAGCGGGCCAAGACGCCTTATGACTTCGCGAGATTTTATAAGGACTGGTGGGAAAAAGACGTCGCCAGCTGGGTTCGCAGAGACCGGAACCATCCAAGCCTGCTGATGTGGAGTATCGGCAACGAGATTTACGATACGCATGCCGATGAACGCGGACAGGAGCTGACCATCCAGCTGCGCGATAAGGTTCATTCTCTTGATCCGAAGGGCAATGCCGTCGTGACCATTGGATCGAACTATATGCCTTGGGAAAATGCGCGGAAATGCGCGGATCTTGTCAAATTCGCCGGCTACAACTACGGGGATAAATATTACCGGCAGCATCATGCGGAGCATCCGGATTGGTTCATCTATGGCAGCGAGACCTGCTCGACGGTACAAAGCCGGGGGATCTATCATTTCCCTCTCGCCCAATCCGTTCTGGCGGATGACGATGAGCAATGCTCGTCGCTTGGCAACAGCTCGACCAGCTGGGGCGCAAAGAGCACGGAGGCCTGCATCATTGCGGACCGCGACGCCGCCTTCTCGCTTGGACAATTTCTGTGGACCGGCTTTGACTATATTGGCGAGCCGACGCCGTACCATACGAAGAACTCTTATTTCGGACAGATCGATACAGCGGGATTCAAGAAGGATGCCTTCTACATTTATCAAGCGGAATGGACCGACTATAAAGTGAAGCCGATGGTTCATATTTTCCCGTATTGGGATTTCTCTGAAGGACAGCTGATTGATGTACGCGTCTGCTCGAATGCGCCAAAGATTGAGCTATTCTTCAACGACGAATCAATGGGAACCTGCGATATCGATCATGTCCACGGCCAGCAGCTGCTTGGCGAATGGCGGATTCCTTACGCGAAAGGACTCCTCCGAGCTGTCGCTTACGATGAAGCCGGTCAACCTATCGCAACGGATATCCAGTCTTCCTTCGGAGACGCGGCTTCCGTCCTGCTGATTCCGGATAAAACAACCATGGCGGCAGACGGCTCCGATCTGGTCTTTATCGAAATCTCAACCCTTGACCTAGAGGGCCGGCCGGTAGCCAATGCCAATAATCGCATACGCGTTACCGTGGAAGGGCCTGGCCGCCTCGTTGGACTCGATAATGGGGACAGCACCGACTACGATTCGTACAAAGGCACGAACCGCCGCATGTTCAGCGGCAAGCTTCTGGCTGTTATTGCACCTACGCTGGAGAGCGGAACAATCACTGTGCGCGCTGCTTCCGAAGGTCTGATTGCTGGTGAAGCGGTGCTCCAATCTGTCATGCCTGAACCTGCTGCACCCGGTGAAGAATATTCCTTGTATGCCTATGCGCCGGGACAAGCAGCCGAAACTTCGGGCGTAACCGAACCCACCGATGAAATTCCGGTGCGCAAGCTGGAGATTATTTGCCCGCAAGGCAATGCCCTCACGGCAGACAACCGCTCCGTGCCCGTTCAGGTAGTTATTCATCCAAGCAACGCAACCTATCAGGAGGTTGAATGGCGGGTAACAAATGCGGCCGGCGTAGACGCCAATATTGCCAGCCTTGAGTCGGCCGGACATCATGCTATGGTTACCGCATTAAGCGACGGCGAGTTCTATATCCGCTGCTCAACAAGGAACGGCTCGGACAAAGTCCGGATGTATGCCTTAATGGAATTCCGGATAGACGGCATTGGACAGACTTTTATAAATCCGTACGAATTTGTATCCGCTGGCTACCATAGCGGGTCCAGCCGCAACCTGACGAACGGCAATGAACGTGGCGTTGCGACCAGCCGGGACGGCGAAAGCTGGATTTGCTTCGATAACATTGACTTCGGAAGCTATGGGGCAGACGAGATAACGCTTCCGATCTTCTCGTTAGACAGCGAAAAATTCTTCATAGACATTTGGGAAGGCATTCCCGGCGAGACAGCTGCCTCCCTGCTTGCGCGGATTAGTTATCAAAAGCCGACGAAATGGAACGTGTACCAGGAAGAAACGTATCGCCTGCCTCGCAGGCTCAAAGGAATAACTTCGCTAAGCTTTGTCCTGCAGCGCAAAATTCATCTAAAGGGCTTTCAGTTCAGGCAAGCCGTCAAGGCATTCGAACGTCTGGAAGCACGGGAGAATAATCAGATTTACGGGGACTCCTACACCCTGAAGGATGATGCGATCGAAAACATCGGTAACAACGTGTCGCTTGTATTCCAGGATATGGACTTTGGAGAATCGGGAGCAAGCAGGCTTGCGATCTGCGGTCAATCGCCAATCGACAACAATACCATTCATATCTTGTTCAGCGGCACGAACGGCGAGACCAAACAGCTTGTGGAATTTGCTTATTCGGAAGGCTATTGCGAGAACGAATACATGCTGGAACGGATTACCGGCCTTCAGACCGTGACCTTTATTTTTCTGCCGGGCAGTCAATTCAACTTCAAATCGTTTCAGTTTTTCCAGGAGTAATGAAACGTGAGCCAAACGGACCTCAGCGGACAGCTGAGGTCTTTTCTTTCCAAGTACCACCGCAACTACCCCTACAAAAATACGTACAATTGTATAAATCAGGAATTAGGGAAGGTTAAAAGAACGAGGTTACCGTCTTATCCTGACCTTTCTTTACGAAATCCTATAATTCGATGCGGGCACTTTTGGTACTTTCGAAGATTTCCATAAGGGATCATATTTTGGTACACTAAACGTTACCATTGTCACAGTCAGCTAAGGAGGATTTATATTGCGAGTAAAAGAGAATCTGATTGGCGCCGCTATCGCCTTTGTACTGATTTGCGGTGCCGGTGCCATTGGCGCGAATTACGTTCTTAAAGCCATGGGCGGCGGGGATAAGGCAGAAGCGTCGGATCCTGCGGAAACAACCACTAAGGCCGAGCCGATTCATGTACCGCAGGTTGACTTTGCTGCGAATTCAGCCGAAGGGCGTGCGGTAACCAAGATTAAGGAGTACCATTCTACCTTTGATCTTAAGGTAACCGGCGGAGGTCTGGATAATTTCAAGTCCGATAATAAAACCGCATGGGATGAGTTTCTGGCGTCCGAGGTCTTCGATACGAAAAATTACGAAGAGATTGGCAAGACCCT
Source organism: Paenibacillus sp. BK720 (assembly GCF_011761545.1). NCBI lineage: Bacteria > Bacillati > Bacillota > Bacilli > Caryophanales > Paenibacillaceae > Paenibacillus > Paenibacillus sp. BK720. The sequence continues at coordinate 1,355,146 of NZ_JAASRQ010000001.1, read as the reverse complement.
TGCAAGCGTCCAAGGCTTGCAGCTTGATATGAATACCTTGATCGCGCTCGCCGATATTGCCCGCAAGAAGCATGATCCGGAAGCTTTGCGTTTTATGCACCGCATCCTGCATGATTTGGACTTATACGCATTCCCTAATAAAGATACCGTGCAGAGAGATTACTGGGGTGTAACAGACACCGTTCCCTCCGGTGATCATGCGAACCGCGATGAGATGGACAACTATTTGGCCGCGAATAAAAAGTAAACCAAAACCGGGAACACCATCGTGTTACCCGGTTTTTGTTTGGATAAAGCGTTGAATGAGCATCGGTATTTCTGCCAAATTATCGGAGACCATATCGGTGTATTCGTTGAGACCAGCCGTTTGTTTCCAAATGGTCCGCATCCCAAGCTCCTTCGCCGGTATCATATCCTTCTTCAAGTTGTCGCCTATAAAGACAGTCTCGGCTGCTGATACATTCAGATTGGACAAGGATAACTGAAAGATTGCAGGATCCGGCTTTCTTAAACCAACTGCTTCCGAGATAATAATGTCGTCAAAATAACCTTCAATGCCGAGAGCCCTTATTTTATTCCGCTGATAAAACGCCCTGCCGTTCGTAATCATGCCTAATTTGACCGCGGCTTTCTTCAATTCGCTCAGCATATCAAGAAGTCCCGGATAACCAATCGCGTATTCCGAGAAGTTCCCGTTCAAATCCTCCAGCATGGCAGGAAATAAAGCGCGGTCGATTGCAAATAACTCGAATAAGTCCATGTAGACGTCTTCCTTCGGACGGACGACATGATTCATTTCCGTAAATCTCTCCACAAACTCCTCCCTGGCTATACCGAAGGCTGCAAGGGCAAATGTATCAAATTGATGATTGGCGAACCCGATTAACGATTGATGCTTATCCAGTAACGTTTGGTCCAGATCGAAGATAACGGCAGTTATTTTATTCATCCAGGCACTCCTTAATCGAATGGTCCTTATATTCCTATGATAGAAAGAGAATATCACAGGCGGAACCATTATAAAATACTGGAAATTCCCTGAATATCTTTCACCTGATGACGGCCACAACAGTCTGTACATTGGCAATAGAAAAAAACGCACCTGCTAAAGTGCGTTTCTCTCGATGCTTCCTCTTAAAGCCTCGGGTCGATTTCCCTCTCTTTGGCTACTTCGAAAAGCAGTCCCGCCGCGATTTCTTTGTACAGCTTATTTTCAGGCGATATCTCCGCATACGGAACGGCGAGCATCCGCTGGCCAATCCGATATTCGTTGGCCGAAGTGCGAAGCTTTTGACTCACATTCTTTTGTTTCATCAGCTTATTGTATTTATGAGGGAATCGATAATCATATCCGTAAACGATGGACAAGTATTCCGGATTTCGGACCTTGATAAAGGGTACCATATTCTCCCCGATGATTTCCGGCTTAATGACAACGCCTTCCATCTGCTGGTCAACCGTAAGCTTGGCGAAGAACTTCTCCGCTTTACCGACAGCTTCTTCATCCGACAAATCAACAAGCAGGAATTCATCCTCCGAGAGAAAACGGTACATCTCAGAGGTTTTCCGGTTCGCCGGCATTTCTTCCCGGCCGGATGCATAGATAATTTTCAATAACGCAAACGGCTTGTAGGCAAGCTCGCCTTCTTCCGCGTACAGCTTCATTTGGTGCTTATAGGTTTCGTAAGCAGCTTCATGTACATCAAGCGGCATATAAGAATCGAGAACGGCACGCAGATGCTTGTAGCTCTGATAAGCAGTCGATCCGTATTTTCGGCTTAACTCCGCCTTCGGCATATGATATTGATCCTTTTCAAAGCCGCTAGCTCGGTAATCCTCCGTTAATTGTCGAAGCGCCGCTTCGAATCCATTCTGATGCAGAAAAGCAATCTCTGTCTCCAGCGCCTTCTCGATCGGTTTGAATTGCCGCTGAATCAGTCCTTCCCCCATCGCCTGCCATGGCAGCAGCTCGCCGTCGAGCAGAAGCATCTCGATATTGTTTTCCTTCATGTAACCGCCAAATTTACCGAGAAGACCGGCATAAATCCCGCTTAAGTCGACCTTCTTGATCTTGTACCCATTTCGGCTGATCGCAAAGCATTGCTCCACATCGGAATAGAGATAAATATTGCATCTCGAACCCATATATTTCGGCTGCAATACGACTTCCTTCACGCCACGTTCTGCGAAATAGCGCAAGCCTTTGCTAATGGATTCCAACTGTCCGGATTCATCATCCTTATCTGCCGGAGCCATCGTCCCCGAAATATAATTAATCTTGTTATAAGACGCGTAACGCAGGCGCCGGAGCTCCTCTTCCCCTAAATCCTGAATCGCTGCTTTTCGTTCCGAAACAAATAACGGCCGCAGCTCCTCCGCCATGAAAGCCTGACTGGAAATTTGGGATTTGAAGAACGGTTTATAGGACAGGCTTACGGAGGTCAACGCGTTTCCATGTACGCAGCCCGAATCGATATGGACTTTGTTTTTGATCCGGAAAGCGTTCTTCGCAGCGACATGCCCGAATACATGGAAAGGATAATTGCTTACCGCTTCTTCTTCCAGGAATCTGAGCTGTGCCTCGAGGTCGGCTTCCCGGTCGATCCGGAAGTTTCGCTGGTGCCGCTTAGAGTTCGAGTCCAGCTTACCGATATATTTGTTCCGGCATGGCGCATGTGTGACGTAAAAGGACGCACCGTTTGCGCCAACGAAACGATAGAACGGTTTGGAAACGGCGATCAGCCGTTGAAACTGTTCTAGCAATTCGGGATGGCTGCGCAGCTCCCGCGTGGAATCGAAATACGTATGCAGCAGCTCCTCGTCGACTCCCTGCACTTCTCCTTTTAAATACTTGTGGACGAAATTCTCATGATTGCCCATTACAAAATAAAAGTGTTCCCGGTTCTCATGCAGAAACTGGATCGTTTCCCTTGTCTGTTTGCCTTTATCGATCCAATCTCCGACCAGCACGATTTTTGTATCCTTTACACGGTCAGCTGCAGTCAAGACATTTCCGTCAATCTGAAAGCCGTGGCTGCGCAAAAGGGCTTTAAACGTATCCAAGCATTCATGAATATCTCCTACAACGATATATTTATATCGGCTTGGCAGCGCGGTATCGAGGTATTCATCCCGATTTTCAATATGAACCCGGTATTCGGGATTTGCTTTCTTTTCGGTTACCGAATAAAAGTCCTTGGCCCTTATCTTATGAATAGCGGAGTAGCCTTCTTTGGACAAGGCACGCAAAACTTCGGTTTTAATCCGGTTGATGTGAGCCGTAATGAGCTTCTTGGACCGCTCCGACGCATAGTAATCGGCACGGTTGCGATAGTCGAACAAAATAACCTCTACGTTATAGTTGTTCTCGTGAGCAATCTCTCTCACTTTTGACCGGAAGTCATCCGCGAGGCCGGTTGTATCTACGATCACAAACTCTGCATTAACCGGGAAGGAAGTGACCAGCTTCAGCTTGGCAAACAGCAATTGAAAGGCCTGCTCGCTGGCTTCCAGCATGACCCGGTCGTACTTGTCATAGTCAAACCCAAGTACTTCCTGGCGGATGGAGTCGGAAGACAAATATTGAATGTTGGATTTTACGCCACTCTCTTTCGCTTGAAACTGCAGGCCTGGAATAAGGATTTCATTCGCAAAAGTAGACTTCCCGCATTCCGTCGGTCCCACCATTAGAAAGATGGTATGCACTTTCGTTGAGATTTCCATGTTTAAGCCCCTCTTTTCTTCAAAATAACGCCTTGTGTCGTCCGGATGCTGTTCACGCCGTCACCGATGGCAATGAATTCAACCTCCCATTTGATTTCTTGAACGACATCCCTGAACCACTGCCGGAACTCCTCTTGCCCCATCTCCCATTTATGATCGTCATGCCTCATGTGTTGAAGCTCGTAGTAAGGGTTGAAATCAGCGTTTGGCGTAGTAATAATAAATTGATCAAAATCGATATTCGCGCAAATCGTTTGAATGAATTGTTTGGCTTCATCCTTGCTCATATGCTCAATAACTTCGGTCATGATAATATCGACCTGCTCTCCGTTGTAATCCGCAAGGAAACGCTCAATCGACGGGTAAAGCGAGATATTATCCAGTTCTTTCGCATTTGCCTTTCGTTCAACAGTCGCAAGTGAATCTTGATTAATGTCGACCGCATAATAGCAGCCTTCTATTTTTTTGGCGAACGGTATGGCGTAAAAGCCTTCCCCGCAGCCTACATCCAGAATCGATTTATCGAATTTAAGGCAACTCCCGATATAATTTCTCCTCTGAAAGGCGGTTCCGCCAAAATCGAAGTCAATAGCATAGCGGTCCGTGCTCTCCAAAGCTTTTTTATATTTCCAGAAGTTTGTCTTGGATGTCAGGAAGTTTCTTGCGAATAAGCTGCGAATGTAGAAAGGAGCGTCAATGACTTGAATGCTTTGAATATATTTGTCAAGAATCTCGTCATTAAGATCGATATACTCATGGCCCGACATCGCCAGGAACAAGCATAAAACGCTTACCACATGAAGCAGATGGTACAAGCTTTTATCCGTAATAATCGTTAAGGAATAGCTTTTGTTGGATAACATTTGGCGTTCGAAGCGGCAATCCCTCATATGTTTCTCGAAGCTTTCAATGTAACGGATCCATTCCACATGAATCATGTTGATATGAAAGGTGTTTTCATAACCGTCTGCATCCTGCTCGTGCCGGTTTTTGTACGGAGCCGAGAAAAACTCATTAATCGCGTTCAGCGGGAAAAGCGGTGTATGGTATCGGGATACATTCAAATATTCGAATTGCTCCTGCTCGTTTTCTTTATAAGACACTTCGTTATCCGCATCCTTGAAATACACGTTGTAGACCGATTCGTCGGTATACCAGCCATAGGCCAGCCCTTTCCGGACGGACCGGATTTGCATGCCGGAACTTGGATTTTTCTTTATCAAATAAGTAAATTGCGGATTTGTAGATTTCAATTGAACGATTGCCATATGGTTCATCCCCTCTTTCTTAGCAGCTTCTATTTCGGATTTTTACATATTTATCCGTGAACGAACATGGCAAAAGTATTACGACGCAGGCAAAAAGAGCAGCTTCTATGCATTTCTCTATTGCCACTCCAGATTTTAAGACGATATAATTGGATCAATATTCCAAAAATTTTAGGAGGACAAGTGTTATGATCCCTCAACGTGTCAGCCTGATAACGATTGGTGCTTACGATTTGCCTGCGCTTCGCGCTTTCTACCTGAAGCTCGGTTGGGCGGAGGGCGCTCATAGTTCAGATAACTATGCTTCATTTCTGACAGCTGGCGTCATCTTGACCCTATTCCCGATTGAAGAACTAGCCAAAGACGCCGGAATCACTTTTTCGCAAGACAGAAATAGCTACCGCGCGGTTTCATATGCCATTAACGTGGACGAGCCCTCGCAAGTAGATTCAATCATTGATCAAATCCGGGAGATTGGCGGAACTGTCTTAAGGGAACCAAGCGATGCGTTTTGGGGAGGGCGTACGGCGTATTTTGCGGATCCGGAAAACAACCTGTGGGAAGTGGCGTGGAACCCCACTGCCGTATTTGACGAGCGAGGCGCAATGATCTCGTTCTAACTGGATAGGGGAATTGCGAAGACCGCCGCGCTGCGTCAATTTTAACGAACGGCATGGCTTCGTGCCGGTTGGAGAGAGATTAACCATGGAGAGATACCCGGCTGCCTTTTACCAATACAAAATAAAGAGCTAAGCCAATGCTTGAGGCATCGGCATAGCTCTTCTACTCACTATTGAACCGTTTGCGGTCGCAGCTCAACCATTGCGGACGCCGTTTCAACGCCGTTCACCAGCAGCACGATGCGATGCTCTCCCGCATAATGACGCCTGGTGGATAAATCCGCGAACCGGTGAACCCTGCTGCCGGATAGCTTTGAACCGCCGGGCACCGTCTTATCCGATAACAGAAACAATTTACGGGAGGTTTTGCCTCCGGATTTCACGAAATCTATTCCGTATTCAATCCTAAGATGCAGCGGCTCGCCCTCTTGAACTTGCAGGGCATATTCCAGTCTGCAGCTGTCGCCGATCTCCAGAACGGAAGGCCGGGCCTGAAGGTCTGCGGAGATAACGATAGGAGCAGAGTCTTCCGGCATGGCGTATCCGAATATGGCCAGCGCCTCCGGATTGGCTTGGCGGACCAGATTCCGGCAAGCGTGACGGATAATCCAATCCGTGTACGGATGCTCTCCCTGCCATCTCCGGGCTATGTCCAATACAACATCCGGGTGATCCTTGGTAATGTCGTTCAGATTATTGGCGACGCTCTTGCGAACATAAAGCGAAGGATCCGCCTTCAGCAATTCAAGCACCGGAAGCAGCGGCGCTGGGTCTTTCTTAAAGACGGGAAGGGCTTGGCCCCATGGAAGACGCGGCCTGCAGCCTTCGCTTGCCAATCTTCGAACATGTTCATCCGGGTCGCTTGCCCAGGTGAACATTTGTTTCATCATCCGTTCCGGATCGCGAAGCAAAAAGACGCGTACGGCGAATTCAGCCGAGGATTTCGAGGTAAATCTCTCCAGAGCCTGCATGGACACGTCCCAATGCTCCTCTGCTCCGCCGTATACCTCAACAAAATCCGGGAAGAACAGATACGGAAATCCGCTGCACTTCTCGCATATCGCATACAAGACTTCCAGCGCGTCCCTGTAATCCGCCGGCAAATGCCTGCCCAGCACGGTCGAGATTTTCCTGATCCTCCCCTTCAGCGCCAGATCGTTCCACTCATCATTCATAACTTGGGTTACAAAAGCCTCTTTCGCAAACCGCGGATAAGCGGCCAGCACTTTATCCGCGAATTGCCGCAGGAAGGCTTCATCGTAAATATCTTTTAACGGCTCAGCCAATGGAGTACCTCTCTTCGATAATCTCTTTGTCGTAGTCATACGTCCATTATAGAACATTTGTTCCTGTTTTGCAAAGCGTGATAAGCAGACTAATAACACAATCCGGATCATGTTCGCCGGTGAGAGGGAGGAATGGCATGTTTCCTGTTTTAGAAACGGACCGCTTGCATTTACGAGAGATCACCGGCGGGGATATAGCAGATATCTTTGCTTGCTTTTCAAACAAACAGGTTACCCGATATTACGGACAAGAAGCGTTGGAGCGCATGGACCAAGCGCAAGCGCTTATCGATTATTTCGCAGCGGGCTACGCGGAAAAGCGCGGCATACGCTGGGGAATCGAACGCAAGGGAACAATGGGACTCATCGGAACCATCGGCTTTCATTTATGGTCCCCCAAGCATAGAAGGGCAGAGATCGGATATGAGCTTCTTCCCGAATCCTGGAGGAATGGTTACGCCTCCGAAGCAATTTCCGCAGTTCTGCGGTACGGATTTCGGGAGCTTGGGCTCAACCGCATTGGCGCCGTGGTATTTACGGACAACGTGGCCTCGAGTCGTCTGCTTGCGAAGCTCGGCTTTCAACAAGAAGGCATTTTGAGAGATTATATGGTTCAATACGGGAAGGCGCATGATACTTACATTTACTCCTTGTTAAACCATCTTTAAAATTTGCGATACCAAAAAACAGCCTTCTCATGAGCTGTCGAAAATTTGGAGTATAGCATCGTATCCACTCCGCCGATGATAAAGTTATTCCTGGCATAGAAACGGCAAGCTGACAAATTGACGTCCTGCGTCTCGAGCATAAGCCCAATCTGATGATGTTGTTTCGCCCACTCGACGGCTTTTTCAAGCAATTGAGTTCCGATGCCTTGCTGACGCCAGCTGCCGGATACCCCGATATCTTCGATAAGAGCAAAGCCGTTCCAGTTGGAACGGAGTTTAATCCGTCCAATGCATCTATCATCCGCGTAAAAGAGAAAAACAGCCTTCTCAGCATCCTCCATGTACGAGTCGTCAATGTCTTCCTGTTCATATTGCTTCATGTAAGGTTCGGTAAAAGCCTCTTCCGTGTAGGTCCAAACATCCTTTTCATACCTCGGAATAATCCGTCCGGAAACAAGGAAGCTTTCGTTCGATTTGTAATAGTCAGCTCTATTTGAATGCGTCATCTTCTTAATCATGACTCAGTGAAATTCTCCTTCCCGGCGCAAAAAAGGAACCAGCACCTGCGCTAACAGACTACCGGTTCCTTCTATTTTTGTTAGATGACTATTAGTATTCGCCAATTCCGAGATTGAATTGCCATTGAATACCGAATTTGTCGGTCACCTGACCGTACAGCTTGCTCCAGAACGTCTCCTGCAGCTCCATCACAATGTTGCCGCCAACTTTCAGACGATCGAAGGCCGAACGGATTTTGGCTTCATCTTCCTCGACGTATGCCAATGTAATGTTGTTGCCAACCGTAAACGGCATGCCCGGGAATACATCGGAGAACATCACGTTGCTTCCGCCGATGTTCAGGCGCGTGTGCATGATCAGGTTTTTCGCTTCTTCCGGCAAAGGATATTCCGGGTTAGGAGGAACTTCGCCAAATGTCATCAGCTTCGGCTTGTCCAATCCAAATACTTCGGCATAAAACTCCGCCGCTTCACGGCAATTTCCGTCAAAGTTCAAATAAGCATCAACTGACATCTCGATCTCTCCTTGTATGACGATTATAAAATCGCTGGATGGCTATCCTTCCATACTGTACCATTTTCGATATAAATAATCAAAAGCTATTGATTCGTTTTGAATTTCGACAGCACTTCCTGCAAATGCTGCGCCATATGGCTCAGATCCTCGGCAGATGCCGAAATATCTTTCATGGAGGCGAGCTGCTTCTGGGCGCCTTGCGAAATATTTTGAGAGTGGTTATTCGTGTTTTGCGTCATCGTTACGATCTCCGTCATGGACGCCGTAACCTCTTCCGTACCCGCGGACATTTGCTCCGATGCTGCCGACACTTCTTGAATTTGGCTGGAGATTTCCTGGAATGTTGCGGACATGCGTCCAAATACTTCGCCAGCTTCATGAATTAACTCCGAACCAATCTCTGCATCGTTAACGCCTTGATTCATCGCTTGCGCGGCACGTATCGTTGTCCCCTGTACTTCCTGGATCAACGCCGTAATTTCGGACGCGGATTGCGCCGACTGCTCCGCCAGCTTTTTCACTTCATTGGCAACTACGGCAAAACCTCTGCCATGCTCCCCAGCCCGCGCAGCTTCGATAGATGCATTAAGCGACAACAGCTGCGTTTGATTCGTGATTTCTTGGATAACCGACACAATGCTGCCGATCTGGTTCGATTTCAGCTCCAATTCCCTTACTTCGCCCGCAGACTTGATTGCGGATGCGTGAATGAGCTTCATCTGCTCGACGGCGTGGGTAACGGCAACCTGGCCAAGCTGCACCTCTTCAAGCGAGGACTGCGAAGCTTCGGCAACGACCGAGGAGGATTCGGCAATCCGCTGCACGCCGGAAGCCATCTCTTCCATGGCGGTAGAGGTTTGCTCGGCTGAGATCATTTGGCTCTCGCCGGCTGATGCCACATTGTGAATCGCTTCTCCGATACGGCTTGAAATATCTACGGAATCCATGGATGAGGCAGTCAGCTCTTCGGAGGAAGCGGCCAGCTGCTCCGCCGCAAAGCTTACTTTGCCGATCGTGCCGGAGAACGAATCGAGCATCTCGTTCATATTGTCCGCAAGCTGGCCAAGCTCATTTCTCGCTTTGACTTCCAGTCTCGGCCTTAAATCCCCGCTTGCGAGGACTTTAATGACATTCGATATGTAGACAATCGGCTTCGCCATCCGATTGGCCGATATATAGGTTGCGATTAGAGCCAGAAGGGTTACCGCGAGAGCAACTCCGATTGTTTTCCAGAGCATGTTCGTAACGGGCTGCATCGCTTCCCGCTCCGAAATGGATAATTGAACGACATAGCCGTTGCGGGTCGCTTCGGCATAGCCGATTTTTTTCTCCCCGTTAAAAATATAGGAATAGTTCGTGTCCTTGCCCTGCTTGGCCATTTCGAATGCCTTCACCGTTTCGGGCATGTTCATATCGTAGACGGTTTTCTTCATGACCAAATCTGCCTTCGGATGACTGACAACAAGCCCGTTGCTGTCCAACAGAATGGCGTAGCCGGTTTTTCCGACCTTTGTCTCGCTTACAATTGCAGCGGCTTTGTTAATTTCATAACCGAATATGTAGAAGCCATAAGCCTTTCCATCCTGTTTTAGCGGCGCAGCGATCACAATGGATACCTTGGATGGATCGACTTTATTAACCAGCGGGTCGCTGACCGTTAAATGGCCTTCCGACAAGGATTTGAAATACGGCCGTTCCGAGACGTCAATCTTGTCTCCGGTTTGCGCAACGACGAAGTTCTTGCCCGTCATGTCCAGCGAATAGCCGGGGGACATCAGCTCCGGATTTTCTTTCATAAAATGCTCAATCAATTCCTGGTGCTTCACGGCGTCCTGTCCAAAGTATTGTCCAACCCCTGCCAGGGCATTGATCTTGGAAACCTTCGACTGCAGCTCCTCGTCAAGCCTTGCGGTAATGACATCGGCCTGCTGCCCAAGCTCCTTCTTGATCTGGCTTTTGAACAAAGAGGAGTTCGCAAGAAATAATGCTGTCGACATGGACGCTACAATCGCAATCGCAATAATCAGCGTCGTGATCAACATTCGGTGAGCAATTTTCCGCGTTTGAAATAACCTGGGTAGTTTAAACCTCTTCTTCAGCATTTCTCTCATTTACTCCCTCTCATTAATGTCGGCGGCGGCATGCCAAAAAGACCTCTGTCCAAGGTAGTTGTTCAAGTTGATCGAGGTCCGTTCTGAAAAATATTCACGGGATGCCAGCACGACATATCCTACACTATAAATTTGAGTTTTCGATTTCGTTTTAGTTAGAAATATGTTAGTTTTATATTCCTGCTGGGAGCTTCGCCCAAGTTTCTTTTCCCTAATGGATAGTGTAAGATGTAGGAAGCGAATCAATGAAAATCAATGGCAGGAGTTGTCGAGCTTGGCACAAAACGAAATCATTTTAACCCCTGAAGGACTTAAAAAATTGGAGGATGAGCTGGAGGAACTGAAGACGGTCAAACGCTCCGAGCTGGCGCATCGTCTTAAGGTAGCCATCAGCTATGGAGACCTGAAGGAAAACAGCGAATACCATTCGGCGAAAGACGACCAAGCCTTCATGGAGACCCGCATTGCGCAGCTGGAAAAAATGCTCAAGACGGCCCGGGTATCCAATTCGAAAGACACATCGAAAGTTGGCGTAGGCTCCATTGTGGTTCTGAACGACATTGAAGTCGCGGAGAAAATCGAATACCGCCTTGTCGGTCCTGCGGAAGCGGACGTATTCGAGAACAAGATCTCTTACGAGAGCCCGATGGGCCAGGCGCTTATGGGCAAATCCGTTGGAGATGTCATTAGCGTGGATGCGCCAATCGGCGTCATCAAATATGAGCTTCTCGAGATCAAAGCGAACGGATAAAGAATAGGATGCAGCATACGAGCTGCATCCTTTTTTTCATTCTTCGAACAAACGGATGAAGTTCCGGGCACTCTTCGACAGGTACCGGTCCTTCAGCCAGATAATGCCGACCTCGGATTGAAAATCCGCATCCGAGATGGCGAGCATCTTTATTGTAGGAAGCGGAAAAGAAGCCATGACCGATTTCGGAAATACCGTCGCCCCGATACCGGCTGCCACCAGGGCAACAATGATGGCGACGCTGGAGCATTCGCAGATGACCTTAGGTTCAAAGCCATGCGCCCTCGCTTCAATCATCACGCGATGATGCATCCCGATCGTTTTGTCTGTCTTAAGGGTCAGGAAGGGCATGTCGGCAAGCTCGCTCATTAGCATCGTATCTTTATCCGGGTCGCCTACCCAACTAGCCGGAAGAACGGCAACGTACGGATCCGAAGGAAGCGGCAGGACCGAATAAGGCTGCGTATGCAGCGTCGATTCAAAGGGCAGCCTCGCCACAATGAGCTCGATATCCCGCTTCTCCAGCAGATTGCCTAGAATGAAGTGATCGCCTTCCCAGATTTTGAAGGTGACATTCGGATACAATCTGCGGAATTGCTCGATGGGCGGCGGCAGCAGCGAAATGCAGGACACAACGGAACCGATAGCCAGCATGCCGTGCAAGCCCGCGTCGAGCTCTTTCACTTCATGAATGGTCTCGTTGAACTCCTGCAGCAGCTTCTCCGCCTTGTCCCGCAGAAGCTCGCCGGCATGCGTGAGATTAAGTCCCTTCCCGCTCCGGTCGAACAACGTTACGCCTAATTCATCCTCCATCAGCTTCAGCTGACGGCTTAGAGGCGGCTGCTCCATATTAAGCGCTTTTGCTGCCCTGGTAATTTGTCCTTCTTTGGCGATCGCCAAAAAGTACCTTAACTGTCGGATGTCCATAGCCAGCCCCCAATATACCTTTTCGGTATGTGTTCGCGATAAAACAGATACTTTAAATATATCGGCTGGCATGGTACGATTCAACTATAAATGAGCAACAAGGAGAGATCAAAGACGATGAACAAGGCCATAACCATAGAACTTTCTACTAACAAAAAGCAAAAACCCAAAGCATCCGAGCTTGGATTCGGCAAGTATTACACGGATCATATGTTCATTCTGGACTATGACGCAGCTAAGGGCGGCTGGTACAACCCGCGTATCGTTCCTTATCAGCCGATTACTCTTGATCCGGCGGCGAAAGTATTCCATTATGGCCAAACGATCTTTGAAGGCCTTAAAGCTTACCTGACCGGCGACGGCAAAATCCGTCTGTTCCGTCCGGAGCAGAACATGGCGCGTCTGAACCGTTCGAACGCGCGTCTCAGCATCCCTGCTGTTGACGAGGAACTGGCACTCGAAGCTTTGAAGCAGCTTATTCTGACAGACCGCGACTGGATCCCTGCCGACGCGGAAACTTCCCTGTACGTACGCCCATTCGTTATCGCGACGGAAGCACAGCTTGGCGTTAACGCGTCGACGCAATATATGTTCATGATCATCATGTCTCCAGTTGGTTCTTACTACGCGGAAGGCATTCATCCGGTAAAAATTCACGTGGAATCGGAGTACGTTCGCGCGGTACGCGGCGGCGTGGGCAACGCGAAGACGGCCGGCAACTACGCGGCAAGCTTGAAAGCTCAAGAAGAGGCTTACGCGCAAGGCGCATCCCAGGTTTTGTGGCTGGACGGCGTTCATCGCAAATACATCGAGGAAGTCGGCAGCATGAACGTGTTCTTCAATATTGACGGCACGGTTGTAACCCCTGCACTGAACGGAAGTATTCTCGACGGTATTACACGCGATTCGATCATCCGCCTCCTCAAACATATGAACGTGCCGGTTGAAGAAAGACAGCTGTCCATTGAAGAGGTTATTACGGCCCATCAGGAAGGCCGTCTTCTTGAAGCGTTCGGTACGGGTACTGCCGCCGTTATTTCTCCAATCGGGGAACTGTCTTGGAAAGGTACGCGTTATGTCATTAACGAAGGAAATACCGGTGAGCTGTCGCAAAAGCTGTACGACACGCTGACCGGTATTCAAAAGGGTATTGTAGAAGATCCGTTCGGCTGGTCCATTGTTCTCGAACCTTCCGAGCATCTTATTTCGAATTAATCGCCATACGTCTTAACGGCCATTTGATCAAGACTTTTAAATTCATAGCCTTGCTTGCGGGCTTCGTCAATAATCGAGCCGAGCGCGGCGGCATTGTCTTTGGATACGGTATGAAGCAGGATTACCGCTCCGGGATGAAGCTGAGCGACGACTTGATTAAAGGCGAAGCCCGCTCCTTTTTGCTGATTGACGTCCCAATCCTTATAAGCGACCGACCAGAACACGTTCGTATATCCGGAATCCTTGCTTACCGCAAGAACGTTATCGCTAAATATTCCTCTTGGCGGCCGCAAATAAGTCATGGCCTGCTGACCGGTCAAAGCTTGAACCTGCTCTCTTACCTTCTCAAGCTCCGTACGGATCTGACTCGACGAGATTTGCGTCATATCCGGGTGGGTCCAGGAATGGTTGCCAACCAGATGGCCCTCGTTGACCATTCGTTTTATCAGCTCCGGCTGGTCCTTCACGTAATGCCCCGTCACGAAAAAGATAGCGGGCACCTGTTTCTCCTTAAGTACGTCAAGCACCTTCGAGGTATATCCGTTCTCATACCCGTTATCGAAGGTCATGTATAGTTCCTTCTTGGTCGTATCCCCGAGAAAAATCGCCCCGTGCTTCATGACAATATCCTTGAAGCCTTCTTCATTAATGGACGGCAGCTGCCCGCCTACGCTTTTCTTGAATCCAAAATGAAACGGACCCTGCTGTGCTTCAGCCGGATGCTGCGCAACCAGCAAGAATAAAACGGCTGCAATCCATAACGTATGGATCCATGCTGATGGTTTTTTCATTTTTCTTTCTGCTCCTCCATGTGTAGTCCGTTTATTTTCCCCTCATTCTCTGTATCCAATCCACTATTTTCGAATTGACAAAATTAGTTGTCAGGCATATAGTTGTTAAGACAACTAATTTGGAGCGTGATCGAAAATGCATCAGAAAGGATTGGATCATTCGATAGGCTTCCTGCTCGGAGCGACTTACCGGAAGCTGACGAATTTCTTTAGTGCCCGCATTAAGGAATTTGGGCTGACACCCGAACAATGGGCGGTACTCTACCGTGTCCGCGAGAAGGATGGCTTGATCCAGAAAGAAATTGCCGATCGTGCGGGCAAAGACAAGCCAACAACAACCCGAATCCTCGATTCGTTGGAAGCAAAAGGATTTGTCACAAAGCGTGCCAGCGAGCATGACCGACGTTCCTTCCAGGTTTATATCACCGAGCAAGGGCGCGCGACGGCGGATGCCATCGAGCCGATTGAATACAGTACGATGGTCGAAATCGCGCAGGTCTTGTCTACGGAGGAATATGAGCAAATGACAAGCCTGCTGAAGAAATTAAATGAACATGCAAAAGGCTTAATCGATCAAGAAAAGGAGTAATGAGCAACATGAACATACAACCAGACAAATTATGGAGCCGGTCTTTTGTAACCTTGACGGTAAGCTACTTGCTGCTGTTCTTGAGCCTGCAAATGCTGCTGTCTCCATTCCCTACTTACGCGAAAGAGCAGTTTCATCCGAATAACTTTGCCCTAAGTCTCGTTACAAGCCTGTTCGCCCTAGCCGCGATCGTTACGCGTTTCGCCACCGCGGCCTTGCTTCGCAAGGTTCATCGCAACGTTATTTTGTTTGCGGGACTCGTGTTAGCCGCATTGGCAACCGTCCTTTATCCGTTCGCCAACTCGATGACATCTCTTCTTGTGCTTCGCGCATTGTTTGGCATCGGCTTCGGGATGACGAGTACCATTATCCCTACCCTGGTGTCGCAGATCATTCCGAAGCAAAGAACCGGAGAAGGCATTGGATACTTCGGTTTATCGACCAGTATCGCTATGTCCCTTGGACCGATGATTGGTCTATCCGTTATCAAGCAATTCGGATTTACGACGCTTGCGATGATCGGTACGCTAGCCCTTGTACTGATCATTCCGCTCCTCATGGTTATGCGCAGTATTCCGAAGCAGCCGGCTAAGGCTGCACAACCTGCAAACAAACCGGAAGCCGGCGAACCGGCATCCTCAACCGGACGCATGATGGTGCCCGCTATTCTTAATGTATTGATGTCCGTTACTTACGGCGGTATCCTTGGATTCATTGCGCTATATGGCGCGCAAAAGCATATTGAACAGATTGGCTTGTTCTTCTTGTTTATTGTATTTACCGTCTTTATTATCCGTCCGATCTCCGGCAAGCTATTCGATCGCCGTGGACCGATGCCCATCGTGATCCCCGGCGCCCTTGTTGTCATTGCCAGCTTGATCATTTTGTCCTATGCGGAGTCGCTTCCGTTGATCATCGTGTCCGCATTGCTGTACGGCTTTGGTTTTGGCGCGATCCAGCCGACAACGCAAGCATGGATGCTGCGCGAGGCCGCGCCGCATCAAGTCAGCTTCGCGAACAGCTTGTATTACAACACGATTGATTTCGGCGTAGCCGTAGGCTCCATGCTGCTGGGTATCGTCGCTTCTGCTTCCAGCTATTCCGTTATGTACCGCTGGGCAGCCGTAGCCATGGTCATCTTTATGCTGGTTTACCTGGTCAGTCTGTTTACCGAAAGAAAAAGCCGGGCTGCCGCGCCTGCAGCCGCTCGCGAGAATACTGCGGTATAAAGAAAAAGCCGGCACGGAAGTCCGGGAACGCCAATGATTGGCTGATGTCCCGCTTCCGTTGCCGGCTTTATTTCGATTTGATATATAGATATTTGTCTAGATTAAAAAAGATATAGTAAGGCATTATAAACGGTTGCAACAAAAACTTCCAACCTCTGATCGGGCATCCGCATTCTAATTGAATAATCTCATTCTCCTGTACGGTAAACGAATAACGATTGCTCCCGCACCAATCGATCTTAAGATATTATTCGTACTCCCCCGGCTCCAGCTCATAGCGGATGGTTTCATCGTTAGCGATTTTTCGTACTCGATGCCGTTCAGGAACACTTTGAAATTCCTCAGCCAATTGGAATATTGATTCGTTCTCTTTAACTCTAGAATCGATGCCACAACGCACCTCCAATCATGCTTTATTTTCCAAATATGAATAATTCTATATGCATGGTTGAATCCCTTTTAGTTGTAATTTCCCTTCCAAGACTTGTAACTTGCACCGATTGAAGCTAATCTAATTGGAAATAGATTCTATATAAAAAGGCGCTGGTTACTATGACTCGTGAAGGCATGCCCATAAATGCATTGGAGCTAAACCGGGCTATGCTAGCAAGACAAATGCTGCTCGCACGTTCGAATTCGCCGATTCTCCATGCATTGGAGTGGTTTATCGGTTTGCAGGCCCAAGCTCCCCAAGCACCTTACTACTCGCTTTGGACAAGGCTTGAGGGATTTACTCCAAACGATTTAGCCTCGCTCATCTCGAATCGACAGGCGGTAAGGATCGCTTTGATGCGCTCCACTCTTCATCTGGTATCGGCTAACGACTGTCTGCTTCTAAGACCTTGGGTCCAGGCTGTACAAGAGCGTGCGCTCAAGGGCAGCTATGGCAAATGCCTTGCCTCCGTTGATATGAACGCTCTTGCTTCGGAAGGAAGAAGACTCGTGGAGGATAACCCTCTCACCTTAAACGAGCTTGGCAAGCTGCTTGCCCCACATTGGCCGGATGCCGATCCGGAGGCACTTGCGGCAGCTATACGTACATTTGTCCCCCTCGTTCAAGTTCCGCCACGCGGATTGTGGGGAGAAAGCGGTCAGGCCATTCATACTTCTGCGGAGATGTGGCTGAGGCAGTCTTTGCTTGAGCAGCCGGACGTCGAACAGCTTGTCCTGAGGTATCTGGGTGCCTATGGCCCCGCATCCGTTAAGGATATGCAAGCTTGGTCCGGTCTCACCCGCCTTAAGGATTATTTCGAGAAGCTTCGACCGGGTCTTGTTATTTTCCGAGACGAACAAGGAAATGAGTTATTTGATCTGCCCGATGCTCCTCGTCCCGACCCCGGCGTCATTCCGCCGGTACGCTTCCTTGGAGAATTTGACCCCATGCTGCTTGGTATTGCCGACCGCTCGCGCGTCATGGCTCCTATATACGTCAAACGAATTTTTACGGCTAACGGTATCCTCCGCTCAACGATTCTATTGAATGGTTATATTGAAGGGTTGTGGTCCATCGAGCGTAACTCCGGGCAGGCAGCACTTCTTATCGATCCGTTCCGCCCCCTCACGCAAGAGGAACAACTCGATCTGATGCAAGAGGGCGAAAAACTGCTGAAATTCGCCGCTCCCGGTGTTTCTCATGAAATCCGTTTCTCAATGATTTTGAATTAACCCGGATAAAAGGGGCCATCCCTTGTCTATGACAATGGAATGGCCCCTTTTGCCCGCCTTACGAATTAACGGCGGCCGTAGCTCTGTTCGTTCCAGCGCAGCTCTTGGCGGAACTGGCGGATTGTTGTGTTGTTGTCGATCACGACAACCTCGATGCCGAGCATATCTGCCCAATCAACAAGCTGATCCGTCGTTACTACGTACGACAGCACCGTATGATGCGCGCCGCCTGCATAGATCCATGCTTCCGCCGAATCGCGAAGGGATGGACGCGGTTTCCACAATACGCGGGCAACCGGAAGCTTAGGCATATCCTTCTCTACCTTAACCGCGTCTACTTCGTTGATGATTAGACGGAAACGGTTGCCAAGGTCAACCAGGGAAGCGTTAACGGCTTCGCCTGCTTTACCGTCGAAGATAATACGCGCAGGATCGGCCTTGCCGCCGATTCCGAGCGGATGAACTTCAATGCGAGGCTTGCTCTCCGCAATGGTTGGACATACCTCAAGCATATGAGCGCCAAGAATCATCTCGTTGCCGTTTTCCAGATGGTACGTATAGTCCTCCATGAAGGACGTGCCAACATTGCCGGCCATCAGCTTCATAATGCGGGTAAGCGCCGCAGTCTTCCAGTCGCCTTCGCCGCCGAAGCCGTAACCTTGCTCCATCAGACGTTGAACGGCCAGACCCGGAAGCTGCTTCATGCCATGCAGATCCTCGAAGGTTGTTGTGAATGCCGTGTAACCTCCCGCTTGCAGGAAACGCTTCATGCCGAGCTCGATTTTTGCCTGCTCTTCAATAGCTGCCCAGGACGCGGCATTGTCGCGGACGCTGCTTGCAATCTCGTAACGTTCGCTGTATTCGTTCAGCAGCTCTTGTACTTCCGCATCGCTGACTTCGTTCATGCTGGCAACCAGGTCGCCGATGCCGTAGCCGTCAATCTGCCAGCCAAGCTGGATTTGCGCTTCGACTTTATCGCCTTCCGTTACCGCTACTTGACGCATGTTATCGCCGAATCTCGCGATCTTCAGATTCTTGCTCTCCATGGACGCTGCAGCGGAATTCATCCAAGCGCCGATGCGGGATTGAACCTCGCCATCCTGCCAATGTCCGGTAACCACCTTGCGGTCCACTCCGAGACGGGCAAAAATATGGCCGAACTCGCGGTCGCCGTGAGCCGACTGGTTCGTGTTCATAAAGTCCATGTCAATGGAATCCCAAGGAATATCGCGGTTATATTGGGTATGCAAATGCAGAAGCGGCTTGCGGAGCTCGGAAAGCCCTCTGATCCACATTTTCGCCGGCGAGAAGGTATGCATCCACGCAATAACGCCCGCGCAATTTGAATCCGCTTTCGCTTCGATGCAAACTTTGTAAATTTCCTCCGGCGTTGTCACTACCGGTTTGTATACAATCTCGAAAGGAAGGTTAGAAGCTTCGTTTAATCCTGCGGTAATGCTTTGCGAATGCACGGCAACCTCTTCGAGCGTCTCTGGACCGTACAAATGCTGACTGCCTGTCACAAACCAAAATTGATAGGGTTTAATGGATAACACCATAATTCCTCCTAGCTGGAATGAATTTGTACGTACATGGTCGAAAAACCAAACCAAAATAGAGGATAAGTTGTACGTACAACTTATCCTCTATACTACTCCGAACATGCCCGGATTTCAATATGCATTTTGATATTTTTTTGCTTTTATAACTTATCCATACGATAGGTGTATCCGCAAAACTTACATTTAAACAATACTCCGTCTTCCCCTACGGTATAAGTCAAGCGGTCATCATCTTCCAGCTCGATGAATTCTCTTCCCGCTTCGTCGCGGTCTCCGGTTGCAAAAAGTCCTGTTTTATTGCCGCATTCGCATTCAAAAGTCAAAACCATTCGTTCTTATCACCTTTCCTAAATATTTCTATAATATTAGTAACATTCTCATATTAAGCTTGACAATGATACGATTTGTATCATAAATTACTATTAGTGAGTGTAACATATCGCTTGAATGATAACCAATGTGAGGAGCGAATGACCTTGACGATGGGAGATCGCCTGAAGGAGCTGCGCCGCGAGCGAAGCTTATCGCAAGAAATAGTTGCACAATCCATCGGAATAACGCGATCCGCTTACAGCCACTACGAGATCAACAACCGGCAGCCCGTGTACGAAACCTTGATTAAGCTTGCCGCTTTTTTCGAGGTCACCACCGATTTTATCATCGATGGCGATACGCGCGGCACAGAGCCTCAGGTTGCGGCAGATACGGTTGAAATTATCCGTCTGCTCAATACCATGGACGAAGACAAACGCAGGGAATCCATTGACAAAATGTTGGACGCTATCCGGGAGTCTTAATTAGCCGCTGTTCACTTTGACTAGCGGCTACTAAGCCTCTTTCCCCTTGCAAGCGCCATCACCAGGCATACGATTACGAATCCGGCTGCGTAACCGCCAATAATGTCCGTGGCGTAATGCACGCTGAAATATAAACGCGACGCACCCATTAGTATGATCAATACAATGGCGATTATAGCCGTAATCCACTTAACCGTAAGGTTGATACCTCGATCCGCTAAAACCCAGGCCGCCGCCAGACTGTACATCACAATCGCCAGCATGGCATTGCCGCTGGGAAAGCTGGGCCCGTCTGCTTCAATTCCCCAGGCCATTGCCGGTCTTGCCCGGTCGAAGCCTGATTTCACGAGCGTATTCACCGCATAGGCCCCGGCTACCCCCGCAATTAGCAGAACCGCGCTCTTCCACCCCTGCTTCCAGGCAAACCATACCGCAAGCAAAAGCGTAATGGCAATAATGCCGACCGTTGAACCCAATGCTGTCATCGCCTTGAACAAATCGGTTAAGGTGCCGCTATGTATGCTTGCAAACCAATCCGCAACCGATTCATCCAGCTGCGAGGTCTCATGCCGCGAAGCCAGCATCGCAGCTGCGATAAAGATAATCAAACTTGCCGTTAAACCGATTAACCACCCTTGTTTTCGAATAATAAGTCCCTCCTAAAAAGAATTGTCACGCGCTTTTTGCGGCAATTCTTGCTTCGTAAGCAACAACCTAAAGAATTGTCACGCGCTTTTTGCGGCGATTCTTGCTTCGCAAGCATTCCTCTAATTGCTTCATCTGGTACGCTTCGTTATAATAGTCGAAGACTTCATTATAATACAACGAAAATTATACACCAAGGAAGGATCACTATAACATGTACGTAGCAGATAAATGGGTTGATTACGAGGTAATCGATACTGGGGCAGGAGACAAGCTTGAACGCTGGGGCCAATATATTCTCCGCCGTCCGGATCCTCAGATCATTTGGCCGATCGCCGATGAATCCGGTGCCTGGAAAAAAGCAGACGGACATTACCACCGCAGCTCCTCCGGAGGCGGGCAATGGCAATTCAAATCCAGCCTGCCGGAGCGCTGGACCATCGCTTACGGCGAGCTCAAATTCCACATTAAGCCGACCAACTTCAAGCATACCGGCTTGTTCCCCGAACAGGCGGTGAACTGGAGCTGGATGATGGACAAAATCCGTTCCGCAGGCCGTTCAATCCGCGTGCTGAACCTGTTCGCCTATTCCGGCGGAGCTACGGTTGCCGCGGCGGCAGCCGGCGCGGAAGTCGTGCACGTGGACGCTTCCAAAGGCATGGTGCAGTGGGCAAAAGAAAATGCGCAGCTGTCCGGCCTTGAAAGCGCCCCAATCCGGTATATTACGGATGACGTTTTCAAATTCGTGCAGCGCGAACAGCGCCGCGGCCGCCAATACGATGCGATCATCATGGATCCGCCTTCTTACGGACGCGGACCTAACGGAGAAACCTGGAAGCTGGAAGAGAACCTGTATCCGTTCCTGGAGTTCTGCACGACTATTCTTTCGGACAACCCGCTGTTCCTGCTGATCAACTCCTATACGACGGGCCTGTCTCCGACCGTGCTTCACAATTTGCTGCATACGACGATGAAGGGCAAATTCGGCGGCATGATCAACTGCGGCGAGATTGGCCTGCCGATCACGCAATCCGGCCTGCATTTGCCTTGCGGCATTCTCGGACGCTGGGAGTCGGAATAATGGCTGCCGGAAACGATGCAATTCAAATACCGGTATTGTATGAAGACAATCATATCATTGCCGTAGTCAAGCTCCCCGGTATTCCTTCCCAAGAGGACGAGACCGGGGATCCCGACATGCTTACGCTAATCAAACAGGATCTGAAAATCCGCCATAACAAGCCGGGGAATGTCTTCCTCGGCCTTGTTCACAGATTAGACCGGCCGGTTGGCGGCGCGATGCTGTTCGCAAAAACCTCCAAAGCGGCATCCCGCTTGTCCGAAGCCGTTAGAAGCCGGACCTTCGGCAAGACTTATGTGTGCGTTGTTCACGGCAAACCGGCAAAGCAGCAGGACCGTCTTCGCCATTACATCCGCAAAGACGCGAAACGCAATCAAGTAACCGTATTCAAGGAACCGGTAGCCGACGCAAAGGAAGCCATACTGGAGTACAAGGTATGCGCACAGGCCGGAGGTTACTCCCTGATCGCCGTTAAGCTGCATACGGGCAGACCGCATCAAATCAGGGCCCAAATGGCTTACATCGGCTGTCCGCTTGTCGCAGACCGCAAATACGGAGCTCCGGGCACGGCTTCCGTAACCGATATCGCCCTTTGGTCTACTTCGGTGGAAGCGCCTCATCCGGTTACGAAAGAGCTCCAATGCTTCCGCAGCATACCGTACGGTTCTCCCGCATGGTCCTGGTGGTCACGCGATCAGCTCGAGGAAGCATCCGGCATCTACCTTTAAGGAGGGATCCGCCCTTCATGCGCAGAATGCGAAGCAAGAAGCGCTTGACCATTCATTTCTTTCTCCTGCTGCTGTCGGCAGCAGGAATCTTGATTATCGTTTCGACAACTCTAAAGCAGGATTCGGTCAAACCGACTATCGTCTCGAATAGTCCTGAACCTTCCGCAGAGCCTGCAGCCACTCCGGACCCTACGTTTGTTCCAACCGCAGCCCCGGAGCCGACGCCAACGCCGGTGCCAACCCCGCGATACGATGAGGCCGTATGGATGGCCGTTGGCGACATTATGATGCACAAACCGGAGCTGCCCGGCGCGTATGACAGCAAGACGAAGACATACAACTTCAATTATTTCTTCGACGAAGTCAAACCAATCCTGCAGCAAGGCGATTGGGTTATGGCGAATCTGGAAACGCCGGTTGCCGGTCCTGCTTATGGCTACACGGGTTATCCAAGCTTTAACGCTCCGGTAGAGCTGCTGGACGCGCTGCAATATGCCGGGTTCAACATCTTGACCAACGCCAACAATCATTCGCTCGATAAAGGCGATAAAGCGCTGATGCTCACTTTGCAGCATCTCAAGGAATATCCTTTTGTTATCAAAGGCACGGCGGAATCCCAGGAAGAAGCGGATACTCCCGTCATCGTCGAACATAACGGCATTAAGATGGGACTGCTTGCTTACACCTACGGAACGAACGGAATCCCGCTTCCGAAGGGCAAACCGTACGCCGTTTCCTTAATCGATGAGCAGAAGATGATAAACGATATCCACCGCCTGAAGAAGCTTGGCGCGGATTTCGTAACGATAGCCCTGCACTTCGGCATCGAATACCAGACAACGCCTAACGATGAACAGAAAAAGCTGGCCCGCAAGCTGGTAGCCGAAGGAGCGGATATTATTGCCGGCTCCCATCCCCATGTGATTCAACCGTACGAGGTACTTGATACGACCGACGCGAACGGACATAAAAGACAAGGACTCATTATTTATTCTATGGGCAATTTCATTTCCGCGCAGCGCGGCGATACAAAGGATTACGGCGTGATCTATAAAGTTACCGTACGAAAAAATAAATCCGACGGCTCTATCGAGCTATCGGATATCGAAGCAACTCCTACATGGGTACACCGTTACTTGTCGGGCAGCTATTACAAATACCGCATCCTGCCGGTAGAGCAGACGATTGCAGCCGCTAGCGACAGCTTGCTTACGTCGGACGACTACAACTCCATGAAACAAACGCTAAAGGTTCTTCGCAATCGTCTGCGGGCTATGTTAAACACGGATTCACGATAAAGCTAGTTAAGCGTTTGCGACTTTGCCCAGCAGATACACAAGAAGCTGCTGGTTATGGGAAGAAATACGGTCCAGCGAATCGCCAATAAGCTTGGAGCGGACCTCCGTTCCGCGCTGGGCCTCGCTTCTTCCTTTCTCCGATACGGATACCCACACAATCCTGCGGTCTTGATTGTCTCTTGTACGTACAATTAACTCGTTACGCTCCATTCGGTCGAGCAAGGTTGTAATGGCAGCAGGAGTCGTAGCAAGATACTGCAGAAGCTCAGAAGGCTTCATCGGCTCATGCCGCAGCAAAATATCAAGCACATTCAGTTGGCCTTCCGTCAGAGGCGCAAGCCCCTCTTCCAAACTATCCTTCCAATCTCTTGTCATCTTCATCCACAGACGAGTAAATTCTTCAGAAACCATATCAGCACCCGCTTCCTGTCCAATTTTCTCATTTATACCAATTATAACATTCGCTAATGTCGAATAAAAGGTTAACCCGATTAATAATTTGAGTCATTAATCGCGATAAAGTCGAACATTCTGACAACAGTAGACATACAATGGGCATAGGCATCTGACCAATTCGTCGAATCGATGCATGAAGGAGTGATCCCCTATGGATGACCAAAAAGCAGAAATCATTCGCAAGATAAAAGCCTACGGCATCATAAAAGACCCACAATGGCTTGACCGCCCGGATGAGCTGGTGCCAATGTGGGTCATGTTTGATGCGATCATTCGGTTGATTGAACGGTTTGATCCGCCTAACCGGCCTTATGACTGAGGAGATAAATCAGGTCTAATGAAGATCGTCGTGATAACATCGTTTTTCTCAATCGGCAGCAGGATGCGTCCAATGGACTTCCGGTCTTCAATCGGCGCTTTTTCCGACGACGCCGCAAGTT
Source organism: Paenibacillus sp. BK720 (assembly GCF_011761545.1). Classification (NCBI taxonomy): domain Bacteria; kingdom Bacillati; phylum Bacillota; class Bacilli; order Caryophanales; family Paenibacillaceae; genus Paenibacillus; species Paenibacillus sp. BK720. Next base: position 1,330,261 of record NZ_JAASRQ010000001.1, on the reverse strand, counting down.
GGGCGCCTTGGGATGTAAGCGCTATAATGCCCAACTCTTCCTTGCAATACAAAGCTGCGACGAGAGCAGAGCCGTTTGGCTTCACGCGCTTGCCTTCTTTAAATTCGAAGGTTTGAACGCCTTTGCCGCCCCTTCCTTGAAGCGGATAGTCAAGCAGCAGCGTGCGTTTGGCATAACCCAAATCCGTCACGACCAGCACTTCGCCTTCGTCATCCGCAACCCATTCCGCCGCAATCAGCTCATCGTCTTCCCTTAGCTGCATGCCGCGTACGCCAGCCGCGACGCGTCCCATTGCATTTACTTCCTGTTCGCTGAATCGAATGCTCATGCCAAGCTTGCTCACCAGCAGCAGCTGCTTCGTTCCGTCGCTTAACATAACGCGGATAACCTCGTCTCCGTCCGCAACCTTGGCGGCTGCGATAGCGGTGGAACGGGTTGTCATGTATTCTTTAAGCTCCGTCCGTTTCACCTGCGCGCGTTTCGTTACAAATACAAGAGAAGCTCCCGGCATATTGAAATCTTTCACCGGAATAACGGCTACGATGGAGTCGTCTTTCGGAATCGGCACGATATTGACGACCGCCGTTCCCGTATCCTTCCATTTAAACTCCGGAATTTGATGCACGGGCAGCATGTAGTACTGGCCTTTGCGGGTGAACAGGAGCAGGTTGTCAATCGTGTTTACTTCGTAAACGCTGCTGATGGCGTCGCCTTCCTTCACTCCCGCCGTCTGCAGGTCGCCGCCCGAACGGGTGAAGGACAGCAGGCTGGTCCGCTTCATGTAGCCCTCTTCGCTAAGCGTAACAATTACGTCTTCGGATTGAACCATAACCTCCAGGTTCACCTTCAGCTCTTCTACTTCGCCGCGGATCGACGAACGGCGGTCGATGCCGAATTTGTCGCGGATTTCAATCAGCTCATCCTTGATCACGCCCAGAAGCTTTTTCTCGCTCTCGAGAATCGAACGCAGGTAGGCGATCTTTTTCTGCGTTTCTCTTAATTCCTTCTCCAGCGCCGTGATCTCAAGGTTCGTCAAACGGTACAGTTGGAGTGTGAGTATGGCATCCGCTTGACGCTCGCTGAAGTCATACTTCGCTACGAGATTGTTTTGCGCGTCGGCGCGGTTCTTGGAAGCCTTGATGGTCGCTATCACTTCGTCGAGAATATTCAACGCCTTTACGAGGCCTTCCACGACATGCGCACGCTCTTCGGCTTTCTCAAGCTCATATTTGGTCCGGTGAGTCACGACTTCCTTCTGATGGTCGATATACGCGCTTAGAATCTGCTTGATGCCAAGCTGCTGCGGCGCTTTGTTCACAATCGCAACCATGTTGAAGTTGTAAGTGACCTGCAGATCGGTTTTCTTCAGCAAATATGCCAATATACCGTTCGCATCCGCATCCTTCTTCAGCTCGACAACGATACGAAGCCCGTTGCGTCCGCTCTCGTCCCTAACCTCAGAGATCCCCTCTACCTTCTTCTCGAGACGGATATTTTCCATCGCGCTGACAAGACGGGATTTTACGACCTGATAAGGAATTTCCGTAATGGTAATTTGCTGGCGTCCGCCGCGGACATCCTCGATCTCGACCTTCGAGCGTATATAGATGCGGCCTTTGCCCGTCGTATAAGCCTCGCGGATTCCTTCCTCGCCCATGATAATGCCGCCGGTCGGGAAATCCGGGCCCTTCACGATGCCCATCAGCTCTTCGACGGTCATTTCCGGACGAGCCATGACGGCAATGCAAGCGTCGATCGTCTCGCGCAGGCTATGGGGCGGGATTTCCGTTGCGAAGCCTGCCGAAATCCCGCTTGTACCGTTCACCAACAGGTTCGGGTAACGTGAAGGCAAAACAACCGGCTCTTTTGTCGTATTATCGAAATTGTCCTTGAATTGGACGGTTCGTTTATCGATATCGCGCAAAATTTCCATGGCGATTGGCGACAAGCGCGCTTCGGTATAACGCATTGCCGCTGCCGGGTCATCATCCATCGAGCCCCAGTTGCCGTGTCCGTCGATCAGAACATGCCCCATCTTCCAAGGCTGCGCCATCCGCACCATGCCCTCATAGATGGAAGAATCGCCGTGAGGATGGTAGTTACCCATAACGTCCCCGACCGTTTTCGCCGATTTGCGGTATGGCTTGTCCGGGGTATTGTTCGAATCGTACATCGCATAAAGAATGCGGCGCTGAACGGGCTTAAGCCCGTCCCTTACGTCAGGAATCGCGCGGTCCTGAATAATGTATTTCGAATAACGGCCGAATCGGTCTCCGACGACCTCTTCCAAATAGGCCGGTAAAAACTGTTCAAGCATGCCCATGCCGTTACCTCCTATTCTACGTATTCTGTGAAGTCTACGTTCTCAATAATCCAACGCTTGCGCGGGTCAACCTTGTCGCCCATCAGGGCGGACACGCGGCGTTCCGCTTTTGCCGCATCCTCGATCTGCACCTGCAGCAGCGTCCGCGTCTCCGGATCCATCGTGGTCTCCCACAGCTGATCGGGATTCATCTCGCCAAGCCCTTTATAGCGCTGAAGCTCAAAGTTCTTGCCGAATTCCTTCAAATAATTTTGCAGCTGGTCATCCGTCCATGCATACCGGACCGTCTCCAGCTTGCCCGATTTGCGAGTGATCTTGTATAAAGGCGGCTGAGCGATATAGACGCGCCCGGTGTCGATCAGCGGTTTCATGTACCGATAGAAGAACGTCAGCAGCAGCACTTGGATATGCGCGCCGTCCGTATCCGCGTCGGTCATAATAATGATTTTGCTGTAATTGCATTCATCCGCGTCAAACTCCGGGCCAACGCCCGCTCCAATCGCGCTTATAATCGCTTTGTATTCCTCGTTCTTCAGAATATCCAGCAATTTCGCTTTTTCCGGGTTCATCGGCTTGCCCTTCAGCGGCAGAATAGCCTGATGCTTCGAGTCCCGGCCTTGCTTCGCCGAACCGCCGGCGGAATCCCCTTCGACGATAAACAGCTCGTTGCGCGAAAAATCCTTCGATTGCGCAGGCGTCAGCTTGCCGTTCAGATTGGAGCTTTCGCTCTTTTTCTTGCCGCTGCGGATTTCTTCGCGCGCTTTGCGCGCCGCTTCCCTCGCCTTGGAGGCTTGTACCGCCTTCTTCAGCAGCATTTGCGCGACCTGCGGATTCTCTTCCAGGAATACTTGCATTTTATCGGAGACGACGGCGTCCACCGCGCTGCGCGCCGAAGCGCTGCCCAGCTGATCCTTCGTCTGGCCGACGAATTCGACCTCGGACATCTTGATGTTAATGACCGACATCATGCCTTCGCGCAGGTCATTGCCTTCGAGATTTTTTTCCTTTTCTTTCAGGAGACCTGCCTTGCGGGCATATTCGTTCATCACCCGCGTGTACGCGGTTTTGAAACCGGTCTCATGCGTACCTCCGCCGCGTGTCGGGATGGAGTTTACGAAGGATGCGATCGTCTCGGTATAACCGTCGTTGTACTGAAGGGCAACCTCCACTTCAATCTCGTCCTTCTCCCCCGTGAAATGAACGACATCATGGAGAACGGTCTTGTCGTCGTTCAAATATTGCACGAACTGGCGGGCGCCGCCTTCGTAGTGGAAAATATCCTCTTTGCCGCTGCGGTCGTCCTTGATCGTAACCTTAAGGCCCGAGTTCAGGAACGCAATTTCCTGCAGACGCTCGGCCAGCGTATCGTAATTAAGCGAGGTGCCGCCCTGGAAGACGCGGCCGTCGGGCTTGAACGTTACCTTGGTGCCCGTCCGGTTCGTGTTCCCGGTAATCTCAAGCCCTGTCACCGGCTCGCCGACATGCTCCTTGCCTTTGTCGTCTACCCAGTATTCGAAGCGCATCTTATGTATTTTCCCGTCACGGAAAATTTCCACCTCAAGCCACTCGGACAATGCGTTTGTTACCGACGCGCCTACGCCGTGCAGACCGCCTGATTTCTTGTATCCTCCGCCGCCGAATTTGCCGCCCGCGTGCAGAATGGTGTAAACAACCTGCGGCGTCGGGATTCCTGTCTTGTGCATCCCTGTCGGAATGCCGCGCCCGTTATCCTGCACGGTAACCGCGCCATTCTTGTGCAGCGTGACGTCGATCGCCGTACAAAATTTCGCCAAATGCTCGTCCACGGCGTTATCGACGATTTCCCAGACCAGATGATGAAGGCCGGAGCTGCTCGTGCTGCCAATGTACATGCCCGGCCGTTTTCTGACAGCGGTCAAGCCTTCGAGCACTTGTATATCATCGGCCTCGTAATTCCGTTCCGGGGCCGCTGTTTTTGCGAAAAGATCTACTTGCTCTGCCATGGGTATGCCTCCTAAATTTTGCGAAGCTTCACGTTTCCATATCTTCAAGCTATTTTAATTCAACTTATCCCGATTAGTAAAGATACGAGTATTACGACTGTTATGAAGTTTGTGCCCTTATCAATATCGGTCCAAAGCGCTCGATGGATTAACAGAATAACATAAATTCGCGTCCCACGCTAAATTATTCATGCTCGTTATCGCCAAGTTCCATTCATGACTCGTCAAAAAAGGAGCGGCTCCTCCTTGTTGTCGCACAAGGGAAGCCGCCGCATAGATGTCTGCTCAATCGTACTGAATATGGAGTGATTCCGCCGCTTGGCGGGCCAGATCCCGGGCCTCGTCAACGCTGCCAGCCGAGGTCAAGGCAACCGCCATCCGGCGGCCGACTTTAGTCTCCGGCTTGCCAAAGACGCGCACCTGCGTATTCGGCAGAGCCAGCGCTTGTTCAACGCCGCCGATGCGGAAGGAAGCGGATTCCCTGTCCGCCTTCAGCGTATGGGTTGCCCCCGGCGTAAGCAGTCGGATCGTTGGAATCGGGAAGCCGAGAATGGCTCGAACATGCAGGGCGAACTCCGACAGATCCTGCGTCGCCATTGTGACCATGCCCGTGTCGTGCGGACGAGGAGATACTTCGCTGAACAGAACGCCGCCTTGGGTAATAAACAGCTCTACCCCGTACAGACCGTAGCCTCCAAGCTCGTCCGTAATGCGCAGTGCAATATCTTCCGCTTGCTTGACTTGCTCCGGAGTCATATGATGGGGCTGCCAGGACTCGATATAGTCCCCATCCTTCTGAACATGGCCGATTGGCGCGCAGAAGCTTGTCCCGGATACCGAACGGATCGTAAGAAGCGTAATTTCGGATTCGAACGTAATAAAGCCTTCCACGATAATCCGCGCTTTTTTCGCGCGGCCGCCTTCCATGGCATAATTCCAGCAGCCTTCGATGTCGGCTTCCGTCTTGCAGACGCTTTGCCCTTTGCCAGAAGAGCTCATAATCGGCTTGATTACGCATGGCAGACCAATCTCTTTGACAGCGGCCTTCAGCTCGTCAAGCGAATCCGCGAACAAATAAGGAGCCGTTGGCAGACCAAGCGTCTCGGCCGCCAGACGGCGAATGCCCTCGCGGTCCATCGTCAGACGGGCAGCGCGCGCGGTAGGGATAACATTAAAGCCTTCCTGCTCAAGCTCCAGCAGCGTTTCGGTAGCAATCGCTTCAATCTCCGGAACGATAAAGTCCGGCTTCTCGTCTTCGATAATCCGTCTGATTGCGGCACCGTCAAGCATATCCGTTACATGGCAACGATGGGCAACCTGCATCGCCGGCGCGTTCACATAGCGGTCAACCGCAATCGTCTCTACGCCAAGGCGCTGTGCCTCAAGCGCAACTTCCTTGCCAAGCTCGCCCGAGCCGAGCAGAAGAAGCTTGCGTGCATTCGTTGTCAATGGTGATCCATACATAATAAAAAAGAACCTCCCGGAAGAACCCAGCGACGAGCGAACGGAATATCCTTGTATTCCCCGAAGTCTGGTTTATTTTCTTCCATTGTGGAGGTTCTTTAACTAAAAATCAATACTAGGCCGACAAGAATCGATATTGGGCCTCGATAAGTCCGTTATAAACGCCGTTTTTCCCGATTAGGGCATCATGGTTGCCCTGCTCCACGATCCTGCCATGGTCCAGAACGATAATTTCGTCCGCATTGCGGATCGTAGACAGACGGTGGGCAATCATAAACGACGTACGTCCCTTCAGCAGCGTCTTCAGCGCCTCCTGAATCTTCAGCTCCGTCTCGGTATCGATGCTTGCCGTCGCTTCGTCCAGAATAAGCACGCGCGGATCGGCCAGCAAAGCGCGCGCGAAGGAAAGCAGCTGGCGCTGCCCCATCGACAGTACGTTCCCCCGCTCCTCGACCTCCGTATCGTAGCCGTCGGGCAGAGACATGATGAAATCATGCGCGTTAACGGCTTTGGCTGCCTCTACAATCTCGTTGTCCGTAGCGTCCAGGCGTCCGTAACGGATATTGTCGCGGATCGTGCCCGAGAAGATAAAGGTATCCTGCATGACGAGGCCTACTTGGGAACGAAGGCTGTCAAGCGTAATGTCGCGAATGTCTTGTCCGTCAATCCGCACAACGCCGGAAACCGGATCGTAGAAGCGGCAGAGCAGGTTAATGATCGTGCTTTTGCCGGAGCCGGTATGGCCAACAAGCGCTATGGACTGCCCGGCTTTAACGTTAATGCTGATCCCATGCAGCGCGGGCCGCCCTTTCTCGTATTCGAACACGATATTGTCGAAATGCACGTCGCCCCGGATGCTGGCAAGCGGCTTTGCGTATTCCAGCTCGCCAACCGTAGGCTCTTCGTCGATAAACTCGAAGATGCGCTCGGACGAAGCCATCGCGACAAGCAGCTGGTTATACACCTGGCCGAGACGGTTAATCGGATCCCAGAAGTTGCCGACATAGTTGGCAAAGCCAACGAGCAGACCAACGGTAATTTCCTGATGCTCAATCAGATAAGCGCCGTACCAGAACAAAATAAACGTGCCGATCGCCGAAGTTACTTCAATAACCGGGCCGAACGTCTGGTTAAGCGCGGATGCCTTATTCCAAGCCCTTACGTTAACGGCATTCATATTATCGAAGAAGCGCATGTTTTCTTTTTCCTGCACGTAAGCCTGCGTAATCTTCATCCCTTGAATGCTTTCGTTCAAGTGGGAGTTGATCCGCGACTGCTTCTTGCGCACGTCCTGCCAAGCGAAACGGATCCGCTTGCGGAGCGTGGACGAAACAAGGAACATGATCGGAACCGTAATCATCACGGCAAGACCAAGCTTAAAGTTCCAGATCAGCAGAATGATTACGATACCCAGGAGCTGCACGCAGTCCATGAGCGAGTTGACGACGCCGTTCGTGAACAAATCCTGCAGGGCGTTAACGTCGTTGGTTACCCGCACAAGCACGGAGCCCGCGGGACGCTTGTCGTAGAAACGGAACGACAGCTTCTGAATATGCTGGAATAGGTGATGGCGGAGGTCGTAAATAACCTTCTGCCCGATAATGTTCGTATACTTGATCCGATACTGGTTCGAGGCCCACTGGATAATAAACAGAGCCACCATAATGCCTGCAACCAGATAAAGCTTGCCGTAGCTCGTATGGCCGTTTTCCGGCTGAATAGCCTGGTCAATCGCCACAATGGTTAAGGCCGGAACGGTGAGCCTGGTGGCCGTGCCGATAATCATGGCGACGATAACCGGAATCAGCTGGCGCGTATACGGCTTCATATAGATGAACAAGCGCCGCATCTGCGCCCAGTTGAACGGTTTTTCGATCGCATCGTCATCCTGGTAAATAAACCGTTCCTTCTTCTCGCTTGCATTCTTGATCCTATCCTTCAGTTCCTTATTCGAACTGCTCATTGAACAACGCTCCTTTTCCGCTCCGGTACCGAAGAATCGAGGTTCGCAAGCGGCCGATCGGCATATTGAATATTATAAGTCTCGCGGTACGGGCCATGCTGGGCAACCAGCTCGTCATGCGTACCGCGCTGCACGATATGTCCTTTGTCCAATACGATAATTTCGTCGGCATGTCGGAGCGACGAGATCCGGTGCGCAATAATAAACGTAGTCCGACCGGCCATCAGCTCTTTGAAGCCGGCCTGGATCTCGTGTTCCGTCTCCATATCGACGGCGCTGGTCGCATCGTCGAGAATAAGAATGCGGGGATTGCGGATCAGTGCGCGGGCTATGGCGATACGCTGCTTCTGGCCGCCGGATAAGCCCATCCCTCTCTCCCCTACGATTGTTTCATAACCAAGCGGGAGCTCCATAATGAAATCATGGGCTTTCGCAAGCTTGGCTGCGCGGATAATTTGTTCGTCGGTTACATTTTTTTCCCCGTAGGCAATGTTGGTGCGGATCGATGCCGAGAACAGGAAGGTCTCCTGGAATACCGGCGCTATCTGGCTGCGCAGGCTTTGGACATCGAGATTCTGAATATCGATACCATCAAGGGTAACCCGGCCCGTTTTCACGTTATATGCTCTCATCATGAGCTGAATAATGGTGGATTTGCCCGAGCCCGTCGCCCCAAGCAGACCAACCACCTTGCCCGCCGGCGCGTCAATGTTAATGTTCGTGACCGCAGGCGTTTTGTCCGGATAATTGAAGGTCACGTTCTCAAAGCGGACATGGCCTCTTACCACCTCTTTATCCACTTCAACGGCGTTTTCGATGCTTTGGACATGGACATGCGTATTAAGCAGCTCCATAATCCGCTCGCCGGAAGCTTTGGACTGGGTATAGTTATTGATATGGAAGCCGATCCCCCACATTGGACCGATGATGTACCAAATCAAGCTGAAAAAGGCAACAAGCTCGCCGAGCGTTAAGGTACCGCGGATCACCATCGTGCCGCCCGCCAAGAGCAGGATGACGACGCTCAAGTTGGCGAGAAGCTCCATCGACGGGAAAAACTTCGCCCAAATCGAAGAGGCTCCAATCTGGTTTGCCTGGTATTGCTCGTTGCGCTTCGAAAATTTATCTACCTCATGAGGCTCGCGGGCAAAGGATTTGACCGTCCGCACGCCCGTAATGTTCTCCTGCACCGCCGTAGTCAGATTGCTCATCGCTTTACGCATCTCGCGGAAGGCCGGATGAATCCGGCTCTCGAAGCGGATCGCCGTGAAGGCAAGAAACGGAATCGTGACAAGCGTGATCAGCGTCAGCTTCCAGTCAATCGACATCATCATCGCCCCGCCGAACAAAATCATCAGCGCCACGTTCAGAATCTGCGCGAAGCCAAAGCCGATAAACTGGCGGATTGCTTCAAGGTCGGCCGTTAATCTGGACATCAAATCGCCTGTTTTCGCTTTATCGTAATATTGGAATGAAAGCGTTTGAAGTTTGTCGTAACAGGCGTTGCGCATGCGGAAGACCACCCGGTTGCCAAGCCTCCCGCCAAAAAATCCGTGCAGGAACTGCATGAAGCCCTTCAAGGTAACGACCCCTACGACGGAAAGAGCTAGCATCGGCACTTTGTCGAAGTCTTTCGGCTTGATCACATCGTCAATCAAGTAGCGCAGCAAATTCGGGTACACCAGGCCAAGGGCGGTCGCAAACATCAAACAAATAATGGATGACAGCAGGTACCTTCGCTCAACCCAATAAAACCGTTTCAATTGCCTAAAGACGTCCAAGTAAATCCATCTCCCCGTTCTTTATTTGTATAATTATGCAATGAATATTAGCAGTAACGGCGAGACCCGCGCAAACAGTAGATAATCACGTATATTTAGCTGAAACAGCCGATTATGGCGAATCGGGAAAGATTAACGGGGTATCCTCCTAAATAATCCATAATCATCCCGGATGTGTGGCAATTCCTCCATTTTTGCACAGAAGCACACAGAGATATGTAAAAGGGCCAAAGAAAAGATTTTTTTAAAACGGAAGAAGCGCCCTTCCCAAGGAAAGGACGCGGCATCGTTAAGGGTGCAACAGACCGATAGTTAACTCTTGTTCCAGCTGCATCCCCGAGTATAATGAGGGATATAAAGGAACGAGGAGCATGCCAAATGGATAAACAAAAAGCCGTTCTGCTCGGACAATTTCTGAAATCGCGCAGGGAGAAAATGAAGCCTTCCGAAGCCGGTCTCCCTTCGGGTTACGGCAAACGAAGAACGCCCGGTCTCCGCCGCGAAGAGGTCGCTCAGCTTGCCCATGTCAGCACAACCTGGTATACCTGGCTCGAGCAAGGGCGGGCTTCCACCCCGTCGAGACAAGTGCTGGACAACGTCGCCCAGGCACTGAAGCTAAGCAAGAATGAGCATCTGCATATGCTTCACCTGGCAAACCTGGAGCTTCCGAATGCTATTACAGCCATGAAACAGCTGTCTCCGGATATCGAAAAGCTCATCGCTCAGCTGCCCTACCCTGCTTTCGTCGCGACTGAACGCACGGAGGTTCTAAGCTGGAACAATGCCGCCTGCCGGATCATTTTCGACTTCCCTTCGGTTCCCGCCGACGAACGCTGCATGGCCTGGCTGACGTTCACGGATCAGAACTTGCGCCGTTCCATGCCGGATTGGGAGGAATACGCCCAATATACGGCCGGCGTGCTTCGCGGACGCTACGAAAAAAACTTAAACGACCTGACCTTCCGCAAGCTGATTGACCGGCTGACGGCGGCAAGCCCGGAATTTCTCGAGCTATGGTCAACGCACGACATTATGGATAAGACCATTAAGACCATTCGTCTGCTTCATCCGGAAGCCGGGCTGCTCACCTTCAATATCAATACCTTCTCCCAAATCAACGGGGACAGCAGCACGCATTGCTGCGTATACATGCCAACGGAAGGAACCGGTACGCAAGAAAAAATGCAGCTGCTGCTAGACGGCTAGCGATTCGATTGCCGGGATCCCACTTCCAAAACCAATTTGCCCGTAGATTTTCTATCTTCGATTAGTCTATGGGCTTCTCCGGCTTCGTGCAGCGGCAGAACGCCTGTTACATCTACTTTCACCTTCCCGCCCGCCACCAAAGCCAGGGCCTTCCGCGCGGATTCGGCAACCAGCTGCGGCGCCGTCATACTCAACAGCTGCAGGTTAAAGCCGGATACGGTTTTGCTTGCAAACCATAATTCGTTCAGGGATTGCCTTACATCTTCCGCGTCGCTGGCATTCCCCATTGCGATTAATTTTCCGAGCGGCTTAAGCAGTCGCATCGAAGCTTCCCTCATCAGCCCGCCAACCGGATCAACCACAACGTCTACACCCTGTCCGCCCGTCCTCTCCGACACCAACGCCTCGAAATTCTCCCTCAGATAAACCTCGTCATAACCTAGGCCTTTCGCATAATCCAACTTATCGGCGCTTCCCACCGTTCCGATAACAAATCCGGCCCCAAGCGCCTTTGCGACCTGCCCGATTGCGCTGCCAACGCCTCCCGCAGCCGCGTGGACAAGCACCGTCTCGCCATGCCGCACGCGGGCCACCTGGGTAAGGATCATGTATGCCGTCGTTACATTCGACGGGAAAGCAGCCGCGCTCTCCATGCTGACTTGGCCACCCGCTTCACCAAGCGGGAATACCAGCTCTGCCGGCACTTTGACAACCTCCGCGTAACCGCCGCCGCCAACAATCGTTAAGGCTGCAACCTGCTGACCGGGACGGAAGCCCGTTACCTTCTCCCCTATCTCCCGAATCGTGCCCGAGACTTCGATTCCCGGTACGAATGGAAGAGGCAAATTCGGCACGCCGCCTTTTCGGAACAGCACCTCCGCATAGTTAACCCCTGCATAAGCTACATCTATCGTCACTTCTTCAGGTCCCGGCACGGGAGCCTTCAAATGGGTCATGGTCAATACTTCAGCATCGCCAAACCGCGGAATCATTAATGCACGCATATTAGCGCCTCCTTGTGCTTGAGTTCTCTTCCATTATGAAAAAAACAAAGGAAGTCAGCCAGTTGGCGGTTATACAGGTACCCGCAGTAACAGGCATCGCCGAACATAAGCAGCAAGGAACTGAAGCGATGCGATTCCGAATTCCAGTAAGCTTGAAATTCCCGAATCGGAACACCTGTCGCCCGGGAACCGTTACGAACCGGTAAAAGTCGCAGAGCATATTAAACGTTTTTTTCTTGACTTATAACAGAAAAAGCAACAAGAAAAACGGTCATGATATTTTGAAGAGAAACAATAGCAACAATTTCCCGCCTTCAAGCGTTAACCTTGCTAAGGGGGGAGAGCATGATCCGAATTCTTGTCATCTTAAGCGTTGCCTTTGCGTTTCTCGCGGGATGCGGCAAAGAGACGCTGAAGACTCAAATGCCCGAGAAAATGCCGGAGGATTTCCGATTCTCCGTCAGCTACGGATACGGCGAGGTAAATAAAAACGAAATCAACACGTACGCGGGAACCGTCACAAAGGATCTCGTCACGAAAGGGACGGCCACGGCAGCTTTGTCTTTCAGCGACGATGAGCTTCAATCCATTTATGCCAAAATGAAAGACATTGCCGTCCTAGACGAGAAACAGTTCCCGCAAAAGGGTAACTGCTCGCAGACGCCAAGCAGCACCGACAGCTGGAAAATGACCGTTAACGGCGAGACGAAGACCTTGTCATGGACAAACGAGTATTGCGACATGACGAAGGATGCGCAGGATCTGCTTGAGCTGAGGAGTTACATCCAGAAGCTTGTGGAGGGAAAAGACGCCTATAAAGCCTTGCCCGCTGCTGAAGGCGGATATGATTAAACGGCATCCCTTGCGGGATGCCGTTTTTCTATTCCGATTATTTAGACCACTGCGAGAGCAGCAGCTTGGCTTGCGAGGTCAGATTTTTGACAGCGGCATCGGATACTTGATCCTTGCCGGAACGCTTGTCCAGCTGAGACAGGAATTTGCCTACAAAATCAGCGGCTTTGTCCCGGGCTCCCTTCCCGTATTGCTGCTGTGCCTGCTCCAGGGAATTGGCCAGCTGGCTGGCAATGGCCCCTTTTACGCTGCCGTCGGCGATATAGCCTTCCAGCTTGGTTTGCAGGCTGCTTAACAGACCTGGAAGCGATGCATTCGGAACCGAAACATTGTTAAAGTTCGTATCCGATGCAAAATAGAAGCTTGTATACGATGGCTGGTTATACGCCGTATTTTGACGGGCAACCTCGGCTCTGTACTGCGGATCATGCATCAAGGTATACAGCTTCCGGTCGGTCAGCTCGGTACTCATATAAATTCGGATGGCACTGCTGTCCGTTGTACGTACAAGCAGCTCCTCTCGCCAGTCTCCGAAAATATCAGCCACAAGCGAAGGATTGCCCTTCGTATAGTTGTTGGTCAAGGTACCGGTTGCCGTCAGCAGTTTTCCCCGCTTCCAGTCATCGATGGTTGGCGTTACGTCGATAGCGCCATTAACGATTTGCGTCGTCATGTCCCCCGCCCATTTGATGCTCATATTCGTTCCCGGCGCTGAATTCCCCAGCTTCTGACCGTCCGCGCTCCAGAGCCCAACCGCCCATGTTTCCAGTCCAGGCCTTGCTGCATCCACATCCCCAATCATGCCTCGTCCCGTATCCTTGCCGGTATATCCGCCATACAACACTTTCCCGGTCTTCGCATCACGCAGCGAATAGCCGTAAGGGGCATAAGCTCCGCCTTCGTGAACCATAAAGATTTCAAGACCCGGACGGTTCGGATCGATGTCCGTCACATGCAAGGCATCACCGTGACCCAGTCTTGCCACCGCGCCGGGCGTTGCGCTTTGAGGAGGCATAACATCCATCGAGCTGTAGAGCAGACTGCCGTCGTGGTCAATCGTTGCGGAGCCGTATACGATCTCCTGCTTGCCGTCGCCGTCTACGTCAGCCGCGCTTAACGAGTGCGCGCCTTGGGTAGTAAGCGTGCCAAACTCTGGATCCGTACCGTCGCGGCCATGCGGCCCGTCATTGAACGGGTTCGTCATCGGTGTCCAGCCGCTGTCCACATACCAGTTCTCCTTCAGATGATGGCCGTCCCAACCATACGAGACGAGAGTCGATCGTGTGTAATAACCTCTGGCAAAAACGGCATACGGATTTTGACCGTCCAGGTAAGCAACGCCAGCGAGGAACCGGTCTACCCGGTTAGCCGGCTCGATCCGGCTCATCGCATAGTCGCCCCATAACAGCCCGTCATCCTCACGAAGCGTCTTGAACGGAATGGTCTCCAGCTCTTTGCCGGTCTCCCCTTCGAATACCGTCAAGTATTCCGGCCCGTCCACGATAAAGCCCTCGAATTCGCGCAGCTTGTTGTTTACGCTCCGGCTTGGCGCGTAGACATCCATGAAATAATCCGTCAGGCTGCGCGCATCCTCGAGGGACAGCGGATAGCTGTATTTCGGCGCAATGCCGAAAGCTTCCTCCAGCGTTTTGGGCCAGCTGCCGTTCTTCACCTCTTCCCGGTCGCTCCAGCCCATAAACAGGTTCACCACATGATCGTAATAGCCTTGCGCGCTGAGTCGGTAATCGTCTTCATTGCTGTAGCCGGCATCCAGATCCGCTTTCGGCATGGTAATATATTTCTCGGATTCGACCTTGCCGTCTGCTCCGTATTTCAGCACTTTCGTTCCCGGGGCGGTCTTGAACATCATTTCCGACTTGCCGTCCCCGTCAAAATCGTAAACCAGAAACTGCGTGTAATGCGCCCCGGAACGAATGTTAACGCCAAGGTCTACCCGGTACAGCAGCTTGCCTTCGAACGTGTAGCAATCGATATAGGTTTTGCCCGTATAGCCCCGCTGCGAGACATCCTTGGAATTGGAAGGCTCCCACTTGACGAAAAACTCGTACCGCCCGTCGCCGTCTACGTCCCCCACGCTCATATCGTTGGCGGAATACGTGTAAGCCTCGCCTTTTGGCGTAACCCCGTCCGCGGGCTTGTTCAGCTTCAGGTCATAATAAGCCTGTGCCCAAGGCTGAACGGCGGCGCTTTGATCGGTCTCTTTCCCGCCGGTTACCGCCGAAACGTAATACTTGGAAGCTGATGTTCCCCGCGGATCCAGATAATTGGTGCTGTCCGTAACGGTAGCAATCTGAACTCCGTCCCGGTAAACGTTAAATGCCGGTCCCGTTAAACCTTTATCCGTGCTGCCCGTTACCTCGTAGGATAATAGCCTCCAGCTGATAAACACCCCTTCCGAAGTTGTGGCCGCCGCAAGTCCCCGGTCCAAATATTCTAATTGCACGCGTTCTTTGCCCCCTTGTTGGCTGACCGTGCCTTGCTCCGCAGAAGCTGCCCATGCGGAACCCGTCATCGTAAGGGATAAGGCGAGAACGCCAGCCATCATTGTTCGAATTGCTTTCTTGCTAGTTGCACGCTTTGCCATTACTAGTTCCTCCCGAAAAAAATAGATTTTGGATGCGCTTACAAAAGAAGCTGCCTCGATAACCCTCCTTTCTTCCTATTACAGATAAATACTGGAAATCACCCCTTCATTATAGTTGAGGGTCGAACATTTCCCATCCAAAAAACAGTGTATTTCTTTCAAAAAACCGACTTTATGGGCAGCATTCTTTGACTAGCCCGGCAATGATCATACTGGTATCCTGCATCCGGAGGATTGCTTTCCGAAGATGTAGTCCGTAAGATTCACCGCACTGGACTACCACTTGGATGCAAAAAAAAGCCCGCAACGGCTCAGAAAGCCGTTGCGGGCATAAACGCGATAATTGCAAGAAAAGGTTAAGCGTCCGCGGAGGATTGAAGGTCCGCAATCTGCTGATGAAGTCTGCCAAGCTGCTCGGTATCCGCTTCGTCAGACAAGGAAGTCTGCATGCCTTGCACGTAACGGGATAAATCGTCGGCTAAGGCAGCGCCAGTCTCCTCCGCGCATTGTCTCCACAGGCCGGTATACAAGCCGGACCAGCTGTCGATATGCTCGTTCATCCATGCATGCAGGGCGGGAGAAGCGGCCTCTTCCAGCTCTTTGCGAAGCTGTGCTTTACCGTCGCCTTCAAAGAATTGACGAGGAGATTTGAAGCGGCTCCACAGCCACTTGGCATCCACGCCGGACATTCTCCATTCCGCTACGGCGTCCGGAGTAGGAAGATCCTTTGCCGTATAAGCTGCGCTGCTGTAACCGGCAATCAGCGATTCCAGCTGCTCGGTCAAGTTCGCGTACAGCTTCTTGAGCAGGCTGTTCACCTTGCGATCCAAGCGAAGCGTTGTCGCCTGAAGCTCCTGGGACAGCTCGGTCTGCACCTGACGCTGGAGCTCGAGCCATGCGGTCCAGATCATTTTGCGCAAATCCCGGCCGTCATCCTGCAGCGTTGAAGGGTTAAACGCGTAATTGTAAAACTCCCCGAAGCGGAGCTGGATACGCTGCACGACGTAATACAGCAGCTCGTTCAGCTCTTGAAGCATTTGCGCCGGAGGATCGTTTTCCTGGAAGGTCCGGATCGATGCGTTCGCTTCGATCAACAGCTTGCCAAGGCGTTCGCTCTCCGCCTGGCGGGATGCGGCATCGCCCGCTGCGCTCTTCAGCCAGCCTGCCACCGTGGAAGCGGCTCTTGCAATCTCCTGCTCTGCCGCATCAACGGCCAGCTTGCCAAGGTCGTTCTGCACGAAGCCAAGGAAAGACTGCTCGAAAGCGCCGATACCCGATTGGGAAAGCAGCTCCGTATTGCCGTCCATCTTGGCATCCAGCCCTTGCAGACTGGACACCGGGAATAAGCGCGGATTACGGATGCCATGCTGAAGCAGGTTGGTCTCGACGTGGCTAAGCACGCCTTCAAGCTCCTCCGCATCGGCTGCTAGATCGGCCGCGTTGACGAGGAAGAACATTTTATCAAGCTCGAATTGATCCTTCACGCGTCCAAGCTGCATCAGGAACTGACGGTCGGCTTGCGAGAAGGCATGGTTATAGTAAGTGACGAACAGGACTGCGTCCGCGTTCTTGATGTAATTGAAGGCTACGCCCGTATGCCGGGCATTCACGGAATCTGCTCCCGGCGTATCCACAAGAACGATCCCTTGACGCGTCAGCGGGCAATCGTAATGAAGCTCGATCTCGCTGACGAAGCAGGAACGGGACTCCTCGGCTACAAACTTCTCGTATTCGTCCTGCGAAACCGAGATTTGGGTGCCAAGCAGCGCTTCATGCGCCTCCCAGCCTTTGCGGGCTGCGCGAAGGAAGCTGTAATGCGGACGTCCTCCGGCATGGATCGCATCCGGCGTCAACATGTCAATGGCAAGCATGATAGCCGATGCATTCGGCAAGGCGGATTCGGATGCGTCCTCGCCAAGCAGCGCCAGCGAATAGCGCAAATCTTCGATAATGGCGTCATGGGACTTCATGACGACAAGGGCAGTGCCATGCTCGTGCTCCGCCGTTGGCGGCACGAGGCGGTTGATCGCCGCGGTTGTCGGGTTTGGCGACACCGGCAGCACCGGCTCGCCAAGCAAAGCGTTCGCGAGCGAGGATTTGCCCGCGCTGAAGGCTCCGAACAGCGCGATGGTGAACCGGCTGTCCCGCAGCCGGTTGGCTTTATCGCGCATAGCGTCCGCGCTGGCGGTCAGCGGCGCGTAAGGCGCGAGCAGCGCAGCAGCGCGCTCGAGGCGCGCCGCGGCGCTATGCTGCTGCGCGAGCGCCGCGCCGCCGGCGAGCGCGGCGTGCGGCTGCGGCGCCGCTGCGCGAGCGGCCGCGCGCTGCTGCGCTGGCGCGCCGGCGCTTGGCGCAGCAGCGGCGCTTGCCGCCGGCGCAGCCGCGTGCGCTGCGCTTGGCGCCGGCAGCGCCGGGCGCGGCGCGCGCGGCGGCAGCGCCGCGGCGAGCTGCGCCGCATGCGCGGACGCGCGCTGCGCCAGCGCCGCTAGCTGCGCGAGCGCGCCGGCTTGCTCGCCAAGCGCCTCTAGCTGCGCGGCTGCTTCATTCGCCGCGGCTGTGCTCGCGGCGGCAACATGCTGCGCAAGCACGTCGATGATATCGAACGCGTGCTTGCGGTAGATGAGCTTCACTTCCGCGGCAAGCTCGCGGCTGTAGACCATCGTATATTCATTGCCGAAGGTCGCCCCGGTATTTACTTTCTCGATAAGCCAATTCGGCTCAGGCTGCCAGGACAAACCGGAGGTCAGCTCCTGCTCCATCCGGTCAGCCGGATAGCCGGCCTTCTCAGCCGCACGGCGCAGCAGGTCCTTCACATGCCAGTCAATGGCCGCATTCACCTGGGAGGCAAATTCCGTCCGGAATGTCTCCAGTCTGCGTTCCTGCTCGGCAGCCGTTTTCGCGCCGGCAAACAGCAGGCCGGTCTTGAACCCTGGCTTCCGGCTTTCCAGGAAGACATGCGCTTTATCCCGCAATGGCGCCGGAGTAATGATCGCGTTATCCAGAAGCGACTGGACGCTGCGGCGGAGCTCAACGCGAAGGCGCTCCGGCTCCTCCGCAAGACGGTTCTTCTCGGCTTCAAGCTGAGCCATCTCCGCCTTTACCTTGGCTGCCGCTTCCTCGCCTCCAGCTTCGGCAATCAGGCGTTCACGCTCCGGTTCATCCCGCAGGTCCCACCATTTTTTGTGCTCGGCCACCAGATGATGCAAGGACGCATCTACGCTGTAAGCCGCAAGGGGCACTCTCTCCGCTGCCAACTGGGACAGCAAAAGCTCGAGCTGCTCCCATTCCTGATGAGGATGATCCGGCTGCCGCAACGACAAATAAACGATTCCCGCCGGCTCCAGGTGCCAAGCTTGAAACGCTTCTTCCACGCTCTTCCGGTATTGCTCGAATGATAATTCACGGTCACGGTGCTTATCAATTTGATTTACGATAAAGTATAAGGGCTTGCCCCAGTCCTTCAATTGCTTCGCAAACGCAAAGTTAATCTCGGATTGGACATGGTTATAATCCATGACATAAAAAACGACATCCGCCAAATGAAGGGCAGATTCGGTCGACATTCTGTGAGCGTCATCCGTGGAATCAATACCGGGAGTATCAAGAAGCACCGTATGGTCGCCAAGGCGGCCGGTAGGATAATAAATGGATACGGATTCGATGTTCTCGCCGTCTTTGCAATACGCGTCCAGCTGCTCGAGCGGAATATCCACGCTGACGCGCTCTCCGTTCTTCACGCTTACGACGCTTGCCTTTGCCGTCTCGCCGCCGCGAATGGCTACGACGTTCGCGCTCGTAGGTATCGGGCTGGACGGAAGCAGCTGTGCTCCGCATAATCGGTTGACCAGAGTTGATTTGCCGGCCGAAAAATGTCCGCAAAATGCAACAGTAAGCCGGCCTTCGGCCAGCTTACTGTTCAACTCCAGTACTTGCTTTGCGTGCAGACTGTCGCCCGCCGACTGCATTTCCTCAGCGGCAAGGGACAGTGCTTCTGTCATGCTTCGTACTGTCGTTTCCATCATGGTCTATACAGCTTCCTCTTCCGCAGGCAGGCAGATTTCGAATACGTTGCCGTGCTGCAAAATCATAATGTTGCGCTCTTTTTCCTTCATAACAACGACTTCAGGCTTTTGGCGCATACGCTCGATGTACTGATCCGGCACATCGCCTGAGCCGCTTACGGTAACGCCTTCTACCAGAATATCCTCGTTCTCTTGCGGAGGTGCTTCGAGGACCTGTTCAAAAATATCGGAGAACAGTTCAAAATTGTTTGTATACACGGAAATGCATTTCATCGTCATCATCCTTCACTGGCTTTTTTCGGTTTAGTTGCCTTGATTTTAGTTTTCGTTTGTCCACCCGGCTTCATGCGCTGTTTGCCTTCCTTGCACAGATCCAGCAGCGGGCATATCGGACATTGCGGGTTTTGTGCTTTGCAATGATAGCGGCCGAAAAAAATAAGCCGGTGATGGGTGAGCGTCCATTCCTCGCGGGGCACAAGCTTCATCAGCTTCTTTTCAACTTCCAGCACGGTATCATCCAGCTTAGCCACGCCAAGCCGTTTCGATACCCGCTCCACATGCGTATCTACGGCGATTGCGGGTACGCCAAACGCGTTCGAGACAACAACATTGGCTGTCTTTCGCCCAACGCCGGGCAGTTCCGTCAGCTGCTCATGCCTCTCGGGAACTTCCCCTTCGTATTTATCGATTAGGATGCGGCATAGCTTTTGAATATTAGATGCCTTACTGCGGAATAGTCCGATACGGCGAATATCCTGCTCCAGCTCTTCCAACGGCACAGCCAAATAATCCTCCGGCCGTTTGTATTTCTGAAACAGATTGACAGTGACTTTGTTCACCGTCTCATCCGTACATTGCGCCGACAGCAGGACGGCAATGGTCAGTTCGAACGGGTTGCTGTGATGCAATTCACAATGCGCATCCGGGAACATCTCCGCCAACGTATCCAATATATGTCGCATCTTCTGCTTCGCATTCATCGTCTCTCTCCTAATCCCAAACACTATCGTTCAAAGTGTAGCGAAATTTGTCACGAGAAGCAACCTTATTCGGCCGTAAATAAAGAAAAAACCGCCCTTTTGGACGGTATTTTCACAAAATATAAGAATTTAGGCCGAGATCTTTTTTAAATCCCGTTAATTTTTAACAGAAGCCTACGATTTTACGATTTTGAGTGCCGTATTATTGAAGGCATAAACCGTAATCGTATCTCCGTCTTTTAATGCGCTCACTTGGATGGACGCATTGTTATACATGATTTTGGTGTTCGAATTAATATAGGCAAAGTTGCCGTTATCCTCCGACGTATTTTTGTAGGTCCACAGGGTTGCGTTAGGAGCATCGTACTTCCAGTAAGTACGTTTGTCGCCGACTGCTACCGTAACAATCGTCTGCTCGTTCTCGTCCTTGTAAACTTGAATGATATCTCCCGCGGCTACCGCGGAAGACGAATAGGTGGTCTGAGTCCCTTTGATGACTTTTATGCCTTTCGAGAACGTTACCGTTGACGATGTGCCGTTAGGTTCGGTAACGGTCAGGCTGCTTGCCCCGACGGAGGAAACGGTGCCGTATTTCATCGTAATCGTCTTCACCGACTGGATGTTGCTGCCGATGTAAGGGACATTAATGATGGTGCCGCTAGTCAGAGCGCCCACCGTTAAAGCATTCCCATTCTCGTCCGTGATCGGAACATTGACCAGGGAGATGTCTTTTTGCGAGTTATCCGCCGCTTTCACCGTAACAAGCTTTGTAGAAGCGTTTGCGGACACAACCTGGTACTGCAAGGTTTTATGGACCTGAATCGTAGCTGCCTTCTCCTGGTTGGCATCCAGCAGCACGGTTACGGTATCTCCTGCCTGCAGGCTTCCGATTGTCGGCACGGCTACGCCGGGAATTTGGAGCAGCGGCGATACGTAAGGAATGGTTACCTTTTCGCCTGAATCGAGTTTAACGGACAGTAATTTATCCGTGGTATTTACCGATACCAGGCTGCCCGTCTGTTTGTAAATAAAGCTAAGCGAGATAATGTTTTTGCCGGAATACGTAATTTTCACTTTGCGGTTCGCAACCAAGTAAGATCTCGCCTGGCTCACTGTAATGGACGATCCATTGTAATCAATCTTGGTGGAATCCGTAAGGAACAAGGCATTCGCGTTCGATGTGGCAGGATCGTATAACGTAAGCAGCTTATTGTCGCCGCTGTAATTGACAACCGTAGCGGAATCCATCGTCGAGACGTTCCGGTTTACGACTTCAATGCGAGTCACCTGCTGTTCATCGTTCAAAGTAAGCTTGATATTATCAACTTCCTTGAACAAATCGCTCACCGTAGGCGCATCGATACCGTTTATTACAACAGTCACGTTATCGGCCAGAAATTTGGATTGCAGAGTACCGTCTGCCAAATAATTGATCAGGCCGCTGCCTGCGGAATAAAATTGTCCGGTTACGGTATTAGCGCCAGTCTGTACTTCTGCCGTGATGGATACAACCTGGGGAGCCGTGCGGAAAGTATCCTGTACGATGGTCAGATTCGTATCGCGCTTTAGATCGGAAATTTGGAGCGTTTTGCCGTTGCTGTCTTTTACGGTAACCGCGCTGCTATACGTGAACTTCACAGGCTCGTCGTTCACCCAAGCGTAGAAATAACGGTCCGTCGTATTGATGCGGTCCAGCTTGGCGATTGTCGTTTTGACATGCTGCTCCGTGCCTTGCGTTTCCACATACAGCGCTTTGCCGGAGCCGCCGATCAGCGTAACGTCCGTATACAGCTTGATATCCCCCGCCGCAACGGCGTTATCGCTGTCTGCCGAATAGTACAAGGTATTGGAATCAAGCGCGTAAGTCGTTTCTTTCCCTTCGCTGTACAGCGTGATCGATGTGGCCGTCTGCGCTGTAACAATGCCGTTTACTTGCCCTTCATACGCCACTTGGTACTGCTTCTCCGCCCGGCTGAACAAGGTTGCAAGGCTCGCCCGGTTAACCGGAGCTTTCGGATCAAACTTCGTCGCGGATACTCCCTTTACCAGATCAAGCGATACGGCCGCGTTGACGTAGCCTAAATATTTTGCCGTGATCTGATTGCCGTCAGCGAATGTAGAAGCAGTCTTGCTTAGATCATCCGCCAAAGCTTTTTTATCGATAGCTCTCACCATGAGCTTGGTTACCCATTCGCGAGTTGCCGGAGTTGTCCCCCATGTCGCTTTAGGATTTGCGGCCGCGTTGGCATACTCCTCGTTCTGATCCAGCAATCCGTGTTTGAAAGCTACAATAACATAAGGCTTTGCATAGTTGCTCACTTTAAAGGAATCGGGGTAGGCCACAATATCATCCGGATTTACTTCATCTTCTAGTCCGGCGAAGCGCAGCGCCATAACGACGGCCTCTTCTTGGGAAACGCTTTTTAGAGGGCGGAATTCCGTGGAACCGCTCGACGTTTTATATCCGTTAATAATGCCTTGAAGCGCCAGCTTCGAAACATGTTTCTGCGCCCATGCAGGGATCGTGTCAGCAAAAATGCTGGTCGATACTGCTGCAAATGCAGATGGAGCCGGCACTGAGATGGAGGTGCCACCGGCAAGCAAGGAGAACGCTAGAGCGCCGGCAATAAGTTTGGAACGGGACGAATGCATTGGCATGATTGAATAATCCTCCTCAATTCAATTGTTTGATACTAGGAATGACGAACCGTTGGATGGTCGAGGTCAAAGTGACCCATTAGGCTCTCCAGCGCTTTGCCGTCAACCAGAAGATCATAAGATTGCACAAAATCTAACTGGAACAATGTCTGACCAAGGGAATCCAGCAGCATTTGCTCTCCCGGTGCGCCAAGACGCGCGGTATCCGGCAGCTCAATATCGATTGTTACCGCATTATCCTTAAGCGTCACGGATTTGATCGGGATAGGCTTCCATAAATTCACCGTGCCTTCAGGACCGTCCTGCTGCAAAGCAGTTAATGCCTGCTTAATCAGATCTTCATTCGAGCTCGATTTCACTTGAACGTCCTTTGATACCATCTTCTCTAGCTCTGTATCGGAATAATAGATTTTAACCGTTGTTTCTTGTTCCGCCTGTACGGTCGGTTCCACGGACGGGTCAGGAGTCGCCGTCGGCTCCGTTGTTGCGGGCGCTTCTATCGTTGGGCTTGGAGAAGGCGCATTGCCGCTTACTTCATTTCCGGACTGCCCGAGTGGTTTGTTCGTATTTCCGCATGCTGCTGCAGTCAGAATGACCGCAAATAATAATAGAATAATTGCCGGTTTGCGCACGATCGAATTCCTCGCTTTCTCAAGGTGAAACTGCCTTCGCCGCACTTAGACGGCAAGCTTGTTTCATTCCGGTGAGTTCTAAGCCCTTATCTAAGAGAGACGAATAAATTCTTAGAATCTAGGAAAGTTTCAGGTACTCCTTAATTCCAGCTACGATTTCCGCTGCCATTTTATTTTGCGCTGCATCGCTGTAGAGGATGTCGGAGTCGCCTTTATTGGATAAAAATCCGGTTTCGAGCAAAATAGCAGGCATCGTCGTTTCTCTCGTTACATGCAGGTTTCCGTATTTTACGCCGCGGTCCTTAAGGCCGGTAGCCTTCACGAGATGTTTGTGAATCACATTCGCAAGCGCTTTACTGCTGTCGCGCGTGTAGTAGGTTTCCGTTCCGGTTACGCTCGAAGTGGGGTTGCTGTTCCCATGAATCGAAATGAAAATATCCGCCTTGTTGTTCTTGGCGAACGTTACGCGGTCTGCAAGCGTTACGAATTTATCCTCCGGTCTGCTGAGCAGCGGCTTGATATTTTTTTCTTTGTCCAGCAAAGCTTTGACTTTGAGCGAGATGGCAAGATTCACTTCCTTCTCCCAACGCCCGTTGATGCTTTGCGCGCCCGGATCGGTTCCGCCGTGACCGGCATCGATAACAACGTTATAGACTTTATTGCCGGGATCCGTTGTAACGGGAGGAGGAGTCGTTTCCACGGGCGGCGGCGTAGTTGCCGGATCCGTAAGGCTAACCGTTAATACCCCGGCTCCGTTATCTTGAACCAATGCGTCCGCATCCGTATTCAAATCCAGCACTAGTCTAGCGGTAGCCGGATTCGTAGAGAATAGCGAATAACGGAACATGGAGATGTACGGATTATCCGCTACGGGAATCCTTGTTTCCGCACCGTTGAATTGAGAGGACATGACATCCGAGTAAGTCGTGTTCGGGAAATCGATAACGATACGACCCGGGTTGTCCAGCTTAAACGGTTTATTCGCCGTTACTTTACCGTCATAGTTGATGATAATGCCGAAGCTGCTGTCGTATTGAACGGAAGTGATTGAACCTGTCTGGCCGGGATCCGGCGTATTCGAAGGTTCTTCGGGGTCCGCTGCTTTGTACAAATAGACGGACTGCGACGGTTGATCCCATTTCACCGTTAATCCAAGCTGTTCGCTGACGAAACGGATTGGAATCATCGTTGTTCTGCCCTTCTGCAGCTTGGCAGACATGTCCATTTGCACCTTGTTGTTGTTGACGAGTGCAATGTTGTTGTCAATGGTAAGTACAATTTCGTTCTGATCGTTATGTATGGTGACTGTCTTTGTAGCTGCCGCCCAATTCACTTCATAGCCCATGTTCTCGGACACGACCCTGATTGGGACGAGCGTAAAATTGTTGACGATCTGCGGATCGTCAAAAGGCTTAAGCAATTGGTCGTTCAGATAAAGCTTTGGGACGACTGGCGTTGTTGCAGCTTGTCCCACTCCGGTGAACAAAGTAAACAGAACCGCCATAAACAACAAAATAGGTACAAACTTCTTCTTCATTTTCCACCTCGATGACTGAAATTGCCTGCATCGAATGGGAGATCATTCGACTTTGCTAGACGATTAAATAGACGCATTTTGTCAGAAAAAGTTGCGTATAGAGGAAAAAAGAGGACA
The DNA here is from genome assembly GCF_011761545.1 of Paenibacillus sp. BK720. Lineage (NCBI taxonomy): Bacteria > Bacillati > Bacillota > Bacilli > Caryophanales > Paenibacillaceae > Paenibacillus > Paenibacillus sp. BK720. Next base: position 1,305,138 of record NZ_JAASRQ010000001.1, on the reverse strand, counting down.
ACTCTTCTTTATCCGAAGAGCTGCCCTCTTTTCAAAGCTATCTATTAACCCAAGTAGGCAGGACGCTTTTGTTCGTAAGCCGTAATTTTGTCTTCGTGCTGAAGCGTCAGGCCGATATCGTCCAGACCAAGCAGCAGGAACTGGCGGCGGTGCTCGTCAAGATCGAAAGAAAGATCAAGTCCGTATTCGTCAGTCAGCTTTTTGTTCTCAAGATCAACGGACAGCTTGTAGCCCTCATGCTTCGCGGTGCGTTGGAACAGGTCTTCGACTTGCTCTTCGCTCAGCTTGATCGGCAGAATGCCGTTCTTGAAGCAGTTGTTGTAGAAAATGTCCGCATACGAAGGCGCGATAACAACCTTGAAGCCGTAGTCCAAAATCGCCCAAGGAGCATGCTCACGGGAGGAGCCGCAGCCAAAATTCGCGCGGGAGATCAGAACGGAAGCGCCTTGATAGCGCGGTTTGTTTGGTTCGAAATCGGCGTTGATTTCACCGTTTTCGTGAAAGCGCCATTCGAAGAACAGGAATTGGCCAAAGCCGCTGCGCTCGATGCGTTTCAGGAATTGTTTAGGAATAATAGCGTCCGTGTCGACATTCACGCGGTCGACCGGGGCAACGATGCCCGTAAGTTGTTTAAAAGCTTCCATGTCGGTAATACCCCTCTCTCACACGTTCAATTAGTTCAACACTTCGGATTTGATTTTCCAGTCGCGCACGTCCGTAAAGCGTCCGTTGATTGCGGCAGCCGCAGCCATTGCCGGCGATACGAGATGCGTACGTCCGCCCCGGCCTTGACGGCCTTCAAAGTTACGGTTGGATGTCGATGCGCAGCGTTGGCCCGGCTGCAGGACGTCAGGGTTCATCGCAAGGCACATCGAGCAGCCTGCTTCGCGCCATTCAAAACCGGCTTCCGTAAATACTTTGTCGAGGCCTTCTTTTTCGGCTTGCAGCTTAACGCGTCCGGAGCCCGGAACGACGATAGCCGTTACTTTCTCGCTTACTTTGTACCCGCGTGCGATTTCCGCCGCAGCGCGAAGGTCTTCGATACGGCCGTTTGTGCAGGAACCGATAAAGACGTAGTCGATTTCGATTTCGGACATTGGCGTACCCGGCTTCAGGTCCATATATTCAAGCGCTTTTTCCGCTGCTTTGCGTTCGTTTTCCGTTGGCAGATCTTTCGGGAACGGTACGGAAGAAGTGATGTCCGTGCCCATGCCCGGGGAAGTGCCCCAAGTGACTTGCGGGATCAGCGAATCAACGTCGAATTCAACCACGGTATCGTAAGCCGCGCCTTCGTCCGTTGTGAGCTGCTTCCAGTCTTCTACGGCTTCGTCGTAGTTGGCAGGAGCGTACTCGCGGCCTCTCAGGTAGTTGAACGTCGTTTCGTCAGGTGCGATCAGACCTGCGCGCGCGCCGCCTTCGATCGACATGTTGCAGACGGTCATGCGCTCTTCCATAGTCAGGGAGCGGATAGCTTCGCCCGTGTACTCGATAACATAGCCGGTAGCGAAGTCCGTGCCGTATTTGGCGATAACGCCGAGGATCAAGTCCTTCGCGGTTACGCCTGGTTTGCGGGAACCGATGAAGCGAACTTCCATTGTTTTTGGCTTTGCTTGCTGCAAGCATTGCGTCGCCATAACGTGCTCAACCTCGGAAGTACCGATACCGAACGCCAGAGCGCCAAACGCGCCGTGAGTCGAAGTGTGGCTGTCGCCGCAAACAATTGTCTTGCCTGGGTAAGTCAAGCCGATTTCAGGACCCATAACGTGCACGACGCCTTGGTCGAGGTTGTGCAGGTCGAACAGCTTTACGCCGAAGTCCGCGCAGTTTTGCGTCAGCGTATCGATCTGTTGTTTGGAGATCGGGTCTTTAATATTGAAGCGGTCCTTGGTAGGAACGTTGTGGTCCATTGTCGCGAAAGTCAGGTCGGGACGGCGAACTTTGCGGTTCGACATGCGGAGTCCTTCGAAGGCTTGCGGCGAAGTTACCTCGTGTACCAGATGAAGGTCGATGTAAATGATGCTTGGTTTGCCCTCTTCTTGATGAATGACGTGCTTATCCCAGATTTTCTCAAACAGTGTTCTTTTCGTCATTATGTTCACCCCATCGTTCAAGCGAATAATCGCTTTGCTCTATTAGATGTTACTAGCATAGCACCTCCTTCTTGATTCAACAAAGATATAATATCTATAATGGTTATAGGCAATAGCTATAAAAGATCGATAACTATTCTCATTTGGACTATAAGGGGAATGCTGGAATGGAACTTAGACAACTTCAGTACGTGATTCAAATCGCAATCGAGAAAAATTTTTCGCGCGCTGCCGAGAAGCTGCATATTGCGCAGCCTTCCCTCAGCCAGCAGCTATCCAAGCTGGAGCAGGAGCTAGGCGTCCTGCTGTTCCGCCGCACGACGAATTCCGTTGAGCTGACGCAAGCCGGTCAGGTCTTCGTGGATAAATCGCAGTCGATTCTGGATGCCATCGAGCAGTTAAAGCAAGAGATGGACGATATGGCTCAGATGAAGCGAGGCCGTCTTGTCGTAGGAACGCTGCCAATTACAGGATCGCATATCCTGCCGCTTGTTCTTCCGGTATTCGGAGAGCTCTATCCGCAGATCGAGGTTATATTAGTGGAAGACACAACCGTCAAGCTGGAGCAGCTTACGGCTAACGGGGGGACGGATTTAAGCCTGCTTACTCTCCCTCTCGTCGATCAGACGCTGGAATGGGAACCGCTTATGGAGGAAGAAATTTGCCTGGCCGTTCCACCCAGCCATCGCCTGGCCGGACGCACCGACGAGATTTCGATCGAGGAGCTGCGGGACGAGCCTTTTGTCGGCCTGAAGAAAGGACAGGGCTTCCGCCAGATTCTCGTGCATCTATGCCAACAGGCCGGTTTTACGCCTAACATCGTGTTTGAGAGCAGTAATATTGAGACGGTTCAGTCGCTTATTGCGGGCGGGATGGGCATTACGTTTGTTCCGAAAATGCTCACCCGGGCCGCGGGCGGCGATTTTGTCCCCGCTTACTTAACGCTCAAGGGCCGTCCTTCGCGCACCTTGATTATCGCCAGCCGCAAAGGACGGTATTTGTCCAAGGCGGCCGTGGCGTTTATTGAAACGATGAACAAAACGATCAGCCAATATAAGTAGTTCCTTAATATAAGGATGGTCTGCGGTCCTCGAATACCGGAATTTTGCCGCGTACGGTATCAACGAGAGATAGATCGATTTCGGCGTAAAGAATAGTCTCTTCTTCCCCGGCTTCGGCGATTGTCTCGCCCCAAGGATCAAGAACCATCGAATGGCCGAAGAAATGCGTCTCTCCGCTAATGCCTACGCGGTTGCAGGCAATCACGAACATTTGGTTTTCGATTGCGCGGGCGGTCAGAAGCGTGCGCCAGTGATGCAGCCTTGGATGCGGCCATTCGGCCGGCACAAAGAGCAGCTTCGCTCCACCCAGCGCAAGCTTTCTGGCCAGTTCCGGGAAGCGGATATCATAGCAGATCATCATGCCTGCCCCCGCGCCTTCAATCTCAAGCTTGCCAAGCTTATCTCCCGCTGCGAGGTACTTCTCTTCGTCCATCAGGCGGAACAAGTGGATTTTCGAGTAATCCGCGATTTGGTTTCCTTCCCGGTCAAAAGCGAAAATCGTATTGTACACGCCGTCTTCCCGGCCTTCCGCGATCGATCCGGCGATGATATGAATGCCATGCTTGCGGCTGAATGCCGACAGGTAAGCTTTCGTGCGTTCTCCATGCGGGTCCGCAAGCTTCGTAATTTCCGTTAACGCATAGCCCGTATTCCACATCTCCGGAAATACGATGACATCCGGCTTATTAGGCTGGGATGCCGCCTCCTCGAGCATGCCGGACAGCTTGGCGAAATTCGCTTCCGGCTGTCCGACCTCTATATTCATTTGCAAAAGTGCAATGCGCATTGGCTGTGTCATAGGTCTTGTTCCCTTCATCAATTACTTTTCCCTAATGATACCTTCTCATGGTTCTGTGTCAAGATGGACAGATTAATGGAGAAGAGTTATTCATTCCCGGAAAAGGAGAGAAATAAAAATGCGCCAGAAACGATTAGCGTCCCTGCTGCTCGCCTTATGCTTCATGTTGACGTTCGCCTCTGCCTCCGCCTTTGCTTCAGCACCGGAGGATCAGCCTTTTAAGCCTGTTCAGGTATTTGACGTGAAAGCCGGAAAAGTCGTGTTTACAACGCCAAACGATAAGGAATACCAGGAATTTGCGAACAAATGGATCTCATCCATTACGGGACTTGCCCCTCAGCTCACGAATGACGACAGCTGCAATTACGTTTACCGCGTGCCGCTTGAGAAGCCCGTAACGATATCCGTGAACGGCACCAAGCTGCTGGCTGACGACGTGTTCTTATTTTATTGCGATGGCAAGCCTCCGCTTCTTCTCGTATTCGATGAGCAACGCAGACCCTACCTGCTGCTCTTCAAAGAAGACATTAAACCGTTTATTAAGAAAATCGGGATTCCGGCTGAGTAAATCAGCATCAATGCCCGCTCCATGCCGACTAATTTCATTCTAAGGATTTATAAGTTTTTGCTTATTAATCTCGCTTGGAATTCTTTGGAGTGAAACGCTCTCTGCATTATAATTACGGCATTTGCCGTTTCACCTTGACTCGACATAAACGGTTTTGACATGCTACATTAAAGCTAATGTCGTTCAGGCGATTAGAGAGCATTTATGGTGGAGTGTGAGCAAATGGAAACTCGAGTGAGTGAGCATGTTATAAAACCGGCAGACCGCATGACGGCGCTGCCAACGCAGTTTTTCGCCAAGCTTGTCGGCAAAGCAAATGCCCAAGCGGCCAAAGGCCGGGATGTGATCAATCTGGGGCAAGGCAATCCCGACCAGCCTACCCCTCCCCATATCGTAGCAAAGATGCAGGAAGCGTCTGCGAATCCGATGTACCACCGTTACCCGCCTTTCAGCGGTTATTCGTTCCTGAAGGAAGCGGTAGCCAAGCGCTATAAAGAAGATTACGGCGTTGAGGTTGATCCGGCTGCCGAGGTTGCTATTTTGTTTGGAGGCAAAACGGGTCTTGTCGAAATCAGCCAGTGCCTGCTTAATCCCGGCGACGTATGTCTTGTTCCGGATCCCGGTTATCCGGACTATTGGTCTGGCGTCGCGCTTTCCGGCGCGGAGATGAGCTTTATGCCGCTGACGGCGGATAACCGCTTCCTGCCTGACTATAGCGCTATTGATCCGGAAGCTTTGGAGCGCGCCAAGCTGATGTTCATCAATTACCCGAACAATCCGACAGGCGCCGTAGCGGATCCCGAATTTTATGAAGAGACCGTCGCCTTTGCCCGCCGTACGGGTGTCGTGGTTGCAAGCGACTTTGCTTACGGAGCCATCGGCTTTGACGGCAAAAAGCCGGTCAGCTTCCTTCAAACGCCCGGCGCCAAGGATGTTGGCGTAGAGTTTTATACGCTCTCCAAAACGTACAACATGGCCGGTTGGCGGGTTGGCTTTGCCATTGGCAACGCCCAAATCGTATCCCTGATCAATCTGATTCAGGATCATTACTACTGCAGCCTGTTTGGCGGCATTCAGGAAGCGGCGGCGCTTGCCCTTACGGGTCCGCAGGATTGCGTGACGGAGCTTACCGCCCGTTACGAAAGCCGGCGCGAGGCGGTATTCGGCGCGCTTGCGAAGATCGGCTGGAAAGCCGACCGTCCCGGCGGTTCTTTCTTCTGCTGGCTTCCGGTACCCGAGGGCTATACGTCGGAATCCTTCGCAGATCTTCTTCTCGAGCAAGCCGACGTTGTCGTTGCGCCGGGCAACGGTTTTGGCACCCATGGCGAAGGCTATGTGCGCCTTGGTCTATTGACCGGCGAGGAACGGCTCGTTGAAGCCATCGAGCGGATTGGCAAGCTAGGCATTTTTTAACCTGCTCGGCAGACCGGCATCCCCCGGTCTGCCGGCTGTTTTTATGGCGCTTGCCTTGCTTTACAGTAAGGTATGATCATGATATGCTAGCATTAACTGAACATGTAACGTGATGACGGGACTAGTAAGTGAGATGGCCGTGCCCAGAGAGCAAATTCGTCAGGCTGCAAGATTTGCCTCGGTTCCTTGCTGAATCCAACCCCCGAGCGGCCGGCGAGAGCCGGACAGCGCCTCCTGTTATGAGGCTTGAGATGGACCTGTATGCGCGTATTTGCCATTCGGTCAACAAAGGTGGTACCGCGGAAGCTATAGACTTTCGTCCTTTATGGACGAAGGTCTTTTTATTTTGTCAGGAAATGGGATGAGAAGATGTCGGAGAGAATTGTTGTCAAAATCGGTAGCAGCTCCTTAACCTCGGAGGAAGGCGGCTTAAACCGTGAACGTATCGCCTATTTTGCTTCTGAACTCGCCGCTTTGCACAAGCAAGGCTGCCCACTTATTCTGGTAACCTCCGGCGCGGTGGCTGCGGGCTTCCGCCAGATCGGTTACGCTGCACGGCCAAAAGCGGTACACGAGAAGCAAGCAGCTGCCGCGGTTGGCCAGGCGCTGCTCATGCAGGCTTATCAGGAAGCGTTCGGAGAGTTTGGCATCGGGGTTGCCCAGATCCTGTTGACCCGGGCGGACTTCTCCAACCGCAAGCGAATCCAAAATGCGCTCAAGACGATAGAGGAATTGCTTCGTCTCCGCATTCTTCCTATCATTAATGAAAACGACACGGTAGCTACCGACGAGCTTGAGCTGAAGTTTGGCGATAACGATAAGCTGTCCGCGCTGGTTGCGGCGATGACGAAAGCAAGCAGCCTGATCATGATTACCGATATGGACGGCTTGTATACGGAGGATCCGCGAAAAAATCCGGAAGCCGTCAAGATCGAACGAGTGGATCAAATCTCGGAGGAGATTATGCAGCTGGCGGGCGGAGCAGGCTCTGCGGTTGGCACTGGCGGCATGCGTTCCAAGATAGAAGCAGCGCGCATCTCCATGCGCGGGGGCGTAAGAGCTTTTATCGGAAAGGTTCAACAGCCTGGCGATTTGCAGCTGGCGGTTGACGGTACAGGCAAAGGCACTTATTTCGATACCCGGTTGCACAGCCTTCCGATGAAGAAGCAATGGCTCGGCTTCCACTCCAACCCCCATGGCCGCATTATCGTTGACGACGGCGCCGAGCATGCCTTGCTCGTACGCGGCAAAAGCCTGCTGCCGGCCGGCATCCGCGAAATTCAAGGCGATTTTCATTCGGGGGATGTTGTAGAAGTAACAAATCTGACGGGAGACACGATCGGACGCGGCGTAGTAAACTACGAAGCTTGGCAGGTTCAAGCCGTGGCCGGTCTCAGCACGGAAGAAGTAAAACGCCGGGTGGATGTAGGCAGAATCGAAGTCATCCACCGCGACGAGTGGGTTTCCTTGCGGTAATCTTTCATTAAGTCTATGCTTTCGAAGCATGAATGGCTTCGCAATTCATTTTAGGAGGAATCGAGATGGTTAGTGAAGTTAAACAAAAAGCAACGCTTGCCCAAGCCGCTGCCAGCATCATGAACAAAATGACGACCGAGCAGAAAAATGCCGCCCTAACGGCCATGGCTAATGCCTTAATTGAGAATCAGGCATCTATTATCGAAGCCAATAAAAAGGATCTGGAACGAGGCCGGAAAAACGGCACGAGCCCTTCCCTGCTGGATCGCCTCGCCTTGAATGAAAGCCGTGTTGCGGACATCGCGGAAGGACTGCGCCAGGTTGTGGAGCTGCCGGATCCGGTTGGCGAGCTGCTGGAGCAATTCGACCGTCCAAACGGCCTTCGGGTTGATAAAAAACGCGTGCCGCTCGGCGTTATCGGCATGATTTACGAAGCCCGTCCTAACGTTACCGTGGACGCTGTTGGCCTTTGCCTCAAAACCGGCAACTGCGTGGTGCTCCGCGGGGGCTCCGCCGCCCTGGATTCCAACCGCCGGATCGTGGAGGTGCTCCGCGAAGCGCTGGCCTCAACGGCATTGCCGCAGGATGCGATTCAACTGATAGAAGATTCCGACCGCGCTTCCGTCAACGAAATGCTTAAATTAAACGGATTGCTTGATGTAGTTATCCCGCGCGGCGGCGCGGCGCTGATCCGCAACGTAGTCGAAAACGCGACAGTGCCCGTTATCGAGACAGGTGCCGGCATCTGCCATACCTTCGTGGATGAGAGCGCGGATTACGACATGGCGGAACAAATCGCCTTCAACGCGAAGGTTCAGCGCCCTTCCGTCTGCAACTCGATGGAAACTTTGATTTTGCACCAAGCCTTTGCGGAGCGCCATCTGCGGCAAATCGCCGATCGCTTTCTTGCGGCTAATGTCGAGCTGCGCGGCGACAGCCATACGGCTGAGCGCGTACCGCAGGCCAAGCTTGCGACCGAACAGGATTTTGCGACGGAATATAACGATTATGTTCTAAATATTCGTATTGTAGCAAACTTAGATGAGGCGCTTGAGCACATTCGCAAATACAGCACGAAGCATTCCGAATGCATCGTAACGGAGAATGCATGGAATGCCGAGCGATTCTTGAACGAAGTAGACGCTGCGGCAGTCTATCACAACGCTTCCACCCGCTTCACGGACGGCTTCGAATTCGGCTTCGGAGCGGAAATCGGCATTAGCACGCAAAAGCTGCACGCGCGTGGCCCTATGGGACTGCCGGCTCTTACGTCAACGAAATTCCGGGTTTACGGCAACGGCCAAATCCGCGGTTAAGATAGAGTTTGGAGGGTGAACGAAATGTTATCGATGGAACAAACAAATGCCGGCGTTAATATCGAAGCTTTGAAAATCAGCTTCTATGGCGCAGGCTCGATGGCGGAAGCTATCGTACGCGGACTTATTAATCAAAACCTGACAAAACCGGAGCAAATCTCGATGCTGAACCGCCAAAACGCGGACCGGCTGAATGAACTAAGCGAGAAATACGGCGTACAGACGGTATTGAACGGTACGACAAACGAGCAGTTTATTCAGGATGCGGATATTGTTTTCCTGGCGATGAAGCCTAAGGACGCGGTCAGCGCGATTTCGTCCATCAAGCACCTCCTTTCGGATAAGCAGCTGATCGTCTCGGTTATTGCCGGTCTGTCGATCTCTTCCATTGAGCGGGTGCTTGGCAGATCCGCCCCTATCGTTCGGACGATGCCCAATACCTCGAGCACAATTGGCCTTGGCGTAACGGGAATGAGTTATTCGGGCAGCGTGACGGAAGAGCAGCGCAAGCTTGCGGAAACGATGTTCGCTTCAATCGGCATTAACGCGGTTGTCGAGGAATCGCTGCAGGATTCGATCGTTGGCGTGTCGGGCAGCGGCCCGGCTTATGTCTATTTCTTCATGGAAGCGATGATGGAAGCCGCGGAGAAGCTTGGCCTCCCTGCTGAACAAGCCAAGGAGCTGATCGTTCAGACCGTGCTTGGCGCTGCCGAGATGGTCAGAACAACCGGCGAGGAGCCGGCTGAGCTCCGCCGCAAGGTTACTTCCCCTAACGGCACGACTCAGGCTGCAATCGAATCGATGGCGGCTAGCGGATTAACGGAAGCCGTCGTGCGCGGCATGCTGCGTTCGGCAGAGCGCGCCGGCGAAATCGGAGCAGATATTGAAAGGAGCACGTTGTCCTAATGAATCAAATGTGTGTTGCAACTTACCGCTGCTTTGACGAGAAAGCGGATTTCGATAAAAAAGCATTGTCCATCGCCGTTGGCTTGACGGTTGGCAGCTGGACGGAGCTCCCGGAGGCACGCAAAGCCGAGATGGAAAAGCATCTAGGCAAGGTATTGTCGGTTAACGTGCATGAAGAAGCAGGCGGCGAGCGTTACGCCGATATCCAGATTGCGTATCCGGACATCAATTTCAGCCGCGATATCCCCGCTCTGCTCGTTACGATTTTCGGCAAGCTGTCCATGGACGGCAAAATCAAGCTGATTGATCTGGATGTCTCGGAGCAATTCCAATCCGCCTTCCCTGGTCCCAAGTACGGCCTGGAAGGCGTACGCCAGCTTCTTGGCGTTCACGACCGCCCGCTTCTGATGAGTATTTTCAAATCGGTTGTTGGCCATGATCTTCCGAACCTGCAGGAGCAATTCTATAAGCAGGCGCTTGGCGGCGTCGACCTTATCAAGGATGACGAGATTTTGTTCGAAAACCCGCTTACGCCTCTGGAAAAGCGCGTGGAAGTATGCATGGAGGCGGCACGCAAAGCCCAGCAGGAAACCGGTCAAAAGCTGCTGTACGCGGTTAACCTGACAGGACCTACCTCGCAGCTCGCAAGCCAAGCCCGCAAAGCTATCGCAGCGGGCGCGAATGCTCTGCTGTTTAACGTATTGTCTTACGGCTACGATGTGCTGCACGAGCTAAGCAAGGATCCGGAGATTAATGTGCCCATTGCGGCGCACCCGGCAATGGCGGGCGCCTTTTATCCTTCTCCGCATTACGGGATCAGCGCTTCCGTCCTGCTTGGCAAGCTGATGCGCCTGGCAGGCGCGGATCTTGTACTCTTCCCTTCCCCTTACGGTTCAGTCGTTATGCCGAAGGCTGAGAACCTGGCGGTAAAAGAAGCGCTTCTAGCGCCTTCGGATACGCTCCGGACGAGCTTCCCTGTACCTTCGGCCGGCATCCATCCCGGACTTGTTCCTCTTATACTGCGCGACTTCGGCACGGACGTGGTCGTTAATGCCGGCGGCGGCATCCACGGCCATCCGATGGGCACGGCGGCCGGCGGCAAAGCCTTCCGCAGCGCGATTACGGCAGCAATGAACGGCGTACCGCTTCGCGAGGCAGCGGCGCAGCCGGGTAACGAGCCGCTTCAGGCGGCTATAGACGCATGGGGGATTAAGGAATGACAACAGCCAAGAAACGCATCATCTTCTGCGACTTTGACGGAACCATCACCGTCAACGATAACATTGTAGCTATCATCAAGCATTTCAACCCGCCGGGCTGGGAAGACATTGCAAATGCGGTTCTATCCCAGAAAATCTCGATCCGCGACGGCGTTGGCCAAATGTTCCGCCTCCTCCCGACTTCCATTCGGAAGGAAGTTGTGGAGTATGGCATTCATAACGTGCAAATCCGTGACGGCTTTGCCGAGCTGCTCCAATATTGCAAGGAAGAGCAGATCGAATTTTACGTGACAAGCGGCGGCATCGACTTCTTTGTGTATCCGGTGCTGGCCCGCTTTGGTATTCCGGAGGATCATATTTACTGCAACGGCAGCGACTTCAGCGGCGAGCAGATCGAAATTACATGGCCGCATCCATGCGATGAGCATTGCAGCAATGACTGCGGCATGTGCAAAACAACGATTATGCGCCGATTCCCGGCAAGCGTTTACGAGCGGATTATTATCGGCGACAGCGTAACCGACTTTGAAGGCGCCAAGCTGGCCGATACGGTCTTCTCCCGCCATCATCTGACCGATAAATGCAAGGAGCTTGGTCTCCCCCATACCGAATTTACAACCTTCCATGACATTGTGCATGAGCTGAAGAAAGAAAGGATCGTTTAATATGGCTTTTACCGATATTAAGCTGGAACAAAAGCAGCAGGCGCTCGCCGAGCTGCGCAGTGTTAAGGAACTGTTCGCCTCCCGCGGCTGGTTTGCCGGAACAAGCGGCAACCTCTCGGTTCGCGTAGGGGATTTCAACCCTGACGAATTCTATTTCGCCATTACGGCAAGCGGCAAGGATAAAACGGTACATACGCCGGAGGATTACCTGTTCGTCGACAAGAATGGCAAAGCTTGCGAAGCTACAAGCCTGAAGCCTTCCGCCGAAACGCTTATTCACAACGAAATCTACCGTTTAACGGGTGCAGGCGCTATTTTCCACGTTCACTCCGTGTACAGCGCCGTTATGTCCGAATGGTTCTGGGAGCGCAGAGCGGTTCCCGTAGACGGGGTAGAGCTGATTAAAGGCCTGAACATCTGGGAAGAGGAAGCGCATATCGATATTCCGATCGTCTCCAACTTCGCCGAGATTCCGCGCATTGTGCCGGAAGTGACGGAACGCCTCGACAAGAGGATTCCGGGCATTATTCTTCGCAAGCATGGCATTTACGCCTGGGGGGCGAACGCCTTCGAAGCGAAGCGCCATATCGAAGCGTTTGAGTTCCTGTTCGAATACGTTTATCGCTGGGAAATGCTGAACGGCCGCAAATGATCAGAAAGTGAGTTTTCAGGTTGAAAAGCTATATTTTCTAAACTGTTAAAGCGAAAAAGCTGGTCAACTCGTTGGATACGAGATTGGCCAGCTTTTTCATTTACCGCTATGCAATTAATAATTCCGGGTTTTGTTATACGCTCTCTTCGACTGCAGCCATTAACTCTTCCATCTTGAACAAGGAGCGGACTTCGAATTCCGCCTCTTCCAGATTGGCTCTGCCAGCCTTTTCGTTCTCGATGACGCAGAGCACCTCTTTCAGCTCCGCATCGTGGTTCAACAAATCCGCTGCGCTTAAGAGCACCTGTCCGCCCGTCGTGATGACATCCTCGATAATACAGACCTTCTTGCCCGTAATATCGATTCCTTCCGCCAATTTGCTTGTTCCGTATTCCTTCGCTCTCTTGCGGACGAAGACGACCGGAATGCCTGTTTTGAGGGAAAGCGCAGTGGCAATCGGAATACCGCCCATTTCAAGCCCGGCTAAAACTTCCGTTCCTTCCGGAACAAGGGGTGCAAGCTGTTCTGCGATCGCAGCTAATAGCACGGGATTGGATTCGAACAAGTATTTATCGAAGTAATGATTCGAGGTTTTACCTGAGCGAAGCTTGAATTCTCCCGTCAGTCGTGACGTTTGCATAATTTCTCTTGCAAGCTCTGTTTTGTTCATCTACAGTCCCCTTCTTCCTAAAAAGTGAATTCCCCTAAACATACGCCGTTTGAAAGTTTAGCAAATCTTAAAGGAATTGTCTATGCGGCTAAAGAGAATTTTTTAAATCGAAGTCGATTGATAATCATCCTTCAATAATTGCTTTGCGACGTAAAAAATCTGGCCCATGTGCTCCGAGTAATGCGTCGCGCATTGATGCAGCATATCCAGATTGCTGCGTTCCTTGCCGCGGACAGGCTGCGTCTGCTCCAGCTGCTCATCCGACAAGGTGCGAACGGTATCTATCACAAATTGAAAGCGTTCCTGTATCGTTCTTGTCAGTACTTCACATGTTAGGAAAGCCGGCTTTAACTCCGCATCCCGGTCTCTTACCATATCCTGAAAAAGAATTCCCTTATTAACCCGCTCCAAAATATTGCCTTCCATATGCCTGATTAACGTCGAAATGGAGTGGCTGTTAGGTCCCGGGCTCCAGTTCACCTGCACGTCATCCAATTGATTAAGCGCTTTCAAGATTCTCTGCATGATCTCTTCGAACTTCCTGATCAACCACATTCGATTAAATTCTTTGTTCATTGTTCATGACCTCCGCCAAAAAAACTCCATCCCACCGGGACGGAGTATAGTAGAATAGACTGCTAGTCACCCTTCAGCATATTGAAGATAGCGCCTGCCGCGCTTCCTTCGTCCTTGCCGCCCGTGCCGAATCCGCGGGGCGCTGCGGCGAATACGCGGCTCGCAAGTCTGCTGAACGGCAGAGATTGAATGTAGACGGTGCCCGGTCCTTCGAGCGTCGCGAAGAATAGACCTTCACCGCCAAACAGGAAGGTTTTCACCCCTTTTACCATCTCAATGCTGTAATTCACGCTTGGCGTAAAAGCCACGAGGCAGCCCGTATCGACGCGAAGCTTCTCCCCCGGATTCAGGTCCTTGCGGATAATCGTTCCCCCCGCATGCATAAAGGCAAGACCGTCGCCTTCAAGCTTCTGCATGATAAAGCCCTCTCCGCCGAAGAAGCCCGTTCCGATCTTGCGCTGGAACTCGATCCCCACCGACACGCCCTTTGCGGCCGCAAGGAACGCATCCTTCTGGCAGATCATTTTACCGCCTGCGGCATGGAGGTCGATCGGGATGATTTTGCCCGGGTACGGTGCGGCGAAGCTGGCCTTTTTCTTGCCCATTCCTTCATTCGTGAAGGCTGTCATAAACAAGCTCTCGCCCGTCAGAATCCGTTTGCCCGCGCTCATCAGCTTACCCATAAACCCGCCGGAGGATTGACCGCTGCCGTCTCCGAAAATCGCTTCCATGTTTATGCCGTCATCCATCATCATAAGGCTTCCCGCTTCGGCAATAACCGTCTCGGAAGGATCCAGCTCAATTTCTACAAATTGCATATCGTCGCCATGAATGTAATAATCGATTTCGTGGTTGCTCCTCAACCTAATCCCTCCTGAACGATAATAAAGCTCTCTCCTATCATACCACTACCATCCAATTATTTCCCAATAAAAAAAAGAAAGCATGCGGCATTCGCATGCTCTCCGTACCCGTTCTTATCCCAAAGCCCGTATCCAGACGGTCATCTCGCCTTTCTCCCGATTGCCCCAAAGATAATACGGGACGGCCGTCAGCCGGACCCGCTTTGAAGCGCGAAGCTTCGCGTACGGGCGATACGGCGTGTCTTCCTGCCAGGAATCCTGTTCGTCCAGCTGCCCTTCGGCTTCGATGACAACCGCTCCGCCCAGCAATTGATCGTCATAATAAGAATGAAGCACTCCGGAGGTAACAAGCGACACCGCCGCTAGCGGGCTTCCGTTGTCCGCTTCCTCCAAGCAGTAGACAAGTGGTCCGCGCTCAATCGCCACCTTGCCGGCATTTGCGCGGATTTGCGGATGTGCGGCCGTCAGTTGAGCCTCAAGCGCCGGCTCCCATTCCGCAACGTCTCCTTGCTGCCAATTACGGCTAACGAGCGCGTATCCATTCTCCACCGCGTATTCCGCTGTCCGGCCGTTAATATTCAGTACAGCTTTCCCTTTGCTCCAGGACGGGATGCGAAGAGCCAACGTAAACGGCGTGCCTGGAACATCGGCCATTTCGAATCGCGCATATCCTTTCCATGGCAGCTGCGACTGCTGCTTTAAGGAAACGGAGCCTGCGGCAAGCTCGAACCGCGCTTCGCTGCCGATAAACAGATGGGTGTAGATCGTATTGCTTGCGGCAGATACCGTGTAAATATAGTCATTCAAGGAGCTGAGCAGACGCGCCACGTTTGGAGGGCAGCAGGAGCAGCCAAACCATTTCTGACGCTCGGCCTTCACATGATGGCGGCCCGGATTTTTCTCGGAGGCTTGCGGCCATACTTCAAGCGGGTTGACGTAGAAGTAATGCTTGCCGTCCTGGGACATGCTGCCGACCACGTTGTTATATAATGCGCGCTCCATAACGTCGGCGTAGTCGCTTTTGGCTTCGAGCTTCAGCATCCGCTGCGCAAAGAAGATCAGACCGATAGAAGCGCAAGTCTCCGCGTATACCGTATCGTTCGGCAGATCGTAATCGAACGAGAATGCCTCGCCATGATGCGTGGAGCCGATGCCGCCCGTAATATACATTTGTTTTCCGGTCATGTTGCTCCATAACCGCTCGCAGGCTTCAAGAAGCTGCTTATCCCCGGTCAATCTCGCCAAATCCGCCATTGCGGTATACATATACACGGCGCGGACCGAGTGGCCGACCGCCGCTTCTTGCTCCCGAACCGGCTTGTGCGCCTGGTTGTATGCCAGCTGCTTCACGGTCGGAATTGGGCGTTTGCCTCCGGCCCATAAGCTATAGCCATCCCGCTGCTTCCCTTCTTCCACAAGGAAGTTCGGCTCCGTCCCGCGTTCGTCAATAAAGAACTGGGCCAGCTTCAAATACCGTTCTTCCCCAGTCGCCTGATGCAGCTTGACCAGCGCAAGCTCGATCTCCTGGTGGCCGTCATAGCCTCTCAGCTTTCCTTCCTCCGGGCCAAAGACCGAATCGATATGATCGGCGAACCGGCTCATGACGTCAAGCAGCTTGCGTTTTCCCGTCGCATCGTAATAGGCAACAGCCGCTTCCATCATATGGCCCGCGCAATACAGCTCATGCGCCTCATAAAGATTGGTCCACTGCTTGCCCGGATCTTTTATCGTGAAATACGTATTCAAATAACCGTTCTCATGCTGCGCCATCGCGATAAGATCGATTACTTCGTCAGCGGTACGCTCCAGCTCGGCATCGGGATGATTCGCCAAGGAGTAACCAACGGCCTCCAGCCATTTCGCCACGTCGCTGTCCTGGAACACCATGCCGCCGTAAGGATGCTCTTCAAGTCCTGCCGC
This sequence comes from Paenibacillus sp. BK720, assembly GCF_011761545.1. NCBI lineage: Bacteria > Bacillati > Bacillota > Bacilli > Caryophanales > Paenibacillaceae > Paenibacillus > Paenibacillus sp. BK720. Next base: position 1,288,943 of record NZ_JAASRQ010000001.1, on the reverse strand, counting down.
GACACGGAAATTACGGATGGCATAGCTTGGCTCCGCATCCGCGATCCGGTCGTTTAACGCTTCCCATTGGTAAGGAATTACGGTCTCGCGCACCAGCTCCGTAAAGCGGTTCCAAAAAGCATCCTCAATATGTACCTGACTGCTTCCCAGCCGTCCGTTAAGTTGCTTCGCCATGAAAGTTCCTCCTGCTCGAATATAAAAGATTTGATTCTTGCTATTTTCTAGTTTATTCTCGAGAAGACAATGAAACTACAAGTAAAACAACCTTCCTTTTTATAAAATATTACACTGACAGGAGATGGTCTATCCGTATGACTCACGTATCCCTGCAGCTTCCTCCCATGCCTTATTACATCGCAACCGGGCAAACCTCATACAAGCCCGGCGAACAGCATCCCAACCGCCGCAACTTAGGTTTGTTTGATCTCCTTTGGGTGACTAAGGGTACCTTGTATATCGGAGAGGAAGACAAGCAGTGGGAAGTTTCGGCCGGGGAGACGTTGCTGCTTCTGCCGGACCGCTATCACTATTCGACTAAGCCTTGCGACAACGAAACGTCGTTTTATTGGGTACATTTTGACTTCAACGGTGAGTGGAAGGAGCATGCATCCGATGCCGCCTCCCCGCCTCTGCCCTTGCGTCACGCCTTTGAAAATCCGTATTTCATCCAGATTCCCAAATATGCTGCGCCGTATGAGTTTACGCTTGCCGAGCGGCATCTCGCTCAGCTGCTGGCTTATGCAAGCGAGCATCAACGAGGCGTTTATTGGCAGGAGCATCAGCTCTTTATCGAGCTGCTGGGCTTGCTGGAGGAACGCAAGGACCGCGAGAGCACGGACTCTCCGGCCATGAAGCTGGCAAGCAAAACGGAAGCTTATATCCGTCAGCACTATCAATCGGAGCTGACCAACGCGGTACTGGCAGAGGCTCTTCATTTTCATCCCAATTACATCGTCAGGTGCATGAAAGAAATCTATCACTGCTCTCCGATGGACTATTTGCATCAATACCGGCTCGAGCAGGCCAAGCTGCTGCTCGTGAAGACCGAATGGTCCATCGCGGTTATCGCCGACAAGACGGGCTTCCGCCATGCCCCCTACTTCTCCAACTGCTTTCGAGCATACACCGGCACATCGCCGCTTAAATACAGGAAGCAATTCTCGCGCTAACCGAATGAAAAAAGCCTTGTACTCCTTCTTCAGGAGGCACAAGGCTTTCGTATAATGAAGATGAGTGCTATCCGCGCGGTCCGCGAAACTTCTGGGAATGGGCTCTTGCTTCGTCCACGTTCGTAACCCGGTTTCGTCCCCATTCGATCAGAATCCGGTCGATATAACGGAAATTGAGCTTGCCCGCAAACACGGCTTCCTTCAAGGCAAACCGGATCAGCTCATCCGCATAACGGTCCTGGTCCAGCCATCCGGATATCGTCTCGCATTCCATCGGCGATAACAGACGTCCAAATTCCTGCTCGAACACCGAGAATATGTTCCCCGGATCCGTCGCCCGTTTCACGGTTCGCCGCTCCGTTCTCCGGGTCTCCCGTTTCTCTTCGGCCGCCCATTCGGCAGCCTTGAGCAGCCAGCCGCTCCAATTATATTGCTCGGATTGAATTCCCGTTACCGGATCAATCCGCTCGTCGATGGTCAGGAAGCCTTCTTTCATCAAACGGCCAATCGTCTGCTCAATATCTCTTGTCGTAGAGCCGGTACGCTCCGCCAGCTGCTCCATCGTCGGAAACTCGACACCTTCCGCTTCCCCGAACAGCATCAGCTGCAGCAGCAGCATGGCTTCCGTATCGGATAAATTCAATTGGCGGTAAGACCGCAGGAGCAGTGCAGATACATGCACGCCTCCTTCTTTCATGACGGCCGCCATCCCCCGCGAATAGGCCTTCCACATGTCCTCATTGCTCATGCAACCGATCCCTCCGCTACCTTAACTACTGTCATATTCGATTAGTTAGACTCGCCTTTCACGATTTTGTACGTATCGCGGGCAATAAGCAGCTCCTCGTTCGTTGGCACAACCAGCACCTTTACGCGGGAAGCATCCGTAGAAATTTCGCGGACGTCCTTGCTGCGGATATTGTTGCGTTCCTCATCCAACTCAACGCCCAGGAACGAGATGCCTTCGCAAACGGCTTTGCGAAGAACGTTCGAGTTCTCGCCAACGCCTGCCGTGAACAGAATAACGTCGACGCCGTTCATCGCGGCGGCGTAAGCTCCGATATATTTTCGGACGCGGTACGTGTACATATCAAAGGCCAGCTTGGCATTTGCGTCGCCTTCGCCCATTGCTTCCACGATTTCGCGCATATCGCTGCTGATGCCGGAGATGGCAAGCATACCGCTATGCTTGTTCAGCATGGAATTTACTTCGCTTAAGGTTAGATCTTCCTTGTTCATGACATACGGCACGATGGCCGGATCCAGGTCACCGCTGCGCGTACCCATCATCAGGCCTTCCAACGGCGTCATCCCCATGCTGGTATCGAACGATTTCCCGTCCATAATGGCCGTTGCGCTTGCCCCGTTCCCGATATGGCAGGAGATCACCTTCAACGATTCCAGCGGCTTGCCCAGGTACTTGGCAGCCTGCTCGCTTACGTATTGATGCGAAGTTCCGTGGAAGCCGTAACGGCGCACTTTATGTCGGCGGTACAGCACTCTCGGAATAGGGTACAGGTAGGATGTATTAGGCATAGTCTGATGGAAGGCGGTATCGAATACAACCACCTGCGGAACGTTCGGCATATTCGCTTCTACCGCGTTAATGCCCATCATATGGGCCGGGTTATGGAGCGGAGCAAGATCAAACAGCTTGCGGATTTCCTGCTTTACGTCAGCCGTTACAAGCGCCGAACTCTTGAACACTTCGCCGCCGTGCACGATCCGGTGTCCAACCGCATCGATTTCTCCCATCGAGGCAACGACGCCATGCTCGGGATGAGTCAGCATGTCGATAACCTTTTTAACCGCCGTTATATGGTCAAGAATTTCGCTGACTTGCGTAACGTCCGGCTTGCCGGGAGGTTCATGGGTCACGATCGAGGAATCCATGCCGATTCTCTCTACGCGCCCGCTTGCAAGCACCGACTCGTTCTCCATATTATAGAGCTGATATTTCAGCGAAGAGCTGCCTGCGTTAATTACGAGTACTTTCATCTAGATACGGTCCCCATCCTTGTCATATTTGAAAAATCCGACGCCCGACTTCACGCCGAGATGTCCTCCGCGCACCATCTTCTTAAGGACGATAGACGGACGGTACTTCAATTCCCCGTACTCGCGGAACATCCGGTCAAGGGCGGCAAGGACGGAGTCCAGGCCAAAGCGGTCTGCCATCTCGAACGGTCCGTTCTGGAACGAATAACCGATGCGCATCGCATTATCGATATCTTCTGCCGAAGCTACGCCTTCCTCGAGAACATGCAGCGCTTCGTTAATGAAGAGGCAGATCAGACGGGTAGTCACAAAACCTGGCGATTCGAATACCATAATCCCTTTTTTCTCGATAACCTCATCCACGAATTCTTTCGTTGCGCCGAACGTAGCATCGGAAGTTTTCAAACCGCGGACAATTTCAACGAGATCGATCTTGGATACCGGATAAATAAAGTGAAGGCCGATAACGCGCTCCGGATGGCTCGTTACGCTTGCCAGCTCGGTCAAGCTGAGCGTGGAGGTATTGCTGGCGATAATGACGTTTTGGTCGCACATCTCGTCCAGCTTCTTGATTACCTGTTTTTTGCTTTCCAAATCCTCGGTGATGGATTCAATAACCAGCTCGCAAGAGGTTAAATTTTCATAGTTTTTGCATGTATGGATACGATTCAAAATCAGTTTTTTCTCGGCCTGCGTCAAAGCCCACTTCTCAATCTGCTTATCCAGGTTGAGTTCGATCATCTGCATTCCGTATGTTAAGCGTTCCTCCGAGCTTTCGATTACATACACATCCAGCCCTTTAGAAGCGAGCATTTCCGCAATTCCTTGCCCCATTGTACCGGCGCCGATAACGCCAACTTTTTTGATTGCCATAATTCTGTCGATTCTCTCCTCGTATGTTTTTCTCTTTTTCTAAACGTTATTGAGAATAATTCTCTCTTCCTCGCATCCATTATACCCTTTTTCAGACAAAGAATGAAGGCAGGAAGATGAACGGATCTTGAACACCTCATGAACAACGCATGAACGATTTATGCGCTTTTCCGATTAATTATGTTGACACCAAAAAATGAACGGCAGCTTAACCTGAACTGCCGTTCATTACGGTTTGCGACTTCTTATGCGCTTTGGGACAACCGGCTCAGAAGAGCGCGGAAATCGTCGCCGCCAAGCGTTTCTTCCTTGATCAGCACATCCAGGGACTGAACGAATACTAGGCGTCTTGCTTCCAGCATCGCTTTCGTCTTGTCCATCAGCTCATCCAGAATCGAACGGGTAATGTTCGCCCATTTATCCGGCGTCATCATGTTAGCGTCAATGATGCCAAGCTCGGTAAGTCCCGATTCCACCATGGTGCGAACAATGTTCATCGCCTGGTCGAAATCTCCTCGGGAGCCGGTGCTTCGGCCGCCGTAGAAAATCTCTTCGGCAGCGGCGCCGCCAAGCGCGATCATAATCTGGCTTTCCAGGAACTCCTTCGTGTACAAGTAGCGGTCTTGCTGCGGGTTATGCCGGACATAACCAAGCGCTTGACCACGCGGGGATAAAGCAACCTGCGACACGCTTCCCGGCCGAACAAGCTCTGCAGATATAGCATGGCCAAGTTCGTGAAGCGCAACACGCTCGCGCTCTTCGGCCGTAGCTTCGCGATCCGTTTTCTCGCCCATCATCACCTTATCGATAGCCATTGCCAGATGCTGTTCCAGAATCGTCCCGCTTTGCTCGCGCATCGCGTAGATGGCTCCTTCATTCATCACGCTCTCCAGCTGGGCGCCGGAGAAGCCAAACGACTCGGATGCGACCCGTTCCAGGTCTACCGATTCGTCAAGCGGCTTGTTGGCCGCATGAAGACGCAAAATGTGAAGGCGGCCTTTCTTATCCGGCAGATCGACCCCGATGTGACGGTCGAAACGGCCCGGGCGAAGCAGCGCGCTGTCCAGCATCTCCTTGCGGTTCGTCGCGGCGATAATAAGGATCCGCGGCGCTTCGTCGGAATGAATGCCGTCCATTTCCGTCAGCAGCTGGTTCAGCGTCTGGTCGTATTCCCGATGCTGTCCGCCGTCCCGCTTGCCGCCGATAACATCGATCTCGTCAATGAAGATAACGGCGCTTTTCTTGCCTGACTTTCTTGCTTTCTCTCGAGCTTCCTTGAACAAATCCCGAATACGTCCCGCACCTACGCCGACATACATCTCGACGAATTCACTGCCTGACGCGGCCAGGTAGATGGAGTCCGTATAATGGGCTGCTGCCTTCGCAAGCAGCGTTTTGCCTGTTCCCGGAGGGCCCGTAAGCAGGATCCCTTTCATCGGGCGAATGCCAAGCTTTGCGATCTCGTCCTGTTTAACCAGGAAGTCCAGGGCCTCGGTAAGCTCTTGCTTGGCTCTGTCCTGGCCGCCGATCTGATCAAAGCTGATCGATACCGAGTGAATCTGCTTGCCGCGCTTTGACCCTGGCAGAGCGGTCATGCGTCCTTTGCCTCCGCGCGATGCAAACCAGACTCCTCCCGCCAGAGCGGCAAAAATCAGGAAGGGAAAAATATTTAATCCTCTGAAAGCAAGGAAAACAACGGCCATCAGCACAAAACCTGCCGTAATCTCAATCCAATACTTACGCATTAGCCGACACCTCCAACATAGCGGGAGTGCGTGGAAGCACGACATACTTCGTCGATTTGCCATCCTTCAGCGTAATATACACATTGTTATCGTCAAGAGCGGTTTCGTATTTAATGCCTGCATGATCAGCGGTTGCCTTCTGCAGAGCATTCGGAATTTCCGAATAGTTCTTCTTCTCCATCGCTTCGGCCACGTCAAACAATACCGAAGACCAGACCTTCTCCAATTGCTCGCTTGGAGCCTGATTCGCGATATCGAGCGATAATTCGCGGCTGCCAATCGCCTCTTTGCCTTCTTTGGCAATGGATTCGTAGACGTCCTTCAAATTCGCGTCCGGCTTAAGAGTAACCTGCAACGAGACGCGGTTCTGATCTATAGTTGGGGTATTCGCCGAGGCGATACCATCAATTTGTCCAATAGACTTCTGAAAAGGAGAAACAACGGCAAACTGCTTGTATAGCATCCATCCGCCAAAGAGCAGCAAGGCTGTCGCTAGAGCGGAGAGCACGAAAGGGACAATACGAAGTTTCATAGTTGGTTTCCTCCTCTATATCTGTTATATAGAAACACTGACGTATATCAACTCTGCCATACGAAAGTATATCATATATCAGCATCAAAGAGGCGGTGTAAAAACAGGAAGCGGAGCCAGCCGCGTTATTGCGGCTAGCTCGCTGTTTTGGCGGGAAGATGATATTCGGTCACGTACGTGCCGCTGCGGAAATCATAGAAATCGTAGCTGTATTTCTCGGGATTCTTGCCTTGCGAATAGAACACTTCCCAAACCAGCTGACCGTTTAAAGTTCCCGGCTGAATGCGTTTAATCGCCGCATCCGGTTTCTTCTGCAAGACGGCTTTCTTAACGGTATCTTTATCCGTTGCTTCGGAGGCTTTAACCGTTTGAACGGTCTTCTCTGAACCGATCAGCCATACGTAAATTTCTTCTTTCGCGTCATTCTCGCCCTTCACGATCCACGATGTCGTATCCCAAACCTGCTTCGTGATGGATGATATCTCGGTCAGACCGGCTGCTTCCTTTGCCTCTTTCCGGATCGGATTCTCCGAATCCCAGAACGGCTGCTGAATCGTATTATAGTACATGATGACTACCGCAATTACAGCAACCAGGGCGACAAGGAAAACAGCCAGCCAGCGCTTCGGGCTCATCACCGGCTGACGTTTTCTCGTTGTCGCTCTCATTTTGCGCTTAGCAGCCGTTCAAAGCTGGCTTGAGCCTCGTAACGGATCTTTTCCTCGTCCATCGTCGTGCATTCGCCATTATGAACAACCTTCTTGCCGTCTACCCATACATGCTTGACGTCACGGCCAGACCCGGAATATACGAGATGGGATACGATATCCGTGAGCGGATAGTAATGAGGCTGATCCAGATCAATCGCGATAAAATCGGCCTTCATCCCTGTCGCGAGCTTTCCGATGCTGTCTTCCTGCCAGATCGAACGGGCACCGTAAACGGTTCCCATGCGCAAGGCTTCCATTGCCGGAATGACCGTCGGATCTCCGGAGATTCCCTTATGGAGCAGCGCCGCGAATTTGATCTCTTTGAACAGGTCCAGGTTGTTGTTGCTTGCAACGCTGTCCGTGCCAAGAGACACCGTCACTCCTGCGCGCAGAAGCTCCGGAACACGGGCTACTCCGCTTGCCAGCTTAAGGTTGCTGACAGGGTTATGGGATACGGCAACGTTGCGTTCAGCCAGCAGGGCAATTTCTTCATCGTTCAAATGGACGGCATGCGCGACAAGCGCCGGCCGCGAGAAGAATCCAAGCTTGTCCAAATGCTCGACTGGACGGGAGCCGTAGTCTCGGACATTTTGCTCCACTTCGGCAAGCGTCTCGGACATATGGGTATGAACCGGCAGATCGTAATCATGGGCAGCTTGTACAAACTTCTCGATATAATCCGGCGGGCAAGTATAAGGGGCATGCGGAGAAATCATCGTTGTGATGCGGCCATCCGCCTTCCCGTTCCAATCGCGGGCAAAAGCAATCGCTTCCTTCAGCTTCGCTTGCTGGATCTCCTCCGAACACAACCCGATGACGCCGCGCGTCAGTGCGCCGCGGATCCCCGATTGCTCAACCATTTGCGCAACTTGATCCATCCGGTCATACATATCGACAAAAGCGGTTGTCCCCGTCCTCAGCATCTCCACGATCGCAAGCGCGCTGCCCGCCCGCGTATCCCGGTCGACGTATTTGGCTTCCATCGGCCACATCTTCTGCTCCAGCCATACCTGCAGATTCTGGTCATCCGAATAACCGCGCAGCAGCGACATGGCGGCATGGCCATGCGTGTTAATCAAGCCCGGCATAAAAGCCAGCTTGCTGCCGTCAAGGCGCTCCGCTTGCTCATCCAGTCCGGTTGGAGGCTCCGCTCCGATATATGTAATTTGATTGTCCGTGACGACCATATGGCCGCGGAAAACCGCATTAGCGTCGTTCATTGTCACAAACAGGCCGTTATCAATCCACAACTGCGCCATTTTCCTGCTCATTCCTTTCCTTCTCCAGATAATAAGCCAAGCTAAGCAATTCCCTCGTAAAATCCGCATGGTGAATGCGGATATGCTCGGGTAAACGCAAGATCGCCGGCGCAAAATTCAGGATGCCTTCGATTCCGGCCTCCACGAATTGATTGGCTACGTTTTGCGCTTCCGGACCGGGCACGGTAATAATGCCAATGCGGATATTGTTTTCTTGAACGGTCTCTTTCAGTTTGTCCATCGGCAGAATGGTCAGATTGTTGATCATCGTGCCGATCTTGCTGTGATGATCGTCGAAAACGGCGACAATTTTCATGTTGTCCTTGGAGTACTTATTGTAATTGCATAAGGCATGCCCAAGATTGCCGGCGCCAACAAGCGCGACGTTAATCCGCTGGTCGAGCTTCAATATCTGCTGAATTTTCTCTATCAGATAAGAGACGTCGTACCCGATACCTTTACGGCCGAAGTCGCCGAAATAGGCAAGATCCTTTCGGATTTGCGCGGGATTGAGGTCCAGCTTGAGGCCTAGCTCCTGCGACGAAACCGTCTGTACTTCCCGGTTGTACAATTCGTTAAGCACCTGCAGGTAGATGGGAAGCCGTCTGACGACGGCCTCCGAAATTTTCGCCTGCTTCACCCGATTTCCTCCTCTTCCGATTGCAGCCATTCCCGCATCCGCGGTACCATCTGGTCGATATGCATCGTTTCGATTTTTGGACCAGGCAGCGAATAGAGGAAGTGCTTGCCGTAATACGTATCAATGACGCGCGTGTCGTAGATAATAACGATTCCTTTGTCCTTTGCCGTGCGCACAAGTCTTCCGAAGCCTTGCTTGAAGCGGATAACCGCTTGCGGAATCGACAGCTTCATGAAAGGGTTCTGCTTCTGCTTCTGCAAGAGCTCCGATTTTGCTTCGACAAGCGGATGATTCGGCGGCTGGAACGGCAGGCGGACGATAGCCAGGCATGTCAATGCTTCGCCAGGGATGTCCACCCCTTCCCAGAAGCTGCTTGTGCCGAGCAGTACCGTCTCCGGCTGCTGGGTGAACCGTCTTGTCAGCTTCGTCCGGTTGCCGCTGTCGATGCCTTGGCCAAGCACTTGAATGCCCGAGCCCGCCAAAGCTTCCTTAAGCGGTTCGTAGACCTGCTTAAGCATCCGGTAAGAGGTGAACAACACAAGCATGCGGCCTTTTGTCTCCACCGCGGAATCGGCAAGCGAGCTTACCAGCATGGAGATAAACTGCGGGTCGCCCGCCGAACCCTTCAGGGTCGGGAAATTGCGGGGAATAATGACCAGCGCCTGCTCCCTGTAATTAAACGGCGACGGCAGCTGCACGGTTTTCAGCCGATTGTTATCTTCGAAGCCTTCCAGACCGAGCTGCTCCTCCGCATATTGAAACGATTTATGAACGGACAAAGTTGCCGAAGTAAGAATAATGCTATCCTTCACGTCGAAGAAATATTGTTGAAGCTGCTTGCTTACGTCAACCGGTACCGCGTACAGATGGACGGAGCGGTAGCGGTAAGTCGTGCTTGCCTCGATCCAATAGACCTCGGAGTTCTGCTCCATCTTGAGAAACGTACGGAGATCATCCTTTACCCTAGTCAAATCGCGGACGACGCCGTTCAAATCCGTAATCAGGCCTTGTATGGATGGATCGTCAAGCCGATCCTTGATATCCGATGCCATTTTGTCAACCGTCTTCACAACGCGGCTCAGTTCGGTATGCACGTTATTCTCAATCGTCAGTACGTCGTCCCAGCCCTTGGGAGGCGTATCGCTCCGCAAACGGCAAACCGCCTGACCGTTATCGTTTCCTGCCTCGCCCGACTCCCCTACAAAGGCATACAGCAGCTCAAACAGCTTATCCCAGTGCTCCTTCACGTCCTGAAACACCGGTATAACCGTATCGATCGTTTCCGTCCAAGCCTGAACACGCTCGTCATCCTCCTGCTGAAGACGAAGCCTAAGCGCGGGGAGCAGACCGGAACGTGCATCCTTAAACAGCCGCGTGGTCTGATGAGTCAACGAAAAATAATTTAATTGCATGCCAAGATGCTTGCCCGCTACTTCTTCCACATGATGCGCTTCGTCAATAATCAGGTGGCTGTAGCTTGGCAGCAGGCGGTGATCCGCTTGAACATCCGTGAACAGCATGGAATGATTCGTTATGCATACATCGGCGATATTAGACTCATGCTTGGCGCGATGGTAATAGCAGCGCTTGAACCACGGACATTGGCGGTTGAGGCATGAATCCGCGTCGCTTGCGACGGTCGACCAGAAATCCGCTCCTTTATTGCCGAAATTCAGCTCTTCCTGATCGCCGGTTTCCGTTTCGCTGAGCCAAACAACCATTTGCGAAGCCGTAATGGCATCATCAATGGGAGCAACTAGATCCTTTGCATTGATTTTACTTTCAAATTTCCGCAGACACAAATAATTGCCTCTGCCTTTGAAGATCGAAGCTCGGAAATCAAAAGGTAAAATCTCGCGAAGCAGCGGAATATCCCGCTGGCGCAGCTGCTCCTGCAGATTGATCGTATGGGTGCTGACTACGATTTTGCTATCCTGGTGAATCCCGTAATACAGCGACGGAATCAAATAACCAAGGGATTTCCCTGTGCCCGTTCCCGCTTCAATCAGCAGATGCCGGTCATTGCACAAGGAATCGTATACCTCGCGGAACATCGTTGTTTGCGCTTCACGCTCTTCGTAATTCGGATACTTTTCCATGAAACGCTGCCGGATGCCGTCCAAATATTGCTCGAAGGAAACATCCTTGAGCGGATCCTCCTCCTGGTCGGCGCGGGCAGGCTGTTCATCGGTCCATTCCCCGGCTTTCAGCGCGAATTGGTTGAAATACTGGTACGCATTCATATCGATGGAGGTATGAAGCTCGGCATATTTCAACGTTTCGGCCATAAACCAGCTCAGATCGCTTCCGTTGTCTATAAGAAAGGATAGCCGCTGCAAAGTAAGCAGCGGCAACTGTCTGAGCTTCTGTACGGATTGAGCAAATAATTCGGCCGTCGCTATCGCGTCGCTGTCGGCCCGGTGATGCTGATCATGGGCAATGCCGAAAAGCTCGGTTACGGCGCCTAGCTGATACGTCGTAATCGACGGGTACAATATTCTTAGCAGCTCAATCGTATCCAGCCGCCGACCGATAAACGGATGGTAACCGCACCGGTCAAGGGCCTGATTCAAAAATCCGGCGTCAAAGTTAACGTTGTGAGCAACCAGCACGGCATCCTCCAGATGGGGGATGAGCTGCATAAGCACCTCATCCAATTCTGGAGCGTCCGCCACCATAGCGGCGTCAATGCCGGTCAGCTGCGTGATGAAGGCCGGGATTTCTATTGTAGGGCGTACGAAGGAGCTGTAGGTTTCAACGATTTCGAGGTTATCGTTCAGCACGGCCAAACCAACCTGCAAAATATCGTCGCTGACGCCATGTCCCGTCGTTTCCAGATCCAATACTGCGTATTTCATTACGTTTCTATCCCCTCATAAGCAGCAAAGCTCGGTACTGCCGAAAAATAAGGATAATTGCTGCGGCGTTTCTTTACAACATTTCAAATTGTTTAACGGGTCCTTGAAGCTGGGGCAGGTTTCGTAAGCCTTTAGGAAAAACTGCTCCGCCTGCTCTAAATTCATGTAAATCGCTTGAATGCACCCAAGGGCATTATAGCCTAAAGCACGCCACTTCGGATAGTCCGTTAATGAAACCAGCAACTGGAAATGCCGCTGCGCCTCACTCCAATTTTGCAGATGCATATGCGTCATTGCCAGATACAGCCGGGCCAGATTACATTCCGGAAGGTAAGATACAGCGGATTGAAAATGAGTGGCGGCATTGGAAAACATAAATAATTTATAATACCCCTGCCCCTTCGAGATCATCATCGCGTACTCGTATGGCACTTCCATATCGAGCTCCGCATTGTAAGCTTCCTCTGCCGAAACCTGTTCATGTTTCCCTGCCTGGTTGGCAGAATGCATAGTCTGCGGCGGCGCAGTTGGCTTCTTGGCTGGCGACGGCGCCGCCGGTTCAGCTGCCGGTGAAGGCTTAGCAGGCGGTTCGCCAAGCTCCGTGCTGCTCTCCATCGCCAGCATGGGCGGCGGAATCATTTGCGTCACGGTGCCTTCCAAGGCAGCTGCATGCTGCTCCACGAAACAAGAAAACTTTTCCTCGAAATCAATCCAGTGCTCGACGAGGGAATCGCTCATTTTCTTGAGCATCACAAGCTGCTCGTCGAATTGGGCTTTCTGCTCGCCGGTTGCCGTTGGATAGGCTTCAATCAGGTGATCCAGCATTTCGTTCATGGCTTCGAACATTTGTTGAAACATTACGCATCCCGCCTTCACCAAAGAATTGAGGAGTGTTATGCTCATTCTTTGTTTCGGGAGTCCTTTTCATACCCCATGCCATTCGTTACATAGAGCTGGAACCCGGGCTTTACAAAACCGTCGCGTGGATTTCCTCGGACAGGCTTTTCAGCGGGCGGTTATCGCTGTCCAGAATCGTTACGATCGGCTTATGCGCGCGAGCTTCTTCGTTGGACATGGAAGCGTAAGAAATGATAATGACTTGGTCTCCAGGCTGAACCTGACGCGCAGCGGCGCCGTTCAGGCAGATAACGCCGGAGCCGCGTTTGCCCGTAATGACATACGTTTCAAAACGCGCGCCGTTGTTGTTGTTTACGATTTGCACCTTTTCATTTTCCCAAATATCGGCCGCATCCATCAAATCCTCGTCAATGGTGATGCTGCCGACATAGTTCAGGTTCGCTTCCGTTACGGTAGCCCGGTGCAGCTTCGATTTCATCATCGTTCTATACATGATTTTTCACCTCGGTAGTTGGTACGAATAGGGCATTGTCAATGAGGCGCGTAGTGCCAAATTTAACGGCAAGCGCCAAAATATATTTACCGCTCTGGGCAGCAATTGGCTCGCCCCAGGCTGGCAGCTCCAGAGAAGGATAAGTCAGCCATTCCGCGTAGTCGATATCGGCTTGGCTAGCTTCACTGATTTTTGCTTTCACCCGTGAAAGAAGTTCCTCAGGCGTAATTCCTTTCTCTTCTACCCACGCTTTGGCTGCCGCAAGCGACTGCGACAGGACAACAGCCTGCTGACGCTGCTCCGCCGACAAATAAACATTGCGCGAGCTGAGCGCAAGACCGTCAGGCTCGCGCACAATCGGACACGGTACGATCTCGACCGGAATATTCAGATCGTCGGTCATTTGCTGAATAACGGCAAGCTGCTGGGCATCCTTCATTCCGAAATAAGCCCGGTCCGGTTGAACAAGATGAAACAGCTTGCTGACGACCAGGCCAACGCCGTCGAAATGCCCCGGTCTGGAGGCCCCGCACAAACGATCCGTGAGCTGGCTAACAATAACCGAAGTGCGCGGCTTCGAAGGGTACATTTCCTTCACGTCCGGCATAAAGACGATATCGATGCCGTTCTCCTTCGCAATCGCGAGATCCCTCGCCTCATCGCGCGGATAGCGCTCGAAGTCCTCGTTAGGACCAAACTGCATCGGGTTAACAAAAATGGATAATACAGAAGCGGTGTTCTCCGCAACCGATTGCCGCATCAGGCTGGCATGGCCTTCATGCAGGAATCCCATCGTCGGCACTAAGCCGATTGTCGCATTGTCGTTAGATTTTCTAATAGAAATAAGTTCGTTTTTGAGTTCAGCTATGGTTCGACACAAAATCACGCCCCTGAGACTCCTCTCTGCTTGCTTGACTGTTGTTTGTATCAGTTGCTTCTCCTGCGCCATACAAATGATTGATCGCTGCCGGCTTGGCGCCAAACGTATGCTCTTCAGCCGGAAAAGCTCCCGCTTTCACTTCATTGACATAGCTGCTAATGGCACTCCGGATCGTGGAGCCGATATCCGCATAGGTTTTGACCATTTTTTTCTCGATATAAGGAGAATAATATTGCAAAATATCATGATAAACGAGCACCTGGCCGTCGCAGCCGCGGCCTGCTCCGATCCCTATTGTAGGAATGGTCAGTTCTTTGCTGATCGCTTCCGCAATCGGTTCGGTTACGAGCTCAAGAACAACCGCAAACGCTCCCGCAGCCTCAAGCGCCTTCGCATCCTCCATCAGCTTTTCGGCTTCCTTTTCCAGCTTGCCCTGCACTTTGTAGCCGCCAAGCTGGTGCACGGATTGAGGCGTCAGGCCGATATGCCCCATAACCGGAATTCCGGCTTTTACGAGTGCCGCTACTTCGGGCGCAATATCCGTACCGCCCTCCAGCTTAAGCGCCTGGGCTCCGCCCTCCTGCATCAGACGCGCTGCATTGCGGAGAGTTGTTTCGCGGCCGATGCCATAAGTCATAAACGGCATGTCGGTTACGATAAAGGTGTTTTTCGCACCGCGCGCTACGGCGCGTGTATGATAAATCATATCGTCGAGCGTGACCGGAATCGTCGTGTCATAGCCGAGTACGACATTGCCCAGCGAATCGCCGACCAGAATAACATCCAGTCCGGCTTCCTCTGCCAGTACGGCAGACGGGTAATCGTAAGCGGTCAGCATCGAGATTGGATTTTTGTCCTGCTTCATCTTCTTGAGGTTGGTAATCGTTAGACGTTTCCTCATTACGCTTCATCCCCTTTTAAGTTTTAGGATAAACACAAAAAAACCTTTTAGCCGCTGCTAAAAAGGTTCCCGAACGAAAAAGGAAACGTATGCTAAATAATTGCTTCCTTCTGTCTCGGTCCCTACGGCTCAGAGCAGAGTGTGCCTTGCTTGTTTACAACATTTATTACCCTTTGCAGTGCAGCTCTTACCAGATACCGCCTGCTTTCTTTATAGTAGCAAAAAAAGGCGTGCCCGTAAACGCCTTTAGCGTACGGGCTCGCCCATTTCGGCGGAAAACACGACAACCGTGCTGCCGTCCTCTTTGCGAACGGTTAAAGCGCCGCTTGCATCGAGGCCAATCGGCACGCCGTCGATCGTTCCTTGCGGAGTGATTAGCCGCGCCGGCTTGTTTAGGGATACCGATAACGCTTCCCAAAGCGTAATAACCGGAGCAAATCCTTTGTCCAGATAGAGGAAGTACAACTGCTCCCACTCCTGCAGGAAATCGGTTATAACCGTAACACGGTCAAACCCGTCCCCTCCATTGGCGATTCGAAGAGAAGTAACCTTCTCCAGCATTTCCTCCGGATAATCCGTCTTCTCCAAATTTACGCTTATGCCAATTCCGGCAATGACATAACGGAGACGTTCCTCTTCCGCCGTGGATTCCAGCAAAATGCCGCTAATCTTCTTCCCTTCGATCAGCAGATCATTTGGCCATTTGATCCCAATTGGCAGCGCTGTAAGCCGGCGTAAGCTTCGGCATAAGGCAACGGCGGTAAGTAGCGTTAATTGCGGGGCAAAATGTATAGGCACGGAAGGACGAAGCACCATGCTCATCCAAATGCCCTTCCCCTGCGGCGATACCCAGCCGCGGCCCATCCGGCCTCGTCCGTTATGCTGCTGCTCCGCGATCACCAGCGTCCCTTCGGGAGCGCCTTCTTCCGCCAGCTTTTGTGCCAGATTTTGCGTGGAATCCACCGTTTCATGCCACTCGATCGAGCTGCCGAACACCTTGGACCTTAACTCGCTTATCAGCTTGGGAACGGACAAGGTATCCGGTGAAGACAACAGCTTATAACCAAGCCGTCTGGACGCTTCAAAGACGTATCCAAGCGATTCCAGCTTCTTGATCTGCTTCCATACGGCTGTCCTGCTGACGCCGAGCTCATGGCTGATCATTTCTCCGGACACGTATTCGCCGGGATTTTGTTCAAACAATTCAAGCAATCGGTTAGTTGACATCGTTATCGATCCTCGATATTCCATATTTGAGCTTGCTTTAGCAAAGCATCCTTCTCGTTGGGCAGCTTGTCCAGCGCAACCTCGAGCAAAAGACGCTTAAGCAGCTGGCCCGTCCATGCTCCCGGTTCCATGCGAAGTCCTTCCGCCAGTTGTTTGCCATTCAGCTTCAGCTGCTTTAACGTTATGGCGGTCATGCCTGCCAGCCATTTATCAAACAAATTGCACAGGTGATGAAGACTATGCTTATTATCCCATGCGATTATGGTAAGCCATCTACGGGATGCTTCTTCCCCATATTGAAGGACCGTACTTGTCCAGACATGCCGCAGATCGGCATTCCGATTCTGTTGATTCATGGCGGATTGGACGGACAAAACGGACAATATGGCGTTCATCTTCCGCGCAGGCAAACGCAGCGCCTCTAACGTTTCTTCCGCATCGCGAAGCGTGATCCCTCCTGTGATTAATAGCGCAGCATAACGGGTTTCCGGTTCATCCAGCTTGTTTAAATCACAATAATGGGTACTCTGCACCTGATCTAGCTTTTCTGCAGCAGGCAGGACCGTTCCGGTATTCTTTAGCAGCTTGCAGGCAGCGAGCAATTGCAATGCCCTTCCGGGATGGGCTCCGCCAATCATGCGGTCCAGCTCGGCTTGAACCCGCTCCATCGCAATATGCCGAAGCAATCCCCGATGCTTGATTAGCGCTCTCCAGGTAGAGTGAGCAATCGTGAACTCAAATTGCGAGGCAAACCTGATCGTCCGCAGCATTCTCAGAGCATCCTCCTGGAACCTGGCGTCCGCATCTCCTACGCAGCGAACGGTTTTTCTCTTGAGATCGGAAAGCCCGCGAAAAGGATCGTATAGCTCCCCTTCGGCATTCATCGCCATTGCGTTTATCGTTAAATCGCGGCGCAGCAAATCGCCGTCCAAGCGGTCGATGAACTCGACCTGCAATGGGCGGCGATGCTTCTCGTATTCCGATTCCGTACGGAAGGTCGTCACTTCATAAGAGCCGCCATGCTGGAGAACGGTCACCGTTCCATGCTGAAGTCCCGTCGGAATGCAGCGCGGAAAAATAGACATAACCTGTTCGGGTCTGGCCGACGTCGCGATATCGACATCCTTAATCGGCAGTCCCATAGCGGTATCCCTTACGCAGCCTCCGACAAATACCGCTTCAAAGCCTTGCTGCACAAGCGCTTCAAGCACAGGTAATGCCTGGAGCATAAGGTTAGGCAAAGCGAAGCGTGCTTCCATTGGACTCAAGCACTTCCTTCCTGATTTAAGCCTCGCATACCGGCATTGGCAAATCGGCTTCCATTCCCAGAACCCGGTAATAAATTTGTTCATATTGCGTGGTAATCACGTCATTGCAGAACTCGTTGCGCGCCCGGAACAAGCAGGCTTCCTTAAACGACTGATGAAGCTTTTCGTCCTTAAGCAGCCCCGCAGCGTAAGCGGCCATTCCTTCAACATCTCCGATTGGACACAAATAACCGGTCTCGCCATGAGTGACAAGCTCTGGGATCCCTCCGGCAGTCGAACCGACGGTTGGCACTCCGCAAGCCATCGCTTCAAGCGCAACGAGGCCAAAGCTTTCCTTCTCCGAAGGCAGGAGCAATAGATCAGCCATCGAAATCACCTGCGCAACGTCTTCCTGCTTGCCAAGGAAATGGACACGGTCTTCCAGACCCATTTGGCGGATTTTGCATTGGATTTTGGACAATTCCGGACCCTCGCCAACAAGCAGCAGCTTAGCCGGAATTTGCGAGGACACACGCTCGAAAACATCCACAACGTCGCTTACTCTCTTCACGGGACGGAAGTTCGATATATGCATAAGTATTTTTTCGTGCGGCTGCGCATAATCGGCCCTCAGAGAAGCTGCGTCGCGCGGGTAATAAACGCGTTTGTCCACGAAATTGTACGTCAGATCAATCGGTCGCGTAATATCCAGGAGCTGCCTGGTTTCATTGATCAGGTCCTGCGATACGGCCGTCACGGCATCGCTTTCGTTAATCGCCAGGCGGATCAAATCCTTTAGCGACTCATCCTGCGCAAGCACGGTAATGTCCGTGCCATGCAGCGTCGTAACGGTTTTGAAGCCGTCGCCAATCATTTGCTTAGCCAGATGCGCGCATACGGCATGAGGAACCGCGTAATGCACGTGAAGAAGATCCAGCTTCTCCATCTTGGCCACTTGGGCCATCTTGCTTGCTAATGACAGGTCGTATGGCGGATAACGGAATACGTAATAATCGTTGACTTCGACTTCATGGAAAAAGATGTTTTTATTAAATTTCCCGAGACGGAACGGTATGCTATGGGTAATGAAATGAATTTCATGACCGCGCTCGGCCATCAATTTGCCTAGCTCCGTAGCTACAACACCGGAACCGCCCAGGGTAGGATAACACGTGATTCCGATTTTTAATTTACGTGCCATATCGTAAGTCCACCCTCTCGTGTAACATGCTGATATTCTATATATTCGACATTATTTTGATTATGAGATTTTTTTCTTTTCGTTAAAACCATTCGATGGCATGCGGGCGCTTGATAGCAAAGCCCTCCGCATATTTCCAGCCTCGGGTCTGGCCAAGCAGACTATCCCGGGCTTCAACCCGCTCTATATAACGATCCGTAAGAGGAGTCGCCACTCGGTCTTCGCCGGGGGCAGCCGTTTGAAATTGAGATTGATAAGCCATTAAGGATTGTCTTTTCCGGTCGTAAAAGTCCGAAACGTTAACCATCAGCGAGACGTTATCGACATCGTTTATGTAATAATAAATAAATTGTTCAACCTGCGCGGCCGGCAGCTCCGGCATGTAACGACGCAGCTTTGCGTTAAACACGGCCTCTTCAACCAGCTTGCTGCACGCGATATGGTCCGGATGACGGTCCACCCAATAAGGAGCGAAAACGATGCGCGGACGTGCGCGGCGAATTTCCGCAACAATCGCATCGATGTGCGGCTTGCTGATTTCGAGCCCGCGATCCGGCAATCCAAGATTGGTGCGAGTATATAAACCAAGCACCGAGGAAGCCGCGGAAGCTTCCTGCTTCCTGAGCTCCACGGTGCCGTTAGAAGACATTTCCGCTTCGGTTAAATCACAGATCCCTACCCGTTTCCCGGCAGCCGTATACTTCGCGATCGTTCCGCCCATCCCGATCTCCGCATCGTCCGCATGCGCGCCAAAGACGAGAATATCTAACGGTTCGCTCATGGCGCATCCACACCCGGCTTATATTTGTGAACAAGCTCGCGCCATGCGAAATCGCCGCGTGCTAGCGCGCGGACGAGCAGCTCTGCTGTAGCCACGTTTGTAGCAACCGGAATACCCTGCACGTCGCAAAGACGAAGCAAAGCGATAATATCCGGCTCGTGAGGCTGGGCCATGAGCGGATCCCGCAGGAATATAATCAGATCCATCTCGTTTTGGGCAACCAAAGCGCCGATCTGCTGATCCCCGCCAAGCGGACCGGACATAAACCGTTGAATCTGCAGATTGGTTTTTTCCATGATACGGGTACCCGTTGTACCGGTAGAATATAATTCATGCGGCGCAAAAACACTCTCATAGGCGGTTACAAAGTTAACCATCTCTTCTTTTTTCCGGTCATGCGCGATAAAAGAAATTTTCAACATCCTATAATCCCCACTCTTTCTAGGCTGTATATAGATTAGTCCATCAAATGTTCAAAGCCATAAATCAAACCGCTGTAGCCCATCACTTTCTTAACCGCTACGTTAACGCCCGGCATATAACCGGCACGGTCATAAGAATCATGACGGATCTTCAGCGTCTGGCCATAACCGCCAAATACTACCTCTTGCTGTGCGAATACGCCAGGAAGTCTGACACTATGTATACGGAAGCCGTTATAATAACCGCCGCGCGCGCCTTCAATGACCTCTTCCTCATTGGGGTTGCCTTGGCGAAGCTCCTGGCGAACCTGCGAGATGAGCTCTGCCGTCTTGATGGATGTGCCAGAAGGGGCATCCAGCTTCTGGTCGCCATGATATTCGATAATTTCGACATGAGGCATATATTTGGACGCTTCAGCAGCGAATTTCATCATCAGAATCGCGCCAATCGAGAAGTTCGGAGCAATCAATGCGCCAATGCCTTTCTCTTGGCAAAGCTTGTCCAACTCTTCGATTTGTTCCGGCGTAAAGCCGGTAGTTCCCATGATGGGACGGACGCCATGCTCGATTGCGACCTTGGTATGATGATAAGCAAGTGCCGGCACGGTAAAGTCAACCATAACATCCGCTTTTGCACGGCTTAAAGCCTCCTCGATTGTTGCGCTAACGGTAACTCCCGTATTCGCTTTGCCCGCAAATACGCCGGCGTCCACAGGACCTGCTGAAGGAGCGACGGCAGCAACGAGCTCGAGCGCCTCGTCCTCCAGCACCATTTTCACAACTTCCCGGCCCATTCGGCCGCTTGCTCCGATTACTGCTACCTTAATAGCCACCAAGATCACCTATTCCTTCTGTTGTTGTTTGCCCATCACCCGTTTGCGCAGCATTCTGCGCTTCCGATTCATATCAGCGAATAAACGGCGCGCCGCGGAATGACCGGGATCCAGTCTGATTGCTTCCCTGGCGTTTAGGACGGATTCCTCCAGCTGCCCCATTTCCGAGTAGGTTAACGCTAGCAAATAAAACGCCTCGAAGCTAAGCGGATCCAGCTCTGCCGCCTGCTGCAGCAGAGGTATTGCATCCGCATACTGCGATGGCTCTTTCGCAAGCTTCTGCTCCGCAGCAGCCACCAGTAGTTTCGATTCAATCGTATGCAAATAGTATTGATATTCGGGATGATTTCCGTCAAGCTCTACTGCTTGCTTCGCATATTGATGCGCCTTGGTCCACTTACCGCTTCTGGCGCATGAAACCGCGCATATATGTTGATAGCTCGCATTTAGAGGTTCTGCCGCTATCGCTTGCTCGAACCAATAAATCGCTTGTTCAAAATCACTGTTAAGAATAAACTCATACGCCTTCTTCACGCAGCTTTCCCCGTCCATCTGCCCATCCTCCTTGTACACAGGTTGATGGTACAGCATATGTAAAGGTGCGTTCTACTGTTCGCCGTTTTTTCTCGTCCAGCGGTTAGAGTCCCGGGTATTGAACTTCTTCATGACTTTGTTATGCGCTTCAGTCAAGTCAATGTTGAGCGAATTCGCAAAACAGGACAAAATAAATAAAATATCGCCAAGCTCCATCTCAATGGAGTTTTCTTCTTCATTCGGCTTCTTAGGTTTCTCGCCGTAATAGTGATTCACTTCTCTAGCGAGCTCGCCAACTTCTTCGCTCATCCGCGCCATAAGCGCCAACGGGCTGAAGTAGCCTTCCTTAAATTGACCGATATAAGCATCCACTTCGCGTTGGATATCGGCTAAAGATTTCTCTGCCATGTGTGAATAACCCTTTCTCCCTTATGTATAACGCTAATATCACCTATGTTAACGTAAAGAAGCGATGAAAACAATGTTTTTTGAACCGTCTGTTAAGCTATAATACATAAATAGCCCGTTCAAGAACTTAAAAGGAGTTTAATTTATGTCCCGGAAATTCATGCTTCAGCTTCAAACCGTACTGCCCATTTTGGTCGGTACAGCCATCTATGCGTTTGGCCTTCATTATTTCGTAATTCCGAATCAGCTGATGGAAGGCGGCGTAACCGGTATTGGCGTATTGCTCAATTATGCGGCCGGAATTCCTTTGTCTCTTTCCACGCTGATTTTGAACATACCGCTTTTCCTTATCGGCTGGAGGAAATTAGGCCTTGGCGAAATGGCCTACACATTAGTTGGCGTCGTTTCCTTATCGGGCTTCCTCGCCCTCATGGAATGGATGATCGACAAAGGTTGGATCGTCACCTTTCATAATTCGCATGATTACCTGCTTGCCGCCCTTTATGCCGGCGTTACCTTGGGAGGCGGGCTTGGCATCGTATTCCGTGCTGGCGGAACCACAGGCGGCGTAGACATCATCGCCAGAATCGCATCAAGGCGAAAGGCTTTCAGCATGGGGCAGTTTATATTGATTTCCGACGCCGTCATTATCGGAATTTCTTTATTGTACATACCCATTGAAAAAGTATTGTACACACTGGTTACGGTCTTTGTTGCATCCAAGCTTATCGACTTCATTCAGGATGGCGCGTATGCGGCCAAATCCTTCTCCATTATTACCGAGCAAGGCAAGGAAATGGCTGCCCAGATCACTTCCGAACTCGACCGTGGCGTAACGTTAATGCCGGCAAGGGGCGCTTTTTCCGGACAATCAAAAGAGGTCGTCTACTGCGTTGTTCAGCGGCAAGAAATGCGCCGCCTTAAGAACATCATACGCCGTATCGACCCCAAAGCGTTTACCGTTATTAGCGAAGTTCACGATGTGCTTGGCGAAGGATTCAAAGAAGACTAAAATTACGACAATGGCTTTACGCCGTAAGGCTGCTGCTTGTACTTTCTCCAGCCCGTGTAGGTAAGAACCGCCATGATAATGGCGCCTAGAAGCAAAATCCAGCTTATGGGATGCGCTTCCCCAATCGGCGCCACGACCGGCTCCTCGTCTTGCGGTTGACCGTTATCGAATAACCGGTTTACCGAAAACTCAAGATCCGATATCGAATTATCCGTCCAATCCTGTTTGGTTTGCCCTTTCATCCCCGCTTCAAGAAGAACGTTCGTGTATTGCATCCGATCACGCAATTCGTCAATCCGTTCCGTTGGCCGCTGCATGGAAGCAGCGGCTTCAATGCGCGATAAATGTTGGTTAAAGCTGTTCATCGCCGCCCTCGCCGCGATCGCGCCATCATCCGTCTGCCTGTTCCAGGAGCGGTTCACCCTCTCCAAGTCCTCCAGCATCACTTTCTCATACTGCAGCCATAACGCATGGTCCGGACGCAGCAACGCATCCGTCGTTAAATGAATACGCGCCGCAGCCGTAAGCCAATCGGAGGTTACCTTACCGTTCTTAAGCGTGTAAGTAATCGAAGCGATACTCTCGTCCATCAGCTTCCATCCGGCAGCTTGTCCCGCTTGTCTGATATCGCTCTTGTTCATTAGCTTATCCAGCTGCTGGACATATTTATAGCCGGCTTGGCGATTGTTCGTGTAAGCAGCTTCGTATAAAGCAGCAGCCGTCTCGTCTAAGCGAAGCAGCTCATTCCTTGATTCGTTTGCATGGCCTGTCCCGATCAAGTCCGCAGGAAAGGCCTTGGCAGCCGTAACCGAACAGACGGTCATGACGATACATAAGAATAAGGGCAGCGCAATTCGTATCTTCATGGACATCCCTCCTAAAAACCGCACAATAGGCCAGCCTTCGGTTGGCTCATGCGGTGATTTACGTCATAAACATTTGCTATGACCACTTTATGAAGGGATGTCCAAATTTATGTCTCTTTTCTTGCCCTTAATGCCAATCCGCCAACAATAAAGCTGAAGATGGTCAAGCTGTATGTAAACCATTTGACTGCGGTTAAATCATCCATAAGCTTGTCCGAAAGCCATGGAAACACATCATACGTATAATCCACGGTATCATTTAGCAGCAACCATAACGTACCGATTACGGCTGCCCATAAGCCGGCTCTCATAAAACGGGCATACAACAGCACTTCAACGGCCATTGCCGTATGCGAGACCATAAGCATCCAATGTTCCCATTGGAGCGGATCCCCCTGGATGCTTCCTGCCACAATCATAGAAACCGCCCAGATGCCATACTTAATAGAAGTAACAACCGCCAGGCCTTCGATAATCATCCGCGCTCCATTGACAAAACGGGAGTTCCCTTGCGGAGGAAACAGCCAATACAGCAAGGTTAAAGTAAAGAACAGGCTTGCTGTTGGGCTATCCGGGACGAATACAACCTGCCACAACGGATGATGGCTCACCGTATCTTCAATCTGATTGCCATACCAGATGTACCCGTAGACGGTGCCGAGGAAATTAAAGATAAACATTACCCACAAAAAGAGGCGATTTAATAAGAAAGAACGGCTCCAGAACCAAGATAAAGGTATGCCCATTGAAATACACGCCCCTGCTTCGGTTAGATTTGAAAAAACCTGACCGCATAAATACGATCAGGTTTTTATGGTGGTGCTATTTATTCAGCCGGCGCTTTTTGCTTCGCAAGCCAAGTTGTTAATTGGTCAATCTCTGCAGCGGATAGCTGATCTTTGAAAGCTGGCATGCCACCGCGGCCATTGGTCACGGTTTCAACCAGTTCTTCCTTCGACAACCTGTCGCCTACGCCAGTCAAAGCCGGTATCTTCGGCGGATTGCCCTTCAGATCGTTAGCATGACAAGCAACGCATTGCGCTTTCTTGACAATGTCCATTGCCGGGTCGTTGGCGTCAACCAGTGCAACCGTTTTTGTCGGCTTCGTCGCGCTAGGAGGCTCTTGACCTTTCTCGGCTGCTTCACGGGCTTTCTCTTCACGGACTTTATGTTCCGGAATCGAATTCGTAGCTTCCATTTCATGTGTGTAGTGACTCCAGGAGATAACCGTCAAATACACACAGGCGATCAAGGACAAGAACATGAGCGATGATGCGATTGGACGGCGATAGAACCGGCGCTCTTTGCCTGTATCCAGGAACGGAGCAAGCAGCAACCCGCCAAACATAATAGCCGGAACCCCCATCGTACCAAGCACGATGTAGTCGCCAGAAACCCATGGATATTTCAAAAACTGATACAAGAACAAGAAGTACCAGTCCGGCATCGGAATAAAGGATGCATTCGTAGGGTCCGCCGGATAACCAAGCGGTGCACCTTCCGCAATAGTCCAGGTTAGGAAACCAACCAGGACTACGCAGCCCACCATCCATTCCTTAAGCAGGAAGTTCGGTATGAACGCTTCCGATTTACCGGGGTAGGACGTATAGTCTGGCGGAATATTCGGATGATTGCTTTTCTTCACCCGCGAGTCGCCGACATAAACGACCTTCTCGTTCGATTTATGACCATGCGCCATAATAAATCCTCCCTTCGCTTAAAGTGGTCCCGAAATGCCTTGCTTCCGAATCATCAGGAAGTGCGCTGCAAGCATTGCAATAAGAGCGCCAGGCAGGAAGAATACGTGAATTGCGAAGAAACGTGTTAACGTTTGCGCGCCTACGATGTCGCCGCCGTACAGGAACTCACCAATGTAAGGACCGATATACGGTACGGATTCTGCGATCTGCACGCCTACCTTCGTAGCGAAGTAAGCTTTGTTATCCCATGGCAGCAGGTATCCCGTGAAGCCAAGGCCTAACATAATGAAAAAGATCAGCATCCCTACGACCCAGTTCATTTCACGAGGAGCTTTGTAGGAGCCCGTGAAGAATACACGCAAGGTATGTAAAAACATCATTACGATAACCAAACTTGCGCCAAAGTGGTGCATGCCGCGAACAATGCCGCCAAATGCAACCTTATGGTTCAAGTAGTCAACGCTTGCATAAGCATTGATAATGTCCGGGACATAGTACATGGTAAGGAACATGCCGGACAAAATTTGAATTACGGTGATAAAGAACGTCAAACCGCCGAAGCAGTAAACGAATGCCGAGAAGTGATGAGCAGGGTTAACGTGCTCCGGTACTTCATGGTCCGCTACATCCCGCCAAAGCGGCGTAATATCAAGACGTTCGTCAATCCAGTTGTACATCGATTTAAACATCTGCTATTAGCCTCCTATACGCGAGAGTTCGCTTTAATCGGACCTACATACACAAAACCGTTTTCAACTTTCACTTCATATTCATCTAATGGATTTGGGGCAACTGCAAGGTTTTTCCCGTCAACGGTATAACGTGCACCGTGGCAAGGACAATCATACTCGTGATGGCCAAGCGTATTCCAACCGATCGTGCAACCGAGGTGCTTACATACCGGCGAAAGCGCAAAAATCTGATTATTCGCGTCCTTCGTAATCCAGGCAGAAAGTTCGGGATCGCTTACATACCAGCCATCGACCTGATGAATTTGGAACTTGAATTCTTGAGGCTCAGTTGTTATTTTGCTCTCTTCAACTACTTTAACCCATGTACCCTCAGCTTTTTTTGCCAAGAGCGGATCAACCGCAAAACGGACCATAGGCAAAACCGCGCCACCAACCATAAATGCAGTCGTACCGCCGAGTGTATACGACAAAAATTGACGCCGGGACATCTCTTTGCGTTGAACCGGACGATGCGCGGTTTCTTGATGTTCGTGGTTACTCATCTTCTGTTCTAACCCCCTTTGCCAACCATTTCTCGCGTTCAGCCACACGGCAAAACGCTTGACGAACTAGGACATAAACTATAATAGCCTAGGCGCTTGGGAGCGTCAAGAATATGGCTCGCGATTTATTTACCTATAAAATGCCATTCACAAATTTGTTGGCAATTTGTCACATTTAACCTTGCCTTAACTTTTGTTTCCCCAAAACCCATTTTTTTTATTCAAAAATACACCCGTTTGGAAGATGACAGCGCTTTATTGACGTCTAGGAGTCGCCGCGGTTCCACAAAGCCTGAACGGCTTTCGACACATTTGCGGAAGTTGGCGCTTCCCCTTCCCCGTCCGGACAGATCACAAGGTCGGCATCCGGGTATTCCAGACCGTCCTGATTCTTTGCCGAGATCACGATGACAAACCGGAATCCGGATTCCTTTAACGACCGGCAGGTTGTCGTAACGAGTGCCTCTGCAGACTCCGCATTCAAGTAATGCATCGCCGGATAGGTCACGATTCTTCCCTTAAAAGGAATTTCTATGAGGTCCATTACGTCCCTTAACTTTTCTAATGCAAGCGTTGCTTCATGCGGCTGCTCCAATCCCGTCATTCCGGTGACCGGCAGCAAGCATGTGTCGAGGTAAGGCTTAAGCTCGTCCCATTGTTGCTCGGCAATGTCGCTAAATTTCATTTCCTGCTCCCTTTCCTGTTGAGATTCGTCCGTAATCTCTATGTTACCCATAAAGGGGGTTTTTGCCAATCCAATCAACAAAAAAACTCCCGCTGCTATGACGGATCCTTAAGTCCTCCATCATAGGGCGGAAGTTTCTATTCGCGCAAATTAGCTCTTTAATTGATTTAATTGAGCGGCTAAACGGTAGAACGTATCCTCGTCACCAACGGCCAGCGCTTGATCGATCGCTTTGTAGATCCGATCCGAGCGAAACTTGTGAACGGCTTCATCCAATACCATCTCCGCTGCTAATCCTAGCATTGCTTCATACGCAACTTTCATTTTGTCCATAGGATACACCTCCAAACCGGCGTTAAAGAGATCCTATCGTCTTCGACTATCGTCACGCGGTGATTCAAGTGAAAGAGTATAGGTCAACTCGTCATTCTCAGTCACAATCGAACCGGCTCCTACTTTAAGCATATTCACCATTCTGCGCGCCGATAAGTACGATTGCCCCCATTCCAATTAATATGCCATCGCCTAGTTGGTTTCATAGAAAATTTAATAGAGAAACATCCGATCCTGATCTTCGAGATTTACTCCGGCGACCAGCGCCCTTCCCAATTTGGTCATCCGCACAACCGTACCATGCTCCTGATGCTCGCCGATCCGTAGCATGCCCAGATGAACCATCATTCCGATTAACCGGATATCCAGCACCTTGTCGGCCGTGTCGTAATAGAACGGTTTGACAAAGGGGATAAGCACCTTGCGCAGCGAGTCAACCGTAACCCATTGCTCTGCCAGACTGTTCATCCAATGCACAAGCGAATGAATGTTCGGTATTGCCCCTTTGTACAGCTTCAGCCAGAATTTATAGATCTGCTCCATTTCACTCGCCGGCTTGCCGCGCAACCGTTCTTCGCCGCTCGGCGATAAGGTCAATACCAGATTATCGTCAGCGAAATACTTCATATAGCTGCAGTAGTCGAACAGGAGAGACATCCGGTTCGGATAATGGTGAAAATGTCTGCCGTAACCGAATCGCCATTCGCCTTTGCCCGGCAGCTCCTCCGAAATGGCCAGCTTTTCCAGAATCTGTCCGCTGAACCGTTTGTACATCGAACCGTCCGCCGACAGCTGCACCTCATTGTGGTAAATATAATGAAGCAGCTGATAAACATCCTCTTGAACAAGCAATTGTTCGTCCCGGTACATATGCGGCTCATCCGTATAGTGCAGCTCTGCTGCAAACTTTTTGCGAAGCGTTTCGCGGAATCTCGTTCTCAGGTCCTGCGGTACCTGGAACATATAACGGTTCGTTCCGGTTACTCCGTTGAACAGCCATCCCTGATGCTTGAACCTGGAGATCATCTCGCGCGGTCCCGATTCTTTGGGCGCTTCGGCCTCGGCCTGCTTTTTCTTTGTGCGTTTCGTTTTCTTCTGCGGCGGTTCTTCCGCTGGGGGCTCCAGCTCGCCAAACTTGCTTTGCTGTACCCTTGCAATCAATTCTTCCAGACTGAAGGAATCTCTTGATTCAAATAGCAGCGAGTTCAAGAACCGCATTTCGTCCAGTTTCATACTGCTGATCTGCGCCTCAAATACATCTTTCCGGCTGACGGTTGAGAGAATCGACTGAATCAAATCATTTTTTGAGTGGCCATTGCACTCACATTGATATACGGAGGCGATTCGGCTCAACTGCTGAATATCCGCATAGCCCAACATATCCGACAAATTCATGGTATCTCTCCTTTCCGTAACTGCCCGCCGTATGTGTCTCGATCGCGAGCTTATTTGATGCGCTAGCAATAATTAGTACCATTATGGGAAGAATTTTGAATTTTAAAACTAGTTGTGTGAAAAAGCTTCACATTAAGTGCGTAATGAGCGTATTGCACACGCTGCGCAAACAAATGTTCTTTCGATCGCCATTGATACCGGATTCCCTTCGATTCGAAGTTGTATGGAGGGGAATCCGGATATCAAAAGCGAACTAAAAGCTTTCTGGAAGAAAGCTGCTTCGAAAGCATAGTCCTCGCTTCTCAATGAACATTTGCTTGCTCCGCTTCCGCTCGCTCGGTTTTCCACACAAAAAAGCCTTTAAAATCCAAAAGCGGGAACAGCAAATAGGGCTGCCATTGATCTTGGCAGCCCTTGCTCTTCATAAAAAGGCTGCCATGTAAACGGCAGCCTAAACTGTTGTTAAAAAATAAATTGACGAGGGAATGAACGGATATGTATCTCCTGGAGGAGCGTAGCGTTCGCCTTTGTCACTTCTGAATACACCTTATAAATCTAATCTATATTCAGAATGACAACAGCGGCCGGAAGGAGATACATTTCCGAGAATGGCAAGCTCGGAACCACCATCAATTGGTCGTTACTTCCTGCTCCTTCTCCAAATGACGAGTGCAATTATATAGAAGCGGAATCCATTGCTCATCCTTCAGCTGGAGAATCGAGTAAGAAAGATTGCCCAGCTGCTGCTTCTCGAGATCGACGCAAAGCGTATCGAACATTTGCGCCAGAAATCCGCCATGGGATATCACCAGCAGCCTACCTTCCGGCCGCTGCTTCTGCCAATCCTGCAAGAATGACAGCCCTCTGGAGCGGACTTCGTCGTCCGTTTCCAGTCCTTGCGCAACCTCGCGCCAGTTCTCGCCCCAGCGCTCTACCCTCTCGGGCAGGGTCAGGCCTTCGACTTCGCCGAAATTGCGTTCCCGCAAACGAGGATCTCCGTCCAGAAGCGGAATACCCAGCTTGTCTGCTATAACCGCAGCCGTCTGGCGAGCGCGCTGCAGATCACTCGATATAACGGCATCCCACAACTTCTCATCTTTGCTTAATCGCTCGGCTAGTGCGTTCGCCTGTTTTTTCCCAAGCTCATTTAAAGGAATATCCGTCTGGCCTTGAATCTTCCCAAGCGCATTCCAATCGGTATTGCCGTGTCGTACCATACCAATAATCAATTGTGATTCCGCCCTTTCCGACAATAAAATGAGAAAACCTCTATCGCGGCAGCCGAATAAAACAGCCACGGTTAGAGGTTGAATATCTGAACAACACCTTAATTAAGCTTGTGCATTAGCTTCTCGTTCTAGACAACCAATTCAAGATTAACAACGTCATCACAATCCCAAGAAGAGATAGGGCGACCCAATATTGCGGGAAGGTTGGAACGACTTGAAGAACGAACGGATCACTAACGCTTGCCACGGGAACCTCGAATTCCGCGCTAATGACGAAATCGCTGCCGGAAGCATTAGCGGTATCCATTAATCCCGTCAGTTGCGCCATCTTTTCTTCCGGTGTGCCATGTTCGTTGCCTTTGATAAAGAATATAAGCGAACACGCGAATATGGCCAGACAAGCGGACAGCACAATCGCAAGGTTGCGCCTGAAAGCAGGCGAGAAATAATAGCTTTTCTGGGAAACCGGCATGAGCCACGATTGTTCAGCATAAATGCGATCCATAACGCTGCGATTGACATGCTCCATCTGGACCGTAACAACCTCATCCTCTTCCGAAAGCTTAAGGATCATCTCTTCGCTTTCTTCCCACAGACGGTACTGTTCGGAACAATGCTCGCAATCGAGCAAATGGGCTTCCATCGCTTCCCGTTCGGCATCTTCCTCTGATAAATATCCGAAGACATCGAACTTCTCTTGTACGTCATCGCATTTCATCGTGTGTTCATCCCTTCGTATTCTTCCATCATCGGCGTCTCGCCAAAGTAAGGCTCAAGCTGCGACTTTACGCTGGCTCGTGCCCGGAATAACAACGATTTCACGGAGCTGACCGTTTGACCCAGAATATTGGCGATCTCCTGGTAGTCCAACTGGTCATATTCCCGCAGAATGAGTGCTGAGCGTTGTTTCTCAGGTAAATTGTTAATCGCCTCGCGAACCATCGCCATCCGTTCGTTGCGCAGCACATGCTGCTCTGGCACTTGATCAGGCGGTGCAGCCGGCATCACATTCGACTCGTCAAGCGGGACGTGAGCCGACTTCTGTTTGCGAAGTTCGCTAAGCACAGTATTTCGTGCAATCGTATACAGCCACGTCGAAAAAGAAGCATCCACTTCGCGGAAGGAATGGAGGCTGCGGTATGCTTTATAAAACGTTTCGGAGCACAAATCCTCAGCGAGCAGCTCCAGCTTGGCACTTTTCAACATATGATAGATAAATGCTAGTATCTTGCGTTGGTAACGGCGCATCAGCTCCGAATAAAGCTCGATGTTTCCGTCCTTAATCTCACGTATTAATTGGGAATCAGTCATGACAGGCGAACCTCCTCACCTGCGAATTCTTCTTCCCAGTTCGATTATGTATCATTGTACCGAACCGGAAGCGAAAAGTTGCGGTCATTATCATAAAAAATTTCAATAAATACGATGTATGTAATTCGATTCGCAATAGCCAAATTCCTTCCTGTTTCGACAAAAAGGATTTTAATCCATATTTTAACAATGCCCATTATCCTTCCGTATTGTAACACACCAATTCGCATTAGTCTCAAAAAATAAGTAAACTCTAATTTCCGGCTTGCAGGATTTTGTCGGAATTAGCCAGTTAGGCATGTCCACTAAAAAAGAACAAAAAAAAACCACTCCGAAGAGTGGCAGCATTCATATTGAACGCTATAGTTTTGGATAGGAGTGGAGAGAAACCATACTGTACTTTTATTATATGTATACGCTTCCACAATGTCAACGGTTTTTTTGAAAACGCTTAAACTTTTTTTTGCCATCGGGAAAGAAAGCCTTGGAAAGCAAAAAAACCTCTTTCGAGGTTTTATTGGCGGACGGTATATCCGGTTTTGCCGAGCAGCTCCATCGCTTGATCCAGATCTTCTTGGGTCCGGAACGATAAACGAAGAACGCCGGGAACATCTTCCCTGCTCTCGATAATATTGATGTTGCTAAGATTTATCCGGGCACTGCCCAGCTCGCTGGCAATATTGCCGATAATGCCGGGATGATCGGGTACATCCACATAACAATCGTATAAGGAGTGAATCATGCCTTTGCGGCGCTCCGGAAGCTTGCTGCGGAATTCCCCGGCCGTCTCGAAAGCTTCCTCAATCGCGTCGCCGTTCAACGATTCCAGCATCGCGGCAAACTTCTCCACTTCCGCATTCCAATCCTTCAGGAGCTTCAGCAGCACCTCGCGGTTGTTGATCAGAATATCTCGCCAGACGATCGGATCGCTGGCCGCGATCCGCGTAATATCCCGGAAGCCGCCGGCAGCCAGCAATTCGTACAAGCCGTTATTCTCATTGTAACCGCGGACCTGATTAACGAGAGCTACCGCGATCATATGCGGCAGGTGGCTGATTGCGCCCACAATCTCGTCATGCGAATTCGCGTCAACGCTGACAAGATGCGCTCTTGTATGAACCAGAAGATTTTTAAGCCGTTCCAACGCTTCCGGCGGGGTCGTCTCTTCCGGCGTTAACACGTAGAAGGCGTTCTCGAACAGATTCGTGGAGGCCGCTTCAACTCCCGAGCGTTCGGAACCGGCCATGGGATGACCGCCGATAAACGATACGCCATTCCGCTCCAATCTTCTGCCGCACTCAGCCACCGAAGCTTTTGTGCTGCCTACATCCGTAACGATGCAGCCTGGCTTCAAGTCAAGCTTCCCGAGCTCCGTTACGTATTCCTCCAGCATGCCGACAGGCACGCACAGGAATATGAAGTCGGCGCCTTCGGCTGCTTCCCGCAAGGAAGTTGTCGCGTAATCGACAACTCCCCGCTTCAAGTATTTTTCAACGGAGGACTGACGGTTCGAGTAGCCCACAACGGTAAGCTCCGGCTTGCCTTTGAAGCAAAGCGCCAAAGAACCGCCAATCAATCCTACCCCAAATATCGCGATCTTCGTCATAAGGCTATCCGCGCACCGCCGCTTCCTGCAGGACCAGCTCAAGAGCAGCGATGAACTTTTCGTTTTGCTCCGGAGTGCCTACCGAGACTCGGATGTGTGTCGGATAGTACGTCCAGCGCGGTCTCACAATAACTCCTTTGCGAAGCAGCGACTGGAATACGTCGGCGGAAGGAAGCTTCGTGTCCACCATAACGAAGTTGCCGTGCGCTGGGAAGTAACTCAAACCAAGCCGGTCGAAATGGCTGCACAGGTAGTCAATCCCCGCACGGTTCTGCTGGCGGCAGAACGCTATAAAATCATCGTCGGCAAGCGATGCTTTTGCCGCCGCTTGCCCGAGGCGAGTCGTATTAAACGGCTCACGGATTTGATTCATATATTGAATGACATCCGCGTGTCCGATTCCGTAACCGATGCGAAGCGATGCCAGTCCGTAAATTTTCGAGAAGGTGCGAAGCACGATCAGGTTCCGGTATTTTTTCAGCAGCTTAATGCCGTCCGGGAAACCAGGCTCTTCCACAAATTCGCAATACGCTTCATCCAATACGACCAGAACATCCTTAGGAACTTGATCGAGGAAAGAGGTAAGCTCTTCTTCCGCGACGATTGTGCCCGTCGGATTATTCGGATTGCATACCCAAACCAGCTTAGTACGATCCGTAATCTTGGCGAGCATCGCCGGAAGATCGTGTTTGCCGTCCTTCAATGGAACTTCGATAATGCGTGCATTTTCGATTTCCGCGTTATGCTTGTATTGGGAGAACGTTTCGTCGGCCATAACCGTTTCGTCGCCAGGGGCAAGATAGGTTCTCGCGAGCATAAGGATGATGTCGCTTGAGCCTGTTCCAAAAATAATCTGATTGGCTTCTACCCCGTATTTTTCCGCTACTGCTGCAGTAAGCTCAAAGCTGGCGCCGTCCGGATAGGTGGCAATTTGACCTAATTCATTTATGATAGCTGCTTTCGCCTGTTCCGAATAACCAAATGGGTTCTCGTTGGAAGCAAGCTTGATAACCTCGTCTAATCCTAGCTCTCTCTTAACGTCTTCAACCGGTTTTCCCGGCTGATAAACAGGGAGATGCACGATATTGCTTTTTGGCTGCATCGCCGTTCACCTCTTTGTCATATTGGCCTAATTGGCTAACCGCATGTTTTCTATTGTCTCACATCTTGTCAAGGTTTTAAAGAGTCGTCTTTTAAAATAGGAATTGGAGCACACTTGGCCAAAATATCTGCCATCCTTTGGCAGGGGCATACAAGCCTGGAAATAAAAAAAGGACAGAGCACGCAAGCTCTGTCCTTTCGTTTTAGCCCTTCAACCCGGCAACAAAACGGCGGATTTCGGCAAGTCCCTCTTCCCGCTTCGAAGAATCGCCCAATAAAGGAAGCGTTTCTTCGATTTTGCGCACAATCGCGCTGCCTACGACTACGCCGTCGCAGGATTTCTCGAAGCGCTCCACCTGCTCGCGGCTGGAAATACCGAAGCCCACGGCAATAGGGAGATCCGTAGCTTCGCGAACCGTAGCGAGGAAGTCGTCAATTCCGCTATGGAATTCGGCACGGACTCCCGTTACGCCAAGCGAGGATACGCAATAGACAAAGCCGCGTGCTTTTTTGGAAATGCGGACAACGCGGTCCTTGGAGGTTGGGGCTACCAGCGGAATAAGGTGTACGCCCTTCGCTTCGGCCAGCGTGCGTACTTCCTCATCCTCTTCAATCGGAAGATCCGGAATAATAAGACCGCTGATGCCCTTCTCCACGACAAGATTCATAAAAGCCTCCAGGCCGAATTGCAGCACCGGATTGAAATAAGTAAACAATATAAACGGCAGCTTGACGCCTGCTTCACGGGCCCCAGCAGCGGTCTCGATGCAATCCAGAATGGAAATATGATTCTTAAGCGCGCGTTCGGATGCCCGTTGAATAACGGGACCGTCCGCTAGCGGATCGGAATAAGGGACGCCAAGCTCCACGAGATCCGCGCCTGCTTGTTCAAGCTCTTTAATAATGGCGATTGAGGTAGGGATATCCGGATCCCCGATCGTCAGAAACGGAATAAGTGCCGTTTTTCCTTCTTGCTTCAATTTGGCGAAAGCAGCATCAATCAAATTCATGCCTCTGCACCTCCCAGGTAACCCATGATCGCTTCCACGTCTTTATCGCCGCGTCCCGACAGGCTGACGACGACAATTTTATCTTTATCAAGGGTTGGCGCCAGCTTAATCGTCTGCGCAATCGCGTGGGCGGACTCCAATGCCGGAATGATTCCTTCCGCACGGGACAGCAGCTGGAGCGCGTCAAGCGCTTCGGCATCGGTAATCGGGAAGTATTCCGCGCGGCCGGAATCTTTCAAATAAGCATGCTCCGGTCCGATACCCGGATAGTCGAGCCCTGCAGAGATCGAATGCGCAGGCTGAACCTGGCCGTATTTATCCTGCAGCAAGTAGCTCATGGAGCCCTGGAATACGCCGTGGCTTCCCATGGTCATCGTAGCGGCATGCTCTTCGGTATCAATACCGCGTCCCGCTGCTTCAACCCCAACAAGACGGACGGATTCGTCTTTAATAAACGGATAGAAAATACCGATAGCATTGCTGCCGCCGCCAACTGCGGCAACCACATAGTCCGGAAGACGTTCTTCCGCTTCGACGATTTGCTTGCGGGATTCGTCCCCGATAATACGCTGGAAGTCGCGAACCATCATGGGGTATGGATGCGGGCCTGTTGCCGAACCCAGAATATAGAACGTATCGTCTACATGGCTGACCCAGTAGCGGAGCGTCTCGTTGCAGGCATCCTTTAGCGTGCGGGTGCCTGACATAACGGGAACAACCTCCGCTCCGAGCAGCTGCATGCGGAATACGTTAAGCTGCTGGCGCTTCATGTCTTCCTCGCCCATGAATACTTTGCATTCCAGTCCAAGCAAAGCGGCAACGGTAGCCGATGCAACGCCGTGCTGGCCAGCGCCGGTTTCGGCGATCACTTTGGTTTTGCCCATGCGTTTGGCAAGCACCGCCTGCCCGATCGTATTGTTGATTTTGTGAGCGCCGGTATGGTTCAAATCTTCGCGTTTCAGGTAGATCTTTGCGCCGCCAAGCTGCTGGCTTAAACGTTCCGCATAATAAAGCGGCGTTGGGCGTCCCGAATATTTGTGCAGAAGATCATGAACCTCCTGCTTGAAGGATTCGTCCTGCGAATAATGCTTATAGGCTTCTTCCAGCTCCAGCAAAGCGTTCATCAGCGTCTCCGGTACATACCGGCCGCCGAATTTGCCAAAGCGCCCGTTCTCGTCTGGTACTTGATTCATCGTTCTATCACCTTTCTAACGAATAGTCTAATCTTCTCGATGTCCTTGCGGCCGTCCGTCTCAACCCCGCTCGATACGTCAATACCGTCAACCGGGTTGCCTGCCAGAAGCTCTCCCACATTGCCGGGATGAAGTCCTCCGGCTACGTATAAAGGAACTTCAATGGCTCCTGCCGCGTTCTGGTAGTCCGTTATGAGCTGCCAATCGAAGGTTTGACCCGTACCGCCACCGGCTGTATCGATTAGAATAGCGTCTACGGCTCCCTTATAGGCGGATACCCGCTCCAGAGCATCCCCGCCCTCTGTTCCGATTGAGAGTACTTTCCATACCTTCTTACCCAAGCGGCTCTTAACTAATCGGCAAAATTCCGGAGTTTCCCGCCCATGCAGCTGAACGACATCAAGAGGCGCTTTCGCCACGATTGCCGTCAGCTCCTCAATATCCGGATTAACGAAAACGCCAACCGTTTGAGGGGCTTCACCCTCAGCCGCTCGAAGCTGCTTGGCAGTCTGGATTAGCGCTGCAGCCGTTTCCGCATCGACCTGGCGTTTGCTTGGCGCAAACACGAAGCCGATCTCATGAAAAGGAAGTCCGTTCATCTCCGCAATGGTAGCGTCATCCCTCAATCCGCAAATCTTGATTCTTGGCGACGCCGTCATGCCCGCGTCACCGGACCCATCAGGTCAATAACAGCCTGTCCGGCATCCGGCTGGCGCATGAAATGTTCGCCGATCAGGACGCCTTGCGCACCGACGGTTTGAAGATAATCCATATCCTTCCGCCCTGCAATGCCGCTTTCGCTTATTACCGTAACCCCTTTTGGCATAAGATCGATAAGAGCTTCCGTCGTTCGAAGATCGGTTACAAAAGACTTCAGGTCACGATTGTTAACGCCAATCAAAGTCGCTTTATCCAGCTCCAGAACCCGCTCCAGCTCTTCACGGTCATGGACCTCCACAAGAACGTCCATGCCCAGCGATTTTGCCGTGTCATACAGCTCCGACAGCTCGGAGGATGTAAGGATTGCTGCTATTAATAGTACCGCATCCGCTCCGATAACACGAGCCTCGTATACCTGACGGTAATCGATAATAAAATCTTTGCGGAGCAGCGGATTAGCTACCGTTTCTTTGATCAAGGTTAAATAATCATTCGAACCTTGGAAATAATCGCGGTCCGTCAGCACCGAAATGCAATCCGCGCCCGCGCGCTCATAAGCGGCCGCAAGCTCGGCAGGTTGAAAATCCGGACGAATGAGGCCTTTTGAAGGAGATGCCTTCTTTACTTCAGCAATCAGGCCGACATCCCGTTTGCGGCCCGCCGTCAACGCGCGCTCAAAGCCGCGGCATTCGGGAAGCGAAGCGATTTTGCGTTCATACTCGGATAGCTGGAAGCCTGAAGCGAGACGAGCAACCTCTTCCCGCTTCGTTACTACGATTTTATCAAGAAACATGAGTCAACTCTCCTGTCGTTTGAATAAGCTTTTGCAATTGTTGATTTGCCATGCCGGAATCAATCATTCGGGCAGCCAGCTCGACACCTTCGCGGAGAGAATCCGCATAGCCGCCTACGTAAATGCAAGCACCCGCGTTAGCGAGTACGATATCGCGGTACGCGCCGCGCTGCTTGCCGCTGAAGATTGCGCGAATCAACGCCGCATTCGTCTCCGGATCTCCGCCGATTACTTCGGAAATCGGATAGCGGGAGAGCCCCAGCTCCTCCGGAGTCAGTTCATAAGTCACCACGTCGCCGTTTCGCAGCTCGGAAATTTGGGTTGGCGCCGAGATGCTGATCTCGTCCAGTCCGTCCATGCTGCTGACAACCATCGCCCGTTTCACGCCCAGCTCGTTTAATACGGCAGCAATCGTGGACGTTTTGGTACGGTCATACAAGCCGATCAGCTGACGGTCGGCGCCAGCCGGATTCGTTAATGGACCAAGCATATTAAAGATCGTGCGGACGCCCAGTTCGCGGCGCGGCGCAGCCGCATGGCGGAGAGAAGGATGATACAATTGAGCGAACATGAAGCAGATGCCGATCTGATTCAGGCATTCGGAGGCTTGCTCCGGGGTGAGCGTAATATTCACGCCAAGCGCTTCGAGCACATCCGCGCTGCCCGCTTTGCCGGACATCGCCCGGTTACCGTGCTTCGCTACGCGAATGCCGGCCGCCGAAGCGATAATGGCGGAAGCCGTGGAAATATTGAATTTATGAATGCCTGAGCCGCCCGTGCCGCAAGTATCGAGCAGTCCTTCCTGCTTCGTCTGTACATGGCTGGAATGCTGGCGCATCGCTTCCGCAAACCCCGTAATCTCGTCCTTCGTCTCGCCCTTCATGCGCAGGGCTGTCGCAACGCCCGCAATTTGCGAAGGAGTAGCATTGCCGCTCATAATAATGTCCATGACCGACCGCGCTTCTTCACGCGTCAGATCGGTGCTGTTCATCAGCTTGTTTAACGCGCCTTGCATCGTTACCTGTTCTGTCACCAAACTCATTTTACAACACCTCTCCGCTTGTTACATAGTAATCCGCGTTAACCGCCTGATCAGCCGAACTTTTCCGATTGCCAAAAATCGCTTCCGCCGCGCGGATCGCCTTAAGGCTTGCTTTTGCTTTATTGACCGTCTCCATATATTCGCTCTCCGGAACCGAGTCCCATACGATCCCTGCTCCGCTTTGAACATAAGCTTTGCCGTTCTTGAACACGATGGTCCGGATGGTAATGCACGTATCCAGCGAGCCGCCGAATCCGAGATAACCGATTGCCCCCGCGTAAGCGCCGCGCGCTTCGTTCTCGAGCTCCGCGATAATTTCCATCGCGCGAAGCTTGGGCGCGCCGGATACCGTGCCGGCCGGCAGACAGGACAGGAAGGCATCAAAGAAGTCTTTATCCTCGCGAAGCTTGCCGGATACGTTGGATACGATGTGCATGACATGCGAGTAACGCTCAATCTCCATATAAGAATCGCAGCGTACCGTGCCGAATTCCGATACGCGGCCGATATCGTTGCGCCCAAGGTCAACCAGCATCAGATGCTCCGCCCGTTCCTTCTCGTCGGCGAGCAATTCCACCTCCAGCGCCTTGTCTTCCTCCGGCGTCTTTCCGCGCGGCCTTGTTCCCGCGATCGGACGGGTCTCGATTTTGCGGTCGCCGTTAACCTTTACAAGCGCTTCTGGCGAAGTGCCTACGATCACTTCATCACCCATTTTCAAATAATACATATAAGGGGACGGATTCATCGTGCGAAGCACGCGGTAGACGTGAAGCGGATCAACCTCGGTTTCGATGCTGAAGCGCTGAGACAAGACGACTTGGAAAATATCGCCGGCGCGGATATATTCCTTCGCCTGCTCAACGTTCGAAATAAACTGTTCCTTCGTCAGGTTGGACTTTACATCGCCAAGCTCGGGATCAACCGGGATCGACGAACCCGACGTTACCGGAACCGTAATCGGCTGCTGCACCCGTTCGATCGTAGCTTCGATCTTGGCTACCGCACGGTTATAAGCCTTCTCGATGTCCGCGTTGGTGGCGGCATGAGGGATATGAACATTCCCGATAATTTGCAGCTGCTGCTTGAAGTGATCAAACGCGATGACCTGGTCGCAGAACATAAATTGCAAATCATTCATTTGCAAGTCATCGATGCGGTGTGCCGGGAGGTTCTCGTAATATTGAAGCAGATCGTAACCGAAGTATCCGATCGCGCCTCCCGTAAACGGCGGGAGCTCCGGCAGCGACGGGCTACGGTAGCCGCGAAGTTGAGCCTTTAAGAGCTCAATCGGCTTCTCGTCGAACACTTGCTTCTCACCGTTATGCTCCAGTACCATCTTGCCGTTCTTCCCGTAGAGCATCATGAAAGGATCCGTCCCGATGAATGAATATCTCGCCCATTTCACTCCGCCCTCTACGCTCTCAAGCAGGAACGCGTGCTGCTCCTTCGCAAAATGCTGAAACAGCCTGATTGGTGTTTCCGTATCCGCAAGCATATAGCGTACGATCGGAATAATATTGTATTGGTCGGCCAGCTTCGTTACTTGCTGCAATTCATTTGTCATGGGGGGTTCCTCCTCTTGGTACTCGCTACTTGGTTAGAAGGGCATTAAAAAAGCCCCTGCCGGAAGCAGGGGCGTTGAATGTATAGATGATGACAAATAAGATTGCGAACAAAATAAAGAATAGACCTAAGGCGCACGATAGCGATGCGATCTCCTGCGCTTAGCTGCGATAAACAAGCTCTCTATTCTCAACTGTTCTGCACTCGTCTCTGCTTAACTCATCTCAACTCAACTAAAAGCCTGCTACCTAAGGTGAAACGGCTGCGCCATCCTGTGATGACGGTTAAACGTTTCATTCTAAAACCTGTCTATTAACTTGCTACTCTTCTCTTGCCTTACTATTGTTAGTTCTCAATATACTACCGATTAGGCCTCGCGTCAATCAGGATTTTGACAAATCCGGACGAAGCACGCGCGCGCCGCCAAGATAGACATGGTTAATCTCAGCTTGGGTTTTTTCCGTGTTCAAATGAATCATGAAACGGACGCAGCGCTCAAGACTGCCTTTCACCGGCACTTCCAGCGCGCACATTAAAGGCACCAGATCCCACCCGACCATTTGACGGATCGCAATTGCCGGGAATGTAGCATCCAAGTCTTGCGTAACGGTAATAAACACGCTGGCGACATCATCCGGCACGATATCGTTTTGTTTCACAACCTCTTGCAGCAGCTCAAGCGTTGCCTGCAAAATAGGCTCTTTTTCATTTACGTCAACGGTAATGGCACCGCGAATCCCTCTAACTGTCATCCCTTTTACGCCTCCAGTTTCAATTGCTCAACGATATCCCGTACCCACGCGGACTGAACATCCTTCTTGATTTCCACCTTGCCGACCTCGGTAGGCACAACAAATACCATCGTGCTCTCGCTGAATTTCTTGTCATGCATCATGGCGTCCATAATGGCGTCAACGTCGAAATGCGCCGGAAGCTTCACCGGCAGACCAACCTTGGACAATACCCGCTTCGTGGTGGTATAAACCTCTTCAGGCGCGCCGTAACGCAATCCCAGTCTCGCCGAGCCAATCATGCCGATGGAGATGGCTTCCCCATGCAAAAGCTCGCCGTAGCCGGCTACCGCTTCGAGCGCGTGGCCGATCGTATGGCCAAGGTTCAGAATCGCGCGCAGATCATTCTCGCGCTCATCCTGAGAGACTACGGCTGCCTTTACGCTGCAGCCTTTGTAAAGGGCATATCCAAGCGCATCCGGCTCAAGCGCAAGCAGACGGTCCGCGTTTTCTTCGCACCATGCCGTAAATTCCGCATCCCAGATTAAACCGTGCTTCACAACTTCCGATAAGCCGGCGCTAACATCCCTCGGAGGCAGCGACTGCAGCGTATTCAGATCGTAAAGCACCATCTCGGGCTGATGGAAAGCGCCAATAATGTTTTTCGCAAGCGGATGATTAACCGCAACCTTGCCGCCAACGCTTGAATCATGGGCAAGGATCGTTGTAGGAATCTGTACGAACCTAACGCCGCGCATATAGGAAGCCGCCACGAATCCGGTCAGATCCCCAACAACGCCGCCGCCAAGCGCAACAATCGTCGACTTGCGGTCAAGGCCGGCCTCAAGCGCTTTTGTAACCAGGTTTTCCAGCATCGACAACGATTTGGAGCTCTCGCCCGCAGGAATAACCGCACTGGCGACCGTGAAGCCGCCTTCGCGGAGATTGCTCTTAAGCGGTTCCAAATAGTGCGGGGCAATATGTTCATCCGTAATAATAAGGAGCGGCGATTTCAAGCTGATCTGATGCTTCTTGAAATACGCTGCCGCCTCCTGCAAAAGGCCTTCACCGATATAAATGGGATAAGAGCGTTCGCCTAGCTCAACTTTCAGTTCGCGCATGATCTGTACCATCCTAACTGTTTATATTCCGGGCTTTTGTTATGTAAACATCTTTGCTCATTATAGTACAGGCTCCAGGCTTTGACAAGAAATGCGGCAGCTCTAGCAAATGTAAAAAGGCGGATGCTCAAGCCATTTCTGGCTCTGGCATCCGCCTTTCGGGCGGCTATGGAAAAGCGTTAGCTGTTCACAAAGCGCTTGCTTGTTTCCCGGTCAACCTTCACTGCCATCTGACTCATCAGATTAGGAAGCTGGCGGCTGTCGAGACCGAGAATTTGAGCGCATTCTTGAATGGTTATGATTCCGCTTCGGTAAGCATGAATCACTTGTCGCTTGTCCATCTTCATCCTCCAATAAAAGATCGGTTGCCTTTAGTATTGGAACGGATGGAAATCGCTATACATCAGCCGGTTATTCTTCTGTAGAAGAAGGTGTCTGCCGACTCGAAGCCGTACTGGGATGGAGAGAAAATCTGCTCCGTGCTTCCGACGAACAGAAGTCCTCCGGGCCGAAGAGCGCTTGCGAATTTTTGGTACAATAAGTGCTTGGCTTCTTCCGTGAAATAAATCATTACATTCCGGCAGACGATCAGATCAAAGGAATGATCAAAGGAATCGTGCAGCAGATTCTGCTGCTTAAACGAAATCGCGTTTTTAAGCATGTCCGATACCGCGTACATTCCGTGATCCGGCTGGAAATACTTCTGCCTGTAAGCAGCGGGGACATCCCGCAGGGAACGCTCCAAATACTGCCCTTCCTTCGCTTTTTCCAGCACCACGGAATCCAGGTCAGTCGCCAGCAATGAGGTTTTATGCAGAGCGCCAAGCTCCGACAAAATCATCGCGATCGTGTACGGCTCTTCTCCAGTCGAGCAAGCGGCACTCCATATCTTAAGCTTGTCTCCCCGCCCAAGCATTTCCGGCAGGAAGCGGCTTTGCAGCACTTCCCACCGGTTCGGGTTCCTCCAGAATTCGGACACATTGATGGTCATGCGGTCCAAAAACTCGTTCAGCAGGCTCCGGTCCTGTTCAATGGCTTTCCAATAGGCCTCGAAAGTGTGGTAACCGTGCTTCTGGCGCAGCGTCGTCAAACGACGCTTCATCTGGGCTTCTTTGTACTGCGACAAATCGATATTGGTCTTAGCCTTCATTCTTTGGATAAAAAGATCGAAATCCAGATCCACCGACATGGACGCCTCCTGTTGTAACGACAGCGTTATGTATGGCTTAGATCCAGCGCTGTACGGTATGTTCGTATTCCATGAGCTGCTCGGGCGAGAAGAAATTCGCGATTTCCCTAGCCGCGCTTTCCGGAGAATCCGAGCCGTGAATCAAATTTAAATTCGTATGTACGGCAAAATCCGAACGAATGGTGCCAGGCAGCGCGTCTACCGCATCCGTTTTGCCAATCATGGCACGCGTCAGGGCAATGACGTTATCCCCCTGCCACACCATGGCAAAGACCGGACCGGCTGTAATAAAGTTCAGCAGCGGCTCGTAAAAGGGCTTGCCTT
The DNA here is from genome assembly GCF_011761545.1 of Paenibacillus sp. BK720. NCBI lineage: Bacteria > Bacillati > Bacillota > Bacilli > Caryophanales > Paenibacillaceae > Paenibacillus > Paenibacillus sp. BK720. The sequence continues at coordinate 1,245,276 of NZ_JAASRQ010000001.1, read as the reverse complement.
GGTGTTCGGCATAATGGGTTTCTGCAAGTTCTCTGCTTACCACCATAAATTTGGCAGCAACGAGCTTCAGTCCTTTGCGCTCAAACCGCGACACAATCTCACCGATAAGGCCGCGTTGCACACCGTCTGGCTTAATCATCAAAAATGTTCTTTCCATACGCTACCTCCTAAAAAGAATTGTGAAGCAATTCTTGCTTCGTAAGCATTCGCTTAAAAGAATTGTGAAGCAATTCTTGCTTCGTAAGCGCTGCATTCCCTAGTAGTTGCGCTTTCCTACGAAATGCGCAATGTCGATCAGATTCTTCTTCGCCCCGATACCCGGCAAACCCTCTAAAGCGGCCAAAGCTTTTTTGATGTAATCATTCGCCAGCTGGTCAGCGAGCTGAATGCCTTTACTGCTCTTGATCAGCGAAATGGCGGGCTTGGTATCAACATTCCCGTTATGCTCGCGGATAATCCGGATCTGCTCGAGCAGAGGCTCGCGCACCTTGTCATCCTTCAAGGCGAGAATGACGGGCAGCGTAATGTTTCCCTGTCGGATGTCGGAGCCCGGAGGCTTGCCGATCTGCTTCTCGGTGCCGAACAAATCCAGCATGTCGTCACGGATCTGAAAGGTCATCCCAACATTGTAACCGTAACGGTACAAGCGGTTTAGCGTAGACCGATCCGCCCCTGCCGCCGCAGCCCCCAGCTGACAGCTGATTGCGATTAGCAGTGCCGTCTTCCGGCGGATGCGCAGCAAATAATCGCGGATCGTTTGTTCGGTATTGAAGAAATACCGGATTTGCTCCATCTCTCCGATACTCATTTGCACAAGAGATTTCGAGAGCATTTGATGGATAAACGGATCATCCAGCTCTGTTGCTATCGTGAGCGCCCTGCCGAAAATATAATCGCCCGTATACATGGCAATCCGGTTATCCCATTTGGATTTGACGGTTAGTTGGCCGCGCCGCGTCGATGCATCGTCAATGACATCGTCATGCACCAGGGAAGACATATGAATGAGTTCAAGCGGCACCGCTACCTTCGTCAGTTTATCAAGGTCGTATTGGCCGAATTTACCCGAGAGAAGCACAAATACGGGGCGCAGCCGCTTCCCTCCCGCCTTCAGCAGGTGAAGAGACGTCTCGCTAAGCAGCTCATCGCCGAACGAAATGCTTCGTTCCAGCTCTTGCTCGATTCGGGACATATCGCCTTTTAACTTTGCAAAAATGTCTAATAGTTTCATTCTTTCACCTGTTCGGCAGAGATTCTTCTTTATAAAAGTGCAGGTTCACGTCGTGATCGAGCAAGCCAAGCTCACTAGCGTACCGGAAATAAAGCGTAAGGCCTTCCTGCTGCTTTGGTCCAAAGTCGTAATTGAGGCAAGTAAAGTACATTTGCCAATAAGCCGGATCGCCTCCCAGCTGTTTCGTAGCCTTCTCGATAAGCGGCGTTAGATCCGCTGCGCTCTTCTCCTTGCTGGCCGTAAAAGCCTGGAACAACCGCTCGAAGGCTTCCGGTGAACGCTCCACTGCTTCCTTGCGCGCCGCAACAACGGCGTAAGTCATAGCCAATCCCGTCCACTGGTTCCACACTTCGCCAAGATCAATGACGGTCAAACCTTTGTTCTCCCAGGACTCCCGGATCGCAGGATCGCCGATCAGAAGAGCCCCGTCGGCCCATTCCAGCATCCGGTCAAGGTCGGGTTCGGCCGGCTCGTATACGGGGTCAAGCTCGTAATATTTTTTCATTAATATTTTCAGCAGGTTAACCGACGTTGCCGACGTTGTCGTAACGGCAATCCGCTCAGGAGCAGACTGCCCGATCGGTTGTTTAAGGAACAAAAGGATGGAGTTTACCTTTCCCTCCGACCCCACCGATAAATGCGGAAGCAGGACATAATCCTTGTCATTCATCCCGTAAGCAAAGGAAGATACAGCCGCGACTTGTATCTCCCCTTCGCGCAAGAGCCGGTTCAATTCGGCCGGCACCTTCAGCACAATCTCAATGCCGGCTTGCTCAGTACTATCTTCCAAATAGTGAAAAAGCGGCCATGCATTCGCATAATCAATCCGGCCGACGCGGAGCGGATTCAGTCTGCCCGTCATGTAAGGTCATCTCCCCATCTTCTGAATAATTGATGCTCGATCGACATGCTATCGAGCACTTTGCCGACAAGGAAATTAATCATTTCGTCCATGGATTGCGGTTTATAATAAAAGGCCGGCATTGCCGGAATGATTCTTACCCCAAGCCGAGCAAGCGTAAGCATGTTCTCCAAATGAATGGCATGCAGCGGCGTCTCGCGCGGAACAATAATAAGCTTGCGCCCTTCCTTCAGCATGACATCCGCCGCTCGGGTCAGCAAATCGTCCGAAATTCCTCGCGCCATCGAGGCGAGTGAGCCCATCGAGCAAGGCACAATCGCCATGCCTTCAACCTGGAACGAGCCGCTTGCGATGCTAGCGCCGATATCGGCATTCGGATGAAAGACCAATCGGCCGGCAGTCACGGCTTCACCGAACCGCTGCTCCAGCGCGGCTTGACGCCGCGTTGTATCCCAGCCAAGCTCTTCCTTCAATACCCGCCAGCCCGCTTCGGTCACGACGACATGGACAAGGTAATTCGCCTGAAGCAATTCTTCGATCAGCCGGATTCCGTAGATCGCCCCGCTTGCCCCGGTTATCCCGACTACCCAGCGTTTAGGTCTTGTTGCACCGTTTGATTCTACCATTGGTGCACCACCAGCAGATCGAACATTGCAAATACGAACAAAACCACGCTGAGCGTCCCGTTCATGCCGAAGAAGGCAATTTGCACGCGTGACAGATCATTCGGCCTTACCAGCCAGTGCTGATAGAAGAGCATCAGAATCGATGCGATTGTGCCAATGAGGTATACCCAGCTCAGTTCGGTCATCCAGAACAAAGCGAAGAAACCGATAGCAGTTACGACATGGAAGCCTCTAGCGATCCACAAAGCACCGGAGAGACCAAAGCGCGCCGGAATCGAATGCAGGCCTTTATCGCGGTCGTATTCGTAATCCTGAGTCGCGTATACGATATCGAAGCCCGCGATCCAAAGGGCAACGGTGAAATACAGTACCCATGCCGCGGCATTCAGGGAACCCGTTACGGCGACCCAGCCCCCAAGCGGAGACAAGCCGATCGTAAGGCCAAGGAACAAATGGCAGAGCCAGGTGATTCTTTTCATATAAGAATACAGAACCAGCATCACAACCGCAATCGGCATCAGCTTCATGGCAATAGGATCCAGGTTTGCCGCTGCTATAAACAACAAGCCGAAAGATACGATAATAAATAAAATGACCTCGAACGATTTCAATAAGCCTGCCGGCAACGCCCGCTGCGCCGTTCTTGGGTTAGCCTTGTCGATGGCTTTGTCAATGACCCGGTTAAGGCTCATGGCCGCGCTGCGTGCACCTACCATCGCAAGCGCAATCCAGCCAATCTCCCCCCATGTAGGCAATTGCTTCTCAACCGCTAACGTGCCAAGAACAGCGCCCAGAAAGGCGAACGGAAGAGCGAATACGGAATGTTCAAATTTTATCATTTCCAAAATAATGCGTAGTTTGCGAATCATTGCTGCGATTTCTCCTTTGTACCGATGTGAAGCGCGGCGATTCCTCCGGTCAGCGGATAGGCTTGTACTTCACGGAGTCCGGCTTGCCGAAATAGTTCGGATAACTGGTTGGCGTCAGGGAAAAGCTTCAGGGAATCCGGAAGCCACTTGTATTCGTCAAAGCGCTTCGCCACCCATTTGCCGATCATCGGCAGCATCCGTTCGAAGTATAAGTAATACATTCCCTTGAACGGCTGCCACAACGGCTTCGACAGCTCGAGGCATACCACCTTGCCGCCAGGCTTCACAACCCGTTCCATTTCCTTCAGCACCTGCAGATAATCCGGAACGTTGCGTAGACCAAAGCCAATCGTAACGAAATCAAAGGAGTTGTCGGCAAAAGGCAGCTCCATTGCGTTGCCCTGTACAAGCGTAACCTGCTCATTCAGGCCTTCACCCTTCACCTTGACGGCACCAACGTCCAGCATGTTCTGGCTGAAGTCGAGACCCGTAATTTGTCCGGTACCGCTCGCTTTCGCAAGCGCTATCGTCCAGTCGCATGTACCGCAGCACAAATCGAGCGCCGTCTGCCCCTGCCGCACGCTCATCTTGCGCATCGTAAACTTCCGCCAAGCCTTATGCCTGCGGAAGCTGAGCAGATCGTTCATCATATCGTATTTGGGAGCTATGTTCTCGAAAAGCGCATGCACATGTTCTTTCGAGCTGGAGCCTGAACTTGATTCAGAGCTTGTGTTTGCATTCATCTGTGTTATCCCTCGTTTCGTTAGGCCCTGCTATGGGCTGCCATCTTCTCCAGGAAGGAATCCGCCAATTCCTGAATCACATTCTTCAGCTGGTCGGACTCCAGCTTTGCTGCCGTACTGCGGAGATTGTCCGCAGCAGCCTTCAGCTTGGAGACCAGTCTTCCTTGAAGCTCGTATTTGCCCCGCAGATCGTAAATAAAGGAATGCTCCGTCTTCCGGGATAGGCTTTGCTGTTCTTCCGGCGTGCCTTCCTGCATGACATGCCAATAAGCCCAGCTTTGATAAAACCGGGATGGTGAATCAAAACGATTCATTTCATCCAAAACCGTCTCGCAACGGCTCACATCCTCCAGCATTTCAGGCCATAGCTTTACGAACGCGCCTTCCATCATTCCGCTGAAAAACTGGAACATCTCGCTCTTCAGCTCCGTCAGCTTGTTCAAATACTCTTCAGCCTTGAGCTGCGATTGCTGCATCTTCGTATAAAGATCCATCTTCAATCGGTTAACTTCGCATACCGCAGCGCTGATCTTGGATACCATGCCGATGTGCCCGGCTTGAGACAAAAGCTGATAGAAACGGCTGCTGAAATAATCGCCGGCCAGTACCTTCAGCTGCCTCGACCTCATCTCGCTCTCAGAGCGCCGGGTTTCCTCCGTGTCTATCAGGTCATGCGTATCCATTCCCAGCTGTACCAGCGATACCACCAGCGAGTAGAGCTCGCTATTAGGCTCCAGGGTTTCATGCTCGCTCAACACGGCATGAAGCAGCCTTAGCCTCGGGTCGGGAAAAGCAGGCAGCTCGGTGTAAGTTTGAATCATGTCATACTCGACATACTTGGATGCGAGTTCGTTGATACGATAAGGTTTCATGGGGTAAGCCTCCGAACAGATATTGCCGCTAAATAATCTAAACTATTATAGCACAACTTTAGGTCATGAGCATACGAAACAAGCTTCCAAGGTCAAATTGTTCATTATTTAGCTACAACTCCGTCAGGAAGATGGAAGGGGCGAGGTAGAATAGGTATCAATTGGTCCCAGCCTGTCTTCCAGCAGGGAGGTATACGCGATTCTCAGTCGCTTCCTCCACAGCTCGTCATGAAGCGGATCGGCGTCGCTTATTTCGTTAAAATTCTCTCCAAGCCAATTGTCGGTCCTCCGGACATCGGCCGCAAACAGCAGCTGACCGCCCGCTTTGGCGTCGACATAGCGGATCAGCAGCCGGTTCACGTTTTCCGTTTGCGTGAATGAAAGCCGGATCAGCTTCTCCATATCTTTATACCAACGGTCGGTCTGCTTCTCGTCGTCGGCCCGCATTTCAACCGTCAGCACCGCCTGGGTCCACTGTACTTTGCCTACTCTTCCCGTCAACTGCAGGCTGACGATGGCATCAACCAGATTACGGCTTGTCAGCCTTTTCATCTCGGAGGGATGAAAGACGGCCACCTCGCCTCTTCCCCTCTCCGGACCAATTCCGGAATGAGGCATTAGGCCGATTACCGCCGTTACCGCAAGCGCCGCGCCAAGCGACGTCAAATATGCCTTTCGCATAACGGAATCCTCCCTCCGCTCTAGTAAACGCACTAAAAATCCCCTATACCCCATTTTACAACCGATGCTGCCAAGCTATGCACAAAAAAACTCCCAGCACGCATTTTCTGCGTGAGGGAGTTTGTCCGATCAATTCTATTACTGGTCTGTATCCACCGTACCGTGCTTGGTCATGACGGAAGCTTTGCCGCGGATTTTAACTGCCGATGTATGATCCGTAAATTGAACGATCAAGATTTCATTCTTGTCCAGCTTCTCCGTATGATGGAACTTGGTATCCTGACCACGCGTGAGGCCGATCACCTGAACGCCCTGATCCTTCGCTTTGATAACGATGTAATCGCCTTGATTCGGCTCCATCTTAACCCTCCTAAAATGAATCATCACTCAATTTGCCATGTTGTGGCTTATTGTGAGGACTTCATTGCTTCGAAAAAGCATTTGCCGTGCAGCGCCTTCGTCTGCTCTAGCATCCTATTGCTGGGCTCGATTATACTATAGACCGGCTTCGACATGCAAGACTTGGCAGCTGGTCAAAAACGAAAGCGCCCGAACGCGTTGGCGTCCGGGCGCTATACAAAAGCAATTAATTGGAAACGAGGTCTTTAAGAGATTTACCAGGCTTGAAAGCAGGCATTTTGCTTGCAGCGATATCAATCTCTTCGCCTGTTTGCGGATTGCGTCCTTTACGGGCTTGGCGTTCGCGAACTTCAAAGTTACCGAAGCCAACCAGTTGCACTTTGTCTCCGCTTTGAAGGGCATCGGAGATGGCTTCGAATACGGCATCAACCGCTTTCGTTGCATCCTTCTTCGACAGATCGGACAGTTCAGCCACTTTGTTAATCAAATCGGTTTTGTTCATTTGTTTCACCTCCCCTAAAGGCAAATGAAGAGTCATCTTATCCCTCTTATTTACTGAAAACTTGAAAAATATACCTCGACCTCAAACAAACTTATAGTAATACAGCCGATTTCCAATTTCAAGTAGCCTATAGAGGTTCTGCGTACTTTCATCAATATTTCATTTTAACCGCTGCGTCTTCTTGACAAATGAATGAAGGTTACGGCAAGCGCAAGGACAAGAACTACGCCTTTGACAATGTCGTTGGCATAGTACTGCACCTTCATCATCGTCATGCCGTTCAGAAGCACGCCGATAAGGATCGCGCCGAAGAACGTACCGATTACATTGGGACGGCCCGCCCCAAGCACGGAATAACCGATAAAGACGGCCGCTACCGATTCCATCATCATCGGAGCGCCGGCATCGATCTGGCCTGTGCCGACGCGCGCCGCGTACAGAATGCCTCCGATGGCCGCAAAAATGCCGGATGCGATATAAGCAAACGTACGGATACGGCGCACCCGAACGCCTGACAGCCGCGCAGCTTCTTCGTTGCCGCCCGTTGTATACATCTGGCGTCCCCAGCGGGTGTATTTGAAGAACAGGTGAACGGCGATCACCGCAATAACCATCAGCACAACCGGAACCGGGATGCCAAGCAGCTTGCCTTGGCCAAGCCACAGAAACGACTCGCTGAACTTGCCCGGTGCCGTGGAACCGTCAGGCATAGGCATATTGTTGTAGATCGAATAGCCTTTCGTATAAGTCTTATGAATACCGCCTACAATGTACATAACCGCCAATGTCGCCAGCATGTCCGGAATACGGATTTTGACGATCAGAAGCGCATTGAGCAGACCTACCAAAGCGCCAATCAACAGCGCAACAACGATAACAACGACAACCGGCTGTTCATACCAGACCATAAAGGCGGCCGTTACAACCGTCGTTAACGATACGGTCGAGCCTACCGACAAGTCGAAGCCGTCAACCGTCAGAGAGAAGGTTACGCCGATCGCAACAAAGGTCGTAATCGAAATCGACCGCAAAATATCCGACAAGTTAGCGTACGTAAAGAAATGCTCATCCCACATCGAGAAGAATAGGATGACTAAGGCAATAACAAGTAGCGATCCGAATTTAAAAATGAAATCTAGTGACTTCTCTCTCATGCCTGCTCCTCCTTGCCGCCGCTTGCATAAAGCATCAGCAGCTCCTGCGTGGCTTCGCCCCGGCCAAATTCCTTCACAAGTGCTCCGTCGCACATGACGAGAATCCGGTCTGCGATGCCCATCGCTTCCGCAAATTCACATGTTAAGTAAACAATTGCCTTCCCTTGCTCGGCAAGCGACCCGATAATGCGGAAAATATCGCTTTTTGCGCCGATATCCACGCCTTTCGTCGGCTCATCGAACAGGTACACCTCCGCGCCGGTGGGAAGCCATTTTCCGATGGATACCTTTTGTTGGTTGCCACCGCTGAGCTGACCGGTTTTCTGATTGGGAGAAGAGGTCTTGATGCCAAGCTTACCGATAATCGCGGCTGCGTTATTCGACTCTTTCCTCCCGGACAGGAAGCCGCTTCTCGTCAGCAGCTTCAGAATCGGCAGGCTTAAGTTGTTCTGCACCGATTCTCCTACAAGAATCCCCTGCTTCCGCCGTTCCTCCGGGACCAGCACAATGCCGCCAGCTATGGCATCCGCCGGTTCGCTGTTGTTAATCGCTTTCCTCGCGATGGTCACATGACCCTTATCTGCCTTATCGGCGCCAAACAACACTCTCGACAGCTCCGTTTTGCCGGCTCCGACCAGTCCAACAATGGCCACAACTTCACCGCTGCGGGCATTAAAGCTTACATTGCGGACATGATGGCCGCGCGTAACTCCTGACACCTCAAGCAGCGGCTCGCCGATCGGAACCTCCGTTTTCGGGAACTCCTCCTCGAATACACGGCCTAGCATAGCTTGCACGACGTCGTCAATCGTTAACGAAGAGGTAGACTCGGTCAACACCCGCTCACCGTCGCGCATAACCGTAATGCGATCGCAGAGCTGGAATACTTCCGGAAGCCGGTGGGAAATAAAGACGATTCCAATCCCTTCTTCCTTCAGCTGTCCGATAACACGGAATAACCGCTCCGCTTCTTCAAGGCTCAGCGGTGCGGTCGGTTCGTCAAAAATAACGTATTTTGCTTTCTCCGTCAGCAGTCTGGCAATAAGCACAAGCTGCTTCTCGGCGAGCGTCAGCTCTCCTGCCTTCTTCTTGACCGGAATCGATGCGCCAAGCCGCGCCAGCGTTGCTTCCGCCTGCTTCTCCAGCTTGCGCCAGTTCAGCCACAGGCTGCTGCCTTTGCTGGAAATGCTGTCGAGCATAACATTCTCCGCCACGCTCAGCTGCGGCACCAGAGCGGTGTCAACTTCCTGATAAACGCAATGGATGCCCAATTGTTTGGCATCCCCAGGTGAACCGATATGAACTTGCCGCCCGTCGATTGTAACCGCGCCTTCGTCCTGGCCGTAAGCACCCGATAAAATTTTCATCAGGGTACTTTTGCCGGCGCCGTTGGCGCCAAGAAGCGCGTGAACCTCGCCGCTTAGCAGGTTAAATTCGACGTCGCGGAGGGCGGGGACGCCGGAAAAAGCTTTCCGGATCCCCTTCATTTGCAATTGCTTTGCAACACTCATGTTGTGCACCTCTCCAGCTAAAAAGAATTGCGAAGCAATTCTTGCTTCGTAAGCATTAAGCCTTTGCCCCTGGATTATTTCGAACCTTCCAGCTCTTTCATCCAGTCTTCATAGTTTTGCGTGCTGCTTCCCCAGCCTTTGATATATTGGGACAGTTGAGTCGTGCTTACTTGCTCGGCTGGCAGCTCGTCGCGGCTTACGTATACGGCGTTGAGCACAGTAATCGGATCGTTAGCCTCGCCTTTAAATTCTTTGTACAACGTACGAACTTGAACGCGTCCGATATCCTTCGGATCCACGGCAGCCGAAGCAACCCAAGGGCTGTTCTTGTCTTGAATCATTTGAAGATCTTCGTCGCTCATGTCGATGCCGTATACTTTGATTTCCGTACGGCCTGCTTGCTGGATTGCGCGCGCAGCGCCTTTTGCGAATTCATCCCAAGCTGCCCATACCGCCGTAATGTCGCCTTTGTTCGGATATTGCTTCAGAATCGCTTCCATTTGCGCTTGCGTGTCCATTGCAGGATTGTTAGCGTTACCGAATGCCGCGATTTCTTTGATGTCAGGATATTTCTCTTGGAATGCTTTATAAGCAACTTGGCGGCGTTCCATTGGAGCAAAGCCCGCTACCCATACTTTTACGATGTTGCCTTTGCCGCCAGCGTCTTTAGCCAGCTGCTCAAGCGTCAGGTTCGCCATCGATTGGTCGTCCTGTTGCAGAACAGGTACGCCGTCAACTTTTACGTCTGCGTCGAATACGACAACTTTGATGCCTTTTTCTTTTGCTTTATTGATTCCTTGTTCCAGAGCGCCGGCTTGTCCATGGTCGATCAGGATACCGTCGAAGCCTTGGTTGACAGCAGCGTCAAGGTTGGAAGACATTTTAGCCAGGTCGTTATCGGAAGCGAAAACTTGAACGGAGCCGCCGAACTTCTCAACTTGCTCTTTCACGCCTTCTACGTATTGCGAAGAAAATGTGCCTGTGTTGAACTGCATAACGAGTGCTACTTTCTTGCCTTTCAGTGCGTCAAGCTCGCTGTTGCCCGATGCTGCAGGCGCTTCCGACGCGTTAGCCGATGCGTTGCTGCTAGCTTCGGAATTAGCGGAGTTGTTGTTGTTCTTGCTGTTGCCGCATGCCGATGCTATGACAAGAACGATTGCGACAAGCAGCGTCAATGAAAGTTTACCCCATTTTTTCATGTTCTTCTTCTCTCCCTTTTTATCTAACCAAAATGATAGATGAAATGATCTATTTGTAATCATATCATTTTTACCAAGTATGTCAATCGGAATTTAAGTATTATTTTCACAATATGGGAATCACTCGACAAACACGAATAATAATGTCGAAAAAGATCGAAACGTTCAACAATTGCCATTATATTAACCACAACGAATAATTGCAATGAATAATTTGTTACAGCGTCGGGCAGAATGCCGCAGAACGCAAAAAGAACGGCTGATCCGGCGTTATACCGGTTCAACCGTTCTCTTAATCTAGCTTTAAAGGATAATGGCAATGAGTCCTCCGGAACCTTCGTTAATGATTCTTCCGAGCGTCTCCTGCAGCTTGTAGCGCGCGTTGTCCGGCATCATCGCGATTTTGCCCTGGATGCCTTCGCGAACCAAGGAATGGAGCGATCTTCCGAAAATGTCGGACTCCCAGATCTTGATCGGATCTGCCTCGAAGTCCTGCATTAAGTAACGGACAAGCTCCTCGGTCTGCTTCTCCGAGCCGATAATCGGCGCGAATTCGGATTCTACGTCGACGCGGATCATATGGATCGAAGGCGCAGTCGCTTTCAGCCTTACGCCAAAGCGGGAGCCCTGACGGATGAGTTCCGGCTCATCCAGAGCCATCTCCGCAAGCGTTGGCGCCGCAATCCCGTAGCCGGTAGCCTTAACCATCTCGAGCGCTTCCGCGAACCGGTCGTATTCCCGCTTCGCATGCGAGAATTCCTGCATCAGCTGGAGCAGATGATCCTTGCCGCGGATTTCAACTCCGACCACCTCCATCAGGATGCGGTCATACAGTTCATCCGGCGCGAAGAGATCGATCTCCGCTACGCCTTGCCCCATGTTCATGCCGCTGAGGCCGGCCCTGGCAATGAAATCATAATCGGAGAACTGCGAGACTACGCGGTCGACGTCTCTCAGTCTGCGAATATCCTTTACCGTATCGCGTACGGAGTTTTCGTAGTTGCTGCGCAGCCAGTGGTTTTCGTTCAGCACCATGACCCAGCTTGGCAGATTCACGTTGACTTCGTGAACCGGGAACTCGTAGAGCACTTCGCGCAGGACGGACATGACTTCTTCTTCGCCCATAGTCGCGACGCTCATCGTAATTACCGGAATATCGTATTTGGCCTGCAGCTCCCCGCGAAGCTGAATCGCTTCTTCGCCGCGAGGACGAGTGGAGTTAATGATAAGCACGAACGGCTTGCCGACTTCCTTCAATTCGCCGATTACGCGCTCTTCCGCCTCAACATAAGAGGCGCGCGGGATTTCGGCGATGGAGCCATCCGTCGTTACTACAACGCCAAGAGTCGAGTGCTCTTGAATCACTTTTCTGGTGCCGATCTCCGCCGCCTCTTGGAACGGAATCGGTTCGTCGAACCAGGGCGTGGTAATCATGCGAGGGCCGTTCTCATCCTCGTAACCTTTCGCCCCTTCGACGGCGTAACCAACGCAGTCCACAAGCCTGACGTTTACATCAAGTCCTTCACTGACGCGCAATTGTACCGCTTGATTCGGAACAAACTTCGGTTCAGTAGTCATGATCGTTTTACCCGCGGCGCTTTGAGGAAGTTCATCAACGGCTCTCACACGCTCGGCTTCGCTTGCAATGTTCGGAAGCACAACCGTTTCCATAAACCGCTTGATAAACGTTGATTTGCCCGTACGGACAGCCCCTACTACCCCGAGGTAAATATCCCCGCCGGTACGTTCGGCTATATCCTTGAAAATGTCCACTTTCTCCACTGAATATCCCCTCCCAATTGATTTTCCGGTTCGCCGCCTTCCACCGGACTCAGAGGGCAGGCCAGCGACGCAACTCGTACAGCTTGTTGGACTAGTAATATCATATTGTCCTAGCCTACCGAATATTCCGATTCCTTTCACAATTTTTCCCTTAAGTCAGTCACGCTCTTGCCCTTCCAAGATTGAGTTATATGAAGATGTAAAGATTTCTATACCAAAAAATCCTCACTACCGGTCCGTATAGGAAGGTAATGAGGATTCGTGTTTTAAGCTTATTTGCCTTGTTCCGAAACGGCCTGAGGTTCATGATTCACCCAATGGTAGACCGGCGCTTTAACCGGTACGTACATGTCGGAATCAACCAGCACGGCGCGCAGGTCGGTGTCAGCCGCAATACCCGCCTCGCCTTTCTTCTGCATGGCCTGCATGATGTCAATGCCGTAATCCGCATACACGCGGCCGGACTCGTCCATGATGGCCGCAAGCGTCTGGAAGGAATAGTCGCTATGCAGATCCGGCGCTTTTTTGTTCATCGTTTTATAATCGATATAGGAATAGCCGGGGTAAGCGGGCTCGCCTTTAGGCAGCCGGTTATCGTGGTTTTTCTTATATTCGTTCACCCAGCTTTGAATATCATTGATCTGCTGATAGGTAAGCAGATTCATCAGCTTGATCTGCGGCTTGGTCTCTTCGTTGATAATCAGGAAATAATAATGGCCGCCGTTCTCGAAAGCTGCCGTCGGTATCGAGCTCAAATACCCTTTGTTCTTCAGCTGCGTAAAATCAACCTGAAACTTTTCATAGACCGGCGTATCCTCGCTGCTGTTTTTCATAGGCAGCATCCCGGTCTCCGACTGGTATTGATCAATAGCAGCCTGTACGTTTCGGACAGCTTCCTTCGGGGCGGCCTGGTTTTGCTTAAGCTCGCTCTTCGGGTACATACAGCCGCCCAAGGACAGCACGGTTACGATCAATATAGTAAGCATTGCCAGACGGCCGGAAGCTCCGGGCAACGGATTTCTTTTTTTCACCCGCATCGATTATTGCTCCTCCTCGTTCTACCACAACTCGTCTTTTTCTTCCGCCTGCTTCGCCAGAAGCTTCTGAACGGCGGCGCGAAGCGGATCAAGCGGAACGTCCACTTGCACCACTCCTCTTACTTTAGCCTGGCACGCAAGCCTGTAGCCCTCTTCCTCCAGACCGGCAAGCTTTCGCTTCTCTTCCTCCGCGATCGGCATCAAATCGCTCTCCGGAAGTATTTTCACCTTGCACATGAAGCAAGCCGCGTTGCCGCCGCAGCGGGTCTGAATGAGCACGCCGGCCCTTCTTGCCGCCGAGAGGATTGGCGTTCCCGGCTTAACTTCTATCGTTGTTCCGGATGGCCAGAACGTAATCCTTCCGCTCATTTGGCAGCACCTGCCTGCTTGCGGGAAAGCCGCCGACTCATTTGCTTCCTTGCCTCTATCGTGAACACATTCCGCTGTTCAAGGAGCAATCGGGCTGCCTCATGCCGCGATTCTTCTTGCATATAACGATCCACGACGATTTGCAGCCGGTCTTCACGTTGCCGCATCCAATTGAACCAGAGCTCATGCGCGAGCGGAACAACCGGAACATACAGCTCCTCTTGCCCCTTCATAACGGCAAGCTGCTCAGAGAACGGTTTTAGCAATTCGCGGACTTCGGTTACGTAACGGCAGCCTTCCGCACGGACAACAAAGCCGCCTACGAGTTCAACCGGAATGCCTTCTATTACATAATGGCTGAGAACGGACCGATAATTACCGCATTCGCTTAACTGCTTCGTATCGGCAGCATACGGCTTCAGACGTTCATAGAGCAGATCGTAATCGGCATCATCGGCATACAAATCGATATCGTTGGGCTTTGCCGATAGCGGCAATCCGCGCAGCATCAATCCCGCACTGCCGCCCAGTACCCAATCGGCCCCTACGCCCTCTAGCGCCCGGACGATGGCAGCAAGAGCGTTTTCTATAGCTGTTTGTTTGTTCATCACTGCACATCCTTTCCGGCGTTGCTAATTAGAAATAAGGCTTGTTTACGGCTTTCACTAGAATATCCGCGCTCTTCACTACAGCCTGGCACGCTAGACGGTAACCGTCTTCAAATTCCTCCGGCTCCATCCGGTCCCATTCGGCATCCGTAATTCCTTCGAGAGCCGCTGCTCCTTCTTCAATCAAGCATCGGCATCTTGCGCAGGTACCTCTTGTGCAATTCGAAGACCAGTCTACCTTGGCTTTGAGCGCGTGCTTAAGCAGCGTAGCCCCAATCTCGGGCTCAACAACCGCTGTTCTTGTTCTCCCCTTCAGTTCAATCATGCGGCTATGGTTCCTTTCACGCTGTCAATATGTATGGTCTTTCTTTTAGACAATGGCAATCAGCCCGCATAGAAAACCGAATACAAGCAGAATAAAAGAAACAAAGGATAATGAAAACTTAATAACGCCTTTGGTCTTTAATCGGGCAAACGTAATGATAACAGCGGCAATCGCCATCAATCCGATCCCGATTAAAGAAATCCACATCTTCGTCATTGGATCCATGAACTAATCTACTCCCTAGTCGATAACGGTAATAAATGCAACACTCATTATAACATCAAGCTCAAAAAAGGACAAAAAAAGCCAAAAGATCTGCTTTTTTAGGCAGATCTTTTGGCTTTGACTTACTTGATCATCATTTTAATCAACGATTCGATGCCGCCCATGCTCATGCCGCTGGCTTTCACGGCCTTTACAATATCGTTCATCGTTTTATCCGATACCGGAACCTTTGCCATATCCGATACCTGCTTAATCAGCTTGCGGAGCTCTTCTTCGTTCTGCATCGTGGATGCCGATACGCCGTTCGCCAATTTTTTCACCGCATTCTCGGAAATGTTTTTGCCGGTTTTCTTATTTATTGCATTAAGAACATCTTTGGAAAGATTCTTGTTACTCATACTTTTGCCCTCCTTCAATGTCGCTGAAGACCTCATAAGCATTAGCCTTGGAACATCATATGAGGAGGGCAAATGTTTGGTATAGGCGCATGTCTTAGCCTAACTGTTCAATTTCGTGCGTCTTTAAGCGGCCCATCAAATTCTCAACCGCGGACTTTGGAGAATTGTTGGCAAACAGCACGCTGTACAACTCTGCCGTGATGGGCATTTGCACATCGTATTGCTTCGCAAGCTCGTTTGCTGCGCGGGTCGTCCTTACGCCTTCCACGACCATGCCCATCCGCTCCAGAACTTCCTCAAGCGGCGTGCCGTCCGCCAGCATCGAGCCTGCACGCCAGTTCCGGCTGTGCTGACTCGTACAGGTGACAACCAGGTCGCCTACGCCCGCAAGACCCGCAAAGGTCAGCGGATTAGCGCCCATCGCCGTTCCAAGCCGGCTGATCTCGGCAAGACCGCGGGTAAGCAAAGCCGCTTTGGCGTTGTCGCCAAAGCCAAGGCCGTCTGACAAGCCTGCTCCAAGAGCGATAATATTCTTGATTGCGCCAGCCACTTCCACGCCAACCACGTCCGGGTTCGTGTAAACGCGGAAATAGCTGCTCATAAAAGCGTCTTGCGCCTGCTCCGCCGCGTTCATGTCCGCAGAAGCAACCACTACCGTTGTAGGCTGCTTGCGAATTACTTCCTCGGCATGGCTTGGACCCGACAACACGACTATCTTATCGGCAGGACGGTTCAGCTCCTCCGACAAAACCGTAGTCATACGTTTCAGCGTATCGGCCTCAAACCCTTTTGTCGCATGTACGACCAAAGCCTCTTTCGGCAAATAAGGAGCGGCTTGCTTTGCAACCGCCCTCATTGCCGATGAAGGAGCAACAAATAAAGCCAGCTCCACGTCGCTTAGAGCCTCCTGCATGTCCGTTGTCGCGTGAAGCGACAACGGCAGAGTAACGCCAGGCAAATATTTCTCGTTCTTATGACTGGCATTCATCTGGTCCGCATGCTCGGCAGACCGCGTCCACAGCTGTACATCGTAACCATTGCCGGCCAGTACAGCGGCAAGCGCGGTCCCCCAGCTGCCTGCCACCAGTACCGCCGCACGCCCTTTATGTTCCGACTTTGCTTGCGACATCCTTCCGATCACGACCCTTTCTTAGCACCAAGCTTGTTCTCTGTTCCTTGCAGCAGCTTAACAATATTCGTACGATGCCGTACAAATGCGAATACGCATAGAATGAGACTGACCGTTAATACGGGAGCGGAATAGAAGAAGATCGAAATAAGTACAGGAGTCAAAGCCGCGAAAATAAGCGATCCAAGCGATACGTAACGGGTAATGGCAATGACAATAATCGTAACAACCCCGGCGATTAGCGCCGGGACAAAGGCAAGCGCGGCAATTGCGCCAATCGTCGTCGCAATTCCTTTGCCGCCTTTGAAATTGAAATAGATCGGCCAATTATGTCCCATGATCGCCGCAAGGCCGCATAACGCAGGCGTCCAGTCAATCCCATCCAATCCGAGCCAGCGACCGATAAACACCGCTGCGATCCCTTTACCCAAATCAAGCACGAAGCAAAGCAGGCCCGGCCCTTTCCCCAGGACGCGGATCGTATTGGTAGCGCCTGCATTGCCGCTGCCATGCTCCCGGATATCTATGCCCTTAACCAGTCTGGCGATTACGATGCTAAACGATACCGAGCCAAGCAAGTAACTCAGAACAACCGCGATTACAGCGTATATCAAGCTTCTTCTCCCCTAATCTTCATCCGATTTCTTTCTAGTGAACAGACGGACAGGCGTTCCTTCAAAATCAAATGCCGCACGGATCTTGTTCTCGAGATAACGCTCGTATGAGAAGTGCATCATCTCCGGATTGTTCACGAAGATCACGATGGTAGGCGGCTTGGTTGCCACTTGGGTCACATAGTTGATTTTGAGGCGTTTGCCTTTATCCGTCGGCGGCGGGTTATAAGCAACCGCGTCAGACACGACATCGTTAAGCAGATGGGTCTGAATCCGCATGGCATGCTGCTCCGATACATGGTTTACGACAGGCAGCAGCTTATGCAAGCGCTGTTTTGTCTTCGCGGACAAAAAGACGATAGGCGCGTACGTCATGAACAGGAAGTGGTCGCGGATATTTTGCGTGAATTCCTGCATGGTCTTGTCATCCTTCTCGACAACATCCCATTTGTTCACGACAAAGATCGAAGCCTTGCCCGCTTCATGCGCATAACCGGCGATATGCTTATCCTGCTCGATGATGCCTTCCTCGCCGTTAATGAGAACAAGCACAACATCGGCACGCTCGATTGCTTTTAAAGCGCGCATGACGCTGTATTTCTCCGTAGACTCGTAAACCTTGCCGCGTTTGCGCATGCCAGCCGTGTCGATCAGCACGTACTTCTGACCGTCGCGCTCGAACGGCGTATCGATCGCGTCGCGTGTAGTTCCGGCAACGTTGCTGACGATTACGCGCTCTTCCCCAAGCAGCGCGTTAACGAGCGACGATTTGCCGACGTTCGGGCGCCCGATCAAGGCTACGCGGATGACATCGTCGTCATAGCCGTCATCTTCAAGCTCCGGAAGCTTCTCGATCGCCGCATCCAGCATGTCGCCGATACCGAGGCCATGCGAGCCGGATACCGCAATCGGAGTACCGAAGCCCAAGCCGTAAAATTCGTAAATCTCGTCCATCCGGTTCAGGTTGTCCACTTTGTTGACAGCGAGAACGACCGGCTTATGGGATCGGAACAGCATTTGCGCCACTTCGTCATCCGCATGCGTAACGCCCGCTTTCGCGTCGCACATAAAGATAATAACGTCCGCTTCCTCAATAGCAAGCTCCGCTTGCATGCGGACGGATTTCATAATTTCATCTTCGCCATCGATTTCAATACCGCCTGTATCAACGATGCTGAATGCTTTACCATTCCATTCTCCTGGGCTGTAAAGACGGTCCCGGGTTACGCCCGGTTTATCTTCAACGATTGCCAGCCGATCGCCAACCACCCGGTTAAAAATGGTGGATTTGCCCACATTCGGGCGACCAACTATTGCAATAACGGGTCTTGCCATAGGTCAATGCTCACTCCTTCAGAAATACTCACGACTATCATCATAGCAAAAAACAACGTTCTTGGCTAACTTTACATCTTTTAATGATGGTTTACAATGACAATCGTGCCGTTTTTCAAGTCATGCGCACTGGCATCCAAAATTTTTTCAAGCAGGAAAGCGGTCTGCTGCATCGCCTTATCGTCCGGTTCAATAAAGATAGGCGCGCCACCGCCAACCTTCTCGTGCTGGGTGGTTACGACTGCAATGATTTTAGCCATTGTTCGGAGCCTCCTTATTAACGGAAGCCTCGGTAGGCATGCGGACGGCAGACTCCAGAATCGGAACTTTGTTAATGATCTGGAGCGCTTTCGTCGCGTCTTTCTCCTGCGGCAGGAAAAATACGGCAAGCCGTCCATCCTTCATGTCCAGCTTAGCCATCGGAATAAGCGCCGGCTCCCCGTCATCCCGGTAAACGCCAAGAATCGTGGACAGATCGTACAGGATCGCCTGTCTTTGGCCGAGGTTCCCGATCGTTACTTTTCCATTAGGATTATAGGGAGTCAGGATAAAGCCCATTCCACGCTCCTTGATGATCTCCTGATTCGACTGCAGGCCAACGTTCATGATATAGATGTCGCCGACGAACAGGTCCGGACCGTCTACGCGAACCTCCGCTCCCTCGGTGCGGCATATGTGGGAAATCGTCTTCCCCGATTTCAGGAAGCGCACAAAGAGCAGCGACAGAATTCCGCCTGCGAAGCCAAGGTAAATGTTCCAAATGATAGAGAACAAGCTCGTCACCAGGGCCGTCATAATAACCAGGTAGTTCCGTCCCTCGAAGACCATCGCAATGCCTTCAATATAAGTGGAGCCTCGGCTGACAAGCTCCAGCTCGTCGATCTTGGTTAAAGTCTCTCTTTCCATCTTCCTCACGTCACGGAATTGCTGGGCGGCAAGCGACAGGAAAGTGATCGCCGTATAGTCCTTGTTGTAAAGGGCGGGAACGGCAACCGCTCCAAGCGCGGCGGCAATCACCCCAAGGGAGATATGAATGATCCGCCCGTGAGGGTAAGTCGGATACTGCCTGTAATCGGTAGTCAGCATAAGAAGCCGTGATACAATGCCAAATACGATTCCGAGCAATACGCCTAACAGCATTTTGTGCTCCACAAGATAAGCATTCATTCGGGTGAGCTTCCTCCTTTATTCCGCCAAGGGATGGCTATAAATCGCGTAACGCCGGTTCGCACGAGCAGGAACAGCAGGCTGATCAAGCGCGCAGCGACAAAAGCAATCCAAATGCTGTCCCACCACTGAAGCGAGCCGACGGACGCCTCATATGCGCCATGCTGCAGCAGGGCATGTACAAGCTCTGCTGCAGCGCCGGCATACAGCAGTACGGTTAATTGATGCTGCCCCTTCGACGAGAAGGCCGCTGCCAGCACGCCGGCTACAACGGGACCGTCCAGCAGCGGATCGAGCCAGAAGAACACGGGGTCAACGCTGTACATCTTCCTCACGCTCCCCCAGATCATGCCGGCCAGCAGGGCACAGATAAGAAGATACCCTCGCGAATCCCATACAAGCGGCCCGCGCATCGCAAGCAGGCTGATCAGCATCAGCAGGATTGTTCCCGCAAAAACATGAAGCTGAATGGATCCAAACCCGAAGGTTTCTTGTATCGGCTGAAGCGCCGCGCACACGGCAAGCGCAATAAAAAACCATCTTTTATGCTTAATTGTCAATCCGACAAAATCCGACCAGCCTGTTGAAATCAAAATAGCAGCCATTAGCATAATCCAGATGGAAATATATCCCGCATTCACTAGCAAAATCACCTCTCGTTGACCTATTATGCTCCAAATAAAAGGGGCTATTCCCGTTTTTTGCAATTCCGGAATAGAAAAAGAGGCCATTCCCGATTAGAACCTAATCAGGAATGGCCTCTTTATTACATCGATATTAAATTATTTCAATTTGCTCAGCTTATCGCCGAAACGCTCACCCAGCGAGTAGCTCATGCTGGAGCTGTTCAAGCTGACATTCGGGTTGTTGCCCAAATCTTCAGGCTTAACCTGAGGAGTACGCTCGCGTTGAGGTCTGCCCGATTTAGGAGCTTGCTCGGAAGCAGCCGGCTGCTCGGGAGCTTCTTCCGTTTCTTTGATGCTCAGGCTTACGCGTTTTTCGGCAGGGTTGAAATCAAGCACTTTCGCTTGCACTTCTTGGCCCTCTTTCAGAACTTCGAAAGGAGTTGCGATGTGACGGTGAGCGATTTGCGAGATGTGCACAAGGCCTTCAACGCCCGGAGCGATTTCAACGAATGCGCCGAAAGTAACAAGGCGGCGAACCGTACCCGTTACGATGTCGCCAACGTTGAATTGGCCGGCGGCGGATTCCCAAGGACCTGGTTGAGCCGCTTTGATGCTCAGGCTGATTTTGCCTGCCGCAGGATCGACTTTAAGCACTTTAACCGTAACCTTTTGGCCTTCGGATACAACATCCTTCGGATGAGCAACATGCTGCCAGGACAGCTCGGAAACGTGAACCAGACCGTCGATGCCGCCGATATCCACGAAAGCGCCGAACGGAGTCAAGCGTTGCACGGTACCTTCAAGCTGCGCGCCAACTTGCAGGCCGGCAATGACTTGTTGTTTGTTTTGCTCGAACTCAGCGTCCAGCACGTCTTTTGCCGACAGGATCACTTTGTTGTTCTCGCGGTCGATTTCTTTTACTTTAACGCGGAGCGTGCGGCCTTTGTAATCGCTGAAATCTTCAACGAAATGGCGCTCTACCATCGAAGCGGGAATGAAGCCGCGTACGCCAACGTCAGCCACAAGGCCGCCTTTTACAACGTCGGCAACCGCTACTTCGAATACTTCTCCGCTTTCGAAACGGCTTTGCAGAACGTCCCAAGCTTTCTCGCCGTCGATCAGACGCTTCGAAAGAACAAGCTTTTCCTTCTCGTCGTCGATGCTGACAACTTTCAGTTCAACCTCTTGGCCAACTTGAACGGCATCGTTTGCGTTATCCAGCTGCACAGCGGAAAGCTCGCGAACCGGAATGACGCCGTCATATTTATATCCAAGGCTTACATAAGCTTGGTTATCATCGATTTTGATGATTGTACCTTTAACAGTATCGCCTTTTTTCAAGGACACAAAGTTGTCCATTGCTGCCTGGTCTTGAACATTGATTTCTTCTGACATGGAAATAACCTCCTCAATTCATACCCCAACTTTATTTAAATCCGCTTTCACGATGAAAAGCAGTATTTAAAACACCTGTTATTTGTTCTTCTCAATCATCTCGTAAATCCGAGACATAATGGCATCCGTAATACGGTCCAGCTTATCCGGCGAGGATTCATTTATAATAGCAGAAATATCAACCGGTTTGCCGTAGAAAACTCTCATTTTACGGAAAAGCTTATAATGGCCAACTACCGCTACGGGGATTATTGCAGCTCCGCTGCGGTAAGCAATCATGGCTGCGCCTTTCTTTGCCGCGGCTCCGTCGCTGTTGCGAGTGCCCTCCGGGAAAATTCCCATCACTTTTCCTTCGCCAAGAAGGTTAAGCGCGGCGCGGATCGCATCCTTGCCGACGCCACGTTTTACGGGAAACGCGCCCCATGCCCGGATCAAGGATCCAAATACAGGGATTTTGAACAACTCGTCTTTCGCCATATAATGAACCTTGCGCGGCACCCTGATGCCGACAGCAGGCGGATCAAGCAGGCTGATATGGTTAGAACATAGAATAACGGATCCTTCTTTCGGAATATTTTCCAATCCCCGGACTTCCAGGCGGAACAATAATCCGTACAGGACATTAAACACGGCCCTAAAAATGCCATATAACATTAGTTTACTTCGCCTCCGCCAATTTGGTTCGGCTTAATTTCACAATGGTAGCCGCAACTTCATCGATTGACATCGACGTGCTGTCAAGTACAATGGCGTCCTTTGCGCAAATGAGCGGCGAAATCTCGCGCTGCTCATCCAAGCGGTCGCGTTCCGCGATCTCCCGTTCAAGCTGCTCCAAAGTGATCGACTGCGTTCCCGCAATCTCTTTGTAACGCCGCTGTGCGCGTTCTTGTACGGATGCGGTGAGGAAAATCTTCAGCTCGGCGCCCGGCAGCACATGCGACCCGATATCCCGGCCGTCCATGACAACGCCTTTGCGCTCCGCGAGTTGCCGTTGGAGCTTGCTAAGCATTTCTCTTACGGTTTCATTTGCTGCAATATGCGAGACGGCAAGCGTGACTTCCCTGGAACGGATCAGATCCGTTATATTCTCGCCATTCAAGAAGACGGCTTGACCTTTATCGCCCGGCGCCAGCTTGATATCCAGCGTCTTAGCGTGCTCAGCCAGTCTTTCATTGTCCCGCGGCTCAATTCCCGCCCTCTGGGCACTTAGTGTAACAGCCCGATACATCGCTCCCGTATCGATATAGATGTAATCTAGCTGTTCGGCAACCTTGCGTGCGACCGTACTCTTCCCTGCACCGGCAGGACCGTCTATCGCAATGTTGATTCGGTCGCTGTCACCGTCTTGCTGCATCACCAACATTCTACCTCCCCAAAAGAATTAACACACTGGCAGTCCCGTTCAGGCTGTACGTGTTGATTCTTGCATCGATAGCCTAAGCCTAATCAAAAGGCTAGCCGAATGCTGACGTTGATGCGGGCATCTGCTTCTCAGGCATTAACGGCTTGGCCGGTCCAAAAGGGCCGAAACCCTTTGAAAATAACCGGGAGTATGTATCATCTCCGGCGAATTCCACAATAACTTGGAATTCAAGAAAAAAGCAGGCACCGCCTGCGATCGTGAAAATTATACCACACAATATACGCAGATGCAAAAACCGCAATTGCCCAAAACCGCTGTCGCCCGGGGCTTAGAAGGCTAGCGGTATGCTTCGCCCTCCCAATGCTCGACGGCTGTCACCCAGTGTCGAACTGTGTCGTTTTGAAGCAAAATTTGCGACAATACCACGGCGATTATAAGGATGAAAGCAAACCTGACGAGCCGTTTCGACACGGCCTCCATTTGCTTTTTCAACTCTTCTTCGTCCTCTGCAATCCGCATCCGGCTTCCATCCTTTTCCTTGTCTTTCAGCATAGGATGCGTAACCGGAGACTATCTTATGCAGCCTTATCTTCCGCGGAATTCCAGCTGTCTCTCGAAGCAGAATCTGATAATTTTTTGTCGTTCGCTGTCGCTGATGGCAATAAATTTGCTCATGACCTGCTTGCGTCCCGTTGCGAGATCGACAACCCGCACCACCTCCGCCTTGAAGGAAGCATGCTCAAGCGTTCCGTTCTTGTAGGGAATCAACAGCCAGCAGTCCATTTCCATACCGGAAGCAATCGGCCATTTCCCGTCGCAAATGAAGGAAATCCCCCCACCGCCCACGTCATCGGTAACGGTGACGAAACGGACATTGCCCGACAAATTTACCGCGATTTCAAGATCGGCTGACACGCGAAGGAAATGCCGGCGCTGGATCTTCGTAATCCGTTCTGGATCCGGCTTTCGGATCTTGATCAGCTTTACGACGTCATCCCGGAAGCCAATGACATGCGAGTCGAAATAATGCTTTATGCCTTCGTCGGATACGTAATGAACCGACAGCTCGTCCCCTAAAAAAAGCCGTTTCATCCGGCCCGAATTTATATTGAGCGGATTCTCGATAAGCAAACCGTCTTCCAGCTCATCCGCAATTCTGGCTTTGTATTGGGCAGCTGCCTCTTCTTCGTCAGCTGATGCGATCTCGAAAAACAACATTTGGTTTACTCTAGGCAACAATTGGCTCCCCTCCCATATTGGTGTTTATTATAACACGTCAATATGAGGGGAGCCATATCGTTATTTGCCGGAACTTGTCCGTTTGTCGAGCGGTGACAGCTCCTCAATCGATTCTTCGACACCGTTCTCCGCATTGATGTAAATTCGGTAATCGCTGCCGTTAATGCTGCCCGTAAATTCGTAACATAAAGTTTCTTCGCCCATTTCGTTCACGATCAGGGCCATCTGATCGTTTGCCACCTTGAATTCCGGGTTAAGCGCTTTGCGCGCTTCTGCTTTAGTCAGCTTTGCTTTCGGAATGCTGCGCTTATGCTGTTCATACACGTAGTCGTTAGCCTGAAGACCGACCGCTTCCCCGTTATCCAGCGCTACCTTAACCGTCAGCTTCTCCGGATAGATAAGCACGCCGTTTTGCGTGCTGACAAAAGTGAAGGCGCCTGTATTATCGAACATATTGTAGCTCACCGCCCTCATGCCTTTAAAGCCATGGTCATTCAAGAACTGCTCGGCCGAAGCTTGCGCCTCTCTCTGACTGATCCTTTTCTCGCCGATATCGCGGGAATCCATAAACCAGATCAGCTTTCCGCCTCTTTGCGTAAAATCCATCTGCAGCTTCTGGCCCGACTTCGGATCGGTCACCGTAGCGGAGTAAGAAGAATACTCCGTGCCTTTGCCGTTTTCTACCACGCGGATTTCCGCCGGCTTCCTGCCGAGGAATTCCTCTACTCGCTTCTTCACGTCTTCAGCCGTAACCATGCTGCCGCTCAACATGTTGATAGTGCGCTTCTGGTACATGCTTGCGACCGAAGGACCCCAGTTAATCTCAGGGTACTCGCTAACTTTTTTGTCTACCGTTTTGAAACCGTCTATAATCGTATTGTCATTCGGCGAGTTCTGCTTGGCGAGAGCAACCTCGACATCCATCCAGCGCAGATGATCGCTCAGCACCTTCTCCTGCATCTTGTATAAATCCTTCGAAATATCCTCGGACTTGGCATACAAGGTTTTCAGCGTCTTGAACTCGTCTTGGGACAAAGGCTGCTTAGTCAAATCCCTGACGGAGGTTTTGTAAGCGAAATTGGAGATGTGGGACAGGAAATCTTCCGCTTCGTTGAAAGGCAGCATCGTCAAAGGAAGCTGGTTGATTTCGTTCTGCGCCTGACTTGTCAGACGCCACACGTTCACGAGCCCTTTGCGGTGGTAGCTTTGGGAAGTGGAGTTGACAGCCAGCGTATTGCCTAGCTGCTGATGCAGCTGCTCGACATGATAGGTGAGATCATGGAAAGCGCGTTGGTACTGGTTTTCGGCCTTTATAAGAATCGAGTTTTTCTCTTGGTGCTCTTGGTAGCCCCAGTACACTGAGCCAATTAAGAAAAGCGTCATGATGGGGAACAACACCGCGCTTAGACGTTTATACATAACAAAAAAGCTCCTTTCTTCTGCAAAACCTAGCGTTAGTTTGGTTTGCGGAAGGGAGCTTTATGCATCTGTGTCAAATGCTGTGTTCCTCGATATCGAGGTCGTTTGTGTTATTGCAAATACATTGCTTGAAGCCGGTGTCGATCATCCCTTTTTCCCGCTTGCCGCGAAGAACAAACTTCTCGCCGCATACGTTGCACCGGATTGTTACCTTAACTCTCGGTTCCATTCCTTGCCTCCGTCATTTTAACAAATATTACTAATCAGTATTGACGAAAGACTTACAGTTTAACCTCGTCTTCACGGCTGATGAAGCGGAACGGCGAGCGTGAATTGGCACGGTTCATTTTGCGGAGTCCCCATACCCACAAGGCCACCATAAACGGGATGATCACGTAAATCCAATTGGTCTTGAACGAAATCATGATATAGTCGTATGTTCCGTGAAGCAGCAACGGCAGACATAACGAAATCGCCAAATATACGTTACGTTTGGAAGAAGTAGCAAACTTCGCCTTGCCGACGTAATACCCCATCATGACGCCAAACAGCGCATGCCCGGAAACGGGCAATAGCGCGCGCATGAGCAAGGTTCCGAACGTGGAAGGCGAGTAAACCGCGTACAATACGTTTTCCAGCGTTGCAAAGCCAAGCGAGATCGATGCCGCATAGACAATCCCGTCATACGGCTCGTCGAACTCGGTGTGGTTGTAAATCATATGATAGAGCACGAACCATTTCAGAAATTCCTCAATGCCGGCCGACTCTACAAAAGAGAACAGCATGGGCTGATGGTCGCCGAACCATAGCTGCAGCCCGCGTTGAATGACTACGATCGGCACGACGATGAGGACGCCGAGCAGAAACATGCGAACGACCATATGAATCGGCTCTGCGTCATAACGGTCCTTCAGATACAAATACGTAAGCAGCGATATACCCGGGGCCACCGCGGCAGTCAGCACAGAAAACAATAGCAATTCGATGTTTCACCTCCCAGGCATCCGGCGGCTGCGCAGCCGCCGGTTATACCCAGCCGCGATAACGCACCGCCTCTGCCATTTTGCGTACGCCTGCCATATAGGCGGCAAGCCGCATGTTTACGTTTCTTGATTTGTGAATCTCATATACTTGGTTAAAGCCGCGGATCATCATGACGCGCAGCCGGTCATCCACTTCTTGTTCATCCCAGTAGAAGCCTTGATTGTTCTGGACCCATTCGAAATAGGACACGATAACCCCTCCGGCGCTTGCCAGAACATCCGGAACAAGAAGAATGCCCCGTTCGGTTAAAATCCTTGTCGCTTCGAGGGTTGTTGGACCATTGGCCGCTTCCACAACAATAGTCGCCTTGATACGCGGAGCGTTCTCCTCCGTAATCTGGTTCTCGATGGCGGCCGGAACAAGCACGTCGCATTCCAGCTCGAGCAGATCGCTGTTGGATATCGTCTGCGGAAACAGATTCGTTACGTTGCCGAAGGAATCTCTCCTGTCGAGCAAGTAAGGAATATCTAATCCATCTTCATTATACAACGCTCCGTTCACATCGGATATACCAATTACGCGCGCACCGGCCTCATGCATGAATTTGGCAAGGTAACTTCCGGCATTGCCGAAGCCTTGAATGACAATTCTTGCCTTATTCAGCTCGATTCCCTTAAGGGCCAGCGCCTCATGAATCATAATGACAACGCCGCGAGCCGTAGCCGTTTCCCGTCCTCTGGAGCCGCCGAGCACAATTGGCTTGCCGGTAATGAAGCCGGGAGAATCGAACTCCCTAATCCGGCTGTACTCATCCAGCATCCATGCCATAATTTGCGAATTGGTCATGACATCCGGAGCCGGAATGTCTTTCGTGGGACCCACAATCTGGCTTACGGCGCGGACATACCCGCGGCTGAGCCGCTCGAGCTCCCCAAAAGACATTTTTCTGGGATCGCAGATCACTCCGCCTTTTCCTCCGCCGTACGGCAGGTCGGCGATTCCGCATTTCAAGCTCATCCAGATGGATAACGCCTTTACCTCATTCTCCGTTACGGCCGGATGGAAGCGGACTCCGCCTTTAGTTGGACCAACCGCATCGTTATGCTGAGCCCGGTAACCGGTAAACACCTTCGTCTTCCCGTCATCCATCTTGACGGGGATCCTGACGCTCAAGATACGCATAGGTTCCTTCAAGAGTTCAATCATATCTTCTTTATAGCCAAGCTTCAATAGGGCTTCTTCGATTACTACCTGTGTTGATTTGAGCACATCGTTCTTATCCGCCATCATTTCAAGTTCACCCGCCTTTGTCTACTTGTAATATGAGCGTGTATACATCACGATATTCCAAAAGGGGTCCAGAACATGCAAGAAGAGCACCTGCAGACGGTAGGGTCTGCCGATGCTCCACATTCATGTGCTGCTCAATTATAGAAATGAGTGCAAATTTCCCGGACAGCTTGAGATGGCATAATTACCTTGCCGTACTCCTCCAGCATCGCGTAGGTAACGGATGTCGCTTCTCCGTATTCGGCAAGCAGCGCGATAACAGCGTTATGACGCGCCGTTTCGATCAAAGCCGGTTCAAGGGCCAGGATCCATTTTCCGTTGTAGGAGTACAACCGTCCATCCTCCGTAAGCGAAGCAGCCTGGAGCTGTTTGCATACATTAATGACATCCTCAAAATCCCGGAATGAATACATCACGATATCGCTCTGCTCCATCGTAACTTCCATCTCGTATATCTCGTCTTCCGTGTCTTCGTCATCGGTTGACCGTTCATCGGATAGACCGTTCATCTTGCCACGGGTGACTATCACCACCATACCTTGGGCGGGGAGTGCAAACACTTCGACCGCAAGAGGGCCGCTGGCATCGAAACCAAGTTCACTGTATGCTTGTTCCATCATTTCACTGAATAGATCGTGTACTTTGGGAATTTCGCGCCACATGTCCTCCTTCTGGATCCCACGCTCGAGCAGGTCGTCGAACGTCAGGAAAATCCGTATCTTGTCCTGACTAAGCCGTTCGATTTTCATGACAGGATCCCTCCTCTGCAGCATCTGTTGTAAACAGCGTATGAAATTATTAGCAAGATGTGATCAAAATGATCAAATCGTACTATGTATTACTTTAACATGTCTGTCCCCGGATTGCACCTAAAATAGGCAAAAAAAGAATCGCTTGAGCAGCGCTAGGCTTGAAGCGCGTACATCAACCGATTCCAAAAAACTGCTTCATTTAATGCGGTTTGAAAGACGATTCCGCCATGATCTGGCTCGCCTGCTCCTTAAGTCCGGGATCGCTGTTGATCAGCTGTTCAACCTGCTCCCAGCCTCCTCCGTGCTTTGCGGCGGTATCGTCTGAATGCTTTGGGGCCTTATCGGCGGCCGCCATTGCTTTCGTCATTCCTCGCTTCATCATCATCGATGCGGCACTTCTGCCAATGGATGAGCATGCGCTCGCAAGCGAGCTGGATGCCCAGGCCGCCATTCCTGGTCTTTTGCGTGATACGTATACGGCTGCCGCAATTCCTGCGACGGCGCCTAACATAAACCCGCCGATTCTCATGGCTTCGTTACCTCCTTCGGGGATAGTTGCAACATATATTTTCTCCCTCATAACCTGTGGCATCCACCACAAATTAAGGAAGCGAGGCGGGAAACGGCATAGTCGGTTATCGTTATGGTAAAATGGTCTTAAGCTAACCAACAATTGACAACAAGGCGGGAAAACAATGAAGAAAGCAGCGCTGAATACGATTTATGCCGTTTTTGCCCTTGCATCCCTATTGACCTCTTGCGGTTCGCCGTCCAACACGACTGCCGGAGAAGCGAATGCCCTGCCTTCCGCTGGCACGGCAGCCGTTGACGAGCAGGCATCGCCAACCCCGGCAAGCCCGATGCATACGCCAACTCCTGCGGCAGAGACAAGCCCTGCGCCCAAGGTCAAAACTCCTTTGTATACAATGACCAGCGCCTACCGGTTTGTCCCCATCGATGAGACCGTAACATCCAAAAAAGCCGTTTTGCTTACCTTTGACGATGCTCCCCATAACGAAGAGGTCATAAACAGCCTGCTCGATACCTTGGACAAGCACAAGGCGAAGGCGATATTTTTCGTAAACGGCTATCGAGTGAAGCAGCATCCCGAATTATTAAAACTCATCGCCGACCGCGGCCAGTCCGTCGGCAACCATTCCTGGGATCACATCGATCTGAAGAAAGAGGAGCCCGCCAAAGTGGAGTCGCAGATTGCGGATGTTCAAAGAGAAGTAAAAGCTTTAATCGGAAAAGAACCGCTATTCTTCCGGCCCCCGTACGGGTCCGGCGGAGATACGGTGAAGGCCGCGGCAAAAAACCACGGCATGCTGTTCATGACGTGGTCGAATGGTTCGCTCGATTGGGAGCAGAAGGCTCCCGGCGATCCGGACAAAGTAATCGGCAATGTGCTGGAGCAGCTTCATCCCGGAGCCAATATTCTGATGCATGAATTAAAATGGACGGCTGCCGCGCTTGACGGCTTGCTCGCAAAGCTCGAGGAAAAGGGGTATTCCTTTATCGACCCCGAGACGATTCAGGTCAGTCCGTAAACCGGACGCCATACCAGAACAGCCCTGCCACCAGACAAACGAATAATAAAAATAATACATTATAATACCATTTGGTCACTTTATAAGTACTGGAAGGGTGTACTTTGCGTCTAGGCGGCAGCGCCTCTGCATTCGTGTCGGTCGCGATGCCAGGCTGAACTGCCGCCTGTTCATGTTGTCTTCTTCCTCTTGAGCTACCGAATTTCTCCACTCTGCTCATCACTGCTCTGTTTGCTCCCTCCTAAAACGGATAATCAGCCCCATAATGAAATCCACCAGGAAATGCGCAACAATCGGCGCCCATAAGCTGCCGGACTGAATATAAATCCAGCCTAGCCCATAACTGATCGAAAAGACAAGACCGGTTGGAATCCAGTGCCTCAAATAACGCACATGGATGGCTGCAAAAATAATGCTTGTCCAATAAGGACCAAAAGAGTGCTGCACAGCCCCCCGGAACAACAGCTCCTCGCAAACGGCGACAACCAATGAGATAACGGCAATGTGCCACACCGGCCTGTTGCGGAAAATGCGTTCATTGATACCGCCGTCATCGGTTGCTTCCTCCGGTACCCATCTGGAGATGAGCAGGTCAACCGCGATTACCGCGGCGCCCAATCCCAGTCCCCACCATAAGAAAACCGGGCTGTCAGGCAATTGTAATAACAGAAATGGATTGGAACGCTGAAATAATGCCCAAACCAAACCGATAACAATAGTAATTGCTTGCGTTACGTAAAGATTTACGAGCAGCATGCGGTCGTCAATCTCGTCGACGGATAGTTGGCGAACGCGGATATTACGGAGATCGAATTTTTTCATAGCTTCCCGCCTGTCTAAGAAGGTCATATTTCCTTTTATGATCATTTCACCTATACTGATAGGGCACAAACGACGGCATATCTAATACATAGAAGGAGATTTGTGATGGAGAAACGTTTACCTCGTTCCGCAATGATATTTAGTTTGGGGTTTGTCTTTATGCTCGTCTGCGCGGTTGGTGCATTCTTCTACGGCGTAAAGCTTGGAACGTCCAAAACGGAAACCAAGTACGAAATGAAAGAATTGCAGGCGGCAGCGGTTCAAACCAGCAGCCCCTATCAGCAGCAGGATCTTGTCTCTTTCTATCATACCGTATTTTTGTCTTACCGTGAATTTCAATCCGAATGGAATGACGCGATGGACGACTTTGCGAAGGGCCAAGGCGGCAGCGCCTCATCCGCTCTAAAACATTTAGCGGAGCTCGCTCACTCGAAAAGAACCGCGGCTTCCTCTTTCGATATGCAGAAGTCTCCTCTTCTCGGAGAGGCCCAAACGAATTATATCCGAAGCCTGGAGCAATTCGAAAAGGCGGCGAAAGCGGCGGCCGCAAGCGCGAAATCAACGGATGCTTCGAAGCTTCAAAGCAGCATTAAGCAACTGGGATCCTACCAGCTTGCGGTGAAGCAGGCATTGGCCGCTCAACAGGCCTATTACGCCGCCATGATGAAATGGGGGGCAACCGTTGAGCCGAACATCCCTGCTAATTATACAACGCCTAAGGTTATCCAAATCAACAGCTGGTCAAGCCTGCCCCTTATCGTAAAAAACAAGCTGATGGCAGATCAGCTGGCTTCGCGTCAGCAGTTCACTGAATATTATCCGCAGGATCTGACAAGCCGCATCGACGATTTTATCGCTTCCGGCCAACCCGCGAAGCTGAATTTGAAGACGGTGTCCGCCATTGCGGACCTGTTGATTGATACGGAGGCCGTCCGCAGCGGCGACTTCACCGAGAACCGCTCGAAGCTCTACAATAAAGATCTTCTGCCACAGCTTCCGTTCTTCTCTTAACTTAAGCTTCTTTAATCATATTGAAACCCTTGCAACGAGGCTATGGCAGCCATTCCGCCGGTAACATTGTGGAGGTTGCCGTAGCCTTGTTCTTCTAAATAATTGCAAACGGCCGCACTGCGCACCCCATGCGCGCATACTATATATAACGGTTTGTCATCCGAAATGGTTCCGAGACTGTAGGGGATCGTATTCATGGGGATTAACCGGGATGATTCCAAATGATAATATTCCCATTCAAATGTTTCGCGCACGTCGATGATTTGCTCCGGCTCAATCTGCCTGTCCGCAAGCATCTGCAGCAGCAGCTCCGGATCCAATTCCTTCCACTCCATCAATGCCTATCTCTCCCCTGACCTGTTATTATCTCTTGCAATGCTTTGAATCATAACGAAAATTTCACATTTGATCAAGTTTATACATTGCATTTGTCCACCACCATGCTATAAAATAATAACGGTTGTCCATATCGGTTTAATCACGTTTCGCATTGATATAAATCGTGCATTTTTTCACACATCGGAGACAACAGCTGCCATTTACGATTGCCCGCAATTAAGACGAACCTCTCGTCCGGCTCGCTCTCGTTACTGTGCCGGGACGAGGTTTTTTGTTTTAGCAACAAAACGATCAGAATACAAATGGACGTGAAGTGCCGACATATCGGGCAGACCCCTGTTTGCTCCTTATGTCGGCACTTCACAAAAATTTTAGGAGGCAATCTACATATGTTTAAAGTGTTAGTATCGGATCCCATCAGTGATCTGGGCATTCAACAGCTTGTAGACGCAGATGATGTAGCAGTCGACAAAAAGCCCGGACTAAGCGAAGACGAATTGGTGAGCATTATCGGCGAATACGACGCCCTGCTCGTGCGCAGCCAAACGCGCGTAACGCCGCGCATTATGGAAGCCGGCAAGCAGCTTAAAGTTGTGGGCCGCGCCGGCGTAGGCGTAGACAATATCGATTTGGAAGCAGCAACCCAGCGCGGTATTATCGTTATCAATGCGCCGGACGGCAACACGATTACGACTTGCGAGCATACTTTCGCGATGATGATGGCGGTTGCCCGTCACATTCCGCAAGCCTACCTGAAAACCGTTGGCGGCGTTTGGGACCGTAAATCGTTCCTTGGCGTTGAGCTTCGCAACAAAACCCTGGGTGTTCTTGGCATGGGCCGTATCGGCAGCGAAGTTGCAAAACGCGCAAAAGCATTTGGCATGGAAATCATGGGCTACGACCCGTTCATGACGGAAGAGCGTGCCGAGAAGCTTGGCGTTAAGCTGGCTACGGTTGACGAAATCGTTCGCAACGCCGATTTCATGACCGTTCATACTCCGCTTACTCCGGAAACCCGTCATATGATCGGCAAGAAGCAATTCGAAGTCATGAAGCCTGGCATGCGTATCATCAACTGCGCGCGCGGCGGCATTATCGACGAGCTCGCCCTTGTTGACGCGATTGATGCCGGCATCGTAGCCGGAGCGGCATTCGACGTATTCGAGGTGGAACCTCCTACCGAGGATCATCCATTCCTGAAGCATCCTAAAATCATCGTTACTCCGCATCTTGGCGCTTCCACCGTTGAAGCTCAAGAGAACGTTGCAATCGACGTTTCGGAGCAAGTCCTGCACATCCTGCGCAATGAGCCGTTCAGCAATGCGGTTAACATGCCTCCAATCCCGGCTAACCTGCAAAGCAAGCTGCAGCCGTACTACTCGCTCGGCGAGAAACTTGGCAGCCTGGTTGCGCAAATTACGGAAGGTGCCGTACAGGAAATTACCGTACGTTACTCCGGCGAGCTTGCGGAGGTTGATACTCAGCCGCTGACTCGTTACATTGTAAAAGGCGTGCTTTCGCATCATCTCGGTTCCGACCAAGTAAACGTCGTTAACTCGATGCATCTTGCCAAAGTTCGCGACCTCAATATCGTACAGCAAAAATCCCAGGCTTCCAAAGACTTTACGAACCTGGTAACGGTATCGCTCCGCACGAAACAAGAAGAGCGTATCGTAGCTGGCACTCTGCTTACCGGTTATGGCGAGCGCGTCGTTCAAATCGATAAGTTCCCTGTTGACGTTACGCCGGAAGGCAATCTGATCCTGATCTCGCATAACGACAAACCGGGCATCATCGGCCGCGTCGGTACGCTTCTTGGCAACAACGACGTGAACATTGCTACGATGCAAGTAGGCCGTCAGCTGGTTGGCGGTTCCGCGATCATGGTTCTGACGGTAGATAAAAACGCGGGCAAAGACATCCTTGAGCAATTGACTAGCCTGCCTGACCTGAACACAGCGAAAGAAATTACCTTGTTCTAATAGAAATAACGCCGGACATCTTGCTGCAACCAGCTGATGTCCGGCGTTTTTATATGCCCTTTTTGCTAAATGGGACCCGGGCGTCCTAAAAACCCAAGCTTACGGCAAATGGCTCTCATAAACTGATGATGTGCATGATGCGACCTTCCTTCGCGAAGGTCATTTTTTATTTACCGCCGGGTTCTTAGGCCACTCTCCTATCAGAACAACCAAGATACCCAGTAGCTTAGTAAAATTAACGTCACGATAACGGTAATCGGTATGACGACTATCGTAACCTTCAAGTACTGCCCCCAGCTTATTTTCACGCCGCCTTTTCTAAGGATGTGCATCCACATAATGGTGGCGAGCGTACCGATCGGAAGCAGAAGCGAACCCATATCGCTGCCGATCACGCTTGCAAGATAAGAGATCTTGAGCGTAAGCGGATCAAGTCCCATATTCGTTAACGTTAATGTTCCTACCATTAAGGCCGGGTGATTGTTGAACAGGTTGGACAGGACCGTCAGCAGCAATCCCATCAGGACACTGGCATGCACCAGACTGCCGGCGACAAGCGGCTGCAGGAAATGAATAAGCCATTCCGTAAGTCCAAGATTGCGCAGGCCATAGATGATGACATACATACCAAACGCGAACACGAGTATATACCATGGGGTTTTCTTTATCATGTCTACAGGAGGAATCTTCAGATAAATCCATCGCCAAGCGAGCAGACAAGCGGAACCGATAACCGCCATCAAAGATACCGGAAAATGAATATAGGACGCAACAAACAGGCTGGCTCGCACGCAAAAAACGAAGATCAGCACATTGCGCATGAATTTGTTGCTTCTTACTTTTACTTCAGCGGACTCTCCTTGGAGCGGATGGCCGCCTGGCTTTAAGCCCCACGGTGCAACTGGAGGCAGTTTTTTCGGAAGGGTACGGTAGAAAAGGAGAAAGAGGAGAACCGTAAGCAATACGAGGCCAAGGGAAGCTGGAACAAACATCATGGCGGTATGCATATAGAGATCCATATGAACGATTTTAAGCGCGATAAGATTGACAATATTGCTGACTCCGATCGGAGCACTGGATGCTGTCGCGATAAGCGCGCCGGATATTAAATAAGGAATCTTTTGATGGTTTTTCAGTCCCATGCTTTTCAGCAGCATTAATAAAATCGGAGTTGTAATGAGAATACTGCCGTCATTGTTTACGAACATCGTCATTAGGAAGCAAAACAGGCTCGTCAGCCAAAATAACCGGATGCCCGACCCTCTTGCTTTCCGAACCAAAAGCTCGGCAGCCCATTGAAAAAAACCAAAGCTTTCTAACACGATAGCCATCACGATCGTTGCGATAATCGTTATGGCCGCTCCGCTGATCGTTTCCGTGATCTCACCGAGGTTGGCCAAGGATACGGTTCCGGTTAAAAGTACGATTATCGCTCCCACGGATGCCGGAATCGCTTCATTAATATTGGGTTTCCAGAATATAAAGCCGATCGTAAGGAAGAAAGTACAAATGGTAATGATCGTCATTAAATCATTCATGCTCTAACCTCTCTTCATGCTCAACTCACTCATTTCTTTATTAATCTAGAAGTCTAGCTTTTTTTAATTTCATAGATGCACTCCCCTCAACTGAATTGGTTATAAGTAACGATATACTGTATTTATATGTACCTGACAAATAGCTCGTACTGGTCTATCACCCTAACTCTATGAAAACCATCTCCTATCTGTAATTGATAGATACCCCCTAATGATATTTACCGGGTATGCACACTTTTTTGTCTTACTGCAGATAAAATAGGCGGTGATTGGAAAGGTTAGAAAAAGACGACCAAAAGCTCAGGAGAAGATTATCGATGCCACATCAGAGATTCCAGTCCGCCAGCATCAAACCTCGCTATTCCAAAGGGCATATTTCCGTCTTCGGAATTAATTCGGTCTATCCCCGCCCCCCTTGGGTTGCGGCCTGGTGGTCAATCGCATTTCCCGGGTTCGGGCATATGTTTCTAGGAAAATACCTGCATGGTTTTGTATTGATCGTTTGGGAGCTGGTCGTCAACAACAAGGCGAACCTCAACATGGGCATCGCCCTTTCCTTTCAAGGACGTTTCGATGAGGCTAAGGCTCAGTTAAACCAGAATTGGCTTTTACTCTATGTGGCCGTGTTTGCCTACAGCATATGGGACAGTTACCGCTGCGCGGTTGAGAATAACAAGAGCCATACCCTTTCGGAGATAGAAGATGCTCCGGTTACGCCATCGGGCGTAAGCTTTTTCGATATTGTAATCCTGGATAAAAAGCATCCGTGGGCTGGACTGGTTTGGTCTGCCTTGTCCCCGGGATTAGGACAGCTTTATAGCGGCAGTACGGTTGTGGGCACGTTTGTTTTAGCATGGTGGATATTCGTCTGTTACAAGGCTATGGCCGTCCGCGCCTGGCTTTATTCGTTTCTTGGCGATTTCAAGAGCATGGCCGACTTAATCGACTGGCAATGGTTTCTTTTCCTTCCTTCGATGTATGTGTTCGCGCTTTATCAGGCTTTTGCGTCTGTGAACGAGAATAATATTTTGTTCGACATCGAGCAAATACGGTACTTAAGAACGAGGGCTGAAAATTTGGGACAATTAAGGGTCTTGGATAACAATATAGTGAAGATCATCGCTACCTTTGAGCACTCGCCATTTGTGGAAATGGCTATCCATGATTTAGAGAAACTAGGCATACCATCCGAGAGTATTTTTGCACTGCCCTTAGAAAACCTTGATCCGCATACGAATGTCATCGACTCGATTCATCGGGTCGACGGCAGAAGTATTCTCGACGGAGCTATGGTAGGCGGCACCGTCTTTATGGTGCTGGGAACGATCTATGGTTTTATATGGCGCTGGGGGCCGGTGATCTGGGGACTGATTGGGTTAATTACGGGCTTCGTGATTGGACTGGCCATCGAGTTAGCGGTTAATAAGAACAAACTAAGACTGGCTTCCAACCGCAAAAGCGAAGTTGTCATTCAGCTGATCTGTCCCGAAACCATGAAGGATCAATTGATAGCCGTTCTTAAAAAAAGAAGTGCAATCGGCTTTGTTGTCATGCCGCACATTTCTTAAGCATGGCGTGGCGCGAAGCGCGCACGGCCAAGGGGCTCGCGAGGGGTGAGGGGGGAACGCTCTTCCCGGAGCGCAGTGCCCGCCTTTCTCGCGTCCATTGCCCGATGCGTACCAAGCAATCCGCCGCGAAACAACAAAAACCACGCCATGTTCCACGAACAACAAGATTAATCCCCCTCATTCAACAAAAAAACGCTCCCCGAAGGGAGCGTATTGACATCTATTGATTCGATTCGACAGGCAGCAGCAAGGTGAACGTCGTGCCTTTTCCAAGGACGCTGTCGACCTCAATGCGGCCGTTATGCTGCGTAATAATGTTTTTGACGATAGCTAGTCCCAGTCCAGTTCCGCCCGAGGCACCGCGTTTGCGGGCCTTGTCGGCTTTGTAGAACCGTTCGAAGATATAAGGCACATCCTCGCTTGGAATACCTTGTCCTTCATCCGCTAC
This sequence comes from Paenibacillus sp. BK720, assembly GCF_011761545.1. NCBI lineage: Bacteria > Bacillati > Bacillota > Bacilli > Caryophanales > Paenibacillaceae > Paenibacillus > Paenibacillus sp. BK720. The sequence continues at coordinate 1,207,351 of NZ_JAASRQ010000001.1, read as the reverse complement.
AATCAGCTTAACGAACTTCAGGTTGTTGATCGTCGCCAGCTGACCGGCAATCTTAATGGATTTGCCCGCCGGCGTATGACGAAGCGCATTATCCATCAGATTCGTCAGTACCTGCTCGATACGGTCTTCATCCGCTTCTCGTACGGCAAGTGGTGTATCCGGGAGATCCGCAATCAAGCTGACGTCCCGCTCTTTTGCATACACCTGGAACTTTCGGTGAACCCGGCGGATGACATTGCGCAGATCGAATTCCTGGAGACTGAGCTCCACATGACCGGCTTCCATCCGGGCCATGTCCAGAAAGTCGTTGACCAGTCTGCCCATCCGAAGCGACTCATCGTAGATAACCTGGACGAGCTCTTTCCTCTCTTCCGGCGAAGCAACGATATCATCGAGCAGCGCTTCGCTGTAGCCCTGCAGCATGGAGAGTGGTGTCCGAATTTCGTGCGAGACATTCGCGACAAAATCCCTGCGCAGCTTCTCGAGTTTATGCTCCTCCGTCACATTCCGGATAACGGCAACCGCCCCGCGGACAACCCCGTCATTTTGCAGAGGGGCCATGACAACGGACCATGCATTGTTAAGAACCTGTACTTTATTCGTACAGTCGCGTCCGGACTGCATAACGCGCTCAAACGTGTCTCGAAGAGGTCCTGGAACGCTGAGGAACGGCGGGGCTTCTTCCGCTTCCCAATCCATGTCCATCTCCAGATCGGACCACCGGCTTACCAGCATATGACCCGGCGGGTTCGTCAGAATGACCTCCCCATCGGCGTCGAACGTGATAACGGAATCCCCCATACTCCTCAGGATGCTGGAAAGATGCTCCTTTTCGTGATTCAAATCATCGATCAGCGTACCTAACTGCTCGGTCATATGGTTAAAGGTTTTGGCCAGATCCCCAATCTCGTCCGAGGACCGGATTTGTACCCTCGTCTTATAATTGCCTCCGGCGATGGAATCCGCCGCTCTCTTCAACTGAAGCAAAGGCTGTTGAATCCTCGACGACAAGAAGAAAGCGAAGAAAGTAGATAGCAGAAAGCCAAGAATGGCTACCACGATAAACAGCACCTTGATCTGATGCTGGGAGTCTTTAAAAGCAATATCGATATACTGAAGCAGGAACGTCCCGAGAATCACAAGGACAAGGGCGACGAGAAACATAATCGTCCACCATAGCTTCCCTACAACGGTATGCAGGGCGAAATGCCCCCAGCGCTTCAGCAGCCTCATTACTTCGGCACCTCGAGCTTGTATCCCACGCCCCATACCGTGGTAATCATCGAAGCCGCGTCGGGCGATACTTTGTTCAGCTTCTCGCGTAGGCGCTTCACATGCGTATCTACGGTCCGAAGATCGCCGAAGAACTCATAATTCCAGACATCCTTCAGCAGCTCTTCCCGCGAAAATACTTTGTCCGGCGATACGGCCAAGTAATGAAGCAATTCATATTCCTTAGGCGTTAAGCTTACTTCTTGTCCACCGGCCGATACGCGGTGCGCATCATGCTCGATAACCAGATGAGGAAATACGATGTTATTGCTCGAATTTACTTCTTTGGTCAAAAAGGCCGTCGCTGACGATCGGCGCAAAATCGCCTTCACCCGGTAGATGACCTCGCGAGGACTAAACGGCTTCACGACATAGTCGTCGGCGCCAACTTCAAATCCTTGCACCCGGTTCATCTCTTCCCCTTTGGCTGTCAGCATAATAACCGGCGTTGCCTTTACTTGCCGCAAACGGGAGCACACCTCCACGCCGTCAATGCCAGGAAGCATGACATCGAGCAGAATAAGCGCATAATCGGTTACAGTAGCGAGCCGAAGCGCCGTCTCACCGTCTTCCGCTTCATCGATTAAATAGCCTTCCTTCTCCAAATACATTTTCAGCAAACGACGAATCCGTTCCTCGTCGTCTACCACAAGAATACGGCTTGCATAGTCGGACATGCGGTGTTGCTCCTTTCAAAACAAATTTCATTAGACTTATTATACGCCTGCGTAGGAGTGTAAACCAGCGATGACAAGGTTAACCCCAACCAGTGTGAATAGAATAACGACAAAGCCGATAACCGCAAGCCAAGAAGAGCGTTTGCCCTGCCAGCCGCGCGATAAACGGAAGTGCAGATAAGCACTGTAATACAGCCAGGAGATAAGCGCCCAGACTTCCTTCGGATCCCAGCCCCAGAAGCGGCCCCAGGCAATATTCGCCCAAATCATGGCGAAAATAAGCGCGCCTAGCGTAAAGACAGGGAAGCCGATTGCGATTGCCCGGTAGCTGATCTCGTCGAGATCGTCCGGATCAATATCTTCCATAAGCGGATGAATAACCGCTCCGATCCGTTTGCGGAACAAGAGACGAATAAGGCCGTAAAGAATCGAGCCCGCAATTACCGACCAGATAACCGTATTCAGCTTGCGCCCGGCGTTAACGCCGTTCATCCAGCTTGGCGCCTCAAACAGCGGCTTGTCCATGCCGAGGAAGGAATCCATATGTTCAGCCTTGCTGTTATAAGGCTTCACGATTGGGGGCAGCGTATATTCCGCCGTATCGGTCGAGGAATGATCCACGCCTTTGCTGTCGATGGTCACGTTTTCTTGAGTAAACTTCGCCTCGTATCCAGCCCCTCTGAAAATAAACACGATCGCAATGAAGCCTATTACAAGGACAATCGTATATAAAGAGAATTCTACCCAAAACTGATCCCGCTTAGCTTCCTTTGAGGTCTGCTTGAAATCCACCACGCGGAGCAGGTACATCAGACCGGCCGCAAATCCTACAGCGAAGAAGGCTTCGCCAAGCGCCGCCGTCGTTACGTGGACTTTCAGCCAGATCGAGCTTAGCGCCGGAATAAGCGGCTGCACTTCCTGCGGGAAGACGGATGCGTAGGCAACAACCAGGACAACAAGCGGCAGAGCGAACATTCCGAGCAGCGGCTTGCGGTAGATCGCATATACGATTGTAAACGCGATCATTATAGCCATGCCAAGGAAGGTAATGAACTCGTACATGTTGCTTGTCGGGATTTGGCCGCTTCCGATCCAACGCGTAAAGAAGAAGGTCAGATGAGCTATAAGGCCAAGCGTCGAGGTAACGAACGAGATTCGCGACCAGCGCTGTTCATGCTTGATTGGATCACGATTGCTCCACTTTTTCCCTGCAATCGTTACCACATAGAATAGGAATGCAAAGCAATACAGGAAGAAGGCGGCGATGAAGGCATCGCTGCTGAAATCGACATAACTCACGCGTTATTCCCTCCGTTATCGAGCGACTTCGGATCTACGTCAATTCCGGATTTCCGGAGCGCGTAAGCCACGTCTGCTCTCATGCCGTACCAGTTTTTGTTAGTATGAGCGCCAAGCGACAGCTTGCCGTCGTCAACGCGAAGCCAGATCCGCCGGTGCTGCCAATAAGAGCCGAGCAGCAGGCCAAGCATCGAAATCGCGGCGCCATACCAGACATAAGTTAAAGCCTTGTCTTTGCGGACGTTCAAATAGGTGGAAGCCTCGGCGAAATGAACATTTTCCATGCCGTTTACCTTGATTTCCAGTTTGTCCGAAATGGAAGCATTAAGCTTGTCCTGATCAAACTTTTCTTTGTCCTTTTGCATCGGGAAATAGATATAAGGCTGGCCTTTCTCCGGCAAGCCGGGACCCGTAATCAAGAAGATAAAAGCAGGCGCATTCGGATCGCGGCTGAGCGTAACGGGCTCCCCGTCTTCCCCGATGCCGAATTCCATATAATTGGCGGCCAGCTTCATTTTGTAAGGTCCAAGCGAATAATCCAGCGGCGCATCCTTCATCGGCAGCTCAAACGGTCCGTAAGATTCGCCCGTTTCCTTATTCACGAGGACGGGACTTACGCTCTTTAGCTTAGGCGTTACGTCATAGTCGAATTGATAGAGCTTTAGACCGTCGTACTTGAGCGGATGATTCACGAGAATATCCTGTTCCTTTACTTGCTTCAGAACAGGCTCTCCCTCTGCATGGTCTCCGCAATTGTCCGTGCACTTGTATAATACAGCCTTTGTCTCGTATCGCTTTGCACGGATCGTTCCTTTGAGCTCCGGCGGAAGCTCGTCGTCCGTGTAATATTCGACGGTGAACTTCTCGTTTTTCACGAAATAGTTCGTTCCCTCGATCTGTACCGTATCGCCGTCCGGAACGCTTACGTAACTGTCCATTTGCCAGCCCGGGAGACTCCGGGCAAGAATAGCCAGCAGGAACAGGATGAGACCGATGTGATTAATATACGGACCCCAGCGGCTGAACCGGTTCTTCTCGGCAAGCATGGCCGTACCGTCCGTGTGTATCTTGTAGCGTTTTTTCCTCAAATGCGCGGAGAACTGCTTGACCCATTCCTCCGCGTCGCCTTCGACCTGACCGTTGTATACCGCCTTCTGCCTCCTAATAAAGTGCAGGTGCTTGCGGATTTGCTGCTTGCTTAAAGCTCTATACAGCGGCAGCACGCGGTCGAGACTGCAAATGACCAATGACGTGCCGATCATAACCAGCAGCGTAATAAACCACCAAGAATCGTATGTATGAGACAAGCCTAGCTTATAATAAATCTTGCCGGGCAGCCCGTAGGTTTCCTCGTAATAGACGGAAGGCTTGAAATTGTTCAGGAAAGACCCTTCCTGCGGGTAGATCGTGCCAAACATAGCCGTTACCAGCGTAATGACGATTAAGTAGACGGCGATTTTGACGGAAGAGAAGAAATTCCAAATTTTATCTATCGGATTCGGATTACTCTTCTGCGACCGGCGCGCAACGCCGTCGTAACGCATTTCAAGAGGGGCATCGCTCTCGACGTCTTCCATAAGCGGCTTGCCGCAGCTCTCGCACAAGACCGTTCCAACCGCATTCTGATGCCCGCATTCGCATTTCGTGTTATGTAGCGATAACACCGTGAAACCTCCTAGTCAGCTTTACTGCAGCAGTTTGTCTACGCGGGAATCGATGTCCTGCTCGCTCATCCCGCCTACAAATACATCCAGAATGGTCCCGTCCGGCTTGACAAAAAAGGTTGTCGGGTAAGATTCCAGCCCGTATTTCCGCTCCGTCTTTCGGTTCACGTCGCGCAATATCGGATAACTCAGGTCAAATCTGCGAACGAAATTGTTAACCGTAAGCGTATCTTCGCTCAGATTAATCGCAAGCACCTCGAGACCCGAGTCCTTCCATTTCTCGAACTGGCGCTCGAACTCCGGCATCTCCTTCACGCAAGGCGGGCAGAAGCTCCCCCAGAAGTTAATGACAACGGCCTTGCCTTTATAATCGGAAAGATTGTGCGTATTGCCATGCAAATCGGACAGCGTAAAATCAGGCGGCTGTTCCCCGATTTTCGGAATGCCCTCGTCCTTAGCGGCGAATAGGGTATTGCCTATGGCATATCCGCCTACAACAAGCACGGCCAGCAGAATGACAACTTGCACCGTTTTTCGATACTTGCCCATTCCCGTCCCATCACCTACATTTCACCATTGATGTCAGCTAATAATACACTCATTATAACGAAAAATGGGCGGCAATAACCGCTGCCGCCGTTTACTTTTTATGAACTTTATGTGTCTTGCGCGCCTGGTCCCGAAGCTCCTTAACCTCAACCGGAGTAAGGTGTCTGAACTGTCCTCTCGCCAGCGTGCGCAGTCCAAGCTCGCCGAATTTCACGCGTCTCAGCTTCAGCACCGGATGCTTGATCGCATCAAACATGCGGCGCACCTGCCGGTTGCGTCCTTCGTAAATGGTAATGCGGATCGTCGACATATTTTTTTCTTCGTCGATATCCTGGTATTCGACCTCCGCTGGCGCGGTCATGCCGTCCTCCAGCATAACGCCCTTCTTCAGCTGATCGAGAAGCGATCCGTGCGGTACGCCTTTTACGGTTGCGTAATAGGTCTTGGGCACGTGATGGCTCGGATGCGTGAGCAGATTGGCGAACTCCCCGTCATTCGTAAGAAGCAGCAGCCCTTCCGTATCGTAGTCCAACCGACCGACCGGATACACGCGCTCTCTAATGCCGGGCAAAAAATCAGCCACCACTTTGCGCCCTTGCGGATCCTTGGCGCTTGTGATGACACCTCTTGGCTTATTCAGCATCAAATAGATCTTTTTCTCACTGCGGATCGGCTTGCCGTTCACCGTAATTTCATCCGATGCCGGATCCGCTTTTACCCCAAGCGTGGTCACTTTCTCGCCGTTGACCTCTACGGCACCGGCCAGAATAAGCTCTTCGCATTTTCGACGGGATGCGACGCCCGCTTGCGCTAATATTTTCTGTAAACGTTCCAATGCTTTCACCTCAACCTCCATCATAACGATATGGAAGAGAAAGCACAAGCGCGGGCTACTTGAATATGTACATGCAGATCATGATTGCAGCCAAAAATCCGACTAAATCCGAGAATAAGCCTACTTTAAGCGCATATTTGGTCTTGCGGATACCCACCGCGCCAAAATATACCGTCAGCACGTACAGCGTAGTATCCGTGCTGCCTTGAATCGTTGACGCAATACGGCCAATCATGGAATCCGGCCCATGCGTGGCAATAAGATCGGCCGTAAATGCAAGCGATCCCGCTCCAGTAAGCGGCCGCAGTATGCCAAGCGGCAGCACTTCCGTCGGAATGCTAAGCCAATCAAACAAGGGGCGCACCGCGCCAAGCATCATATCCATCGCACCGGAGGCGCGGAACATACTGATCGCCACCATCATGCCAACCAGCGAGGGAATGATGTTAATCGCAGTGCCAAAGCCGTCTTTTGCGCCTTCAATAAAAGTTTCGTATACAGGGACTTTCCGAAATGCCGCATATAAAGGTATAAATACGATAATGGCGGGAATAAGCCAAGCCGAAACGCGGGTAAACAACTCAAACAAAATCGCCACCTCCCTTTACCGTTGAGACGGCCGACACTGGAGGATCCATTGCGGTATGAGCCGGCAATGCCTTGCCGGATGCGTGACCCGAGGTCAATTTATTCGCCGGAGGCGGCCCTGACCTCCTCCGGTACCATCGGTCCGCGAGAATAGCGGCACCCGTCGCAACAAAGGTTGCCGCAAGAGTGGTGCCAACGATTTCCGCAGGGTTTGCGGAACCGTAATTCATCCGGATTGCAATTAAAGTCGTAGGTACAAGCGTAATGCTGGACGTATTTAACGCCAGCAGCGTGCACATCGCCGGCGTTGCCGTCTCTTGGTCGGGATTAAGCTTTTGCAGCTCCTGCATCGCCTTAATCCCCATTGGAGTGGCGGCATTTCCCAAGCCGAACAGATTGGCGCTCAGATTGCTCATGATATAGCCCATTGCGGGGTGATTGGCCGGAACGTCCGGGAACAGCCACCGCACGACGGGACTTAACAGCTTGGCCATCCTTCTGAGCACTCCGGCATCCTCCGCAATCCGCATCATCCCCAGCCAGAATACCATAATGCTAATGAGGCCGAAGCTGATGGTAACTCCGGATTTCGCGCCATCAAACGCCGCCTGCGTTACCGCATCGATCCGTCCGTTCATAGCCGCCACAGCCACGCTTATAACAATAAAAAACAACCATATCCAGTTCACCATAATTGGCTTACCTCCCCCGATTAGCCAAGCGTAAACGGCTGCTTAAGGATGAGCATCCGTTTCGCATGCGAAATACAAGCAATAAACAAGCCTGTATTTCAAAATAGTGCACCGATAACAGCAGTTATCGAATGGATGAAGCTTTCATGCTCTCTGGAAGCTTTTTTGTAATCGAGAAGCAATGCGGCATCCGACTGCGGCTTGCGTTCCGGCAAGCTCATTCTGGCACTGCCGATATCGTAAACAGGAATGGATCCGATTTTCTGACCGTTCAAATACCATTCAAGCGCACCGCGTTCCCCAAGCTTATAGTTCATCGTAGCCATATCAAGAACGACCAGCCTTGACTGCAGACTGCCCCGTTCCTCTTCGGCTAGCGGATAATAGAAGGAATTCCCCACCGCTAACGGATATCCGGCAATCGTCTGACCCTTGCTTGCCACTTCCACCAGCGGATAATGCTTAAAGCCCCAATCCAGCATGTGACGGTGATCGATCCAGTCATCCCGGTCGTTCAATGTAACCGCAGCCAGCTGCTGACCGTTTTTCGTCGCCGAGCTGACCAGACAGCGCAGCGCTTTTTTGGTATAACCGGTCTTAACGCCATCCGCACCTTCGTACATAGCCAGCATTTTGTTCTTGTTGGTCCAGCTGTATTGCCATTTCTCATGAGGATTCGGAACACTTTTGACCTTCGTGCTCACGATTTCGGCAAATACCGGATTCCGAAGCGCGTATGCCGTCAGTTTCGCAAGGTCGTTGGCAGATGAGTAATGTCCGTCTACATCAAGGCCATGCGGGTTTTGGAATTGGGTATGGGTTAAACCAAGCATCTCGGCTTTCTCGTTCATGAGGTGGACAAAGCCTTCCTCCGAGCCCCCTACATGCTCGGCGATTGCCGTTGCCGCATCATTGCCCGAACGCAGCATAAGTCCGTATAGCATATTGAGAAGGGTCATTTCCTCCCCCAGCTGCAGATAAATGGAAGAGCCCTCTTTGCCTACCGCTCTGCTGCTCGTCTTCACTTGATCCGACAGCTTACCGTGCTCGATTGCGACGATTGCGGTCATGATTTTCGTGAGACTGGCAATCCGCATCGATTGGTCTCCATTTTCGCTGTACAGAATTCTCCCCGATTTCACATCAACCAGCGCCGAAGCATTCGCGCTTGTATGGTAAGGATTCGGCGCCGCGTGCACGAATGCCGTAAAGCTTGTCCCCCAAATCAAACTTGCTGCCCCTAAGGCGATTCCTATCCGGCGAAGCTGTCTTCCTATCACGTCTTTCGCTGCTCCTTTCCTATCGTCAGCCCTCACCTTGTACAGTATATGCTCGGAATGGGCAAATTAAGACATGCCCCAAAACGAAAAACTGCCCTTGCGGGCAGTTTCCCTAGATGAGGGTGTCGTTACCGTCTGTGATATAGTCATGGTCATGCTTGGCGGCTGATGTCCTGAACATATGCTGCACTTTATCGAATACGACAGGAGCCGAATCGATGATGCGCTCCATCAGATGCGTTTGGTTGTCAAGCGGCACAATCTTCACGCCATGCGTACCAACGACCAGAAATGCGATTGGGGTAATCGAAACGCCGCCGCCGCTGCCGCCGCCAAACGGCCCCGCAGCTCCGGCATTATGATGGTTATGGCCGTCCGACGACGAAGTGTGATCATGCGTGGCAGAACCGTCGTAGCGTATATCGCTGCCGCCCGCCACGAAGCCGAAGCCAACTTTGGAGATCGGCATAATGATGCTGCCGTCCGGCGTTTGAACGGGATCTCCGACGATCGTGTTGACATCGACCATCTCTTTGATATTTTCCATTGCGGTCTGCATAAGGCCTTGAATCGGATGTTCTGGCATTGTGACTCCTCCTGAAGTTAAATTGTGTTTGTGCGTTAAGGATGAGGACTCGCCTACACTTTTGGTATTGTGCTCATCCCAGGTACGGACTATGTACGAAACGGACCGCAGCCTCAAATTACACAAGCGTTTATGCCTTAAAAAGCAAGTTTCTCCAAGCCTGTACGCCCTCTTTTGCATTCCTCAGGCGCACAAGCAGGTGCAAGCCGGCCATGACGGCATTGCCTAGTCCAATCTTGGCGATACAGGTCCATTCCGTTCGGAAGCAAGCTTGCGCGTATACAGGCTGCACATCCACTCTCGGCTCGGCCCTCAGCTTCACGAATTGGGACAGCACGCCCAAGGTCGTTGTTTTTACCGACCACAGCGCGCCCGTAGCCATTGCCGTCCACATCGCATCACCCGTGCCTACGGCACTGGTCCATTTCCACTCCTCCAGCCTGACCTTCGCCAGCGTTTGTTTTGCCCAATGAGAGAGGTTGTACGTCAATGCCGCGGCGCGCTTATATTTCTCGATTCCAGCCATTACGCGGTGAGTGTCGATTTCATCCTTCTTCTCGTCCTTGCTGCTCATGCCAATGCTTGTACCCATTAAATGCTCTTGCAGACGGATCGCTTTGCCGCTGAAATCAATTGAGCGAATCTTGAACTTATAGCGCAGTAATCCGAAGAGCGCTTTGAAATTGATCTCGATGTCGTCATTTTCCCCATCGCGTCTCATCTCTCCTTGGATCACGACAGGCGATACCAAGGCAATGAGAAGGAAAAGCACAATAATGAGACCGGCCGCGAGTACCCAAATATACGGATAACCGATCATTCCATGCTTCCTCCAGCTTTATGAAAAATAGGTTACTTGTAGTATGGCTTGGCTAGCGAAATTCATGCAAAAAAACGGGATGCAAGGATCCTTAGGGACAGTCGGGGAAGTCGGTAATCTACTAGATTGATAGACAAAAAAACCGTACAGATTAATCTGCACGGTTTTTTGGCGGTCTGGATTATTTAAACGCAGGAACAATTGCGCCTTCGTATTTGTCTTCGATAAATTTCTTCACATCCGGCGATTGCAGGGCCGCAGCCAGCTTCTTCATCGCGTCGGAATCCTTGTTGTCCGGACGGGCAACCAGAATATTCACGTAAGGCGAGTCGCTGCCTTCGATAAAGATTGCGTCCTTCGTAGGTACAAGATCCGCCTCAAGCGCGAAGTTGGAGTTGATCAAAGCAAGATCGACTTCACCCAAAACGCGCGGAAGAGTTGCTGCTTCTACTTCCGTAATTTTCAGGTTTTTCGGATTTTCGGTAATATCGTGTACGGTTGCGGATACGCCTACACCGTCTTTCAGCTTGATCACATTGTTAGCGGCAAGCAGTTGGAGCGCACGGCCTCCGTTTGTCGGGTCGTTTGGAATAACCACTTTTGCGCCGTCTTTCAGTTCATCCGGGCTTTTGATTTTTTTGGAATAAGCGCCCATTGGCTCAATGTGAACGCCCGCAACGCTTACAAGGTCGTAACCCTTGTCTTTGTTGAATTGATCAAGGTACGGCGTATGCTGGAAGAAGTTTGCGTCCAGTTCTTTCTCGTACAATTGCGTATTCGGCTGAACATAGTCGTTGAATTCCATGACTTCAAGGTTAATGCCTTGTTCCTTCAAGGCAGGCTTGATGAAATTAAGAATTTCCGCGTGCGGCACCGGCGTTGCGCCAACCTTCAAGGTGACTTCTTTTACTTCGTTGCCGCCGCTCCCTGCCGAAGTATTGTTCGCGTTGTTCTCTTCCTTCTTAGCGCCGCATGCGGATAACGCAATGACAAGCGTAAGGGCAAGCAGGATAAAACCAAATTTCTTCATTTCCCTTTCCTCCATCTTCTGTATGTTGCTTCTATGATGTCCACCTTACTTCCGGCTAAACCGGCGAACCAAATGGTCGCCTGCCATCTGCAGGAGTTGAACCAAAATAATAAGCATTAAAACCGTAACGATCATAACGCTCAGCTGGAATCTTTGATAACCATAACGCAAGGCCAGGTCACCTAGACCGCCGCCGCCAATCACGCCTGCCATCGCCGTATAAGATACAAGCGTAACCGCCGTAATCGTAATTCCGGCCAGCAAGCCCGGTCTTGCTTCAAGCAGCAGGACGCGTCTGACGATATCCCATCTGGAAGCGCCCATCGCCTGCGCGGCCTCGATAACGCCCTTATCCACCTCGCGGAGAGATGTTTCCACCAATCTGGCGAAAAACGGCGCTGCCGCAACGACAAGCGGCGGAATCGTGCCTTGTACGCCTAGCGTCGTACCGGTCAGCACCTTCGTAAACGGCATGATCAGAATCATCAGGATAACAAACGGTACCGACCGCAGGATATTAACAACAAGCGATAGCAAGCCGTACACGACAGGCTGTTCAAGCAGCTGCTTTCGGGAGGTCAGGAAAAGGATAATCCCGATTAACAAACCGAGAATGACGGTGAATAACAGCGAAGCGCCAATCATCGTCAAAGTATCCTTGGTTGCGGGCCAAATATCCTCCCAGCGCACTTGGCTCCAGTCAATGTTCTGCTTCAGCATCATTTCAAATCACCTACTTCCAGCCCTTTCGCCCGCAGCTCGTCAAGCACCCTGTCAATCTCTCCGTTATCGCCGATAAACTCGATAACCAACTGTCCGTAAGGCGTATTCTTCATGCGGGAGACGGTTCCTTGCAGGATCGTAAATTCAACGGAGGTAGATTTGACCGCGTTAAACAGCAGCGGCTCGTACGTAATCTGGCCAACGTAATTGATTTTGATAAGACGCCCGCTTCTCGTGTTGATAAGCTCCCGCGGATCGAAGGAATCCGCGATTTGGCTGACAAAATCCTTCGTAATCGGATGCTGCGGCTTCAGGAAGACATCCAAGACATCCCCCATCTCGACGATCTCGCCGCCGTCGATAACGGCAACGCGGTCGCAAATCGCGCGGATAACGTGCATCTCGTGCGTAATCAGCAGAATCGTAATGCCCAGCTTTTGATTAATGTCCATCAGAAGCGACAGAATCGCGTTTGTCGTCTGCGGATCAAGCGCCGAGGTAGCCTCGTCGCATAGCAGCACATCCGGATTGTTCGCCAGCGCTCTGGCGATCCCCACGCGCTGCTTCTGACCGCCGGAAAGCTGCGCCGGATATTTATCCGCGTGCTGCTCCAGCCCGACCAGCTTCAGCAGCTCGTCGACCCGTTCCTTGACTGCCGCCCTCGGCATCTTCGCAAGCTCTAGCGGGAACGCGACATTATCGCGTACCGTCGCCATCGTCAAGAGATTAAAATGCTGAAAAATCATTCCGATTCTACGGCGTTCCTTCTGCAGCTGCGTGGACGACAGCCGGGTCAGCTCCACTTCGCCTACCTTCACCGTCCCCGAAGTCGGGCGCTCCAGCAAATTCACGCAGCGGAGCAAGGTGCTTTTGCCTGCCCCGGAATGTCCGATAATGCCGAATATTTCACCTTTATGAATGGTCAGGCTTATATTTTTAACTGCTTCAATGCTATTCCCGTAAGTTTTTCTTATGTCCAGAAGCTCAATCAGTGGTATTACCTCCTGCTATCCATCGTATGACGTTACAGCTAGAATCCCCTGAACAAACAGGTTCATCCTATTCATAAAAAAAGAACAACCGTCATTATAACCAACTTTCAACGGAATTGTCACTAGATAAAAAAGTAAAAAGGTCCGTTATCCCGCTTCTGCGGGAAATAACGGACCAATTGTTCAACACTTAGACCATTCTTTAGAAAAATCGGAATGTCGAGTTATTCCTGATCGTCATGAACCGGAATAAACTCGTCAATCGTCGTCTGGCGTTCGCCCAAACGCTCGAACAGCATTTGCGTCTGTTCCTCGAGCGCCTCTTCGATATCGACTTGTTTAGGCTCAGGCAAAGCTTTGATATTCGGCAAACCAAAATAATCGAGGAATGATTTCGTTGTTCCGTACAAAATCGGTCTGCCGATCGCTTCGGCCCGTCCGACCTCTTCAATTAAGTCCTTTGACACAAGCGATTGAATCGCCCGGTCGCTCTTGACGCCCCGGATCTCCTCAATGTCGATGCGGGTAATCGGTTGGCGGTATGCCACAATGGACAAGGTCTCGAGGGCAGCCTGCGACAGCTGGGAACGCGTCGGCGTATACGCCATCCGTTCAAAGTAAGCGGCGTGATCCGGATTGGTGGTCATCCGGTAAGCTCCGGCTACCTCCGTTACCTGCACCCCGCGCTGCTCGCGAGCCAAATCCCTGTGAAGGTCATACACAAGATCGGCCGCCAGATCGGCGTCAAGCTGCAAAATATCGGCCAGCTGCCGTTTGTTTAGTCCTTCGTCGCCTGCCATAAACAACAGGCCTTCAATAATCGATTTCAACTTCGGATAATCCATGGTCCGCCGCTTCTCCTCTCCAATGAATGACGATGTCATCAAACAGCTGATGCTGGAAGCAGCGAATATGTTTCATCTTCATCAGCTCCAGAATGGCAAGGAACGTCACAACAACCTCATGCTTGTTCATATTCTCGCGGATCAGACGGGAAAACCGTACGGTCTCGAACTGCTTCAGAACCTCAACAATGTCCCGAATCCGGTCCTTAACCGAGATTTCGTCCCTCTGCACGGTTGCCACAATGTTGCGTCGCGCGGCTCGGCGCAGCGCCCGCTGGAATGCGGCAATCAGATCGGAGATATGCAGCCCCTCGAGCGGATTGACGATCTCTTCTTTCATATACGGCGTCATATCGTCCGGCTCGCGGGAATAGATAAGGCTGCGCTCCAGCTCCTTCTCCCGAAGCTGCTCTGCAATTTGCTTGAATTTACGATATTCGACCAGCTTCTGAATAAGCTCGTCCCTCGGATCAAGGCCGTCATCCGGCCATTCTTCATAGAAGTCCTCGAATACGGGAGGTTTGGGCAGCAGCTGATTGCTCTTGATGGCCAGCAGCGTTGCCGCCATAACAAGGAACTCGCTTGTCAGCTCCAGCTCCAATTCCTTCATCGCATTCAAGTAATCCATGTATTGATCCGTTATTTCACTAATCGAAACCTCATGGATGTCGATTTCTGACTTATCGATAAGATGAAGCAGCAAATCGAGCGGTCCCTCAAAGGATTCCAACTTGTAGTGCATCGTCACTTCTTACGATCCCCCTGCCATGCGCAAATGGCTGACGTCCTATAACAAGTAACGCAGCATAATTTGAGCGATTACTCTAATTATGCAGTAATTTCGACAAATTTGCCATCTCTATTGCAGAAACAGCCGCTTCATAGCCTTTATTTCCCGCTTTTGTGCCCGCGCGCTCAATGGCTTGCTCGATCGAATCCACCGTCAGAACGCCAAAAATCGTTGGCACGCCTGTTTTCAGAGCGATTGCGGCTACGCCTTTTGCCGCTTCGTTGCACACGTAGTCAAAGTGCGGAGTTGATCCCCGGATAACGGCGCCAAGCGTAATAACGGCGTCGTACTTTCCGCTTTCCGCCATTTTTTGCGCGATAAGCGGAATTTCAAAGGCGCCCGGCACCCAAGCGATATCCACATCGTTGTCTTGCGCGCCGTGGCGTTTGAAGCCGTCAAGCGCACCGCTCAGCAGCTTCCCCGAAATAAACTCGTTAAAACGTCCTACAACTACTCCAAATCGAAGTCCTTCCGATACTACGCTTGCTTCAAATACGTTTGGCATGTTAAGCCCTCCTGGTTTGTAAGGTCAAATTTTTATTTGGCTTGATTACTTCTTGCCGCTTTCGCGAATTTCAATCGGTACCCGTTCCACGATTTCGATTCCATGGCCCTCGAGGCCTCTGATCTTGCGGGGGTTATTCGTAAGCAATCGCATCTGGCGGACGCCAAGGTCTCGCAAAATTTGCGCTCCTACGCCGTAATCGCGAAGATCCATCTTTGGCTTGGCCTCTTCCTTGTCCGCCCCTTGATCGATGCGGGCGTAAGTCTTCAGCTTGTTAACAAGCCCTTGACTGTCCTGACGCATATAGAGAAGAATGCCGCTGCCTTCCTCATTGATTCGCTCAAGCGCCGATTGCAGCTGCGGACCGCATTGACAGCGATGCGAATGGAAAACATCCCCGGTCAGGCATTCCGAATGCACGCGAACCAGAACCGGCTTCTCCCCGTCTATCTTACCTTTAACGAACGCGATATGCTCTTTGCCGTCAGCCTGGTTCGAGAAGGCAATCGCCCGGAAGTGACCGAAGTCCGTCGGCATGTCGACCTCCACGATGCGGTCAACAAGCTTCTCCATGGCGTTGCGGTAAGCAATCATTCCTTGGATCGTGATCAGCTTCAGGTTATGCTTTTCCTTGAAAGCGATCAGATCGGGAAGGCGGGCCATCGTCCCGTCCTCTTTAATAATCTCGCAAATGACTGCCGCAGGCTCCGATCCGCACATTCGGGCAAGGTCGATGCCGGCTTCCGTATGACCGGCGCGGCGAATGACGCCGCCATCCTTCGCAACCAGCGGGAAGATATGCCCCGGCTTGCGGAAATCCGTTGCCTTCGTCGCCGGATCAATCAATGCTTTGACTGTCTGCGAGCGTTCATAGGCCGAGATCCCTGTCGTAGTGGACACGTGATCCACCGATACCGTAAAAGCCGTTCCGTGATAGTCCGTGTTGTGCTGAACCATCGGCGGCAGATCAAGCTGCTCGGCGCGCTCCCGCGTGATCGGGACGCACACCAGGCCGCGGGCTTCGGTTATCATGAAATTGATAACTTCGGGTGACGCGGTCTCCGCCAGGGCGATCAAGTCCCCCTCGTTCTCGCGGTCCTCGTCATCCACCACGATAATCGGCTTGCCGGCCTTCAAATCCTCCAGGGCGGCCGCCATCGAGTCAAACACATTTTCTTGCAGTTCCAGCTCTTGTCTATTCATCAATTTCCCTCCCTGCTATCCGGTTACCCTTGTATTATAAAAAACCGTTCTCGCTCAAAAAGGCTGCGCTAAGCTTAGACTCTGTATGCCCGGCAGAGCCTGATCTGCCCGCAGGCTTGTAATGCAGCAGATGATCGACGTATTTGCCGATGACGTCGCATTCGATATTGACAGAATCGCCGGCTTTCTTGTTCATCAGCGCGGTTTCCCCCAAAGTATGCGGGATGACCGATACCGAAAAGCCAGCGGCATGGGTGCCAACCACCGTTAAGCTGATCCCGTCAATCGTTATAGAGCCCTTCGGAATGACATAACGCATCATCTCGTCGTCAGACAGCCGAATGGCGAAAACAACCGCATTCGCATCCGTCTCGCGTCCGGTGATGATGCCAACTCCGTCGACATGCCCCTGCACGATGTGTCCGCCGAACCGGCCGCCGGCCATCATCGCGCGCTCCAGATTCACGTCCTGACCCGGCCGGAGCTGATGCAGATTGGACTTCCGGTAGGTCTCCGGCATGACATCCGCATCAAACGACGTGCGGTCGAAGGCGATCACGGTTAAGCATACGCCGTTAACGGAAATGCTGTCGCCGAGGGCAACCCCTTCCGTAACCTTTGATGCTTCCACCGTCAGAACCATCGCCTCGCCTTGTTTCTTAACCCGTCTTAAAGTGCCAACTTCCTCAATCAGGCCGGTAAACACGGGCACTCCCCCAATCTATTCATTACCGTATACCGGATTTCCGGATATGCAAATATCTTCTCCCGCCATCTCTACCTTCACATGGTCAAGTTCAATGGCTTGCGACATTTTCTCGAACCCGGCGAACGTAAAGGTGCCGGGGGAGTCAAAGCCGCCGATAATCTTGGTTGCCATGTAGATCATTATCTTATCGATTAATCCGGCCTCCAGCATGGCACCGTTCAGCTTGCCGCCGCCTTCCAGGAGAATCGAACCAATCTCCAGCTCGCCAAGCTTGCGCATCGCTTCAGCCAGGTCAACCTGCTTCCCGTCGCCGCAGCGGATGACTTCAACGCCGGCTTCGGTCAGCACCTTCTCGCGAGCCGGATCGGCCTTCGCGGAAGCGAGTACGATCGTGCGGGACAAGCCGTCCGTCACGACTCTAGCGTCCAGCGGCAGGCGAAGCTGACTGTCCACGATAATCCGAACCGGATGAATCGCGGGAACGGCCGCTCGGGTCGTCAGCTGAGGATCATCCGCCAGCAACGTACCGATGCCCACCATGATCGCCTCATGCTGATGGCGCAGCGTATGCACTTGTTCGCGGGCGGCCGACCCGGTAATCCAGCGGCTGTCTCCGGTATGGGAGGCGATTTTTCCATCCAGCGTGCTAGCCGTCTTCAGCGTGACGAAAGGCAGCCGGGTCGTAATGTACTTGTTGAATTTCTCGTTCATGCTCCGGGATTGCTCTTCAAGCAAACCAACCTCGACCTCGATGCCTTCCTCCCGGAGACGAGCAATCCCTCTGCCCGCAACCTGCGGATTCGGATCCGTGGTTGCCACCACGACGCGGGCGGCCTTCGCATTGATAATGCGTTCGCAGCAAGGCGGCGTTTTGCCGTAATGGCTGCACGGCTCAAGCGTGACGTACACCGTCGCCCCTTCCGCATCGTCGCCGGCCATCTGAAGCGCGTGCACCTCGGCGTGACCCGTTCCCCGTTTAAGATGGGTGCCAACGCCAATAATTCGTCCATCCTTCACGACTACGCAGCCCACAACCGGATTAATGCCGGTCTGCCCGGAGGCTTTAGCCGCGAGCTCAAGAGCAAGACTCATATAATACGAATCGTTTAAAATTTCCATAAATGCAAAAACACCCCCATTAGCCAGCTTAGCCAACGGGGGTGGGAAAAATAACCATTCCATGCCTGCAAAAAGAAACTGTTCACACGCAAACGGCATTGCGGCCCCCATAGAGAACCGCAAGCGTTTCGCGGATGAAATACAAGTCCAGTATAAAAAATATAAACAACCTATACTTTTCTTATATTTCAAACAAACCCATTCAACTTGTGAAAATAAGCACAAGAAAAATAAGCATGAACGCTTATGCGCAAACGCATCGAATGTGTCTCCTTCTCCCATCCAGACTATACTGTCGGTCCCGGAATTGCACCAGGTCCACCGTTCCTTCCCTCGCAATGCGATGAATCGCTCTTGCGCGGGACGGCCCGGGTCACGGACTGACGAGTAAGCGCCGCACGCAGGTGATTCCTGTTGTGCTAGCGCCGCTCGATCACCGCCGGTTGGGATTTTCACCCTGCCCCGAAGGTAAGCCACAAACTATAAATTTGTTAGTATCTTAACATTAAACTTCGTAAACTTCAACCTTTTGCATTTTATCGCGTCCTTTGAACGCGTCAACATGCTCCATGCCTTTAGCAACTTTGCCAAATACGGTATGTTGGCCGTCAAGATGCGGCTGTGGTTGATAGCAGATGTAGAACTGGCTTCCGCCTGTGTTGCGGCCTGCGTGTGCCATTGCGAGCGTACCGCGTTCATGCTTGTTCGGGTTGATCTCGCAATTGATGGTGTAGCCGGGACCGCCAGTGCCTGTGCCGTTAGGGCAGCCGCCTTGCGCAACGAAACCTGGAATAACGCGGTGGAATACCACGCCGTTATAGAAGCCTTCGTTTGCAAGCTTTTCGAAGTTTGCTACCGTATTTGGAGCATCTTGGTCGAACAGATCGAGAATAACCTCTGCGCCGTTCTCAAGTGTGATTTTTGCTTGTTTAGCCATGTCTAACATCTACCTTTCTATGTCCGAATAAGACTACGTTACCAAAAATCTCCCTCACTTAGCAAGCGATTTGAGAAGTCTAGCCGGAATTACGTCGTTGCCGACGATATTTTCGAGCGATTCGCGCTGCACAACGAGGTCGGATTGGCCGTCTTTCACGAAGACAACGGCAGGACGGCGGAAACGGTTGTAGTTGCTCGCCATCGAGTAGTTATAAGCGCCCGTGCAGGAGACGGCGAGCAAGTCGCCCGTTTCCGCTTTCGGCAGCTCAAGGTCGATAATAAGCTTGTCGCCGCTTTCGCATGCTTTGCCTGCGATCGTAACGGTTTCCGTAGCCGCTTCGTTCGCGCGGTTCGCCAAAATCGCTTCGTAACGCGATTGATACAGCGCCGGACGAGGGTTATCCATCATGCCGCCGTCCACCGCGATATATTTGCGTACGCCCGGAATATCTTTCATTGTGCCAACGGTGTACAGCGTTGTGCCTGCGTCGCCGACGATGCTGCGGCCCGGCTCAACCCAAATTTCGGGCAGCGGGAAGCTAGCGGCCGAGAAATTCGAAATCACCGCGTCGGTAATGGCAGCCACGTATTGGGCTACCGGAAGCGGAGTGTCGCCTTCCACATAACGGATGCCGAAGCCGCCGCCAAGGTTAATGACCTTGAAGGTAAGCCCAAGCTCGTCGCGGATTTGAACGGCGAAAGCCACAACTTTATCCACTGCCATGCGGAAGCCGTCAACTTCGAAAATTTGGGAGCCAATATGGGAATGCACGCCCAAAATTTCGAGATTCGAGAGCTCGAGCGCTTCACGGATGGCCTGCTTCGCGGCACCGTTGCCAAGGTCAAAGCCAAACTTCGAGTCTTCCTGGCCGGTCGAAATATATTCATGCGTATGAGCTTCCACGCCCGGCGTAATCCGGAACAGAATTTTAACTTTTTTGCCCTTGTTTGCGGCTAGCGCATTTAACAGGTACAGCTCGACAAAGTTGTCTACGACGAAGCATCCGATATTGGCATCAAGCGCCATGTTGATTTCGTCCGGCGTTTTGTTGTTGCCGTGGAAATGGATGCGGGCTGCCGGAAATCCTGCCTGCAAAGCCGTATACAGCTCCCCGTCGGACACAACGTCGAGCGACAAGCCCTCTTGATCGGCAATCGCGCACATGGCCATAACCGAGAATGCTTTGCTTGCGTAGGCAACCTGGAATTTCAGGCCGGATTCCTTAAATGCGGATACGTATTCATTTGCCCGTTGACGAATAAGCGTCTCGTCGACGATGTAGAGCGGCGTGCCGTATTCCTTCGCCAGATCCGTTACATCAACTCCGCCAATCTCCAAATGTCCTCGGGCATTAATTTTGCTTGTGCCATGTAAGTACACGAATGATGTTCCCCCTCAGATATCTACTACAGGACGTAATAGAAGTTGATTGCGATTTGTACCAATAGCCACAGTATATCGCAATCTAACCTTGAGAGAAATGGATAAATTCACATTTGATTTGTATTTCTTGGCCTCTAATCGGTACGCGGCATTTTGTCGCTTTGCTGCGGGCGGAGAAGGTTGGGACGAGTCCGGTTTTTGAGCACCGGCTTCCTTACGATGATGTTCCACATCGCTCTGTAATCAAACGGAATAAACGGCCACATATACGGACGGTTGAACGAACGCTGCATGCACAGCATCATCAGAATCGCGGTTGTTGCGATAATAAACCCCGGAGCGTTAAACAGGGTGACAGCAATGATCAGCACAAGCCTGACAATCCGGTTGGCAAGCCCAAGCTCATAGCTTGGCGTAGCGAACATCCCCACGGCGGCAATAGCCATGTAGAGAATAACTTCATTGATGAACAGCCCGGTTTTGACCGCTATATCGCCAACCATGATGGCCGCAACGAGGGAGACGGCGGTTGCCAGCGTTGACGGCGTATGCACCGAAGCGAGCCTCATGAGATCAACGCCGACCTCCACGATCAGAAACTGCACGATCAGCGGTAGCTTGCCGACTTTTTCCGGCCCCAGGAAGGCTAGAGCCTGAGGCTTCAGCTCGGGATGAACCACGAACAGGAGCCATAAAGGCAGCAGGAACAACGAGGAGAAAATCCCGAGAAAACGAACCCACCGCAGGTAGGTTCCGATAAACGGAGTCTGCCGGTTCTCCTCCGCGTGCTGGATTAGATCAAAAAAGGTAGTCGGCAATATCATGGCGCTTGGCGAAGTGTCCACAAACACGACCACGGAGCCTTCCAGCAGATGGGCGGCGACTACATCGGGACGTTCCGAGTATCTCACAAGCGGAAAGGGATTCCAACCCCTTTGCACGGTCGCTTCTTCCAACTGCTTATCCGCTAGCGGCAGCCCGTCTATATGCACGAGTTCGATTTTGTCCTTGATCGATTTGACCAGCTCCGGATCGGCCAGATCATTGATATAGGCAATGCAAATATCGGATTGCGTGCGTTCCCCAACCCTGACAAGCTCATAACGGAGCTGCGGATCGCGGAGGCGTCTGCGGACAAGCGAGACGTTCATCATCATGGTTTCCACAAAGCCGTCGCGGCTGCCGCGCACAACGCGTTCAAGCGTCGGTTCCTCCGGATTGCGCGCCGGGAAAGCCTTCGCATCGATAATGATCGCATGCGGTTCTTTGTCAATAAACATCGCTGTGGCGCCTGATAAGACGAAGGTCAGCATCTCATTCCATTTATCCTTCTTTTCCACCTGCGCGGCAGGCACATACAAATGAAGGAAATTATGAAAGGCGTCGCCCGAAACGTCGTCTGGCTGCAAATATGTGAGCCGTTTGAGAACTTCGGTCAGGATTGTATCCTTGGCGAGGCCATTCATGTAGAAAAAAGCGACGCGCCTTTCCCCAAACGTCATTTCGCGCACCACGATATCGAAGCTTACCTTATACCCCACTTCGTTCTCCAGCCGCTCGAAAACCTCGTCCAGACTGGCAGGAATCGCATCATCCTTGCCGTCGGCTTTCTCATGTCCCGCGAGAGTCTGGCCATGCTTGACCGTGCGACCCGTTAATTCAAAAGGAGGAGTCGGGATTGCCATTCCCTGCTCCTCTTTTTTTTGCGCTTCCGGTATGTACATAAACGGGGGCTTCCCGTTATTTTGTTCCCGGTCCTTCTCCCGATCCGTCATCGTCATCGTCCTTTCGTGTCTGTTTTACTTGCTACCACTGGAAATACAGCCAATCGAACAAAGAGCCCAGTGTTTTGCCAAGCACCATTGCCATTACAAGACCCACCAGATAATCGGACAGATTCATTCGCTTCGCAAGAATCGGCAGCACGTTCATAACCTCCGTCAAAGCTCCTGCCAGCATGCCGACGAACATACCGGTCATCAGACCGGAAACGGTCAGAATAAAAGCCTTCGGCAGCGTCAATCGCCAATCCATGAAATCGGCAAAGGTCCAATACATTGAACCGCAAATGACAGCCGTCTCGAACCATATGGACACGCGATAGGCGTAAGCGATCTGGGCGAGCCTAGGGATCAGATCGAGAATGATCAGAAACGCGACAAGTCCGCTGCCGACGGCAAGACCTCCTGAGAGTCCGAGCAGCATCACGAACAAGTGCATCAGCCAATCACCCATCGTCATCGCCCCGCTCTCCGTGCTGCCGGTTTTTTTTGCGCATTTCGTCCGCAATAACGTAGGCATTTACATTTTCCTGATACGTATACAGCTCCACCTCGAGAGGGTTGGGCTCTTCGTTGAAACGCTTCTTGAAGAGATGGTTAAAGAACAGAATCATGCCTAGGCCGATTCCGATCGAATACGGGATCTGGAACCATAAAGGATGATCGGTCCGCTTGCCGGTCAGGAGCTCGACAATCCGGATATGAACCTCCTTCATGCTGACATCCGTGTGGAAATTCATAATCGCAAGTCCCGCTCCGAAAAAGAGCAAAAGCCATGCGAACACAAGCACAACAATACGCGGCTTCTGGGGTTTGGGGGATATCATGATAAGTACCTGCGGATCGCCGTAGGCTTCCACGGACAGTCCCGGCGCCGCCTCCCTCACAACCCGCACGATCTGAAGCAGGTCAATGACAACCCGGTTCCCGTCCCCTTTATGATGGCGGTACAGCACAAGCTCGTTAAGCTCTTGCTCCAGCTTCTCGTTTGGCGCCAGCAGCCTGGACACCTGTCCCAGCGTTACGCTGCGCTCCGGCCGTATACTTACTTTCTTCTTAAGTCGCAGATAGAGGGCGGATGGCTCAGTTGCGTCCATCTGTCATCATTCCTTTGTTCCCGTTAAGGGTTTACTTCCCTGTTAGTATGAGAAAAGGAGATAGCGGATAGTCATGCTTATAAAGGTAATAAATTGAAACTGCCGCAAGGAATAGCGTTCGCCGGATGGAATTAGTAAAGAGCATAAACAACTTCGGGAGGACGCAATGAAACGGATTGTCATCATAGGATCGGGCGGAGCGGGCAAGTCCACCATGGCCCGAAAGCTTGGCCAAGCGCTTAACCGGGAGGTAACTCACCTGGATGCGTTATTCTGGAAGCCCAATTGGGTAGTCGTACCGCGGCAGGAGCAAATGATCGTCCAAAACGAGCTGGTCAAACGTGAGGATTGGATCATCGACGGAAATTACGGAGGAACGCTCGATATCCGGCTAAATGCCGCCGATACGATCATTTTTCTCGATTTCCCGAGACTGTTATGCCTATACCGCGCAGTCAAAAGATCCATTCGATACCGGAACAAAACCAGGCCGGATATGGGACCCGGATGCAAGGAAAAAATCGATTTGCCATTTTTGAAGTGGATATGGGAATACCCGAATACAAGGAGACCTGAAATCATGAGCAAACTTCAGCAATTGTCCGGGGAAAAGAAAGTCGTGATCCTCAAATCGCCGGGCGAGGCTAAACGTTTTCTGAACAGCTTGGGGAAAAACAAGGAATGAACAAAATATTTATTGTCGGCATCGTAGCCAGCGGCAAAACGACGCTTGCCAAGCAATTGTCCGAGCAGCTTCATATTCCCTGGTATGAGCTTGATGCTATTGTTCATCAACATACTGAAACGGGAAGAGCAAAGCGGACGGCAGAAGAGCAGCTTGAGGTGATTATGGACATCGACCGTAACGGAGCATGGATATTGGAGGGAACGGACCGGGATTCCTACCAATACCTGTACAAGTTGGCAGAGACGATTATTTTTGTGGATACACCGATTTTGGTGCGCCTATGGAGGATATTTTCCCGCTTCGCTAAACAAAAGCTTGGCCTGGAGACTAGTCATTACAAGCCTGATTTTTATATGCTCCGCATGATGCTCAAGTGGACGAGCGATTTTGAACGGAATAAAACCGCGTTTGAAGGCAAGCTTCAGGAGCATGGAGACAAAGTTGTCCGCTTGAGCGATACAAAAAAGAAAAAACCAAATGGCTTCGCGGCACCTTGAAAAGGCGGCGGCCATTTGGTCTTTATGCGCTCCTCAGCAAAATGAGGAGCGCATTGGGCAATTTGTTCGCGTATTTACGACGAACAAATTTCCATTTCATTGGGCAATTTGTTCGCGTATGGACTGCAAAATTTTCTTCTCCAACCTCGACACCTGAACCTGCGATATCCCCAAGCGGCTGGCGACTTCGGATTGGGTTTTATCCCTATAGTAACGTAAGTATACGATCAGGCGCTCGCGTTCGCTTAAGCCCTCAATCGCCTCGATCAAGGCAAGCTTGTCGAACCAGCGCTCCTGAGAGTCGTCCGCAATTTGATCCATGAGAGTAATGGGATCGCCGTCGTTCTCGAATACGGTTTCGTGAATGGAAGTCGGCGGCTTGTTCGCTTCCTGCGCGAAGACCACATCCTCCGGCGTAATGCCAAGCCGATCCGCCACTTCGCTGACCGTCGGCAGACGGCCAAGCGTCTTGGACAGCTCATCCTTCATTTTCCGAACCTTATTCGCCGTCTCCTTGAGTGAACGACTGACCTTCAGCGTACCGTCATCACGCAAAAAGCGCTGAATCTCGCCGATAATCATCGGCACCGCATAGGTAGAGAACTTCACGTCATAGGACAGGTCGAATTTATCGACGGACTTCAGCAGCCCGATACACCCGATTTGGAACAAATCCTCCGGCTCGTATCCACGGTTGATAAACCGCTGTACGACTGACCAAACCAATCTTATGTTACATTGAACAAGCGTATCCCGGGCGAGCGTATCGCCGGATTGACTTAACGCTATCAAGCGCTTGACTTCCGCATCATCCAAATACGGCTGAGCCGTTTGCTTCAAATCGACATCCATGAGGTTCAACCCCTATACGCTAGTTATACAGCGCTTTTTTCGATTCAATACGCTTAAGCATCGATACCCGCGTACCTTGGCCCAATTCACTCGTCACATCAAAACGGTCCATGAAATTTTCCATAATCGTAAAGCCCATGCCCGAACGTTCCATTTCCGGCTTGGAGGTAAAAAGCGGCTGACGCGCCAGTTCCAAATCCTCGATCCCCTTGCCATTATCCCAAATCGCAATCGATACTACGTCCCCGTCGATAGACGCTTCGATGTTTACCTTGCCGGCAGGGTCGCTGTCGTATCCGTGAATAATCGAATTCGTAACCGCTTCAGATACAGCCGTCTTCAAATCGTTCAGCTCTTCAAGCGTCGGGTCCAGCTGCGATACGAAAGATGCCACCGCAATACGGGCAAAAGCCTCATTTTCCGACCGGGCGCTAAAGGATAAGGTCATTTCGTTGCGTCCCATTACGAGACCACCTCCAGACTAGAAATCGCCATTCTTTCATTGTCGTAAATGCTCATTATCTTAAACAAGCCCGACATTTCAAACAGGCGGTAGACACTCGGGTTCACGTCGCATACGACCATCTTGCCGCCTTTGCTGCGAATCTGCTTGTATCTGCCCAAAATGACGCCTAATCCGGAGCTGTCCATAAACTGCAGATCCTTCAGGCTTAGAATAATGTGGTGGCTTTCCCCTCTTATGATCTCCGCCTCCATCTTATTGCGGACAATATCCGCCGTATGATGGTCAAGTTCTCCGCGGAGACGCACGATCAATACATTACGGTAATGCTCCAGTTCTGCTTGCAGACTCATTGTCGCCGTTCAACTCCTTTGGGCTTCGCTATTGGATCGCACTACGATTTCTCCGCGAATCCCCAGGTTTCCTGCACGGCGACAAAACTAGAAGAGAAGCGCTAGAAGCTGACAAAATGCGCTAAGAGAAAAGCCCGCCGAAGGAACGTTTAAGCAGCTTGAACCAACCCGCTTTATCAATCGACTGCGGCGCGTCTACCGGGAACTCCTTCACAACCTGGTCGCCCTGGTATACGACTAGCTTGCCGATGGATTGTCCGATCGCAACCGGCGCTTTAAGCGGTTGATCGATCTGCAGCTCGTAACGGATATCCTGAGAAGCCGCTCCTTTTTTGAGCAGAATGCTGTAAGGATGCTTCGCAACGAGCGGCATTTCCCGCACTGCGCCCTTCTCGACCTTGATCGTTCCCATCGTATCCCCTTCTTTGAAGATCGGATGGGTCGTGTATTGCGCGAACGTGAAGTCCAGCATCTGCGATACTTCGGCATTTCTCGTTTTGGTGTTTGGCTCGCCCATCACGACCGCGATCACTCGCAGGTTGTCGCGTTTGGCCGTTGCCGTTAAGCAGAACTTCGCTTCATTCGTGAAGCCTGTCTTAAGACCGTCGGCTCCGCTGTAGAACCGTACAAGCTTGTTCGTGTTCACGAGCCAGAACGGTTTCTCCGATGACTTGCGCAAATAATCCTGGTAGGACCCGGTATATTTCGTAATCTCGGAATGCTTCAGCAGCTCGCGCGACATCACGGCGATATCATGAGCGGAAGTATAGTGATCAGCCGCAGGCAGCCCGTTGCAGTTGGCAAAATGCGTGTTTTTCAAGCCAAGCTGCTGCGCTTTCTCGTTCATCATCACTACAAATTGCTGCTCGGTTCCCGCAAGCTTTTCCGCCATGGCGACAGAGGCATCGTTGCCCGAAGCCATCGCGATTCCTTTCAGCATCTCGTCAACCGTCATTTCTTCACCGGGTTCGAGGAATATTTGGGAACCGCCCATAGATGCCGCGTACTCGCTAGTTGGCACCTTGTCGGTCAGTTTGATTTTCCCGTCGTCCAATGCTTCCATGATCAGCAGCATCGTCATGACCTTCGTAATGCTCGCCGGAGGAAGCTTGACGTTGCTGTCCTTCTCGTAAATGACGGTTCCGCTGTCAGCGTCCATCAGGACCGCGGAACGCGCGGAAGGTGCTAGATCGAGCGATGCGGTTTGCTGCTGGCCTTGAGCGCCGGGAACGGGCTCTTTCGCGCTGGATACGGCATTGGCGTTAGCAGCAGCTGGCATTGCGGTTAGGGCAAATGCAGCGAATAGGATGAACAGCTTCGTACAAACTTTTTTCATGTGCAGGTCTCCTTCAAAGATGATGCGGTTCTTGTCGAAACGTTTTAACACCGCAATTGGGCTATATTGTCTTCTCCAGTCTTGACCTCTTTCATGAAAATTATTCCACGCAAAAACAAGGAGCCAAAACGACAAAAAAGCGATGCAGGGATAAGCCGCTGCACCGCTTTTTTCATCAATTTTACCTAACCAGCCGTTCTTCATTCAGCTAACTCTCTTTTGAGACGGCCCCTTTAAGAACGGAACTAATAACGCTGCGTTCCTTCCGCCGTAACAACGGACAAAAGAAGCGGTCGCTCATCGGGCTTCCCTGCCGCTACCGCGTAAGCTTCGCGGACTTTAGCTATGACTTCTTCCACGGCAGAATCCTGGGCGCGCACGTGAAGCACGGCGAGCGTGTCGCCTTCGCTTACCGCATCTCCAACCTTCTTGCGGATGGTAATCCCAACAGAATAATCGATAGTCGCTTCCTTCGTTGCCCGTCCGGCTCCCAGCAGCATCGCGGCGATTCCAAGCTCTTCCGCATCAATCGCGGCGATAAACCCTGCGGAAGCGGCTTTAACCTCTATTTGCACCGCAGCTTGCGGCAACCGATTAACATCATCCACGACCGAAACGTCTCCGCCCTGCGCTTCAACAAACTGCTTGAACTTGGCTAAGGCTTCG
This sequence comes from Paenibacillus sp. BK720, assembly GCF_011761545.1. Classification (NCBI taxonomy): domain Bacteria; kingdom Bacillati; phylum Bacillota; class Bacilli; order Caryophanales; family Paenibacillaceae; genus Paenibacillus; species Paenibacillus sp. BK720. Next base: position 1,179,117 of record NZ_JAASRQ010000001.1, on the reverse strand, counting down.
CCATTATCCAGCTGCTTTTGCAGCAGGTCTTTCGCTTCGGCAACCGTCGAAGCTTTTCCGCCAAGGACAACCATATGCGCGCCCAAAGTTAGACATAATTCGGTAAGGTCCGCCGGTCCATTGCCCCGCAGCGTTTCAATAGCTTCCCGGACTTCCAGCGCATTGCCGATAGCGAAGCCAAGCGGCTGATCCATGTCGCTGATGACTGCCGCCGTCTGACGGCCGACCTTGGTGCCGATCTCCACCATGGCTTGGGCCAGCTTCTCGGAATCCTCAACGGTCTTCATAAAAGCGCCGCTTCCCGTCTTCACGTCCAGCACGATGGCATCCGCGCCGGCCGCGATCTTCTTGCTCATGACAGAGCTCGCGATTAACGGAATGGATTCGACGGTAGCCGTCACATCCCGCAGCGCATACAGCTTTTTGTCCGCTGGTGCCAGATTTCCGCTTTGTCCGATCACCGACAAGCCAAGCTCATTCACTTGTTCGAGGAATTTCTCCCTCGTCAGCTCCGTCTGGAAGCCTGCAATCGATTCCAATTTGTCGATCGTTCCTCCCGTATGGCCAAGTCCCCTGCCGGACATTTTGGCAACCGGGACGCCAACGGAGGCAACTAGCGGGGCAATAATCAGCGTTGTCTTGTCGCCTACTCCGCCCGTGCTGTGCTTGTCCACCTTCACTCCCGCGATCGGAGCCAGGTCTACCTGGTCTCCCGAATTCGCCATGGCAAGCGTAAGTGCCGCTGTCTCGGCCGGCGTCATTCCCCGAAAGAGTACCGCCATCGCCCAAGCCGACATCTGATAATCCGGAATGTCTCCATCGCAATAGCCGTCCACCAGAAACGTCAATTCTTTTGCAGTCAGCTCTCCGCCGTCCCGCTTCTTTTGTATTAGATCTACTGCTCGCATGTTATTCACTCCGTTTCTGCCGCGCAGTCATTTATGAGAATGCGCTCGCAGCATTTGTTGCCGAACGATCAGTTCGTCCAGCATTTGACTCAGCTGGAGCACCTCACGATGTACAAATGTTTTCTTTTTCATTGCTTTTTCAACCATTTTCCCTCTAAGCTGCTCGATTTCGACGAGTAATAGCTTGTCCACGTTTCTCCACTCCATCATCCCATAATCATGGACATTATACGACGACCCCGCCATCAAATACTGTCATATTCCGTCGAGCCAATTGTTACATTTTTATTACAAAGATCTACTAAAAAAGTCGGATAACTTCTTTTACCAGCGCCAAAAATTCAGCTTTTACGCGCTCCGTCGTTTCCATGACTTCGTCATGCGACAATGGCTGATCCAGCACCCCTGCCGCCATATTGCTGATACAGGAAATACCGAGCACTTCAATGCCGGAATGGCGGGCGGCAATGACTTCGGCAACAGTCGACATGCCGACGGCATCTGCACCCAATACGCGCAGCATGCGAATCTCGGCAGGCGTCTCGTATGTTGGACCAAGCAAACCGGCATAGACGCCTTCCTGCAGCTTGAGGCCTTGCTTGGCCGCCGTTTCGCGGGCAATGGCGCGCAGACGCTTGCTGTATGCCTCGGACATATCCGGGAATCTTACGCCAAGCTCATTGTCGTTTGGACCGATCAACGGGTTTTTGCCCGTCATGTTCAGATGATCGGAAATCAGCATCAGGTTGCCGGCCTCGTAATCGAGATTCACGCCGCCTGCGGCATTTGTGACGAGCAGGGCCGTAACGCCAAGCGCCTTCATGACACGTACAGGGAATGCCGTCAGCTCCGGTCCGTAACCTTCGTACATATGGAATCTGCCGCGCATAAGCACTACCGCTCTGCCGGATAAGGTGCCTACTACAAGCTCTCCCGCATGGCCTTCAACCGTAGATACCGGGAAATGCGGAATGTCGCTGTAATCGATCGTAACCGGGTTTTCGATATGGTCGCCAAGCACGCCAAGGCCGGATCCCATAATAAGGCCAATCTCCGGTTGAACCTGTACTTTGCCGGCGATATAGGAAGCGGCCTCTTTAATCTGTGCTGCTGTCATTGTAGTTGAACTCATCGTTTGTTCCTCCTCTGTATCCTTGTTACTCTTTTGTCTTCAGCAAGCTTAAGAAGCTTGCGCCGTTTGGCGGTGTCGGCACGCCGAAATTGTCGGCGATTGTCGCGCCAAGATCCGAGAAGGTGGCTCTTGTGTCAAGCCGCTCCGGAGTTGCAAATGCCGGGCTGTACAGCAGAATCGGTACGTATTCGCGCGTATGGTCGGTTCCCGGATGGACCGGGTCATTGCCGTGATCGGCCGTTACGATGAGAAGATCGCGTTCCCCAAGCGTGCTCTCGAGCTCCGGAACCGCCAGGTCAAACTCCTCCAGCGCTTTCGCGTAACCCTCCGGATCGCGCCGGTGTCCATAGAGGGAATCAAAATCAACAAGATTGGTGAAGAGCAGGCCTTTGAACGGTTGTTTCAACGCTTCAATCGTACGCGCAATCCCGTCGGCGTTGCTTTTCGTCGACGTAGTCGCCGTAATGCCTTCGCCGTCAAAAATATCGTTAATCTTGCCGATGGCGATAGTATCTAGTCCGTTATCCTTCAACAGGTTCAGAACGGTTGCCTCGGGCGGTTTTACCGCATAATCGTGACGGTTCGGCGTACGCTTGAAAGCGCCGGGGGATCCGACATAAGGCCGCGCTATAACGCGTCCCACGGCAAACCGCTCGTCCATTGTCAGTTCTCGGGCGATTTCGCAGCCGCGGTACAGCTCCTCTAACGGAATAATTTCCTCGTGAGCCGCAATCTGGAACACGCTGTCGGCGGACGTATAAACGATCCATGCCCCAGTCTCCATCTGCTCCGCGCCCAGCTCATCCAAGATCTCGGTGCCGCTTGCCGGCTTGTTGCCGATCACCTTGCGGCCGGTGCGTTCCTCGAACGCCTGGATCAGTTCGGCCGGAAAGCCTTCAGGGAATGTCTGGAACGGAACGGTAATCTTAAGCCCCATCAGCTCCCAATGGCCGGTCATGGTGTCCTTGCCAACCGAGACCTCGGCCATTTTGCCGTAATAAGCTGCCGCTTCCCCTTCCGGCTTCCAATCCGCCAGATCCGCGATCCGGTCAAGTCCCCAGCGACGCAGGTTCGGAAGCTCGATCGACGGCACGCGTTCAATGATGTGGCCAAGCGTATGGGACCCGCTGTCCCCAAAGGACGGCGCATCCGGCAATTCGCCGATGCCGACGCTGTCTAATACAATTACTGCAATACGATCAAATTTCATTGGGATCCTCCTAAAAGAATTGCAACATGCTTTTGGTTGCAATTCTTACTTCGTAAGCGTAAGCCTAAGAATTGCAACGCGCTTTTTGGTTGCAATTCTTACTCTTGGTTGCAGCTATGCCCGGGGATGGGCATTCGAATATACATCCTTCATTTTTACCTTGGAGACCTTCGTATACCGCTGGGTGGTCGAAATATCCGCATGACCGAGCAGCTCCTGGACGGCCCGGAGATCAGCCCCGTTCTCCAGCAGATGCGCCGCAAACGAATGCCGCAGCGTATGCGGTGTAATCTCTTCGGAGATTCCCGCTTCCTTCGCGTACTTTTTGACCATCTTCCAGAAGCCCTGGCGAGTCATCCGCGTGCCAAGCTGATTGAGGAACAAAGCAGGCTCGTCCTCCGACTGCCTAAGCAGCTCCGCTCTGCCATTCTGCAAATAATCGTCAAGGGCGGATGCGGCCATTCTTCCAAACGGGATAATCCGCTCCTTCATCCCGCTGCCCACGCAACGAATGATGTTTAACTGCGAATTCACGCTGTCCACGTTTAACGAAATTAGCTCGGACACCCGAATCCCTGTGGCATACAGAAGCTCCAGCATCGCTTTGTCCCGCTTCCCGGCAGCCGTAACCGGCTGAGGAGTCTCAAGAAGCCGGCCTGCGTTCTCGATCGACAGCACGCTAGGTTCTTTCTTTTCCTGCTTGGGGGACTCTATGTAGATGGCGGGATTAAGCTGTATATAACCGTTTACCGCCAAATAATGAAAAAAAGCGCGAATGGACGCAATATGCCGGGATACCGTCGAAGTCTTGCGTCCGCTCTCTTTCAGACGCAGTAAATAATGCGACAAATGGTGACGGTGAACGTCGGCCACATTCGCGATCGATTGCTGTTCCAGATAGTCGAGCAAGCCTTGCAAGTCGCGTCCGTAAGACTCCAGCGTACTGCTGGATAAGGCGCGCTCGTTCATTAAATATTGAATAAAGGATTCTACTTGAGCTTTCATGCCGGTTCCTTTCGTCCAGAAGGATGATCAGGGCCATAGGGCTATGGACCTTGTCTGCGGGCAAGTTATCCTGCTATTCCACTATTCCACAACCGGCCGTTCAAATCCTGCTTTACCACTTTTATTTTATACCAGGTTATATCATTCCCCATACCAATAAAACCACCTCAGCCGATCCGCGATGCTTCCCTTTTCCGCATCGGCCTGGAAAACTTTCAACGCAGCGCCTTTAGGCTCTCTATAAGGGTGGACGGGCGCAATCACGTCAACCAGCCAGCGATAGCTGCCCGTCACGATCAAAAGCAACAAGGTGAATATCACAACAAACAAGATTCGGCTTAACCATCTGCGCAGGGAGAGGACCATCTGCCTTCCTCCTTTATTTTTACGGTTGTCCATCCGTAACAATCTATGAGAGAGGCCTAATGGTTATACCTTGAATAACGCCCAGATTCGCCTAAAGTTAAGGCTCAAGATTGTCGAAAGCGATGCTGTCCAGCCATCGTTGAAGCGGAGTGTAAGGAAGTCCTGATGCCGCTGCGACCGGTTCATAAGTGACAGTGCCCCGGTAGGTGTTAACCCCTTTCTGCAGAGGCACGCTGGCTCTAATGGCCTCCCACCCTCGACTTGCAAGATCAAGGGCATACGGCATCGTAACATTCGTTAAAGCAAAAGTAGACGTACGCGGAACGGCACCCGGTATATTGGCAACCGCGTAATGGACCACGCCATGCTTCATATAAATGGGATCCTTGTGCGTGGTTGGACGATCAACGGTTGCAATCGACCCGCCCTGGTCAACAGCCACATCCACAATTACCGAGCCTTTTTTCATGGATTGCACCATCGTTTCCGTAACCAGATGCGGCGCTTTTGCTCCCGGTATCAGTACCGCTCCAATGAGTAAATCCGCTTTTCCGACGGCATCCGCAATATTATAGGGACTCGACATAAGCGTACGAAGCCGGCCTCCAAACACATCATCCAGGTATCTCATGCGGTCGGTGCTTTTCTCCAAGACAACAACGTTCGCGCCCATGCCGAGTGCTATCTTCGCTGCGTTTGTACCTACGATTCCGCCGCCGATAATAACAACCTCGGCTGGCGGCACCCCGGGTACGCCTCCCAACAACACACCTCTGCCGCCATTAAACGCTTCAAGAAACTGCGAGCCCACCTGTACGGCCATGCGTCCCGCCACTTCGCTCATTGGCGTCAACAGGGGCAGGCTTCCGTTTGCGAGTTGGATCGTCTCGTACGCTATCCCCGTTACCCCGCTGTCCATCAATGCACGGGTAAGCTCGGGAGCCGCGGCAAGATGCAAATACGTAAATAAGATCAGTCCTTCGCGGAAGTAGGAAAACTCCTCCTTAAGCGGCTCTTTGACCTTCATGATCATATCCGCTTCTTTCCATACCTCCGATGCCTCTCCTCGAATCTCCGCGCCTTCCAACTCGTAATCCCGATCCTCGAATCCGCTTCCTTCGCCGGCTCTCGTCTCCACAATCACCTTATGGCCTGCCGCCTTCAGCATGGTTACGCCCGCCGGGGTAAGCGCAACACGGTACTCGCTCGATTTGATTTCCTTCGGAACGCCGATAATCATTAGCTTCCCCTCCTGGAATATGGCGCACTATCTACTATGTTGTATGAAACTTTAGGGACAAATGTTAGCCCATAAGCGTACCTTTTCCAGCCCGATCGAAAAATATGTGCTGTTATTCCGTACAGGTGACCATAACGAACGCGGCTGGCGCTCCATACAATGAACAAGCACGTTTTCATTGGCTTTGACGGTCTATATATAGAACGAATAGGAGAATGTATATGCCAAAGCTGGAAAAGCTGCTGTTTACAAGCTCAAAGCGTGTCCCATCCAGAAATACCGTTCGCAAACTAATTACCTTCAAAACGGGTCGCTCCTATAAAAAATGTCTCAGAAGATTACGAATGAAAGGGATAAAGCCTTACAAACGGATGCCGGCCCTCCGAACGATCGGCTGCCATTTCGACAAGCGCCGCCCTTGGAAGCCCATTGCGAGACACCCGGAAGTAAAAAGGGTCGAGAGCGATGTCCGAATCCGGGTACATCTATTCAAGAAGCATAAGGCAGCGGGAAGAAGCAAAACAACGGTCCATGCGATGGCGGCCTGCCCGCCCGAGCTGACATGGAATATATGCCGCGTCAAAGCCCATGAAGCTTGGCCGCGGACAACCGGCGGAAAGATAAAGGTCGCCATTATTGATACGGGAATTGCAGCGCATCCCAATTTGCAAATTGCCGGGGGAGTCAATACGATTCGGGGCGGAAGCTACGCGGATGATAACGGCCACGGCACCCATGTTGCCGGAATAACCGCGGCCAGAGGCCTGGACGGGATCAAAGGAGTGGCCCCCGATGTCGAGCTCTATGCCGTTAAAGCCTTGGACAGCCGGGGCGGCGGATTCGTATCCAGCATCATAGCCGGCGTTGACTGGTGCATCCGCAATAAGATGGATGTGATCAACATGAGCTTTGGCCTGGTTGGTTCAACCGTCAGCCGCGCGCTCAGGGATGTTATTGCAAAAGCCTATAAGCAAGGTATTGTTATTGTCGCCTCTGCCGGCAACTCCGGAACGGAGGATAACGGCATGATTGACGCCCCCGCCTCTTTTCCCGAGACGATGGCTATCGCCGCTACCGATATGTCGGATAAAGTAACGGGCTTTAGCAGCCGCGGTTCGGGCATCGATCTGGCTGCGCCAGGCGAGCAGATCAAATCCACATGGTTGAATGGCGGATACATGACCCTGTCCGGAACCAGCATGTCCGCCCCGCATGCTGCCGGCGGCGTTGCTCTCCTGTTATCCAAGCAGGCGGGACTTAGCCCAGCCCAGGTGTCGGAGCAGCTTAAGAGCCGGGCGATGCCGCTGCCTTCCGAGTCCGAGAACGAGCAGGGCGCGGGACTCCTGCAGCTGGATCGAATTTGACGGTAATAAGACCGCCCCAATAAAACGCCAAAACGGCTTTGCCGTCCAGATACGCTGGGCAGCAAAGCCGTTTATTCATTTGTTTTGTCATTATTCGCATTGCAACGGTGACATACGCCCTGGAAGTCAAGACGATGGTCGATAACGGTAAAGCCGTATTCCTGCTCTAACCGTTCCTCCAGCGGAAGAAGCCAGTCTTCCTTAATCTCGTCCATTGCGCCGCACTGTACGCAAATCAGATGATGATGGTGGTGCTTGCTGCTGTCCGTACGAAGGTCGTAACGGGCAACGCCGTCGCCAAAATTAAGTTTCTCGACTACATGCATTTCGCTCAGCAATTCGAGCGTACGGTATACCGTAGCGAGTCCGATTTCCGGGGCCTTGTCCTTTACGAGCATGAATACATCCTCGGCGCTTAAGTGATCGTCTTCGTTCTCAAGCAATACGCGAACGGTTGCTTCACGCTGCGGGGTTAATTTGTAGCCCTGCGACTGCAACTGTTGTTTTATCTTTTCAATCCGGGCTTCCATGATTTCCCCCCTACCACATGTCTGCGCCAACATCAGAAAACGTTTGCTTTCATTATAGGGGTTAACCATTCATAAAGTCAAACATTTTGCCGTTAGACGGCTGTTTCAGCCCCTGTCAGATAAGGAGCCGCCCATTGCATGAAGTAAGGCGAAAGATACGCTTCCAGCAGGGATGCTCCGGCCAAAAGCAGCAGCATAAGCAAGGCGGTAGACGTAAACGACGCAACTTGCGGGGCTAAAGTCCCTTTTTGCTGGAGCAGGCGATTCTTGATGACATAGGTTGAAAAGGTAATGGCCGCAACGCTGGTGATCATTATGGCCGGCACTACGATCAGATTCGGCGGAGCAACGGAGGCGAGCGAGAACAATACGCCTTTCCAGGCATGCTGGGAGATTAAGGAGCCTACCGCAAAGCCGACCAGCGCTCCTTTCAAGAAATCCAGCGCCAGCACAAAAGGAATCCCCACCACCGATATGCCTAGAAACCATAACAAAAACAGCCATTTGCCATGAAATATAAAGCTGTCCCAGAACGACTGCGACGCATCGGGCGACACGCCGTCATTCACCAGCCTGATATATTGATTCACATCCGCCGCCAAATCCTGCTGCTGCTCCAATGTCAAAGCGTTGACCATCAGCCCGCCGAATATGGCTCCTACCACAAACAATACGGCGACAAATACATACAAGGTCAGCTGGTTTTTAACCGCGTCTTGAAAAGCTGGCGAACGCATGGAACACTCTCCCTTCTTGTCCAGTTGATAAAGTGTATGTTCCCTTTATTCACCGTATGACGTCCAAGAGAGCGGTCCGGACAAGTTTTAGATCGTACCCGTCAGCTGATAAAGCTTCCACGCGTACACGGCCAGAATCGTCTTAGCGTCGCTGATTCGGCCTTCCGCAATATAAGCCTCCGCCTGCTCCAGCGTAATCGCCTCAACCTGCAAATATTCATCTTCATCCGTGTGCTGCGTGCCTGATGTCACATTTTCCGCGAAATACAGATACAGCTTCTCGTCGGCAAAGCCGGGCGAAGTGAAAAAGGCGCTTACAAGCTTCAGGCTGTCGGACTTGTAGCCGGTTTCCTCCTCCAGCTCGCGTGCCGCGGCTTCCATCGGATCTTCTCCGGCATCCAGCTTCCCGGCGGGAATTTCGATCTGGAATTTCTCGAGCGGCTTGCGGAACTGTTCGACAACGAGCAGCTTTCCGTCAAGAAGCGCCATAACGGCAGCCGCGCCCGGATGCTTAACAATTTCGCGCGTAGCCGTGCGGCCATCCGGCATCGCGACGGTATCCACCTGGAGCGTGATCATTTTCCCTTCGAAAATAGGCTGCGTGCTGATTGTTTCTTCCCGCCAAAGCTCGTTGTTCTGACTCATCCTGAATCTCCCCTGTTCTTCGAATGATGAATTATGGAATAACCTGTCCCCTTTTTGCATATCCATTGCCTATAAGAGATACGCAAAGGAGCGTGTGAAGGATGAAACAATATCTAACGCATAATGAATTGAGACTCGTAGGCAAAGCTTGGGAAATTCAAAGCCAGCTGCGGAAGCTATCCCGAATGGATATCCCGCTTCAAAAGCTGCTCTCCCCGCAAAAATCGAAATAAACGGCTTATCCTTGCTTGGACAAGCCGTTTTTTTCTCCGAAGTTTAAGCTTTTGCCGCTTGTTTGATAATCTCGATGACGAGCTCCGTGATTTTCACGAGGTCAGCGACCTTGATTTGTTCCTTGGTTGTATGAATATGCTCGTAACCGACAGCCAGATTGACCGTAGGCACGCCAAGTCCATTGAAAATATTCGCGTCGCTGCCGCCTCCGGAATGGAAAGTGCGCGGCGTAAGCCCAATTGCCGTCGCTGCCGATTTGGCCAATTGGACGACCGGCGAATGATCGTCGTGGACATAAGCCGGGTAGATCAATTGGCTTTCGAATTCCGCTTTCGCCCCAAACTCCTCCGCCGCGCTCTCCAGCGCCTCGCGCATCGCGTCCACCTGACGGTCCAGCTTCTCCTGCACGATACTGCGGGCTTCCGCTACCAGCTTGACGAAATCGCAGACGACATTGGTTGCGCCGCCGCCTTCGAAGCTGCCGATATTAGCCGTTGTCTCTTTGTCGATACGTCCAAGCGGCATACGGGAGATCGCTTTTGCGGCAACTTGAATCGCGCTGATGCCATCTTCCGGGTTGACGCCGGCATGCGCCGATTTGCCATGCAGCTTCATGATGATCTTTGCTTGGGTAGGAGCAGCTACGGCCATATCCCCAATCGAGCCATTGGAATCAATCGCATAGCCAAACGATGCTTTCAGCTTGGAGGCATCCATGTTCCGCGCGCCAAGAAGTCCGGATTCTTCGCCGACCGTAATGACAAATTGGATCGGACCATGGGGGATATTGTTTTCCTTAAGCACGCGGATCGCTTCCAGCATCGCGGCAAGTCCTGCTTTATCGTCGCTGCCCAGTATCGTTGTGCCATCGCTTCTTATGTAGCCGTCACTGTCAATTTGCGGCTTGATGCCGTTGCCCGGCGCTACGGTGTCCATATGGGAAGTAAACAAAATCGTAGGCGCTCCCGCATCTCCCGTGCCTTCCAGCATAGCGAACAAATTGTTTGCGCCATGCCCCGTTTTTTCCATCGCATCGTCTTCCTCGACGGAAAGACCCAGATCCGAAAACTTCGCCTTAAGCACTTTGCTTATTTCCTGCTCGAATCTTGTCTCGCTGTCTACCTTGACAAGTTCAATAAATTCGCTGACGATCCGTTCCTGATTAACCATAACTATTTCCTCCGCTCTCTGTTTTCGATTACAATAGACGGGAGCTTGTTTTAAAAAAGAAAGGAGTTTTTACCCTTGAAGATGCAAAAACTTATACGTCTAGTTGCTATTCTTGTTGTTACTGCCCTTGTCGTTACGACGCTTGTTGCTTCAATCAGCTCGCTGCTCTAGCAGCTCGGGATTGGCAAACCCGAATACGCGGCAGAAATGCGGCAGCAGCTGCCGCGCTGCCTCTTCCACGGTCAGCGCAACGCCGGACAGGTCGTTAAAGGATGTGACCCCGTACTCCTGAATGCCGCATGGAATAATGCCGCTGAAGCCTTCGCTACCTATCCCCGCCTCGATATTCAAGGCAAAGCCATGGCTTGTTACAAAACCGCCGCGATCACGGGCCCGATTGAATTTCACGCCGATTGCGGCGATTTTCTCATTGCCGACCCATACTCCAGTATATTCCGGCTTTCTTCCCGCTTCTATACCATATTCGGCCAGCCAATTGATTATTGCCTGCTCTACATTGCGAAGATACGCATGCAGATCCAATCCTTCCATCGGCAGGAACAGCATCGGATAGCCCACCAGTTGTCCCGGCCCATGATAAGTAATATCCCCTCCGCGATCGATTTCGAAGACCGATATTCCGCGCTCGATCAGTTCATCCTCGCTAAGCAGCAGATGCTCGTGATGACGGTCTGTGCCAAGCGTATAAGTAGGCGGATGCTGAAGAAGGAGAAGCGTCTCCTGACGCTCCTCCTGGCTGATCTGCCGCACGATCGATTTCTGCATTTCCCATGCTTCCGCATAACCGATCATCGGTATATATCGGGCTTCCAAATGCCGCTCCACGTGTTTAAATGCCGTGTCAGTCATGCTCGGATTACCCCGTTTCTTCTAGTACAATTTCGTATCTACGTTGAAGCCTTCCAAATTGTCTTTCACGCGCTGCAGGAAGCGACCGCAGATAACGCCATCCAGTACGCGGTGATCAAGCGACAGGCACATATTCGCCATCGAACGGATCGCGATCATGTCGTTAATGACGACAGGCCTCTTCACAATCGATTCAAAGGTCAGAATGGCGGCCTGCGGATAGTTAATAATCGGGTTCGTAATAATCGAACCGAAGGAACCCGTGTTATTGACGGTAAAGGTACCGCCCTGCATATCGCTGAGCGTCAGTTTTCCTTCGCGTCCGCGGCGTGCCAGATCATCGATTTCCCGCGCAAGGCCGGCAATCGTTTTATGATCGGCATTTTTGATAACCGGCGTCGCAACGGACTCTTCCGTACCGACTGCCAGAGAGATATTAATATCCCGCTTCACGATAATTTTATCGACGGCCCACATCGAGTTCATGATCGGGAAGTCTTTCAAAGCATTAACGACAGCCTTCAGAACAAAAGCAAGATAAGTCAGGTTAATGCCTTCGCGCTTCATGAATTCATCCTTCACTTTATTGCGGAGCTGTACCAGATTGGTAACGTCGACTTCAATCATCATCCAGCCATGCGGAATTTCGTTCACGCTTAGCATGGTATTGCGGGCAATTGCGCTTCGAATCGGCGATACGTCGATGAAGTCTTCCCCCCGGCCCGTTATCGAGGCGCTTTGGCTAGGGACGGTTGGCGTACGAGGCGTCTCCGTTAAATGCAAGCCGGACGAACGCACTTCCGATACGTTTGTGCTCGGCGGAGGCGTAACCGGTCTCGCTGCTGCAGGATCTTGTCCCGCTCCCGAAGCTACGTAAGCCAGAATATCCTTCCTGGTGATCCTTCCGCCAAGTCCCGTTCCCTGCACATCGGCCAGACGGACGCCATGCTCAGCCGCAAGCTGCTGAACTGCCGGCGAGAAGCGGTTGCGCATCGATTTGTCGCCTTCATCCGTCGATTCCGCGTTTACGTCAGATTTTGTGGATTCCACAACTGTTACAGCTTCCGATGAGGACGAAACAGCTTCCGTCTCAACGCGGCATACCGGCGTCCCGACCGGTACCGTCTCGCCATTGCCAACCAGAATCTCGACCAGCGTGCCTGCAATCGTGGATGGCAGCTCCGCGCTTACTTTGTCCGTGATAAGCTCGCAGATCGGTTCATACATCTCAATCCGGTCACCCGGCTGCTTCAGCCATTTATCAATAGTCGCCGAGACCAGTGATTCCGCCAACTGAGGAATGACGATCTCCTTCACTGATTTCATTAATTATCCATCTCCCTACCTGACACGTACTTGTCGCTTAGTATAGCGCCAAATTGCGCATTGCTTCTTTTACTTTGTCTTTGTTGAGCAAGAAGAACTTCTCGCCCGGCGGGTTAATCGGCATTGCCGGTACATCCGGACCACAAAGTCTTTGGATAGGAGCATCCAGCTCATACAGCAGTTCTTCCGCTATAATGGCCGATACCTCCGCACCTACGCCGCCAGTCTTATTGTCTTCATGAATAATCAATACTTTTCCCGTCTTGCGGACTGCCGCAAGAATCGCATCCTTGTCGAGCGGCTGCAGCGTTCTTAGGTCAAGTATATGAGTGCTGATTCCTTCTTGCGCAAGCTCTGCAGCTGCCTGCTCAACGAATATGAGCGGCATGCTGTAACCGATAACGGTAATGTCGTCGCCTTCGCGAAGCACATTGGCTTTTCCGATCTCGACAACGTAATCATCCTCAGGCACATCGCCGTTTATAAGCTTATAGCATTTTTTATTCTCGAAGAAGATAACCGGATCCGGATCGCGCACTGCCGCTTTTAATAACCCTTTTGCATCGTAAGCCGTGTAAGGAGCTACAATCTTGAGACCCGGCGTTCCGAAAAACACCGACTCCGGACATTGCGAGTGGTACAAGCCGCCAAAAATACCGCCCCCGATTGGCGCACGGATAACAATCGGACAACTCCAGTCGTTATTGGAGCGGTAACGGATTTTTGCCGCTTCGCTAATAATTTGGTTAGTCGCCGGGAACATGAAGTCCGAATATTGCATTTCCGCAATCGGCTTCATGCCGTACATAGCCGCGCCAATAGCAACCCCTGCAATAGCCGACTCGGCAAGCGGCGTATCAAGCGCGCGCATTTCGCCAAATTGCTCAAGAAGTCCTTTGGTCGTCGTAAATACGCCGCCCTTTAAGCCAACGTCCTCGCCAAGCACGAATACGTCGTCGTCGCGCTCCATCTCTTCTTTCATTGCCAGACGTATCGCATCGATATAATCCATTTTTGCCATCTTAGCGTCCCTCCTCCGCATACACGTGCAACAGTACGGATTCCGGCGCCGGGAATGGCGCGTTGTCGCCGTATTCCGTTGCTTCATCGACCGTCTTGCGGATGCGCGCGTGAAGCTCGGCCTCAAGCTCTTCATTCCAGAGGCCGCATTCTTCTAAGTACGTTTTAAATTTCGGGATGCCGTCCTTCGCCCGGTTTTCGTCTACTTCTTCCTTCGTGCGGTACGCAAGATCGTTATCGGAAGTAGAATGCGGGGACAGGCGGTACATCATCGCTTCGATGAGCGTCGGGCCTTCGCCGGCGATCGCGCGTTCGCGCGCTTCCTTGACCACCCGGAAGACTTCAAGAGCGTCATTGCCGTCAACCTGGTAACCCGGGAAGCCGTAACCAAGGGCACGGTCAGCTACTCGTCCGCCAAGCTGCTTGCGCACCGGCACCGAGATCGCGTATTGGTTGTTTTCGCACATCAAAATAACGGGGAGCTTATGAACTCCGGCAAAGTTGCAGCCTTCATGGAAATCGCCCTGGTTGCTCGAGCCTTCTCCGAAGGTAACAAAGCTGACGATCGGTTTATTTTTCATTTTCGCGGCCAAAGCAATGCCAACCGCATGCGGTACCTGCGTGGTAACCGGGCTGGAGCCCGTTACGATCCGGAGACGCTTGCTACCGAAGTGGCCTGGCATCTGGCGGCCTCCGCTGTTCGGGTCTTCAGCCTTGGCAAAGACAGACAGCATTAATTCTTTTACCGTCATGCCGACGGCGAGGACAAATCCGTAATCGCGATAATAAGGCAGGAAATAATCATTCTCCCGGTCGAGCGCAAAGGCAGCGGCAACTTGCGCAACCTCCTGTCCGATGCCGGAAACGTGGAAATTAATTTTACCCGCTCTTTGCAGCAGCAAATTGCGCTCGTCGAATTTACGGGCGAGCACCATCATTGCGTACATTTCAAGAGCCTGTTCGTTCGTTAAGCCTAATTCGTTATGACGAAAGGTTTGTTCGGTTGATTGACTCATGAGGTTGTGCCTCCTTTAACCTGATTTTAAAACCAGGTACTAAGACTTGATATTACCTATTATAACCGCATTTGCCCGAAAAAGAAAATCCAACGCTTAGAGAGCGAGCGATTTGCCGTCAATGGCAAGCATAGCTTCCCCAAGAGCTTCGGATAAGGTTGGATGCGGATGAATAAGCTGACCGACTTCCCAAGGCGTTGCGTTTAGCAATCCGGCTAGCGAAGCCTCGGAGATCAAATCTGTCGCATGCGGACCAATCATGTGGACACCCATGATGTCATTGGTCTTCCGGTCGGCAATCACCTTCACGAATCCGTCTGCTTCTCCAAGCACAAGAGCTTTGCCAATTGCGGCAAACGGTATTTTACCTGTCTTGATATCATGCCCTTTCGTCCGGGCCCCATCTTCCGTCAGACCGTAAGACGCCACTTCCGGGCGGGAATAGATGCACCGCGGGATAAGATTCGGATCAACCGCTTCTTTCTTGTAACCCGCAATATGCTCGGCTGCAGCCACGCCTTCGTGGGATGCAGCATGCGCAAGCTGTACGCCCCCGATAACATCGCCAATCGCATAAATATGCGGCTCGGTTGTTTGACCGAATTCGTTGACGTAAATAACGCCGTTTTTGGTCTGAATATCCGTATTCTCAAGACCGATGTTTTCGATGTTCGCCTGACGACCGACGGACAGCAGAAGCTTGCTTGCCGTAAGCAGAATATTCCCTTCGGAAGTATCGGCTGTAATGGACACCTCGTCTCCGTTAATCGATAGCTCTTCGGTTTTGAGCTGGACATTGGTGAGTACCCGCACGCCGCGGCGTCGGAGCAGTCTCGTCAGCTCAGCCGACACTTCAGAATCTTCCCCCGGAAGAAGTCTAGCGCCAACCTCAACCAAGGTTACCTGTACGCCAAAATCCTGCAGCATCGAGGCCCATTCCACCCCGATGACGCCGCCGCCAACGATCAGCATCGATTCCGGAAGCTTCTCGAGCCGTAGAGCATCGTCGCTGGACAAGATATGCACGCCGTCCGGTTTTAGCCCCGGCAGATGACGAGGGCGAGAGCCCGTTGCGATAATCAGATTCGTCGATACGACCGACTCCATCTCCCCGTCGGCCAGTTCAACGGCTAATGAACCGCTGCGAGGCGAAAAGATGGAAGGGCCTATGATACGGCCTTTGCCATTTATAATTTGGATATCATATTTTTTCATCAAGCCTTTCAGGCCTCTATGCAATTGCTCGACTGTCTTTTCTTTACGGTCCTGAACCTTATTGAAATCCAGTGACAGAGCACCCTCCGTAACCGAAACTCCGTATTTGTCCGCTTCAAGCAAAGTCGCATACACTTCTGCGCTGCGAAGCAGCGATTTGCTTGGTATACATCCTCTATGTAAGCAAGTGCCGCCCAGCTTATCGAGCTCCACGATAGCTACGCTTTTGCCCAGCTGAGCAGCTCTGATCGCTGCTGTATATCCGCCCGGGCCACCGCCAAGCACAGCTACATCCACTTGGATTGTCATTATGTATTATACCTCCTAAAAAAATGGTTCCCTAGTGAGCCTATTTGCGTATGCATTCGTGATAATTACTTCTTAGTAAACATCCGATTACCACTCGTCCTATTGTACCTTTTTTCAAATCGATTTACATCGTTAAATTTCCGAAATAGACACTGCCTGCAGAAAAAGGTATCATAGGAAGGAATGTTTAATTACGGATACAAGGAGAACATCATACATATGAGATTAGTTGCTGCCCGTCTAATTGCCGTTCTGCTGCTCGTCATACCCGGTATTGCGGCCTGTATCGGTTTTCTCAAGATGAAAAATGCCTTATTCAATTACTTTTCCGATTTCGGAAACGATGCCATTCATCCGGATTTTGCATGGCTAAGCTTCTTATTTGGACTTGTTCTCTTTGCAATCGGCGTTGGTTTTATTGGCGGTTGGATTTTTTTCCGCGATCGCAAACGCAATTACGTCGCCCCAAGATTCCGTCCGAAACGTCCCAGACCGCCAAAACCGCAAGCTTAAGCAAAAAGACATAGAACACCCCGCTGCTACTCCTCGAGTATGGCGGGGTGTTTTTTGCCTTGAAAAGAAAAACCGCCTTCATATTGGGTGGAACCAATAATAAATAGCGGTTTTATTCTTTAGCTTACTTTGTGCTCGATGCGGAGCTTATCAGCTACCATTGCAATAAACTCGGAGTTTGTTGGCTTGGATTTACTGATGTTGATCGTATAGCCGAACAGGTGTGAGATGCTGTCGATATTGCCGCGTGTCCAAGCTACTTCAATAGCGTGGCGAATAGCGCGTTCAACGCGGGATGGCGTTGTTTTGAATTTCTCTGCAATCGCAGGATACAGCGTTTTCGTAATGGCTCCCAGAATTTCGATGTTGTTGTACACCATTGTAATCGCTTCGCGCAAGTACTGATAGCCTTTGATATGGGCAGGAACTCCAATTTCGTGAATGATGCTTGTAATGTTGGCGTCTAGATTCTTGCCTTTGGCAAGCGGCACGACATTTGATTTGATCGTCGTTGTTGCTGCAGAGCTGCTAAACGATGCCGAGGAAGTAAACGTGGAATTGCCCACCAATTGACGAATCCGATTTGCAAGTATCTCCATATCGAACGGTTTCAAGATATAATAAGATGCCCCAAGCTGAACGGCTTTTTGTGTGATATTCTCTTGACCAAATGCGGTCAGCATGATGATTTTAGGCATTGGCGTGATATTTAATTCCTTAATGCGTTCCAGTACGCCCAGGCCGTCCAGGTGAGGCATTATAATATCAAGGATTAGAACATCTGGTACTTTTCTGCCTTCTTCGAAATAAGACAATACTTCTTCACCGTTATAAGCCACTCCGCTTACGTTCATATCATTTTGTTCCGATATGTATTCGGATAATAAATTGGTGAATTCACGATTGTCATCTGCCAGCAATACTTCGATCTTGTGCAAGGTCTGGTCCTCCCTTAAATGGTATTCACTGCGCGATTACCTTTCCCTAGTTGTCTTGGAATAAAGTTTTCGACATGCCGGTTTAAATTCCTTCTGTCGAAAATTTTTTTCCTTTGATTTTTTAATCTTTTTCGTTATAATTAATAATTTATTACATTTTATGATGCTGTTCGTAAATTTTCGACAAATCCAACCGTTATAGCCGTCTTCATGAAGAAACCGCTGAAGGGTTTAATAAAGCCCAATCAGCGGTTATTTTATTGGTTATGCAGCTGTACCTTGCGTCGATTTCTCTCTCATCAAGATGCCTGCATCCTGCAGCATCCATTCAATAAAGCAGCCATAGCCCGAAGCTGGATCGTTAACAAATACATGGGTAACGGCTCCAACCAGCTTCCCATCCTGGATAATCGGCGAACCTGACATTCCTTGAACGATACCTCCTGTTTTATCAAGAAGTCGTTTGTCGGTAATCTTGATTACCATACCTTTGGTCGCTGGGGCAGGCTGTTTCGTAACATGAGCGATTTCGATATCAAACCGCTCGACTTTTTGCCCGTTAACAACAGTCAAAATTTGAGCCGGACCTTCTTTAACTTCTTCGGCGAACGTTACGGGAATCGCTTTGTCGTTAAAGCTGTGATTCGGGTTTTCGCTCATTTTGCCAAAAATACCGAATGGCGTGTTGCGTTCGATATTGCCTAAGATCTTGCCTTCCTTGACAAAATGGGCACGTTTCTCTCCCGGCTCTCCCGTTTGGCTCTTGTTAATGGACGTCACGCTGGACTGCAGGATCTGCCCTTCGCCAACTTCTATAGGTGTTTGGGTATCCATGTCGGTAATGACATGCCCAAGCGCGCCGTAGACACCTTGATCAGGAGCATAAAACGTTAATGTGCCCACACCGGCTGCTGAATCGCGAATATAAAGACCAAGCTTCCAATTACGCTCTTCCGCATCGCGGACTGGATACAGCTTTGTTTCTCCGATGGTACCGTTGCGCTTGTAAGTAATCGCGAGTGGACGCTGCTGCCTGCCCGCTTGCTCCACCAGATTTGCTACCTTGCTGACCTCATTAATATTGTGCCCATCGATCCTGATAATAAGATCGCCTAAGCGGAGACCTGCTTTTTCCCCAGGAGACTCCTTCGTTCCGTTATTTGCACGGACCTGATGGTGGCCAACGACAAGAATACCGGCGGATTTTACTTTCACGCCAATTGTTTGACCTCCCGGGATAACCCTTAAATCAGGCATGACATTTACTTTGACGGTCTTGAACGGAATTTTACCAAATAATTTCACTTTCATGCTCGTCTGACCGCTCTGATGCGGCTGTAACGAAATGGGGTCATTCAAATTGACTGATAATGACTGACGGGTTGAGCCATTAATCTGAAGCATTCGTGGATCCACGGTAACTTCTGCATGTACGGGAACTCCATATTGTAATCGTTTCAGTTGGCCGGAGAATAAACGAAGTTCATTCGGGAATGCGGCAAAATGTTGAAACGGCGCGGAGAGTCCGATCATGCAGACGCAGATAACGAGAACTAGGCCAAACCATTTCTTCCTTGGGCTGGAGTTCAATGATTTCACGCTCCCTGTTAATCCATCGCATGACGAGAAAGGACATTTCGCCATTGGCGTACCTTTAAGTTACCCCGCACTGTTTGTTTTATGACCACAAAAACATTCCCTGAATACCTTCCTTTAGGCTCCCTTCTGGCGATCCGCCAAAACAAGCATTTCTTGAGCATGATGACGGGTTTTTTCCGTTACTTCAACACCGCCCAGCATGCGGGCGAGTTCTTCAATACGCGAGTGCTCCACCAGCTTCGTGACGTTTGTGGAAGTACGTTGTTCAATAATATGCTTCTTAATTTCGTAATGGTGATCCGCCATGCAAGCAACCTGAGGCAAATGCGTAATAGAGAAAATCTGGCATTTCGCCGAGAGCTGCGACATTTTCTCGGCAATGGCTTGTGCCGCTCTGCCGCTCACGCCTGTATCCACCTCATCAAAGACCAGAACAGGCACTTGGTCAATTTCGGCGAAAATCGCCTTCAGCGCAAGCATGATTCGGGACATTTCACCGCCGGAAGCAACTTTATTGAGCGGTTTAAGTGGCTCGCCCGGATTCGTTGACAGCATAAAGATGGCTTCATCGATGCCGTTAGCGTTAAGAGCCGCCATTTCGGATGTTTCTGCCGCAGTTGGATGGTCGAGCTGCACGCGGAAAATCGTATTGCCCATTTGAAGCTGCTTAAGCTCCAGCTCGATGGCGGCTGCGAGACGTTCGGATGCATGGGAACGAAGCTCGGACAACTCCTGCGCTAATTCATGTGCCTGCAAATAAAGGCGCAGCTCATCTTTGCGCAGCTTATCCAAATACTCGTCACGATTCTCAATCTTGTCGCGCTCTTCCGTAATGCGCTCCAAATATTGAAGAATATCCGGAATACTCTCTCCGTATTTGCGCTTCAGTCCGTTGATCAAGTCCAGCCTGTCTTCAATCATGGACAGCTGCTCCGGATCGGAATCAATGCCGTCCCGATAATCGCGAAGCTGGAATACTGCATCCTCGGCTTGATAAAAAGCAGACTGAAGCTGTTCGAGCATAGGTGTCAGCACTGCGGGATCGTAAGACTGGATATCGGTCAGCTTGCCGATCGCTTTACTAATGGCGTCAAGCCCTTTACCGCTGTAGAGCAAAGCGTAGGCTTCTGATACGGAGTCCATCCGCTTGCCTGCATATTGCAGCTTGCGGCGTTCCTCCAATAATTGCTCATCCTCGCCGGCCTTCAGCTTGGCATTCGTGATCTCTTCGATCTGGTAGCGGTACAAATCAAGCATCTGTACGTTATGACGGGTTGTCTCTTCCAGCTCTCGAACGGATGCACGCGCTTGCTGAAGCTGCTGATACACGGCCCGGTAAGCAGTCTTCCGCTCAATGAGCAAATCGCCGGCAAACAAGTCCAGCCATTCCAGATGCTGTTCGGTACGCAGGAGTGATTGATGCTCATGCTGCCCGTGAATATTGACAAGGCATTCGCCGACCTCCCTCAGCATCGTCATCGTGACAAGCTGCCCGTTAACCCGGCTGCTGCTCTTGCCGTGGGAAGTGAGCTCCCGCCGTATAACCAGCATCTCTTCTCTTGAAGCCTGTACGCCAAGCCGCTCCATTACCGCCCATACCGGATGATGGGAAGGCAGGTCGAACATGGCCTCCATCTCGGCTTTGTCGCAGCCATACCTGACCATATCTGCGGAGCCCCGTCCACCAACAATTAAGCTAAGTGCGTCGATAAGTATGGATTTCCCCGCACCTGTCTCACCTGTCAATACATGAAATCCATGATGAAACGAAACGTTTACTTCTTCAATAACGGCTAAATTCCGAATGGATAGCTCGCGCAGCATGGCCAATGACCTCCAACAATGTTTAATTCAGAAGGTCGAGCAGCTTCTCAACAAGCTCACCGCTCTTCTCCTTCGTTCTGCAAATGATAAGAATCGTATCATCGCCGCATATCGTCCCCATAACCTCGGGCCATTCCATGTTGTCAATCAGCGCGCCAATCGCATTGGCCGTGCCCGGCAAGCATTTCATGACCACAAGATTTTCGGTAAAGTCGATATGGGTGAAATGATCGATAAGCGCCCGCTTCAGCTTATTAATCGGATTCTGACGCTGCTGGTCCTGCGGCAGCGAATATTTGTAACGTCCATCGCCAGCGGGTACTTTAATGAGCATAAGCTCTTTCATATCTCTGGATACGGTAGCTTGAGTCACCTGGAGCCCGGCATCCCTCAGGGCATCCACCAGTTCCTCTTGCGTCTCGATCGTATTCTTCGTAATTAATTCCTTGATTTTGTATTGTCTGATGCCTTTCATAACTTTCCTCCCCAAACATGCTAGTCGCTTATGTCAAAAATAATTCGCCGAATAATCTGCTCCTTCACGTCCACGAACAATACCCCCGCGCATTCAGGCAACAGGAGGGAATAGACAAGAAGACGGTCTCGAACACCGCTGCCTGTCCAATCCATGGGCATACGTTCCCGGGCAGCTTTTACAATATACATTTTGCCATCTTGTTCGGCAATATAATCAATGTACAATCGGCTGTTAAGTGATTGTCCGTCCAATTCGATTCCGATCGGAACCCTGTGCTTACCGGAAATAACTTCGTATCCTGATCGTTCCAGAAACTGAATATTCTCGTCATCTTCTGCAAGCTCGCCACCTTTGCCAAGCGTCAATCGATTGACGTTCGCAGGCTGGTGAAGCCAGCGGTAGAAGCCCCGATACGCCCAGAATAACAAAAACGCGCCAGCGACCAGCATTATAAACCAGTCACCGTACATTCCCATACGCAGCCCTCCATTCCTTAAGAACCTCTCTTAATTGGTTCGTGATGAAGGGAGCATTTTCCTCTTGCAAACAAATGGACGAACGCATGTTTGGTTGCTTTCAGTTTAGCAAAACGAACACATGTTTGTAAAGAGGAAAAACAAAAGGGAACGCTGGCCGCTATTCAATACGGTCGAAGCATTCCCTTGTTTACTTGTGCCTCCAAAACGGGCGATAACGCCAATTGCGCAATTCACGGCTGTTACGGTTGTTTCTGTTTTACGGTAAAGGTCTCGCCAGCCTGACGGACAACGTCCTTGATGGCCTCTTCGTCAGGGATCGCGGCGTTTGGCTCATTCTCCCACGTCCAGTAGGCAAGGAACTCGATGTTGCCCTCTCCGCCCGTAATAGGTGAGAACGTCAGGTTTTGCAGTTTGTAGCCAAGCTCCGACGCAGCCTTCAGCACCGTATCAAGCACTTCCTTATGGACGCTTGGCTCCCGGATTACGCCCGATTTGCCAACCTTCTCCCGCCCTGCCTCGAATTGCGGCTTGATAAGGGCGACAATTCCGGAGCCTGCGCTCAGCAGACCGCTGAGTGCCGGCAAAATCAGCTTGAGCGATATAAAGGATACGTCAATCGAGGCAAAGGTTGGCGGCGGACCGTCCAGATCGGCCGGCTGCGTATATCGGAAGTTGGTACGCTCCATCACTCGGACCCGTTCATCCTGTCTGAGCGACCAATCCAGCTGGTTATAGCCAACGTCAATGGCATATACGAACGAAGCGCCGTGCTGCAAGGCACAATCGGTAAAACCGCCGGTTGATGCGCCGATGTCAAGCATAACCCTCCCGGCCAAATCGATACCGAAGGATCGGATCGCTTTTTCCAGCTTAAGCCCGCCGCGGCTGACATAAGGATGGATAGCGCCTTTCACTTTGATCTCGGCTTCCCGCGGAACCTTCATGCCGCCTTTATCCACCGGCTCGTTATTGACCAGCACCAGACCGGCCATAACAGCCGCTTTCGCTTTTTCCCTGCTCTCGTAGAACCCGCGTTCCACTAGCAATACATCTATTCTTTCCTTGGGTGTCGTCGTCATGATTCTCCTTCGTTACTGTCCGGTTGCGCGTTTCTGGAGGCTTGGCAGCAGGTTCTTGATTTCCATCGCCGCTCTTTCTCCCGTCAAGCCGACTTCCAAGCGCTGCTCCTTGATGGAACCATGCTCCACGAAAATATCGGGGACGCCCATAATCCGAATCGGCATGCCGTAAATACCGCGAAGAGAGTAGAATTCCATTACCGCACTGCCAAATCCGCCGAGCTCGGAGCTTTCTTCGATGACAAGAATATGCTTGCCTTCCGATGCAAACGACAGCAGCATCTCTTCATCAAGCGGCTTAATGAATCTGGCATTGACGATTTGAACATTAAGGCCGTCTCTTTTCAGAAGATCAGCAGCTTCTTCAGCAACCTGAATCATAGGACCCATCGCCAGAATAACGGCGGAATCGCCTTCGCGAAGCGTCTCCCATTTCCCGATCGGAAGCGGATGCATTACTTCGTCCATCTTCACGCCGAGGCCGTTGATCCGCGGATAGCGGACCGCAATCGGACCTTCATTGTAATCGATTGCCGTCTTCATCATACGGCGAAGCTCGTTTTCATCTTTCGGCATCATAATGACAAGGTTTGGCACATGACGCAGGAACGCGATATCATATACGCCTTGATGCGTCTCGCCATCCGGTCCTACGAAGCCCGCACGGTCGATCGCAAATACCACGTTTGCATTTTGCCGGCAAATATCATGCACAACCTGGTCATAGGCACGCTGCAGGAAGGTTGAATATACCGCATAGACCGGCTTCATGCCTTCCATGGCGAGAGCCGCCGACATCGTTGCGGCATGCTGCTCGGCAATACCGACGTCAATCATGCGTTTCGGGAAACGTTCAGCGAACTGGAGCAAGCCGGACCCGCCCGGCATTGCCGGAGTTACGGCAACAATGCGCTCATCCTTCTCAGCCAGCTCGATAAGGGCGCTGCCGAACACTTCCGTGTACATTGGCGGACCAACCGCCTTTACCACTTGACCCGATTCAATCTTGTACGGTGATATGCCATGCCACTTGAAGGAATCTACTTCAGCTGGAGAATAGCCTTTACCCTTTACCGTAATGACGTGCACGAGAACCGGCCCCGGAATGGAATCGGCCTGCTTGAAAAGTTCAATCATCTGCTCCATGTCGTGGCCGTCTACCGGTCCAAGATACGTAAAGCCGAACTGTTCAAATAAAATGCCGCTGACAAGCAAATACTTCAAGCTGTCCTTGAATCTCTCGGCCGTCTTCGCCAGTTTGCCGCCGATGGCCGGAATTTTGTTCAGCAGATGCTGAAGCTCATCCTTAGCCTTCTGGTAATGGCGGTCGGTGCGGATTTTGCTCAAATAATGATGCATGGCGCCAACGTTTGGCGCAATCGACATTTCATTGTCATTCAGGACGACAATCAGCTTTCTCTTCTCGTCGCCGATATGATTCAAGGCTTCCAGTGCCATACCGCCCGTCAGGGCACCGTCGCCGATGACGGCTACAACACGGTTATTCTCGCCTTTCAGGTCGCGGGCCAATGCCATGCCCATCGCAGCCGACAGGGATGTACTGCTGTGGCCGGCTTCCCAAACGTCATGCTCGCTTTCGGAGCGCTTGACAAAGCCGCACAGCCCTTTATATTTACGCAATGTATCAAACCGGTCTTTGCGACCGGTCAAAACTTTGTGAACATACGATTGATGACCTACGTCAAAAAGAAACTTATCCTTCGGACTGTCAAACAGATAATGGAGGACGAGAGTCAACTCCACAACCCCAAGGTTAGGTGCGAGATGACCACCTGTAACGGAAAGCTTTTCAATAAGAAACTGGCGAATTTCATCAGCTAACTGCTCCAGCTCTCCCATTGATAAATCTTTCAGGTCTTGAGGTCCGTTAATTTGATCAAGCAGCACGTTACTTCCTCGCTTTCTGGAATACGACATTTAGAGCAAGGTCTTATTCCACAATAAACGTCAAAATATTTCAATCATTATAGCACAATTGCTGAACATTTCCCAATGTACCCAATTGCACGATCCTAATCAATAGTCCCGTTGTACGAGGTAATCGGCGATGAGCAGCAATTTATCCGGCGCATCCAGCCGCGCTTCGAGAATGGCAGCCTTCGCTTCGCGGGTTAACCGTTTGACTTGGGCTTTGCTCTCTTCGATCCCAATCAGATAAGGGTACGTAACCTTTTGCTGTTCCACATCGCTGTTCGTTTTCTTGCCGAGCTTTTTCTCGTCGCCAATCAGATCGAGAATATCGTCTTGAATCTGGAAGGCAAGACCGATATTGCGGCCGTAATGGCGCAGCGCATCAAGCTGCTCTGCGGATGCGCCGCCGATGCGTCCGCCCGCCGATACCGAGAAAACAATCAAATCGCTCGTTTTGTGAAGATGGATGTATTCAAGCTCCTCTATCGAGGTAATTCCCTGCTCTCCCTTCATATCGGCCGCTTGACCGCCAACCATGCCCCTTGCTCCGGCAAGCATAGCCAAATCTTCCACGATATCAAGAGCTACTTCGGCGCTTATTCCGCCAAGGCGCGCTGCTTTCGGAATAAGGTGAAACGCGTGCGTGAGCAGGGCGTCGCCCGCCAGAATCGCCATTGCTTCCCCGAACACCTTATGATTCGTCAGTTTCCCGCGGCGGTAATCATCATTGTCCATGGCCGGCAAGTCGTCATGGATCAACGAATAGGTATGGATATATTCAATTGCGCATGCAACCGGAAGCGCGTTGCGGGCTGCCGCAGCCTGACCGTGAACGGCTTCCGCGGCAGCCAGAACAAGTGCCGGACGCAAACGTTTCCCTCCTGCCTGAAGGGAATACAGCATGGATTCCCTGAGCTGGGGCGGGATATTCCATTCGGCAGGCAATGCTTCGGGAAGCGACTTTTCAACAAGCGCAGCACATTCATGCAAGTAGGTCTTGATATCTGTAATCAACGTTATTCCCCTTTTTCCTCATTCATTGGAGCGAATGCCTTCTTCTGAAAACCTTGCTCTGTTTCAATCAGCACTTCAATCTTGCGCTCAACCTGCTCCAGCTTGCCTCCGCAAAGCTGCGACAGCTTCATGCCCTCCTGGAACAGCTCAATCGCCGTTTCGAGCGGTACATCCCCGCTTTCCAACCGTTCGACGATTCTCTCCAACTGTTCCATTGCTTCCTCAAAACTCAATTCATTATTCGCCGCTGCTTTCAACGCCATCTTCTCCTTTCATTGACCAGACATGACAATCCAGCTGCCCGTCGGCTACCTTCACCCTAACAAGATCACCCGGCTGAACATCTGCAATGGATTTAATCAGTCGCTTCTCCTGTTCGTCGTAGACCAAGCTGTAGCCTCTTGCCATTACTTTGAGAGGACTAAGCGCATCCAGCTGCCTAATTGCGCCGTGGAGCTGCAAACGCCGCTCTTTCAGAGAGGACACCATCGCCTGCTCAAGCCGCTTTACATCCCCTTGCAGACGCTTAGCCGCAAATGCGGCCTGCTCTCCCGGATGATGTCCGGCTAATTGACTTTGAAGTCTTTCAAGTCTTGCTTTCCCGCGCTCGGTTAAACGCAGAGTCCGATGCTGCAGGCGTTCCTGCAGGCGGTCCAGCCGCTGTGCCTGATCCAGCAAATATTTGCGCGGATGCACGAAAAACGGCGACCGTCTAACGCGCTGCAGCTGCTCTTTCCGGCCTTGCACCATCATCCGGAGCGATTGCTCCAACCTCTGCCGTTGTCTTGCCAGCTGCTGCTGCAGCTCAGCCACATGCGGTACCGCAAGCTCCGCGGCCGCAGTTGGCGTTGCCGCGCGAAGATCGGCGACAAAATCCGCAATCGTAAAATCCGTCTCGTGCCCAACCGCGCTAATGACGGGAATTTGCGATGCGGCAATGCTTCTTGCGACAGGTTCTTCGTTAAATGCCCAAAGTTCTTCCAAAGAACCGCCTCCCCTGCCTACAATTAATACGTCGACTTCGCCAAAACGATTCATCGATTCAATCGCTTTTACAATGGAAGGTGCCGCCTGCGTCCCCTGGACCAGCACCGGAAACACGTATACAGGTATGGAAGGATGCCTGCGCTGCAACGTAATGATAATATCCCGGACCGCCGCGCCAGTAGGAGAAGTAATGATGCCTATAGCTCGGGGAAAACGCGGAATGGGCCGTTTGCGCGATTCGGCAAACAACCCTTCTGTCTCCAGCTTTGATTTCAGCTGCTCATAAGCAAGATACAAGCTGCCAATTCCGTCCGGCTGCATGGCCGTCACGTAAAACTGGTAGTTGCCGTCACGCTCGTAGACCGATACATTCCCGCGCGCCATGACTTTTGCGCCTTCGCGCGGAATAAACGGAAGCCGCTGATTATGCGAAGCAAACATAATGCATTTCAACCGGCTGTCCTTGTCCTTGAGCGTAAAATACATATGGCCGCTGGAGTGGTGAGTAAAATTGGAAATCTCGCCTCTCAACCAAACATCGCTGAGTAAGGCATCCGACTCTAGCTTCATCCGAATGTAGCGGTTAATATCTTTTATCGAATAAATCCGAGGTTGATCTGCCATAGGACATCAATCACTCCCCGATTTTGTGTGCTCGCTTCGCAGCCGTAATCGTGTTGTTCATAAGCATGGTAATCGTCATCGGGCCAACGCCGCCAGGCACGGGAGTAATAAAGCCTGCCGTTTCCAGACAATCATCATAATCCACGTCCCCGCAAAGCTTGCCGTCAGGCAGACGGTTAATGCCTACATCGATGACAACCGCACCGGGCTTAACATATTTGCTGTCGATCGCTTTTGCTTTGCCGATAGCCACAACGAGGATATCGGCTTGCTTGGCGATTTCCTCCATGTTGGCCGTACGGGAGTGACAGATGGTTACGGTTGCGTTTTCGCGGAGAAGCAGCATGGCAACCGGCTTGCCTACAATGTTGCTGCGGCCGATTACGACGGCATGTTTGCCCGAAATATCCACGCCGCTGCGTTTGATCAGCTCAATACAGCCGGCAGGCGTGCATGGCAGCAGGCTGTCATCGCCGATAACCAGATTGCCGACGCTTTCCGGATGGAAGCCGTCAACGTCCTTCTCGACGCGAATCGCATCGATAACGGCTTTTTCGTTGATATGTTTAGGCAGCGGAAGCTGTACGAGAATACCGTTGATTTTGTCATCGTTATTCAATTGATCAATAAGCGCAAGCAATTGCTCTTCCGAAGTAGACTCTTCCAAACGGTGAACCTCGGAATGGAAACCAAGCTGCTGACATGCTTTCTCTTTCGAGCCGACGTAAACCTTCGAAGCCGGGTCCTCGCCCACGAGTACAACCGCAAGGCCTGGTATAACGCCCTTTTCTCTCAGATCAGCCGTTTCCTTCTGAATTTCTTCCCGGATCATATCGGAAATCTTTTTCCCTGCAATAATTTGTGCGCTCATCATCATCTCTCCCTATGTACACGGCCGTAGGGCCGCTCCTCTAATTTGTCGATTCCGAATTTGCCGTCTCGCCTTCACGCTCTTTTAGCAATTTGCCCAGAACGCCGTTAACGAATTTGCCGGATTCCTCCGTGCCGAAATGCTTGGCCAGCTCAATCGCTTCGTTGATTGCGGCTTTAGGCGGAACATCGCTGCGGTATGCGATTTCATAGCAGGCAAGGCGCAAAATTTGACGGTCAACGCGGGACAACCGGTCAACCTGCCAACCGGTCAAATAGTGCTGAAGCATCTCGTCAATCGCCGCTTTGTTATCCGCTACGCCGTTAACCAGCTCTCGGACATATTTGTCCGTCTGGTCGTTTTCCACGAATTCCGCTTCGATCTCGTTCTCGGAACGGGCTTCCTCCATAAGCATGTCCACGGCTTCCATGGGGGTAACTTCGTTCATTTCCAATTGATACAAGCTTGATACTGCAATCTCGCGAGCTAATCTACGTTTCATGAATTCCTCCTCGGCAGCCTTTCTGCCGATCTACTCTTATTTTTATAAAAAAACCTATGATCTCCTCCCTGCCCGGAACTGGCGGCAATCCATCTTCCGGCGTACGGAGGAGACCACAGGATTATCTAAACGGCCGATACCTTTCCATGAGCCATGACCAAAGCCTCTGCCAAGGCAGGATAGAACCGTTTTGCAAGTCCTTTTGTTTGCCAATCCAATAACCAACCGAGACAAGCAGTATGAAAAACAGCATGTCCCAAAAACCGGCAAACAAGTACACAAATCCAAAAAACAGACCGGCGGCAGCCCCGACCGTCCGCTTCCCATAGACTGCCCAGTACTCCCTCCACATCGGCATTCTCCCCTTTACTCGACGCGACTTTTATTCGGTGCGGATTGAATGACGTTAGCAATATAAACGGCTACGTTCGAAACCGGAATTCCAGCGATTTCCTCAACGTGATCCTTTACGGCCTTCTGGATTTCCTCCGTAAGACTAGGAATGGAGTTTTCCCCGTCTACTACCGCGCGCAAAATAATGTTGAGCCCCGAATCGGATGCCTGTATCCGCGCCTTCAGATCCTTAACGCCGCGTTGCTTTCCGGCTGCCTTAAGAGCCAGATTCTCAATTGTCTCGATCGAAATACGAATATCGCCAAAATCGGTGCGTTGATCGATCGAAGGTGCCGAAGAGGAGGAACGCTTCAGCGATACAATGAAGAAGCGCAAGCTGAGTACGAGCAGAACCAGACCAACAACAATGGCGGTTATGAGGAATGAGTCATTACCATACAGCTCGCTGACCATATTATTTAAATCGTCTTCCCGTATCCACTCAAACCCGATACAGGCAATAAAGACGGATATAACGCCGATGACTATACTGTAAATAAACAAGAACAGCTTGTCTATAATTCTGATCAACGTGACGCCTCCTCGCATTTGAGCGAATGAAAACCCCCTGGCGCGAAGCGGCATAACCATCACGAGGGGGTTATATGAATTCAATTCATTTGCGTGTGTATGTTATTTCACGCGGAAATTCGTATCTTCTTCTTCCGGCTTGCTCTCCGTCTTGAAATGGACATCGTGAATATGTACGTTCACTTCAATAACGTTCAATCCCGTCATCATTTCAATGGAGCGCTTGACATTCAGTTGAATCTCCGAGGCGATCTCCGGAATCCGGTTGCCGTACTCCACGATAATCGACACATCGACCGCGGCTTCCCGCTGGCCAACTTCAACCTTTACACCCTTGGATAAATTTTTGCGGCCAAGCAGCTCGGCGATACCGCCTGCAAAACCTCCGCTCATACCCGCTACGCCCTTCACTTCGACAGCAGCTAGTCCGGCGATAACTTCAATGACTTCAGGGGCAATTTGAATCGTGCCAATGTCCGTTCTCTCATAATCTGCAGCAATCGTACTCATGATGGTTGTACACCTCCTTAAAGTTGCGCGCTCCGGGTATTTACCTGGAGGTAAATACCGGAGTGTTGCCTTCGCATCTTATTTCTATACTATAGCATTCGACGTGAAATATGACAAACCAGGAGCAGATTGTACTATTCGGCCAATTCCGGCTGGTTAACGTCGTATTCCTCGAGGAATTTAATATCAAAATTACCCTTCACAAAAACCGGGTGATTCAGAAGCTTCTGGTGGAACGGAATCGTCGTCTTGATGCCGTCGATGGCGAATTCGGAGAGGGCGCGCTTCATGCGCGCAATCGCTTCCTCCCTCGTTCTGCCCCAAACAATCAGCTTCGCGATCATCGAATCGTAATGCGGGGAGATGGTATAACCCGGATATACCGCGCTGTCCACCCGTACGCCGGTGCCGCCTGGCGGCAGGTAGAACGGAATCGGACCCGGGGACGGCATAAAGTTGCGCTCCGAATCTTCCGCGTTAATGCGGCATTCAATGGCCCAGCCGTTAATCTGAAGATCTTCTTGCTTGAACGACAGCGGGTTGCCTTCGGCTACGGAGATCATCTCTTTGATCAGATCGACATTGGTAATCATCTCGGTTACCGGATGCTCAACCTGAATACGCGTGTTCATCTCCATAAAATAGAAGTTGCCGTCCGGACCAAGCAGGAATTCCAGCGTTCCGGCACCGGAATATTGCACGGCAAGCGCCGCACGCACCGCTGCTCGGCCCATACGCTCGCGCATGGCCGGCGTCAGAACCGGACATGGCGCTTCTTCAACAAGCTTCTGGCGGCGGCGCTGCACGGAGCAGTCGCGCTCGAACAGATGGACAGCGTTGCCGTGCTTGTCGGCCATAATTTGAATTTCGACGTGCTTCATGCCCGTCAGGTATTTCTCCAGGTACACGCCGGCATTGCCGAACGCCTTCTGCGCTTCCTGCTGGGCGGTTGTAATTTGTTGAACAAGCGACTCCTCGTCATCGGCAATACGGATCCCTTTACCGCCTCCTCCGGCCGTTGCCTTAATGATAACCGGATAACCGATGCCGCGGGCAACGCGGATGGCCTCCTCCATATTTTCAATCAGGCCGTCAGAGCCCGGAATAACCGGAACGTCCGCTTCCTTCATGGTCTGCTTGGCAACCGCCTTGTCGCCCATCTTGCTGATGGCTTCGGGGGAAGGACCGATAAACGTAATGTTGCAGGATTCGCAGATTTCGGCGAAATCCGCGTTCTCAGCCAGGAATCCGTAGCCCGGATGCACGGCGTCGCAGCCCGTGATCGTAGCCACGCTCATTAGATTGGTCAGGTTCAGGTAACTGTCCTTGGATGCGGTTGGCCCGATGCAGTACGCTTCGTCGGCAAGGCGTACATGCAGGGAATCGCGGTCAGCCTCGGAATAGACGGCGACAGTCGAAATACCGAGCTCGCGGCATGCGCGGATGATGCGTACCGCAATTTCTCCTCGGTTTGCGATTAATACTTTTTGGAATTTCACGTTTGTACTCCTCTCAGGCAACAATTTCTCCAAATTCGGAGCTTGTATTATTCCGGCTTAACAAGGAAGAGCGGCTGGCCGTATTCAACCAGTTGACCGTTCGACACCAGAATCTCAACGATTTCACCGCGAACCTCCGCTTCGAGCTCGTTCATCAGCTTCATTGCTTCAAGGATGCATACAACGCTCTTCTCGTTTACGCGGTCGCCTTCTTTCACGAATGCCGCAG
This sequence comes from Paenibacillus sp. BK720, assembly GCF_011761545.1. Classification (NCBI taxonomy): domain Bacteria; kingdom Bacillati; phylum Bacillota; class Bacilli; order Caryophanales; family Paenibacillaceae; genus Paenibacillus; species Paenibacillus sp. BK720. The sequence continues at coordinate 1,146,818 of NZ_JAASRQ010000001.1, read as the reverse complement.
CGTCCGGAGACGGGGAGCTGTAGAAGGTGCCAACCATCGGCGATACAATCTGATGCAGGTTGTCCGTGTTGGGACGTGCTGCAGGCGTGCTGGTTTGTACGGCTGCTGCAGGAGCTTCTTGTACCGGCTGCGGTGCAAGTACAGGCGCCTGCGTATATGTATGCGTAATTGGGGCTGCAGCTTGTACATTCACCACTTCGGTTTTGCCAGGCTTGCGAATGAATAAGCGTGCTCCTTCGTTTTCGATCTCCAGCTCATGAACGGAAGTCTGATCAACCAGTTTGATCAATTCCTTAATCTCGCTCAATTTGAACATGAATAGTTTTCACTCCTTAAAAGTTTCCGAAGCCTTCTGCTTCGTATGCGTTTTCTCAGATGCAAATAGCATTATTCAGTTTCGATGGATAATCCTAGTTATCCTTTACATAACGTCTAACATTATATCATAAACGAGGCAGAACACGAATCAATTTTTTAACATGGCCTGCCGCAAACGGCTGCGGCATCCCTCGGAGAAGAAGAAATCCTGCGTTCCGAACCGAATAATAGGAGGCGGCGGCACAAATAAAAAAAGCCGGCCAGGGCTTGAAACCCTGCCGGCCTCTTCCATGCTTATTTGATAAATTGAACGGAAACTTGGTCTGCTTCCACGCCCAATGTTTTCATAACGAGGTCGATAATGTTAGCCGCCTGGCTCTTGTCGAGCTTCTCGCTTTCCACCAGAACCTTGTAGCCGTTGCCTTCTTCGTTAACGATAGCCTGTTGGAAAGTCTTCATCAGCTCGTTCTCGATGCTTGTCAATTTGGAATTTTTCTCTTCCAGTTGATCAAGCTGCTCCATTGCCGCTTTGCTGTCGTCAGGGTTTTGCAGGTTCGTGATATCGGACAAAAGCTTATCCTGCTGCGTGCTGTTCAGCTCGCTGCGTTTCTCTTCAGCCTGGGCAAATACGCTGCTGTCGACTCCGCCTTGCGATTCCAGCTGGTCAAGCACCTGCTTGTCGGCATCCGAGATGCTGACGTCGTCCGATGCGGACGCGTTGCCGGCAGGATCCACTTGGTCCGCAACGATCTGGCTGTTGCCCGCCGCCGCTTCCGTCGCTCCCGCCTTCTGCTCCTGCTGCGTGCCGTCAGAGAGCATGTCAGGCGATTTGGTATCTTGCGTAAACAGGTAATACGCGGACAATACGACCATCAAGCTGAGCATCGATACGAGCCAAATTGTTTGTCTTTTCGTGTTCATGGGAACACCCTCCTAATATTGGTTTATTGTCATTGCTTGCTTGGCGCTACGGAAATGCGGTTGGCCGGTACGTTAACGCCCTTCTCCACCGCGTCTATGATAAGGCGTCTCACGGTCAGATTCTCGGCGCCTTTGGCGACGATCAGCACACCGCGAATGCTCGGATTAATCGTCTTGGTCACGATCGGCTTCTGATCGCCCGCTACTTCGGCTATAACGACCTGGCCATCTTTATTGATCGCCGTAATATGCCGCTTGCCTCCGTTGCGGTCGATTTCGTCCGTGATGGACTGCGACTCCTGATCCGTTCTGGCGACTTCAATCTCTTCCGTGGAATCGATCGTCACCAGCACGTCCACCGAGCCGACGCCAACGATTTTCTCCAATATCTCTTTCAGCCTGTTCTCCAGCGGTCCTTCGATTGCCGCGAACGGCGACGTGTCCGTTGACAATGAATTCGACGATGCTGCCGTATCCTGGGGAGGCGGGTTAGGCCCCTGGGTCAAGGTATCGACCTTGTCGAATTTGAGGAAGGAGTTCAGCAGCATGAGGGCCGCTCCAATACAACCGATAACGAGAAGCAGCCTAAATGTCTTAACCCGCTTCGGACCACCCGGACCGCCGCCCACCATCGATTCCAGACCACTCAGCCATTTGGCCACTGCGCTTCCTCTCCTTTTTCCTTTATTCGCTATTCCCTGCCCGCTGCCTCACCTGGACGTTTGCTGGATTGATCCCCCAGCCTTCGGCTAATAAACCCCTGATCTCCTTGCTTTCGGAAGGATTGGCCTGTACCCAGCCATTACTAGCCTCTGACCTGCCTGCTTCCGCCTGCTGCTTCCCCGTTTCGTCCGTTTCCGTCCGTACGTCCACGTCTACCGAAATAGCGGAAACCTCTTTGACGTCTTCCTCGTCAGGCTCGGCCGTTCCGGCAGGTTCCTCTTTGTCCGCCGGCAAGGTCAGAAGCACCGAAGCTATCGTTGGCGTTAGCTTCTGCCCCTGCTTTTCCCAGTTCAAGGATACGTCCACCGCCTCCACCGCCAGCTTCATTTGCTTGACTACCGCATCCTTCATCGCCGCTTCCAGCGTCTGCTCCATCAATGCCGCCGCGTCATTGTTTTGCTGTTGGTTAAGCTCATCGGCTTTTTTCTGGATATCGCTCAGGGTCGGCATCTTCACCTCATGCTGCGGCTCGAGCTGGTCCCAATGAGTGATTCCGTCCTTCAGCTTGGCATTGAAGTCTCCTTGCAGCAGCCGCAGGATTGGCGACATGATCGTAAGCAGAATGAGAAGACCGATGACCAGCCTTGCGTAACGAAGCATCGCTTTGTTCGGAAGGAGCAGTTCGACGAATGCCGCCAGCATGATAACCGCGATAATATCCTTCAGCCAATCGCTGAGCCAAGCAATCACGAATCCTCGCTCCCTTCGGAATGCTGCAGAGTCATCATCGGACCATAAGAGCGGCGTTGCCCGCCGTGAGCACGATGGTAACGGCCAGGAAGAACATCAAACTGACGGCAGCAAGAGCGGCGAATACGTAGATCATCGTTTTGCCTATCGTCTGCAGGCAAGTGACGATGGGAGAATCGCCGAGCGGCTGCATCGCTGCTGCGGAGACATTGTAGATAAGCGCAAGCGTCAGTATTTTGATTGCCGGGAATGCGCAGAGAAACAATAGAATAATAACGCCGGCAAGGCCTATCGCATTCTTGGCAAGCAAGGAAGCCGAGATCACCGTATCCGCCGCGTCCGTGAACATCCGGCCGACCACCGGAACGAAATTGCCGGTGACGAACTTGGCCGTCCTCATCGTAATTCCGTCGGTTACCGCTCCTTTTGCCCCCTGCACCGAAAGCACGCCGAGAAACACCGTAACCAGCACGCCCATGATCCCAACGCCGATATTCCGAAGAAGATTCGCAAGCTGGGTCACTTTGAACTTGTCTGACATAGCGCTAACGATGTGAAGGACGGCCGAGAAGAACAGCAGCGGGAACACGATGGTGTAAATGACGGTTCCAACCGTATGGATCATGAAAATGATCAGCGGATGCAAAATCGAGACGGTTAGGACATTGCCCATCGCGGCGAGCAGGGTGAGAAGCAGCGGCATCATGGCAAGCATGAACTGGATCATGGTGCCGATCGCGTCCTTGGCATAGCCGATCGCGACATGGAAGCTGTTGACGGCAATGATGATAAGCACCATGTAGGTGATGGAGTACGCTACTTTGCTGACGGCATTGCGTTCGAAAGCGTTCTGCAGCGTTTCCAGGACCATGCTGAATACCGTGAGCATAACGATGGTGACCAGCAGCTTGCCGTTATAGAGAACTTCATGAAAGAAGTAACCAAGCAATCCCTTGAATACGGTCGATAGCTTAAGCCCTTCGCCGCCGGGCTTCAGCATCTCGAAGAAGCTCGGCATCTTCTCGTCGGGAAAGTAACCGCCGTATTGCTCCTTCAGCTGGTTCCAGTAATTCTCGACGGTCCCCGTGTCCAACCCCTTCAACTGGCTTTCCGTCAGCTGGTCCGTCATCGCCTCTTCGCTTGGCCGCTGAGCAGCTCCGTCATCCGGAGCGATCCCGGCAGCCGTTACCGGCGATGCCAGAAGCATGCTGACCAGCCAGGCGATGCATACAAACGCTAGCAAACGGACGGTATACTTACAGAGCTTGTTCATCCGTTCAACTCCCCGCCGGCAGCAGCCCAATTACGGTCTCGACAATGACGCTGATAATCGGAACCGCCATGACGAGGATAAGCACCTTACCGGCGAACTCAATTCTGGAAGCTATGCTTTCCTGACCGGCATCCCGTACAATCTGTGCGCCAAATTCAACGATGTAGGCGATACCGATAATTTTCAGAATCGTCTTCAAGTAGATGGATGGTATGCCGGAGCGGTTAGCCAGATCCTCAAGAACCTTGATGACCGAATCGATTTTACCGATAAGAAAAATGAAGATGAATAGCCCGGTAAAAGCCGCAAGCAGAAAGGCGAACAACGGCTTCTGCTCCCGGACGACAATGATGAGAATGGTGGCGATCAGCCCGAGGCCGACGATCTGAATAATCTCCAACTCTATTCACCTACTTGCGGCATCTCTAGACGACTCATTGAAACAGGAAGATCGTCTTGATTTCTTGAAACAAATCGTTCAGCAGCCGAATGACCATAAATAGTACAACGACAAAGCCGATCAAGGTTACCCATTGCGCCATATCCTCTTTCCCCATCTGCTTCAGTACCGTATGAATCATGCCAATGATAATTCCGATACCCGCAATTTGGAAAATAGCGCTCACATCCATGTTCATTTATGCGGCACCCCACTAAACCATCAATATTACGACGAGTACGGCGATCAATACACCTAGGCTTTTCCACATTTTTTCATAGCGCGATTGATCCTCTCTTGCTGTGTCTTCCTCCGCCTTCAACTGGAGCAGCGCCAGGTGGATATGCTTCAGCTGATCCTCCTTATCGCTGATGCCAAGGGTAGAACCAAGCCGCATCATGACCGATTGCTCCGTCTGCCGCAGCGCCGTTAAGCCCCATCCGCTTGTCATCGCTTGCTCCCAGCTCTCGCGAAAGGTAAGCCCCTCAGGCCCCCGCACCCGGTCAGCGGTATCCCGAAACAGTTCAGCGAGCGGTTCCGGCACAGCTTCCGCGGTTCTCTCCAGCGCTTCCGGGAGCGGAGTATGGCCATAGCCGATCTCCGTCTCGAGCCTCTGCAGCGCATGGGCCAGCTGGCGAAGCTGCCGCGGCCTTGCAGCGAGTCTGGCAGCCTGTTGAAAGCCGATCATCGTACCCGCGAAAAGGATGAGTACAGCGCCCAGCAGTTTGATCAAGGGGCATCTCCCCTTTGCATTCCGGCGTATGACCGCCCCTGCTCGCCTTTGGAGACTGCGGCAGTAGGCTCCCTGGCGGCGGGAGGCAGCTTGTCTTTCCAATCTGCGGCAACAACCCGATGCATAAACCCTTCCGCCGTTCGCTTCAACTCGGCGACGTAAGTAAAGGTACCGTCCTCGAGCAGCTGCTTCAGAACCGGTCTGCCTCTAGCATCCTGAAGATCGTAAGCGTGAGCCGTAGCGATAACGCTGATTCCGGCATGACTGGCTTCGCGGATCGCTTCTCCATCCTCGGGCCGGCCGATCTCGTCTGCGACAACCACTTCAGGGGACATGGATCTCAGCAGCATCATCAAGCCTTCCGCTTTCGGACACGCATCCATAATGTCGGTGCGCGGTCCAACGTCAAAGGTCGGAATTCCCCTGACGCAAGCGGCGATCTCCGACCGTTCGTCCACGATGCCAACCTTGCGCCCGGCCCAGCCTGCCGCATTCTCGAACAGCCCCCAATGTCCGTAGCTGATAGAGCGGGCAATGTCTCGGACGATAGTCGTTTTGCCCTGCTGGGGAGGGGCGAGGATCAGCGTCGAATGAACCGTCTTGCGGTTCTTGTCCAACAGCTTGGGCAGCAGGTTTCGCGCCGAGCCGACTACTTCCCGGGCAATCCGGATGTTGAATCCGCCGATATCGCGTATCCCTCGTACATGGCCGCCATCCAGAATCGTCCTGCCGGCAAGCCCTATCCGATGACCGCCCGCTACCGTAATAAATCCCCTCTTTAATTCCTCTTCCATAGCGTATAGCGAATGATTGGTTATTTTCTCCAGAAGCTTACGGCATATATCGGCAGTTGGCTTGTACGCTCCGTCGCTGCCTGCACGCAGAGTGCCGTCGCTTGCGGCGAAGCGGGACTGCCCCCGGATACCGAGCTCGAGCGGCCGGCCCTCCCGAATCCGGATTTCCTCCAAATGCTCCATTGCCGATTCAGGCAGCCTCTCCAGCACCGCCTTTAGCTCCGGCGGAAGCAGATGCATGACACGGTCCAGCATGAGTTATCACTCCCGGATGAAAAGTCCTTCGTACGTACTCTTATTTGTATGCTTGACCCTCATAAATATGTCCAACTTCTTGCAGATTGCTAGATTGCTATTTTTTTAAGATTCCTATAAGCAAACAAAGCACTCCCGCCGCAACCCAAGCCAGTTTTCCGAAAGAAAGCTTGTCTGTCATGCCTATGAGTCCAATTGTTGTTGTTGCTATTAATATAAAAGGTCCTACTAACGCGAGCGACGAATTGACGACCAGCGCTTTGTCGATCTGGTTTAACCGAAGCATAAGCAGCGCCGCGCAAATTTCGATTGTCCCCGAGGTTATCCGCAGAGACGCCATGGTGAGGACGATTTTATTCAACATAACCGTTCACCTCCTTGTCCATTCGTAACGAATCTGGCCTTATTCCAACAGGTATGACAACATTCCATCTTTACATCCTATGCAGGCTCGTCTCCTATTCATGCTTGCCGTTCGGGCACACGCCCAGCAGTTGCTGCATATATTGGCTCCATGCCCCGCCTCATGCGGGTATCATCCTATGTTAGGAGTCAACTCCCATGACAAAAGCAAGCTTCTGGCACCGCACTCTGCATGATCCGAGCGGATATCGCGATTACAGCCCTGCAAGACATAAAGGTAAAACGATGGTAATCGACAAAGGAATCGGATTAAACGCTTTCGCCGATCTCATTCAGGTGGCGGGTCCGTATACGGATGTGATCAAGCTTGGCTTCGGCACCGCCGTACTCTATGAACCTGAGTTCCTGCAGCGCAAAATCGAGCTTGCCCGCAAGCACGGGCTTATCATCATGCCAGGCGGAACGCTATTGGAAACGGCAGTCCAGCAGCACTTGACCGGATCGTTTTTTGATTCCATCTGCGAGCTTGGCTTTAATGGAATCGAGGTTTCGGACGGCACAATCGAAATGAGCAGGAAACAGCGGACAGAGCTTATTAAAGAGGGCAAGCAAAGGGGGCTTCTGGTTATTACCGAATACGGCAAAAAAACGGCAGGCTCCCTGATTGATCCGGAGCAATTGGCGGTTACAGCCGATTACGACCTTGCGGCTGGCGCCGCATGGATTACGGTAGAAGCCAGGGAATCCGGCATCGATGTTGGCCTATTTGACGAAAAGGGCAATTGCCGCGAGCAGACGATTGAGCAAATTCTGGCCGAAATGACGAACCAGGACTGTTTGATGTGGGAAGCGCCGCTGAAGCAGCAGCAGGCTTATTTGCTCCAGCAGTTTGGTCCAAACGTTCATCTTGGCAACATTCAGCCAAGCGATGCCTTGGCGCTTGAAGCCATGCGCCGCGGACTCCGTTCCGACACCTTCGAGTTCGGAATGAGGGAGGAGCCCGCTCATTACATGATTTAAGCAACAACAGAAAGGAAGAGCGATTGCTATGCAGGTGCAAGTCATTTCAAGCGTGAATGAAGCCAGCTCCGCGCAATTCGTCCACAAAACGGCTATTATTATCGACGTGCTTCGGGCTACGAGCTCTATTGTTACCGCGCTGGCTGCAGGCTCCACTGGCGTTGTTCCGGTAGAGACCGTGATGGAGGCACGGGCTGCGCAGCAGGCAGGCGATCTTTTATGCGGGGAACGCTTCTGCAAGAAAATCGCCGGCTTCGATCTCGGAAATTCGCCTGACGAGTTGCTGCTCAATTCGATTAAGGACCGCCGTGTCATCTTAACGACAACGAACGGCACCCGGGCCATTCATAAATCAACCCGGGCGGATTATGTACTGGTAGCTGCTTTGCTGAATGCCTCCGCATGCGCGAAAGCAGCGGTTGATCTTCGGCGTGACGTTGTTATTTTGTGTGCGGGAAGCCATGATGAATTTGCCATTGAGGATGGTTTATGCGCAGGATTGCTTCTTGCCAGAATGCAGGAACTGGGTTCCGGTCCGCTCGAGATGGATGACTTCGGACTCGCCATGCTATCACTCTATCAAGAACGCGCCAATGATATAAAAGAAACGCTCCGGCAAGGTGCAACCGGCAAACGGCTTATTAAGCTGGGCATGGCGAGGGATATCGACCTCTGCTCGGAGGTTGACACCTTTACGGGAGTTCCCCGGCTGCAGGCACGCGGAGATACGTTGATCTGTTCCTGATGCTGACATATTCGCCAGTGTCTGTCCATATAATGAAGCAAGCAGTTTATCCGCTTCATGACTGGGGTACGAATGATGACTGGTGAATTGATATTAGTAGGTTTGATTGTGATTGGTCTGATCGGCCGTTCGCCTATTATTGCGACAGCGGCTTGCGTGCTTCTGGCCGTCAAGCTGCTTCATCTCAGCCGGTTCCTGCCTTCGATTGAGCGTCGGGGGCTGGAGCTCGGTTTATTATTCCTTACGTTAAGCGTCCTTGTCCCGTTTGCCTCCGGCAAAGTGCAGATGAAGGAGCTGATTGCCGCCTTCAATACTTGGCCGGGCTGGCTTGCCTTGATCGGCGGGGCCGCGGCCGCCTATATGAATGCCAAGGGACTTGATTTGCTTAAGCTTGATCCGCAAATGGTCGTTGGGCTTGTCATCGGCTCGATATTCGGCATTATTTTTCTGCGGGGCATTCCGGTTGGCCCTTTGATGGCTGCGGGGATTACGGCGATTTTGTATAAGTTGTTTAAGCTAATGAGCGGCGGATAGACGATTGGTAAAATAGCAAACTGCGCATTTGAATGTTCTTCCGATCGCCATTGCTCGGGGATTCCTTCCATTTAGACTAAACAAGGTTGGAATCCCCTCACAAAAGCGAACGCTACGCTTCTCCAGAATCATTCAAAATGCTTCGTTTGTATTTAACCAATTTAATGGGGACAAAAAAACGGCCGTGAGGGTTAAATCCTGCACGGCCGTTTTCTATGGGAAGTTACTTATTAACGGCGGTCTTGAGGTCCGCCGACGAATACTTGCTCCGCAGTGTCCAGGCCATAAGCCGTGTGAAGCGAGCGAACAACCTCTTGCAGAGGCTCGGCTGCGATAATGCAGGATACTTTGATTTCGGAAGTGCTGACCATCTTGATGCTGACGCCAAGCGACGAAATCGCCTTAAACATCGTTGCGGCAACGCCAGGGTTGCTGACCATACCCGCGCCAACGATCGAGACTTTCACTAGGGCCGATTCGGAAGTAACTTCGCTGAACGGAACTTCCGAGCGAATGCCGTTGATGACGTCAACCGCACGAGCTTCGTCATCGCCGGATACCGTAAAGGAGAAATCCGCTTTGCCGTTTTTCACTCCGCTTTGCACGATAACGTCTACGTCGATTCCGCTAGTTGCCAGCGAACCGAATACATTAGCGAGTACGCCTGGCTCATCCTCAACGCCGAGGATGCTGATTCTTGCTACATTTTTGTCAAAAGCGATGCCGCGTACGACTACGCCTTGCTCCATGATCGCTTCCTCCTTCACACTAGTACCTTCGTTTTGCGTAAAGCTGGAACGCACGACAAGCTTCACATTGTTATGCTTTGCGTATTCCACCGCGCGAGGGTGAAGAACGGCTGCGCCCAAATGTGCAAGCTCCAGCATTTCGTCATACGAAATTTCATTCAATTTGCGCGCGCATTTCACTACGCGCGGGTCCGTCGAATAAACGCCGTCCACGTCCGTATAAATTTCGCACACATCCGCATTGATGGCTGCGGCAAGCGCCACGGCTGTCGTATCCGATCCGCCGCGTCCAAGCGTTGTAATATCTCCGTCTTCCGTCATGCCTTGGAAGCCCGCGACAATAACAACATTGCCCGCATCCAATTCCTTGAACAAACGATCAGGACGAATATCCGTAATCTTCGCCTTGCTGTGTACTGCTTCCGTCCGAATGCCAGCCTGCCAGCCTGTAAGCGATACGGCTTGATGGCCCAGCTGATGAATCGTCATCGACAATAATGCAACCGATATTTGTTCACCCGTCGTAAGCAGCATATCCATCTCCCGCGCCGGCGGGTTCGGATTAAGCAGCTTCGACTGATCGATTAAATCATCCGTTGTATCTCCCATTGCGGAAACGACAACAACGACGCGGTTGCCCGCCAGTTGACTGTCCACAATCCGCTTCGCAACACGCTGCATCCGCTCCGGCGATCCTACCGAGCTTCCGCCAAACTTCATCACAATCAACGACAAAGCTGATTCACTCCCAACCTTGACATATAACATACAAGTCAATAGTATAGCACATCCCCGGCTTGTCTGGGTATATCCGCCCACGGATTTTGTCGAAAAAGAAAAAGCCGCCCGAATCGGAGGATTCGGACGGCTTGTCTTCCATGCTATGCGCGGGAGATGTATTTGCCTTCACGGGTATCGATCAGGAGTACATCGCCTTCGTTGATGAACAGAGGAACTTGAACGTTCAGGCCTGTTTCGACTTTAGCATTCTTAGTCGCGCCTTGCGCGGTATTGCCTTTAACGGCTGCATCTGTCTCAACGACTTTCAGCTCAACGCTGTTCGGCATTTGGATACCGATGATTTCGCCTTGGTAGCTCGAGATGTTTACGTTCATGTTCTCTTTAAGGAAGTTCAGTTCCCACTCGAGCTGCTTTTTGTCCAGGCCGAATTGGTCGTAAGTTTCGTTATCCATGAACGTATACTCTTCGCCGGAGTTGTACAAGTATTGTACTTCGCGGTTCTCGATGATTGCGCGGCCGATTGTCTCGCCCGCACGGAAAGTTTTCTCTACAACGTTGCCGTTGCGGAGATTTCTCAGCTTGGAGCGAACGAACGCCGCGCCTTTACCTGGTTTTACGTGCTGGAACTCGGTAACCGAGAAAATGTCGCCGTCCACTTCGACGGTCAAGCCTGTTTTGAAATCGTTAACTGAAACTGTCACTTCAAATTCCCTCCTGAATTAGCTGCTTTAATAGTCCTTAACCCAGAGTAATCAATTGTTTCGGGGATGAGGTTAATATTTTAATACCGGATTCCGTGATGACGATATCGTCCTCGATCCGCACTCCGCCAAAGCCGGGGAGATAGATGCCGGGTTCAACCGTCACAGTCATTCCGGGGGTTAAAATCGTATCGCTGTTTCTTGCAAGGCGCGGATACTCGTGAATTTCCATGCCGAGTCCGTGGCCTGTGCTATGGCCGAACTTATCGCCGTAACCGTGCTTCGTGATGATATCGCGGGCAAGCGCGTCGGCCTCGTGGCCGGTCATGCCCGGCCGGATGTGCTCGAGAGCATGAAGCTGGGCTTCCAGCACGATGTCATAGATTTCGCGATGCTTATCGGTAGGCGTTCCAACGACAACCGTACGGGTGAGGTCGGAACAGTATCCTTTATAATAGGCGCCGAAATCAAGCTTTACAAACTCATTATTGCCAATAACCCGCTCGCTAGCCACGCCATGCGGCAATGCGGAGCGTTCGCCGGACGCTACGATCGTGTCGAAGGAGGATGAAGTCGCCCCATGGCTCCTCATGTACATCTCCATCTCGAGCGCGATGTCGCTTTCCTTCACGCCGGGTCTGATGATGTTCTGCACGTGACGGAACGTGGCATCGGCCAGATCGGCCGCTTCCTGCATAATTTGCAGCTCCGCATCGTCTTTAATCATCCGCAGATCCTCGACAAGACCGGATACCGGCGTCAGCTTGATCTCGCCTAATGCTTCGCTCCAGGCTGCATATTGGCTGTATACGACCTGATCCTGCTCGAAGGCTGCGCTGCGAATTCCTTTGCCTGCCAACAGATCGCGGATATCCCCGATGACTTTCGATCCATGCTCGATCACCTGGAAAGAAGGCGCCTGCTGCGGTGCCTGTGTCATGTAACGGAAGTCCGTAAACAGGAACTGCTCCTGCTCGGTAATAACAACCGTTCCGGACGATCCCGTAAATCCGCTGAGATAACGACGGTTATGCTCGCTTCCGATAATGATCGCTTCAAGGTTTTTCTCGGCCATCGCATGTCTCAGCCGGTTAACTCTTTCGAGTGTCATGTTAAGCTCCCCTTTCACGCTGCACCATTTTGAAGCTTTGCAACAAGCGCTGCAAGTCCAAGCTCATAGCTTTGACCGCCAAAGCCTGCGATTTGGCCAATCGCCACCGGCGCAATGACCGATACATGACGGAACGATTCGCGTTTATGTATATTGGACAGATGCACCTCGACAACCGGCAGAGCCACCGTGCTTAACGCGTCTCTGAGCGCATAGCTGTAATGCGTTAATGCACCCGGATTTATGAGTATACCATCCGCCTGCCCAAATGCGCTATGTATCCGGTCAATAAGGGCGCCCTCGTGATTGGATTGGAAAAAATCCAGCTCCACGTCAAGCTGCAAAGCTTGTTCGCGCAATTTCGCTTCGATCTGGGCCAGCGTCTCTGTGCCGTAAACGCCCGGCTCCCGTACGCCAAGCATATTTAAGTTAGGCCCGTTCAAAACAACAATTCTAAGCAATTCCGCACCTCCCAATCAGCGAAAGTCTTGCATCTAGCCAAAGATCATTAGCCATTTTACCACATATGACCGCTTCTTGAGAAGTCGCAACCTGCTTAATGCGCGCCTAGCGGTTCCCGCGATGCTTCGTCGGTAAATTCGAAAGCGATCGAATAGCCGATAAATAGCCCCCATAAGAGGAAAATGCACAACTCGGAGAACAACGTGTTCCAGCCGGCAACCGTAATTTGACGGGACATGCCAAGTACCGGACCCAGCAGCAGAAAAATGACCGCCCACCACGCAAGTCCGTACAATACGCCCGGCCATGGCCCTCTCAGCCTGCCTAGCAGCACTTTATATAGCAGCGCAGCCAGAACGGAAAATAGGATATAGCTCGCAATGCCAACGACGATCCCCCAGCCTGTCCTTAAATAAGAAGACTGAAAGAACGGGTCTGCAAACAAACCCGGCAGCTCGGTCGTAAATTTCATTTCGTAAAAGAGCCATCGGAGGATTCCCCAGATCAAGCCCGCAAAGAATCCGATCATACTGCTGAACAGCCATGGATTCGTATGATGTTGACCGCCGTACTCGCTTTTCTGACGCTCGCCGCCATTGCTTTTGCTGCTTTCATTCGTTACCGCCATGCGTATGCCCCTCCATTTTTTTATCCGCTTGAAGTCTTCTCCTAGTATGCGACTTTAGCTCCACGGATAACCAACATGATGGCGTTGGCAAATCCGTTAACGATCAAGTACAATAGACGTATACCTTTCGTCACCTGATCGGGACGATACTATTAAGGAAGGTGACAAGCTCTTGTCTCAGAACACTACAAGCATTTACGGCGGACAAGCGGTAATCGAAGGCGTCATGTTCGCAGGCAAGCATGTAAATGTAACCGCTGTACGCAGAAAAAACGATGAGATCGTTTTTTACGAGGTGCCCCGCACGACGCAGCGGTGGATCCAAATTCTTAAGAAAATCCCTCTCGTCCGTGGTTTCGTAGGAATTATTGATTCCAGCGCCAAGGGCTCCCAGCATTTGAATTTCTCCATGGAGGCTTATGCGGAGGACGAGACCTCGGATATGTCCGAGGCGGATAAAGCCGCAGCCCTGAAGAAGGAAAAGTCCGGCTGGAGCCTGGGCATGATTGTGGGCGTTGCCGCGGCGGGGGTTATTTCCTTTATATTCGGCAAGCTGCTTCTGACCGCAGCGCCGGCAGCGATTGAAAGTTTGCTGTTCGAGAATGTATTCGAGAACAAAGTTGGTCATAACCTGTTAGAAGGACTTATTAAACTCATTATGCTTCTTGCCTATTTGTATCTCATGTCGATGACGCCGATCATCAAACGGCTGTTCCAATACCATGGCGCCGAGCACAAGGTCATCAGCGCATACGAAGCCGGCGAGGAGTTAACCGTCGCCAATGTTCAGAAGTACAGCAGGCTTCATTACCGCTGCGGCAGCAGCTTTATCATTTTCACCGTTATCGTAGGGGTTATCATCTACTCCCTTCCGATCTTCGAGTGGCACAGCATTTGGGAACGCGTCTACATCCGGATTTTGCTTCTGCCGGTTACCTTGGGTATCTCTTACGAAGTGCTCCGCTGGACAAACGCCCTGCGCGATGTGCCGGTATTGCGCTACCTGGGTTATCCGGGACTGTGGCTTCAGCTTCTTACGACTAAAGAGCCCAAGGATGATCAAGTCGCCGTATCGATCGCTTCCTTCAACCGGATGCGCGAGCTCGATAAGGAAATGGGCATCAAGGCTTAAATCCATTCCAACTTAAAGGACAGGTGATATTATGCCGCGGAGATGGAACGCATCGTCAATTATCGTGCTGACGCTACTGGCCATCGGGATTTTGTACGGAATCGGACAGCATCTTACTTCGTTTCTAATTCCCATCATTGTGCTGGGCGGCATTTTCCTGCTGTATAAATATCCGCCCAACACATGGGGCACCCGTGTCCGGGTCAGACAGCAGCCTTACGTGAAACAAACAAAAACGACACCTCGGCAAAAACCGAAGTCCCGCCGCGCGCCGTTCCGGGTAATCGATGGCGGCAAAGATGACGATGACCTGCCGAAGTATCATTGACTAAAGCCCTCGAAAAACTGCGTTGCGGCCTTGAAGCCGGATTGGAACAGCTTTTCCGCCATCCCTTCGGGCAGATGGAATTGTGTAGTCCGGACACCTAGAGTAGGAATTTTCACCGTCCGGTCGCGCGCATATTTCTTAATGTAGCGCTCGTCATGGGCTTGCATCATCGTCTCGAATATCGCTTCAAGCATTGTCAACGGACCGCGTATTTCATGCGGTTCGTTGTCGTTTTTACCGACCATTTGGAAGCCTACCGTCGGAACGGGATTCGTTCTTCCCGCCTGCTCCTTATCGAACAGCCATAACGGAAAATTGCTTAACAAGCCTCCGTCCACGATATAAGCCTGATGAAGCTTCGCTTTCTCTTTACCGTTATCCGTTAAGGAAAGAAGCTTCGAGTAACGGATGACGACCGGGTCGAAGAAGTAGGGAATGCTGGCGCTCATCCGGACTGCCCGCGCAACGCTCAGCTTCTGCGGATCCATGCCGTAAATCCTTACATCCTCCGGCAGCACAAGCAATCTCCCGTTCGTAATATCCGAAGCTACGATGCGAAGCTTGCATTCCGGCAAATCCCCAAACGTTTTTATCCCCTTTGCCTCCAGCAGGCATGACATCCAATACTCCAGCGCTTCGCCGCTATAAAGCCCCTTTTTGATAAGCACCCTTAAAGCCGGACTGATTACCTTCAGGTTAAAGATAAACGATCTCTTCAGAAACGACGAGAAAGGCGTATTCTCCACGATCCGCTTGATGTCCAGACCGCTGTAATTCGCCGCAATCAGCGCAGAAATGATAGCCCCGCTTGACGTACCCGCCACCTGGTTGAATTGAATCCCCTGCATCTCCGCGGCTCTGACCGCACCTGCCAGCGATATTCCCTTCACTCCTCCGCCTTCGAACACTGCGTTAATCTTCACTTCCGCATCCTCCGGACAACGGAAGCAGTGTCAAATCCGGCTTCCATCAGAATTATATATGCGAAGAAGAATTGTCTACATGTTAGCGTTGTGAGAAAATATAGCGAAGAACCATTTTACCCTGCAAGGCTGACAGGAGTTGTCACATGGCAAAAATACATGCGGTCATCACAAATCCATTCTGCAAGCAGCCCCCTTGGCTGCCGGAAGTTAATTATAAAGATACGGTTATCCTATCGAAAAATTCCACAACGGAAGACGCCGTACTCTTTCTGACGTTGTTATGCTGGTATAACGATATAGATATTGAACAAAAACCGGATAAGGTTTTCAAGAAGCTAATAAAAAAGGATGAAGTCGCCATAAGCGGCGGAATCGCTTTTGCGGACGAGGAACGCGTAATAACTCCAAGCTGCTGCTGCGGACTGGAAGATTGGCAGGAGGTATACAAGTCGGTACGAGGCGGAACAAGTCCATGGCTTGGTCATGATCCTTACCCATCCCTTCAATACGAAGAGAATAACGTTAAGGTTTGGTCCGATGATTTTTCAGGGAAATGGAATAAAGAAATGTCTGAGGAAAAGAGAAAAGCCATGTTCTGCATTTCGTATAAACACGATGAACTCATCTCTATGTTAAGGTCCGTACGGACGGATCTATTGGATTTTTACAACTATTCCTTTGAGCAGACTTTTCCTATGGTTGGGGATAAACTTAAACGGAAGTTATTCTCTCAATACGGCAAATGGTTCAAACTAGAAGATACTATATAGATATTCGGAGAGTAGACAATGAGCTTTCATGAAATAAAAGAACAAATAATAAGCTGTATGGATTGCAAACAGAAATTTGGATTTACGCCCCATCCCGTCTTCCACGGAAAAGCGCAGTCGAAGATCATGCAGATCGGTCAAGCTCCCTCCAAAAAGGTGCACGAGAGCGGCCTGCCGTTTAATGACCCTTCGGGGGCAAAGCTGAAGTATCAGTGGTATCAAATTACGGACGACATTTTTTACAATGAAGATAACTTCTATATGACGGGTCTCGCCCATTGCTTTCCCGGCAAGCACCCTAAAGGCGGAGACAACCCTCCGCCGCTTGCCTGCGCGAATAAATGGCTCGCCAAAGAGATGGAGATGGTGGACAATCAGATCTATATCATCATCGGTGCCCGAGCGGCGAAATATTTGTTTCCAAAGGAAAATTTCGAAGACTTGGTCCTCGAAACGCTCAGATTAACGGGAAACCGGCCATTGTCCTCCCCCACCCTTCTCCACTGAATGTAAGGTGGTTCAAAACCCATCCGTCGTTCGAGGATAAAAGAGTGCCGGAGATTAGAGAAATAGTCTGGGATGTTCTTGGCCTTAAAGGATAGATATACTACGCCCGCCGATTTTACGGCGGGCTTTTTTACGTTGTCTGCGGCGGCCGCCGGCGGCGCCGGGGCTAAGGGGTATCTCCTGGAGGAGCGTAGCGTCCGCCTTTGTCCGGGTATTGCAGCCATGGCTGCATATTGTTCAAGCCATACCCGGACAACAGATGCCGAAGGAGATACCCCGTGCCCAAGCCCGATTCCGGCCGCCTCCCACAGGACAACTAAAAAAGCCCGCCGCAAGCGGCGAGCCTTTCATTCCGTATCCAGTTCAGTCCGGATCCCTCTCAGCTCGTCCAAGCGAGATGGCTCACGGTTAAAGAATTCAACCAAGGTCTCGATGCAAGTGATTGAATCCCAGCTCAAATGATGCTCGATGCCTTCCACATCGCGGTAAATGTTCTCTTCCTGCACGCCGATAATCGTCAGGAACGACTCGAGTAAATGATGACGGTCAACTAGCCGTTTCCCCATCTTTTTCCCTTTGCTTGTCAGAACAAGCCCGCGGTATTTCTCATAAATCAAGTAGTTGTCTTTGTCCAGCTTCTGAATCATCTTGGTGACAGATGAAGGATGCACCTCAAGCCCTTCGGCTATATCCGATACGCGCGCATAGCCCTTTTCATCAATAAGCTTATAAATACGTTCCAAGTAGTCTTCCATGCTCGGAGTCGGCAATGAAGAACCCCCTAACCCTGCATTCTACACCTTGTCTCATGGCGTTACTCTTAGTATCATACAACGATTTTTAATGCTACTGCAAGCCGATTCGCTTACGCGTCTCCATTAAAACTTCATGAAAGCAGGCGTTACCTGATTCAGCCAAATCGTAATTTTGGTCATCTGATCCGTAAACAGAAGGATCCCCATCAGCACCATGACGCCCCCGCCGATTCGCATGACGACGGACGAATATTTAAGCAGCCAACGAGCCGATCCAAGGAAAAAGGCCAACAGGAAAAACGGAATGGCGAAGCCTAAAGCATACGCGGTCGTCAGCTCGAACCATGTTCCCGGCTTCGACGCCGCCAGGGCCAGAATCGCGGTCAATGCCGGACCGATGCAAGGCGTCCAGCCTGCCGAGAAGCCGACGCCAAAAATAAACGAACCGAGATATCCGGTTTTTTTGGTCGGGTCAAAATGGAAACGGCGTTCCTTCATAAGCGCCTGGGGCTGGAAAATACCCGCGAGGAATAAGCCCATGAGCACGATCAGAATAGCCGAAAGCTTCCGGATCAAATCCTCGTATTGGCTGAAAAATTCAGCGAATACATTGGAGCCGTAGCCAAGCGTGTAATACACCGTGCAAAATCCAAGTATAAAAAACAAGGTATGCGACATCGTCCTCATTCTCATCTGGGAAGTCTGATTGTTATTCTTCAAATCACTAACGGAAATGCCGGTTATGTAGGATAAATACGAAGGATATAAAGGCAGGCAGCAAGGCGAGATAAATGAAGCAAAGCCGGCGCCAAACGCCAGCCATACGTTAATGTTATCCAAAGTTAAACACCTCAGTCGAAGTTAACTTCCCATCTTCAAACCGCGCTTCAGCAGCAGAAGAACAAGCATAATCGCAATCAATAACAAAACGATCGTACCGCCCGGCGCAAGATTCCATACGCCTGCCAGCATCAGTCCGGCCACAACGGCCAGCTCCCCGATCACGACAACCGTAATGACGCTTTGGCGAAAGCTGCGGGCTATAATCAGGCTGCAGGCAGCCGGAATAGTAAGCAGTGCCGAAACAAGCAACGCTCCCACGATTTTAATAGACGCGCTAATGACAAGTGCAGTAAGCACGCTAATCATAACATTATAGAACCGAACGGGCAAGCCGCTAACCGCTGCCGCATCCTCGTCAAACGTAAGCAGGAACAGCTCCTTCAGCTGCGTGCGGATGGCTACCAATACCACAACCGTAACGACCGCAATCGTAATGAGGTCCACATTGTCGAGGGTAAAAATACTGCCGAACAAATAACCGTTCACATTAATATTAAAGCCCCTGCCCATCGTGAACAATATCGAAGCCAGCGCAACGCCGCCGGACATGATAATGGCAATGGACAATTCCGCGTACGTTTTGTACGTTTTCCGCAGCTTCTCGATAAAGAAGGAAGCAATAATCGCGAACACCAGGCCAACCGCTACCGGATATACGCCAATCAGGAATCCTAGGGCAACCCCCGCAATCGATACGTGGGACAATGTGTCGCCAATCATCGATAAGCGGCGCAGCACCAGAAAAATCCCCATAAGCGGTGCCGTTATCCCGATCAGTACGCCTCCGATTAACGCCCGCTGAAAAAACTCACTAGCCAAGATCTCCAACCGTAACGACCTCTCTCCTGCTCTCCATTTGTTGACGAAGCTCCTTCAAGCTATGCGTCAAATCGTTCTCTACGCAATTCTGCAGATCATGCGAATGCTTCTTGTAAAATTTCAGCTTGCCGCTCTCTGCAGCAGGCTGCTGGCCTAGATAAGACCGGATCATTTCCATGTCGTGCGATACCATTAGAAACGTAATGTTATGATGCTGGTGCATATGCTTGATCATATGGAAGAAGCCTTCCTGCGTCTCCGAATCGATGCCAACCGTTGGTTCATCCAAAATCAGAAGCGACGGATTGTTAATCAGGGCTCTTGCGAGAAATACCCGCTGCTGCTGTCCGCCGGACAGCTCTCCGATCCGCTTCATTGCCAGATCCTCTATATTCATCGCGTGAAGGGCATCCTCGCATTTCTTCTGATCGGCTTTCGTGATTTTGCGGAAAAGCTTATTCCGGCTGTACAGCCCCGACAATACAACCTCTCGCACGGTTGCCGGGAACAGCGGATTAAACGAATTTTTCTGCGGCACGTAACCGATCCGATCCCAGTCCTTGAACTGGGACACCGGCTGGCCGAACAGGCGAATCGTTCCGCTCTCCGGCTTCAGCAGCCCGACAATCATGCGAAGCAAGGTTGTTTTGCCAGCGCCGTTTGAGCCGATCAAACCTATGAAATCCCGTTCTTTTACCGAAAAATTAAGCCCTTTGTGAACCGCCTGGCTCTGATAGGAAAAAGATACGTTCTCGAGCGTTATTATATCTTGGTGACAACTCGCGTTTTGCATCGTTGCCCTCCTCTCTCCATACCCCTTGTATTATTCCTGTAATCCGGTCAATAAATGTTGCAGATTTTTCTCCATCAGGCTGAGATAATCCTCGCCGGCTTTTTCCTGCTTTGGCGTAAGACCCTCGATCGGATTAAGCACGAGCAGCTTCGTATGCGTTTCGCTTGCGATCGTTTTTGCCAGATCCGGCGATACCATCTCTTCGAAATAAATATATTTGATGCCCTCCGATTTCACAAACTTCGCAACCTTGAGCAAATCCTGGGCTCGCGGCTCGGCATCGGGAGACAGACCTGTTATCGCGATCTGCGTCAATCCATAGTCTCTGGCCAAATAACCAAAAGCCTGATGGGAGACTACAATCGATTTATGGGGCGCTGCCGCTAACTTAGACTCAAATTCCTCGTTCAGCGCTTCCAGCTTGCCTGCAAGCGCATCATAATTCGCCTCGAAATCTTCCTTGTGGGCAGGATCGGCCTGAATCAAGCTGTCCTTCACATTGGCCGCCATCACCATAGCAGACTTCGGACTCACCCAGGTATGCGGATCGACATCAAGCCCGTGGTCATGATCATGCTCGCCATGATCGTGGTCTTCCTCTTCTTCTTCGGGATTTCCATGTATAAGTTCAATTCCCTTGCTCATCTCGGCCGTGATCAGGCCGGTGTTCTTGGGCAGACCATTCAAAAAATCATCCGTCCAGCCTTCAAGGCCAGCCCCGTTATACAAGAACAGCTGCGCCTTCGAAGCGATGGTCAAATCTTGGCTCTTGGGCGTCCAGTCATGAGGCTCTACGCCGGCGGGAATAAGATTGACGACATTTACGCGGTCTCCGCCAATTTCCGATGCCAAATAATAGAGGGGATAAAAGCTGGTAACGACATTGGTCTTGCCTTCAACCAGCGTTTTATCCGAATTAGTCCCGCAAGCTGCCAAAAATACGATCATGGCAGACAGCAGCAAACTCATATGTTTTAAAGAGCGCATTCGTATAATCTCCATTTCGAAACTCTTTTTAGTAATCGTTACTATTACGTTCTAGATTATACGAGCGGGCTTACACCCTGTCAACCAAAAACTATTAACTACTATTTACAAGCCGGTACCCGTGCATACGTGATGACGAAAGAGAACCGCCTCGGACTGGATATCCGGGCGGTTCTCGATATTACGATTTACTTCACGACTGCGCCGTTTGGCATGTCATCCGGCACCGTTGCAAGCGTTAAATGATCGCCATGCGAAGCCGCGAGGATCATCCCTTGCGACAGCTCGCCGCGAAGCTTCACCGGCTTCAGGTTGGTTACGCAAATGACTTTGCGGCCAACCATCTGCTCCGGCGTGTAAAACTTAGCGATTCCGGATACCACCTGGCGCTGCTCATAGCCAAGATCAAGCTGCAGCTTGAGCAGCTTGTCGGCTTTTTGCACCGGCTCGGCTGCAATGACTTGAGCGACGCGAAGCTCAACCTTGCCGAACTCCTCAATGCCGATTTCTTCCTTCGCTTCAACCGCCGGCACGGCCGCTTGCGCCGCGTTGTCTGCCGCCGGCGCAGCCGCTTCGGTCTTAGCCGCGGCTCCGCCGCCCATGGCAGCAGCGATATAGGCTACTTCTTCGGCTACATCCAGACGAGGGAAGACAGGCGCTCCCTTGCTTACGCGCGTGCCGCCAGGCAGCTGTCCGAAGCGCTTGGTGCTGTCCCAAGCGGTCAATTCGCCTTCTTCCAGGCCAAGCTGGCGCCACAGCTCGCGAGGAGCGTGCGTCAGGTAAGGCTGAAGCAGGATCGAGATGATGCGGAGCGATTCCGCCAGATGATACATGACGGAAGCCAGTTCGTTCTTCTTCGCTTCGTCCTTCGCAAGCGCCCATGGAGACGTCTCGTCAATATATTTATTCGTACGGCTGACAAACTGCCAGATCGCCGACAGAGCAACGGAGAATTCCATCGTTTCCATAGACGCTTCAACCTGGCGTACGGTTTCTGCCGCAAGCACTTGCAGAGATTCGTCAAATGCCGTTACATTGCCGCCGTAAGCCGGAATTTCGCCATCGAAATATTTATCGATCATCGCTACCGTACGGTTGAGCAGGTTGCCAAGGTCGTTTGCCAGATCGAAGTTGATTCGGTCAACAAAGTTTTCCGGAGTGAATGTACCATCGGAACCAAACGGCACCTCGCGGAGCAGGTAGTAACGAACCGCGTCCAGGCCGTAACGGTCGATCAAGGTCACCGGGTCAACAACGTTCCCTTTCGACTTCGACATTTTGCCATCCTTCATCAACAGCCAGCCATGCGCGAACACCTTCTTCGGAAGCGGCAGTCCAAGGGCCATCAGCATGATTGGCCAATAGATCGTATGGAAACGCACGATTTCCTTGCCGACCAGATGAACGTCTGCGGGCCAGAAGCGGTCATACAAATCGCGGCTTCCTTCTTTGCCATAACCGAGAGCTGTGATGTAGTTCGACAATGCATCGATCCAGACATAGATGACATGCTTTGGATCTCCAGGGACTTTGATGCCCCAGTCGAAGGTTGTACGGGATACCGCAAGATCTTCCAGACCCGGCTTAATGAAGTTGTTGATCATTTCGTTCTTGCGCGATTCCGGTTGAATGAAATCCGGGTTCTCTTCGTAATGCTTCAGAAGGCGATCGGCGTATTTGCTCATCCGGAAGAAATAGCTTTCTTCCTTCACCAGCTCTACCGGACGTCCGCAGTCCGGACAGTTGCCGTTCACCAGCTGGCGCTCAAGGAAGAACGATTCGCATGGCGTACAATACCAGCCCTCGTATTCGCCTTTGTAAATATCGTCCTGCTTCAGCAATTGGGCGAAAATCTTCTCAACCGCTTCCTTATGGCGCGGCTCCGTCGTGCGAATGAAATCGTCGTTCGAAATTTCCAGCTTTGACCAGAGCTCTTTGATGCCAACCACGATATCATCGACAAACTGCTGCGGCGATTTGTTTTTGTCCTTGGCGTTGCGTTCGATTTTCTGGCCATGCTCGTCCGTGCCGGTCAAATACCAGACATCGTACCCCCGAAGACGTTTATAGCGCGCCATGGCATCGCCTGCTACCGTCGTATACGCATGTCCGATATGAAGCTTATCGCTCGGATAATAGATCGGCGTCGTCAGATAGAAGGTTTTTTTATCGTTACCCATTTGTCATTCCTCCGTTATGATCGTAATGAAGCGAGAGAACGCAAAAAACTCCCGTCCAACATGGGACGAGAGTTCAAGTTCACTCACGCGGTACCACCCAAATTCCCGCTGCGCTTTCATGATTCAACCTCCGCACAGCAGCTTCGTGTTGCCGCCATTCTGAGCGGCAGAGCCGTTAACGCCGGCTTTACGCGATTCCCTTACCTCTCATGCAGGCTCGGAAACAGATTCTCCGGGACCATCTTCCGATGTGTATCCATACCGGCTTCCAGCGTGTCGCCCGGCTCTCTGTCATGGCATCTTCATCGTACTTATCCGTTCATCGAATATAGGAAATATGCTTATATGACAAAATATAACCAATGGAGTGCTCCATTGTCAAGGAGCAGCCGTTCCGTCCGCATCGTTCTTCTGCTCGCCCGGGACAGGCGGAACGGGATCGTACCCCCCGGGATGGAACGGATGGCATCTGGCGATTCGCTTGGCGGCAAGCCATGAGCCTTTAACAGCTCCGTGCTTCTCAAGCGCCTCGAGGGCATACGCCGAACAAGTGGGATAATAACGGCAGGTCGGCGGCGTAAGCGGCGATATAACCTTCCGGTAAAAAAGGACCGGCGCCTTCATCACCCTTACGGCCGTTCGGCTGTGCGCCATCAGTTTGCCCCGGCTTCCGACTCTTCTTGAATGCAGTCTTTGCAGTAGCCGAATACTTCGAATTTATGCTTCACCACGCGGAAATCATCCGGCACGACCGTCTGCTCCATCGGACAGAACGTAATCGGGTACGTATGGCCGCATTGCAGACAAATCATATGATGGTGATGGTCGTTTTCCCTGCAATGAAGCTTGAATTTAACGCCATCCTCAAAGATAACCTGCTCGATAACCCCAAGCTCCTCCATCACGCGCAAATTGCGGTATACGGTATCAAAGCTCAGGCCCGAGTAGGACTTGCCCATATATTCGTAAACTTCCTTGGGTGCCAGGTAGCCCGGAGTCTCCGCAAATAATTTGGCCAGCGATTTGCGCTGGTCCGTAATGCGAAGTCCTTGTCCGGTCATTCTTTGTATAATTTCATCTATGGTATGCAATGGAAGGACCTCCGACAATAAAGTGTCTTTCTATTCATAATGCCGAAAAAAAAGACTCTCGTCAATGAGAGCCTCTCTTAAGACGCGGCTTGATTCATCCGTTCAGCCGCATGTTTATCAGAAAACTTGCACACATAGCCAGGAATAACACAATGCTTATGATCGACACCCATTTGCGTCTTGTTTTCGCCGCCGCGAGTCGTTCCCCGCCTGCGGGATCCAGGGCCGCTTCCGTAACGGATCGATGCATGAACAGCAAGGTAATGACCGATGCCACAAAAAACATATTAATAACAAACCAGATCGCCGTCCACATCATAACGGAAACCCTCCCTACTTATCTGCAGAAACCCGCTATACATACCATTTGTTCAATATAATCATTAAAACGATAAAGCTGACGACCGCTCCCGCAAAACAAACCCATCCGTAACGAAAGCGCTGCTGGAACATACGAAGAATGCCAAGACTCAATAATCCGAAAATGAGCAATAAGAAGACGACCCCGATAATAAATAATGATCTAGAGATGTCACTGACATCGACTAAAGTCACTGCATACACTCCCCTATGTAATAATGCAAGCACACAATTAGCATTATAAGGGATTGTCCCTTCATTCGCCAGCCGCAATCCGCAAGAAAAGGCGACAAGGTGAAACGGCTTTCACCGCTTAGCCATAATATCGTTTTCTCCCCAAAAGAAAACGACGGCCGCAAGGCCCTGGATTAGCGGCCTTTCAACCATCGTATATCCGTTTCATAATAAGTACCGGCCTTGGGTCTTTTGCGCAGCTTGACTTGCAAAATATAATTTTTCACAACCGCCTGGCAGATGGTCGGCTTCACAAGCTTAGGCAGTTTGATGATTTCCTTCTGCTGATTTGGAAGTCCTTCAATCCTTAATCGGTCATCGCGTACGTACAATCGAAGATTTTCCCGGCTTACCTCACGCGGAAGGTGGAACTTCACAAGTAAGTCCTGATGAGTTTCAAAGAATGAAAGCCCCTCGTTTTCATCCGCCTGATCCAAGATGGAATTTGCTGCCGATGGCAGTGATTTGGTCATCATCTTGCGGACGAATTTCTCCACCCAATCCGGCTCCTTCATCACATCGAAGCCCTTTGGAAGCCGCTGGCCGTCAAGCCATCTCTCGAGCTCATCCCATTTGTTCTCCACGATCCCGTTCACCTCCAAGCCGTTCCCTCTTAGCATATGCGAAGCTGGGTGGAGCGGCTACTTCCTTCCATGCGCTGGGCACTTATCCAGCGCGGGCGGCGGAACCTCTGGGCGTATGCCGCATACGATAATATACGAGACGCTTTAAGGGAAAAGGGTGAGTACGAATGCCTTCTATCGTTGGATTTGTAAAAGTCGTCAGCGTCGGCTCCAGTGCCGTCGTTCATTTCGGAGACGCGGTTCAAGTGTCGCCCTCCAGTCAGACGAAAACCTATGCTGGCTCCGGCTCGTTCCTGACGGGAAGCCTGGCAAATTCAAACAATGCGGTCAGCGCAACCAACACGCTTGATCCGGACGTTCAAGACAACTCCCAGAACAATCTGGAAACCGTGGTGTAACGCATGAACTGGACCATTTATCAGACGATCACCATACAGCAGCTTCGGGTAAACAGCGTATCGAACAGCTCCGTCTTGCAGGTCGGAAGCGCGGGATCGATCCGATCTTTATCCCAAATGTACAATTCGGGCGGATTTACGGGACCCGCTCCGCAGCTAGGGGAAGAAAGCCCGCTGTCGCTGGTCCCGCTTCCCGATCCCGCTTAATATGAGAGGAGGCTTATATCATGCAGCAGCAGCCGCCCGGCAATGGGCTGTCTCCATGGCAAGCCTGGTCGCTTGAGCTACAAGCCAAGCTAAGAGCGCAGCAGAGCCAGATCTATTCATTGGAGCAGCAACTCGCTGTTCTAAGCGAGCAGCTGAAGCAACTGGAGAACAAGCCAACCTATAATATCGAGAAGCTGGAATATCATTTTGACCAATTAAAGGTCGAGAAGCTTGAAGGTACGTTAAATATCGGAATGACGCCGCCCGGAATAACAGGCGGAGACGGGGATATCGATCAGCTGGCGGTTCCGCATAAGCCAAACGTTTATCCGGCGGCAGCCTCCGGCTTGACTCCGCCGTCCGAGCCTTATGCAGACGTACGGGCCGAGGTGGACCGATTTTTAAGCCAGCACGGTGCGCAAAGGCTTATCGCGCTCGAGACGGAATACGGAGTAGATCTTGATCCTTATCATCGCCGCATGGTTCTGGAGGATATCCGCAAGCAGCTCCCTTCCCGCATCCATTTCTATATGCAGCTGAAGCCGGGTGAGGCCGAGGCAGGAGCTGCAGGACAAGGACAAAATCCGCAAACCGAGCAGGAGAAGAAAGAAATGATATTATCCAAAACAATCAGAGACGCGGATGCCGCCATGCAAAAATATGTCCAGTCGCTAAAAAGCGGCAATGGCGCCTGACAGGAGAGGTAAGCGATGGTGAATTTCACGGTGCACAATTGCGGCTTGACCGTTGGGAACATTGAAATATTGGGTGTATCGGCGGCCTCGATGTTCCAGATCGGCGACTCCGACTATGTCACCTTGTATTCGATGTTTGATACGCCTCCCGAATCCGTCATTGCCGGCCCGCTAGCTCCGCTCCCCACACCGGAGGGCGAAGAGGAAGCGGTTGGCGAATCTCCGATGGCCGGCTAGGAGGAACCGTACGGATGGAAGCGTCTTATCCCATAAGGGTATCCCAGATTGGACTGGTGTCCGTCGTTGACGTTTCAATAGGTGCGATTATTCAGTTCGGGGACCGCGCCGTAGGCTCGCCTAAGCTGAATGCCCTTGCCGTTCAACGGGCAATCGATCACACGAGGGCGGGAAGCGTGTACTTCGAATCTTATCCGATATTCAACCGCCCGCTTCCCAAGCTAATCGACCCGGTAGCGGACTCCGGAGAGGATGTTCGCATCAACCGGGTAAACCACTGCCCGCGGATTAATGTAGGCTGCATAAGCGTGGTCGGCGTGGGCTCCACTTCAAGCCTGCTCGCGGGCAACGCGATGCGGACAACCGCGGAATCCAGGATCAAGCATATCCGGCAGTACGAAAAAACGCTGATTTCTATTCCCTAGGCGAATTCATCAAAACCATCTGCACAGGTACAAATGTCCAATTCCTCCCCCTTTCACGCTCATATATTGGTCTTGTGATCGGTAATCACAACAACGACTCGGGAGGAATGAACAATGGGTTACCCTGTAGCAGGAGCTAATATGGGCTATGGACCGGTTCAAGGAGTCTGGAACAATAGCGCTGCCTATATTCTTGTTTTATTCATATTGCTGGTTATCATTATCCGTACCTGCAGCTTCTTTTAAATAGCCGCTTCGGATCGCAACAAAGCCGCTTAGCTATATGCTAAGCGGCTTTTCTTCATGGCTTTACGGCTTTGCCCCCTGAAGCTCTTTGTATTTCGCGGCGTATTTGCTTACGCTTTGAACAAAGGTTGCATGAGACCAGGTCAGCGGCGCCACGGACAGCGGCGAACCGTCGAAAGGGTTAAGCTGCTCCGGCAGCAGCCCGCTCGATAATGCGTGGTCGACAACCCATTCCAGCGTCCTGAGCGGACCTTCCAGATCTGCCAGCGTAAGCGCGGATTCAATCTCGTAATTGGCCACCCACAGCGTACAGATGATCCACGGATTGCCCGGAACCTGGTCGATTTCTCCGGATTGCTGGAAGTAATAATCATTGGTATATCGGGCAATGCCGCCAATATGAGTCTTGACCCGGAGACCTTCCTTTATGGCATTCATCGTCTTCTGCACGCGTTCATCATGAACGGACAAGACGCCAAACTCCCATAATCCGAAGATACTGCTCTCCAGCGTCATATCCTTCACCCACCGGTTATCCCGTTGCACAAGCCCGCGGGCGAAACGTCCGGACTCTTCATCCCAGAGATGCGTTAATATTCCGGTCTTGACCGTATGGGCCATATTGCGGTAATGGTCGCTCCGCTCATAATCCCCAAACAGCTCGGTGAAGAAGGCGCCTGCCATTAGACCGGCATACACGGAAGCAGCCGTATAAGTCCAGATCCCGTACCGCTCCTCCCAAAGATCATAGCTTGGCTTCGGCAGCGACAGCTCCGGCTCGATGTATTCACTTAGGAAGGAGGCTGCCTTCCGGATCAAGCTGCTGTAGAGCGATTGGGGCAGCTCGATAACCTGATTACGCGAATAGTCCTGCCATAACGCGAACAGGACAAGCGCGGTTTCGTCTTCCTGGATCGGAATTCTCTGGCTCCCCTTCACAATATACGGATGCCAGCTGGAGCCTACCGTTCCGTCCGGATTGTACTTGTGATACAAATAGCCTTCCGGAGACAACGCGTTTGCGCAGAAATAAAAAAACGGAGTAATGACGCTCTGATATCCTGCCAGCGACATCGCCTCGGCGATTAGCGCGCCGTCACGCGGCCACATATAACTGTAATGATCCCGGTTATACTGCAAAATATCCGTATCATTCGCAGCCAAAATCGCACCGCGCTCATCGACCTGCGTACGGACAAGCAGCAGACTATGCTTAAACATCCGGGTGACCTCTTTGGGCAAATCCCCTAAATTGTCCTCGGAACGCTGCAGCCAATGCTTCCAGTAAATGACGATCCGGCTGAGCAGCTTCTCTGGATGATTATCCTTCACGTATTTATGAAGGGTTTTGACTTCCTCGAGATTTTTGCCGACGGACATCCAGTAATACAGCGTCTTCTCGCCGTTGCCAGGAACCATTGTGCGCAGACCAATCGTACTGTCAACCGAGCCTTGGGCAATCGTATTGCCCATCAGCACGCCGTCTTCCGCGTCGCGCCAGGTTCCCTCCGCGGAGTGAAACCTTTTAATGCCCGTTGAATACTGCATAATGCCGCCTTCATCCGTACAGCCGCTAAACATGAAGTAATTCGAGCGCTTATAGTGAAACATCGTATTGTTTTCCGGATAATAAGCGGCCGTATCTCCTACTTCCGAGCCTTCGATCATCAGATCCTGATGGAAGAAAAGCCGGGCTTCCCGGCTTTCGTTCCTCCTGTTGCGTACAACAACCCGTTTAATGTAGATGCATTCGCGCTGATGAATGCCATCGTTCATTTGCAGCTCTACGCCCAGTCCCTCATGCCTCGCGATAATGTTCGTCACAAGGGAATCCTCGATATAATTCAGCTCGAATGTCCATTCCTTCTCATCCAGCCAAGAAAATGCGCCTCCGATCCAGATCCCGAACCGGCAATAGTGACCGCCCACATGGTTTAGCTGTCCGACATACGGAAAATAAATATCCCGAATAAAACAATGTTGATCCAAATTGAGCAGCAGCTTACCATTGCCGATTACAAGGTGACGGGCCATCTTTCAGTCCCCTTTCGAGAAGCAAGAAGTTGATCGTACAAGGCTATATAAGCTTTTGCCGAGCGGCTCCAGCTGTAATCTTCCTTGCCGGCGTTTTCTACGATGCGGCGCCATACGGCATCATCGCGGTAGAAGTGAAGCGCCCTTCTCACCGTATACATGAAATCGTCCGCGTTATAATGCGTGAAGCTGAAGCCGTTGCCTTCCCCGGTCTCTTCATTATAGGAGAAGACCGTATCCTTTAGACCGCCGGTTTCCCGGACAACGGGAATGGAGCGGTAACGAAGAGCGAGCAGCTGGCTTAAGCCGCAAGGCTCAAAACGTGATGGCATGAGGAAAATATCCGAGCCTGCATAGATCCTTCTAGCCAGGCGGTCATTATAACCAAGCCATACCGCGGCTTTATTCGGATAACGGGCGACCAGCTGATTCATGGCATTCTCGTAATGCCAATCTCCCGCTCCCAGAACTACAAGCTGTACATCCTCCTGCATAAGCTCGTCAAGCTTCCAGGTAATGAGGTCCATCCCCTTCGACTCCACGAGACGGCTGATTATTCCGATCAGCGGGATATCTTCCGACTCGGGAAGACCAAGCTCCGCCTGCAAGCTCAGCTTGTTCTTCCGCTTGCGGGAAATAGAGGAACGGTAAGGCGTATGTAGGGCATCATCGTTCATCGGGTCGTATAAATCGATATCAATCCCGTTAATAATGCCTGCCAGATCGCCGGAGCGGCTGCGCAGCAGCCCGTCAAGCTTCTCGCCATGCTCCCAGCTCTGAATTTCCCGGGCGTAGGTTTCGCTGACCGTCGTAAGCTTGTCCCCATAGACAAGCCCCCCTTTCAGGCAGCTTGCGGCACCGTGGAACTCCAGCTTGTCGGCGGTGAACATCTCGTCTCCCGCTCCCAGAAGCTCCTTCAAGAGGTCAATGCCGAACAACCCTTGATACATCAGGTTATGGATCGTGAATACCGACTTCACGCCGTCCCAGGCTGGGTCATTCGCGTAACGGGTGCGGAGCAGGAACGGAATAAGTCCGGCCTGCCAATCATGGCAATGTACGATATCCGGCGTGTAATCCAGGTACCGCACAGCCTCCATAACCGCCACGGAATAGAAGACGAATCGCTCGGCATCGTCGTTATAGCCGTACAGGCCTCTGCGCCCGAAGTAGTATTCATTATCAAGCAAATAGAAAATCACACCGTCGATTTCCGCCCGGAACAATCCGCAATATTGGCTTCTCCAGCCAAAATTTACATAAAATTCAGCAATTCGCTCAAAATTCTGAATATAATAATCTGGGATCTCTTCATACTTGGGCATAATAATACGAACATCGGCTCCACGCTGCTTGAGCGCCTTCGGCAAAGCTCCTGCAACGTCAGCCAGTCCGCCCGATTTGGCGAGCGGAGTTGCTTCGGAAGCGGCCATTAATATATTCACGCCTGATCACCTCATACCCTATCCATAATTTAATTGCTATTTATATAATCTTACGCTTGCCTGCCAGAAACGGATTTTCGGAAGAACCGCGGATATCGCGGTCATACTGTACGCGCACATCCTTATCCAGAATGCAGTGCTGGACCAGACTGTTCTCGCCGATGTCGCCGTTTTGCATAATGATGCTGTTGCGGACAACGGCACCCTTGCGGACATGGACTCCGCGGAACAGAATGCTGTTTTCGACCGTTCCTTCTATACGGCAGCCATTAGCAATAAGGGAGTCGGTCACCTTGGATGTTCCCAGATAGCGGGCTGGAGGCTCATCTTTGCCTTTCGTGAAGACCGTCCCCGGCTGGAAGAACAACTCACGCCATACTTGGGGGCGAAGCAGGCTCATGTTGCTCTGGTAGAAGCTCGACAGAGTATTTACGATTGCCAGATAACCCTCATGCAAATAGCCGTAGACGCGAAGTTTATCGATTCTCGAGAAAATGGCGTGGCGGACCAGATGGTCCTGCCCTTGGGCAAGGGAAGTTTCGACAAGCTCCATTAGGAAATCCTTGCGCATCACGTACATTTCCATGGAACAGATATCGCTGTTCAATCTTCCGTAATGGTCCTGCATGGCCGTTATGCGGCCATCCCCATCCATCTTCATTTTGCGGGCCTTGCCTCCCATCAGATCGGCATCCCGCTTGCATACGATCGTAATATCCGCTTCGCGCTCCTTATGCGCTTCGATAATCGGTTCGAAATCAATATTGCAAACCATATGACTGCGGGCAATCACGACATATTCCAGCGTAGAACGGTTGAAATAATCGCGGTGCTGGTAGAAATGATATAAGTCCCCGCGGCTGATTTCCTGAATGTCGTCCGTTGCCGGAGGAAGCAGGAACAAGCCGCTCTGACGGTTATTTAAGTCCCAATGGTCGCCGGAACCAACGTGATCCATTAGGGAACGGTATTTCGTATGTGCGAATACGGCTACTTTATTGATTCCGGAGTTCACCATGCTTGACAGGATGAAATCGATAAGCCGGTATCTTGCGCCAAACGGCACGGTTGCCAGGCAGCGGTTCTGCGTCAGCCGCTCCATATCATCGTTTTCGTGAATCAGATTTATGACGCCCATAACTTGATGTTTCATGACGGCTCCACCTCCAGCAGCATCGGTTCATTGGATACAAACTCGCCTACGGCAACAACGGTAATCGCATCATCATCTGGACTGCCGATGCATACGCCGTCTTCAATTACAGCACCTTCACCAATTATCGCCCGGTAGATGCGGGCTCCTTCGCCAATTTTCACATTCGGCATAATGACCGATTGGCTAACGACACTGTTTTTGCCCGTCGTAACGCCAAAGAACAAAACGGAACGTTCGACATCGCCTTCCACAATGCAGCCTTCCGTCACCATGGAGGAGGATACGCTCGCCCCGCAAGCGACGTATTGGGCAGGACGATTCGGACTGACGGAGAAAATGCGCCAATCTCTATCGGCCAGATCCAGCGAAGGCTTATCGTCGAGCAAATCCATATTGGCTTCCCATAAGCTTTCGATCGTGCCGACATCCTTCCAGTAACCGCGGAAAGCGTAAGCGCTCAGATGCAATCCGTCTCTCATCATCGACGGAATAACGTCCTTGCCGAAGTCGTGACTGGAATTGCGGCTGGCTTCATCGTAAATCAAATACTTCTTCAACACCGACCAGGTGAAAATGTACACGCCCATCGAAGCGATATTGCTGGTCGGGTTTTTAGGCTTTTCCTCGAAAGCCGTAATCCGGTCTTCGTCATCGACGTGCATAACGCCAAAACGGCTTGCTTCCTTCCACGGCACCTCAATGCCGGCAATCGTAATATCCGCCCCGCTTTTCTTGTGATGCTGCAGCATCAAATCGTAATCCATTTTATAAATATGGTCACCCGAGATGACCAGAACATAGGTTGGGTCGTAGCGTTCAATAAACGCCATGTTTTGATAAATCGCATTTGCCGTGCCTTTATACCAGACTCCGCCTTTTTGTTTCACGTATGGAGGCAGAATGGCCATGCCGCCATCCCTGCGGTCCAGCCCCCATGGGCTTCCGATGCCCAAATACCGGTTCAATTCAAGCGGCTGGTATTGCGTAAGAACGCCAACCGTGTCGATGCCAGAATGCGTGCAGTTGCTCAAAGTAAAATCAATAATGCGGTACTTTCCCCCGAAATAGACCGCCGGCTTCGCCAAATCCTTTGTGAGAACCCCCAGTCGCTTGCCTTCTCCTCCCGCAAGCAGCATTGCAATCATTTCCTTTTTTCGACCCATGACACCAACCCCTTCTTAATGTGGTCTCCGCCCGCAAAGCTGAATAATTGGAAGGATAATGGGGGGAGATTGATGGAAATGCTTTGGTTATAGCCGTGCCAGCTCACTTTCTCGCTGTCATGCTTCTGAATACACTGTGAATCGGAACCTCCGAACTGTACCTCATTGCTGTTTAGGATCATGCGATAACAGCCCGGCTGCGGCACGCCTAATCGATAATGGGTATAACCGTTTCTGGAGAAGTTGGCAACCGTAACAGTGAAGCCCTGCTTGCCATAACGAATGAAAGATATGATCGATTGTTCGGCATTATTCACATCAATCCATTGAAAAGCGTAAGCGTCTTGATCTCTTTCCCATAGGGACGGTTCATGGGTATAAACATGGTTCAAAGCCTTGACATAGTCGTGCATTTTTCCGTGCAGCTCGTAATCGAGCAGCATCCAGTCAAGCGGTTCGCGGTCCTTCCATTCGTCGAATTGTCCCCATTCGCTGCCCATAAACAGCAGCTTCTTGCCCGGATGAGCGATCCAATAGCCGTATAACAAACGCAATTGAGCAAATTTCTCCTCATAGGAGCCCGGCATTTTGTTCAGCAAGGAACGCTTGCCGTGTACAACCTCGTCATGCGAGAACGGTAAAACGTAATTTTCAGAGAAAGCGTACAAAAGTGAGAAAGTAAGTAAGTGGTGGTGGTGTGTGCGGTCGGCAGGATCCATCGACATGTATTTGAGCACGTCGTTCATCCAGCCCATATTCCATTTAAAGTTAAATCCCAGCCCGCCTAAGTATGTAGGTGAGGTGACTGCAGGCCAAGCGGAAGAATCTTCTGCGATCATTAGTGCGTCTGGGTAGTAGTGAAATACGGTTTCGTTAAGCCGTTTCATGAAGCGGAGAGCGTCTAGATTGTCAGTTCCGCCATACTCGTTCCAGGTGAAGAGCTCGGGCGGTTTATCCATGTGGAGATTGATCATGCTGGCGACGGCATCAATCCGAAGACCGTCGAAGTGGAACATTTCCATCCAGTAGATGGCATTGGAGACGAGGAAGCTGATCACTTCGTTTCGTTTGAAGTCGAAGGCCAGTGTTCCCCATAAAGGCTTTTCGGCAAGCCGCTCATCGTTTCCTTCAAAGATCGGAGTACCGTCAAAGCGGCGCAATCCGTGATCATCCTTGCAAAAATGTCCGGGAACCCAGTCCAGAATAACGCCAATGCCGTACGCGTGGCAGCGGTCAATAAATTTCATTAGCTGCTTCGGCTTGCCGTAACGGCTGGAAGGCGCATAATAACCGGTGACCTGATAACCCCAGGATTGGTCAAAAGGATGTTCGTTGATTGGCATCAGCTCGATGTGGGTATATCCCATCTTGGCAACGTAAGGAACAAGCTGATCGGCAAGTTCTTCATAGGTGAGGAAGTTCTCCTCCCCTTTCAGCTGCCAGGAGCCGGCGTGCACTTCATAAAGCATTAGCGGATTGGAGTATGCCGGCCGCTTGTGCCGAGATTCCATCCATTTCTTATCCCGCCATGGGAATCCGTATAGATCAGACACTACGGAGGCGGTTTGAGGACGCCTTTCGGCGAGGAAAGCGTAAGGATCCGCCTTGAGCAGCCGCTGTCCTGTTGAGGTCACGATCTCGTACTTGTAAACAGCGCCTTCGCCAAGTCCCGGTACGAAGTGAACCCAGACTCCTGTCGAAGACACGCGCTCCATTAACGAACCGGAACCATCCCAGTTGTTATGCTGGCCAACAAGCCGAACCTCCCTGGCGTGCGGAGCCCACACTGCAAACCTGACGCCATCTTTACCGTCCCAGTCCATGACATGCGCCCCCATGAACCGGTAACTGTGGTGAGAGCAGCCTTTGTTGAACAGATACAAATCGCTCAGCAGAAGGCCGTATGGTGCCGTTTGAATCATTTCCGACAATCGCCTCCATTTGGTTAGAATGGTACCGTAGCGTTAAAGGATTCATTTTCTGGTAAATAGGGAGTTACCTTCATTATACATATTTTCATGAAAATAAACACCCCATTTTCAGAAAATGGATGTGACATTACCTTACATCATTTTGTTTATTTTTCTTTAAAACGCGATTGATGTAATAATGCTTGACACAAAGTCCTTTCGATACGGCTTGACTTGTACAATTGATCCAGCTGCAATTGACCAGTTTCTTTGTCCTGCGGGGCATGACGGTATTAGGATCGCCATGCCTCATCAGTCGTTGATGGTGCATGGAGCACAGGTCTCTTGCCTTGATCGGTTTGGAGCAATTATCGATCCCGCATGTTTTCATGTTGACTGTTTTCCCCCTATGTTTCAAACCTGCGTTTTCTTATATTACCCGAGAACATAGATTCATACAAAACTCGCTGTTAGCTTAACACTCTACCTTTTTGTCATAGAAATGCCAGCTTCCGCATGATTGAACCGTTTCATGCCAGCAAGTTTAATTTATTAAACCAAACTGCATTTATTCTTGACGATTTTGTTAAATATAGTAAAGCTATTGTATAGTACAAGCGTAAAGCTTATACTCGATTTTGTGCATTGGCGCGCTTGGAATTAAGGGAGGAGCAGCTTTGACAGCATTTTATCAAATCTTCCAAATACTTGATCAGCCTATGACGCTTGTCCGAGTATCGAAGGCAGAAACAACGATTCACGAAACGAATGAAGCCTTCTGCAGGCTTTCCGGATATACACAAGAGCAGCTGAAGGGAATGTCCCTTGAGCTGCTAATTGCGAACTATTTGCCATGCGACATCAGCCTGCATTTTACGCAGGAGACCGTCCTGACATCCGCCAAGCAAGAAGAAATTGCGGTGCATCTGGAATTCCGGGCTTTAACCGTATCCGATCAGGATGACGCCAGATATGCGCTGATCATCTACGAGGATAAGAGCGGATACGCGCACGAAGAGCCTTTAACGGCAATTAAGCAAGTCTACGACTCTTCCAAACGGCTTAAGATGTGGATGGCCAAACGGGATATCAGCGCCAACCAGATGGCTGCCGCAACGAACATTTCCTTGCAGACCATCTCCAAGCTGCGAAATGGACATATACAAAAGCCCAACCGGTTAACGGCTGAGCTTATCGCAGGAGAGCTGCAGGTAGCAGTCAGCGATATCTGGCCGGAAGTCCGCAACGGCCGGTAATCGCTGACTTATTTTTTAAGCAAAGCTTGCGTCAAGAATGGCGTCGGTTCCGAGAGGTAGTAGAGATGCAGCTCATGCATGGCTCGCGTGCATGCCGTATAGAATAGCTTGCGCTCACTCTCTCTGCCGTAAACGCTGCTTGAAGCGTTGTACAGAATAACGGCATCAAACTCCACGCCTTTAGCCAAATAAGACGGAATAACGACGGTACCGTTCTCGAAGGTTACCGTCTCTTTTTCGATCAGCCGCATTCCGGGACAATTCGGTTCCAATGCCTCGTAAGCCATCCTGCTTTCCCCTGCCGTCTTGCAAATGACCGCAATCGAATTCGCGCCTTCTTCTCGCAGAAGTCGGATACGCTCCGAAATCATCCCGTGCAGCTCCGATTCGTCCGAAGCAACCGATACCGTCGGCTCATCGCCGTTGCGATTAAACGGCACGATTCGACTTCCGCCTTCAATCATCCTGCTCGTAAATTCGACAATCGGCTTTGTCGAACGATAGCTGCGGGTCAGTACTATGGTCTCAGTCTCTTCCTTGCTGTACAGCTCTCCAAGCGGATCAAATCCGTTCCCCAAAGCGGCATGCGCAAAGATTGACTGGTTCAGGTCGCCAAGCGCCGTCATTTTCGCCATGGGGAAAACTCTTTTTAAATAGTAGAACTGGAACGGCGAGTAGTCCTGCGCTTCATCGATAAACAGATGCCTTACCGATGTATTGGTTTGGAAGCCTTCAATTAAATCCTTCATATATAAGTAAGGCGTTGCGTCTTCGTAGGTAAGTATTCCACGGTTAAGCGTGTCTACGGTAAGCTTGCGGATCGCTTCCCAATCATTCCGACTTTCTTCGACAAGCCAAGGAGCGTGCTCGCTCTCATACATTCGCAGGTATAAAGTCTGCGTGTCGACAAATCTTAGCTTCTTCACGCGGCTCCGCAAACGTTTGAATCTTTCCTGGACGATCATGGTAGCCAGTACGTCTTTTTCGCGGTCAAAATCATCAAAGGAGTCCGAGGTATAACGTTCCATGCGGCTCAATTCGTTAAACGCATGGATGTAGGCCTCTTTGTCCAGCAGCTCCATTTCGTCTTCCACCCACTGCTTCTTCCGTTCCGCCTTGCTTAGCCGGGTCAGCTCCTTCAGCAGCCAGTCAGCCGTCATCTTGAACCGGTTCGGAATCGTGAAACTTTTGTCCAAGCTGTAAAAATGCTCTTCAATAGCTTCCGCGGCAATCAGCTTCCGTCCCCGGAATTTGATGGCTTTAAATAATAAACCGGATTCTCCAAGCGTATCTACATAACGCTCAATCACCTTCATAAAGGATGCGCCCGACTTATGCCGAATGGAGGCGATCCGCGTCTCGTAATCCGGATCATCCATGCTTCCAAGCGTATATTCCATCTGAGCAAACGGGTCCTCCAGCGCAAACGATTGCCCAATACGGTGTTCGAGGTATTGCTGGTAGGTTGTCTGCTGCATATTCTGTTCGCCAAGCTCGGGAAGAACCGTGGCGACATAACTATTAAACATCGGATTCGGGGAAAACAAGACGATTTGATCCGCTTGCAGCGATCCCCGGTAACGGTATAACAGGTAGGCTACGCGCTGAAGCGCCGCCGAGGTTTTGCCGCTTCCGGCTGCCCCTTGAACGATCAGCAGTCTTGCCCGTTCATTGCGGATGATCTGATTTTGTTCCCGTTGAATCGTGGCTACAATACTTTTCATCTGGGCATCCGAATGCTTGCCGAGCACCTCCTGCAGCAGCTCGTCTCCAATGGTTACGCCGGTATCGAACATTCCGGAAATTTGCCCGCGGCGAATGACATATTGGCGTTTAAGCGTCATCCGGCCCTCTATCGATCCGGCAGGCGTAACATAGTGGGCCGGACCCGGAGAATAATCATAGTAGAGACTCGAAACCGGCGCACGCCAGTCGTAAATCAAATAATTCGAACCGCTCTCATCCAGCAGGGAGCCTACGCCAAGGTAAATTTGCTCTTCCTCCGCACTGCCATTCTCTATAAAATCGACCCGCCCGAAGTAAGGGCTCTGCTCCAGCTTTCTAAGCAGCTTAACCTGCTCCGATGCATGTCTATGGCTATGCTCCCGCTCCGCAAGAACCTCTGCCTGCTGCTTCAGGCTCGCGGCGGATTCCGCCGCTTCAGCCGCATCCTCGAAATTCAGCGTAACGTCGTCCCAGAAATTTTTGCGGATATCCACGATATCTTCCCGCATACCGCTGGAGCTTTGCAGCAGCTTGCCTAGCTGCCCGCGAATCAGCCGCATCACGCGGTCTATCCGCATCTGCTCCTCTATGCGCTGCTCGTCCTGCATGATTAATCCTCTCCTTCAAGCGTAGTTACGCGTATAACGGTAAAAAGTTCGTTTATCATTGTAGCAAAATCTGCCTGCCAAGGTGAAGCGGCTGTTCCATCCTTAGGCGAGAGAGCGCGTTTCAATCCGGAGAATTCAAGCCCTGTTTATAAGAAAAAACTTATAAACGCTTGAATTCAAGGTGAAGCGGCTGTCCATCCTTCGGTCAGACCGTATTGATCCCTTGATAACAAGCGATTATAATATCAAAGGCAGAAAATCCATCATACACCTTGCGATGCCCTGCTGCAAGTACCGTGCATCGCATACTTTCATATGGAGACCTACAGGGAGGCAATATGTTTAATTTGTGGTTTGGCGCGCTATTTATGCTCGTCCATTTTACCTTATTTCTGATCTCTTACCGGTTGTTCGGCCGCGTGGGAGTCTACGCCTGGATCGGCATGGCAACCGTACTGGCGAATGTGCAAGTCGTCAAAACCGTCGAAATGCCCTTCGATATCGTCATTACGCTTGGCAACACGATGTACGGCACCATCTACCTGGCATCCGATCTGCTCAACGAGAAATATGGCGAGCGTGCCGCCAAAAGAGCAGTATGGTTCGGCTTCTTTACGCTGATTGCCTCAACCATCATTATGCAGATGGCGCTTGTCTTTAACCCGGACAGCTCCGAGCTTGCCCATGACACCAATGATGCCCTGCACATGATATTTGGGCTAATGCCGCAAATTGCGCTCGGAAGCTTATGCGCGTATTTCGTAAGCCAATTTCTCGACGTGAAGATCTATTCCGTACTAAAACGGGTATTCCCTGCTCCGGGACAGCTTTGGATCCGCAATAACGGCAGTACGGTGATCAGCCAATTCGTTGATACCCTTATCTTCTGCACCATTGCATTTGCCGGAACGCTGGAAGGAAGCGTATGGCTTTCGGTCTTCCTCTCGACCTATGTCATTAAATTTATCGTATCTCTTTTCTCCACTCCTTTCCTTTACGCAGCAAGGCGGCTTACTTTCAAAGAAGATTAACTTGTTAAAAAGGCTCCCCGGCGGGAGCCTTTTCTCGTGAATTCAATTGGACAAACCGATATCATCAAGCATGATTTTTCCAGGACCGCCAATAAAGCGGAATGTGATCCGGCTGATCGATAAGTCCTTGCGATCCACGGCTTCAGCAAAGTCGCCGAGCGGCATGCGGAATGTCTGGAATACCGATTCCGTGTCATGCTTGTACTTCCCGCCTTTAATTGTCTTCTCAAGTAAGGGAATGATGGTGTATGTCGTAACGAATGGCTGCTGAACCGGCATATACGCATTCAGAGGAAGAATAATCGTATCTCCTTCCGTTGACATCAACTCAATCTGAATCTGCGGAATGGAATCCTGATGGTCCGGGTCAAGCTGCGAAGCCAGATTGGCTAGAGAGAAGGTGAACATCTGATTATTGTCGGCCGCGCTTCCAAGCGGGAATGGCTCCGCTAAGGATAAGGTATAAGAGCTGTCCTCCAGCCATTCGACCTGCGCACCCACCGTTCCTTTATTATTGTGATCCCGATCCTTCACGTCCAGCTCATCCCAGGACTTCAGGTTATACCCTTCCAGCTTGCCGCCTTTCGGCAGCGTTGTTTTGTTTCGGTCCTCGTCGTACCGGGCAATCCTATCAAAGCTCGAGTCCTCGTACCTGGATACGTAAGCCGTGGAATCCGGCAGCCAATCGAGGCCCGTGCGGTAGTCCTGCAGCAACGGGATATATTCTTCCCGATGGTTCAGCGTCGACTCCAAGAACGCGGATACATAGACCTTGGCAGCCTGCTGCTGCTCCGCCGTCTCCATCATTCCTCGCTGGCTTAGAATTAAGCCGCCAGGCGGACGCTCGTCCATCGTTCCCCACTCGGTATTAAACCGGCTGTGATTCGCTTCGGACAAATACACGGACGCTTTCATGTAACCGGAACCCTTTGTAAAGCTAGTCCGGATATATTGCCGGTCTCCGTAAAAGTCGTTCACGTCTCCGTCACGCGCCCCTTGCAAGACCAGATAATTGACGTCGGTCAGGTTAGCCGACTTGTTATCGATGGCTTTATCCGTTGGGGCTAGAGCAATTACCGTCCGGATGTGAACCTGATGCTTATCGAGACTGTCCAGCGTCCGGTCGCCCGCGAACCAGGCATCCCGGTCGGCTGCCATTGCTACAGCCTGGCCGCCGCGGGAATGTCCGATAAGCGCGATATTCGTGAAATCCACTTTATTGTAAAAAGCGCTATCCGATTTCTCGCTAAACGTTTGAATTTGTTGAATATGCTTAAGCAGCATCCATGCTCTGACTTTAAAATCATTATCCGGGATACCCGACCAAGTCGAGTAATTCAAGAAATTCTCGTCTACCGAGACGGCGATATACCCGCGGCTGGCAAGCAGCTTGCCCAAATAATCATAGCCTGCATCCGAGAAATCCTCCATCAGGTGATTGCCATGAACCATCAGCACGAGAGGAAAAGGACCCTCCCCATCGGGCATCCATACCCGCCCGTTCAGCGGCAGCTTCTCCTCGTCAAAGCCCCAGAACCTTTCCTTCATCCAATACCAGTTTTTGATATATTCGGAAGCATTCACGGATGCGGAGATCAGCTCAGCGCCTTTACCATACTCCTTGCGCTGCTTGTCGGTTCCGCTGCCGTAAGTAAAGAAACGATAGCCGAAGCTGCCAGGCTCACCAGGGTTATCGGCGTCGATAACCGCCACGCCGGAACCTCCCGTCTCCTCCGCTCCCGCGAATACGGCAGCCGCATGCCCGCCGCCAAAAGGCTCTTTAATCCATATATATACGCCGGATACCGTAACAGCGGCAATCACAACGCCGGAAATCAGCCGTATGCGGCTTCTGCTGAACCAGCCAAGCAGTATTCCGACAACAGCGCCTATTACGGTATAGATTCCGGCGCAAACGATCGAATTTATTATTTCAAAATCCGAATAATACAAAATATAATAACACTCGAAGCCGACATAAAGCAGAAAGCCGGCGAATAAACGCGGTACCGGCACATACATTAGCGACAAGATAATGGCTATAAGCTGAGAAGCGATCAACAAGGCTAATGCATTGGCAAGCACAAATGCCCCAATGTCGATTGCCGCGCCAAAGCCGGTCGGCATGCCTAAAGCGACGGTTATAATTGCCGCGGAGCCAAACATCAGAAGACCTGCTGCACCGGAACGCCAAAGCGAACTATCGTATTCAAGCCGGATCCCTATTCGTGCACGAAGCCAGTTCAGAAACCTTTTTCTTCGCGGTTCGGGATTCGGCCGGAACTGCGGCTGAACTAATTCGAGTTCCATAGCGACTCCGATTGTTTGACGAACAGCCAGTTCCGGCCGTCACGGCGTTCGATTTCTACCGGAACATCAAAGAAACGGCTCATTCGCTCTGAGGTTAAAACCTCGTTGGTAACCCCCGCGGCAAATACTTCGCCTTGCTTAATCAACAGCGTGTGAGTGAAGCAAGGCAGAATTTCTTCCACATGATGCGTGACGTATATAATAGTGGGTCCGTCTTTTGCCACCTTATGAATCATCGACAAAAGCTGCTCTCTCGCAAAAACGTCAAGACCCGTGCATGGCTCGTCAAGGATAAGAAGCTTAGGCTTTGCCATTAACGCTCTTGCAATCAAGACGCGCTGCCGTTCGCCTTGCGACATCGTATCATAGGTGCGTTCGGCCAAATAGGCACAGCCCAGACTCGTCAGCAGGGCAAGCGCCTGGTCCCGGTCCTCTTCATTGGTATGATCGTAAAGACCAATCGTAGCAAACTTGCCGCTTAATACGATATTGATGGCATTTTCGCTGCCGTACAGCTTTTGCTGAAGCGAGGTGCTTACCCAACCGATGCTTTTGCGCAGCTCGCGCAAGTCGTATTCCCCGAATTTTTTGCCAAGGACCGAAAGCTGTCCGCTGGTTGGCCAAATATAGCCGTTTATCATATTGAGCAGCGTTGTTTTCCCGGATCCGTTCAAGCCAAGCAAACACCAATGCTCATTAGGCTGAACTTTCCAATTGATATCATGAAGGACCTGCTTGTCCCCGCGTTCCCAGTTAGCGTGCTGAATATCAATAATCATTGGTTGTTCCCCTCCCATACATCTATAAATTATAGGTAAAATCGGGCAGAGCGGCAATCCAAACTTATTGACAGTCCATTAATACTTTTCCGTATGTAACATGGATATTCATGAAAAAGCCCCGGCCAGTTGCTGGCCGAGGCTTTTTCTTCAAGTAACCGCGTAATAAAAAGGAACAATAACTAATGAAAGCAATACAGCGATTAGACCAATCGCCATCGCCCAGCCGCCGAGCGCCCTTGCTCCCTGACGGTAAGCAATAAAGCCCAGCACGGCAGAAGTGATTCCCAGCACCACCGGCCACAGGAACCAGGATGCTGCCGCAAATACAAGCGCTACCCATCCAAGGGCTGTTCCCCCGGATTCCACCGCATCCGCCGCTTCTTCGATTTTTTGTTCCCTCGGTACATAGGAGACTGGGCTGTCAACAGCGAAGTCCGCTGCCATTTCTTCGTGGACGTTGCCCACGTTATTTTCATTCGCCCATTCTTCCACTTTACCGC
Source organism: Paenibacillus sp. BK720 (assembly GCF_011761545.1). Lineage (NCBI taxonomy): Bacteria > Bacillati > Bacillota > Bacilli > Caryophanales > Paenibacillaceae > Paenibacillus > Paenibacillus sp. BK720. The sequence goes on along the minus strand of NZ_JAASRQ010000001.1, from coordinate 1,103,181 downwards.
CATTTAAATCCGGCATTGCGTTAGGGGCAGAGACTTCGTATTGCGGATAATCGTTTTTGTGACGATCCGTGATTTTTACGCCTCGTTGATCCATTTCCCATCACTCCTTCGGCTTAAAAGTGTGACAGCAAGTAGCAGGTGATGTAGTTGCTTGATCCTGATGATAAAGCCCAAGATCGTCAGCTCCGAATTCTTCGTTAAAGTCGGCATGCTGGTCGATTTCAACGGAAATGGCATCAGCGCCGCAATTGTTGCCTTCTTTCCAGAAGGTACAATTGGATACGCTGCAGGTTACACCTTTCGGCATAAAAAAATCACCTCCGATATCAAGTTTCCCTGATCGAAAGTGATTCATTCCGTCCTATTTTTGCCCCTGCATACGGCGCTGGGTCATGTAATCATTCTCGTAGTACGCCAGCTCGTCGCGGAGCTCTTCGTAAATTTTGGATACGCTGAGAACGATGTCGCGCGCTTCGCGCACCGGCTTGAAGCGGAAGCGGATGGCATCTTGTCCGGTATAAGCATAACGGCCGTCTTCCGAATAACATTCATTCTTCGGATAGAAGAAGGCGTTCACGCACTGATGGTAAACATCGTATAAGGCGCGTTCAGCAAAATCGTTATCGAAATTTGGCCGTCTGAGCAGTACTCCGAGTTTCTCGACAGAGACTTCAGAGAAGACCAACAGATGTCTCAAATCGGACAAGAGGCCTTTGTAAAACGTTTGTGCTTCATCTCCGGTTTCTTCGCCGATTAATTGGTTCAGCGAATACTGGTTAAGAAACGTTTCCAATTGATTAATTGCATCTTTTAACTTTGTACGCGATGTTTCACTAAGCGATTTCGCATTGGTCGATGGCATAGGTAGTTCCCCTTTCTTCTACTACAACAAAAAAACTTAGGCATCAACAACATGATACCACAAATTACATTGGTTTGGTACTGGCGGTTCAGACATTGTCCGGCGCATATTTTCAGGCATGCGATGCGCAACCTAACCATTAGTGTTGCAACTACGCTGGCATAAGCGACGAAGGGACGAAAGAAACAATGAATGCGAAAAAATGGGTTGGTCTTTGCGCCATTATAGCACTGGTAGCTATTGTTGTACCCGGTACGCGATATATATTTCATGACCGGAAAGCACCTGAGTCCGAGGTAAGAAATTTCTCGGCACATCAGGAAAAGGCACTGAAAGTCAAAACCTTAAACAAAGATATGGACGCAACCGCTTTGCTCTGCACAACCGAGTGCAGCAAGGAATTCCGCAAGCTGATGACCGGAGATACCAATAAAGGCGCAATGAAAGCTCAGTCCGATAAAGTAGCCCATATGATGAGCATGCATAAGCATATGGTCTACATCAGCTGGATCAACGGTGACCGGAGCGTTGAGCGCGGCGCGCTTCCGGACAAAACGGCTTCGCAATACGTGGCCGATGCAAAAGCGCAAGTAAAAGCAGGCCAGCACTATCATTCCAAGCCATTCATGAGCGACACCGGCAGCCGGTACATGGTGCTTGGCGTTCCTAGCGGCAAAAATAACGGCATTGGCGTCGTTGGTGTCATTAACCAAGATATCGTTATGCAGGTCGAACGTCATCAAAAACGGAATTTGCGGCTTGTGCCTTACCCGGCCGAAGGCAACTACCGGATTGAATCGGTAGAACCCAATACCAACCGCGAGACGACGGTTCGTAATGGCGAAGACAACGGTAATGCCAGTCATTATCACGTCAAGGATGTGGTTGTACATTTTCAGGATAAGCTGACCAACAAGCAATTAGAACAAATCAAGCAAAAAATCAATGCCGAGAAAATTCAGCGTATTGGCGATACCTACGTATTCCGTTCGAAGAACATGGATGCGGATAAAATGGTTCATTATTTCCAGAAATCCTGGAAAACCGAATACGTTGAGCCTCACTATCTCTACCTGACAAACGAAACAGCTGGTGACTCGGCGGATATTATTACCCCTAACGATGCCCTGTACTCCCAATACCAGTGGAACCTGCCTTCCATCGAAACCGAAAAGGGCTGGGGCTTATCGAAAGGCAACGACAAGGTTATCGTAGCGATTCTGGATACCGGCGTCCAAGCCGATCATCCCGATTTGAAGGGCAAGCTGCTTAACGGCACAAATATCGTGGATTCAAACGCCGCTCCAAATGACGACGTTGGTCACGGCACCCATGTGGCGGGCATCATTGGCGCTACCGTCAACAATGGCGAGGGTGTAGCAGGCATCTCCTGGTATAATAAAATTATGCCGGTTAAAGTGCTCGATAGCAGCGGCGCAGGCTCGACCTATTCCGTAGCGCAAGGCATTATCTGGGCCACGGATCACGGCGCCAAAGTCATTAACATGAGTTTAGGCAACTATGCGCAAGCCGAGTTTCTTCACGATGCGATTAAGTATGCTTACGATCATGACGTCGTGATGGTTGCGGCAAGCGGCAATGATAATACGGACCGTCCTGGATACCCGGCTGCATATCCGGAAGTGTTTGCAGTCGCGGCAACGGACGCGGGTAAAAATAAAGCCTCGTTCTCGAACTATGGCGATTACATTGACGTAGCGGCGCCTGGCGACAGCATCGCCAGCACGTATCCGGGCAGCCAGTACGCGGCGTTGTCGGGCACTTCAATGGCGAGCCCTCATGTTGCGGCATTAGCCGGATTGATTCGCTCGATTAACCCTGACCTCAACAATGAAGAGGTTATGGACATCATGCGCAAATCCGCCATTGATCTTGGCGACAAAGGCAAAGATAACTATTACGGCTACGGCCTGATCGACGTAGACAAAGCTCTGAAGTCGGCATCGAACTATACGACCGCCCTTCAGAACTTTCCAAGCCAAACCGAACGCCGCCTGGAGGCGATTAGCCGGCGCTATAAAGCGGATTAAGACCAACGTTTGCGTAGCAGATGGCTCGTTGCGGACAGTATCTTCTTCCAGCCGCTGTGGACTCCCGCCGTTCAATTCTACAAAAACGGAAAGCATCCTCTGCCATTTCGCCGAGGATGCTTTTCTTTTCGGGTGACGACAATCTGCTCACTTTGCACAAAATACAGTATAATAAGCTTTCTTGAACCTGGAATCGGACTTATGCTGTATGAAATGCAGTATATTTCGCCAAGCATGCATATTTGAAGCCTTCCCGGGCGAGATATCCTGCATTTTCTGCAATATATCTGCCTCCTTTTGCTGCTACCTTGAAATATCGTGCATTTCGTACAACATCGCCAGATTGTTCCCCAATACGAACGAATCTTTACCGAGCGGCAGGCGGCAAAGCCTTATGAGGCGACCTCGGTTGTTCGATTGAGAAGGGAAAGGGTATCTCTTGCGAAGCGAGAGACACACCGTCCCCTACGAGCCAACCACCTAAACTTTCCGCAAGCAAGCAACAAAAAAGCCTCCCGGCGAATGCCAGGAGGCGTAATTTGTTGTCCGTTGCGGAAAGTTTGCCGTAAGCCGGGTTCTGTACTTCAAGTGGTATTAACGGGAACGACCCTCCCACAGCGAAGCGACAATCATCTATCTAGGCTGTTCATTGCTAAACAGCTCAAGCAACCAACCCGAACGAGCCTCGGGCTAAGGCTGCAGCTCTAGGCTGCTACGTTCTCTCGGTCTTGCTCCAAGTGGGGTTTACCAGGAATATAGTCACCCATACTCCTCGTGGTCTCTTACACCACGGTTCCACCCTTGCCTGTGCCGGCGTAAGCCGGCCATCGGCGGTCCATTTCTGTGGCACTATCCTTCAGCTCGCGCTGACTGGACGTTATCCAGCACCCTGCCCTGTGGAGCCCGGACTTTCCTCTCGCGGCAACAAGGCCGCCAGCGATTGTCTGTCAAACTTTCCGATGCACGAATAAGTATACAGGGTATTTTACAAAACCTCAACCTGTTTTATAGTCCCAATTGCTACACAAACCGGAAAGGTTCCGTATTAATGGTTGAAGGAACAGCCTTTGTTTCGTATTTCCGTTCGGCAAGCTGCTGATTAAGCCAATCGGCTACGCGCTGCTTCATAATCTTCTCGACATTATGGCCAGGATCTATGATCGAAAGACCGTCTGCAAGCGCATCGTGAGCGGAATGGTAATCGACGTCCCCCGTGATAAGAACATCCGCACCGGCAAATTGCGCATGACGGGCATAACGCCCCCCTGAGCCGCCTAATACGGCTGCTTTCTTAATAACTCTGTTCGGATCGCCAACCACGCGAACATAAGGAACCTCGAATACTTCCTTTACCTTCAGGGCCAGTTCTCCTAGGGTAACTGGCTGCTCAAGCTTGCCGCTGCGTCCAAGGCCAAAGGATCTGCCCTTCAGATCAACCGAATACAGGTCATAGACGACTTCTTCGTAAGGATGAGCCTTCAGCATAGCCTGAACAACCTTGCGGTGAACGCTGTGCGGAACAATCGTTTCAATGCGGATTTCCTTCGCTTTTTCCAATTGCCCCGGCTTGCCGATAAACGGATTCGTGCCTTCCCCAGGCAAGAAGGTTCCGGTTCCTTCGATATTAAAGCTGCAGTGGCTGTAGTCGCCGATATGGCCTGCGCCGGCATTAAACATCGCTTGAAGCACCTTTTCATGCTGATCCTCCGGGACAAATACAACCAGCTTATACAGCTTATCCGTATGCACCTCTTCAAGACATTGGCGGCCTTCCGCCTTAATGCCAACCAGATCGGCCATCCAGTCGTTGATGCCGCCGTCAGCCACATCCAGATTGGTATGCGATATATAGACCGCGATTTCATTCTTAATTAGCTTCTCGTAAAGCCTGCCTGCCGGAGTAGACGTATCCAGCTTCGCCAAAGGCCGGTAGATGATGGCATGATGCGCGATGATTAGCTCCGCTCCGGCGGCAATGGCTTCCTCGACGACTTCGTCCGTCACATCCAGAGCTACAACGATTTTCTGGATCTCCTTATTTAACGTCCCAAGCTGCAGCCCGATTTTGTCATTCTCGACCGCATAATGCTTTGGTGCCAGCTGCTCCATTATTTGGACGACGGTCTGCCCGTTTGCAAACATTGAAGCACCTCCTCGATTACATTCATTTCTTCTAGGAACTGCTGTTTCTTCTGCTCTGCCTGCTCCAGATCGGATTGGGACATCTGAGCTACAATCTTGCGAAGCTTATCAAGCTCCAAGCGCCATTTCTTGAAAAAGACCTCCTGCGGAGCACGAAGGAGATGCGGTCCCATCTTCTCCAAAATCGCTGCCCCCTTCTCCTGATAAGCCGGGAGCGTAAGAAAAGAGGCATCATATATCTCCGTATTTCGTTTCTTCCATTCCGCCTCATCATACTTGAAGGCATGCAGTACTTCGTAAATTTTATCGTCTTCTTCCAAAATGGATTCTTCCGCAAGGAACCATCCTCGCTTGAGCAGCCAGCCTCGCACAAATTCCTCGCCGATATTAGGCTGAAGAACAAGCTCCTTGACGCCGTCCAGCTTCCCGGCGGAATAACCCTCTTCCAGAATGCCGCTCATCAAGCTGCCGCCCATTCCCGCAATCGTTACCGTGTCGGCTTCGCCCGGTTGCAGAACGGATAAACCGTCCCCGCGCCTTACCTGCAGCTTGCCGGTAAGGCCGGCATCCGCCGCTTGCTTGCGTGCCGCTTCGAACGGACCGGGATTCAGTTCGCCTGCAATAGCAGACGGCACTCGTCCCGACTGAATCAAATAGACCGGTAGCAGCGCATGATCGGAACCGATGTCCGCTACGCGCGAGCCCGGCGTTACAAAGTCTGCGATTCTTTGCAGACGTCTCGATAATTTCAACATTAAGCAACCCACACCATCCATTGTTTTCGCATAAAGAACAACAACCCGCCGCCAGCGGCAATCTTCAGCAGCAATTGAAGCTGCAGCTGCAGCATAACCGGCTCGTTCCATGCAATCATTTCGTATAACTCCGGCATAAACCATAAGATCGCGCATGCCGCAAATAAAACCAAGGCTGCTTGCTTGGACCAACGGTGAACAAACCAGCATGCCCAGCCGAACAGAATCGAGAGCGGCATCCAGTAAAGCTGCGATTCATACCACTCCGGAGCGCTAGTAAACTTGGCCAGCAGCCATGCATATACCATTATTCCCGCAAGCCAGCCGCAAAGATGCAGCAGCTGGATTCTTGCCGCAATTCCGTACACCACCCAGAACAGCGCGCATAAACCAAGCATCCCTGCCTTCCAGCCCCAATCCGTCATCTCATGCTGATCCAATATGTATAGGCCTGCACCAAGCATCAATAGCATGCCTGCACCGGTTACGGCAAGACCTGCGGGCTCGTGGCGGCGCCTCAAACGCGCGCCAAACCCTAACAATCCAATGACGCCAACGGCCGAAACCCCAATTTGCAATAGGGGGTGAAAAACGTTAAAATAAAGCACAACAAAGGAAATTAAGGTAAAAAAACCAAATGTAAGGAGCCAATGCTTGCCGGAAGCTCGTTGTACGGCCATTACCGCTTTGGCGATCGAATGATTGGATTCTCGCTTTGTTTCCTGATCATGATCCATATACAAGTTAAGCAGAAAATCACAGTATTGATCCGGCAGCAATTTGCTTCTGCTCCAGTGCTCAATCTCTCTGACGATAATCTGGCGTCGCTCTTCATTCATATGCCTTATGTTGTCCTCTCCGGTAGAATGACGATAGGGTCAATTGGAAAAAAAGACCTTGCTGCAAGAGCAGAAAGGTCCTTATCGGTTAAAGCTATCTTATTCTAGGAAATCTTTAAGACGTTTGCTGCGGCTTGGATGACGGAGCTTGCGGAGCGCTTTCGCTTCGATCTGACGAATCCGTTCGCGGGTAACGCCGAATACCTTGCCAACCTCTTCGAGGGTGCGAGTACGGCCATCGTCAAGGCCAAAACGCAGACGGAGTACATTTTCCTCACGCTCCGTCAACGTATCAAGAACATCTTCCAGTTGCTCCTTGAGCAGCTCATAAGCCGCTGCGTCAGCAGGAGCCAGTGCTTCCTGATCTTCAATGAAGTCGCCAAGATGCGAATCGTCTTCTTCGCCAATCGGCGTTTCGAGCGATACTGGCTCTTGAGCAATCTTCATGATTTCCCTTACTTTATCGGTGCTGAGTTCCATCTCCGCGGCGATTTCTTCCGGGGTCGGTTCGCGCCCAAGCTCTTGAAGGAGCTGTCTCGAGACCCGGATCAGCTTATTGATCGTTTCGACCATATGAACCGGAATCCGAATGGTACGCGCTTGGTCCGCTATGGCGCGTGTAATCGCCTGACGAATCCACCATGTCGCGTACGTACTGAACTTAAAGCCTTTTTGATGGTCAAACTTCTCTACCGCTTTAATCAGACCCATGTTGCCTTCCTGAATCAAGTCCAGGAACAGCATGCCGCGGCCTACATAACGTTTCGCGATACTGACAACGAGACGAAGGTTCGCTTCCGCAAGTCTGCGCTTCGCTTCCTCATCCCCGTTCTCAATTCGTCTTGCCAGTTCGATTTCATCATCCGCCGACAGGAGCGGAACACGGCCTATTTCCTTCAAATACATGCGTACAGGGTCATTAATCTTGATTCCCGGAGGCAGAGCCAGGTCATCGTCGAAATTGAAATCATCATTTTCGCGATCCGAATCTTCTCCGCGGTTAAGCGGATCACGATCCTCATCCCTCTCGTTCAATACCTCAATACCTAAATCATCGAGCTGTTCGAAAAACTCATCGATTTGTTCCGGATCCTGATCAAACGGCGATAATTTCTCCATAATCTCTTTATAAGTTAAGGAGGCTCTTTTCTTCCCCTGTTCAATCAATTGTTCCTTCACTAAATCCAATTTTTGTTCGGCTTCTAGTTCAGTATGCTGATCATTCGCCATATTCCGACTCCCTCCTCCCTAGAACCGATCGTCAAGTCGTTCCTTTTAGCTGTCTCTCTAGGGTTATAATCTCACTTAACATTTGCGCGGCGAGCAGATGATCTCCGGCGCGTTCCGCCTGCATCATTTCCTCTTTTTTTCGGTCGATCTCCCGGAACCTAGGTACTTTGATAATGTCCTGAATATCGGCTTCCAAAATTGCATCGTCAAAAGGAAAATCTCCGTCCATCATCAGAATGGCTGCAGCCGTTCTCTCCAGACGTTCGTCTTGGAGCGAGGCGATAAACCTCCCGGCATCCGGATCATAGCCCTGCGCATAAAAAGCGTATAAATAAGCAGCAAGCGCTGCGTGATCCTCAATATTGAACGCGTCTCCCAGCTTTTCATGCACGGTTTGCGCCACATCCCTGTCGCGCATCATCACATGAAGCAGCCTCCGCTCCACATACGTATAAGCGGGCATTAGCACGGGAGGCCCCGATCTTCGGCGATTTTCATTCCTACCATTATTCCACGAATTGTCGTTATTATCCCTTCCGGGTTTCTTTTTTTGCAATTCTTGATGCTTAATGTGACAATCCTGCTTTAATACCTCTAATGGGAAATTAAATTCGCGCGAAAGCTCCTGCAGGTATACCTCGCGTTCAATAGCCGAATCAAGCTCTGCCACAATTCCGGCGGCTTCAAGCAAGTAATTTTTCCGACCTTCTTCTTTTAGCAGTATATGGTTTTTTCTTGAATATATAAGCTTAAATTTTGTAGTTGTGACAGGCTGATCAATGACTTCCCGAAGATAATCGTCGGGACCGTATTCGGTAATATATTCATCCGGATCCTTACCTTTCGGAAGCATGGCCACCATTACTCTAAGCCCCGCTCCTTCGAGCATCGGAATAGACTTCATAGCGGCAGCTTGTCCGGCGTCATCACCGTCATAACAGACCACGATTTCCTCAGCCTGCCTTGCAAGAATGCTGCAATGCTCCTCCGTCAAGGCCGTTCCCATTGTGGCAATCCCGTTCTTTACGCCGGCACTCCAAGATTTAATTACATCCATATACCCTTCGAATAAAACAACTTGCTTGCTCTTGCGGATGGCAGGTCGCGCATGATGCAGATTGTAAATCGTGCGGCTTTTCGTAAACAGCATCGTTTCCGGTGAGTTCAAATATTTCGGCTGACCGTCGCCGATAATTCGTCCCGCAAACGCCGTTACCTTGCCGTCCCGATCCCAAATCGGAAACATGATTCGTCCCCGAAACCGGTCTACATATCCGCTTCCGTCTGATTTCGCGGATAGCAGCCCGCCTTTCTCCATCAAGGAGGGATCGAAATTTCTCGCTGTTAAGAACCGGCTTAGCGTATCCCACTGTTCGGGCGCATAACCGATCATAAATTGATTGATCAGCTTGTCCCCAAACCCGCGCCCGCGCAAATATTCTTTTGCCTCGGTGCCGTACTGCGTATTGTTCAGCAAATAATGGTAAAATTTCGCAGTCAGCTCATGGGCTTCAAGAACAGCGCTTCGTTCCGTGTCGGCTGCCGTTGGCTTCGAGCCGTCCGGATTAGCCCAGGTAACAGGGATGCCCGCCTCTTCGGCAAGCACTCGGACCGCTTCTGGAAAGGTATAGCTTTCGATCTCTTCCACGAACCGGATAACGTTGCCGGTCTTCCCGCATCCGTAGCAGTGGAATATCTGCAGCTCCGGCGTGACGGTGAAGGAAGGCGTCTTCTCCGAGTGGAAGGGACAAAGCCCTTTCATGTACTTGCCGTTCTTAGAGAGATGAACGTATTTGCTCACCGTATCTACGATGTCATGATGACGGCGTACCGCCTCAATAACGTCATCCGGTATTTTACCGTAGGTCATTATCCATCACCTTCATCCTAATGACACGTAAATAATATTCGCTAAATGTCATGTTTCTCCTGCAAGTTTGATAAAACTTTTGTCAACTTTTGTTGAAAACGCTCCCGATCCTCATGATTCATTGCTTTTGGGCCTTTCGTTTTCCCCCCTGCGCGCCTTCTTTTCGCGGATTCATGACGCCGTTCCATCAAATAATCGATGTTCTCGTCCGAATACTCTTCGCCGCGCGGAGACAAAACGACAGCCCCTTTTCCGATTGCAATGCATGCCAGACCAAAATCCTGCGTAATCACGATATCGCCTTTGGCTATATGATTGACGATATACAAGTCGACCGATTGGCTGCTCCGGTCGACTTGCACAACCGAAACACCTTCCTGCGGCTCAAGCCGATGGTCATAGGAGGATACCATGACGACCGGGACGCGGAAGCTGCGTGCGGTCCGGGCAATTTCCGTCTTAACGGGACAAGCGTCGCCGTCGACGACGACTGTCGGTTGTTTAAGCTCCATCACGCATCCCCGCTTATTGTTGTATATTTCAATTACCGTACTATTATATACGGCAATACTTCAAAAAAATCCTGCATTTCAAGCTTAAACGCCGCGAAAATGCTCCATAATCAGACTCGCCGTTTCTTCCACCGCGCGATGCGACACATCGATGATGACGCATCCGATTTGTTTCATAATCGCTTCCGCGTATTCCAGCTCCTTCAGGATCCTGTCCTCCGCCGCATACGAAGCGCTGTCCGGCAGTCCAAGCGCCTTGAGCCTTTCCTTCCGGATCGTGTTCAAGTACGGCACGCCTATCGTTAGGCCGATAATCCGATCAACCGGGACGGTAAACAGTTCCTTGGGCGGCTTGATTTCCGGGACGAGCGGAATATTGGCTACCTTATATTTTTGATGCGCCAGATACATGGACAGCGGAGTTTTCGACGTGCGCGATACACCGATCAGCACGATATCCGCTTTAAGGACGCCGGAAGGGTCCTTGGCGTCATCGTAACGGACCGCGAATTCCACGGCATCCACCTTGCGGAAGTAATCCGCATCCAGAACGTGGTTGAGACCCGGCTCTTGACGGGAATGACGGCCGGTCTGCCGTTCAAGGCTTTCGATCAACGATCCGAGAAGATCGATGGCTTCCACTTCATGCTCCTTGGCAAGATTCTTCATTGCTTCGCGCAAGTGCGGAATAACAAGCGTGTAGAGCATGATAGCTCCGGAAAGCTTGGCCTGCAAAACGAACCTCTCCAAGGTGGGCACATCCATGACGAACGGTGCGCGGCGGATGTCCGTCTGCACCGGATGGAACTGCGCTACCGCCGCCCTCACGACCAGTTCTCCGGTATCGCCCGCAGCGTCGGATACGACGTAAATAATCACTTCAGCTGAACCTGCCACAATCATCATCCCTTCCTTCTATGGATTGACGACAATGATACTTTGACGAGTGCAACCTGTATTACCAGACCAGCTTCGAGAAGTCAGCTATAGCCGTAATGTCGTCCGCGATAAGCGCAAGAGTCGCCAGACGGTTGCTGCGCACGGCGTCATCCTTGGCCATAACCATTACCGAATCGAAATACGCGTTAATCGCCTGCTTAAGCGAAGACAAATTGGCAAGCGCGGAAGCGATATCCCCCTCGGCGATAGCTTCCGCGACCGCTGGATGGGCTTTTTGCCACTGCTCGTAAAGCGCGCCTTCCGCCGCTTCCTCAAACAGGGCCGAATCCACCGTGCGCGATTCCGCTTTGGAAGCAAGATTGCATACCCGGTTAAAGGCATCGATCGTCAGCTTGAATTCGCTTCTCTCGCTGCCGGAAGCCAATTCGTTAATCAACGCGGCGCGCTCGACGGTAATACGCAAATCGTTAAAGCCGGTTGCCATAACTGCGTCAACGACGTCATAACGATTAGCTTGCTCCGACAAAACGTTCTTCACGCGAAGCGCAAAGAAGTCGTTCATGTCTTTGCGAATCTCGTCCGCGCCGCGTTTCATTCCGCGTGCTTCATGCACCTGGAGAGCCGCGTCAAACAGGTCTGTCAGCTTCAGATCAAGGCCTTGAGCCAGAATAATCTGAACGATACCCGATGCTTGACGGCGCAGGGCGTACGGATCCTGCGAACCTGTCGGAATAATGCCGATCGAGAAGCAGCCCGCGATCGTGTCCATTTTGTCGGCAAGGCTGACAATGGCGCCTACGAGGGATGCCGGCGCGCGATCGCCAGCAAAGCGAGGCTGATAGTGCTCATTGATCGCTTTTGCTACCGTTTCGCTTTCTCCTGCTTTGCGGGCGTAATCCTCGCCCATAATGCCTTGCAGTTCAGGGAATTCGTATACCATTTGCGTAACCAGGTCGAATTTGCAAATATCAGCCGCGCGGCTTGCCGCCGAAGCTGTGTCCGCATCGACGCCCAGCTTCGAGGCAATCAGATCGGTTGTCGCGCGGATTCTTCTAACCTTATCGGCAACCGTACCCAGCTCTTCGTGGTAAACGATATTTTCAAGCTTCGCAAGCGCATCGTTAATCGCAAGCTTCTGGTCTTCCTCGTAGAAGAATTTCGCGTCGGACAGACGAGCGCGAAGAACCTTCTCGTTGCCTTTCGCAACATTCTCGATCGAAGTCCGGTCGCCGTTACGCACGGTTACGAAGAACGGCTGCAGCTGGCCTTCCGCGTTTAATACCGGGAAATAGCGCTGATGCTCGCGCATCGACGTTATAAGAACCTCTTGCGGAATGTTGAGGAAAGCCGGATCAAACGTTCCATATAATACGTTCGGATACTCGACCAGGAATAAGACCTCTTCGAGCAAATCTTCCTTGATCGCGATTTCCCAGCTCTTCTCTTTGGCAAGCTCCTCGATTTGAGTCACGATCAGCTGCTCGCGTTCTTCCACGTCAACAATAACATGCTGCTCGCGCAGACGCTCTTTATAATCCGCCGGAGATGCAACAACCGTCTCCTCGCCCAGGAAGCGATGGCCGCGGGATACATTGCCGCTCTTTACGTTCGTGATTTCAATCGGAATAATGTCTTGCCCAAACAAAGCGATAATCCATTTGATCGGACGCACGAACTTCAGTTCATAACTGCCCCAACGCATGTTTTTCGGGAAGGACATCGATGTGATCAGGTTTGTCAGCCCTTCCGGCAATACGGAAGCCGTTTCCGTGCCTACGCTGCTTTTGTTCGCATACACGTACTCAACGCCGGCAAGCTCCTGGAAAAAGAATTGCTCCGGATCAACGCCTTGGCTGCGCGCGAAACCAAGCGCCGCTTTGCTCCAGTTGCCTTGATCGTCAAGGGCGATTTTACGCGAAGGACCTTTAACCTGCTCGTTGACGTCTTCCTGTTTCTCGGCTACGCCTTTTACATACAGGGCAAGACGGCGAGGCGTAGCGAACACCTCAACCGATTCGTACGGAATGCGCGAATCGTCGAACCATTTGACCGCCTTGTCCTTCAATTGGTTCATGGCGCCGCGCACAAAACGCGCCGGTACTTCCTCAAGTCCAATCTCCAGCAATAAATCCTTAGCCATTGTTCTCCACTCCTTTCTTCAGCAGAGGGAAGCCGAGACGTTCCCGCTCCTCCAGATAAGTCGCTGCGCAAGCGCGCGCCAAGTTGCGGACGCGCATAATATAGCCCGTGCGTTCCGTTACGCTTATAGCGCCGCGTGCGTCCAGCAGGTTAAACGTATGGGAGCATTTCAACACGTAATCGTAAGCCGGAAATACGAGGTTATGCTCCATCGTTTTTTTGGCTTCTTCCTCATACATGTTGAACAGCTGGAACAACATCGCTGAATCGGAAGTCTCAAACGTATATTTCGAATGCTCGAATTCCGGCTGCAGGAAGACGTCACCGTAAGTTACGCCGTCTACCCACTCCAAATCAAACACATTCTCTTTTTCCTGAATGTATGAAGCGAGGCGCTCCATGCCGTACGTAATTTCGACCGCAACCGGGTTGGCATCGATGCCGCCGACTTGCTGGAAGTACGTAAATTGGGTAATTTCCATGCCGTTCAGCCATACTTCCCAGCCAAGGCCCCATGCGCCAAGAGTGGGGGATTCCCAGTTGTCTTCGACAAAGCGGATATCGTGATGCTTTGGATCGATTCCAAGACGCTTCAAGCTTTCCAGATACAGCTCCTGAATGTTGTCGGGGGAAGGCTTCAGGATGACCTGAAATTGATGATGCTGATACAATCGGTTCGGATTCTCCCCGTAACGGCCGTCGGCAGGACGGCGGGAAGGCTCCACATAAGCTACGTTCCATGGCTCCGGGCCAATCGTGCGGAGGAAGGTCATCGGGTTCATCGTTCCCGCGCCCTTCTCGACATCGTACGGCTGTACGAGGATACAGTTTTGCTCTGCCCAGAACTGCTGCAGAGTCAATATCATGTTTTGAAAATTCATGACCTCTTAGCTCCTTTATCGTTTAGTATGGCGAAGGCGGGGACACAAAAAGCTCCCGTCTCTACGCCTGCTCCCAGACGTAGGGACGAGAGCTGCTGACTCCCGCGGTTCCACCCTACTTGACCTCCGCTTGTCGCTGCTCATTCCAGCAGCGTGCGAAAATCCTCTTTTCGTTAACTGACTCCGGAGTGCCTTTCGCAAATTTAGCCTGACCGGGCTCCCACTATCCCCGGATCGCTAATTCAAGGCATCAACTGCTACTTTCTCCATCACTGTCCATCTTCATATTCAAATATATTAAACACTTTTCATGCAGTTGTCAAACCAGTTATTAGGTACTAATGCCCAAGATCAATCATACGGAATAATAAAAAACGGCATGCTCGGTCAACGGACTGAGCATGCCGCTTATTCGAAGGAATACTTATCCATTTGATCAAGAAACGTTCTCGATTTCAATTGAATGCCGATATGGACATCCATAAGTTCCCGCATCAGCTTCTTGAGCTCTTTCTTGGTCTCCGGCTTCACCTGAATGGCGCCAAGACGCCTCAGGTCCATCCGGCTGAACAACCGCAGAAGCTTATAAGCCCCATCCCCCATCGCAATTGCCTGGGCATCGTTTCTTGCGCAGCTCGGGCATAGCACTCCGCCTGCGTGCGGACTTAAGCGGAAAGGTCCCTGCTCGCTGCCGCAATTGACGCAGGCCTCCAATTCCGGAGCATAACCTGAAGCCTCTAATATTCGCATCTCGAACAAATGCGAGACGATTTGCGGATCTTTCCCTTCCTCCATTGCGGCAAGCCCGGCCTTAAGCTGTTCAAACAGCATCGCGCCGGATTCGTCTTCCTGGAGCATCTTGTCCGTAAGCTCAGCCAAATAAGAAGCGTAAGCCGCCAAATCAAGCTTCTCACGTAAAAGATGGTGAGATTCGAGAATCTCACCAGCATTGAGCGTGCCTAAACCTTTATTTCGGAAAAATACGAACTCGCCGTATGTAAATGGCTGCGCGAGAGAAGCATGCCTGCTCTTCACCTTCTTCGCGCCGCGCACCATTACGCCAAGCTTTCCGTTTGTTTTCGTCAGCAGCGTAATTATTTTATTGCCTTCCCCATAGTCCATGCTGCGGATGACAATGCCCTCCACACGATATAGCATACTACCTTCTCCCCCATGCTTGATTCAAGGCAGCCTGCAACGTAATCAATTAAAGGGCAGACGACTCCTCGAACTCAGCAGCAAGCTCTTCATTGTCTCCCGGCAAATGTTGAGGATGATTCTCTGGACCAAGTTGATCCATTTCCTTGTAGAGCATGTACGACTCCACATCACCGGTCAATGTAAAATACTTCCACGAAAAATTTCGCATTCGTATTCATCCCTTTCCGCCATGGAAATGAAGCCCCAGACGGTAATTAGGATACGGTAATTTGCCGAATGCTATCCTTAACAAAATTCGTCAAATCGGCTTAATCGTGACGGAAGCCGAAATCCTTCAATACGCGCTCCTGATTGCGCCAATCCTTCTTCACCTTGACCCAAAGCTCCAGGAATGTGCGCGATCCAAGCAGCGCTTCGATATCGCGGCGGGCCTGCTTGCCGACTTCCTTCAGCAAGGCCCCCTTCTTGCCGATAATAATGCCCTTCTGGGAATCCCGTTCCACGAAGATAACCGCGCCGATGTATACAACGCCGTTCTCCTGCACTCTCATATCCTCGATGCCAACCGCAATCGAATGCGGAATTTCTTCACGGGTCATATGCAGGATCTTCTCGCGGATCAGCTCCGCGCAGACGAATTGCTCCGGATGGTCGGTGACCTGATCGGCCGGATAATATTGCGGTCCCTCCGGCAAATATTTCTGGATTTGCGCAAGCAATGTTTCGACGTTATTGCCTTGAAGCGCCGAGATCGGCACAATCTCCGCAAACGGATACAAATCCTTGTATTGGGTGATAATTTCCAGAAGCTTTTCCGGCTGAACCTTGTCAATCTTGTTCATCACAAGAAATACGGGCGTATCCACCTTTTTCAGCTGTTCGATGATAAAGCGGTCGCCGCCGCCCAGTCCATCGGCAACGTCAATCAGGAAAAGTACGGCCTCGACCTCTTTTAAAGCGCCTTCCGCGGTTTTCATCATATAGTCGCCTAGCTTGGATTGCGGTTTATGAATGCCGGGCGTATCGAGGAAAACGATCTGCGACGTTTCCGTCGTGTACACGCCGTGGATTTTATTTCGGGTGGTCTGCGGCTTGTCCGACATAATGGCAATTTTCTGCCCGATTAAATGATTCATAAGCGTAGATTTGCCGACATTCGGACGACCGATAATCGCCACGAATCCGGAACGGAATTTCGTTTCAGTCATGTGAATAATTAACTTCCTTTCTCTAATGAAGCCGGAGTAAATGCACCCGGCAGCAGCTCGCTAACCGTCATAATGTTCCAGTCCCCGCGCAGATTGCCCATAACGACCGGCATATCCGGCTTACATAGCTCTACCAGTACCTGGCGGCATACGCCGCATGGGGCAATCGGTCCGTCCGTATCCCCCATGACGGCAATAACCTGAAATTCTCCCGGACGTTTGCCGTCGGCGATTGCGCGGAACAGCGCCGTTCTCTCGGCGCAATTGCAAGGGCTGTACGCGGCATTTTCCACGTTGCAGCCGTAATGGACATGGCCGCTTTCGTCCAGCAGCGCGGCGCCAACGCGGAAATTGGAGTAAGGCACGTATGCCCGCGACATGGCCTCCTTCGCTGCTTCAAGCAGGTTCGAATACCGCTCCGATAATCCCTCGAATGCCATGAGCCCCAACTCCTATTCTTCGTATTAATCCAATATAAAATGCCATAAGGGCGGCCCAAGAATGAGCAGCCCAATAATAATCGCGCAGCATGCCGCGACCAGCACGGCACCGGCAGCAATATCCTTAGCCGCTTTCGCAAGCGGGTGAATGCCGGGACTCGCAAGGTCAACGGTTTTTTCGATCGCCGTATTAACCATCTCCAGGGTGAACACAATCGCCATCGTTAACAACAGCACCGCCCATTCCAGCCGGGTCAGGGGCAGGAACGCCCCTAACAGACACACCATAACGGCAGCCGCCGTATGAATTTTCATATGACGCTGAGACCGGACAGCCAAGGCAATTCCCGAACAAGCAAAAGACAGGCTGCGGATAAACTTCAGCATTAACGCGACAGACCTGCCTTCTGAAGAACGGCTTCCTGTTTTGCCGTCATTTCGGCTTCGCCCGCATCGTCCATATGGTCATAACCGAGCAAATGGAGGAAGCCGTGCACGAACAGGAACCCGATCTCCCTTTCCAGGGAATGGCCGTAATCCTCGCTCTGCTCCTGGGCTTTCTCAATCGAGATTACGATATCGCCAAGCATGCCGGAGATTGGATCCAGCTCATCCTCGCTCTCCACTTCGAAAATAATATCGAGCTCTTCCGTCCCGTCATCCTGCATGGCGAACGACAAGACATCAGTAGGACGGTCGATATTGCGGTATTCGCGGTTAAGCTGGTGAATCTGCTCGTTATCCGTAAAGGTCAGAGTCACTTCGCCGTCCGTAAGTCCTTCCATCTCGCCGGCGATCTGAAGAAGCTGCTCCAGTCTCTCCACCCATTGATCGGGAATCTCCATTTTGTCTTGTTCGTTGCTCCAGTCTAATTGCAAGCTCATGCTTTGTTAACGCTCCTTTGGTTTTACGTCTTCCGGGTATTCAATCCGCGAGTGGAATATGCCGATAACGCTTTCTTTCAAAGAATGGGCAATCTTGTCGAGCTCCTTCATCGTCAGATCGCACTCATTATATTGATTGTCATCCACGCGGCTTTTAATAATCTTCTGAATCATCGCCTCTACCTGCTCCACCGTAGGGCTGCGCAGGCTGCGGACGGCCGCTTCCACGCAATCGGCCAGACCAACGATCGCCGCTTCCTTCGATTGCGCTTTTGGACCCGGATAACGGTAGTCATCCTCCGTGAAATTCACGGTTAACCCCTGCTCCTCCGCTTGTTTCAACGCTTTGAAGTAGAAGAACTTCAAGGAGGTTGTCCCATGATGCTGCTCCGCGATATCCCGGATCGGCTTCGGAATATTTTGCGCCTTCAGCATATCAACCCCGTCGCGGGCATGGGCGACGATAATCGATTTGCTCAGCTTTGGCTCGATGGTATCATGCGGATTTTCCATATTCGTCTGATTCTCGATAAAATAGCTTGGCCGCTTCGTCTTGCCGATATCGTGATAATACGAACCTACGCGGCAAAGAAGTCCGTCCGCTCCGATCGACTCGGCAGCCGCTTCGGCAAGATTGCCGACCATTACGCTGTGATGGTAGGTGCCAGGCGTCTCCGTAAGCAGCTTGCGAAGCAGCGGATGATTCGGATTCGACAGCTCTACGAGCTTCAGCGCCGACAATATGCCAAACGTAATTTCGAAGAACGGCATAAGCCCAATGACAAGAATCGCCGTTAATAGTCCGCTAGCAAACGCGAATGCAAGAGAATAAACGAGCGGCCCTTGCTCAAGCTGCTCCTTCAGGAACATAAGCGACAATACGGCCAGCGAACCAAACAAGCTGACCATAATTCCCGCCTTAAGGATGGTAGACCGCTGGCTTGCCCGGTGAATCGAGAATATCGCCGCCAGGGAAACCACGATAATAACAAACCCGTATTGATAGTCGAAAATTTGACCGGTTTGCGTATTTAGTATAATACTTCCGCAAAGCGCAAACAAAACCGAGCTGATAATCGCCAGATTCACATCCAGCAGCAGCGTAATCAGCATCGTTCCAAGCGCGGCCGGGGCTAAATAACCGGCATAAGGCGCGGAATCGGTCTGCGTAAGGGAAATAACTTGCATCGTGATAATATTGATCAGATAAATGAGCCAGAGCATCAGCAGATGAGTATTGCCGTAGCTTGGCTTGGTCGAGTCGCTGGTCCCGTATTGGTGTATATACGTATACAGGCCAACCACGATCATGATGGACATCAGCAGCAGTCCAAGCTGCGGCCAATAATTGCGCTTGTCCTGCAGAAGCTCGGATTCCTTCAGCAGCTCGTACATCTCGGGAGTAATAATCTCGCCTTTTTTCACGATGAGGTCGCCTTCTTTGATCACAACCTGAGGCGTATTCTGCTTCGCGAGAATTTTGGCTTCGTCCGTTGCCTGCTGATCGAGGAACCGGTTAGGCATAATCGTAAACCGTGCCAGCTCCTGCACAATTTCGCGGCTGGAGCGGTTGGTCAGCGAGCTTGCGTTAACCAGCTCCGCAACCTTCGTGCGCGCCGTTTCCGCATCGCGGAGCTGCTCGCTCATTAGCTTGCGGACGACATCCTGCCCAACGGAGCGCATTTCCTCCAGTTGATCCAGCGTCAGATTCGGAAGCTTGTAGAACGTCTCTTCCGGAATCGTGTACGCCTGCTCCTTGATGACCTTCGACATTTCTTCAAGCAGCGAATCGTTGTACTTGCCGGTGCCCATATTCATTTTTACGAAATTATCGACAAACGCATCATATTTGCCGGGAATCTCATTCCGGTAAATTTCAACCTTGTTTTGCACCGTCACCTGATCATCCAGATTAAGCTGCTCGATCCGGACGAAAATTTGATCGATCAGCTGTTCGTTGCGCAACGCGACATTCGAATAGATCGAATCGATTTTATTCGCTGCCTCTTCCTGCGCTTCCAGCGTTGCCTTGCTGTCGAATATCTGATGCGGAGCTGCGATATCCTTGTCGCTGGGCGCATCCACCTGGATATCGTAGGTTTCCGGTACAAGATGGGGAGCGAGACTGAAATAAAACAGCAGCGCAAACAAAAACAAGAGCAGGACTCGAACAGCCGTGCTCTGCTTCCAGCCAGCCGATTTTGTCTGTTGAAGGTTAATTTGTTTTCCGGCCTGAGTCTGATTCATCGAGCGGACATTCCTCTCTATGCTTTGTTTTCAGCGTCCCAGTTGTATGCCACGATTATTTTCTGAACCAAGGAATGGCGAACGACGTCCTGCTCGGAAAAATGAATAAAACCAATTTCCTCAATATCTCTCAAAATGCGCTGCGCTTCGATTAACCCGGAGTTTTTGCCCCGCGGCAAATCAATCTGCGTCACGTCGCCCGTAATCACCATTTTCGAGCCAAAACCAAGCCTTGTCAGGAACATTTTCATTTGCTCCGGGGTTGTGTTCTGCGCTTCGTCCAAAATAATAAACGAATCATCCAGCGTGCGTCCCCGCATATAAGCAAGAGGAGCGATCTCGATGGTTCCGCGCTCAAACGCCTTTGCCGTCTGGTCCGGACCTAATACGTCATGCAGCGCGTCATAGAGCGGGCGCAGATACGGATCCACCTTTTCTTGCAGGTCGCCAGGCAGGAAGCCCAGATTTTCGCCGGCTTCAACCGCAGGACGGGTCAACATTATTTTTTTAACAGAGCCTTCCTTAAGCGCCGCTACGGCAAGAACAACCGCAAGATAGGTTTTGCCGGTACCGGCGGGGCCAATGCCGAACACGATATCCTGCTTCTTGATTGTCTTCACGTAATGACGCTGACCGATCGTCTTCACGCGGATCGGCTTGCCTCTGTAAGTCGTCGTAATTTCAGCTTTAAGCAAATCGAGCAGTTCTTCCGCTTGCATGTTGCGCGCAAGATCAAGCGCATAAGTAATGTCTCTCTCGGACGGAGTATACCCGCCGCGGACCAGCTGAAGCAGCACGTTATAAAACTGCTCTAGCGACTCCACCTCTTGCGCCGGACCGGAAATAACAATTTCCGCTTCGCGGGAAGACAGAGTAGCCTCCATCTGTTGCTGCACAAGCTTTAGATACTTATCTTGGGGACCAAACACGGCCAAGCCCTCTACTGCATTTTGGAGCGGAATTTTGACTACTTTTGCTTCACTCTGCAACAACCTCATTCTCCTTGCATCTGGACTAGTGGCATCTCTTCTACGATTGATTGCTCCACTTCAAAAAGAACTTTCATATAAACTTTACCATTGTCCGTCTTTTCATGCAAAACAATTTCCTTTAATATAACCGCGTCCTTGCCTGCTTTGAGCATGATATCGGCCTTCGCCTGGAGCATTCCGTTGTTTTTCGCTTCCTCTTCCGTAAGCTCCCTTTCATCGGTGCGGACCTCCATAATCGTTTTCTTGAGCCGCCCGAACGGCAGCTTCAACCCGCGCCATGACGCCTGCTCCTCCACAACAACGTTCTCGGACGAATCAAACGGGTTTTTGCCATAACCGCTTACCTGAAGCGCACGGCTGCCTATTACAGCGTACCACTTTGTTTTCTTCTCTCCCGTATATACTTTAACCTCCTGCGTGAGAGGAGAAGCCACATTGAATTCATACCATACGAGGCCGCGCACCTTCCCCTTTGCCACAACCGACTGCGTGTACGCACCGCCTCCGATCGTTCCCGAGATTAACGTCTGGCCTTTTTTGACTTTCATGTTCTTCTTGACGACGGGGCGGCCCTTCTCGGTATAAATCTCCGTTATGACCGCATCGTTCGAAGCTACCAGATGCCGAGGATTTTGCAGCTCCGCCTTCTCCGCTTCCGTCGATTCAACGACTTGAATAACGATCCTTGTCCCTTTTTTCTCTACGCCAACCCAGGCCGTTCCGGGAAGATCGGTGACCAATTCCTTGGATAACAGATCTTTATCCTTAAGCTTGAACGACCATTGCATCGGAAAGATTCCTTCCTTCTTGGCCGCCGTTAATATCTGTTCCTCGGTAAGCTTTACATTCCCTTTCACCTCAACGGACCAGACAAGCGAAGACAGCAAATATATGCCGACAAAAAACAGGCCGATCCCGATCGCGAAAAATTTTCTTTTCTCGAAACGGACCAGCCAGAAGGGCATCCCTTCCCGTTTAACGACATGCGCCCTGCAGCCTGTCTCTTTCAAGAACGGGCGAAGACGGAAGAAATCGCCTACAGACAGCTCGAATTCCAGCTTCCCACCGCTTGTCCATCGAATGGAAGACAGCTCGAGCCCCCCTTCGAGAGCCCTGTTCACAAGCCGTTCAGGTTGTCCGCCCCTGATATGCACCGTGACGACACCGCGTACCCACTGCAGCCATTGACCCGCCATGCTTATCCCTCCTGATCCCTTACTTCGATACTTTTAATTTGACCCTCTATGAATACCTCTTCCGTCCAGATCGTGCGTATGACAAGCGAGGTTCCCGTCACTTCCAGCTCGCCTTTGCTTAAGGCCAGTCTCAGCTTATCGCTGGAGAAATGAAGCACGCCGCGGTGATTCTCGATATAGAGCTGTCGGTCGCCGATCATCGTCATGCGGGGCAGATCATAGACCACATCCTGGGGCAAATCCAATATATCGGCAGTCCATTTTCGAAATTTTCGGTTTATACGGCCCATAGCTGATCCATTGTCCCCCTCCGCCGCGCGAGTGCACATTATTGTACTGTACCAAAATATGCGACGTCGGAACGATTTATGAGATATATGGGGAAGCGCAGCCGAATAAAAAAATAACAGCCGGGCAACGATGCATGATCGCATCATTGCCCGGCTGTTATGGTTATAAGATCTATTTGCCGAAGGGGCGCTTGGAACGCGGCGGACCCAATATTTCGGCCCATACGACCGCTTTGCGCAGCTCGTCGGCTTTGGGATTCGCAATTTCGCTCTGACTTGCAGCTGCAGGAGCCACTGCCGTCTGGGGCTTGGCGGTTGCTGCCAGCCGCGCACGAGGAGGCTCCGCAGGCCGGCTCGGTACCGCCTGAACCGCCCTCTCAAGCGTTTGCGACTTGCCGCCCTCCCCTGTGCCTCCCCCTTCTCCCTGAAGGGAGGAACCAGCCGATACGGGCTTCTGAGACTGATATTCTTCTTGGTCATCCTCTTCCCATACCGGATCTTGACGGTTGACCGGTCTATGCGGCTCACGCTCGTTGCTTCCTCCAAAACTCGGCATCCGGTTCGTGCGCTTCTTCGCGCCCGAACGCCCGAATATCGAGAACAGCACTCCGCCCACAACGATCACCCAATATATATTTTCGAGAAGGAAACTTATTATTTTCACGCCAGCACCTCCTTGCTTGACACGGCTTAAGAGCCTTAGTTGTCTTTATCGTTTGGAGTGTCCGGCTTGCCAATCGTATTTCTCATTTGGGTATCGGCTTCGATATTTTTAAGGTTCATGTAATCCATAACGCCGATTTTACCGGATTTCAGAGCATCCGCCATCGCAAGCGGCACCTGGGATTCGGATTCCACGACCTTCGCGCGCATCTCTACGACGCGGGCCTTCATCTCTTGCTCCTGTGCGACCGCCATCGCGCGGCGCTCTTCGGCCTTCGCCTGCGCAATCCGCTTGTCGGCTTCCGCCTGTTCGGTTTGCAGGTGTGCGCCGATGTTTTTGCCTACGTCTACGTCCGCGATATCGATGGACAGGATCTCAAAGGCCGTGCCTGCATCAAGGCCTTTGCCAAGGACGGTACGGGAGATCATGTCCGGGTTCTCGAGAACGTCTTTATGCGAGTTGGAGGAGCCTACCGTTGTAACGATCCCTTCGCCGACCCGGGCGATAATCGTCTCTTCGCCGGCACCGCCGACAAGGCGTTCGATATTAGCGCGTACCGTAACGCGGGCTTTAACCTTCACTTCAATGCCGTCCTTCGCAACCGCAGCTACGATAGGCGTCTCGATTACTCGGGGATTTACGCTCATTTGCACGGCTTGCAAAACATCGCGGCCAGCAAGGTCAATGGCTGCCGCACGCTCGAAGACGAGCGGAATGTTCGCGCGTTGCGCCGCAATCAAGGCGTTAACGACACGGTCAACATTACCGCCGGCGAGGAAGTGACTCTCAAGCTGATTAATCGTAAGCCCTAGCCCCGCTTTTGTTGCTTTAATCAACGGATTCACGATCCGGCTTGGCGTTACTCGGCGGAGACGCATTGCTACCAGCGTGATAATGCCGATCCGAACGCCAGATGCCAGCGCGGAAATCCACAGCATGATCGGGAAAAAGCTGAGGAATACCGATAGAGCAATAATCGCTACCACTACAATAATTAAAACTGATACCATTCCGTCCATTGGGTATAACCCTCCATGTCATTTTTTTCTATTATCCTACAGGACCTCTCTTACGACAACCCAAGTCCCTTCGGTTTTTATTACCTTTACCGTCTTGCCGGAAGCGATAAATTCGCCGGATGTCACAACGTCTATCCGGTTATCCCCAATTTGAATCGTGCCCGCCGGGCGGAGAGGCGTTATCGCAATCCCCTCCTGGCCAAGAAGCTCCTCTTTGGTTTCCGCGGACAAATATCCTTGCTCGGTTGTCAGCTTCTCGCGCAAAATGAATTTGTTCCAGATTCCTCTGTCCTTGTATTTACGGACAACAAAATACAGGATAACGGCAGCAGCCGCCAGCGCGATAACGAGCGAAATAAATGCCGTCATCGGATTCGAAGCCGCTGTCAACACGCCGGCGATCAACGAGGCGCTGCCCAGAATGCCGAGAATTCCCCAGCTCGGCACAAATACCTCGATCAACAACAAGGCTATGCCGACAATAAAGAGCACAACGGACTCCATCCCCGCAAATCCCGCAATGTAATGACCGAAGAAATACAAGCCAAACGACAGAATACCTACAATGCCCGGAACGCCAAAGCCCGGGACAAACAGCTCAATCGCAATACCCGCGATGCCCAGGATAAACAACACGGTCATGACGATCGGATTTACGAGCCAGGAAGCAATCTTCTCCGCAATCGAAGGTTTAAGTTCGATCCGATCGCGATTTTCTAGCCCCAGCCATTTGATTGCGTCTTCCAGGGACTCCGCTTTGTATTCGGCATATCCAACCTTAATCGCTTCATCGGCCGTTAAGGTCAGAATCTGGCCGGATTGCTTCACCTGCTTGAGGTCCGGCAGCGGCAATGTCGCACCGGGATCCACCATTGCGGCAGCGATATCCGGGTCACGGCCGTTTAGCTCCGCGGCCTCCCTCATCGTCTTCACCCAGAAGGAAACAACCTTCGGGTTATCGATGAGATCGCCCGAGCCGTTAACGACTGCCGCAGCGCCAATGGTGCTTCCAGGTTCCATGACTATGTTTTGCGCATTAAGCGCAATATAAGTCCCCGCGGATACCGCTTTGCCTTCTACGTATGCCGTAGTAGGAACGCTGCTTTTGCGGATCAATTCGCCAATCTCCTCCGCGCTGGTTACTTCTCCGCCAAACGTATTGATCACCAGCACGACTCTCTCCGCTTTTGCTTCCGCTGCTTCTTGGTATGCCCGCTCCAAAAACGACTTCAATCCGGATTCCACCGTTTGCTTGACCGGCACAACGTAAACCGCGGGACCAAGTGCTGATCCTTCCGCTCCATGCGCGGTTTTACTGCCGGTTGCCAGTCCGCCTGCCGTAACCAGCAGCATAGAAACAAGCATTAGAAGAGGCCAGATGACAGCTGCAATGCGCCATCGTTTCGTTTGCAAAGTGTCGCTCCTCCTTTTCAATCAGTAACCGTTAATACGCACATATGAACATTATGTTTCAAAATTGTCATAAGTAAAGCAAAAACACCCCTCGAAAGGGGTGTTTTCGTCCGAACATATAGTTATTGCAGAAATTGTTGTACATATTGATTTACTAGTTTACCATCAGCGCGCCCTTTTGTTTTTGGCAAAAGCGCACCCATGACTTTTCCCATCTCGGCTTTGGAAGAAGCACCGAGTTCCTGGATGGTCTGCGTTACAATCGCTTTTATCTCTTCTTCGGTCAGCTGTGCGGGAAGGTATTGACTAATAATTTCAATTTCTGCTGAAAGATCTGTAACCAGATCATCTCGGCCGGCTTTGCTAAATTCTTGGAGGGAATCTTTACGTTGTTTGATTTCACGACTAAGTATATCTACCACTTCCGCATCCTCGAGAGGACGCTTCAAATCAATCTCCAAATTTTTAACAGCCGCACGAATCATGCGAATCGTGGTCAGCTTGAACTTGTCCTGATTCTTCATGGCTTGCTTCATATCGTCGTTCAATCTATCGCTCAGGTTCATTATGGAAGGATCCTCCTAAAACTTTCTCTTACGCGCAGCCTCGGACTTCTTCTTGCGCTTTACACTTGGCTTTTCATAATGCTTGCGTTTTTTCACCTCTGCCAAAACACCATCTTTAGCGATGGAACGTTTAAAGCGGCGAAGCGCAGCATCAATAGTTTCGTTTTTGCGAACTTTAGTTTCAGACACCAGTTTTCCCTCCCTCCGAAACAGACCGTCCAGAGCATTAAACATAAACACGGTTTATCACACTTCATTATAAGACAAAACAAAATGAAGTGTCAACTTACACTATTTCCTACTAGCGCTCCTAGCTTCTCCCCGCCCAACAAATGGATGTGGAGATGATAAACAACCTGGCCGCCGTCGCTGTTCACATTGTTAATGAGCCGGTAACCCGACTCAGCAATTCCTTGCTGCTTCGCGATTTCGCGAGCAGCCCCAAACAATTCCGCTATGACCGGACCATCCTCTTCGGTGATTTCGTTCATCGTTGGAATATGTTTTTTTGGAATAATCAATATATGTACAGGAGCCGCGGGCTGAATATCTTTAAACGCAATGACGTTCTCGGATTCGTACACTTTCGTCGAAGGAATGGAGCCTTCGATAATTTTGCAAAAAATACAGTCCAAATATGCCCCTCCCTTCATTCCATACTATGCCAATAATTATAGCAAACAAATGGCATGCTCGTCCAATCGGAGGATGCCGGCCGGAACGCAGACGCGCGACGCGTTGCCGTACCGGATTTGCAATCAGTAAAATGGCAGCAGCGTCAACGCGAGGAGCCCGGCCAGCGGCAGCACCTGACGGTAGAAGCGTCCTCTCGGGTAGTAGGGATACGGATAAAGACCGGGGTACGATACGAAAGCTCTGTTGTCCCAGCTTATGGTTCCGCTGCATGGGACTGCCAGACATAAATATCGGTCATCCACGTACTCGACAATGCCGTCGATACACCATCCGTCATGCGTTTGCGCGAGCACGTAACGGTGAATATGCGCGGAGCAATGATCCTTCAGCGATTGGGTCTGCGGTGCCGTTATTGCTGCCTGCGCGGCCGGTGCCTGGTTCTCCGCCTTTGCAGGAGCTATGGTTGCCGGTTTGGCCGCAGCCGGCTTCACCTCTGTCGGCTTCCCTTTTTCCTTCTTGCTTTTCTCCATACTTGTCAGCCTCCATTCTGCTACTATCGTATGCAGAAATGGGCTTTTGGCTACTGGGCGGACAATTTCATGCTAGCTTGCTCTTCGATAGATTTCTCCAGCTGCTCGGCAATATCGAGCCATCCGATTCCCGCCCCTATCTGAATCGCTCCGCTGCGCGTTTTGTCCGCGTCGAAGTTAAACTGCTTGACGATCTCCAGCTGCTTCGAATAGGCGTCCTGCAGAGCCTTCAAGTATGCGGATTCCTGTTCAGTAAGCGTACCGTCCTGCTCTTTTATGTACGAAAGAGAATTATCAACGTCAATTAAATAGGCATAGATCTTATCGGAATCAAAAGGAGTATCCTCATCAACGCTGCCCGCTTGCTGCAAAAAATCGTTTACGCCGGCCGCATCGCGGATCACGGTGCCAGCCTCGGACGGTTTCCCTTCCATAATGGCGGCTGCATCATCAAGCACGGCTTGATAATACGAGGCTGCTTTTTTTGCCGCTCCGATTACTTCCAAGCCTTTCTCGTACTTATCATCCTGGGCGCCCTGCAACGATTGCGAGTATAGAAACACGTTGCCCGTAAGGCTGAATACAAGCAGCAATAAAGTAATCGGCAGTGCGTAGGACCGTTTCTTCGATTGTTCCTTATCCTGTTCCATCTCTTGTTCATCCTTCCAAGTCGATAAAAGAAAGTTGTTCCGCGGAAAGGCTGTAATGCTGCCATTCCGCGGAAATGAATGCTATGGCCTAACGTCTTTATAACCGTACAGCGCGACCTCCATCAAAGAAGAACACGTGGCTTTCCGCAATCGGCCGGCCGATAACCGACTCGATTGCCTCCGCATACAGCTCCAATTGGAATCTATGACGCTCTGCCGCCTGTTCCCACTGCTTCATATATATCCGGTCGGTCTTATAATCAAGCAGCACGACGCCATTCTCGTCTTCGAAGAGACAGTCGATGACTCCTTGAATGAGAACCGGTTCACCGGCCATATCGGATGCCAATCCCGGATAAACGCGCTTCGCCGGGAACATGCAGCTGAACGGAACCTCTCTCCTTACCCATGCGGCACGAACAAGTCGCTTGCCGATTTCCGTGTCGAAAAATGCCGCAACAGCCGGAAGATCGATCGACTCCGCTTGTCTTGCGGTCAACAGCTTGCGCGAGACCATATCGCTTAATATCAGCTCCAGGCGGGCCGCATCCACGTCGCCGGTAAGCGGGAGATGCTGCATCAGAAGATGGCTTACCGTTCCTTTCTCGGCAGCCGTAAGCGCGGCTTCCTCCATGAACCGGGGCCGTCTTAACCGGAAGGTGTAACTGCCTCCGCTGCTCTTCCTGCCGTCTGCTTCTTTCGCGTCGGAGAGGACATCAACCGGATATAAAGCCGCGCTGTCGTCCTGCATTTCCACCGCTTCCGAATGCAGCCTCTTCATCTCCGTAACCGACGTTTTGGCCGCGACAAGGGTAGACGCCTTATAGCCGTAACGCCATTCCAAGCGTTTGCGAAGCTCCTCATCCCGTTCCACCTGATCCAGCTGGGCCAGAGATAATACACCCTGCAAGCGGTCTTCCCTCGCCTGATCCTCTTCCGCCCGTTCCTCGGCGCCAACCGCCGCTTCAAGCCCCAGCATAGCAGCATCTACCACGCCTGCGCGCCATTGCAGCAGTCTTGAAGCCTCATGTCCCGGCACCGTTTCATCCGGGAGCCGATTAAACGCCGCGGATGCGAGCGGGCCCAGCCAGTCCAGGAAAGTAGACGCCGAGCTTAACCGGAAATCGGGAATATATCCCTTGGCATCCGCGGCGGACTGCCAGCGGCGCTGTTTGGCCGCGGCATCGGATACGGTGCCGACCAGGAACATTTTCTCCTTGGGACGGGTTAATGCAACGTAGAGAATACGCATTTCCTCGGCGAGCATTTCCATCCGCATACGTCTCCTGATCGAGAGGAACGGCAGAGTCGGATAGCTGACGCGTTTCTCCGGGTCGATAAACTTGGGACCGAAACCAAGCTGCTTGTGCTTCAGAAATGCGCTGCGCAAATCCTGCTGATTGAAGTTTTTGCCTAAGCCTGCCACAAATACGACGGGAAATTCAAGTCCCTTACTCTTATGAATGGACATAATGCGCACGACGTTTTCCTGTTCGCCAAGCGCCCTGGCGGTTCCCAGGTCACCGCCGCTGTCCCGCATCCGTTCAACGAATCGAAGGAAGCGGAACAACCCTCTGAAGGAGGTCGCCTCATATTGGCGGGCACGGTCATGAAGCGCTCTAAGATTCGCTTGACGCTGAACGCCTCCGGGAAGCCCGCCGGCGAAATCGTAATAGCCCGTCTCCCGGTAAATGCTCCAGATCAAATCGGCCAGCGAGCCTTGCCTTGCATCGTTCCGCCATCTGTCCAGCCGGTCGAGAAACAGCGACAGCTTGCGTCTCAGCTCATCCGGCAGCAGCAGATCGCCTGCCGCCTGCAGCACCGCGTCATAGTAGGTTTCATGCATCGCTCCGATCCGGATAAGAGCCAGCTCTTCGGCATTCAAGCCGAAAATCGGCGAACGAAGGGTCCCCGCGAGCGGGATATCCTGATACGGATTATCGATTACCCGCAGCAGGGAAAGGATGGTCTCTACCTCCGTCGCGTCGAAATACCCGCTGCTCAGCTCCGCATAGGCCGGAATACCCGCACCCTGAAGCTCCTCGATAATGACGGGAGCCCAGGCCTGCGTGGCCCGCAGCAAAATGACGATGTCGCGCCATTCCATAGGGCGGCTCTCCCGCTTCTTGCCGTCATAGACCCGAAATCCCTCATCCAGCAGCGAACGGATCTGGCGGGCAATAAGCCTTGCCTCCAGCTGCGCCGTTTGCAGCTCTTCCGCCGATTCGGCAGCCGGTCCTGCGCCTTGTTCGGACTCTTCGTCGGAATCCGCGGCCGATGCCGCTTCATCCACTTCTTCCGAGGAGCCTGCTTTATCAATAACGGCAAGCTCGACGGCAAAACGACCAGGCCTGTCAGGCTCCGGATAAGAAGCCCCGCATACCAATTCGGCGCGCTTGTCGTAATCCATCTCCGCGACCGATTCGCGCATAATAGCGCGGAACACGTCATTTACTCCGTCTACGACTTCAAGACGGCTCCGGAAATTGCGGGCCAGATCGATACGGAGGCCGTCACCGCCGGGCGCGCCGTAATTTTTGTATTTGCTCATGAACAAATTCGGCTCTGCCAGACGGAACCGGTATATGCTCTGCTTCACGTCGCCTACCATAAAACGGTTGCCGGCATGCGGATTGGCAATAAGGGACACGATCGCTTCCTGCACCATGTTGGTATCCTGATACTCGTCAAGCAGAATCTCATCGAACTGGCGCTGATACTCCATAGCCGCAGGCGATGGAGTCGTACGCTCCGGCGAAGATTCCGGCGATCTCAGTATCCTCAAGCAATAATGCTCCAGGTCGCCAAAATCGAGCAGACCCTTAGCCCGCTTCGCGGCCTCGTACCGCTGCCCGAATTCAATGACAAGCTCGGACAGAGCGGACATAAGCGGAGCAAGCTCCCGCAGCTCCCATGCGAATTCCTCCGCCGAACGTCCAAACAATTCGTCCGCCAGGGAGCTGATTAGCTTCTTCGCCTGATCGCGAAGCTCCTTGGCTTGCTCCTGCATCGTTTTATCGTAATCATCCCCGCGCATCGCCTTCAGTTTGCCGAATTGCACGGCCTGGAACGATTCGAACCACATCTCCCAAGGATGCATGCGGACGGTCTCGGCTAGCCCTCCCACAACCGTGAGATCCTCTTCAAAGGTTGCCGCGTAAGGGGCCGGACCCGCCGGCTCCCGCGTCAGCTGCATCGCCTGGTTAAGCAGGGACGCCGCGCCCGACAGCGCCAGCTCCACGTCAGCCCTCAGGCTTGCGACCCAAGGACTGTTGCGCAGCTCTTCCACGTTACCAACCCTAAAGCTGGCCGCGGTCTGGCGGAGCCAATGCTCCGGCCAGGGATGGCTTTGCGCAAAGTCATAAAGCTGTTGAACCAGCCTGTACAACGGCTCGTCGCCCCGTTCGCCGCCGTAGCGGTCGGCCAAGCGCAGAAATGCCCCGCTGTCATCGGCGGAACCTTCGTATTTCTCTTCGAACAGCTGATCCAGCACGTCGATGCGCATCAGTTCGCTCTCTGTTTCATTCGCAATCCGAAAGCCCGGGTCGAGCCCGATTAACGGATAATATCTGCGAATAACGTCGAGACAGAATGAGTGGAGCGTCGTAATCGATGCCCGGTTCATAAGCGCCAGCTGTCTGCGCAGATGCTCGGATTCCGGCTGCCGCTCGAGCTCTTTCTCAAGCGCAATCCGGATTCTGTCTTTCATTTCGGCAGCAGCCGCCTTCGTGAAGGTTGCAACCAGCAGCCGGTCGACGTCGGAGAACGAGGATATTTTCCGGATAATCCGTTCTACCAGTACCGCTGTTTTCCCGGAGCCCGCCGCAGCGGCAACCAGCACATCCGAGCCTTCCGTGACGATCGCGCGCCACTGGTCGTCCGTCCAGGTGCTGTTCTCCGGCTTCTCCGGCATATTAATCGGTTCCATCCGCTGTCTCCTCCTCTCCATGCAGCTGCCGCCAAATCTCGTCTTCCGAGAGCTTGCTCAGCTTCGTGTATTCATTCCCGTCGAACAATGGGTCAAATTGGCAGACCGGCTTGTAATCGCAGTATTGGCACGGCGACTTCGTCCCGAGACGGTATGGCTCGATTGAAACCTTTCCGCAGCCGATTTCCGTGCCTATCTTCCCGATGGTACGTCTGACGGAGCTGCGCAGCACATCCCACTGATCATCCGTCACAACGGACGAGCTGCTGTAAAAGCTTCCGTCCCGCTTCAAAGCTACGGGAAGAATATCCGAGTAGCCGGACTCCAGGTCGCCGTCCATCAGCTTAGCCGTCTCCGCTTCAGCCGTAATCAGCCCCCGGGTTTTGAATTTCTTCAGCATTCTTGCATTTACCTCGGTCACGGATAACCCGTTAGATACCGCAAGCATCGGATTATGAACGTGGAAATAAAGCACGCCCGCGGGCGATGCCGGCTTTCCAAGCCATTCGGAGGCGTGCGTAACCAGCACGTCGAGGTACGTGAGCATCTGCAGGGATAGTCCAAATGCCACTTCCTCCAGCTTGAGCTGCGTTGCGCTGGATTTGTAATCCATGACCCGCAGCAGCAAGCCCTCTTCGGTCTCAGCCGCGTCTACGCGGTCAATCCGGCCGATAATTTCCATCGTGCCCCCGTTCTCTAACGGAATGACTAGGGAAGGCAGCGTGCCGTCCGGGCCAAAATCAACCTCAAGCCCAACCGGCTGAAACTGAGCCCTGCGGGAATGCTCGCTCAAAATAACCGCAGCTTGGGCAACGATTTCCTTCAGCTTGCGGGCAATGTATTGGAACCTGCCGCTGCTAAGCAGGATTTGCGATTGCAGTCTGGGAGCCAGCTCGTCAACGGCCTTCGCCGCCGCTTCGCGGATTTGCCCTTCCGGCATCGAGCCCCAGCGCTGGCCGACGCCTGCGGCCAGGCGGCTGAGCGCCGCATGGAACAGCTGCCCGACATCCGGCGCTTCAAGCCGGTACATCTGGCGCTCGCGCAGCCTCAAGCCGTGAATGGCAAAATGCTGGAACGGACAGGAAACGAATCTCTCCATCCTCGACACGCTGGCCTTCAGCTTCGTCCCGTACAGCTGCTCTGCGGTCGTTGTCGTCAGCACCGTCTCCTGATTGGAGAAGCTTAATGACGCATTCATAAGTTGCAGCTTATCCTGCCACTCGGGGCGAATCGCAAACCAGTTGTAAATATCCCACCAGAACGGCGCAATATCCGCCCCTTGCCGCCAGGCGCGAAGCTCCGTGATCAAATAGGCAAGCGTCCGCTGAGGATGCTCGATATACGATCGCTGATCGCCCGTCTCCATTCCGGGAGTCGGCTCCCCCGCCTTCTGATAGACCGGTATGCCCGGGAACAGCTGTCTCACCTGCCGGATCACTTCCGAAGGCAGCAGCGTTTTTCCTTCCTCATCCGCCTGCGCCCAGCTGATCCACAGATGCCGGCTCGCCGTCGTCAGAGCGTT
Source organism: Paenibacillus sp. BK720 (assembly GCF_011761545.1). Taxonomy (NCBI): domain Bacteria; kingdom Bacillati; phylum Bacillota; class Bacilli; order Caryophanales; family Paenibacillaceae; genus Paenibacillus; species Paenibacillus sp. BK720. Next base: position 1,069,654 of record NZ_JAASRQ010000001.1, on the reverse strand, counting down.
GTAGATCAAGAAACGCTCGTCGAGGAGCCTGCGTCTTACGCCCGGCGCCATAACAAGACCTTCTTCGGCCAGGCGTTCCCGCTCCTGCTCGGTCAGCACGCCGTCCTCTTGAATACGCATTGGCATAACGCCGTCGTTGGCGCCAAGGACATAACAGATCTTCACATCCCCGGAACGCGTCCTGTCCATGCTGCCGACCAGCGCCTGATCAAGGGCGGGCGGTACCGCCGCAAGCTTCAGGCTTTCGAGTCCCGTCTCCACCATGCCGGCGAACAGCTCCGGAGGCATATCCTCGTCACCGACCATTTCTACCAGCTGATCCAGCAGCTGCATGACGCCATCCCACAGCTGCCGGTGCGATCTGGCACGCTGCGTACGGCCGGCGGCACTGTCCTCGCGGCTCCAGCGTTCGAGGCGGTCAGCGGCATCCGCATGATCCAGCAGCTTGTACAACGCTTCGCACATGTCTTTGACGTTGGAGGCTTTCTTCAAGGATTGCTCGAACCGGCGAAGCGGCGGTACAACGGCCTCTCTCGCCGCCATAACGGCCTGGAATTCCCGTTTGGCTTTTACCGAAGGCTCGTATAAGGTTTCCGGCTCATCTTCGAGGGATTGCTGCATAAGAGGCTTCCACCTGGAGCGGTCAAGCCACTTCCATCCGTCGACGCCGGCTGCCAGCACATAGTTTTCCAAGCGGTCAAACAGCTCGCGGGACATGCTGCCGTCAATCGGGAACAAAAGCTCGGTCTTGATGCAGCGGAATACCGCCTCGTAATGCCAGCCGTGAAGCACCGTCTCAAGCGCGGAACGAATAAATTCAACCAGCGGATGATGGACCGTATTATTTTTCTGGTCAAGGAAATAAGGAATCTCGTAGTCGTCGAATATCGTTTGAATATAATCGGTATACTCAGCCGCATTCCGCACCATAACCGCCATATCGCGCCAGCGCAAACCTTCTTCGCGGGCACGCCGAACCATATCGCGGGCTGCCGCTTCCACCTCTGCCCTTCTGTTCGCGGAGGCATGAAGGGATACGCCGCAGGTCGGGCTGTCTGCAGCCAGCATCTTCTTATCCGGAATAAGCATTGGGGTTCTTCCGCCATAGTGCTTCTCCAAATGAGCAAGCATCGGGCTCTCCTTGAACCGATATGGAACTCCTTCATCCAGCAGAACCGTTTCATGCACAGGCACGCCGGCTTGCGCCGCCAATGCGGCCAGCTTGCCATACGTTTCGGCCGTAGGATGGAAAAGCTCAAGCTCATGCGGCACCTCTCCGTTATCGTATGGACGGTCGAGCGTAAGCGCAACGGTCACTTCCGCGGAAGAAGCGATAAGCGTGCCAAGCGCATCATATTCCTTAGGCGTAAAGCCATGGAAGCCGTCAATCCACAGATGGGCTCCCGACATCGCCGGCGCGGCGGCATAGCCGGCAATCAGCTGCGTCAAATAATCTTCCGAATCAATATAAAGGCCGAGCAATTCCTGCTCCAGCTTGTCATAAACAAGCCGAAGATCATGCAGCTTCCGGTTCAGAAGCGATGCGTCTTCTACCGATGCCGTTGTTTCCTTCAGCAGATTGGCATCAATGCCGTATCGCTTCCACTCGGTCAGCAGCTCGCCAAGACGTTCGATAAAACCCGGCTGTTCAGCCCCGCTTTGAAATAGTTCAAGCTGCTTGCCCAGCCGGTGTATAATCTTGAACAGCATCATATGCTTGCCGTTATCGCTGATCGGAATCAAGGCAGTGCCGCCCGTCTCCTGCATGACGCGAAAGGCCAGACGGCGGAAGCTAAGCGCCTGGGCGCGAATCGTCCCGCTAAGCGTTGTGCCTTTCAAAAGCGCATACTCCGTCTGGAAAGTAGCCTGTTCCGGCACCAGCATAATAAGCGGCGCCCCATCCGGCTCGCCTTGCATCTTGGCGCGGATTGCATCCAGACAATACCTTGTTTTTCCCGTTCCCGAGCGGCCAAGCACAAATCGAAGCCCCATCTAACTCTTCCCCTCTGAATCTATTTCATAATCTATAATTCTATCATATCGCGGGTCTATTTTCACCCGGACGACAAACGTATGTTCTGGAAGAAACGTTATCTTTCAAGAAAATATTGCAATCCCTTAAATACCGAGTATAATACTAGGTAATAGGCGATCCTGATTGGAGGAACGGGTAATGACCACGGAAGAAACGCAATGGATTAACGATTATCTGGATTTATACAACTATGCCGAGCAAATCGGTGATCTGGAGTGGCAGCAGGAGATTACCCGTTCACTTGCCGCGTGGAAGGAACAAACAAACCAGCACGGTCTGTCGATGAAAGCCGCTGAGCTGTGGAGAAAGTTTGACGTCATCAACCGGAAGATGCTTGATCTTTACCGGCAATTGAGAAATTCCGATGATTCTTCCGATTTGAAAACGTTGCGGGAAGAGGTCTGGCTGCTGAAGCTTCAGCGTGTCGAACTAAGCCGGCAATTCAAAGAATCCTTCTAGCTAGGCGAACCGGCTACCTCCGTCCTTAGCGGAGAGCGTTTCAATCCGAAAAATTCTAAGGCGTGTAAGCCATGTTTGTAAGAAAAACTTGTTAATACTTAGAATTAAAATAAAAAATCCCGCATGCGGATTTCCGCTCTGCCGGATTATGGGTTAGCGGACATGCAGTGAACTGCTCTGTCCGTTATGGAACCGCTGGGTGCAGTCGACTGCCTATCAGCGTTACCTTTCTATTATACACTTCTATCAATCGATTGAATATGTCTATTTTTCGAACAAGAAGCCGTATGGTTCCCCCTGGGATCCATACGGCTTCTTTCAGCTTTATTTGCTCCGCACTTCGAACACGGCAAATTTCAAATAATGCCCTTCCGACACGCCAAGCAGCTGCGGATGATCCTTGCCTGCAGCCCGCCACTCCACGAGGCGCAGCAGCTTTCCGGCGTCGGATGCCGCCTCCTGAATCGTCTCGAGGAACAAATCCGGCCGCATATGATACGAGCAGCTGGCCGTTACGAGATAACCGCCCTCGTTCACCAGCTTGAGGCCATGCAGGTTGATGTCCTTATAGCCGCGGCATGCTCCGGCCACTGCGCTCTTCGTCTTGGCAAAAGCAGGAGGATCCAGGATGACAACGTCCCAGGTACGGCCGTTGCCGCTAAGCGGCTTGGAAGTATCCGCGCCGGAGCGGCTTCGCTCCGCGCGCTCTTCCACGCCTTTTACCTGCGTGCGCAAATAATCAAAGGCATCGGCCACGACAAATTCTACGCGGTCCGTAAAGCCATTGCGCTCCACGTTGCGGCGCGCCGTGTCGATAGCATGCTCGGATACGTCGAGACAGGTTACTTTTTTCGCCCCGTATTTGCAGGCATGAAGAGTAAAGCTGCCGGTATGGGCAAAGCACTCCAGCACGGTCGCACCGTCCCAATAAGGGAAGGTCACTTCTTTCCCGTTCGGGTTCACCGGTACAAGCCTCGTAACCTCCGTATCCGTATCAGCCGGACGATTCTCGAGGCGAATGCCGCTGCGCGCCCCCCAGCCCTTCATCAGGGGCTCGATAGAAGCGCGATTCTCGCGTTGATCGTAGAAATAGCCCGTCTTTTGACCTTCCACGATATCGACTTCCAGTTTAAGCCCATTCTCCTCAATTTCGAGAATGCGCGGGCACTCCCCATACAGCGCTCCGGTGCGCAGCTCCAGCCCTTCCAGCTGTCTAACCCCAACGTCGCTCCGCTCGTAGATCCCTTTCGGCTGGAATACGTCGACAAGAGCCTCTATAATCGCTTCCCTACGGATATCCATTCCAAGCGTCAAAACTTGAATAACCAGCACGTCGGCAAAACGGTCTACCACAAGGCCGGGAAGAAAATCAGCCTCTCCATAGACCAGCCTGCAATCGCGGTCCTGCACGAACCGGATGCGATGCGCTTCGCATAAACGGAACTTTTCTCGGAAGAAGTCGGCGTCCATCTCTTCGAGCGGCTGATAGGAGACGACCCGAACCGTGATCTGGGACTTAGGATTATAATAGCCCGTCGCCAAATATTTGCCGTTTGATCCCACGACATCTACCAGAGCCCCCGGCCCCGCTTCCCCTTCCAGCTTTTCGATTTCATTTGCGTAAATCCACGGGTGGCCTGCTTCAAGACGTTTCCTGCGCCCCTTCTGCAGCCAAACTTTCGCTTTGCTCACTTCGTTAATCTCCCTCTCTGATCCTGGCTTGTCATGCTTGTCTGTCCGTTTGCATATGTATCAACGATAACTTTTTATAAAAAGGAGAACCCTGCCATGCTCCATTCGATTCTTTTGCCAATGGCGATCGGCTTCACCATCTTTATTAGCGGGATGAAGCTGATGGAGCTTGCGCTGCACCGGTTGGCCGGCCCGTATCTGCAGCGTATTTTGCACCGTTCAACCGCGACCCCGATCCACGGCCTTGCCGTCGGCACGGCAACTACCGCCTTTCTGCAGAGCAGCACGGCCGTAACCGTAATTGCCATCGGACTCGTCAATGCAGGCCTGCTAACCTTTCCCCGTACGCTTGGCATTATCCTTGGAAGCAACATTGGCACCTGCCTGACGACTGAGCTGATCGGCCTGAGCTTAAATAAACTGTCTATTCCTTTGCTTCTGCTGTCGCTGGCCGGCTGGCTCGCGACCGTAATGCTGAACGAGCTTGGAATATGGCCCCAGGCCCGCTCGATCCGGCTGCTTGAGACGATCCGTTCCTCTGCCGTTGCCTTAGGCGGCTTCAGCCTGCTGCTTGCCGGGATGGCCATGATGCAGGCTATCGGTCCCGCCGTGCAGGAAAGCTCGATGTTCGGCTGGTTCCTGGAAAAATCAACAAGCAGCCTCTGGTGGGGATTAGCCGCCGGCGCGGTGCTGACAGCAATCGTCCACAGCAGTGCTGCTGTAATCGGTATTATTATGGGCTTTGCAGCCATCGGAGCAATGCCTCTCGAGCTAGGCGTAGCCGTTGTGCTCGGCGCGAATATCGGAACTTGCGCCACCGCGCTGCTCGCATCCTTCAGCGGATCAAAGTCCGGCCAATACGTAGCATGGTCCCATACCATCCTAAATGCAGGCGGCGCCGTGCTCTTCATGCCGTTCCTGGGAGAGCTATCGGCTGTATCCGAATGGTTCGCCCATTCCCCGGCCAGCCAAATCGCTCACGCTCAAACGATTTTCAATATTCTTAGCTCGCTGATGGCCTTGCCGTTCTGCTATTTGCCGGCCTTCCGCAAGCTGCCGGTCTAATCAAACTTTACGCCAAGCAAGCTGAGGGCTCCCGCTACAATCCGGTTATTATTCTCATAGCCCGACTGCTTCTGGCGTCTCCAGGCTTCAATCGGGTCAAACCATTCAACGCCGCGGATTTCTTCCACCTGTGCCTGAAGCGATCCGCCAACCGCTTCAACCAAATAATAATGAACCTCCTTATTGACGGTTCCCTTATTCGCATCCTGATACTGATACTTGATTTGGTCAATCGGTTTAACGATAACCCCGATCATGCCCGTTTCCTCGGCAATTTCCCTAAGCGCCGTTTGTTCGACCGTCTCCCCGGGCTCCATCTTGCCTTTCGGGAGCGACACTTTGCCATAACGGTCCTGAATCAGCTGAATTTGCAAAAGGCCAGCCTCGTTCCGGCGATAGACGACGCCTCCTGCCGAAATTTCCACCATTTCCGTTTCCCCCTTTTGCCTGCTTGACATTTGCATGCAACAACGAGGATTTCCCGCTTATTCCGATACTACAGAAATGAGCGAGAAATCCTCGTGCGTTATAGCTATCTCTAAGCTCTCATCGCTTCTGCCGGTACATCGTCAAGTACGCGGACAAGCTGAGCGCGGCATTCATTGACGCCGGCTTCTGTAATTTTCACGCGGCAAAGCTTGCCGACAAGCGCTTCGGTTCCTTCAAACACAACCTGAATATAGTTATCCGAGTAACCCATCACAAGCCCCGTACCGGGAGCGCCTTTGTAGTCACGCTCCGGAATGACGTCGAGTACGGCGCCAATATGCCGCTCGGCATAGGCAAGCTGCATTTTCTCGGACAGGTCAATCAGCTTATGAACGCGTTCGTTTTTCACTTCTTCATCCACTTGATCGTCCATGCGGGCCGCCGGCGTGCCCGTACGCTTCGAATACGGGAAGACGTGCATTTCCGAGAAGCCAACCTCTTCCATGAACTTATAGCCGTTCTCGAACATTTCTTCCGTCTCGCCCGGGAAACCAACGATAACGTCTGTCGTAATCGCTACGCCAGGCATCGCTTCGCGGATCCGTTTGAGCTTGGCTGCAAACTCGTCCGTCGTATATTTGCGGCGCATCCGTTTGAGCACGGAGGAATCGCCGGCTTGAAGCGGAATATGCAGATGGCGGCACATTTTGGTCGAACGGTTCAATACGTCGATCATCGCGTCGTCAATCTGGCTGGCTTCGATCGAGCTGATGCGGATTCGCTCCAGTCCATCGATCTTGTCCAGATCCCACAGGAGGTCAACGAGACGATAGTTCTCCATGTCGTCGCCATACCCGCCCGTATGAATACCGGTAAGGACGATTTCCTTGTAACCGGAAGCTACAAGCTGCTTCGCCTGCTCGAGCACGCTCTTCGGATCGCGGCTCCGCGAAAGACCGCGCGACCACGGAATAATGCAGAAGGTGCAGAAGTTATTGCAGCCCTCCTGAATTTTCAGGAAAGCTCGCGTACGCTCATTGAAATCCGGTACGTCCAGCTCCTCGAATTCGCGGGTCTTCATAATGTTGCGAACCGCGTTAACCGGCTGGCGGTCATCGTGAATCTGATTCACGAACGTCATGATTTTCTCGCGATCCTGCGTGCCGATAACCAGGTCTACCCCCGGAATGGCCATAATCTCTGCCGGAGACGTTTGGGCATAACAGCCCGTAACCGCAATAACCGCATTCGGATTACGGCGTACCGCGCGGCGGATAATCTGGCGGCTCTTCTTGTCGCCCGTATTGGTAACCGTGCATGTGTTGATCAGGTAGACGTCAGCCGTCGATTCGAAATCAACCTGCTCGTATCCTTCGTTTTTGAACAGCTGCCAAATGGCTTCCGTGTCGTAAAAGTTAACTTTGCATCCCAAGGTGTAAAATGCAACCGATGGCATAAATTTCTTACGCTCCTCCCATTTCTCCGGCCTCGTACAGCAAGCAGGTCAGCCCGACGATACCCGCGGTTTCCGTCCGCAGGATCCGCCTGCCAAGGCCTACGATAACGGCTCCAGCCGCCTCTGCCTCATCTGCTTCCCGTTCCGTAAAGCCGCCTTCGGGACCAACGATGAGCAGCACCTTCGGCTCGGCTGGCATTTGGCCAGCCTGCCTCCAGTTCGAAACGGCATCACGGATGCCCGTTCCCGCTGCTGCATCGCCTTCCCGTTCGTAACAAAATAACGCTAAATTAAACGTCGGTATAACTTCCTTCAGCTCGCGCCAGCTGCGCACCGGCTCGATCGCCGGCACGCGGCAGCGGTGCGACTGCTCCGCTGCTTCCTTGGCGATCTTGCCCCAGCGCTCCAGACGCTTTGCTTCCTTCTTGCCGTCATATTGGACGATCATCCGCTCCGACTGGAATGGCGCAAAAGCGTAAGCACCGATCTCGGTCCCCTTCTGGATGACCAGCTCCATCTTATCGCCCTTAGGCAGGCTTTGCGCGATAGTCACCGACCAGCTGGACTCGCTGTCCATGGGCAGCTCCTCCACAATGTCCGCCACAACCTCAGAAGAGGCAGCTTCCCGCACCGAAGCAAGCACTACGCGGGAAATGCCGTCGCTTGCGATAAACTTTTCTTCCGGCTTCATCCGCATCACGCGAACGGCATGGAAGGCATCTTCTCCTATTAAACGCACGCTAGAGCCGTCAAACTGCTCCGCTGCCACAAAATATCGCTGCATTGCGTCAGTCTAACCATCCTTCATAATAGCATGTTTCCGCCTTAAAAATCTATGAAATGCGGCTTAAAACAGCGGTTGGAATAAATTGAAAAAGAAATTGTATAACGGCTCCCACCAGCCGAGAATCGGATCAAGCGTCACCCGGCGAAGCGGCGGAATAAACACGAGCAGCAGGAAGATGTACATGCCCCACTGCACGTTTTGATCCATCTTGATTCTAGTCTTCAGCGGGACCAGATCCTGAATGATCCGGTAACCGTCGAGTGGCGGCAGCGGAATCAGGTTAAAGATAAACAATAGGAAGTTCAAATACATGAAATAAAAGAAAAAATGCTGTAGCGCCAAGTTAACGCCGTTAGAGCCTGCGTACATCAGACCCGTCTTATCCAGTATTAACACAATCAGAACGCCTAAGACGCCAAGCAGCAAATTGCTGATAGGACCAAGGGCCGATACGATAACCCCCATGAGACGCGGTTTTTTGAACCGGCTCGGGTTGATCAGAACAGGCCTCGCCCAACCGAAGCCCGCGATCAGAATAAGAATGGCGCCAAGCAGATCGATATGCACGCGCGGGTTGAGGGTTACTCTTCCCATTTCTTTAGGCGTATTATCGCCAAACTTGTAGGCGCTATAAGCATGCGCAAACTCATGCACCGTAAACGATATGATCAGGACCAGCGCAACAAACGGCAGATCCTCGATTGGATACGCTAAGAAATCATCCCAGCTCATTCATTCACCTGCGGCTTTCTCGCCACGAATGCAATCCAATCCTGATCGCGGCGCTTATCTACGATTTCAAAGCCCGACCGGAGCAGTCCTTCCTCCACGTCTGCTTCTTTGTTCATGTAAATTCCCGATGCGATATAAATGCCGTTAGGCTTAAGCGCCGCGAACACATCGTCGATAAAGAGCAGAATAATTTCCGCCAGAATGTTCGCAACTACCAAATATACCGGTAGCGATACCGAAGTGGTTAGCGCATCCCGTTCGTTAACCGCGTGAACGACTTTGCCGCCCAGCACGCCCAGCAAATCGCTTTCCAGCACCTCGACATCGTCCTGCAGGCCGTTTAGCCTTACATTCTCCGTCGCGCTTGATACGGCTACCGGATCGAGATCAAGCGCCAATACGCGGCGTGCGCCCAGCCTCATCGCGCCGATTGCGAGAATACCGGAACCGGTACCCACGTCAATCACTTCTTCGTCGCCTTTAATAACGGATTCCAGCGTTTGAAGGCAAAGCGCGGTTGTAGGGTGCGTACCCGTACCAAAGGCCATGCCCGGGTCGAGTTCGATAATGTTCTCTCCGGCAGCCGGCTCGTATTCTTCCCATGTCGGCTTGATCGTCAGCCTTTCGGACACTTTAATAGGCTTGAAGTACTGCTTCCAAGCCGTTGCCCAGTCTTCTTCGTCGACGAGCTTAAACGAAATCTCGTAAGTACCGGGATCAATGCCGAATTCCTTTAACTGTTCAATCCGTGGCACAATCTGCAGCTTAAGCTCATTCATGTCCACGCTTTCCGTGAAGTAGCCCTTGATGACCGCTTGACCTTCCGGAATATCGTTGAGCGGCTTCTCGTACCATTGTCCCAGAGAAGTATCCCGCTCCTTGTTCAAAGTACCCGATTCTTCAATGGATACGCCGCCCGCGTCCATTTCATGCAAAAAGTTAGAGATCATCTCGATTGCCTGTTCCGTTGTCGAGATCGTAATTTCATGCCATTTCATATGTACTATAACCCTCCATTGTGAAAACTACCATCTATTGTACACTATTCATCATTTATGCACAAAAAAAGCGGCAAACACAAGGTTTGCCGCTTTCCGCGGTCAGCCGATCGTTCCGGTCTCGGGGCTGCCGCCAATCTGTTCGATCATATGAATGGCCCGTTCGACAATCTCTTCATCTACCGTCGCGGTGAGCAGACCGCTCTCGAACAACCCGTTCACTTCAAAGGCTCTTAGTGCTTGCAGCTTGCGGAGCGCTTCCTGGGCAGCGGCCGGCTCGCCAAAGTTCGCCCGGATCTCAACCTGCTGAGACATTACACGCCCTGCTCATTCTGAGCCCGAGCATCCGCTGCAGCGGCGCGCTGCTCCGCTTTTTTGTCGGCTTCGTCCGCAAGCTCTTCGGAGAACTCGACATCCTCGTTTTTGGCAACCGGCAAATCGCCAAAGTTTACTTTCTCCATGTAGCCTTTTTTCTCGTTCGTCATTTTTACGCAACTCCTTAAGTATAGTATAGGTCCATTACTTAAGTAGCATGTTGCATGAGATGCCGAACTATGCGCGGGGCGCAGAAAAAAACGTTCCGGGCTACTCGCCGCGGAACGCTTTCTTCATTTTTTCGAAAATCGATTCGTGATGCTCTTGGTTCTCTGCCGGCGACTCGCCGCCGATTCCGCCAAACTGGCGAAGAAGGTCCTTCTGTTCATCGGACAGCTTGGTCGGGGTCACAACCGTCACTTTGACGTGCTGATCGCCTTGGCCGTAGCCGCGAAGCTTCGGCACCCCTTTTCCTTTTAAACGGAAATAAGTACCCGTTTGCGTGCCTGCAGGAATTTTCAGCTTCACTTTCTCGGTCAGCGTAGGGATCTCGATCTCGTCGCCAAGCGCCGCCTGTACGAAGGTTAACGGCACCTCGCAGTAGATGTCGTCGTTCTCGCGCTCGAAGAATTCATGCGCCTTCACGCGGATCACGATGTACAAATCGCCTGCCGGACCTCCGCGGAGTCCGCCTTCGCCTTCGCCGGAGAGACGAATTTGAGCGCCGTCATCCACGCCCGCAGGGATGCGGACATTAATTTTACGCTGCTTTTTCACTCTGCCCGCGCCATGACAAGTTCCGCATTTCTCTTTGATCACTTTGCCCGAGCCGCCGCAATTCGAGCATGCCCGGCGATTGACCATACGACCAAACGGCGTATTCTGGACAACCTCCTGCTGGCCGGAGCCATGACATACGGTACAGGTTTCCGGCTTGGTTCCCGGCTTTGCGCCGGAGCCTGCGCAAGTATCGCAAGATTCCGTGCGAGGAATCGTGATTTCCGTCTCTTTGCCAAACACCGCTTCCTTGAACTCGATCGTCATCGAATATTGCAGGTCATTGCCGCGCTGCGGCGCATTCGGGTCGCGGCGCCCGCCGCCACCGCCAAAAAACATGTCAAAGATATCGCCAAAGCCGCCAAAGTCACCATTTCCGGAGAATCCGCCAGCTCCGCCCATGCCTTGATTAGGATCAACGTGACCGAACTGGTCGTATCTCGCTCGCTGCCCGTCATCGCTCAGAACATCATAAGCTTCCTTTACTTCTTTAAACTTCGTTTCCGCGTCCGCTTCTTTATTGACGTCAGGATGGTACTTGCGCGCCAGCTGCCGGTACGCCTTCTTGATCTCGTCGCCGGAAGCGCCTTTGCTTACGCCAAGCACCTCGTAATAATCGCGTTTATCTGCCAACTCATCTCACCTCCACCCATGTTTGCTGCAAAAACAGTCTATTCGCACAAGGAGGCCAAAGACAGGAAGACCCCGTCTTTGACCTCTCCCATTACAAGTTAAGTCTTATTTCTTGTTTTCGTCAACTACTTCATAGTCGGCGTCAACAACATTGTCTTTGCCGCGAGCACCCGCGTCGGCTGCTTCAGCACCCGGTTCCGCGCCGCCTTGAGCAGCTTGAGCTTGCTCATAAAGCTTCACGGACAGCTGTTGAACGATTTCTGTCAGCTCGTCAGACGCTTGCTTGATTTGCTCGAGATCGTCAGTTGCAATCGCGTTTGTTACTTTCTCTTTCGCCGCGTTTGCTTTCTCGATTTCGGAAGCATCTACTTTATCGCCCAGATCCTTCAGCGTTTTGTCAACCGAGTAAACGAGTTGGTCTGCGCTGTTCTTCGCTTCAACAAGCTCGCGGCGTTTGCGATCCTCTTCCGCGTTCAGCTCGGCATCCTTCATCATTTTCTCGATTTCTTCATCGCTCAGGCCGCTCGAGGAAGTGATCGTGATTTTTTGGCTTTTGCCAGTGCCTTTATCCATTGCCGATACGTTTACGATACCGTTCGCGTCGATGTCGAAAGTAACTTCGATTTGCGGTACGCCGCGCGGAGCAAGAGGAATATCGTTCAGCGTGAAACGGCCCAGCGTTTTGTTGCCGGCAGCCATTTGACGCTCGCCTTGCAGAACGTGAATCTCAACACCCGGCTGGTTGTCAGCGTAAGTGGAGAAGATTTGCGATTTGCTTGTAGGAATCGTTGTATTGCGGTCGATCATCTTCGTAAAGACGCCGCCTGCAGTCTCGATACCGAGGGACAATGGCGTAACGTCGAGCAAGACAACGTCTTTAACGTCGCCAGTCAATACGCCCGCTTGAACTGCTGCGCCAAGGGCAACCACTTCGTCCGGGTTAACGCCTTTGTGAGGCTCTTTGCCGATCAGCTTTTTAACCGCTTCCTGCACGGCAGGAATACGAGTCGAACCGCCTACAAGGACAACTTTATCGATTTCGTTCACGGACAGACCTGAATCGCTCAATGCTTGACGCGTAGGAGCCAGGGAACGCTCAACCAGGTGCGCGGACAATTCTTCGAATTTCGCGCGAGTCAGGTTCAGCTCCAAGTGCTGCGGTACACCGTCAGCCATGGTGATGAACGGCAGGGAAATCGTTGTCGTCAGAACGCCGGAAAGCTCTTTTTTCGCTTTTTCGGCAGCGTCTTTCAAACGTTGCACAGCCGCCTTGTCTTTGGAGAGGTCAACGCCTTGCTCCTTCTTGAATTCGGACACCAGGTAATCGATAATCACTTGGTCGAAGTCGTCGCCGCCCAGCTTGTTGTCGCCGCTCGTTGCTTTAACTTCGAAGAAGCCGTCGCCAAGCTCGAGGATCGAAACGTCGAACGTACCGCCGCCAAGGTCGTAAACGAGGATCGTTTGATCTTCGGATTTCTCGAGGCCGTAAGCCAGTGCCGCAGCCGTCGGCTCGTTGACGATACGGAGAACTTCCAGTCCCGCGATTTTGCCGGCGTCTTTCGTTGCCTGGCGCTGGCTGTCATTGAAGTAAGCCGGAACCGTAATAACCGCTTGCGTTACCGGTTGGCCCAGGTAAGCTTCCGCGTCGGATTTAAGCTTTTGCAGGATGATGGCCGAAATTTCTTGCGGCGTATATTCTTTGCCGTCGATCACTTCTTTATGATTGGTACCCATATGGCGTTTGATCGAGATTACCGTACGGTCAGGGTTTGTGATGGCTTGACGTTTCGCAGTTTCGCCTACGATACGCTCGCCGTCTTTTTTGAAGCCGACAACAGAAGGTGTTGTACGGTTGCCTTCGGGATTCGGAATAACGACGGCTTCGCCCCCTTCCATTACCGCAACGCAAGAGTTTGTTGTACCAAGGTCAATACCGATAACTTTACTCATCGTAAGTTTCCTCCTAAAGAAAATTGTGAAGCAATTTTCACTTCGTAAGCATCTACTTAGAAAATTGTGAAGCCATTTTCACTTCGTAAGCATCTACTTAGAAATTGTGAAGCCATTTTCACTTCGTAAGCATCTGCCTAGAACAATCTTATTTAAATTCCAGTAATCGGAATAATAATTAGCCGCTTACTTTAACCATAGCCGGACGCAGAACGCGATCCTTCAGGATGTAGCCCTTTTGCACTTCCTCTACGATGATGCCTTCTTCATGCTCATCGGATTCCACGGTCATAATCGCCTGGTGGTATTCAGGGTTGAACGGCTCGCCAACGGCATCCATCGCTTTCAGACCTTCCTGCTGCAACGTTTGTTCCAGCTGGCGGAAGATCATATCCACGCCTTTGGCAAGAGCTTCAAAATCCTGATTCGCTGTAGCCGCAGCAACAGCGCGCTCGAAATTATCGACAACCGGAAGCAGCTGGCCGATCAGCTTCATCGAAGCGTATTGCGCAAGATCTTCCTTTTCCTTTTGCGTACGACGGCGGAAGTTGTCGAAATCCGCTTGCGCGCGTAAGTATCGTTGCTGATTCTCTTCAGCCAGCTTTGTCAGTTCTTCAATGCGCGGATCTTCTTGCGCTTCGCTTGCTTCCTGCTGATCTGTTTGTTGTTCTTCTATAACCTCGTCAATTGTTTCGTTATGTTGGTCGTTACTCACCATATTCACCTCCTTAAAAGAATTGCGAAGCAATTCTTACTTCGTAAGCATAATCCTTAAAAGAATTGCAACTGGCGGTTCAGCGCCAGTTGTTTACGCGCCCCAAGCGCGTAAAATATGTTGCCTTTGCTCTTTCGCTGCGGTGCTGCGCGCCGGGCGCGGGAGAGCGGGGTATTGCCTGAAGAGCGCGAGCGCTCGCCTTTGAAAACGGGAATATTCCGCAGGAATCTAATCCACATTCCCGTTTTCAACAGCGACGGAAGGCAATACCCTGCTCGTACGCGCACAAGCCCCACAGCACCCGCCCAAACAGCAACAGAAGCCTATTTATAGAAGCGTCCCAATATATGTGCCATATCCTTCGAAATCACATCAAGAAGCGTGATCACTTTCCCGTATTCCATCCGTGTCGGCCCAAGAATGCCGATTGTGCCAAGCGATTGGCCGTCAATCTGATACGTAGCCGTAATCAAGCTGCAATTCGCGATTGCCTCATGGTCATTTTCTGTTCCAATCCGAACTTGTATACCCGACGGCGCGGCGGAAATCATTTTCATCACGGTTGGCGTTTCATCCAGCAAATCAAGAATCGTCTTCACCTTGTCGACGTCTTTGAATTCCGGCTGCGTAAGCATGTTTGTTGTCCCGCTGAGGAACACCCTCTGCTCCGAGTCGTTAGATAGCGCGCTGTCGAGAATGCCAAGCACTTCCTCGCAATGGTCAACGTAACGCTCAAGCTCCTGGCCTACCTCGGCGTAAAGCTTCGACTTCAGCCGTACGAGCGGAATACCGACCAGCTTGGCGTTTAAGATGTTTACGATCTTCTCCATCTCATCCATGCGGATGCCCGGCGGAACCGTAATGGTCCGGTTTTCCACATGGCCGGTATTGGTTACGATTATCGCAACCGCCGTCGACTCGTCCAGAGGCACCAGGTTAAAGTGCTTCAGCGAATTGCTGAACATTTCCGGTCCCAGCAGAATGGAGGTGTAATTCGTCAAATTGGACAAAATCATCGCGGCATGCTGGATAACCTGCTCCATTTGAATCATCTTCTCCGAGAAGAAGGAATGGGCCTGCTTCAAATCATTTTCGTTAATTTCATTCAGTTTCACGAGATGATCGACGTAATAACGATAACCTTTGGTTGATGGAATACGGCCCGCCGATGTATGAGGCTGCTCGAGGAAGCCTAACTCCTCCAGGTCGGCCATTTCATTACGGATCGTTGCAGGACTAAAGGCGACATCGCCGCGCTTCGATATGCTCCTGGAACCAACAGGCTCAGCCGAACGGATATAGTCGTCTACAATTGCATTCAGTATCATTCGCTGCCGTTCAGTCAACATTCGCATCCCTCCAAAACGATTATCGGATCTTCTCGTTAGCACTCATTAGGGCCGAGTGCTAATCATTAATACAAAAATACCAAACCCGCTTAAGCATTGTCAAGTCGGTTCCCTCTTTTCAGGCCTATGTCCTTCGATAAAAAATAAAAAAGGCCAGGCGATCAGCCCGGCCTTCGGAATATTAGTTTAACATTTTGAGCACGGCGATCTCGTCGCACGCATGCTGCTTCGGACAGTTCACGCAGTCTTTCCATACTTTCTCCGGAAAAATCTCTTTCTCCACAACGGTGAATCCGTTACGCAAAAAGAAATTCACGGCGTACGTAAGCGCCATAATCTTGGGAATCTGCTGTTCTCTTGCCTGCTCGACCAGGAAATCAACCAATTTATTCCCTATCTTTAGGCCTCTATATTCCTGGGACATGCCGAGGGAACGAATCTCTACAAGATCCTGACCAAGCCGCAGCAAGGAGCCGCAGCCAACGATCTTATCCCCGATCTCCGCAACGACAAACGTATCAATCTGGCGCAATAACGTTTCCCGGGTGCGCGGCAGCATGATTCCCTGTTCCGCATAGCCTTTAATGAGTTCGTACAAAGTTTCCACATCTTCCGGCGCTGCTTTTCTGCAAACTACCGTTAACTGTTCCGTTGCCTCCATGCTGCTTCGCCTCCACCCGGTGCATATAAATTCTATTGAATAAATATACAGCAAGTCGCATGTTTTCTCAAGAACTATTTTTCCGAATTTTAGCCAGCCGCTTCTTCCTCTAAACCGATAAACGAGCCAAATACATCGTTGCCGAAAAGAACGCCTTTATCGGTCAATTTGTATATCGTGTCGCCATCCTCCCGGACCTTCTCCAGCAGGCCGTCTTTTAGAAGCTTCTCAATGATTCGACCGAATTTATCCTCCAGCTTCCGCCCCCCGAATTGAGCGGCGTAATCGGAAGCGCGCACGCCCTTGAGCAGCCGCAGCCCCACCATCATGAAGTCCTCCATCGCCTCGTACTCCGGAACAACGTTTTCTTCGAGGCGCGGCAGCTTCGTTTTTGTATAGTCGATAAAAGGCTGCACGCCCTTCACGTTTACATGGCGAAGCCCCCGGGCATAACCATGGGCGCCGGCTCCAAGCCCGTAATAAGGCTCGTTGCGCCAATACGTCGAGTTATGCCTGCTCTCGTACCCCGGCTTGGCGAAATTGCTGATCTCGTAATGAACGTAACCCGCCTGCTTCAGCCGGTCCATAAGCAAGGTATACATATTAAACTCTTCGTCTTCCGGAGGAAGAGGCAGCTCATCGCGTTGATACAGCTTGTGGAAGAGCGTATTTTCCTCCACCTTCAGGCTGTAAAGCGAATAGTGCGGCAGGTCAAGCGCCAATGCCTTATTAACGCTGTCCTCCAGCATCTCAACCGTTTGCTTTGGCAGTCCGAACATCAGGTCGATCGACAGATTCGTAAAGCCTGCGGCACGGGCATTTTCCAAGCTGCGGTATACATCGTCTACATTATGAATGCGTCCAATGCGCTCCAGCAGCCCGTTATCAAACGATTGCACGCCAAAGCTGATCCGGTTCACTCCTCCGGCAAACATGGCCGCCAGCTTCTCCGGGTCGGTCGTGCCAGGGTTTGCTTCCATCGTAAATTCCGCATCGTCGGCAAGCGGGAAATATTTCTTCACCGAAGCGAGAAACCGCTCCATTTGTGGCGGCGTCAGTACCGTAGGCGTGCCTCCTCCCACGAATACCGTATCGATTCTCTCCGGCGGTATTTGAGCAACCGTGAGCGCCATTTCCCTCTCCAAAGCGTCGAGATATTCGTCCACAGGCTGTCCCTTTAGTACATACGACGTAAAATCGCAATAATGACACTTGTTCGTGCAAAACGGGATATGAATATAAAGCGCCTTCGGCGCGTAATTAATCATTTCAATTTCCTCCTATAAAGAATCGCGAAACAATTCTTACATCGTAAGCGATCACTATTTCCCCTATTAAAAAATCGACAGGACTAAGGAGAGCAAGCTCCTTAGTCCTGTCTAGATTATTGGCATAGGCCGCTTTGGGGTAAAGGGTATCTCCTGGAGGAGCGTAGCGCCCGCCTTTGCTGCATTTTTTTCTTCCGATAACACTTCATTCAGGAAAAAAATCAGCAACAGCGGCTGAAAGGAGATACCCTGTCCCCTGAGCACAGCCTTATGCCATTATCCTGCGACAGAGACTAGGAGCAGCCCGCTCTTAGTCCTCGTCGATTTTCAGCACCGCCATGAAGGCCTCCTGAGGCACCTCTACGCTGCCGACCTGCTTCATCCGCTTCTTGCCTTCCTTCTGCTTGTCGAGAAGCTTCCGTTTACGGCTGATGTCGCCGCCGTAACACTTGGCAAGGACGTTTTTGCGCATCGCTTTAACGGTCTCGCGCGCAATAACCTTTGTCCCGATGGAGGCCTGTACCGGCACCTCGAACATTTGGCGCGGGATCAGCTCTTTCATCTTCTGGCAAATGCCGCGTCCGCGATGGTAAGCGCGGTCGCGGTGAACGATAACGGACAGGGCATCGACCTGCTCGCCGTTCAGCATAATATCCATCTTCACCAGATTCGATCTGCGGTAGCCCGACAGCTCGTAATCAAACGAAGCGTAACCTTTGGTGCTTGATTTCAGCTGGTCGAAGAAGTCGTAAACAATCTCCGAGAGCGGAATTTCGTAAGTAAGCGTAACCCGGTTCGTATCCAGGTACTCCATGTTCACGAACTCGCCGCGTTTGCTTTGGCATAGCTCCATGATCGCGCCTACGAAATCATTAGGGACGATAATCGATGCTTTTACATACGGCTCTTCCACATATTCCAGCTTGCCCGCTTCCGGGTAATTGGATGGATTGTCGATATCGAGAACCGTTCCGTTCGTCAGCGTTACGCGGTAGATAACGCTTGGAGCCGTTGTAATAAGCGGAATATTGAACTCGCGTTCAATGCGCTCCTGGATGATCTCCATATGCAGGAGGCCAAGGAAGCCGCAGCGGAAGCCAAAGCCGAGCGCCGTCGATGTTTCCGGCTCGTATCGGAGCGACGCATCGTTAAGCTCAAGCTTCTCGAGCGCTTCGCGCAGATCGTTATAGTCCTGCGTCTCGATCGGATACAGACCGCAATAAACCATCGGGTTGATCTTGCGGTAACCAGGCAAAGCTTCCTGAGCCGGACGTTTCGCTTCCGTTACCGTATCGCCGACGCGCGTATCCTTTACGTTCTTGATGCCGGCAACGATAAAGCCTACATCGCCAACGGCAAGCTCGTCCACGATACCCATCCGAGGCTTGAATGCGCCAACCTCGATCACTTCAAACTCGGCGCCGGTTGCCATAAAGCGAATTTTCTTGCCGGCCTGGATGCTGCCGTCGATAACGCGCACATACACGATAACGCCTTTGTACGGATCATAATGCGAGTCGAAAATAAGCGCTTTAAGCGGCTCATCCGGATCACCGGTCGGAGCAGGCACCTTCTGTACCACTTGCTCCAAAATTTCTTTAATGCCAATCCCCGCTTTCGCGGAAGCCAGAACCGCGTCGCTCGCGTCAAGACCGATAACATCCTCGATCTCTTGTTTCACGCGCTCGGGCTCGGCGCTTGGCAGGTCGATTTTATTAATAACCGGAAGAATCTCCAGGTTGTTGTCAAGCGCCAGATACACGTTGGCAAGCGTTTGCGCTTCAATGCCTTGCGCCGCATCGACTACAAGCAGAGCGCCTTCGCAAGCGGCCATACTGCGGGATACTTCATACGTGAAATCGACATGCCCCGGCGTATCGATCAGGTTAAGCAAATATTCTTCGCCGTCGTCCGCCTTATAAGTAAGGCGCACAGCCTGCAGCTTAATGGTGATGCCGCGTTCCCGCTCAAGATCCATCTGGTCGAGAACCTGATCTTGCATCTCGCGCGAACTTAACGCTCCGGTAAATTCAAGAATACGGTCAGCGAGCGTTGACTTCCCGTGGTCAATATGTGCAATAATCGAGAAATTCCTAATTTTCTTTTGCCGGTCACGAACGTCAGTCATGCCTAACCCCCACACAATCCAATATAGCTAATCATTCTTTCCATTATATCAGCTATATGGTATACCAGCAATGAGGATACGGCAAGATGCCCGGCTGTCTATCCGGTAACCGAACCAAATAAAGAAGCGATAAACCGAATCCCGCTATTGGAGACGGACTGCAGAAGGCCAGCCGTACCGTCGGCTACCTTGTTCACCGTTGGTTCCCCGGAGTCCGACGATAGGCCGGGAAGCCGCTCATGCCGCGCGTTTTGCTCCGCGATTTTCCGGACTTCCTTCAATTCCTTCTCGAGCTCGGCGATTTTCCGGTCGGCTTCCGTGGACAATCCGCCGCTCTTTACGGTTGGCGATTCCTCATCGGAAGCAGCCAGATCGTACCGGTCGTCCTCCGAAACAATCGAGGAAGAATTGTTCTTCTCGATTGGTCCGTATATGCGTTCAATGCCTGACGAAGACATTTCGATGCCATACAGCGCAATAAATACTAGCACGCCTCCAAGCAATATCCATTTGAATGCGCCTTTCATCTCTTCCAGCCCCTTTTTAGCCAGGCGAGGCTGCCGCAGCAGCCCTCGCCCGAAGCTTGATTATTTCGATGCGGATACCCTCTCCGCATCCCAGTAAATATCCGCAATGACTTTCGCCAATACATCCGCTGTCCGGTAGCTCTCGGCCAAGGTGTTGTCCACCCCGCCGATCTCGATCAATACGCTGTCTTCGGCTAGCGATTGGTTGTACTCGCCGTTGCCGGTTGCCGTGGTCTTGCCCAAGATCCCTCTGGAAAGCCCGGGATATCGCTTCTCCAGAACGTCGTGAATTTGGGTTGCGAATTCGGCGTTCTTTTTCCAGTTCGGGTTCTTGTGACCGATAATAAAATAGACTTGAGCGTAGCTTTTGCCGTTTATATCCACGGTAGTTGTTTTGCGTCTGCCCGAATCGCGGTGGATGTCGAAGAAAAATTTCAGCTTTTTATTGCTTGCGATAGCTTCCTGCACGGTTTTTTTCGAGTATTTGTATGAATAATTCCAATCGTAGCCCGGCACCGTCGTCGGGTAATCCTCATCCGAATGCGTAGTGCCCACGCCCAAATCCTCCAGCTTCTCGGCCAGACGTTCGCCTACCAGCGTAATGTTTTTGGAAGCCGAGTTGGCATCCCCGTTCTTGTCCGCAATCTCCGGATACCAGGATTCCCGGCTATGCGAGTGATAGATAAAGACCACCTTGTCTTTCCCCGTCGTATGCGATCCCGCATCATCCGGCGATTGCGTGGGTGTCGGTTTCTCCGTGGGAGTTGGCGTTGCCGCCGGCGGCTCCGGAGTATCCGCAGGCTCGTTGCCCCCGCCCGTATTGTCCGGACCATGGTCGTCGCCATTGGCTGAGCCCGTATCATCACCCGGAATCGGGATATTATCTTCCGGCCACACATTCGGATCCGTACCGACTCCTCCTGCGATTAGGAATGGCGAATCCGCATCCATACCCGGAATTTCACCGGCGACAAGGCTTCTTGGATCTCCAGGATTAACGTTCGTCATCAAACGGAGGATAAAGCTGCTGATCTGCGTGCCAGACAACTCCTCGCCCGATTTGGTGCTCTTGAACTGAGGCATCTCCATCTCTAGCATATCCCCAAAAAAACCGCTTGAAACAGATGCCGCGAAACCGGACATGGAAGATACCGGCGCGGCAAGCGAATGCTGCTGGGCCATCCCCGCTATCCCTATCGCCACGAAAAACAGCATGGAGCTTATCGACAACACCGCGAAGGTTTTTCCCGTTACAAGCAGCCGGCGAATCCGTTTGCTCCCGCGTGTCAGATCAAACAACATGATGGTTCTTTTCATTTCGAGTTCTACCTCCCGCTTCTTCGTTGCTCATCTGTTACTAATCTATGAGACAAGAAGGTTTGATAGAACCGAATCGAATTAATAGATTCGCGAGTTTTGATAGATTAAGAGATTCAGGCACACGTACATGGCTGCGCCGATCTTAGGAGGAATTAAAAAAAGCCCTTGAGGCCGCTTTCGCCCCAAGGACTTTGGATGAAGCTCAATGCGTATAAGCGGCAACGTTATCGGTGTCGACGGCCTCATGAAGGGAAGCGTTCAAGCCGCTTGCGATAATGTTGGCGATATCTTCAATAAACTCGTCGATTTCCTTCGGAGTCACAAGCAGATCATGACCAACCGGATTAAGCACTTCTTTGACAAGCTGCAGACGCTCCGCTTCGCCCATCTGGTTCATTAGACCAAAAATCTGATCGTTATTGGCGTTGTTCGCGGCCATATGGTTCCTCATCAGTTCAATCGTATGGTTCACGATCGTAGAGGCATATACAACCGTCGGAACGCCGATTGCAATAACCGGAATGCCCAAAATCTCCTTTGTCAGGCCTTTCCGTTTATTGCCGATCCCCGAGCCCGGATGAATGCCGATGTCCGCGATCTGAATCGTCGTGTTCACGCGGTCCAGGGATTTGGAAGCCAAAGCGTCAATCGCGATAATAACGTCGGGACGCGTTTTCTCCGCGATGCCCTGCACAATCTCGCTGGACTCGATGCCGGTAATCCCGAGTACGCCTGGAGCGACCGCGCTAACGGCACGGTATCCCGGCGCAACCTGATCCGGCATCAGCTCGAAGAAATGACGCGTAACCATTACGTTCTCTACGACTAGAGGGCCCAGCGCATCCGGCGTCACGTTCCAGTTGCCTAGTCCAACGATAAGCACCTTTGCCGTCTTGCCTATGCCAATCCGCTCCAGGAACGTCTCGAAATGCTTGGCGAAATGCGTAGCGACCCGGTCCTGGAGCTCGGTATCCTGCTTGCGGAGTCCTGGAACCTCAATCGTAACGTAGCGGCCCAACACTTTGCCGATCGCGCGGGAGCCCTGCTCATTCTGCACATGCAGATGAGTAATCGTGATGCCGTCATCTTCGGTCGTTTCCGAATGAATGCCCGGGATCGGGCCGCCCCCGCCAAGCTGCTCCGCGATTTCTTTTGCCTCAAGCGCCAGGTCGGTTCGAATGTTATACTGCTGCAAATCAAGTTCGGTCATCTATCCATTCTCCCTTCAAAGCCATGCCATTCTCTCCAGCTTATTGTTCGCAAGGGAGACAATTTCATACTTTTGCCCTGATGAGCAAAAATGGCAGGACAGGCTCGCTATTGCTTTTCATGAGAGTGCATGGTAATATATTTTAAGTTGTGTTACCTAGACTTACCGCGTACGCTTTTTGTTTGCTTACGCAAACTTTGTAGGAGGTGAAACTCGATGCCAAACATTAAATCCGCAATTAAACGCGTTAAAACGAGCGAAAAACGCCGCGCTTTGAACGCTTCCCAAAAATCCGCGCTTCGTACGGCTGTTAAATCTGCTGACCAAGCTATCGCTGGCACTGATGTAGAAGCAGCTAAAGCTGCTCTGGTCGCTGCAACGAAAAAATTGGACAAAGCGGTTACTAAAGGCCTGATTCATAAAAATGCGGCTTCCCGCAAAAAATCTCGTCTTGCTAAAAAGCTGAACGCTCTGTCGGCTCAAGCTTAATAAACCGCAAACAAATGAACGGCTTCGCTTAGGCGAAGCCGTTTTTGATTGGTCATTATTCGTTTATCTGACGCCTTGTCCTTGCTGAACGCCTAAGGACAGCAGGAATAGCTCCAGTCCCAGCGTCTTATCGATAGCGCCTGTTTTCATTTTATAATCCAGATCCGCTATATCGCTAAGCAGGGCGCCAAGCCGTGCGACTTTAAACTTCTGGCTTTTCTCGGCGGCAAGCTTAACCGCGTACGGGTGAAGTCCGATCTGCCCCGCCATTTGCTGCGGCGAATACCGATTCTGCTCGAGTTCCTTGATTTGAAGCATAATTCGAAGCTGCCTTGCGATTAACGCGGCAATCTTGATCGGTTCTTCCCTTCTGACGAGCAATGCCCGGTACAGCTTGAGCGAGCGGTCAACCTGCAGGCTCGCGATGGCATCCACCAGCGCAAATACATCCTCCTCGACGGTAGAGGCCGTCAGCAGCTCCGTTTCTTGAACGCCTATAACCCCGCCTTCGCCGGCATGCAGGCATAGCTTGTCCACTTCAATAGCGAGCTGCTGCATATTCGCTCCGGTTCGCACAAGCAATAGATCCGCCGCATCGGCCGTCATGGTCCGCTTCTGTTCCTCCGCGCGCTTGACTACCCAGCGTCTCAGCTCGGCTGCATCGAGCTCCTGAAAAGCGATAAGCGCATCGCGGTCCTTCAGCATCTTCACCAGCTTGCGCCGCTCGTCCAGCTTTTCCGCATTAATAATGAACAACATAACCGTTGTCTCGGACGGGATGTCCAAATAATGCTGCAGCCGGTCCGTCTTATGATCCAGCTTGCCGCCTTCTTTGCCCCCGGCAGCGAATACAACCGAATCGCGGACAATAACCAGCTTGCGCTCCACAAAGAAAGGCAATGTCTCCGCTTCCAGCGCCGCCTCTTCGATCAACGTCTCCGACGTATCGAACTTGACTACGCCAAGCTCACGCTCATCCGGCGTAAACATCGCTTCCGTTAACGTCTCCGTAAACTGGCCGATCCGGTAGCGGTCCTTGCCGTATATCACATATGCGGGACGGAACTTCCCCGCTTTAATCTCCTTCAACGCCTCTTTCGCTTCCATGCTTCACCTCTCCCTGTCCTTCACTGCATCCTGCGGCATTCGCTGAACAGCAACAAAGGGATGGGCTTCTTAGGCCTCATCCCTTTGTCCCTGAACATCTATATAAACATCTGCAGGCAGGCCCATGGTACCGCCCTGTAGATGGTCATACTTTTGATCAAGGCTCACGTTAACTTTTCATTTGTATATCATACGCAAATGAAGAATAAAGTGTGCGAATAGCAGCGGTAAAAATGTCTTGAATTAATGTGCCGCCTTCGATTCGGTCTTTGTTGCCAAATCAATGACATAACGCTCCATGCCGCCGGATTCCAATTGAATCTCGTAGGTAAGCTGCTTGCTGTCGGCCGACCATTCAAGATTGGCGATCTGGCCGTTTCTTCGTTCGGAATCGTAAACGGACTCGCCACCCTCTTCCCCGGTCTTGTAAATATGAATCAGGTATCCGACGGCCTTAGCGGTATAGCTGCCATCCGGCGATGCCGCTTCAAGCGGCGCAGGCACAAATCCTGCTATGCCCTGATTCGGCTCACCGCCTTCCTTGCTGTCTGGGTTAGGCAAGCTCACGGAAGGAGCTTCGCTGGTCGAGGCCCCTTTGTTGCCGGATGCGGGCTCGTTGCCGCCCCCCGAGCTGTCCCCTTGATTAGCAGCAGCTCCGCCGGCATTCGAATCGGAAATCCCGAGGTCCTTTTCCGTCGTCACGTGGTAATCTTCGTTGCCCGATGGGTCTGCCGCAGATGCAGATTGATCATTCGGATCAATAGATTCCGTGTTTACATGAGCTTTTCCAGTGTCGTTGGCATTGTTGGCATAAGGCTGAACGTCTTTGAACTGTCTTTGCACGTCAAACGAACTGGATGACGTGTCGGCAGCAGCCGTTTCCGCCTTATCCGAATCAAAGCTATTCGAAGATGACGGGAATAAACCCGCATTATAAGATACAAGGAATAAACCGGCAGCTACGCTAGCCGCGATAATTCCCGTTATCGCCCGGAAGCGCAGCTGATGCCGTTCCTTGGCGCGGCGCTTCGTTTGCTGCGTTGGCGCAGGGACGGCAGCCGGAGCCATCTCCACCGCAGCCGCCTCCGGCTGCCGGAATGGCCCGATTTCTTCAAGCTGGGGCAAAATAGCGTCTACCAGACTGTACTTTGGCATGACATGAGGCAGATTTCCCAGCTCATCGGACAGTTTTTTCAGCCGCTCAAACATTGCTGCACAGTCCGGACAATGTCTCGTATGATTCATCAAGATCTCATTTTCATGTTCATCCAAATCGCCGTCTAGCTGACGGTTCATGTATTCGATCACCTCTTGACAAGTCATCCCCGGACACCACCTTTCTGATAATCATGTAGTAAAGTTTGAAGCTGCTGCCTAGCTCGGAATAAGTAGGATTTGACCGTATTTAATGGCAGATCAAGCGAGTCAGCGATTTCGTTATAAGAGAAATCCTGCAAATACCGCAGTACAACTACCGCCCGGTGATGCTCCGGCAACTTGTCTATTGCCTTGCGGATGTCTTGAACGGCGTAAGCCGACATAACCTCGTCCTCGACATTCTGTTTCTCCCGGAATACCATCTCATGCTCGTCTATCGATACGGTTGGCTTGCTTCTTCTAAACTTATCTATACAAATATTCGTTACAATTCGTTGAATCCACGTTTTGAACTGGGCCTTCTCTTCGTAGGAGCCGATTTTCGTATATATGCGGATTAACGCTTCCTGCGCCGCATCCATCGCATCCTGTTCGTTATTCAATATATAATAGGCTGTCCGGTAAACATGGGTTTCAATCTCTCGCAACAGAGTTATTAAAGCATCCCGATCTCCTGACTGAGCGGCTCTAATAAGGCCAGGCTCTACCACGAAGGATCCCCCTCTCTTGCAACCTCTCTGACGAGCGCGTTGCATAAATTGTTGCACATCTAAAATGAAAAACCTCTAATTTTTTAATTGAAAAAGTAGAAAACTCCAACCTAAAGGATAACAAAAAAATGGAACCCCGTATATAGGTAGTTCCTAGTGAGTTAGGTTGAAAGAAGCATTTTGGCAGGATACAAGATCAGGAATAAAGGCACTTTCGGTCTAGTCTTCCTAATTCTTCCTGATCGTTTGTTCATATATTCCAGACCTATCCACTTTATAGCGGATTTCACCGTCCCGGTCCGTTCGAAAGGTGGTAACGTCTTGCTCCTGCAAACGCTTCAGCACATCCGGGTGCGGATGCCCGTACGTATTGGCTGCTCCGACGGAAATAGCGGCCTGAAGCGGCTTCCAAAAGCGCAGCCATTCCTCCGAGGTGGAATACTTGCTGCCGTGATGCGCGATCTTCAGGACATCAACCCGGCTTGCCATGGAGGAGACGGATGGCGATAAAACCGCATTTTGATCCCGCATACGCGCTATTATAGCAGATTCGGCCGTGCTGCTAATATCCCCCGACAGCAAAAAGGCAGATTGATAGATCTTCATCCACAACACAACGCTGTCGTCGTTCTGATCCTCAATAACCGGAACTCCTTCACCGGCAGCCGGGGGCCATAAAACGGTTAGTTCCGTGTCGGCATCCAGCTTCCACTGTTTCCCGGTTTCGGCGCGGTAGAGCGGAATCCCCTTGCGCACGGCTGTCCGAAGGATGCCTTCCGCATCCTCGGCATGCTTTACGCTTCCATTCCATATGATCGCACGCACGGGAATCGCATCCAGCACCGCCTGCAAACCGCGGATATGGTCGCTGTCCAGATGAGACAGCACAAGGAGATCGAGGGAATGAACGCCGCGCTTCATTAATAATGGAACAACAACTTTGCTCCCCACCTCGAACGGGTCGCTTCGTTCCTTCCATTCCTCGCCGGCTTTCCGAAAGCTTAACGTTCCCCCGCCATCAATTAGAATCCTCTTTCCATGAGCCGTACGGATGTAAATCGAATCGCCTTGTCCAACGTCAAGCACATCAACTTCGGCCGCGCTTTTCAGCAAGTCCGGAGAATAGGCGTAGAACAATAAGCCTGCACCAGCTAAAAGGGCAAGACTTAATCCGGTTGACCGCCTCCTCCAGACCGGCAGCTTCCGCCCCTCCAGCAGCTCCCAAATTGGAGCGGCATCCAGCCCACCGGCTGCCGCTGTCTCTTGCAAGGGCAATGTCTCGTCTTGATGCGCCGAGTCAGCCGCTGGCGCCGCCGGGAGCAGCCTGCATAGGACGGCAAGCGCCAAATACCAGGCCGCAATCCACCATAACGGAGGCGTTGCCCAGACGGTGCGGACGGCTTCCGCATCCCCTAGCCAGCTAACGAGGAGGAACGTCCACTCGTTTGCGTACACGCTGACAGCCGCCAGCAGTTGACCGCCAAGCGGCCATAGCAGGCCAAGGATCAGCGCAACCGCCCCTATCGGCATCACGATAAAACTAATGAACGGCACCAGGACCAGATTGGCGGGAATCGAGAGCAAGTGAAATTGGTTAAAGTAGTAGACCGTCAACGGGAAGGATACCGCCTGCGCCACAACCGTCACGACGAGCAAATCAAGGAGAGACTTCCCTTTGCGCCAATCCGGCATCGCCCGCCTCACCGGCGGCACGAACAGAATCAGCCCTGCCGTGACGGCAAAGGACAATTGGAAGCCTACGTCCTCAATAAAGGAAGGATTCCAGATCAGCATTCCAACCGCTGCGGCAGCAAGCAGATGCAAACCGTCCTTGAGCTTATCCATCCGTGCGGCAAGAAGGGCCAGCATCGTCATGAGCCCTGCCCTTACGACGGAAGGCGACGAGCCGGAGAGAAGCACATAAAAAGGGACGGCCGCAATCAAGGTAACCAGCAGCCGTTCCCGGGTCAAACGCAGCAGCCGCAGAATTGCTCCAAGCGCGTAAACGAATACGGCCACGTGAAGGCCCGAAATGGCCAATATATGAGTAAGTCCCAGCCGGGAAAACTGCTGGAACTGCTCCGGGTCCAGGTCCTCGCGAATGCCGAGGACCAGCCCCTTCATGTACCCGGACTGGTCGGCCGGGTACAATTGCTCCATCCGCGCGCCAAGCCAGTCGCGCGCGGCATCGACGCGGCCGAGCACGGCGGCCGCGGTCCAGCCCGGGCCCGGCGCCGCCTGGACGGCGCCGATGCCCTTGACCTTGAGCAGCCAGTGGATATGCTGGCTGCTTTCCAGATAGCGGCGGTAATCGAAGCCGCCGCTGTTGGATGCGCCAGCCGGCCGCGCAAGCTCGCCGGCGAGGCGCACCTTGTCGCCGCGGTGCCACGCGGCGGCGACCTCTTGGTGCGGCCGCTCCGCAAGCCGCACCTGAACAAGCAGGCGCTCGCGGATCTTGCGCGGCGCCGCTTCGCCACTCACGCGGACGGCATCGGCCGTCACGCGGAACATCGCGCGGTCGCCGTCGACCTCTACCGCGGACACAATCGTGCCGGTCACTTCCGCTTCATGGGAATCGCCCGGCAAATCCAGCGCGCTGGCGTTGCGGACATCGGCCCACATCCGCTCGCCGGCCGCAAGCATGCAGCCGATCAGGCACACCACGGCAAGCCGCCTTGTCGATTGCCCAAGCAACGCAAGCGCAAGAAGTAGGACCGCGGCTGAACATAGCGCCAGCGCTGTTCCAACGCTGCTAAGATGAGCGGCCATGCCGCTTCCCGCAATCCAGAATACGGCAAACCATACTAAAGGCCGTCTATTCACGGCCATCCCTCCTTCAAACAAAAAAAGAACCTCCGGACGCATCAAAATCAGATGCATGCAGAGGTTCTTCCCCATTCGCTTATTTAATTAGGATATGACCTTCATACTCGCCTGCGGCGGCGGCTCGTAATCCGTCAGCGTACGGAATACAATGCCTTTCTGGCTCATAAGCAGGCTTACCTTGTCGCTATCCTTCGGATAACCGCGATGGAACACGATTTCCTTCACGCCGCTGTTCGCCAGCATGTTCGCGCAGGTCCAGCAAGGCTGATCGGTTACGTATACCGTGGAGCCTTCCCGGTCGGCACGGTCCGTAAAGAGCAGCAGATTCTGCTCCGCGTGAATCGTGCGGATGCAGCGCTGTTTTTTGACCATTTGCTCCTGACCGTCGTCGCCGATTCTAGTCTCCCACTCCTCCGTAATCATGCAGCCTGCTTCCGAGCAGTCCTGCACGCCCATCGGAGCGCCGTTATAGGCGGTTCCCAGCAGCTTCTTGCCCTGCACAAGCACCGATCCGACATGACGTCGGGGACAACGCGAGCGTGTAGACACCATATAGGCGATATCCATAAAATACGTGTCCCAGTCTTTGCGTGAAGCATCCTGTGCTTCTGACATGTCTTCCACTCCTTTTTCTTTTGCCCGGACAGCTTCCGTCAGACCCCTCAAGAAGGGAATCCGACGGATCTGCCTCTATCTAGATGTATATAGACGATAAAGATGAATTAGTTCGATTGACTTGCGCGCAAGGCTTGATCCAGATCGGCCAAAATATCTCTGATGCCTTCCGTTCCGATCGACAAACGGATCAGCCCGGCCGTTACGCCAGCCGCTTCCTGCTCGGCAGCCGACAGCTGCTGGTGGGTTGTGCTTGCAGGATGAATGATTAGCGACTTCGAGTCGCCGACATTCGCCAAATGCGAGAACAGCTTCACGGAATTGATCACCTTTTTGCCGGCATCCACGCCGCCTTTAATGCCAAAGGTCAGAATCGCGCCTTGACCGTCCGGCAAGTATTTCTTAGCCAGCTCGTACGATGGATGGCTCTCGAGCCCCGGATAGCTTACCCATTCCACCGCCTCATGCGATTCAAGAAACCGCGCAACCTTCAAGGCGTTCGAGCTATGGCGCTCCATCCGCAGATGCAGGGTTTCGAGACCTTGCAGCAGCAGGAACGAGTTGAACGGCGACAGGGCAGCGCCCATGTCACGCAATAATTGTACCCTAGCTTTAATAATATAAGCAATTGGACCAACCGCATCCGTGTATACAAC
The DNA here is from genome assembly GCF_011761545.1 of Paenibacillus sp. BK720. Classification (NCBI taxonomy): domain Bacteria; kingdom Bacillati; phylum Bacillota; class Bacilli; order Caryophanales; family Paenibacillaceae; genus Paenibacillus; species Paenibacillus sp. BK720. The sequence continues at coordinate 1,039,587 of NZ_JAASRQ010000001.1, read as the reverse complement.
GCCGTGATAGCTAGGATCCGGAGTAGTCAAACCCGGGAATTTGCCGCTTGCTTTCCAGTCGAAGCGGCCGCCGTCCACAATAACGCCGCCAATCGACGTACCGTGACCGCCAATGAATTTGGTTGCGGAATGAACCACGATATCCGCGCCATGCTCAATCGGACGGAGAAGATAAGGGCTTGGGAACGTATTGTCCACGATAAGCGGAATGCCGTTCTCGTGAGCAATCGCCGCTACCGCTTCGATATCAAGAATATCGCCCTTCGGATTGCCTACCGTTTCCGCATACAAAGCTTTCGTGCGTTCCGTAATCGCCGCGCGGAAATTTTCGGGATTCGACGGATCCACGAACTTGACTTGAATGCCAAGCTTAGGCAAGGTTGTCGAGAACAGATTGTATGTACCCCCGTACAGGCTGGTTGCGGATACGATTTCGTCTCCCGCTCCCGCGATATTCATAATCGAATACGTAATCGCAGCTTGTCCGGACGCAACGGCGAGCGCAGCGGGCGCTCCTTCCAGCTCGGCGACGCGCTTCTCGAAAACATCCGTTGTCGGATTCATCAAGCGGGTATAAATGTTGCCGAATTCCTGAAGCGAGAACAGGTTGGCTGCATGATCCGTGTCACGGAAGCCGTAAGAGGTCGTCTGGTAAATCGGAACCGCCCGGGAAAACGTGGTCGGGTCGATCTCCTGCCCGCCGTGGACAGCCAATGTGTCGAGCGAACGTTTGTTTTGTTCTTGATTCGTCATGTGCAACAACTCCTTGATTTATGGGGTGGACATGCTTCAACCACTTCAAAGCAAACGGCTCGGTTTTGGTTGTCCAATCAAATCGAACTTCATGCCCGAATATGGTCATATAGGCCTGGGAAAACCTCCCTGCGCCTTGTCCCATTCTCTCATAATCAAGGCGATGCGACAACGCTATCTTTTATTCCGGCAAGCAGCTTGCTGCCTATTCCTTTCACCCGGAGAAGATCTTCCGCCGATGAAAAAGGACCGTTCTGTTCCCTGTCGGCGATAATGGCCTGCGCTTTGGCCGGACCAATTCCTTTCAGCGTATCCAGCTGCTCGGCTGTTGCCCGGTTAATGTCAAGCTTGCCTGACGACGGGAGTTCTTCGTCCCCTCCCGCTTCTCCTGCGCGAACCTCCGCTTGAACACTCCCCGGCGGGGTACTCGGCATCCCCGATTCGCCGTCCTTTGGTTTATCGGTCAGTTCCGCGTTTTGCGCTCCCGCTTCCGGTTCTCCCTGCATTTGCAGAGCAGCGCCAACCTCCCGGTTCAACTGCACCCATTCATCGGGCGCTTTCTCCTTTGGCTGCGCAAAGGCTGCAGCCAGCAGCACGACTGCGGAAGCTATGAGTATTAGAGGGATGATTAATTTGCTTCTATTCGAATTCGTTCGACGACCTTGGGGGAGACGGGCCATTAACAACACTCCTTTCATCAAAAAAAGGGGATTTTTAGCATTTTCCTGTCATATAAGGCAAGTCTTGAGGAATAGGTTAAAAGAGCAAATCTGTTAGGAGGGCTGAGCATGAATGTCGGATTCATTGGGACGGGCGCGATGGGTAGCCTGCTGATCGAAGCCTTCGTCGCATCTGGAGCACTCGACCCGTGTCAGATCGTAATCAGCAACCGCACCTACGCCAAGGCCCAGGCGCTTGCTGAACGATATCCCGGAATGAGAGCCGAGCGTTCGAATGCAAGCACCGCAAGCGTTAGCGACATTTTGTTTTTATGCGTCAAACCGCTTGAATATAAGAAAGTGATCGACGATCTTCTGCCGGTCCTGCGGCCGGATCAGCTTCTTATATCCATTACGAGTCCGGTTCTGATCGGGCATCTGGAAGAGCTTTTGCCCTGTAAAATCGCAAAAGTGATTCCAAGCGTCACCAACCTCGTCTGGAGCGGAGCTACCTTATGCATCTACGGCTCCCGTATTACGGAAGAGGATCAGGCTCTTATCGAAGATATGCTTGCCTTCATCAGCGAGCCGCTCCCCATCGAGGAGCCCTATACCCGAATCGTATCCGACCTTTCCAGCTGCGGACCCGCCTTTTTCGCTTATCTGGTCGAGCAGTTCGTTGATGCGGCCGTATGCGAAACGGGAATCAGCCGCGAGGATGCGGTCAGCGTTGCAAGCAACATGCTGCTTGGCACGGGACTTCTGCTGACGGAAGGCGGGTTATCCCCGGAAGATATCCAGAAGAGAGTAGCGGTTCCGGGAGGTATTACGGCACAGGCCCTGCAGCTGCTGAATCGCGAGCTTGACGGCACCTTCAACCGGCTGATCCGGACGACGCATAAAAAATTCGACGAAGACGTCGCCAAAATAAATACCGCTTTCTACGGCGAAGAGGTGAACGGACAGTAGCACAATATGTGCTGCTGGCCCGCTCACCTCTTCTTTTTATCTGCTATTTAGTTCGCTACGATGTTAACGAGCTTGCCCTTTACAACGACCACTTTGCGGATCGTTTTGCCTTCTATCAGTTCCTTCACTTTATCCATGTCTTTGGCGAGGCCTTCCATCTCTGCTTCCGCCGTATCGGCTGCAATGGAAACGCGCTCGATAATTTTACCGTTCACCTGCACGACGATTTCTACTTCATCGTCCACGGTCAATGCTTCTTCGTAAGAAGGCCATTGCTCGTAAGTGATGGAGCCCGTTCCGCCCAGCTTCTCCCACAGCTCTTCCGCGATATGCGGAGCCAGCGGGGACAGCATTTGCAGGAAGTTCTTCATCGCTTCAACCGGCAGAACATCCGTTTTGTAGGCTTCGTTAACGAAAATCATCAACTGGCTGATCGCGGTGTTAAAGCGCAGGTTCTCGAAATCATCGGTCACCTTCTTGATGGAACGGTGCCAGGTTTGCTTGAACGCTTTTGTTGTTTCGCCGTCGCTTGTGATCTTCGCGTTTACGCTGCCGTCCTCGCTGACGAACAAGCGCCATACGCGGCTCAAGAAGCGGTAAGTGCCTTCTACGCCGTTCGTGTTCCAAGGCTTCGTCGCTTCCAAAGGTCCCATGAACATTTCGTACATGCGGAGCGTATCCGCACCGAATTCGTTCACGATATCATCCGGGTTAATGACGTTGCCGCGCGATTTGGACATTTTCTCGTTATTCGTGCCCAGAATCATGCCTTGGTTAACCAGCTTGTGGAACGGCTCTTTCGTATTTACGACGCCAAGATCGTAGAGCACTTTGTGCCAGAAGCGCGCATAGAGCAAGTGAAGCACCGCATGCTCCGCGCCGCCGATGTACAGGTCAACCGGCAGCCATTCCTTCTGCTTCTCCGGCGAGCAGATCTCGTTCTCGTTCTTCGGATCGATAAAGCGCAGATAGTACCAGCAGCTTCCCGCCCATTGCGGCATGGTGTTTGTCTCGCGCCGCGCTTTCATGCCTGTTTCCGGATCAATCGTGTTTACCCACTCCGTAACGTTCGCAAGCGGGGATTCACCGGTGCCGGATGGCTTGATCGCATCCACTTCCGGCAATACAAGCGGCAGCTGATCAACGGGAACCGGCTTCATGGTGCCGTCTTCCAAGTGCAGAATCGGAATCGGCTCGCCCCAGTAGCGCTGGCGGCTGAACAGCCAGTCGCGCAGACGGTAAGTGACCTTGCCGTGCCCTTTGCCCGTGCCTTCCAAATGCTCGATCATCGTTTTGATCGCGTCTTCGTTGTTCAAACCGTTCAGGAAGTCGGAATTGACGTGTGGGCCGTCGCCTGCATAAGCCTCTTTCGTTACATCGCCGCCTTGAACCACTTCAAGGATTGGCAGATCGAACTGCTTCGCAAACTCCCAGTCGCGGGTATCGTGGCCCGGTACCGCCATGATTGCGCCCGTTCCGTAACCGGCGAGCACGTAGTCGGCAATCCAGATTGGCGTCTTCGCGCCATTAACCGGATTGATCGCGTAAGCGCCCGTAAATACGCCTGTTTTGTCCTTCGCAAGGTCGGTACGCTCCAGATCGCTCTTGCGAGCGGCTGCTTCCTTGTACGCCTCGACCGCTTCGGCTTGGTCAGCCGTCGTGATTTTTGCAACCAGCTCATGCTCGGGAGCCAGTACGCAGTAGGTTGCGCCAAACAGCGTATCCGGACGCGTTGTGAATACAACAAGCGATGCGTCGTGACCGTCAATGGAGAAGGTTACTTCGGCGCCGGTCGATTTGCCGATCCAGTTGCGCTGCATGTCTTTGATGCTCTCCGACCAGTCGAGCTCTTCCAGATCCTCGAGCAAGCGCTCGGCGTATTCCGTAATCTTCAGCATCCATTGGCGCATCGGCTTGCGGATAACCGGATGGCCGCCGCGTTCGCTAAGGCCGTCGATGACTTCTTCGTTCGCCAGAACGGTACCCAGCGCAGGACACCAGTTAACCGGTACTTCCGCCACATAAGCAAGGCCTTTGTTATACAATTGGATAAAGATCCATTGCGTCCATTTATAGTAATCCGGATCCGTCGTGCTGAATTCGCGGTCCCAGTCGTACGAGAAGCCCAGCGATTTAATCTGGCGGCGGAAATTGTTGATGTTCTCCACCGTAATCTCGCGCGGGTGGCGACCCGTTTGCAAAGCGTATTGCTCCGCCGGCAGGCCGAACGCGTCCCAGCCCATCGGATGAAGGACGTTGTAGCCGCGCATCCGTTTGTAACGGGATACGATGTCCGTAGCCGTGTAACCTTCCGGATGACCTACGTGCAGGCCCGCGCCGGACGGATAAGGGAACATGTCAAGGGCGTAAAATTTTTTCTTGCCCGGATCTTCCGTTGTTGCGAACGTTTTGTTCTCATCCCAGTACTTCTGCCATTTCGGCTCTACCACGAGCGGGTTGTAGCCTTGAAATTCCTGACTCATCATCATTTCCTCCTAAAAAGTGTGCACGCGAGCGCATCACCGACATAAAAAAACTCCCGCCCCTAGCGTATTATCGCTAGGGACGAGAGATTATTCCCGTGGTACCACCCTAGTTAACGTCCGGCATGCTTTGCCTTCCGTTCACTCATTGCCTTTAACGCCGGCTAATCGTTGCGCGATTACGCAAAAGCTCCAAGGCGAGATTCACATCGCTGCAGGTCCGGCTTGCACCATCCGCCGGCTCTCTTAGCCTTGCTCCGCGATATTACTGCTCCTCTTCAACGCCGTTAAGTATAGAAAAACATGGTTAGACCCGATTATAACGCCAGGGACTCAACTTGTCAAGATATGAGGTTATTTATCAAGCTAGCCGAGCAGCTCCGGATTATAAGTAAGGCATCCGGCAATAACCATGCCCACGCTGCACGAAATAAGCAAGATAAGAATGCCTACCGCGATGTTGTTTTGCTCAATCGATTTGAAGATGGTCACATTTACTTTGAGCCCTTTGCCGAATAAATAAGTAATCAGCTCCGTCAAGTAGTAGAGGATTACTAGCGCAACGATCCCGATTGCGCCCCATAGCAGCATATCGGAGAGCGACACCGAGTTTTCCGCAGCCGCCCGTATGACGATGGCGAGACCTGCCAGCCTGCCGCCAAGCGACAAGGCCGCCGAAGCATTCCCTTTGAATATAAGGGCGAATTCCTTATTTTTGGTGGTCAATTCGAACAAGAGAAGCCCTGCTATCATAATCGCAAAGCCCGTCAATGAATAAAGCAAGAAATCCACGTATAAATTAGTGTCCATTGCACATTAGCTCCTCACTCTGATTTAGTAATGCCAACCGGCATGAAATAAGATAAATTATCCGTAATCGGGCTGCCAATCCGAATGCCTATGGCACCGGCTTTTCCCCCGACCAGAAAACTTCCGTACATGTATGAGCCCTCACGTTCTCCCTTTTCCGTCCGGAATGCAGCTGTGGGCAGCTCTACGTATTCCTGATAGACCGGAAGGTAATGTGCGTAAGAATTATGTTTATCCTCTGCCGCTAACGTCCCGTCGCCATCGAAAATTTTCACCGTATCCCCTTCGCGCCCAAACGCCGGTTTCATTACGTATTTCGTCCGCTCTTTAAGAAAGCGGTCCGGCTCCAGATAGGTCGGCAGAAAATACTCTCCGATCCAACGCTGCTCCTCTTCCGTAAAGAATGGACTCCTTTCTTCATGCAAGCCCCAAATAATAGCCTGGACCGCCTTGGATTGGAGAAGGAACGCAGACGGCGGGTTAATGACCGCGAGCTTCTTCCGTTCGATAAGCTCCAGCAGCCACAGTCCGATCGGATTTCCTTCTTCGTCTTCATCCTCAATAAAATTCTCCACCGGGAAGGTCTGGCGGTACAGAACGTGAATGCGATTTCCCTCCCCATCGTACAACCCGATATGCCGGATAATTTGAAGCTGGTCAAGCGGAACAAAGGTCGAAGGCAACGGCAGTAAGCTCTGTAAGTAAAGAGCCGTGCTCGCGTCTTCCACGTTATCTCCATGCGCCGTAAACGCAACATGAGGAGCAATCGGATCGTCCCCGAGATATTCCAGACTTTCGATAACCGCTTTCTCGACCGCAAACGCAAGCTGCGTCTCATAGCCCTTATTCGGGTTATGGCGGTCAAAGGCTTCGCATACCAGGCCGTTCACATGGTGGAGCTCCTTGATAAAAGTAGGAGTATCCGAATTGATCTCCATGCATTTGTACGTATCTCCTGCCTTCACCAAATCCAGCCTGGCGATCACGCTTTCGACCGATAAGCTTCTCATTCTTAGGTAAGACAAGGTTGCGCGCGGAAAACCAAGCATCAGCAAAGTCTCGTCATCCACGGTGCGAAGCAATTGGGCGGCCTTGCAAAAAATATGGCCGATCCGGTTCGTCGATTCGCGAATCTTATGAACCTCTTCCTTCGTTACATCGTATAGGTCATAGAGGGAATACTCCTCGCCGTACAAATCTGCCCAATACCCTTCAATCCCGGAATAAAACGCGCTTCTCTCTTCGGCGAAATCCTTCACGGCTTAGCCTCCGCTAATGGAGCTGCCTTTGCCAAAGCCGGAGCTCGTTTTGCCGGATACGCTGGATTTATAAGCAGAATAGGCACTGCTTTTTTGCAGGGCGGACCGGGACGAATAATAACTGTTGCCATAGTAATAATTCCGGTAGTAAGAGGAGCTGGAATCGTCGCAGCGGTATACGCCGTTTTTGCTGTCCCACTCCCAGTCCCTGCATTGGCTGTCCGTTGGCTGAGCGGTTCTCGGATAAGTCGTCGATTGACCGCAGCCTGCCAGGGCGGCAGCCATTGCAACGGCAGAGACGCCAAGCATTGCTTTTTGAGTTAAATTCATAGACTAGCATCCTCCAAGCTTCATAGTTCCTATAAAGTTATATCATATTTTGATAGGAATGCAGCAGGAAAAGTTAATGTTTCCATAAAATGATGGTATGATATTGAAATCATTTTGATTCGGAGTGAATGAGATGAATAAATTAACGTATTTTGTGGACAAAGGATTTAATGAATACGAGCCGTTGATGGAGTACCCTTCCGCTAATGTCGGGATCGATGAGATGTATGCCCGTCAATTGTGCACCTACCTGATTGCAAACGGAGTTCAATACGAATTAACCTCAAACGAAATGCAGGAAAAGGAAGAGATGCTGATCGTCAAGCGAATCGGGCCGAACGAAAATTACGGAGACGAATCGAACTACCGGGGACGCGGCATTTATATCGAATTCAGAAAGCCGAGCGAACGGGGACGCAAGCTGACCGAGATCCGCAGCGCCAGCCATTACGAGGTCATCCGCTACTTGCTGAAGGATATCGTAGACGTTCCGGGCTATGGTCCGATGTTTACGACATCAACCGAAATTGACGAGGACCGGGGCTGTTACGTGGTTTACGTCCGCGGCATGAACGAGCCGGAGGATTAGGTGAAACGGCTGTCGCCGTCCTTGGCGGAGCTCCAATTAAAAAAAGCTGCCTTAACGGCAGCTTTCATCTACAAATTGTTTGATCCGGTCATGAATGGCATCCCTTACGGCACGGAACTGAGCCATGATTTCCTCCTCGGCGCCGGCAGCTTTTGCCGGATCGTCAAATCCCCAATGCCGCTTGATGACATTTTCGTTCGAGATAACCGGGCAATGCTCGTCCGCATGGCCGCATAAAGTAATAACGTAATTGGCCCGATTTAATAATTCGGCGTTAATCACGTCTGAAGTATTGGCCGAAATGTCCACTCCGGCCTCCTTCATCGCTTGTATCGCTCTCGGATTTAGTCCGTGCGCTTCCAAACCGGCGCTGTACACCTCAAATTGGCCACCGCCCAACAACTTCAGAAATCCGTCAGCCATCTGGCTTCTGCACGAATTGCCCGTGCATAAGAAATATACGATAGGTTTTGCCGCCATCCTTATCCTCCTGTCATGGCTACGCCATTTGTTTTTCCGTTTCTTGTTTTTTGCCGGATTTCAACCTGAAGAAGAAGGCGAAGGCAACGCCCGCTGCCACCAGGAAACCCGCCACTGCAAAGCCAACATACACGCTAAACGAATGAATAATCTGAAGCCAAATATATAATCCGGCCAGCGTAATAAACAGGGTTGGTACGGTTAATACGAAGCCTGCTTTCATATAGGAGCCCCATGAAATCTTTACGCCCTTTTTCGCCAGAACATGAAGCCATAACAGAGTGGCCAGCGAACCGATTGGCGTCAGCTTCGGCCCAAGATTGCATCCGATCACGTTCGCATAGACCAGCGCTTCGCGAATCGCGCCTGCCGTAGCCGTCCCTTTAATCGCCAAGGCGTCAATCATAACCGTTGGCATGTTGTTCATTACGGAGGATAAAATGGCCGACAAGAAGCCCATCCCCATCGTAGCGGCAAAAAGCCCACGATCGGCAAACGCTTGAATAACCTCTCCAAGCGCATCCGTCAGTCCCGCGTTTCGCAGCCCGTAGACCACGACGTACATTCCGATTGAAAAAACGACAACGGTCCATGGAGCTTCCCTCATCACCTGCTTGGTCCGAATCGCCGGACTGCGGCGGGCGAACAGCAGGAATACCACTGACACTGCGCCGGTAATAATGGATACCGGCAGGTGAATAAATTCGCTGGCCAGATAGGCTGCCAGCAGAATCGCCAACAGAATCCAAGACAAGCGGAACAGCTTATGATCTTTAATCGCTTCCCTTGGTTCTTTCACTTCGCGGACATCGTAGTCCGCAGGAATGCTATTCCGGTAAAAGAGATAAAGCACAAGAAGACTTGCCCCAAGCGAGAAGAAATTCGGGATGATCATCCGGCTGGCGTATTCCACAAAACCCGCTCCGAAATAATCGGCCGAAACGATATTGACCAGATTGCTTATTATTAGAGGCAATGACGTCGTGTCCGATATAAATCCGCCTGCCATAATAAACGGCAGGATCATTTTGTTGTCGAACTTAAGCGCCCGAACCATGGCAAGCACAATTGGCGTAAGGATAAGCGCTGCCCCGTCATTGGCGAAAAAGGCCGATACGGCTGCGCCAAGCACAACGACGTATACAAACATTCTTCTGCCGTTTCCTTTGGCAAGACGGGCCATATGCAGGGCTGCCCACTCAAAGAAACCAATTGCGTCAAGGATCAGCGAGTTCAGGATAATGGCGATAAAAGCAATGGTTGCATTCCATACAATACCGGTTACGGTTCCTACATCCGCAAAGCTTACAACGCCAAAAAGCAACGCCAGCACAGCACCGCCTGCGGCTGACCAGCCAATGCCAAGCCCTTTCGGCTGCCAGATCACAAACGTTAACGTAATCAAAAAAAGAATAACTGCTATAAATGCCACTTGTCGTTCCCCGCTTTAGTTCATATCGATAAGGTTAATAATTGCAAATTGCAACTAATTCCCAAAAATAAACTCCTCTATAGAGGAGGTAAACAGCAATGGGGACTTTGACCCATCGCGTCATTTAAAATTTGAAGGCTTTCGAGCACCTGACTTTTTTTATCCGGGGGCACATACTGAAAAATGCTTAAGATATAATCTTCCATTGCTTCCGCAACAGCCTTCTGCTGCTCATGTCCTTTAGACGTCAGGGACAGCGTTACGTATCGACGGTCCTTCGGATCCGGTTCCCGGCTGAGCAGTTCATGCTCAACCAATTGCTGCACCTGCCTGCTTAACGTGCTTGCTTCCACGCACAGCGCATCAGCCAGTTCATTTAACGATAGATTCGGGCGCTTATGAAGCTCGTACAGAATATGGCTTTGAATAACGGAAATTCCGGACCCCTGCGCCCCATCCTTCTGCTGCAGCCCAAATCTTCTAACGACGTTTTGCAGTATTTCGCGTACATCCACGTATTGCGGCAATTGTTCCATTCCTACATCACCCGACAATAGTTATAACACACAATAGTTGCAATCCGCAATTACTTTTTCTTACTCCGTACCTCCGTCCTGTTCATTAACAAAACGGATAATATCCGCATAAAACTGCGCCTTGTCTTCACCCTTCAGCGCATGTCCCGATCGTGCGTATTCTTTTATGCGTACAGCATTACTCATCCGCTGATACCTGGCAAGATCCTCTTCCGCAATCAGAGAGCCCTCCAACAGTCCTCTTGCCACCATTATTGGCGCCTTCAAGGACTGGTCTAGCCGGAGTTGAACCGATTCCCGCTGTATTCCCCATACCGCGGTTGTCCGTATGTTCGAGGTCCGGTTATACGGAATCAGATAATGATGTATGTAGTCCTCCGCCCAGCCGTCAGGCATCGCCCGATGTTCGGGAGGATAATCGCCGACGGTAATCGAGCATACCTTGCCCGGGTAGGAATGGGCATATTGCAGCGCATAAGATACTCCTCTCGAATAAGCAAACAGATGAAAGCTCTCCACGCCGGCATCTCCCGCGACGGCTTCCAGATCGGACAGATGGTCTTGCAGATTGTAGCCGCCTTCGGGCGTGTCACTCTTCCCTCTTCCTCGGAAAGACAACAATATACATCTTCTTGGTGCCGCCGCCTCCATAAAATCCAGATATTCCTCCGCCGTTTCCGATAATCCCGGGCAGACTACAATCGGAACTAACCTTTCATCCGCATCGTCTCTTGAATCGTAATAATGAATGCCGACCTTGCCATTGCGTGCATAATGCTCGCTTACCGCCATGCTCAACACCGCCTCTGCCCGATTTAAATGGCTTCATTATAGCACTCCTATATCAAGGAGATGTATACTTTGTTGGATCATATTGATTTTTGTCGAATTAGCAAGTATGGTAAAAGATGACAGAAATATCAACTGTAGGTGACGGTTATGAGATCAACCATTCTTCTGATTGCAGGCATTATCGTGCTGGTTCTATGCTCGGTCTATCAGATTCAACATGTCTCTTCCATAGAAAAAGAAAAGCCCAAACAAAATGATCTCGTCGTTAAGGAATGGGATTACCAGTGGCTGTACAAGCCCGATGAGTCCTACCAACCGGCATGGATCGCGGAGGGAGACCCGAAAAAATGGCTGCATGCCGACACGAATCAGCCCATGCAGAAGCGCGCAGCCGGCGCCGATGCCCTGCTTCTGCGCGTCACGCTCCCGTCCCTGGATTGGAATACGCCGGGAATATGGATGAAGCGCCTTTACGGCACGGCTGTCAGCGTAGCTCTTGAACATCGGGACGGTCTTCTCTACAACATGGAAAGATCGTATCCTTATGACGTAAACTATACGCTTCTTCCCCTTTCAAGCGCGGCCAAAGGCAATAACTTGCTTATTCTGCTTCATTTGTCCGACGAAAGACAATCGCTGGAGCCCGAGATGGTCATCGGCGATTACAATCAGATGCTGCCCGGTTATGAGCGTTACGGTTTGATTGAATTGGTCTATGGCGGCTCGTTTATGTTTATCGCCTTGATCATGATGACTTGCTTGTTCTTTCTTAAACGCGAGCAGATTGTGCTGTGGATGTCTTTATGCCTGATTATCTTATGCCTGGGCGAAATTACGTTAGCCTACTCTCCCGCCTTGTACCATCATTATTACGCTTACGGAAGACCGTTTCTGGACTTGTTCGATTTAGCCTTGTTTTTGCTTACACCCGCTCTCGCGGTCTTTTTCGAACAGACGCTTGGACCGGGGATTTACGGCATTATAAAAAAATTCAGAATCGTTCTCATTCCGGTTACGGTTGTCGTTATCGTGTTATGGGCGCTAGGCAAAACCATCGCTCCGGGCATAAGCCTTAGCCTGCTGCAAGTTGTGCCGCTTACCGTAATCGCCGCCATGCAATTCCTCATTCTGACTGTTCACGCGATTGGTTACGCATGGAAGGGGAACCGGGACGCCATTATCATTTCCGTCGGTTACTCCGTCTTCTGCAGCGTTTTTATCTCGGAGATTATGATCTACTTCAGGGATGAAACCTATCATTTGATCTATTGGAAGTGGGGGCTGCTAGTTTTCCTGCTGTCTCTTATAGCCGTGATGGGCAGGCAATTCTCTCGCAACCATGATCAGCTGGTCAAATACTCCAAGGAGCTCGAAATGTTCAACCGGGAAATTCAGCGCGCGGAGAAAATGGAGCTGATCAGCCATCTGGCCGCATCAATCGCGCATGAAGTTCGAAATCCGCTGCAGGTGACGCGCGGCTTCATTCAACTGGCGGGGGAAAAAGCGGTAAACAAAGAGAAACAGTTCCTGCAGCTGGCCGTGCAGGAGCTGGATCGCGCGTCCAGCATCATTACCGAATTCCTGACTTTCGCCAAGCCTCATTTGGAAGATGTCAAACCGTTGAATATTTCGGAAGAGCTGAATCACATCCAGGACATCATCTCTCCTCTCGCCGCCATGCAAAGCACGAGACTTGAATTTACCGCTGAACCTGACCTTTATGTGCTGGGCAGCGCAGAGAAATTGAAACAGGCGATCATAAATATGATCAAGAATAGCCTGGAGGCGATATCCGGGTTTGACGGCGCCGTGTCGGTTAAGGCGGACAGTGAAGGGGATGAGGTTATCATCCGGGTCACCGATAATGGCGAAGGAATCGATCCCGAGAAGCTGGACAAGCTAGGCGAGCCTTATTTCTCCAACAAATCCAAAGGAACGGGTCTTGGGCTCATGGTCACCTTCCGGATTATTGAGGCGATGGAGGGGACGATCCGCTTCAGCAGCGCCATAGGGATTGGAACGGAAGCCGTCATCCGCCTTCCCGCCGTTTCGAAGGATTCCGCGGAAAAGCCTATTCCGGAGAGCTGAACAAGAAAGCGCCCCGTTTGTTAAACGGGGCGCTTTCTATTTAGCCCATCCAGTTGATCAGTCCGGCAATCGCAAGGCAGATCAATGCCAGCACAAAGGACCAGGTCGCAACCTTGTTTCTTATCCTTCTGTCCGATGGCTGCCCCGTATTAAAATTGCTTCTTTGCTGCTCAGGCGTTGTCCAAGCTCCCAAAGCGACCCCGGATATCAAAATAAATGCGCAGCCGATATAGACGAATAACTGAAACATTTAGGCGTACCTCCTCGCTTGCTGTCACGATAGTGTAATCATGTATACGGACAATTGCCGAAAAAGTTTTCGATAATGGAAAAAGACGGTCCCGCTTCAGGACCGTCTTCTCAAACTTTCTATCTGTATATGATCTCCTATCCCGTGCACATCGTCTATCTCGAATCGCTTGGCCCCTGCCGGAATGGCGTCTTGCTGTAAGGTATATCCCGGCCAGACCGCTACTGCCGTAATGCCATTCAGTTCGCCCAGCAGCCGTTCATCCTCCGCCTTTCTCACGATCACAAGCTTCGGGAACCGCTCAGCCTTAAACCCTTCAACAAGGATAAATGCCTCTGCCGGCGCTTCCCCGATCAGCTCAACCAATGCGGAAGGCTTCTCTTTCACGATTGCCGTCCGGTCTGCCGAAGTAATCGCCGACCAGACGGCTCCGGAGGAACGGTGCCGGGCGGTATCCGTATGCGCCGGCTCCGCCTCAAAAAGGTGGCCGTCATGCTTAATCGTTGCGACCATCACGCCGCGGGACACCAAATAATCGATCAACCGGCATATGAGCGTTGTTTTGCCCGTATTTTTAAAGCCCGTAATCTGATATACGGCTGCTGCCAAGGCTACACCCCCTTTCGTAATTTCGCTTCCTCGTATTGCTCCGGAGTATTGATATTGTCAACAAAGCTAAGAGCTATGCCGGCCAACGCAAACTCCTCCTCCGGAACCCGAGTATAGTCGATCCGCTTCAAAAAGCCCTTCATGCTGTAGTCGCCTTCCTGCAGGCAACGCTCTGCCTGCTCGAGGCATTCCGCGCGATAAACGGCATGCAGCGGATGAAGCTGCCCCTTAATCTCAGGCACGGCAGCCAGACTTCCGCTCTCTTCCATCCGATGCTGCAAATAGGAGGCTGCCTTAGCCGATACAAACGGCATGTCGCAAGCGGATACCCAGAGGGCTGAATAACAATTGTATTCAAACGCGGTATGAAGAGCGGCAAGCGGCCCTTGTCCCGGCGACGTATCAATCAGGCAGGGCAGCTTCAAGCCGGAGAGGAGCTTAGCCTGCTCCTCGGACGCGACGACGGCCGTAACGCTTCCGCATAACGGCAGCATGCCGTCACGGACCTGCTCAATCATAAACCGCCCTTCCATCGGCAGGAGCGCTTTCATTAATCCGCCCATCCTCCTGCCTTGGCCTCCGGCCAATATGATACCGCCTATCATTCTTTCACCAGTCCCATCTCCCGCTCTTCCCGCAAATACTCGGCAAGCGGCCGTACCTTCACCGCGCTTGTCTTGAAATCCGGCATTTTGCAGTTCGGATCAAGCAAGGCATTGGTAGCCCGGTTCACGTTCTGGGCATCTCCCCAATGCATCGGGATAAATAACGTATCCTCGCGAATGTCCGAAGTAAGCTTCGCACGGACGATAACCGTTCCCCTGCTCGATTGCACGCTGGCCAGAACGCCATCCTCAAGCCGGTATTTCCGAGCAGTCAGCGGATGAATCTCCAGTATGTTTTCCACCTCGCGGGCAGCGAGAACGGGGCTTCTTCGCGTCTGCACCCCTGTCAGGTAATGGGACAGCATACGGCCGTTTGTCATGTACAACGGATATTCTTCGTTTGGCTGCTCCGCCGGAGATAAACTGTCTACGGTCTGGAATACGGCAAGCCCGTCCCGATGGGCAAATCGCTCGCCAAACAACCTTGGAGTCCCCGGATGGTCAAGGGACGGGCATGGCCAATAGATCCCCTCCTCCTTGCGGAGCCTCTCGTACGTAATGCCGTAATAATCCGCAATGCCGCCGCGGCTGGCGATCCGCAGCTCATTAAAGATATCCTCCGGCCGGCGGAAGGCGAAATACTTCTCCTTGCCCAGCCAGTAAGCCAAGTCGCACAGAATCTGCCAGTCATGACGCGCTTCTCCCGGAGCCGAACGGCCAGCAGGCCGCAGCAGAACCCGGCCCTCGAGGTTTGTCATCGTCCCCTCATTCTCGAGATATGCGGTGACCGGCAGCACGATATCGGCCAGCTTGGCGGTCTCGGAGAGGAACATATCCGCAACGACGAGAAATTCCAGCCGCTCCAGCGCTTCTTCCACCAGGAGGGCGTTTGGGTTCGATACAATCGGATTAGAGCCCATTACGAACAGCCCTTTTATATCCCGGCTATGAACAAGCTCCATCATTTCGTACGCGGATACCCCTTTGCCCGGCAGCTCTTCGGGTTCAATTCCCCATACACCAGCTATATAAGCTCGGTCTTCCGGATTTTCAATCAATCGGTAACCGGGCAGCTGGTCTGCTTTTTGCCCATGCTCGCGTCCGCCCTGCCCGTTCCCTTGCCCGGTTACGGCGCCGTAGCCGCAGCCCTCCCTGCCGATTTTGCCCGTAGCCAGAATCAGGTTAAGAAAATTTCTTACGGCCATATGGCCATCCGCGTGCTGTTCAACGCCGCGGGCCGTAAAAACCATTCCCGTACGCGCCTTGCCAAAGCTGATAGCCGCTTTGCGGATCAGATCCATGCTTACGCCGGTCACGTCCGCTATTTCATCGAGGTCAAGCGAATCCACATGCTCCCTCACCTCGCCAAAGCCTTTTGTTCTGCTCTTGATAAAACCTTCATCAATGAGCTTCTCGTCAAATATAACCTTCAGCATGCCATTCACCAGCGCCGCATCCATGCCGGGCTTCACCTGAAGATGGAGATCGGCGATAGAAGCGGTGGCCGATACTCTGGGGTCGATAACAATTATGATAGCCCCGTTATCCTTCGCTCTCGTAAAATACGGCATCAGCGTCGGCTGGCATTCCGCGATGTTAGTCCCCGCCAAAATAATGCATTCGGCTAGCGGAATGTCCGACAGCTTGTTTGTCAGGCCGCGGTCGATGCCAAAGGTTTTTACGCCAGCCGATGCCGCGGCCGACATGCAAAACCTGCCGTTATAGTCGATGTATTTAGTCTGCAGGGCAACCCGAGCAAACTTGCCCAGCAAGTAGGCAGATTCGTTTGTAAGCGATCCGCCGCCGTACAGACCAACGGAATGGGCGCCATGCTCCGTTTGCAGACCGGTCAGCCGAGTGCTGACTGCCTCGAGCGCTTCCTCCCAAGTTACCTGCGTCAGCTTGCCGTTTTTACGCATCATCGGATGAAGCAGCCTTTCCCTGCTGACTGCATGTTGATGGGCGTTCATCCCCTTCACGCATAACCGGCCCTCGGAAGCTTTATTCGGAATCGCCGTTACCTGGTAGGCTGGCCGCCGTCCCGAACGGTCCTCCGCAACCTCCATCTTGCATTGCACGCTGCAGAAGGGACATTGCGTGGCCATTACTTCCTTGGCCTGCTCCACCGTGAATGTCATTGTTTCTATGTGCCGCTCCATACCATCTCCGCCCTTTCCGCCGCCTGCATACGGCTGATTAAATCTTCCTGCTCTCCGCGATCGAGCAGCTTCTCCCTAAGCGGCTGGAGGCCGATTCGCTCAAGCCATTTCCAAGGGCGCTCCCCGTAATAAGCGGACTCCCTGTACGACTGAACGCAGGCTGCTGCCAGCTTCAGCGCCATTTCTTCCTCCGCCACTACAGCAAGCAGCTGCGCTTGCTTGACCGGATGCTCCGAATGACCTCCGACGTAAACCTCCCAGCCGGCAGGTACGGCAACAAGCCCAAAATCCCGAACCAGAACGTCCGAAGTTTGCAAATAATGAACGGACCGCTCGGTTTGCACAGGATACGGCAGTTGCAGCTCCCGGGCATCCCATGATAACTCCGTGATCTCGTGGTCTAACAACGGACTTGCCGGCTTTTTGGATTCCTGGGTCAATCCCATATAATAAGGAATAGCCCCGCGGCAAACGACGCAGCCGTCAGCCTTGCTCCAGCCAAGCTTTTCTCTTGCCTGCGCCGCGTCTGCATACTCCCGTTTCGCAATTTCGGCCTTCACTTCTTCATGCCCCAGCTCGGTACAGCCGCAGATCGGCACCGTCTTTTTGGTTCCGCCTCCTGCTCCCGCCAGCACGCTTGCGAGTACCGCGCCAACCAGCTGTTTGCAGCCCCCGCAGGAGCCGGACGCTTTTGTCTTATCCCGGATCTGCTCGACCGTCAGCAATTTGTCCTCCTGAATGGCGCATACGATAGCTCCTTTGCTCACGCCGTTGCACGAGCATACGGTCTGGTGATCGGCCATCGCAATAACAGCCTCATCGGCACCGCCTGATGCCCCTTCCGTCTTTTCAAGGAGCACCTCCGCATCCGTTTTCTTCTTCAAATAATCCAGCAGCTTCATTCCCTCGGAACTGTCCCCGTACAATACGGCACCGGCTATCCTGCCGTTTCTGACGGTTACCTTCTTGTAAGTGCCCCGCAAACCGTTATATTGCTGCAGCGCCACCTCAATATCGCCTTGAATATCTCCTGCAGAGAACACGTCCACCCCGGACACCTTCAGCATGGAATAAGGAATGGAGCCTTTGTAAGGGGGAGTATCCGCATCCGTTAATACCTTGGCCAGCACTTTTCCCTGCTCGTACAGCGGTGCGACCAATCCGTATACCGTCCCGTTATGCTCGGCGCATTCCCCAACCGCATAGATATGAGGCATATTGGTCCGCATGTAATCATCAACAAGAATAGCCCGGTTTGTGGCAATTCCGCTGTTATTGGCTATCTCGACGTTGGGACTGATTCCGACGGCCAATACAATAAGATCCGCCATAAGCTTTGTTCCGTCACTGAACAACAGCCCTTCGGCCCGTTTGCGGCCGATAATTTTCTCCGTCCGTTTCTCCATCCAGAACCGCATGCCCTGCTGCGTAAGCTCGCGCTTGAGCATATCGGCCGACATCGCGTCCAGCTGCCTGTTCATTAGATAAGGAGCATTATGAACGACATGCACCTCCATGCCCAGATTGAGCAGACCGCGCGCTGCCTCCAGCCCCAGAAGACCGCCTCCGATCACCGCCGCTCTCCGGTAGGATTCCGATGCCTCGATCATCGTCTCGCAATCTTTTATATTACGAAAGGCTGTTACGCCGGATTTGCGAATACCCGGGATCGACGGGACAAAAGCCGAAGATCCCGTTGCCAATATAAGTTCATCGTAAGGCACCGTCCTGCCCGATTCGAGATAAACGTTTTTGCCGGCCGAGTCAACCCGCACCGCCTTCTCGCCAAGCAGCAGCCGGATTCCGCGCTCCTTGTACCAAGCAAAATCATTGATGGTAATATCCGAAATGGAGGTATCCCCCTGCAGCACTTTCGACAGCATAATCCGATTGTAATTCGGATGCGGCTCATCCCCGATAATCGTGATTTCGAAGGCTCCGGGCGATAACCGGTCTATCTCCTCTACGCATCTTACGCCTGCCATTCCATTGCCGATTACCGCTAGTTTCCTTGTCGTCACAACGTTAATCCTCCGTTTGCCATATGCGTTAGTAATAGAAAAGAAACGATTTCCCCTTTCGCCGCGCCTCTTCCGCCCGCCGGGATTACGGCAATGGCGTTTGCTTCCGCGAATGCCGCGATATTGCCCGATTTATCGTTGGGCAGCGGCGAAATCCGCCATACTCCAAGTTCCATGGACGCTATGGCGCGTACATACCTTGGATAAGGGCAAGGCTTGCCGATCGAATCCTCCAGCTTCCCTTTGAGCCATTGATTGCGGTAATTCTTCATTCCCTTTAACCATTGAACGGCCGGCTTCACCAGCAGCTCGAGACCGGAATAACAAGCGGACGGATTTCCCGACAATCCAAACAGCAAACATTCCCCTTTCTTGAAAGCAGAGGTTGGCGTACCGGGTCTCATCAGCACCTTTGTAAACAGCGGCTCAAAGCCGGCGCTGGCGGCGGACCGCTCAACGTAATCATGGTCGCCGACCGATATGCCGCCTGTCGTAATGACCACATCGGCCTGCTCCGCGGCAAGCCTGATTTCGTTTGCCAGGATGGCAGGATGATCCGGAACCGGCTTTCGGCGAATGACATGAGCGCCAAGCTGCTTCAGGAAAGCATAAACAACAAGTCCGTTTGCGTCGTAAATCCGGTTTGCGGTAAGAGCCGTTCCCGGCTCCTGAAGCTCATCGCCAACCGGCAGAACAACGATCCGAGGCTTCGCATATACAACCGCTTCCGCCTGCCCGTAGGAGGCCAGCACCGCCATTTCTTTAGCCCCGATCATGGTTCCTTTCACAAGAATCAGCTTGCCTGGCGCAAGATCCTCTCCGGCTTCCGCGATATGTCGGCCACCCGGATGCGGACGGTCTATTCCAATCCACAGCGGCTTGCCGTCTTCCCCGTTAATGGGAGTAACCACTTCCTGCATAACAACGGTATCGTAACGATGCGGCACAGGCGCACCCGTAAAGATCCGTACGGCATCCCTATCATTAACCGGCCGGCCTGCGGTACACTCCTGAGCCCATTCCTTGGAAGCGCCCGCCTTAACCTCCGCGATCACTCTAAGCATAACTTCACTGCCCGGACCGGCGCCAAGCAAGGTTTGCGAGCGTACGGCATACCCGTCCATCGCCGCCCGGCGGAACGGAGGCATCGGAAACGGTGTAAAGAAATCTTCCGCCAGCACTCTGCCCACGCAATCCTCCAAGGGCAGCTTTTCCGTTCGAACGGGGGACATTCCCTCACACAAATGACGAATCGCTTCTTCCACGGATACAACAAGCTGCTGCTTCTGCAAGGCAGTCATTCAGGCATTCCTCCCCACCGCACAAAATGAACATAAAAAGCCCGTTCCCTATAGAAATAAGGAAGCGGGCTCCGTTGCCAAAGTCGACAGCACATCGTTGTGCTGATCATTTGTTTTGAGCATAATGTAAGTTTAGTCGCATGTCAATATAAGTGACGCAAAAATATCGACTTCTGCATTATTTTATGGATATTTTAAAATTTGGTGTTAAGTTTATTGACATGCATTTGACAATTCACCTATAATTCGAATTGGGTTCACAATGATGTGACCGTACGATCCGGTGGGTACAATGCTGTACCGCCTTCGGCAAAGAGGCCGCTTCTGTCCGCAAGGGCAGTTTGCGGCCTTTTTTTAATTTTTGAAAAGAAACGAAAATCAGACTCTCGCCCCGGGAACGCGCGTCTGCGAACGGAAAACACAGAAATATATCCATTGGAGGGAATTGGTTATGAGCAACCCTACGTCGTTTTGGAAAAGCGGGCATAAGCCTTCATTATTCAGTGCATTTATGTATTTCGATATCAGCTTTATGATTTGGGTGCTGATCGGACCGCTTAGCGTCGTTATTATCGGAGATTTTGATATGACGCCGGTTCAAAAAGCCAACCTCGTTGCGCTGCCGGTGCTTGGCGGCTCTATTCTCCGCCTGGTGTTTGGCTTCCTGACCGACTATATCGGCCCCAAGAGAACCGGGCAGCTTGGCATGCTGCTTACGATGATCCCTCTGGTATGGGGATGGAAATTCGTTGATTCCCTGTCGGATCTTCATATCGTCGCCCTGATGCTTGGCGTCGCAGGCGCCTCCTTTGCCGCTGCGCTTCCGCTTGCAAGCCGCTGGTATCCGCCGCAATATCAAGGTCTCGCCATGGGTATCGCCGGCGCAGGCAACAGCGGAACGGTCTTTTCCACTTTGTTCGCTAACCGAATTGCCCAGCATTTCGGCAGCTGGGAAGTCGTTTTTGGCCTGGCGATAATCCCAATCGCGATTGCCTTCATCGTCTTTACGATTTTCGCGAAAGACAGCCCTAACCAGCCGGCTCCCAAAAAACTGTCCCAGTACGCGAAAATATTAAAGCAGCGCGACACCTGGCTTTTCTGCATTATGTACAGCGTTACGTTTGGCGGCTTTGTTGGTCTCTCCAACTACCTGACGATCTTCTTCAACACCCAATACGGCTTGTCTGCCGTCAAAGCAGCCGATTTCACTACGCTATGCGTTATCGCCGGCAGCTTCTTCCGTCCGATTGGCGGGTATTTGTCCGATAAGCTTGGCGGCATTAAGGTTCTGATGATTTTGTATACGGGTGCGGCTGTTATGCTCGCTTCCATATCGAGTCTTCCGCCGCTCTATCTCGTGATTGGTCTGCTATTCGTAGGCATGATGTGCCTCGGCGCCGGCAACGGCTCCGTATTCCAGCTGGTACCGCAGCGATTCGGTGACGAAATTGGATTGGTAACCGGGATCGTTGGCGCAGCAGGCGGCATTGGCGGTTACGCTCTCCCGCTCATTCTCGGTAACTTGTATCAATCCACTGGCTCCTACACGCCAGGCTTCCTCATTTTGTGCGGCATTGCGCTGCTAAGCGTCATTATGCTGGCGTTTGCCCAGCTGGAATGGAAGAAAACCTGGATCGGGGAAGGCGGCAAAGCCCGCAGCGTTTGACCTATAATTTTGTCCTGCCCGCATGAAAAATCTTTCCGTGAGGGTTATAATGGGAGCAGGACTGATCAATGAAGAGGAGAATTACGCATGCGGTTTATCGACAATCACAATATCACGGACCCGACGCTGAATCTGGCGCTCGAGGAATATATTTTACGTTCGCTGCCGGAAGACGAATATTTGCTGTTCTACATCAACGAGCCGTCTATCATCATCGGCAAGAACCAGAATACGGTTGAGGAAATTAACGCGGAGTATGTCAATGATAATGGCATCCATGTGGTACGCAGGCTGTCGGGAGGCGGCGCGGTCTATCATGATCTCGGGAATCTCAGCTTCAGCTTCATCATGAAGGATGACGGCAAGTCGTTCCACAACTTCAAGAAGTTCACGGAGCCCGTTGTCCGCGCGTTGCGCAAGCTTGGCGTAGAAGCGGAGCTGTCGGGACGCAACGACCTTCAGGTTGGCGAGCGGAAAATTTCCGGCAACGCCCAATTTGCAACCAAAGGGAAGATGTTCAGCCACGGCACTCTCTTATTTGATTCGGAGATTGAGAATGTCGTTTCCGCGCTTAAGGTTAACGCGGAGAAATACGTCTCGAAAGCAACCAAATCCATCCGGAGCCGCGTCGCCAACATCTCGGAATTTCTGAAGGAACCGATGACCATTCAGGAATTGAGACAGTACTTGCTGGAGTCTATATTCGAAGGCGAGCCGGAAATTCCGGTCTACGAGCTGTCCGAAGAGGACTGGGCGAATGTCCGGAAGCTGGCCGACGAGCGTTACCGCAGCTGGGACTGGAATTACGGCCGCTCCCCTGCCTTTAACGTCCGTCAGACAAAGCGTATCGAAGGCGCGGGAACTTATGACATACGCCTGCAGGTGGAGGAAGGCAAAATCGTGGATGCCGCCGTATTCGGCGACTTCTTCGGCAGAGGCGAGACAAGCGAAGTGACCTCGAAGCTGATCGGAACGCGTTACGACGCGGAATCGCTCGGCAAGCTGCTGGATGAGATCGACGTGAACTTCTACTTCGGTCCCATTACGAAGGAGCAGCTGTTGTCGCTCATGCTGTAAACGGCATCTAACCAAAAACACGGTTGCGTTTATCCGGGATAAACGCAACCGTGTTTTTATTTCGGCTAATTCTCTAACGTCCTATAAATCTTTTTGACTCTCTTTAACTGCGCATCCGTGAGCTGCTGCTCTCTTGCCCGCAGCACCTTCAGATATTCCTCTATGTTAGGAGCCGTAACCGCAAGAAGAACGCTTTCCGAATGCTGAGGAACTTCTTTGGACCTGCAGCCCTCGAGATGGCGGAGCAAGAAAGGAAAAATAACTTTATTTTTAGCCTCGCTTACAGCCGCTAATTTCGAAAGCGCAAGAACAGCCTTGTCCACGGTTATTACCGAACCGGTATTCATCGCGCTTACGATTTGATCAACATGCTCCATTATCGCTCCCGATGCCGTTTCTGCTATGGTGGACAATGCCGTCATCGCGCCCCAGACCAGCCGATTATCCCGGCTTCCCAGCAGCTCGATGAAGCGTAAAGCGTATGGGCTAATCAGCTCCGGCCTTATTTCGCCAAGCTCATAGGCGACCTTGATGCAATCATGCCGGATCTTTTTATCCTTGCTCGACAAATTTTCGATGATTTCTTGTATGCCTGCAACGTTTTCTTCGCTTGCCAGCCTTTGCGCAAGCTCAATATTTGGCTCCTCATCCTTGCGGCCTAGCCGGGAAGCCAACAAGTTCACAACGGACATGGTATCCCTCTTTTTAGCACAATAGTTAACCTACTTGCCTAGCACAAACTGCAGCCCCGACCAAAATACGCGGATCGCGAAATAAACAAAGAGCAGAGCCGAGAAAAACGAAATGACCCTCACGAATTTCGCGCCTAGCGCTTTGCCCGCCCGCCCGCTGAGGTAAGCCATGCCAAGCGACCATAATAAGCCGGCGGTGAAGAAGCCCGCGATAAATAGGGCAATCGCGTACCGGCTGTCGCCATGAACCTCGGCCACAATCGGTCCGGCCGAAGCAACAAACCACAGCATAACCGTAGGAGACGACAACGCTGCTCCAAGCCCAAACATAAAATCCGCGAGCCTCCGCTTGGGCCGTTGCCCTTCATCCGCTTCCCGCGCTTGCCAATCAATCATCCTCGGATGGAGCGATTCTTTCGCCATTTTATAAGCCAGCAGCAGCAGAACCACCGTACCCGCAATCCATAGACTCCACCGAACGGGGATAATCTCCAATATAAAGCTGAACCCGACCAGCGCGAGCGCAAGATAGGTCAAGTCTCCAAAGCATGAGCCGAAACCGATCATAAAGGACGGCTTAAAGCCGCGCTCAACCCCGGTTTTAATAATCGCAACGTTCACCATGCCCAAATCCAAACAAAGAGATAAAGAAAATAAAAAGCCTTGTATAAACGCTAAACCTAAGACCATCTAAACGTTCACTCATCCTGCTTCCAAGATTTAACCCTGTACCAATATTCGTATTGCGTCTCGAAACCGAATTTGTCGTATAGCCGGTTCGCCGGCTGGTTCCCCTGAACGACTAATAAATAGGCTTTATCTGCTCCGTTCCGCAACGCCCAATGGAAAATATGCAGCAGCAGCTGATAGCCCAGTCCTCTGTTACGGAACCTCTCGGATGTGACAATATCGTACAAGCCGATATAGCCATGCTCGATTACTCCGATTCCGCAGGCCGCCGGAATCCCTTCCGCGTAAAGCGTTACAAAGCATTGGCGGAGCGGCATGCCGGTCAGCATCTTAACCGCCGCTTCCCGCTGCTTGTCCGATAGCGGCATCATCTGCGTAAATTCATCCAGCCAGCGTTCACTCAGCCGGTCGTCAATCCGGCATTCGCAATTCGCCGGCAACGGAAGCTCCGTTAGTGCCGCCGTCTTCACATAAACGGGATCCACCATCCGATAACCCCGCTCCTCCAGCATAGAGTCCAGCTGGCTTGGCCTGGCGAAAGGCGTGATTTTAAAAACCGCGTCCAAGCCCCGCTCCGCATACAGCTTCTCGCAGTGAAGGATTTTTTCCGCCACTTGCCCGTAACTCTCGTACAGCGGCATCACGCAATTCGAGCGCTTCGTGTAACCGTCCGCAAACCGCAGCAGCCAGCCGTCGTAAACGACCGTCTGAAGTGACGGCCATGCGTTAAGACTTAACTCCTCTATCGTCTGATGCAGCGAATTAATCTGCATGTTCGTATCTCCCTTTCATTAAAGATGAAACCTTTCCAGTTGGGCAAGTTGATTTTCCCGCAGGAGAATTTCTCTCTGCTTAGGCCCCAGCAGGTCAAAATGCGGGTATTTATCCCGTCTATGAATATATTGCGGATTCAGACCGTTATCCCTGCACCACCGCGCAAGCTTGTCCAGATCGGAGCAGCCTACCTTGGTTACGGTCTTCATGCCCGGAAAACGCGGATCCACCCAATAATGCGTCAGGTAGGCAATCTCGCCGCGGGCGACCGCTTCCTTCCATGCCGTCATTTCAGACCTGGAAATCCCGAATGCCATCGCGTTCTAAGCTCCTTTACTCACGAATGAATATGCTTTACTCTTCCGACCTGGCCGTCTGTCAGGCGTACCTTGATGCCATGAGGGTGAGTGGGCGAATTCGTCAGCAAATCCTTCACAATGCCGCGCGTCAGCTTCCCCGTCCGCTGATCCTGCTTCAGAACAATATCCACTTCAAGACCCGGCTTCACCGAAGCGCGCTCTGTACCGTTATTCATTGTTGATCATTCCTTTGTTTGCATGTATGCTTAATAGCTTATGACGCCCAGCATAGCATATGTAGATGAAAGATGCACTTCCAAGGCACAACTGTTATACTAGACGATAAACGAGTTCGATGAAATGAGGAAAATATACAAAATGTCAACTGAATTTATTTCCATGGGTATCATCCCGGAGCTGACGGACGTTCTTCAGTCCAATGGCATTACAAGCCCTACTCCCGTACAGAAGAAAGCAATCCCCGTCCTGCTGTCCGGGCAAGACGTCATTGCCCAGGCTCAAACGGGCACAGGCAAAACCATCGCCTTCACCCTGCCGATTCTGCAGCGCATCGATGTCGATAAAGAGCAGGTTCAGGCGCTGATTCTGACTCCGACGCGGGAGCTGGCTATCCAGATTACAAGCGAGCTGAAAAAGCTTGCAGCGGCCGTTGGCGCCAAAGTGCTTGCCGCTTACGGCGGACAAGACGTGGATGCGCAAATCCGCAAGCTGAACAATGCGCCTCATATCGTTGTGGCTACGCCGGGCCGCTTGATCGACCATATGAGACGCGAAACGATCAACCTTGGCAAGCTGAAGATGCTTGTACTCGACGAAGCGGATCAAATGCTTCACATGGGCTTCCTGCCCGAAGTCGAAAGCATCGTGGAGCAGACGCCGCGTGCCCGTCAAACGATGCTCTTCTCGGCTACCATGCCGGATCAGATTAAACGCCTCGCCGAGAATTACATGAAGGTACCGGTAGATATCAAAATCCAGAGCACCAATGTAACTCTCGATAATATCAAGCAGCTCGTAGTCGAAACAACGGACCGCGGACGCCAGAAGGCACTCATTACGCTGATCGAAACCCAGCGCCCGTATTTGGCGGTTATCTTCTGCCGGACCAAGGTCCGCGCGAAAAAGCTGAACGAAGCTCTTCAGGATTACGGCTTCGAGTCCGACGAGCTGCACGGCGATTTGACGCAGGCCAAACGCGAGCAGGTCATGAAACGCTTCCGCGACGCGAAGCTGCAAATTCTTGTTGCTACGGACGTGGCGGCGCGCGGCCTTGACGTAGAAGGCGTTACCCATGTCTTCAACTACGATGTGCCAACCGATTCCGAGATTTATATCCACCGCATCGGCCGGACAGGCCGCGCCGGACAACGCGGCATTGCAATTACGCTGGCATCGCCTTACGACCGAGGTGCGGTTGCCCATATCGAGCGCAGCATTAACGCGTCTCTTGAGCGCCGCACCGTTGAGCCGGACGGCACAATCGTGAAGAGCAATGCTCCTCATTCCGGCAGCGAAGGCAAAAGCTATGACAAACGCGGAGGACGCAGTCGCGGCGGTCGCGACTTCAAGCCTGCGCAAGGCGGACGCGGCGGCAGAGGCGAGCGCAATGAGCGCGGCGCAGGTGGTGCAGGCCGTTCGCAAGCAGGCGGACGCGGCAAGCCGGAACGAGCTGCCGTCAGCAGCACCGAGGTCAATGGCAATCCGTGGGAGGCTGCTGCTCCTGAACGGGGAGGCAGAAGCGGCGAGCGCGAATCCGGACGCGGGGGCAGAGACGCACGCGGCGCTAACCGTGGCGGCAGAGGCGAACGGACTCAAGGCGGTTCTACGCGCGGCAATACGCGCGGCGCAGCAGCCGGCGGCAGAGGCGAACGGGCCCAAGACGGCGCGACACGCGGCAATACGCGCGGCGCAGCAGCCGGCGGCAGAGGCGAACGGGCCCAAGACGGCGCGACACGCGGCAATACGCGCGGCGCAGCAACCGGCGGCAGATGGGAAGGCCGTCCAAGCAGCGGCAAGGATTCCCGCAGCTCGGGCGGCAGCGCGCCGCGCGGCGGCAGGGATTCGCGCGGCAGCAACGGCGGAGGTTCCCGCGGTCCTGCTCCAGGCGGACGCCGCGGACGCAACAGATAAGCATAAAGGAGTGGCAGTACATTGAAGAACGTGCAGCTGCCGGAGGCTTATGTCCGGCAAATGCAGGCTCTTCTCGGAAGGGAAGAAGCCGAGCGGTTTCTTGACAGCTACAATGATGCCCGCGTCTACGGGCTTAGATTTAATCCTTTGAAATGTCGACAACCTATCGGGGATCAAGCGGCTGCTCTCAAGCAGCCGTTTCAATTGGAGCCCGTACCTTGGTGCAAGACCGGTTACTATTACGGCGAAGCAGCGAGACCCGGCAAGCATCCTTATCATACAGCCGGCCTATATTATATCCAGGAGCCTTCCGCGATGTCCGCGGCTGAGCTGCTGGATGCCCAGCCCGGCGAGACGGTTCTTGACTTCGCGGCTGCTCCCGGCGGCAAAACCACGCAAATCGCAGGCAGCATGAATGGCGAAGGTCTGCTCATCGCCAATGAAATCCATCCTGCCAGAGCGAAAATTTTAAGCGAGAACGTTGAGCGTCTCGGCATCCGTAACGCGGTGGTTACAAATGCCGCGCCGCAGGAACTGTCGAGACGCTTTTCCGCCTTTTTCGACCGCATCATGCTGGATTCTCCTTGCTCGGGTGAAGGCATGTTCCGCAAGGATGAAGATGCGGTTGCCGAATGGTCGGAAGCTCATGTCGCCTATTGCGCCGAGCGTTCGTCGGAGATTCTGGAGCATGCCGCGATCATGCTGAAGCCGGGCGGCGTGCTTGTCTATTCGACCTGCACGTTTAACCGAGCCGAGAACGAGGATACGATTGCGCAATTTGTTGCCGCGCATCCCTCCTTCCAGGTCGAACAAATCGAGCGCATCTGGCCGCATCGGGTCCGCGGCGAGGGGCATTTCGTCGCCCGGCTGCGGAAAACCTCCGAAGGCGAGCAGCAGGAGGCGACGGATGAACCGCCAAAGAGCAAAGACAAGCGGCGGGACAAACGCGCTGCGGGAAGGTCCAAGCCGTTGACCGCCGAAATGGCCTTGTTCCACAGCTTTGCCGAGCAGGCATTGCCCGGCTTAAGCCTTGGCCCGGGCGAGCCGCTCCGCTTCGGCGACGCTCTATACTGGCTGCCCCATCAAACGCAAGGCAGCTTTGGCGCCGCTAATCTTGACGGCCTTAAGGTCGCTCGGCCTGGTCTGCATCTCGGCGATATCCGCAAGAACCGCCTGGAGCCGGCGCATGCGCTTGCTCTCGCCGTTCAGGCGGAGGACGCATCGTGGGTGCAAAGCTACCCGCCGGATGCGCCGGAGGTTGCGGCTTACCTTCGCGGCGAGACGCTGACTGCCGCAGGTGAAGAGAGCGGCTGGGGCCTTGTTGCCGTTGACGGCCTGCCGCTGGGCTGGGCCAAAGCAAGCGGCGGCCAGCTAAAGAACCATCTGCCGAAGGGACTTCGACGTTTCAATTAATCGCGGGGAATGTCGGGGATGCTGCCAGCAAGCTTTTTCCTTCTGGGTAACTACCCAAATCCGGATGTATCGTGACAGGAGTCCATTCCACACAGAGCCTTCCTCAATACAATACTGTATACCGGACAGAGGGCGAATGTACTCCAGTGACAGCAGCCTTCCAGCGGAATACAATCACAAGGAGGAATTAGCATGTCTGGCGTATATGGAGGCGGCGTCAATACAGTAGGTTTCATCCTTGTCCTTTTCATTCTTCTGGTAATCATCGTTAGAGGAGTTTGGCACTAAGGACTTGGCACTAGACCCAACTGAAGAAGGGGCAGCACCCGAGGTCATCTTGACCAAGGGGCTGCCCCTTCTTAACGTTCAATCTCTTCGCTTCAGCTCCAGGCAAATTCCCTTAGAGCGTACGCAACGCCATCTTCGGCGTTGGAACGTCCAACGATATCGGCTGCTTCCTTTACCCCGTCCGGAGAGTTGCCCATCGCAATGCCGCAGCCGGCAAACTCCAGCATGGAAATGTCGTTATAGTAATTGCCGATCGCGAGTATCCGGCTCCGGTCAATGCCCTGGCTGCTGGCGAATTGCCGCAGCGCTCTGCCCTTGCTTGCTTCCGGATGATGCACGTCGATAAAGAAATCGCCGCTGCGGATCGTGTGCAGGGACGTCGGCCATTTCTCCCACTCCTCCTGCACCCGGTCCATTACTTCGATGCTACCGAACACCGTAAACTTGACAAGCCCCTCCGGCAAGTTTGCTCCTTGCCCCAGAACGGAAGGCGACGCATGGAACTTGCCGTACATATCGGACACCTCCGGCGTTAACGATTCGACCATCATTTCAAAAGCCGTATTTACGTCGTAATGCACCTGATTCTTCCGGCAATAATCTACGAACGGCTCCAGCTGCCGGGGCGCGATCTCGTATTGGTGGATGATTTTTTTCGTATCCGAATCAATCGTTGCCCCGCCGTTGTGCGTAATAATCGTACCGGTTAGCCCTAGCTCCTCCAGCACCGGAAAGACGCTGAAAGGCGCCCGGCCCGTGCATAATACGATGCTCGCTCCACGATCCGCCGCTTCCCGCACGGCTTCGCGAGTATTGCTTGTCAGTTGATGATCATCCGTCAATAATGTGCCATCTACGTCAAGCGCAATCAAATCATACTGTAAGGCCATACGATTCTCCCCATCCTGTTCTCTATTTTTATTCTGAAGCCCGGTGAGCGCGCAAAAGCGCAATTTCCTCATCGGTTAATTCGCGGTAAGTTCCTTCCTCCAGATCGGCATCCAGCTTAAGCGGCCCCATCGATATTCGCTTCAGGTATACCACCTTTTTGCCTACCGCTTCGAACATCCGCTTCACCTGATGAAACTTCCCTTCCATTATCGTAAGCGATATGACCGAAGTTACGCCACCCTCGCCGCTGTCCTTTTTCAATATCTTTAGATCCGAAGGCATCGTGACGTATCCGTCATCCAGCGTAACGCCAGCCTTGAATTGCGTCTGATCCTCTTCGCCCACATCGCCCTGCACGACCGCTTCGTAGGTTTTGGGAACATGCTTGCGCGGCGACAGCAGCTCATGCGCCAGCTGTCCGTCGTTCGTGAGCAGCAGTAGTCCAACCGTATCCTTGTCCAATCTTCCCACAGGGAACGGATCCATTAATTGATCCTCCGGTTCAAGCAAATCGATAACGGTCCGTTCGCGGCGGTCTTCGGTTGCGGAGATAACGCCCGGAGGCTTGTTCATCATCAAATAGATCACCTCCCGGTACAGCACCCGTTCCCCGTCGAATGCAACCTCGTCCAGTTCCGGATCAACGAGCAGCCCGCTGTCTTTGACGACCTTTCCGGCAACCGTTACTTTACCCTGCTTTACCAGCTTCTTGATCTCGCTGCGGGTTCCGTATCCGGTATGGGACAGAAGCTTGTCTATCCGCATCTTTTTGCTCATCTTACATCCACCTCCAGCCAACCGGCAGCTCGTTCTTGAGCATGCCGTCTCCCGTATATTTTCCCCATCCGACCGGATAACCGTCCGTGCATACAAGCACGTATCCTTTCAGAGGCTGAGCAGGATTTCCTTCCATCTTTATGTTATGGGCTTCCACGAAAAGCGTCTCGCCTTTTAAATACCGGATAATGTCAGGATCATCCGACGCAAAATTGAGCGATCGTACGGCTTCCGATGGCCGGAGCCCCATAGCAAGGGCTTGCGAAGGCTCGAATCGGTTGCGGCCCGCTTCGCCGACGTACCAGCCCGCGCGCACGACATGCAAGCCGTCTAATGGAGGCATCCCTTCCGGCTGGAGATAGATACGCGAGCCAAAGCTAAGCATGGACCCCGTGCCGGCAAATCCGCCCGACAGCTCCTGCTCCGCAAAAGCATGCCATGCCGCTGCCGCATCAACAACCTCCGGCTGCCGGCCTTTGCCGGACTGCCGTGCCGGACTGCCTGTCCGTTGGAGCTTGCCGCTGTCCTTCGTTGCGCGGCCGCCCTTCTTCTCCGCTGCCCGCAAGGCGGCACCGGCATTGCCTTTTACCTTCTTCCTTTTTCCGGCATCCTTCTCCGCAAGGACCGGAGGCTCAAGATATTGACGTTCCTCCGAGGGAGTAGCGCCTTTACGGGTCAGCACCGCCGCATAATGCCCCTCGCCTTCGATATGGTGAGGCCATAACCGCACGGTTCCCGCCAGCGACGCCGATTGCTCGGCCGAAAGTACCTCTCCCGCTTCTCCCGCCCATTCCGGATGCCCGGGCTTCCAGCCGTATTGATGCCGTACCGGCCTGACCTCGAAATCCGGATATTCGGCAAGCAGCTCCGCGATTTGAGCTTCGTTCTCTTCCGGGGAGAACGTACAGGTCGAATAGACCAGAACCCCTCCCGGAGCGAGCATAGCTGCCGCATCGCGCAATATATGCCTCTGCATGACCGAGCAGCGTTCAATGGAATGCTTCTCCCATTCCGCGATCATCGACTCATCCTTGCGGAACATGCCTTCTCCCGAGCAAGGCGCGTCGACCAAAATTCGGTCGAACCATCCCAGGAACACCGGCGCAAGAGCCGACGGCTCTTCGTTTAGAACGACGGCGTTGCGGACGCCGGCAAGCTCGATGTTTTTGGCGAGCGCTTTTGTCCGTTCCCTGGCATTATCGTTGCTTACCAGTACGCCGCTGCCTTGCAGATTGGCCGCTATCTGAGTCGATTTGCCGCCCGGCGCCGCGCAAAGATCAAGCACGCGATGTCCCGGCCGGACATCGAGCAGCTCAACCGGAGCCATCGCGCTTGGCTCCTGAATATAATAAAGACCGGCATGATAATGCGGATGCTTGCCCGGTCTTGCTCCTTCTTCATAATAGAAGCCGACTGGCGCCCACGGAATCGGACGAACCGCTCCCCCCATCGGCGAGATCGATTTCCACTCTTCGGCGCCCAGCTTCAAACGGTTAATCCGGATGCCGTACACACGCGGATCCCCGTAGGAAGACATAAACCGGTCGAACTCTTCTCCAAGCAGTGATTTCATCTTTGTCGTAAAAGCAATCGGCAAATAGCCGGACATCTGGTCATCCCCTTGCATGCAGCTGAAATACGTTAGAAATATAACATCGAGTATACTCTAATGCACCTATAATGAGAAGGGCCGAGCATTTGTGATCAATATGTGAAATTAATCACAACCCCTTGTCAATTTAATGAAAGTAGCATATGATAAGAGCAACAAGAGATTGTGAATTAATTCACACAAGATGAAGCCGCTCAGCGGTCAAGCAAAACGCAAGCTCTCATCACCATCTTCACTGAGGCCGGAAGGAAGCCGGCACGCATATTATGCATGTGGATTGAGGTAACATGCTCCCGCATCGACGTCCGCTTCCTATTTTCGCACTGAAGTATGTGAATATTTTCACAGGAAAATCTAAGGAGGAATTTTATATGAAGATCGCTGTTATTGGATGCACGCATGCAGGTACCGCCGCTGTTACTCAGATGGCTAAGCTTTATCCCGAGGCGCAAATTACGGTTTACGAGCGCAATGACAACGTATCGTTCCTCTCGTGCGGCATTGCCCTTCACGTCGGCGGAGTTGTGCAGGATGTGAAGAAGCTGTTCTACGCATCGCCGCAGCAGCTTACGGACATGGGCGTTCAAATGAAGATGCGCCATGAGGTGCTCGAGGTCCACACGGAAGCCAAGACGATCCTGGCACGCAACCTCGAGACCAATGAGGAGCAGCTCGAAAGCTACGACAAGCTGGTTGTGACAACCGGATCGTGGCCGATTATTCCGAAGCTGAAAGGGATGGAGCTTGAGAATATCGTTTTGTGCAAAAACTACAATCACGCTCAAGCGATCATCGAAAAAGCGAAGCATGCCAACCGGATCACCGTTATCGGCGCGGGCTACATCGGAATCGAGCTTGTTGAAGCTTTTGAACAGCTTGGCAAGCAAGTAACGCTTATTGATAATATGGACCGGATTCTGTTCAAATATTTGGACCGCGAATTTACGGACGCTATCGAGCAGGAGCTTGGCAGCCGCGGTATCGAGCTTAAGCTGGCACAGACCGTAACCGGCTTCCGCGGCGAAGAAGGCAAGGTGAACACGGTCGTAACGACAGCCGGCGAATACGACACGGATCTCGTTGTCCTCTGTATCGGCTTCCGCCCGAATACGGATTTGCTGAGAGGCCAGATCGACATGCTGCCAAACGGCGCCATTATCGTGGATGAGTATATGCGTACCAGCAACCCGGATGTCATGGCCGCAGGCGACAGCTGCGCCGTCTTTTATAACCCGACCCACAAGCATGCGTACATCCCGCTCGCAACTAACGCCGTCCGGATGGGAACGCTCGTGGCCCGCAACCTTATCGCGCCGACCGTCCGTTATATGGGGACTCAAGGTACATCGGGCATTAAGATTTACGAGCAAAATATCGCTTCGACCGGCTTAACCGAGCTGGCTGCCCTTGATGCGGGGATGGATGTAAAAACGGTTACCTTGGAAGACAATGACCGTCCTGAATTTATGCCGACCTACGAGAAAGTACTGCTCAAGGTTGTCTATGAAGCAGATACCGGCCGGATTGTAGGGGCCCAGGTGATGTCGAAGGACGATCTGACGCAAGCGATAAATACGATGTCGGTCTGCATCCAGAACGGTATGACGATGAACGAGCTCACCTTCGTCGACTTCTTCTTCCAGCCCCATTACAACAAGCCTTGGAATCTGCTCAATCAGGCCGGTTTGCAGGCAATGTAATAATTAAAAAAAGCGGAAGCTCTCCGAACAGAGCTTCCGCTTTTCGAATTATTCCGCTGCGAACTGGATGCCGTCGGGCGACAAGACTGCCACGCGCGCCAGCGAATCTACCCGGTAGCCCGCTTCCTTCAGCTTGTCCGCTCCGCTTTGGAAAGACTTCTCGATTACAATGCCGATACCCGCTACGCTTGCGCCGGCCGCTTCCACAATTCTCGCCATCCCAAAAGCCGCTTCTCCGTAAGCCAGGAAGTCGTCAATGATAAGCACCCGCTCCCCCGGCGACAAAAACTTGCGGGAAATCGCCACCTCGCTCTTCACCTGCTTCGTGAAGGAGTATACCTCCTCGACGTAAAGATCATCGCGAAGCGTAAGCGACTTCTGCTTGCGCGCGAAAACAAGGGGGACCTTGAGTGCTAGTGCCGTCATGACCGCGGGCGCAATTCCCGAGGACTCCAGCGTCAACACCTTGGTTATTCCTTCCCCCTCATAAGCTGCGGCAAAATACTGACCGATTTCAAACATCAGTTGCGGATCAACCTGATGATTTAGGAAGGAATCCACCTTTAGTACGGTCTCGCTAAGAACAATGCCTTCGTTTCGAATCTTATCCTGCAATGCTTTCATTTTCTCTTGCAATCCTCCTGCCCGATTTTCTTCTCTTTAATATTGAGACTACCCGGAAACGGGCAAGTACGCAAGCTTTTCTAGTGTGCGGCCGCCGGCGCTGCAGCTGTTTCTTTGGCAGAACGAATCAGGTACGCTGCAAGCATAATAACCGCGAACAAGGCAAGATAGGCAAGCAGAATGCCCGTATTGCTCCAATACATATCCCAGTTGCTTGTGGAGATAACGCTTTTCATGCCGCGAAGCACATACGTCATCGGGAGGCACTGTCCGACGGATTGAATCCATTGCGGCGCAAGCTCCATCGGGAACGTACCGCCGCTGCTCGCCAGCTGGGTAACGACCAGCGCGATGCCAACCAGCTTGCCAAGCGTTCCGAAGATCGCGACAAGCATCAGAATCAGGGTCGTGAACATGCAAGCCGTAACGAGAGTAAACAGGAAGAACTTCGGCACGCTTTGCACGTCAAGCCCAATCGCATACAGCACGATGAGGTCGAGCACGATGATCTGCAGCACGGCTACCAGATAAAAGACGCCGATTCTGCCCCAGAACTTTTGCCAGACGGATCGAACTTGTCCCTCTTGAAAATGAACAATGTTAGAAGCCACTAACGAACCAACCAAGAGGCCTAACGCCAGAAAATAAGGAGCCGACCCTGTTGCGTACGTCTTGACCGTATTCAGCTCTTTTTGTTCGAGCTGTACCGGCTGGGCGTACATGTCAAGCTCCGAATCGCTCGCTTGGATGCCCGCCGTTGACTGTGCCGCATCCGACAGCTTGTCCGTCAGCTGCTGCGAGCCGTCCACGAGGCGGATAACCCCGCCAAGCAGCTCCTTCGAACCGTTGCTCAGCCGCTGTGCGCCTCCGGCAAGCCGGTTAATCCCGCTTTGCAGCTTGCCGATGCCATTGCCATAGGCATCAAGTGAGTCCTTCAGCTGGGCGCTTCCGGCTACTAGCTTGACGCTGCCCTCATAAGTCTGCGTTAGGCCTTCCGCCAATGCCGATTGTCCGGCAGCCAGCTTCGCACCGGATTGCCGAATGGCTTCCGCCGGCTGCTTCAATCCTTCAACGGATTCGCCGGCGCCGTCAGCAGCTTGAGCAAGCTTCTCGCTGCCGCTTGCAATGGCCGAGAAAGCAGCGTCATCCTTCAGTTCGGGATGCTGCTCCACATAAGCCTTGATCTGTGACTGCAGGCTTTCAGCCGATCCGATTACCCCGGAAGAGGCCTTGGCTGCGGCATCTGCCGCCTCATTCCATGCGGCCGTATTTTTCTGCAGCGCATTTGCCCCTTCTGCAAGCTGCTCACCTGAAGACTTCATCTTGGCAAGGTTATCGGTCATTGCAGCTGTCCCCGCGGACAGACCGGCAGCTCCACCTGCTAATTGCTGAATCCCTTGCTCGAGCGGCTTCGCGCCGTCGCTTAGCTTGCCCGCTCCGCTTGCCAGCGACGCTATCGCGTTATTGAGCTTGCTTACGCCATCCTGCGCGGATTCCGTTCCTTGCGTCAGCTGCTCCGCGCCGCTGCTCGCAGCCGAAAAGCCGTCAGCCATTTGCTGCATTTTCCCGTAAACGGTCTGCGTATAGCTTTTTACGATATTTTGGCTGACTTGGTTCGCCAGCTCCTTCAGCACGTTGCTTCCGATCTGACCCGATACATAATTGTTGCCCGGATTCGTCATATAGACCAAATCGGCAGGCTTCGGATGATCCTCCGTGAGCGTCGTAACGCTTTGCGAGAAGTTGTCCGGAATAACGATCGTTAAATAGTAATCGCCGTCATAAAGCCCCTTCTCCGCCTCATTCCGCTCTACAAAATGGTAATCCAGCGTATGGGCGCTTTTCATATTATCCACGATATCTTGGCCAAGATGCAGCTCTTTGCCGTCTGAGACTGCTCCTTTGTCCTCGTTGACAATCGCGACAGGCAGCTTGTCCATATGGCCGTAAGGATCCCAGTAGCCTGCCAGAAACATGCCTGTATAGAGCAGCGGAATAAACAACAATACGATCGAGCCGATCCGAAGCGTTTTGTGGTTAGCCATCAGCTTCAGATTCAGCCAGAACAAGTTCCCCTTCATTTATCATGCACTCCCATTATTTATTTGTATAATACAACTAATAACCATTGTATTATACAAGTTTATGGCCGGAATGCAAATACTTAATTCGTCGGCATACATTACTTACCATGAGGTTGCTTGCATTATGCAATCGCCAAAGGTAAGCTAACATTAAGAAACTAAGACAGGAATGGGAAATAGTGATATGGACAGGAACGAAAAGTCGCCATTCAGCATGATTGAAAGCCAAATCTCGATCTTCATCCGCCGGGCCGAGGCAGCAAGGCTCTCCAACATTATGGGCAAGGAAATGGACCGCTCCTCGTACCTGATTCTTCAGCACCTGGAAAAAGCGGGACCAACCGGAATCAAGACGCTCTCTACCACCTTTCAGCTGGATATCTCTACGGTAAGCCGGCAGATTGCGGCCTTGGAATCCAAAGGGCTGATCTCGAGGTTAACCGATCCTTTTGACGCGAGGATCAGCCTGCTGCAGCTGACGGAGGACGCACCTCCCCTGCTCGCGGAGGTTCGCGAGTCGAGAGAAGCCTTTTTCAAGGATCTTCTTACCGATTGGAGCGAGGAAGAAGTTCGCGCCTTCGGCGATCTGCTGCTCAAATTCAACGAGACCGCCGAACACCGAATCCGGGCACGATCATAATACAAGAGGAGGTTGTCCATATCGGACAACCTCCTCTTTGGTTTGACTCTATAGGCCAAGCATGAACTGAATCGTCCGGTCCGACACTTCCGGAATATGCTCGTGGCCGTAGTCGGGATAAATATCGGCCGATTTCGGCGCATGAATGTTGTTGTAAGCCGCAAACTGGGTGGAAGGCGGGCAAACCGTATCCGCAAGTCCTACGGTCATGAGCACTTCCCCTTTGATCCGGCTGGCTAAATGCTGCAGGTCGATGTAACCAAGCTTCTCGAAAATCTGCTCTTCCCGCTCATGCCGAGGGTCAAAATGCCGGAAGAAGGTTCTCAGCTCCGCATACGCGTCCTTCGCCAGATCCATCTCCCACACCCGTTTGTAATCGCACAGGAACGGATACACGGGCGCAAGCCTCGAAACACGCGGTTCCAGCGATGCGCAGGCAATCGTTAACGCGCCGCCTTGCGATCCGCCTATCGCCCCGACCCGGTCGGGGTCAACCTCCGGTCGATCCATGGCAATCCCCGCAAGCTGCGCGGTATCAAGGAAAATATGGCGCATAAGCAGATTGTCAGGGTGGTCGTTCAGGCCCCGGATTATATGTCCGTTATGGGTAGTGCCCTTCACTCCGCCCGTATCCTCCGACAGCCCGCCTTGTCCGCGGCAATCCATTGAGAAAACGGAATACCCCAGCGCGGCATAAGTTAGCTTATCGGACCAGTCCCCCGCATTCCCGGTATATCCATGAAATTGAATGATGGCGGGATGCGGCTCCGGGACATTTTTCGGACGGACGTATTTGGCATGGATTCTAGCTCCGCGCACGCCGGTGAAATAAAGGTCGAAGCAGTCCGCGAACGGTACTTGAAAGCTGCTTGGCACAAGCTCGATTTGGGGATCGACCGCGCGCATTTCTTCGAGCGCGCGCTCCCAATAAGCGTCGAAGTCTTCCGGACGAGGATTGCGTCCTTTGTAGCTGTACAGCTGTTCAAGCGGCATATCAATAAGCGGCATAGATCATTTCCCTTTCTTTTAGCCCCATGACCCGGGGCCTCATTCTTTTTTCTTGTCCTCCATCTTTTCCATTTCCATATTCGCATGCCGGGTGCGTGTTGACAACCCCATCCGCGCAGAAAAAAATCCCGCAGACTGCGTTTAGGCAGTTGCGGGATTTCTATGAATCCGATCCTCAGTTCGTATGGTTGCTCTTCTTCGCACGAAGGATCGCCGATTCGATGTCAACCGACAGCTGCTTGAGACCATACAGATCCTCCTGCTCAAACAGCTCGTTGAATTTCATTTGAAATTGTGCCGCTTCTCTCACGCGGTGGTAGAAATACAAATCCTGAATCGAGCTGAGCACGGTGGAGACAACGTTGGAGCGTTCCTCGAAGTCGCGCTGCGCATCCAGAATTTCGTGGCGGATGCTGGACATTTCCGTATCGAGCAGAAATGCCGCTTCGGCCGCTTTCTTCAGCCGCTCGCGAACGTCATCCGGCAAGCTTTCCTTATATTTATAGTTCAGCGAATGCTCAATCGTAGCCCAGAAATTCATCGCAAGCGTGCGAATCTGAATCTCGGCGAGCACGAATTTTTGGCCAAGCGCTGTTTGTACCGGATATTCCACAATCATATGGTAGCTTCGGTAGCCGCTGTCCTTGTAATTGGTAATGTAGTCCTTCTCGTAGACAAGCTTCAGATCCTTCCGGATGCGGATAAACCCGGCGACGCGGTGAATGTCGTCTACGAACTGGCACATGATCCGGATACCCGCGATATCCTCGATGCCTTTTTCCAGCTGATCGGCGGGCACGCTAAGCCGTCTTGCTTTTTCCAGTATGCTGGAGACTTTCTTGACACGACCGGTAACGAACTCGATCGGAGCATACGCCTCACGCATCTTAAGCTCGACCCGCATCGTCTTTAACTTCACTTTCAATTCTTCAACTGCTTGCTCATAAGGCTGTAAAAAAAGATTCCAATCTCTTCCATCCATCCGGCCGCCTCCTGTTCCTATCGATGATCTGCGCCCACTGCCTCCGATATGTTACGGTAGCCGTCTTTACGCAATCGTTCTTTTAAGCCGTTCGTCAGTTCGCGGAGTACTCCTGGACCTTTATAGATCAAAGCGGTATAAATTTCAACGAGCGAGGCCCCGGCGCGGATTTTATCGTATGCGTCATTCGCCGTAAAAATTCCGCCCGATCCGATAATCGGAAGCTTGCCTTCCGTCAGCCGGTATACCGCCCTAACAACCTCGGTCGAGCGCTCGCGAAGCGGCGCTCCGCTAAGTCCGCCCGTTTCCTTGGCATTAGGATGCTTAAGCCCAGCCCGTGAAATCGTCGTATTCGACGCTATAATGCCCGCTACACCGCTGTCTTTAATCGTCGAGACGGTAAGCTCAAGCTGCTCGTCCGTCATATCAGGAGCAATCTTCACCAGAACCGGCTTTGCTTTACTACCTAATTTCGACGCCTGAAGCCCGATTTCCTCCAATACTTCGCCAAGAAGCGTGCGCAGCTCGTCGCCATGCTGCAGCGCGCGCAAATCCGGCGTGTTCGGGGAACTGATGTTGACGACAAAGAAGTCGCCATACGGATATAACACTTGTATGCAGGAACGGTAATCTTCGTGAGCCCGTTCATTTGGCGTTGCTTTATTTTTACCGACGTTTACGGCAATCGGGATCCGGTTAATTTTGCGCTGCGACAGCTGGCGGGCCATCGCTTCCGCGCCTTCATTATTAAAGCCCATCCGGTTAATAAGCGCTTCGTCGGAAGGCAGACGGAAAAGCCGCGGCAGTTCGTTGCCCGGCTGTCCTTTTGGCGTTACCGTTCCTACTTCGGCGAATCCGAAGCCGATGCTGGAGAAGCCGTCCGCGGCTACGCCGTTTTTGTCCAGCCCGGCGGCAAGTCCAACCGGATGCGGGAAATGAATGCCAAACAGATCGACCGCAAGCTCCGGCGATTCGGCCACGCCGTACATGGCATGCAGCATGTTGTTCATGCCCGGAACGCGTCCGGCTGTATGCAGGCCGTCAATGACGAGGTGATGAGCCTTTTCGGGATCCATTTGGAAAAATACCGGTTTAAGAATAGAAGAATAAAGCAAGATTACACACTCCGTTTCAAGTTTCTGTCCTACCTGACAGTTTATCTTTTTTGTAAGAAAAAGAAAAGGGCGGCGCTCTCCGGCAAGTCCTTCCGGATATT
The DNA here is from genome assembly GCF_011761545.1 of Paenibacillus sp. BK720. Classification (NCBI taxonomy): domain Bacteria; kingdom Bacillati; phylum Bacillota; class Bacilli; order Caryophanales; family Paenibacillaceae; genus Paenibacillus; species Paenibacillus sp. BK720. Next base: position 998,878 of record NZ_JAASRQ010000001.1, on the reverse strand, counting down.
GCGGCATAACAAGAAACCGTTTACAATATGGGTATATGGTTTTCATTTTTCCCAAGGAAAGGTTGATTGACGATGAGCACAGCCAAACGGAAAGCTCCCGCTATGAAACAGAAGCCGAAAGAAGAGGTAAACGTCAAGGCGCTCGCCTGGATTGGTTCGGTCGTGGTTGTCATTATCGCCGCCGTTGCCGTCCTCCTCGTCCTCAATCAATAGCGATATGCAAAATGCGCAAAAAAACTCCATGCTCTCAGCGAAGGCTGAAGTAGCATGGAGTTTTATTATGACAGCTTACATATTAAACGGTTCGTCAGCGATCTTGATCGAATCTGTAGGGCAGCCGTCGCAAGCATCTTGCAGATCGTCGTACAGATCCTCAGGAATTTCCGTATTGCCATGGTTGCCGTCGTTTCCGAAGATGACTTCGGCAATGCCCTCGTCGTCGTAATCATAAATATCTGGTGCCGTAGCGCCGCAAGCTCCACATGCGATACAGGTGTCTTTCTCTACCCATGTAAATTTAGCCATTGGTATTCCCTCCCACAAAAAAATAGACATAAAAATGCTTAAGCAAACGTCGTGATGTATCTACCGCTCGCTATAATTAGTGTGAACCTTCACTCATCAATATATAACAAACCGACCACCTTGGCAACAAGCTATGCCTAAGCAATTGTTACAATTCATCCTTTTGGAGAGAAGTGCCGCGCAATCGCTTATTGCGGATAAGCACGGACGGATCATCGCCCAGCATGCCCGCCGTCAGCACCGCGTTCTCGCCAAATTTGTCCCGCAGCACATCCATGGTTTTGGTCAAGGCCTCCTTGCGCGGCTGCTCCTTGTAATCAAACAAATCGAGCTGAACGGCAGTCTCTTCCTCCGCCGTCAAGTTTTGCAGGGTAACCCCCAAGAGTCGGGCGGGTTCATTTCCCTTCCAATGCTCATCAAACAGCCGGCAGGCTTCATGATAAATAACATCCGTCGAATGGGTCGGGGCGCGAAGCGTGCTGGAACGCGTTATGGTAGCCATATCCGGCTTGCGGATCGTAATCTGGACCGTTGATGCCATCAGCTTTTGACGACGCAGCCTGCGAGCCGTCTGGTCGGCCAAATTCAGCAGTATCCGGTGGGCATCCTCCCTGTCCGTTACATCGTAAGGCAGCGTGGTGGTGTGCCCGATCGACTTGCTCTGCTCCCGGTCCGCGCGCACCTCGGAAGGATCAATGCCGTGGGCGGCCGACTTCATCCACGAGCCGTATACGCCGAACTGGCGAATCAGCAGCTCCTCGTCCGCCGCGGCGAGCTGGCCGATCGTGCGGATACGCAGCCGCTCCAGCTTATCTGCCGTTTTCTTCCCTAGGCCATGCAGCACGTCGCAGGGTTTATCCCACAATACATTCGGGACGTCCCGCAGCCGCAATACCGTCAACCCGTTAGGCTTCTTCATGTCGGAAGCCATTTTGGCCAGCAGCTTATTAGGCGCGATGCCAATGGAACAAGGCAGCGTCCACTCTTCCGCGATCCGCTTTTGCAGCGCTTCGGCGATCTCGAGCGGGGAACCGAATATTTTCGAGCCGGTAATATCCATATAGCATTCGTCAATCGAGATCGGCTCCACAAGCGGGGTATATTCCCTGGCAATGCTCATAAACCCGCGCGAATATTTGCGGTACAGCTCAAAATCCGGCTGGATGATCATGAGATCGGGGCAAAGCCGCATCGCCTGCCTGACGGTCATGCCCGTCTTGATTCCTTTGCTTCGCGCGGCATAGGAGCAGGTGACGATAATCCCTTTGCGGAGCTCCACGCTTCCGGCAACGGCCGTCGGCTTCCCCTTATATTTCTCTGGTTCCTCCGCTTCATGCACGGAGCAATAGAATGCATTCATATCCAAATGAAGAATGACGCGCCCTTTGGCCGGATAGTCCTTGTGTGTGTCAGCCATAGCCAATAATCACCTTCCTACTCCTCCCAGAATACCGCCCTTTGGGAAGATGCGTCAAATCCAAATGGATGTGCGTAATATTTTAAAAAATTCCATGCTCCTCTCTACATTCTAATCAACAAGTGTTATAATAGTTAATTATATTTGTGTAGGCGATCAGTGAAGAAGGAGGCGTTCCCGGCTATGACAACATCGATAACAATATTTGATACTACGCTGCGCGACGGTACGCAAGGCGAAGGAATCAGCCTGTCAGCGGACGACAAGCTCAAAATTGCTCAAAAACTTGACGCTCTCGGCGTTCATTATATTGAAGGCGGGAATCCTGGAAGCAACGGCAAGGATATTGAGTTTTTCCAACGGGTTAAGAGCTTGAAGCTTCAATCGAAAATTACGGCATTCGGAAGCACTCGCCGTAAGTTCAGTCAGGCTGATCAAGATTCTTCCCTCGTGCGCATCGCGGAGTCCGGCGTACCGGCGGCTACGCTCGTAGGCAAGTCGTGGGATTTCCACGTGCATACCGCCTTGCAGACAACGCTGGAAGAGAATTTATCCATGGTTTACGATTCCATTGCTTTCTTGAAGCACAGAGGCATGGAGGCATTGTTCGATTCCGAGCATTTCTTCGACGGTTACAAAAACAATCCGGAATACGCGGTAGCGGTATTGCGCAAGGCCCAGGAAGCCGGTGCGGACTGGCTGGTGCTCTGCGATACGAACGGCGGCACCTTGCCGGGTGAAATCCACGAAATTGTTAGCCGCATCCGTCAGGAGCTGACGGCGCCTATCGGCATACATACCCACAATGACTGCGAGCTGGCCGTGGCCAATTCTCTCGCGGCCATTCAGGCCGGCGCGCGTCAGGTGCAAGGTACGATTAACGGTTACGGCGAGCGCTGCGGCAACGCGAATCTCTGCTCGATTATCCCGAATCTTCAGCTCAAGATGGGCTACGATGTTCTCCCCGAAGAGAAGCTTCGGACACTAACGGGCACCGCCCGTTACGTGAGCGAGATCGCGAACGTCAATATGCCGGTCGGACAAGCGTACGTCGGCAACGCCGCATTTGCCCACAAAGGCGGCATTCACGTATCCGCGATTATGAAAGACTCCAAAACCTACGAGCATATCCAGCCTGAGCTTGTAGGGAACAAGCAGCGCATTCTCGTATCCGAGCTTGCCGGTCAATCAAATATTATTTCGAAGGCGCAATCGCTTGGACTGGATATCAATGCCAATAACGAGCAGACCAAAGCGATTATGGATCACATCAAGGAGCTTGAACACCAAGGCTATCAATACGAGGCCGCGGACGCATCCCTGGAGCTTCTTCTCCGCCAGGCCTTTGGCGAACCGGTTGAAGTGTTCAAGGTTGAGTCGTTCAAGATTCTGGTTGAGAGCGGCGCGAAAGGCCAGATGAACTCCGAAGCGATCGTCAAGCTGAACGTAGACGGCCAGCAGGTCTACACCGCGGCAGAAGGCAACGGTCCTGTTAACGCGCTCGACAATGCCCTGCGCAAAGCGCTGGTGCAATTTTATCCGAAGATCGAAGAGATTCATCTGTCGGATTACAAGGTTCGCGTGTTTGACGAAAAGGATGCAACTGCAGCGAAGGTACGCGTTCTGATCGAATCCTCTAACGTAGACAACACGTGGAGCACGGTAGGCGTATCCAGCAACGTCATTGAAGCAAGCTGGGAAGCGCTTGTCGACAGTATCCGTTATGCTTTGCTTAACATGGAGAAATCAACAACGGCAAGCTTTGACAATATCGAACGTATCGGTGTCATAAACCACTAACAAAGAAAGAAACGCCCGGCAGCTGGTCTGCCGGGCGTTTTTATTTTAGCTGTATTGCTCGATTAGCCGTTCCCATTCGTCAATCGTGATAACGCCGTTGATTCTCTCGCGTATGACTCCCGAGGAATCGATCAGGAAGGTTGTCGGGAATGTATCCACCTTATACGTATTGGTAACGTCCCCTTTTCGGTCCATTAGAATCGGGAACGTAAATTCGTGATCGTCCACAAACTGCCTCGCTGCTCTTTCCTTGTCGAACTTTGTGGCATTTACGCCGTAAAAAGCGATTTTATCCCCGTATTTCTCATACAGCTTCTGTAAATCCGGCGCTTCCAGCTCGCATGGTCCGCACCACGAGGCCCAAAAATTCACGAAGGTCAGCTTGTCCTGCTTGCCGCCGACCGCATAGTTCTTCTCGTCAAGCCCAGGCAGCTGGAAGGTTAACGCTTCGGAACCGGCCTTTGGTTTAAAGTCGGATGCCGCTGCCGTAACGCTTGATTCATCCTTGGATACGTATTGATACACCGCTAAACCTGCCAATACAAATGCGGCGATAAACAGCATCGTAGCGCGCTTCATGGTGTCCCTTCTTTCTTGTTCATTTCTATATTATACCTATCGTAACACGGCGAGGAATGGAAGCTCAAGCCGGGGGGCACATTAGCCATGAAAAAGACAATGTCACCTAGATCGGAGGACTCTTCTTTTATGGCCGAAAACAAATGGCTGCAGTATATCGCTTTTGCTTCCGTTCCGCTCGTTCTGGTGCTCGGCAATTCCATGCTTGTCCCGATTTTGCCTGACCTTGCCAAACAAATGAAGCTGTCCGAGCTTCAATCCAGCCTTGTTATCACTTTATTCTCGGTTAGCGCCGCGGTTTTCATACCAGCGATTGGCTATTTGTCGGACCGTTTCCGCCGTAAAGCAATCATCATTCCGGCATTAGCGGTATATGGGGCTGCTGGAATCGTTGCGGGCTTTGCGGCGATTTGGGGCTCTTATTGGCTCTTGATCAGCTCGCGGGCCTTGCAAGGCCTTGCTGCGGCAGGTACCGCTCCCATTGCAATGGCATTGGTTGGCGATATGTATAAGGATGGCCAGGAGAGCGAGGCGCTGGGCATCGTTGAAGCCTCCAACGGCGCAGGCAAAGTCGTAAGTCCCATTCTTGGCTCTCTGCTCGCGCTAATTGTCTGGTATGCGCCGTTTTTTGCTTTTCCCGTATTTTGCGCGGCGTCGCTGCTCGCCGTATGGTTTTTTATCAAAGAGCCCGAATCCAAGTCCGAGCCCTTGAAGCTCAAGCCCTATTTGGCCGACATGAAAAAAATATTCCGCGAAAAAGGCCGCTGGCTAATTACCGCTTACTGCACGGGAGCATTAGGTCTATTCCTGCTATTCGGCGTCTTGTTTTATTTGTCGGATCTGCTGGAGAAGCCCCCCTACTCCATAGACGGAGTTCTGAAAGGCTGTATTTTAGCGATTCCGCTGCTTGGTCTTGTCATTACGGCATATTTGACCGGACATTCCATCAAGAAGGACGGAAAAAAAATGCGCCGATGCATTCTGATCGGACTCTCGCTTATGAGTGCCGCCTTGATCGGCTGTTTGTTCAGTTACTGGCTCATTTACGTATTTATTGGATTTATCACGATAAGCAGCGTTGGCACCGGATTGCTTCTTCCTTGTCTAAACACTTGGATTACCGGCTCCGTGGATACCACCCACCGCGGAATCGTAACTTCATTCTATAATAGCTTAAGGTTTTTGGGCGTTGCCGCGGGTCCTCCGCTGTTCAGTTGGCTTGCCGACCGGTCGGTTACCGCTCTCTTTATCCTTTTGGCCGTTTTGGCCATTGTCGCCTTGCTCTTCGCAATCCGTCTCCTGCATCCGGAAAAGACGGCAAACCCGGCTAGCTAAATCCTTCCTGAGCCTTGTATAATGAGCTGTATCGTTCAGGAAAGGAAGATTGCCTCGCATGTTATCCATCTCGACCATTTCGATTACTCATCAGGCATACGGACAGCTGCTCGGCATCTGCCGGGAAGCGATGCCCCAAGAGGCTTGCGGAATCCTTGCGGGAACGCCGGCTGCGCCGGAAATTCCCGCTATAGTTACGCAAGCTTATGTCATCACGAACGTACACGAGGATCCTGTTCGCTCATTCCGTTTTGACCCGGCCGAATGGGTATCCGCGTATTTCGACATACAAAAAAACCGACAGTCGCTCGTCGGTTTTTTCCACTCCCATCCGAATTCATCGGCCATACCTTCGAAACGCGATTGGCTTGGCTTGCCGGTCTCCGATGATGGGATCTCTTATTGGATTGTCTCCATGCCGGGCAGTTCCGCCGCAGATGTCCGGCCTTACCGTTTGTATAAACAAACCTTCCGCCCGCTTGCTCTAATGCTTACTTAAATAAGCGTATAAATCTCCTAATGTCATAATGTTCCGGTCCAAAATCCGGACAAGAAACTTCTGCCATAGCTTCGCCGTCATCATGGAGTCCTGCAGAGCATGGTGACGCTCGGTAATCGGAATCCCAAAGTCCTCCAGGAGATCGTCGAGCGCATAGGAGGCCCGCTTCGGCTCCAGCCACTTGGCAACCAGCATCGTGTCCAATACCCGGTGATTCAAGCTGACCTTGGAGGTCCGCCATAACGCTGCGTTCAAAAATTGCTTATCATGCCCGGCTGCATGCGCAATGAGCAGCCTTCTTCCGATAAACTCCATGAAATCATGGAGAACCTGCATCAGATCTGGCGCGTCCTGCACCATCTCGTTTGTTATTCCCGTCAGCTCGGTAATTTGCCTTGGAATACGGCGCTTCGGATTAACTAGACTATGGAACTGCCTGGATTCGTCAAGCTCAAGCCCCTTCATATGGACCGCCCCAAATGATAGGATCTCGTCGCCGTTAGAAGGATAGAACCCGGTCGTTTCCAAATCGAAAACTACGATGTCGAGCTCCTTCAACGGCGTATCCAGCATGGACTGTTTGCGCTGCTCCTTGTTGATGGAACGGATAAACGCCATCTGCTGCGCGTTTTGCGAGCCCAGCATGGAGGCAAGGGCAGGCGTAAAGCCCCCCATTTTGTACAGGTTCCACATCCGCCCGACGCCTTTTGGTTCCTTCATTTCCTTTCATCACCGCCTTACATGAGCCTTCCCGTTGTCCGTTTAAACACCTTTCGCTGGAGCTTCTTGCTGGTTTTCAGCGCGCTCTTCAGCTCCTCGGTCATCTCTCTCGACAAGCTCCGGCTGGAGAGCTTTCCGTTGTTGGCGTATAGTCCGTCCTCATTCTGCTCCGTCGTCATTAACCGTAGCCGGAGAAAGAGCAGGAAAGCCTGTTCATAAGCCGCAGCCTCCTCCGATGGCAATTGTTCGTGAAGGGCAAGCGTGCGGATTCGCGACAACGTTGACGTATCGCGGATACCCGCTTGAATGGCCAATAACCGAATCGCATTCACAAGCGGTATATAAGCCCCGTATTTGATGTCCAGACTTCCCGCATCCGAGCCGTATTGTTCCTTCAATAAATGGCCAAATAATCCGAGCAGCACCTTATGGCGCATCGTATTGTCAAGCATTCGCCTCGTGATATTCGGATACTCTACGACATTATTGAAATAATGATCTCTCAGTTCAAAAGCAAGACGATGGTCGCCGTAGACCGGCCTTCCGTCCGCCATGATCAACAAGTACCGAACGGCTTCCCAGGCAGGCTCTCCAAACCAGCCATTCAGCTTGACCTTCCATTCGGTTAACGACATGCACCATTCCGGGTTGTTGCTCAGCACATTGCCTTCGCATAACGGATAACCGGACTGATGCAGCATCGAGACGATGATTGAGGTTAATTGCTGAAAATAAGCCCTGGTTTCCTCCAAATCGCTTGCGGGGTCCTCAAACACAATACCGCTGTCCTGATCACTCGACAGCGTCTGCTCCTGACGTCCTCCGCTGCCGAACAATAGATACGCGTATGGCACGGGGGGAGAACCAATCCCGAGCCGTGCCATTTCCGCTTCCGCAAGTATGATTGAGCGGCAGATTAGTGTATCATGCAGCTCATTTAATTGTTCGTTGAATTGTTCGACCGGACTCATCTGGAGGATACCTTTCATATGCTCGTGTACTTGATCCCGCAAACTGCGCAGTACATTCACGTTATCGGCCTTGCCGATTTGCTTCAGAAGCTGCACACGTACCGGATCGCCCATCCGCCGCCTCTCCCCTCAGGTCAGTCCAACAAAACTTGTTTTAGCCTTGGATGCCTTGACCTTTTTTAAGTTGCTCAGGATAACCATAAGCGCCGTGCTCACTCAGGTCAAGACCGATAATTTCTTGCTCTTCCGTTACGCGGAAGCCGATTGTTACTTTAATGAGGAAAAGAACCAGGAACGATGCGGCAAGGACAAACGCGCCGCATACCAGAACCGACAGCGCTTGAACGCCCAATTGGTGCCAGCTGCCTGTGTCGATCAGACCGCCTTGGCCGACGCCAACTTTTGCCGCCAATTCGTCAGTCGCGAAAATACCGTTAGCCAGCGTACCCCAGATACCCGCAGCGCCGTGCACCGACATGGCATAGATCGGATCGTCCACTTTGATTTTCTCGAAGAATTTCGCGCTGTAGAATACAAGCACGCCTGCTACCAGACCGATAACGACAGCAGCCCAAGGCTCTACGAATGCGCAAGAAGCCGTAATAGCAACGAGACCGGCAAGAGTACCGTTCAGCATAGTCGTAATGTCGGCTTTCCCGTTAACCGCCCACGAGATCAGCAGAGCCGCAACTGCGCCGGCGCCTGCACCCAGCATGGTAGTAAAGCCTACATAACCAAAGAAGCCATCGCCGATTGCGAGAGTAGAACCGGCGTTAAAGCCGAACCAGCCAACCCACAGAAGCAATACGGAAAGTGCGGTAAATACTTGGTTATGCCCGGAAATTTCGTTAGCGGAGCCGTCTTTGTTGTATTTGCCGATACGCGGTTTGAGCAGCACGGTTGCCGCGAATGCCGCAATAGCGCCGGACAAGTGAACAACGGTCGAACCCGCGAAGTCTTGCGCGCCGTCTTTAGCGAGCCAGCCGCCGCCCCAGATCCAGTGAGCCACGATAGGATAAATAATACCGATAAAGATAATGGTAAAGATAAAGTAGGAGGACAATTTAGCGCGTTCCGCGAAGCCGCCCCAAGCGATGGACAGCGATACAATGGCGAAAGCCAATTGGAACAGGAAGAACAATGTAGTAGGAAGTCCGTCGTCTACGCTAATAATAGAAGGATCAAACAGGAAATCGCCAAATCCGATAAATCCGTTAAGCGAGCTGTCGGCGCCGAATGCGAAGCCGTAACCAACCGCCCAATAAATCAATGCCGCTAGACCTGCTGTGAAAATCGTTTTGCCGGCAACGTGGCCTGCGTTTTTCATTCGGGTGGAGCCTGTTTCTAAAAGGATAAAACCGCCTTGCATGAGCAATACGAGCACGAAGGCTACCATTACCCACAGCGAGTTAATTCCCATGTTAAGTGTTCCTGCCGTTGGGTCATCGGCAAACGCCATTGCCGGGAACACCAAGCATAATGCAGCTAAAGTTAACACCATTTTCTTAATCAATACGACCACTCCCTTAATGTAATGTTTACTAACATGTTAGGAAAGACTTAATGTCATTATAGTCAGGAACACCTAATTTGACAATATATATTCTTCTAAAATAGAAAAAAATCTAACGTTCGTGTCTAAAAACGAACGGAATGTTAAGTTTTTTCACAAATCCTTTAGTGAATTGGTTCTAGAGTCTATACATTCTTCGCATTTTGAATCTACGACTTTGGAATCAGAATCTATGAGCCTTCATTAAAGAGGCGAAATTTGTACATTCATGTAACACGTTTGACTGTACGGTTAGTTTCCGATTATGATTAAAGGACAGTATTATAGAAAGAAGGTGGAGAGATTGGGGATACGAAGCTTTATCGTATAGGCGAACTCGCGAAGTTAGCGGGTGTCAGCCCTCGGACTATTGATTATTACACCTCAATGGGCCTATTAGAACCGTCGGAACGTTCCGCCAAAAATTATCGCTTGTACCATGATGAAACTTTAGTCCGTCTCAAACGTATCGAACAAATGAAGAACGAAAAATATACGCTAGACGAAATCAAGGAAGCTTTGGAAGGCTGGAGCAAGGTTACGCCCGAGGAGCAAGTATCTCAGAAGCTGACGGATCTTCAGCATCACCTATCCCAGCTGGAACGCGAAGTAAAAGAGCTGGAGCCGGTGATCAAGCAGCTTAAGCCGAGACAAGCAAACCGGCTGTATACCCGCCTGATGCCTCAAACCGCGGCTTGCATCGAGGCGTTAATGCTCCTTATTAACAAAGGGCCATTTATGTAAGAATATGTCCCATCGATGTATTCCTTGACCACTCTGATGGAGGTATGATCACATGTTTTTTCACCCTATGGACTTCCTGATCCTAATTGCCTTCGGTTTATCCATTTGGGCGCAGTTCCGGGTAAAAGGAACGTTCAACCGCTGGGCCGGCGTACAAACGACGTACGGATTGACCGGTTACCAGGCGGCAAGACGCATGCTGGATGCCAACGGCTTGCATGACGTACCTATCGAGCCCGTACGCGGCACCTTGTCGGACCATTACGATCCGATCCACCGCGTTGTCAGATTATCAGAGCCGGTCTATTACGAAAGCTCGATTTCCGCTGTTGCGGTTGCCTGCCACGAGGTTGGCCATGCGATTCAGCACAAAGTACATTATCCCATGCTGGTGCTTCGCCACCGGATCTTCCCGGTCGTGAACATCGCATCCGGCATTGCACCGTTCCTGCTTATCGCCGGTTTCCTGTTCCACGCGATGAACCTTGTCGGACTCGGTATCATCTTCTTCTCCGTTGCGGTTGCCTTCCAGGTAATCACGCTGCCCGTCGAATTCAACGCAAGCAACCGGGCACGCGATTTGATGGTTGCCGAGGGCTTCATTACGAACGAAGAGGAACGCGGCGTAGCCAAGGTGCTTAACGCAGCGGCCCTCACTTACGTGGCGGCAGCGCTCATCTCCTTGCTGGAGCTCGTTAAGTACATTATGATCTTCACTTCATCGAACAACGATGATTAACCAACATAACGAAAAAAGGGCTGCCCCAATCGTCGCCAAGACGATGGGACAGCCCTTTTTCTGCTGCTTATTTCTCCTTATTCCCCTGCTTGCCTTCTAGCTCATTAAAGTATCTCAACAGGAAGCCATGAAATACTTTAGCCACTAGCGGCATCTTCTCGTTCGAACGGTGGATGATGCCGATATTCCGCGTTACATTGGGCGTTCTTACGCGAACCTTGGCCGATTGGAGCACACCCGCATGATACAAGGCCATCTCCGGCAGCAGACTTACCCCCATACCGGCCGCAACCAATCCCCGTATAGTTTCAGTCTCTTCCCCTTCAAAGCCGATTTTTGGCGTAAACCCGGCCTCCTGGCAGGCTTCCCATACAATCGGCCGAAGCGAATATCCTTCGCTGAACATAACAAACGTATCTTCCTTCAGTTGAATAAGATCAATCTCCTGCTCGCCGGCAAGCGGATGGTTGGGCGGCAGGATGGCAAACAGCTCTTCGGTTAACAGAACCTCGCCGCAGACCTGCTCATGCTCATCCGGGAAAGGCGAGATAAAAGCTAGATCAATCTCGCCTTTTACCATATCGCGAATCAAGGAAGGGTACATGCCCTGACGGAATCGAAATTTGACATTAGGATGAAGCTTGCGGAAGGCTGCGACCACCTGGGGAACAACCGACACCCCAAGACTATGCGGGAAGCCCAGCCGGATTTCCCCTTTCTCCGGATCCATAAACTCGTGAATTTCCACGACTGCCCTCTCCAGATCATCGAGAATCACTTCCGCGCGTTTAAGAAACAGCTGCCCTACCGGCGTCAGCTGCAGGTTGCGTCCCTTCTGCAAAAACAGCTTCACACCAAGCTCTTCTTCGAGCTGATGGATTTGACGGCTGACCGCAGATTGCGCAACATGCAGCTCCTCGGCCGCTTGCGTCACATGTTCTTTTCTGGCAACCTTCACAAAATAATAAAGCTGTCGTAGTTCCATAATGTCTCCAATCTCTCCCGTACATCCTGATTCTAATACACGCGCCGTCTCTTCGTCATCGCGCGGTCCAATAAGCCGTAAAGCAAAAATCCTGCAACTCCGCCCCCAACATGCCCAAGCAGGCTTACGCTAGGCACAATAACCGAGAAGACCAGACCAAAGCCAAGAATCGTGTAAACCGTTTTTCTCGAGCTCTGGTCCAGCCACGCCTTCCGGAAGATGGCAATATAGAGAAATGCTCCAAATACTCCGTATATCGCTCCCGAAGCCCCGGTGGACAAATAAATAGTCTGGTCATCCCCATACAGACCATGTACCGCGCCGGTGAAAAAATTCGAGATAATACCGCACAATAAATAAAACACAGCATATTTCACCGGCTTCAATAATCGCTCCAGAGGCGGGGCAAATACAAGGATCGAGAACATATTAAAGAAAATATGCTGAAAGCTTGAATGCATAAACATCGAGGTGATAATCCGCCAAGGCTCCTTGAGACCATACGGATTATCGGGCATATAGCTGACAAATGCGCCCGACTTCATTAAATGATAATTGTCGTTAATATCCCCTGTCACGGCGATTGCAATAAAATAAATGAGATTAAGCGCAATGATCGCCGAAGTAACCGGATAAGCGCGCAAATAACCCCGAAAGCTTTCGTACCTTAAAAAAATCATTACGCATCACTCCTTCCAACCATTGGACAACCCCGATTCATAAAGCTTATAATATAACCTGTTACAAACCTTAAACGTGAGAAGGAGGACATATCCATTATGTCACAAGAACGCACTGGCGTTGCCGCATTTAAAGGCAATCCTATTACATTAATCGGACCGGAAGTTAAAGTTGGAGACCAAGCTCCCGATTTCACCGTCAACAAATCGCTTGTTGACTCCGTATCCTTGAAAGATTTCGCAGGCAAAGTAAAATTGATTAGCGTTGTTCCTTCAATCGACACGGGCGTGTGCGATGCGCAAACCCGCCGTTTCAACGAGGAAGCCGCTTCGCTTGGCGACAACGTAATCGTGCTGACCGTAAGCGTTGATACTCCTTTCGCGCAATCCCGTTGGTGCGGTGCGGCAGGCGTAGACAAAGTCGTTATGCTGTCGGACTTCAAATCGCATGACTTCGGCCAAGCTTACGGTGTGTACATAAAAGAATTCGGCCTCGATATGCGCTCGATCTTCGTTATCGACGCAAACGATAAAGTACAATACGTCGAATATCTGTCCGAAATGACAGAACATCCAAACTACGAGCAAGCCATCAACGCCGTTAAAGCTCTCGTATAATTTAAGCGTAAATAAAGCGAGTGAAGGCTTGCCTTCCTCGCTTTTTTATTTATTATGTGATTCCTTCTTATGCCTTAAAAGCAGCGAGCTTCTTGTCCAGCGTCCGGTAAATGTCAAGAATAACCCGGTAATTGGAACCAAGATCGCCAAGCGAGCCTTTGGAAGCGGAATAAATATCAACTGCCGAGGTAACAGGATTCACGCCAATAACGGTTACCGTAATATCCATTGTACGCCCCGTCATCGTACGCTTCTCCATGACAATCTCCCCAACCGACTTCACTTCGTGGAGCAGCTTGTAACCCTGCATTTTCTTCAAGGTAGACAGAACTTCCTCCCAAGCCTTTTCCTTCGAAAGTTTATAAATATGTGATTTGAGCAGTGGGTCTTTAGCTTTATCGCCCGTCGCTTCGTGACTGCGAAGCAGTCCGATTAGAGTGCGCTTCAACAACGATGATCTCCCCCTCTAGCATCTATGTACATCATTATAATTGTAGCATGTTTATATGCATGAAAAAAGTCCATAAACAGGTTTCAACATACAAAAGCAGTTCCTTGATCATCCCGTAAGGACAACCAAGGAACTGCCGGTCACTATAATGGCAAGAAAAAACCCGCCTATGCCGTCCGACTTACATGCTTCTGAACCCGCTCTCGCAGGTGGGTGTCCTCAGAAACGTTTTTGAGATCCCCTTTTGAGGGCTTGTCAGCCGCGTTTCAATGTTGGTCTCCCTAGAAACAGCCATTGGTTCAAAACAACGAAAAGCCGAAACGAACATCGCAGGATGTATTGCTATTATAGACGTAAATCCGGCAAAAGTAAACTTCGCTTTGCTTGCTATTTACTGGTTACGGTCCCTCTCGGAATCCGTAAGCTCCGCAAGCTCGTTTTCCTGCTCCTCCGCCGCCTTCTTCTTCTCGTTCTCCATTTGATCTTGAAGCTTGCGGTAGATCAAGTGGAAATTCCAGAACGAAAGATAAGCAATTACGCTGCCCATAAAGAAAGGAATAAGGAACGTATACTGCGTGCTGAAGTACATGACTGCTGCTGCCATAATCGCCGTCGAGAACGAACGGATCGGACGTCCGATCGTAATCAGGATCGCGTTTTTCAGCAATTGAAACGTTTTCATATGATAGTGCACGAGCATCGAGAAGAAATTGAATAAGGAAACAACGAGAAGCAAGCAGATCGCCAGATACAGGTATGAGAACAAATTGAATTTATCCTGATAAACAATAAAGTCAATGATCATGATGCCGAGTACAAGCGAGTAGAAAATGCCGCCGATCATGCTTTGCACATAATTCTCTTTGTAACCGCGGAAGAACGTTTTAAACATAGGTACATCGACTTCACCCATTACCCATTTGCGCGCAATCGTAAACATCGCTGCCGTGGCCGGGAACAAGGTGAACGGCGCGATAACCGCCATCATAATTAATGTAGCATACACCTGACTTGTAATCGCAGAATCAGACGTATTCGCCGGGGCTGCAAGAAGTCCGCTCCATGCGATAAATACAAACGGAATCGAACATACCAGCCATAAGATGTTAATGACCGCCAGACGCATTATCCATTCGGAAATCCGATACAAACCGCCAACAAGGCCTTTTGGTTCCATTTGATTCGCCCCTACCCTAATAGAATGATTATGAAAAAAAGGGGAAAGCCCGGATGCCCGTTAGGCATCACGGACTTCCCCTGATCTACATACCTTAGTTGTTCACGAAGTCTTCAGACGAATATTTCGGACGGCGCGGTTCGCTGCTGTTACTGCGGCCTTCGCCGCTGCGTCCGCGTCCACCGCCGTTATTGTCGCGGTTGCGATTTTCATATCCGCTGCGGGATCCGCTGCCGCTTTGTCCGCGTCTGTCGTCACGGCCGCGGTAACCGCCGCCGCCTTGAGCGCCGCGATTGCCGCCGCCAAACGATCCGCCAGAGAAACGGCGACCGTTCGAGCGGATATCCGGCTTGCGTTTTTTAGCGCGAAGCGGTTCTTCCGGCGTCAGCTCAACGCTAACGTCTTTCTTCTCGCCGGTAAGCAGCTTGAGAGCCGCCGCCATCAAATGCACGGAGTCATATTGCTCCAGCAATTGGATGGCAATGCCCTTGTACTCGGTGAAGTCATCGTTCTGAACCACTTCGAGCACGCGCTCCGCCGTAAGGCGTTGCTTGCCTTCAATCGCTTCCGCCAGGCTTGGCAAAGGCTTCTTGCTGATTTTTTGACGCGTAACCTTCTCGATAAAGTGAAGATGATCCACTTCGCGAGGCGTTACGAACGAATAAGCGGAGCCTTCTTTGCCGGCACGGCCTGTACGACCGATACGGTGAACGTAGCTCTCCGGATCTTGCGGAAGATCGAAGTTGATAACATGCGTTACGCCGGACACGTCGAGACCGCGTGCCGCAACGTCGGTTGCCACCAGAACGTCAATGCTGCCGTCACGGAATTTGCGCATAACGTTATCGCGCTGGTTCTGAGACAGGTCACCATGAAGGCCGTCAGCCGAATATCCGCGTTTTTGCAGACCTTCGCTGAGCTCATCAACACGACGTTTCGTACGACCGAAAATGATTGCGAGTTCAGGCGATTCCATATCGAGCAAGCGGGCTAGCGCTTCGAATTTCTGACGCTCGTGAACCTCGAAATAATTTTGTTGAATCGTTGGTGCTGTAACTTGTTTTGAAATAACCGCTACATGCTCCGGATTTTTCAGGAATTGCTGTGCCAGCTTCTGAATGTTCGGAGGCATAGTTGCCGAGAACAGCAAAGTTTGGCGCTCTTCCGGCACTTGCTTCAGAATGGATTGGATATCCTCCATGAAGCCCATGTCCAGCATTTCGTCCGCTTCGTCAAGAACAACGGTCTGTACATCTTCAAGCTTAATGGTCTTGCGGTTAATATGGTCGAGCAAACGGCCCGGTGTACCGATAATAATTTGCGGCTTCTTTTTCAGCGCGCGAATCTGGCGACCGATTTCTTGTCCGCCATAGATCGGCAGTGAACGAAGACCTTTGTATTTAGTCAGCTTCCCGATCTCGTCTGCTACTTGGATAGCAAGCTCGCGGGTTGGCGTCATAATCAATGCAACGATGCGTTCTTCACTAGTCGGAATTTTGTTAATAAGTGGAATTCCGAATGCAGCCGTTTTGCCTGTACCCGTCTGTGCTTGACCAATCATATCGCTCCCCGCCATTGCAATTGGGATCGATTTGTCTTGGATTGGGGTAGATTCCTCAAATCCAAGCTCCGTAATTGCCTGCAACACTTTCGGTTCCAGGCCAAATTCAGCAAATGTTTTCAAACTTTTCTCATACTCCTTTTATCTGCAGCCTACTAAAAAATATCCAAACCATTATAGCACATAACAACTTACGAATACCAGCAATGGGCAAAAAGCCATACTACCATAGATTAACAACCGCTGATTTTCGGCGAATTCAATTATGGAGATTACCAAAAATGAACAAATGGATTTTTAAACCCGGTGTTACCGCAGTAGTTATGACCATAGGCGCTTTGCTTATTGCAGGCGCGTTCAATTTGTTCCTCATTCCCCACCAATTGTTGAGCGGCGGCTTGTCCGGCGTTGCGATGATGATCGGCTACATTACCGGCGGAAATATCGGCTGGCTGTATCTGATACTAAATGTTCCCGTACTCGTCTGGGGGTGGTTTATCGTGGGACGACGGTTTATCATCTGGAGCATGTACACCGTTCTGGCTTCCACTTTATTTCTCCAGCTCATTCCGGTTACGGCCATAGCCAAAGATTTAGTCTTGGCCTCCGTCTTTGGCGGTATTATCCTTGGCGTTGGAACAGGCATGACCTTAAGATACGGCGGATCTTCCGGCGGCTTCGACATCATCGCATCCATTATAACACGCAAAAGGGACTTGCCGGTCGGATCCATTATTTTCACCCTGAACGGCCTTGTCATCGCGGCACTCGTCCTCTACACGCAGGATTGGAATCTGGCGCTCTACTCCCTGCTGTCCATCTATATCGCGGGGAAAGTGGTCGACATCATCCATGTCCGGCATATTAAAGTAACAGCCTTTATTATAACCACCAAGACGGAGGAGATGCTTACGAAGCTGCTAAGCCATCCTCGCGGCATTACGATAATCAAGACCAGAGGCGCCTACACGTCTGCCGAACAGGATATGCTGATGACCGTCCGTACGCGATACGAGCTTGCCGAGCTGCGAAAAACGATTGCCTCGATCGATAACCGCGCCTTCGTTAATATCGTGGAAACCGTCGGGGTTATAGGCGACTTCCGGCGGTCGAAGGATTAGCCCAGGTATAATAGACAAACATGGAATCATATACATATCCCTATGTTTTTGCATTTCATCCTGTTATAATGTGGTTATCCCGTTAATTTTGTTTTCTTGCCATATGATTTGCCCTGAACCTATGATGAAAGGGTGATGCTCAGGTGGATATGGAAACAGTCACATTGTCACAGATTGTGGAAAAGCTGGCGCCCGAGCTAAGTTCTTTCCTCACGAAGCGCGAGCTTGCGATTAACATCGTGCTGCGGGATGGATTAGCCGTTCTGGAACCGGAAGATGCAAGGGAAATTGTACAGCACAGCATTTGCGAGCATCAAATACAGGCTTTACTGCAATGACAAAATGGGGTATTAAATCTAGAAAGATTAGCCTGTCGGCTTCGTGCCGGCAGGCTTTTTTGTTTGCAGCGGGACTTGAAACAATTGCCTGCTTAGAAAGAAGCCGGACCGAAAAAAATAATGCCACGATTCCTTCTTCTGCTTTATAATTTGGATGAAAACGCTAACGGGGAGAGGGCATAATTATGGACATTATCTTTTCGACGCTGATGCTTTTGTATCATCTTGTTACGGGAACCGGAGAAGAAAATGCCGCCTCGAAACAGCTTGCTGCCTCTCTTTTTAACGCAGCCGCAGGAAAAACGATTATCCAAGCCGTACCGGCAATGACCACCGCAACGCCAGAAGCGTTCAGAGACGGCTTAAAGGCTGATCCCCAGCCGGAGGCACCAACAGTCAAAGGCGTCTACGTAACGGCTTACAGCGCCGGTGGATCGCGTCTGAACTCTCTGCTGAAGCTTATGGACGACACGGACCTCAACAGCATGGTCATTGACGTCAAAGATGATAACGGATACATAACCTATCCGACGCAAACGCCAGAGCTGCTGAAGCTTGGCACCACGCAAAAATATATCTCGAATATTCATGCCCTGATGTCGAAGCTGGAGGCTCATAAGGTCTATCCGATTGCCCGAATCGTCGTGTTTAAGGATACGGTCCTGGCCAAAAAGCATCCCGAGCTTTCCTACCGCCGCGCCGACGGATCCTTGTGGGCCAACGGCAAAGGGGACAGCTTCGTCAACCCGTATATGCCCGAAGTGTGGAAATATAACGTCGCGGTTGCGAAAGAAGCCGTCAAGCTGGGCTTCAAAGAAATTCAATTCGACTACGTGCGTTTCCCGGAAGGCTTCGAGAAGAAGGCGGATTCGCTTACCTTCGCGAAAACCGATCAGAGCCGCGTGGATGCCGTTGCCGGCTTCGTGAAATATGCCCGGGAGCAGCTTGAGCCGTTAGGCGTCCGCGTCTCCGTCGATATATTCGGCTACGCCGCCTCCGTGCCTGCCGCTGAAGGCATCGGCCAGGATTTTGTAAAGATATCGAGCGATGTCCATGTCATCTCGCCGATGATCTACCCAAGCCATTACGGGTCAGGCTGGTTCGAGCAGCAGGACCCGGACAAGAGTCCGTACGCTACCATTGCCGGAGCGATGAAGGATACGCATAAAAAGCTCGATCCCATCGGAGACAAAAAGCCGATCATCCGGCCTTGGATTCAGGATTTCACCGCAAGCTGGCTTGGCAAAGGCCACTACATCAAGTACGGTGCGACTGAGGTAGAAGCACAGATCAAAGCCCTCCACGATGCCGGGGTCGACGAGTACCTGTTATGGAATGCCGGAAACCATTATTCTGAGGGAGTGAAGTATTGACGCTCCGGTTAAGTGGTTGAAACAAACGCGCAAAGTCACGCTCGACTCGAAATAACCTCCGCTGACCAATTAAAACCAATTCAATAAAAAAGGCTTCTTCGACCAATTTCGGATCGAAGAAGCCTTTTTAAATTACAAACGAGTTATTCAACAATTGCTTTCGCTTTTTTCCGACGGTTGAACAATTCGTATACCATCGGTACGAAGATAAGTGTCAGCAGCGTGGAGCTGATCAGACCGCCGATAACGGTGATCGCCATTCCTTTCGAGATCAGACCGCCCGACTCGAAACCAAACGCAAGAGGCAGGAGCGCGCCCACCGTAGCGATAGCGGTCATCAGGATTGGACGCAGACGCGTGCCCGCCGCCTCCAGCAGCGATTCGCGAACGGACAAGCCTTCTTTTTGCTTGTGAATAACGCGGTCTACGAGTACGATCGCATTCGTTACCACGATGCCGATAAGCATCAGCATACCGATCAAGGCAGTAACGCTGATCGTCTCCCCTGCGATCCACAGGCCAACCAATGCGCCGATAACGGTAAACGGCAGCGAGAAGAGGATGGCAAACGGAGTAAGAGCTCCGCCAAACGTAATGACAAGCACAAGGTATACGACCGCTATAGCGGCAAGCATGGCCAGGCCAAGCTGCGTAAACGATTCTTGCATGTCTTCCGTCACGCCGCCCATTTTGATCTCAACGCCTGCAGGCAGCTTCATGCCGTCAATCGTTTTTTGCAAGTCCGAGGATACCGCGCTTACGTTAGAGGATACGACGTCGGCCGTTACTTCCGCATTAATGCGGTCGTCGAGACGGGTAATCGTATTTGGCGATTTGCCCTCTTCGATCTTCACGACATCCTTCAGCGCAACCTCCGCGCCTGTAACAGGCGATTTAAGCATGACGTTTTCAAGGTCGGATTTTTCTTTGTACGTCTTTGTATCCACCTTAACGTACACATTTACGTCTTCATTGTCTTTCTTGATCGTAGTCAATACCGGATTGTCTCTAACCGGGCTAAGCGCCATTGCCACTTGGCCGGCAGTCAAGCCATATTGGCTCATCCTCGCTTGATCCGCTACGATGCGGTATTGCTCGTAACGCTCGGAGAGGCTGGAGTCCACTTTCTCGAGATCTTTGTTTTCTTTCAGCTTGTTCATCAGATCGGTTACGACCGGATCAAGCGAATCCATATCCGGACCGTATACGACCATGGAGATCGTCGATCCGCCTACGCCGCCGCCTGCGCCGAAGTTCTGCTCTTTCCATTCGCCTTTGCCGCCGAGCTTCTGGAGAAGCGGAACAATCTGATCCTTCTCGTCGGAGAAGTTCTTCATGTCTTCATCGTAAGTCAGGTTAAACAAAGCCTGCTTCGACGCGCCAGGGTTCATCGGGTTCTGGCCGCCAACCGCGTACTGCACGATATCAATGCCTTCGCGCTTCATCAGTTCTTTTTCCGCCTTCAGCGCCATTTCTTCAACCTGCTCCTTCGTCTCGCCAGGAGCCGGGTTGTACGTGACGATCATCGATTTCTGCTCATCGCCCGGCAGGAAGCTCATGCCGATGAGCGGCGTCAGCGAGAGACTGCCTACAAGCAGAACAATCGCAATAACGGAAGTAATGACTTTATGGTTAAGCGACCATGCCAGAATGCCTTTGTACCAGGTTGCCAGGCGGCCATGCTTGTCGTGGTCCACGGCCTTGCCTTCCTTGATACCGTTCCTGAACATCATATGAGCCAGCATCGGCACGACCGTAATCGCAACAAGCAGGGATGCGAGCAAAGCGAATACGACGGTTAAGGCAAACGGCGTGAAGATCTCCCCAACCATGCCGGATACGAACGAGAGCGGAAGGAATACGGCAATCGTTACAATCGTCGAGGACATGATCGGAACGAACATTTCGCGGGTCGCATCCAAAATCAGCTCTTTGCCCTTCAGCTTCTCGCCTTTAAGCGCCATCCGGCGGTACACGTTCTCGATAACGACAATCGAGTCATCGATAACCCGCCCGATCGCGATCGTCATGGCGCCTAGCGTCATAATATTAAGCGTAATATCCATGCGGCTTAAGATGAGCAGCGCAATCAGAATCGACAGCGGAATCGAGACAACGGCGATAACGGTGGAACGGATATCACGCAGGAAGATCATAATGATAACTACAGCGAACAATGCGCCGATAACGGCTTTGCTCAGCATGGTCTCAACCGATTTCTCGATAGGAGCGCCTTGATCGAGCGTGGTAACGATAGTAAGGCCATCGTTCTTCTCTTCCATAGCCTTAATGGCATCCTTCACATTGTTAACAACGTCCACCGTATTGGCGTCCGCCGCTTTTACAATGTTAATGCCGATTGAGTCCTTGCCGTTCGTACGGGATACGGATTCCGCCTTGCCTTCTACCGTCAGCTTCGCTACATCGCTAAGCTTTACGTTAGGCATCAGAATCAGATTGTTCAGATCCTCTTCCGTGGATACGTTGCCGTCAACGACAACCGCTTTCTCGGAATCGCCGAACTCAAAGATCCCTAGAGGGGCTTTCATCGCGGAGGCTTGAATGATGCCTTTTACGGCATCCTCCGTCAGGCCGAGCTGCGCAAGCTTGGCTTGATCGAATGCAAGCTGCCCTTGCAGGACGTTCTGACCGGAAATCTGAACATCCGCTACGCCCGATATCCCTTGCAGTTCAGGCAAAATACTGGAATTCACCAGATCGGTCAGCTGCGCCAGATCTTGCTTGTCGTTTGCGAAGCTAAGCGAAATAACCGGGAAGGCATTCAGGCTGATTCGGGATACGTCCGGATCTTGCGCTCCTTCCGGCAATTTCAGGTCGGCAAGCAGGCTTTTCACCTCGCTTTCCGCCTTATCCATATCGGTTCCGAATTTATATTGGATGATGACCGAAGATGCATTCTCGAAGGATGTCGAGCTGACGCTGTCCACTCCTTCCATATTCCGTGTCTGCTGCTCGATCGGTTTGGTCACTTTCTCCATCACTTCTTCCGGCGCAGCGCCAGGCAGCACCGTGGTTACGCTGACGATTGGCACCGTAATGTCCGGCAGCGTCTCCATCTTCATGTTCAGGCCGGAATACAGGCCCGCGAACAGGACGATAACCGTCATGATCCATAAAGCAAATTTGTTATTCAGCGAAAACTTGATCATGCTTTTCAAACCTTCCCACTCCTTCTCTATTATCTACTCTGCTTTTACACTTTGAACCGGTATCCGACGCCCCATATCGTCTCGATGTATTGCGGGTTCGACGGATCGTGTTCGATTTTTTCGCGCAGCCTCCGAATATGAACCGTTACCGTAGCTGCGTCGCCGTTTGAGTCTAGACCCCATATCCGCTCAAACAGCTCCTCCTTCTCAAAAACCCGGTTAGGATGGGAAGCCAGAAGCAGCAGAAGATCATATTCCTTGGAGGTCAGCATGGCCTCCCGGTCATGAATCGTTACTCTTCTGGAGGTTTTATCGATCAAAAGTCCCCGGATCCCAATCTGTTCACGGCTCTCGCCCCGGTCCGCAGTGAGCCGCTCGTATCGGCCTAAATGCGCCTTTACCCTGGCCACCAGCTCGCTTGGACTAAAAGGCTTCGTCATGTAGTCATCCGCCCCAAGCCCAAGTCCCCTGATCTTATCGATATCTTCCTTCTTCGCCGTGACCATGAGCACCGGAATATTTTTCGTCTGCCTGATCTGGCGGCAAATTTCGAACCCGTCCAGCTTCGGCAGCATGACATCCAGAATGATCAGGTCATAGGAGCCGCTTAATGCCTTCTGCAGCCCGATATCCCCTCGCCCTTCGATCTCGACGGCAAAGCCGTGGCTTTCCAGATAATCCCTCTCCAGCTCGGCAATAGCCTTCTCGTCTTCAATGATTAGAATGCTCTTCATGCTCGATCACCACCGTTCTAACGGGTTCGGCTCTTGGGAGTTGGAAGCAGAATCTGGCCCCGCCGCCTTCCACATTTTCCGCCCAGACCGTACCGCCATGCCCTTCAATAATTTGTTTGACGATAGCAAGACCTAGCCCGCTTCCTCCCGTCTCGGAGTTCCGGGACTGCTCCGCCCGGTAGAACCGGTCAAAGATATACGGGAGATCCTCCTTCTCGATCCCCGGTCCCGTATCCTCGATGGCAACAAGCACATCGCTTCCTTTCTCCCGAACCGAGACCGTAACCCTCTTCTCCGCGGATTCCGGAAGCTGGCCCATATACTTCTCGCTGTTATTCAAAATATTCGTTAATACCCGGCCAAGCTTGTCCGGATCGGCCGCGATCAGCAGCTGCACGCCGGGAGGAGACTGAAAGCTGAGCTTTACGCCCGATTTTTCAAGATCAAACCGCTGCTCCTCTAAGTAATGCTCCAAATATTTGACCGAATCAATCGTTTTGAAATCAAAGGCGACCTTGTGCAAATCCAGCTTGGAAAACAAAAATAATTCGTCAATCAATTGATCCATGTCGTTAGCTTTATGATAAATGGTCTCCATGTACCGCTGGCGCTTCTCGTCCGTGTTGGCGATGCCGTCCATAATGCCTTCCACATAGCCTTTGATCGCGGAGATCGGCGTCTTCAAATCATGCGAAATATGGGACAGCAGCTGCTTCCGGTTTTCCTCGTACTGCAAGCTTTGATCGATGGACTCCTTGAGCTGGATCCTCATCGCTTCGAAGGCCGCGGCGAGCTGCCCGACTTCCCCTTTGCTCCTGACAACAACCTTTTGCGATAAATCGCCGTCCTTGATCTGCAAGGCAGCCGTCTTCAGCGCATGAATCGGCCGAATGATGCTGCGGGAAACGTAATAGGTCAGAATCAGACTGGACAAACCGATAAACGCGATAAAGATCAAAGTCCCAATAGGCCTCCAAAGCGGCGGCACAACATCATAGCGGCGAAGGAGCAGCATCTGACCGTTGTGTCCGTCCGGATACCTGAAGGCGATTTCGTTGATTTGAAACTTGAAAGCTTTGAAAGATACCGTATTCGGTGACTTGTCGAACAATCCTTGCCAGTCCTCATGCGGTGACAGTTCCTTCAAAAACACCGGAACCTCCGTTACGATTCCATCCTTCGCCATGATAAGACCCGCCCATTGGTCAGCCAGTCTACGCTGAAGCTTATCGGTATAAGCTGGGGACGAAAGCTTGTCGGTATCATTCTCGAGAACGTATTTCAATTCACCGTAAATGAGGGACTGGTTCGTCTTCTCCTCCTTCTCCACGCGGAAATATTCTCTCAAATCCTGCATGCCACCGGCATAAAGCACAAACACGACAAAGCCCAGGATCAAGACCATCGGCAGAAAAACCATGGCCAAATACGACATGTACAGCTTCACTCGAATGGACAATCGTACTCACCCTGACTGCGGAAGTTTTGAATCTATCGTTTATCATAACCGTGAATTCTAAACGAACTCGAAAGCATTTCTTACAAAGTTCTTACAAATGGCCAATCGACGCAGGCAGCGTTACGATAAAGACAGAGCCATGGCCAAGCTCGCTTTCCACCACAACGGAGCCGTGATGCATCTCGACGATCTTTTTCACCAGCGACAGCCCAAGGCCGCTTCCCCCAACCTTGCGGCTTCTGGCCTTGTCTGATTTGAAAAAGCGGTCGAAAATAAGCTCATGCTGATCGGCGGCAATGCCGATCCCGGTATCCTTGATCCGGAATTCCACCATGCCCCCCAGTTCCCTTAAAGCAATATCGATCTGACCGCCTTCCGGCGTAAACTTGATGCTGTTGCTGATCAGATTGATCCAGACCTGACTGAGCAGATCCTCATCGGCTTCCACGTAGACATCGTCAAGATCCGCGTTAAGTTCAATGGATTTCCCCGTCCACTGCGGTTCGCAAGAAAGAATAAGCGTTCCGAGCTGTCGGTCCAGCCGGTAACGCTTAGGCTCGAAGGGATGCTTCTCCGAATCAAGCGAGGCAAGCCGGAGCAAATTCTCGCTGAGCTTGGACAGCCTGGAGCTTTCCCCTTCGATAATACGCAAATATTTCATCCTGGTGTCAGAATCAATCGACTGATTCTGCAGCGCGCGCGCAAAACCGCTAATGGATGTTAGCGGTGTCTGAATTTCATGCGAAACGTCGGAAATGAACTCCTGCCGCAGCTCCTCCAGCTTCTCGAGTCCGTCCGCCATCAGGTTAATCTCGTCGAGAATCTCCATGTATCTTGGATCCATCTTGCCGAAGTTGAGACGCACCTTGAAATCGCCTTGCGCAATCCGTCTAAGCGCGTCTCTCATCGAATTCGTAAATTCCTTCTGCCTTTTGTGAAAAAAGAAGAATCCGATTAATTGGATCACAATGCCCATTAAAAAGAAACCGCCCAGCAAATTTAGAAGTTGAGCGACATAATGATGTGGAGTCCAATGGATTTGGTTGTATAACCAATGGCTAAAAAAATAAACGGCAGTCCAGCATGCCGTAACAAACGAAAGCATGAGGCTGAATTGGCCGATTCTCACGAGAACTTTAAGCACAAGCTTCAGCTTATCCTTCAACCCTGCACCTCCAGACGATAGCCCAGACCACGGATCGTCGCAATACGGAAGGTATGCAACGCTTCCGGGAATCTTTCGCGCAGCCGATTGATATGAACATCAAGCGTCCGTTCATTCCCCTCGAAATCGTACCCCCATATTTCTTCAATCAGCTGTCCGCGCGAGAACGATTGCCCCGGATAACTGGCCAGCTTGAACAGAAGCTCGAATTCCTTAAGCGGAAGCGTCATGCTCTGTCCATTGACCTGAACCGCATAAGTCTTCCGGTCAAGAATAAGATCCCCCGCTTGAACCGTCTGCGAAGACGCGATCCTGTAACGTTTAAGCAGCGCCTTCACCCGCGCAATCAACTCCAGCGGTTCAAACGGCTTCACCAGATAATCATCGGCGCCCAGCTCGAAGCCCTTCAGCTTCTGAGCCGTTTCCCCTTTCGCCGTCAGCATAAGCCGCGGCAAATCATAATGATCGCGAATCTCGGCGCAGAGCTCCCAGCCGTCCATGTTCGGCATCATGACATCCATAATGACCAGATCCGCTTTAGCGGACTCCAATATCCTCAAGGCATCTATGCCGTCACAGGCTTCCAGCACCTCAAATCCTTCAACCTTCAAGTAATGGCTGATTAACTCCCGAATATGCACATCGTCGTCAACGACCATAACGCAAGCCATGTTCATTCTCCCTTTCCGTTACGAGATTTTCTCTAGCCGTAATTGCTGGTTGGCAAATTCGCGATAGAGCTCATGGGATTGCAGCAGCTGTTCATGCGTGCCTCTTCCCGTAATCGTTCCCTTCTCGACAAACAAAATCTGATCGGCATCCACCACCGTGGACAACCGATGCGCGATAACCAGCGTCGTGCGCCCAACCATCAGATTATCGAGAGCCTGCTGCACGACAATCTCCGATTTGCTGTCCAGGCTTGAAGTCGCCTCGTCCAGCATCAGAATTTGGGGATCGCGCAGAATCGCCCTTGCGATTGCAATCCGCTGACGCTGCCCGCCGGACAGCTTGATGCCGCGCTCGCCAACCTCCGTCTCGTACCGGCCGGGAAGCTCGTCAATAAAAACATCCGCATAAGCCATTTTCGCGGCTAGTTCCATTTCCTCATCGGTAATCGTTCTGCCCGTGCCGTAAGTGAGATTATCCCGGATCGACCCGGCAATAATCGGACTTTCCTGCGAGACATAGCCGATCTTGCTGCGCCAGTCATGCAGGGAGAGAGCAAAGATATCCTCCTGCCCTATGCGAACCGTACCCTGCTGCGGTTGATAAAACCGCTCAAGAAGCGAGAACAGGGTTGTTTTCCCGCCGCCGCTTGGACCAACGATCGCCGTCACCGTACCCGGCCGAAGCGTAAAATCGATATTCCGGAGAACATCATCCTGCTCGCCGTATGCAAACGTGACATCCTCGACTACAATCGGCTGTCTTGCGTCAAGCAAAGGACGACCTTGGTGCATTGGCTCTTCGTCCGAATTCAAGGTAGCGATAATCCGCTCCGTCGCTCCGATTGCCTTCTGCATTTGCGTGAAAAATTGCGAAATCTGGTTAATCGGAAATACAATTTGGATCAAATATAGGATAAACGCGACCAAATCACCGGCAGACAGCTCGCCAGACGATACGCGCATTCCGCCGTAAGCAATAATCAGAACAAGCATCCCCATCATGACCAGCCCTACAATCGGAAAAATAACCGCCTGCAGCTTGCCTTCCCGGATGCCGAGACCAAGCAGCTTCACGATGGAACGCTTGCCGTTGTTATATTCATAGTCTTCCGCATTTGACGCTTTGACTAATCGAATTTCCGACAACGCCTGATCAAGCACGGTCGTAAACGCTGCCGTCTCGTCTTGAAGCTCTCTCGAAATCTTCGTCATCTTCCGGCCGACCGGAATAAAGATCAGCATCGCAACCGGTAAGGCCGTCAGCATCAGCAGCGTCATTTTCCAATCAAGGAACATAAGGATCGTTACCGCGCCAATAATCGATATCAATCCGTTAAAAAATCCGGTCAAATGCTCCGTAATCAATCCTTTGACGATTCCCGTATCATTGATTACCCGGCTTACCGTATCCCCTGTCCGGTGTTTATCGAAATAGGGCACGGTCAAGACCAGCAGCTTCTTCCATAGCCGGTCGCGCAGGCTTTCGACAACGCTTTGCCCGACCCGGTTCAGAAGGTAGATGGATACCCCGGATGCCGCCGCCTGCCCAAGAAAGGCCAGGCATAGCCCAATAATCTGCGTCGTGCTTATATCGGTAATGGAAAAGCTGTCCACCACATTTTTCGTTAATAAAGGTACCGCCAGCCCAACAACGGTAGAGATAACGCTTAATCCTACCGCAATTCCAAGCAGCCATTTCGAAGGCTTGGCGTCCAGCATCAGCTTCAAAAACGGACGCCAGCTGCCTCCGTCCTTGCGCTTCTTCGCTTTTCGCATTGTTTTCATTCCTCTCCCGCAAGCATTCTAGTCACTTGGAAGAATACTACGCCATTGTAAACCCAATTTAAACAAAAAAGCGCCAGAGCAGCAATTGCTCTGGCGTTGTCATCTTTGCTAGATATGAAAATTTATTGGGAAAGGCGAAGAGCCAGATTGTACATTTCCATATTAAACGGCTTCTTGGTGTTAACAACCGTATCAATGTCGGTAGTAACCAGCTCGCCGCGTACGATGCCGCAGGCTTTGCCGGACTCGCCCTCCATCAGTTGATGAACCGCAAAGTCGCCGAGACGGCTTGCCAGAATCCGGTCCATCGCCGTTGGCGTGCCGCCTCGCTGAATATGACCAAGGACCGTCACGCGAGGCTCAAGACCGCAGCCCTTCGTAATTTCCCTTGCCACGTCTTCACCGCGACCGGCGCCTTCGGCTACGACTACGATACTGTGGCGTTTGCCTTTGGCAAAGTTGCTCTCCATGCGCGCGGACACTTCAGCCATGTCGATTGGCACTTCCGGAACGATAATCGTTTCCGCGCCGCTCGCAAGACCCGCATACAAAGCGATATCTCCGCAATGGCGTCCCATAACCTCAACAACGGAAGAACGTTCATGGGAGGACATGGTATCGCGGATTTTGTTGATCGCGTCAACTACGATGCTGACAGCCGTATCGAATCCGATCGTGAAATCCGTAAACGGAATATCGTTGTCGATAGTGCCCGGCAGACCCATTGTCTTGATGCCAAGCTTGCTCAATTTGTTGGCGCCTTGATAAGAGCCGTCGCCGCCAATAACAACCAGGCCGTCAATTCCGCGCTCGCGCAGAACCTCGGCACCGCGCTGTTGGCCTTCGGGAGTAGTAAACTCTTTGCAGCGAGCCGTCTGGAGAATCGTGCCGCCGCGTTGGATAATATCGCCTACGCTGCGAAGATCCATCTTGAAGAGGTCGTCGTTGATCAGACCTTGATAACCGCGTTGAACGCCATATACGTCGAGACCATTATACAGAGCGCTCCGGACAACGGCGCGGACCGCCGCGTTCATGCCTTGAGAGTCGCCTCCGCTCGTTAGTACAGCAATAGATTTTACAGATGACATAATCATTCCTCCAAGTATTTTATCTAAACCTGTTGTCTTCGAATCCAGATGCTGTTGACCAAAAAAAACAGGCGGGTAAGCGGGCTGTTTTTCATCAGCTTGCGGGATGCGGCCAGCACATCCGATTGGGTACGGACCTTGGGATCGGATAGGTAAAGGGCTAGCAGCCCTTCGATAATTAGCCGGTGGAAGCCGGCTGCAGGGAGCTTTTTCACATCTTCCCTGGCCCTATCGACAATCGTGACAATCCGTTCGACAAGCTGCTGCTGACTGTCATAATAATGACAGAAATTCAAATCGCCGCCGGCTCGGTCTTCTTCCTGGTCGATCAAATAATCGAGCATGATATGAAGGCCGCACACATGCGGAAAATATATATTTTTAATTGCTTCCGCGTCTTCCGGACGTAACGTCTTGTCGCTCGCCGCAGCAAACAGCATAAACATGCCAAGCGTCGAGCCCGTCGCGGCTGCAAATTCATTCCAATATAATCCGGGATACCTGTCGGCGTAAGACTCCCACCAGTTAAGCAGTCTCTCCTCGCGCAGGTCCTTGCGGATATGCTTATACACCTGAAGATCGGTATACAAGCCAACAAGCTCCGTAACATGCGGCTGTGCCGCGGCGTACGAAGGCAGCATCGAAACACAGTGTTGACATAAATTTACCAAATGATGCAAATAACCGCCATCGTTCCGCTCCTGGCGCAAAGCGTAGTAATCCTTCACCGGCGCTGACGGGTCGACCGCATCCAGCATCGATTGATGGAGCAAACGGAAATCGTCCGGGTCTAGCGATGTACTGCGGTCGCATAGATTGTCCAGGTAATCGCTTATCGTCTGCAGCGCCACAATTAACGGAATAAGAACATACCGCTCGTCCAAATTCACGGAGGCGTAGATCGCACCGCCCTGGCAATGAAACTTCTTGCTGTCCATGCTTTGAAGGGCCTGCAGCCGAAGCTCGGGATCCGGAATCTGCTCGGCCAGCCTGCGCAGCTTGCGCAGCTCGATATTCACTTCAGGCAATATGTACTTATAGACGCGGTGCATGAGCTTTAACGGGCGCTCGGGTACCCGATTGCCGGACAAAGTCATTACTCTCACAACGCACCCCCTTCTAAGACAGCCTTACGTATGCCGGCGGGAATCCAGCTCCTGATTCGTACGGTACCAGATATGCAAGTCGTTAATCCGGCTTGCGTATTCGGCTATCTCCGCATTCAATCGGCAAGACTCTTCGAAATTCTCTTCCTCGTACAATTGACTTTGCATACGGTTGATAACTCTCTCAAATTCCATAACCCGATCCGGTATTGTTCCCCTAATGAGCTCCCACCGTTCCACGATGTCCGACTGCACCGCGGATGAGTACTGCTCCCAGTCCGCTTCAAGCACCGGCAATGCGATCAAGAGCCGCTCATTCCACTCAAACCGATACATCAACATTCGTGAACCTCCAGACAATAATGTACCATTTCGACAAGCAATAATCCAGCCTATCATGTATACTGTTAAACAATGTTGTTTGATAGGTACATGCTTACGAAGCAAGAATTATCCCCAAGAATGTGCGTTAATTCTTTTCAGGAGGAAAACATATGGATCACTCAGACAGCGCGGCGCCTTCCGCAGCTACGGTCAAACGGGATACGCTTTCGCTCAGAGCCTTCAGCTTTGCGATGTACTCCACGCAGGCTCTGCTCATTTCTTACATTCCCTTGTATTTTATGGACCAAGGGTTCTCGGCGCATCAGATTGGCATTATTTACTCAACCGGCCCTTTTATCTCTATCTTTGCGAATCTGCTTCTAGGCATGGCAAGCGACAGGTTCCGGACGATCAAGAAGCTGCTTACGATTCTCTTGTTCGGGCAGCTGGTTATGATCTCTCTCTTGTTCCCGGTTCATCACTTTGCCCTGATCTGTCTCGTCATGACGGCCTTTTATTTCTTCCAGACACCAATGAACCCACTTAGCGATAGCCTGATCCTGCTCGCCAGCCAGCACATTAAGACACCTTATGCGCTAATCCGCATATTCGGCTCGCTTGGTTTTGCCGTATCGGCTTACCTGTTTGGTTTAATCCTGAAAGGGATTGGCACGGAATGGACTTTACCGCTCGGTTTGGGCACGATAACCGTCACGATTCTATTATCGTTCTTCTTGAAGGATTACCATGGCAGCACCCGCAAAATCGATTTTTCAGGATTCTTCAAATTGCTTCGGAAGCCTGAAATCTTATTTTTCTTCTTCATTATATTGCTTGTCTCGATCAGCCACCGGATGAACGAAAGCTTCCTGGCCGTTGCCCTGCGGGAGATGGGCGCTTCGGATTCCCAGGTAGGGCTGGCCTGGCTGTTCTCCGCGATCAGCGAAATCCCGGTCTTGTTCCTGATGGGGAAATACGGACATAAATTCAAAGAGCTGCCGCTGCTCGTATTCGCCTGCCTGATGTATATGCTCCGGTTCTGGCTGGCTTCCGTGCTGGAAGACCCCCGCCTCGTGCTGAGCACGCAGCTTATGCACAGCGTCAGCTTCGGCATCTATTTTTCAACCGCGCTCCGTTACTTGTCGCAGCTTATCCCGGATGAATACCGCTCCTCCGGCCAAGCTGTCTATGCGGTTGTATGGTCAGGACTCGCCGGACTGATCAGCGGTACGGTCGGAGGTTATTTCTTCGAGCATTTCGGACGAAGCAGCTTTTATCAGATGGGAGCCGTGCTTGCCCTGATCTCGGCAATTCTGTTCTTCTTACAACATGTATTTGGACGAAATAACGCTTAAAGAACGAAAAAAGAGATCCTCTCGAATACGAGAAGGATCTCTCTTGCTCTCTTGCGTGCTTATAAGGGGTTGATCTTATAATTTAATGACGTTAGACGCCTGTGCACCGCGATTGCCTTGTGTAATTTCGAATTCCACCGACTGACCTTCTTCCAGCGACTTGAAGCCGTCGCCTTGAATAGAAGAATAATGGACAAACACGTCTTCGCCATTCTCTACCGAGATAAAACCGTAGCCTTTCTCAGCGTTAAACCATTTAACTGTTCCCTTCAACTTTCACTACCTCCTAAAATAACCGCCGCTTGAAACGACGAGTAACATCATTATATCTGCCTAATTTGGAAAAATCAACAAATTGAAATTCGAAGAAATTGACTAGAGCCCGGAATAAAAGGAAGACCCGAATTCAACAGCTCCGGTTCCCCGCCGTTTGCCGTAACGGCAGCCAGCAATTCATCCATCCGTTCATACGGCTTCCACCCTAAGGAATACAGCGGGTAGATTCTTACTTCTCCGCCGGGCCTGCAAACCCGCATCAATTCCAGCAGGGATTGCCTGTGGAACTCAAAGCCAAACTGCTCCGCGTATAGAAAAAGAAAATGACTGCACAATACAAGCGAAAATGCATTGTCTTCGAACGGAAGCTCCGGCAATGATCCCGCTACATACCGGCTCCGCCCTTCCGCTGAATGCAAATGCCCGCGAAACCTCTCGAGCGATTGCAAACGACCTTCGCGATGCTGCTCTAGGCTGCCGTAATAGCTCCAGTCGAAATGCTCCCTCAGCTTATGAAGCTTTGCCGTAGAGGTCTCGATCTCGGCTGCCGCCTCCTCGAGCCACGCGCCGGTATCCTGCACATAACGGGGATCCGCTGCGGTCGCATCATAGCCGCGGCTTCCCGCATCCGCGGTGAACGAGGATCCGCCTCCTGCCACATCCAGCACCTTGCCCTTTGCCAGTACCCGCTCCGTTAACTCAAACATTCTCGCGTATTCGTCAAAACCCCGGCATGTCATAGCCACGCCAACCTGCTCGTATACCTGCTTGCTCATCTCCAACACGCTCCTCAACTCGGCTCTTCTCGTCTCTTCATTCCGCCTGCTTGCAGAATAGCCTAATTCTACCATCCGCTATTATTGATTTCCACCCCTAAATTTGGCTATGATGAACAGTATATCTTGGTTAGGAAGGTGGAAAAGCAACGATGTTTAAAAAACATGAAATTTTTAAAACCGATAAATACAATATGCTTACCGTGGAGGTTCAAGGCAAAACCTTGATCGTCCGCGAAATTTCCGATCAATGGGGAGAGGAGACCCACACCTTCGTCAGCCGTCCGGAAATGATGCATTGGGCGGAAAACCGGTTCAAGCCGGAGCAGTTCGCAGGCCGCGAAGAAGAACGGGAAAAAATTCTGAAAGCGCTGAAAGAAGTATAATACGGCAGGAAATATTAACCTGTACGGCGAACACATATCGTTACAACACGGTGCATAGACAATAGACTAGCGCTTGCTTTCGTCATGTTTATGATTTCAGGAGGAACAGATGGGCTCCGTAAACGCAATTTTTATCATTTCCGCCTTCGTGCTTGGCGGCCTCGTTATTTTAAAGCGCGATTCCATGGCGCCACACCTGCGCAGGTGGATGGCAATCATCTCTATCGTCTTAATCGCATTCGCCTTTTTCCTTATTGTGTATAGCTTCTTTACAATGGGAACTTAGGTTCATGTTTGGAAGCATCGCCGGGCATACTAGGACAAATTGTGTTCCTGAGGTGATCTTCCGCGAATGAAATGGCTGCCTGTCGTACTAGCGTTATGCCTTGCTCCCGGTTCGGCATCCGCCGACGCCGGCAAGCAGGCTGCGTCCAATCACCAATCTTCTATATCAATACCGAGGAGGAGTTCGATGAATCACGTACCTAAGCGTTCCGAAACCGCAGTAGAATCCCGCTGGAAGCTGGAGGATCTGTTTGCCGACCAGGCTGCCTGGGACAAAGAGTTCGCCGAAGCGAAAGCTTTGATCAAGAAAGTCGGAGCTTTCGAAGGCAGGCTAAGCGATCCCGCGCAATTGAAAGCCTGCTTCGAGCTGGAAGATGAGCTCTCCCTGCATGTCGAACGTCTTTATGTCTATTCCAATATGAAGCATCACGAGGATACGGCTGAACCGGCTTTCCAGGCTCTGTCCGACAAGGCCAAAAAAATCAGCGTGGAAACCGGAGAAGCTCTTTCCTTTATCACGCCTGAAGTATTGTCGCTCTCGGATGCCGAGCTTGACGCTCTGATTGAGAACAAAGATCTTGCGGTATTCAAGCATACGCTTGAAGAAATGCGCCGCCAGAAAGCGCATGTCCTGTCCAAATCGGAAGAAGCGCTGATGGCGCAGGTCGGCAACGTAAGTTCTGCTCCGGGTTCAATCTACAGCATTCTGAACAATGCGGATCTGAAGTTCCCTAAAGTGAAAAACGAAGCCGGCGAGGAAGTCGAATTGACGCAAGGCCGCTACATTCAGTTCCTGGAAAGCAAAAACCGCGAAGTGCGCGCGAACGCCTTCCGCACGATGTACGATACATACGGCAAATTAAAAAATACGCTCGCGACGACGCTGAATGCGAACGTTACGAAAAACATTTTCTACGCGCGGGCACGCAAATACCCTTCCGCGCTTGGCATGTCGCTGTACGGGGACAACATTCCGGAAAGCGTATATACGAACCTGATCGATACGATCCATAAGCACCTTCCGCTCATGTACCGCTATATGAACCTGCGCAAGAAGCTGCTTGGCGTTGACGAGCTTCATATGTACGATCTCTTCGCCCCGCTCGTTGAGGAATTCGATATGGAAATTTCGTACGACGAAGCGAAAAAAATCGTAAAAGAAAGCTTGAAGCCGCTTGGCGAGGATTATTTATCCGTGCTGCAGGACGGCTTCGACAACGGCTGGATCGACGTATACGAGAACGAAGGCAAACGCAGCGGCGCTTACAGCTGGGGCGCTTTCGGCACGCATCCTTACGTGTTGCTGAACCATAAAGACAACCTGAACAGCATGTTCACCCTGACGCACGAAATGGGCCATGCGCTCCATTCGTACTACTCGGATACGAATCAGAACTACCGCGACGCGCAGTACACGATCTTCCTTGCGGAAGTAGCGTCTACGCTGAACGAAGCGCTTCTGATGGATCATCTGCTTGGCAAGTCGACGGATCCGAAGGAAAAAATGTACCTGCTGACGTACTATGCGGACCAGTTCCGCACGACGGTATTCCGCCAAACGATGTTTGCCGAGTTCGAGAAAATCATTCACGAGAAAACCGAGCAGGGCGAATCGCTGACTCCGCAGGATTTGAGCAAAATTTACTACGACCTGAACGTGCTGTATTACGGCAAGGACATGGTTGTGGATAAAGATATCGAGATGGAATGGGCGCGTATTCCGCACTTCTACAACAGCTTCTACGTGTACAAATACGCAACGGGCTTCTCCGCCGCAACAAGCTTCTCGAAGCAAATTCTCGAAGAGGGCGCTCCGGCGGTTGACCGTTACCTCGGCTTCCTGAAGAGCGGCGGCAGCGACTTCTCGATCAATATCCTGAAGAAGGCCGGCGTTGACATGTCTTCCCCTGAGCCAATCGAGCAAGCGATGAGCGTGTTTGAGAGCTTGATTGAGCAGATGGAGGAGTTGACGAAGTAAACGGATCGGTTGGTGCTTTATTGGAGGATGAGGCTGTTCAGAGGACGGGAAAGGATCTCCTTCGGACGCTCCGCTCCTCCAGGAGTTCCTTTCCCTCTCTCTTCACCCTTTCATCGCAATGGTCCACCAAAAGCTCCTCTACTTCGTATAGAGGGGCGAGGAAGGCAGAAAAGACACAAGACAGACCCGGTTGATTTCGAGTCTGTCTTTTTGTGTTAGGAGATATTGTTTTTTTCTTATAGCAAAGTGATTAATTGCCTATTATTTTATAATAATTAGGATCGATGACGAGTCTTGCTTAACACCCTCGCATCAGAATGATTGGAGACAGTATACTTCCCTTCCACCACTTCGGTGACAGAAGGGTTTTCAAACAGCGCCTGCTTTTCTTCTTTTTGACAACCAACGTACTACGCAAGGAACTTTATTCCTTCCCCATCCAAAAAAACGACAGCCGATACCGGCTGCCGTTCTTTCAACATTATTCTATAATGGCGACTGGGCGGGACCAGCCTCCGCTAGCTTTTTCCACTTTGATCGGGAAGCAGCATATCTTGAAGCCGTATGGCTGAGGAATTTGATCCAGGTTGGCCAATTTCTCGATCTGGCAGTATTCACGGTCCTTGCCGACAAAATGAGCCGCCCACAGGACGCCTTCTCTCGGATCCTGTTTGAACGATTCCGCTTGCAGGTTAAGCGGAATATCCCATCCCCATCCGTCGGTACCCACGACTTTAATGCCTTGATCAAGCAGCCACACCGTCGCTTCGGCCGATACCCCCGCATGCAGAAAGGCATAATGCTCGTGGTATAAACGTTTGTCCGCATCGCTGCGGATAAGAACGATATCAAACGGTTTTAAGGTGTAGCCAATTCGATCGAGCTCGGCTTTCAGATCCTCCGTAGTAATTTCGTAGCCCGGTGACTTGGCGCTGAAATCGAGCAGTACGCCGTCGGAGAAGAACCACTCGAGCGGAAGCTCGTCAATCGTTCTGGCCGGCTTCCCTTCCGAAGTAGGCCAATAATGCCATGGCGCGTCTATAT
The DNA here is from genome assembly GCF_011761545.1 of Paenibacillus sp. BK720. Classification (NCBI taxonomy): domain Bacteria; kingdom Bacillati; phylum Bacillota; class Bacilli; order Caryophanales; family Paenibacillaceae; genus Paenibacillus; species Paenibacillus sp. BK720. Next base: position 962,088 of record NZ_JAASRQ010000001.1, on the reverse strand, counting down.
GAGTACCCGCATGCGTGTTCAAGGTTACCGTTTCCGTTGCCCACGCTTTGCCTTCCGGAAAATCCTCTTGCTTAAGCCCCAGTATGGCAGCCGCTTGCTGAGCCCCTGCCTCATGGCTCGAATAGTCGATTTTGGCAGGCAAAGGCTCTCTGATAGATGGGCTAATAGGTACGCTTAAATCAATTATTTTCATCACGTAATTCTCCTTGTCTCCCGATTCAAGCCCCATTATACCACAATCCGCCAACCGCCTAGTTTGAGATTACGTTAATAATCCTTGCAAGGGCAATCCAATCTACACTTCGCCCCAGTAGATCTCAGTCTCGTAATCGAAGGAGATTAGACCATTTTTCTCGGTAGCGTCAAATAGCTTCCGCAGCTCAACCATTAAAGGTTCGTGGTTAGGATGGCCGGGCAGCGGCATGTAGGAGGAAGACGACATCCGCCCGCTTACTTGCTCGAAGTTAAGCGGACTTAATAACGGGAAGGTTGCTTTACGGAGTTCTCCGTCTTTGAAAAACGGCGTAAGGGCGTCTCGGGAAATATTTTTATGACCCACCTTCTCGTAATCGATGCCGTATGTCCGGAGCAGCAGGTCGTAACCTTCCAGGAATGGGGTGCCGGTTGTTAAACGCGAGTTCCAGATCAGCACGGCTTTGCCGCCGGGCTTTAGGATCCGGTTGAATTCGGCTTTAGCAGCGGGACGGTCAAACCAGTGAAAGGACTGGGCGCAAACGATAAAATCAACCGAGTTGTCCGCAAGACCGGTGTCTTCGGCTGAACCCTGTACCGCCTGAAACTCGGGATATCCGCTTAATTGATCAATGGCGGCTTGGCGCATATCCGGGTTAGGCTCAACGGCAATCACCTTGCTGCCTTGCTCCAGCAATAGCCTGGTGAATATGCCCGTTCCCGCTCCCACATCGGCAATGACGGATTCCGGACGAAACCCGATTGTCCCGTACAAATAGTGAATAACCTCGTCCGAATAGCTCGGACGGTATTTCACGTACTGATCTACCCGGTCGGAAAAACGCTCCTTGCTGTTCATCGATTCGTCATCTCCTAATCTATTATTAGTATTTATAGCCACTGCAGAAATTCGAGACGGTTTCCAAATGGGTCGCTTAGATAGAATCGCTCTACTCCTTCATCAGACCGCGCATGATCATCAATCACTTGAATTCCCTCTTGAAGTAAATACTCCCGCAGCGCGCATAAGTTCTGCACCTGAAAGGCGGGATGAGCTTTTCGGGCGGGAATAAAGTCGTTTTGAACCCCGATATGCACCTGATGCGATCCGCATTGAAACCAAACTCCGCCGCGTGCAATCAGACTTTGAGGCTTCGCTATCTCCTTCCAGCCAAGCAATTCTCCGTAAAAGCTGCGCGCATCCTTCTCGCAGTCTTCAGGAGCCGCTAACTGAACATGATCGATACCAGTGAATAAGAAAGACAACCTCTCACCGCCTTTAGTTTCATCATGTGAAACATAGTTTCAATTTATAATTCCATTTTATAGGAAAACCATGCAAGAATCCAGTCACTTCGAACAAATAAGAGTAAAAAAAGACCCCTGCGGAAGATTAGCTGTCTTCAAGCTAATCTTCCGCAGGGGATTGTTTTAAAAGAGGGCGCCGATGGCCCAGCCAAGCAGGCCGGCGAAGACCGACGACAGGAGATTTACCCTGTCGTTGTTCAGCGCGGCCAGGCCGCGCACCCGCTCTGCCGCCGTCCCGCAATGGACGGCGCGCTCGGTCTCGCTGCCGCATACCCGGCAGCGGTACATGGCCTGGCCGGTGGCGCCGAGCAGCGAGTCGGCGAAGCATCCGGCCAGGCCGGCGGCAGCGGCGGCGATGATTACCGCCGCCGCGCCGCCGGGGGCGCTGCCCGCAGCTGCGTCAGCCTGCTGCGGGAGCGCCAGCAGCGCAGCGCTGACGCCGCCGATGAAGGCGGCGCCAGCCAGCGCTGCAAGCGTGCCGAGCGGCGTAACCGCGCCGCTCGTGCCCGGCTTTACCCGCTTGCCGGTCGTGATCGATCGCGGCGCGGTACGGCTGAGGGCTCCGATTTCCGTGGCCCACGTATCCGCGTTTACGGCGGCCATCACGCCGATATAAGCAAACAGCCAGGCCGTATCCGGCCAAAGCGCATTGCCCGCGCACAAGAGCAGGCCAATGCCGCCATTGGCCCAGACCTGTCCGGCGTCCCGCCTGCCGGTCTTCTCGTAATTCGCTTCCGCGGCGGCTTTCGCCCGGTGGCGTTTCTTCCACTTCGACCATAGGGTCGAGGATACAAAGAAAGCAATCAGGCAGCCGAACCAGACCGGCTCGCCTAACGTCACGAAGCCCGTCCCCATAATCATGGCAGACCATGCGCCCGAGCCCGATAATGAACGTGCTCGATAAGCAGCAGCGGCAATCAATCCGCTCCCGACAAGACCCGCAAGCAGCCTCAGCCACCACTCGTCTACCCAACCAACCATAATCCTCGCTCCTTAGCATTAAACAAATGGATAGTCGGTTTTTAGCCCTACAATCCATCATTCTGCCTGATTTCCATGTGCTGATAGGCTGATTTCAGCCTATCAGCCTCCGTAACTATCATCTTATAAAACTGCTTATCCAGCCAGTTTAAACCCCTGTCAGACTGTTCTCAGCCCGACAGGGGTCCACAGCTTGCTTCTGTTACACGCCAACCTGCTGCATCGCTTTTTGCCAGCGGTCGGGATAATTCGTGCAAATCATCAGCTCCGGATCAAGCGCGATCAGCTTGCGGATGGAGCGTTCGTCGTTAGGCGTCCAGGCCATCACCTGGATACCGGCCTGCTTAAGCAGCTCCAGGCGGGAGGCGTTGAGCCGGCCATGCTCGATCGACAGGAACTTGGCACCAAGCTGTTCCAGTTCTACAGGCAGCGAGTTGCGCCAGCCATCGAGGATTAGGCCCGTAAGGATGCTGCCGCCAGTCCGTTTATGTACATTAAACAATGTCCCGGCATGGAACGACGTTATCACTGCTTCGTCCTCCATGCCGTAGTCCTTCAGCAGCTCAATTACATAATCTTCGAGCTTCGGGTAACGGATCCCATCCGTCTTCAGCTCGATATTAAGGCGAATACGCCCACGGGCCTTATCGAGCACCTGACTAAGCGCAGGAACGCCTTCTCCCTTGTACAGCGGGGAAAACCAGCTCCCGGCATCCAAAGCCTGCAGCTCGGCAGCCGTCAGACTTTTTACGTCGCCGCGCCCGTTGGTTGTCCGCTTCAGCTTGTAATCATGGATAACGACGGGTACATTGTCCTTCGACAGCTGCACATCCAGCTCGATCCACTCGATATCCGGCTCGTCAATCGCTAATTGAATAGCTGCTAGCGTATTCTCCGGAGCGCGTCCGGACCAGCCCCGATGCGCAACACATGCATTTCTCATTAGGCGCTGACCATCCTTTCGCTTCCCTTATTTCGCTGCAATCGTGCCGTCGCCGCGCACCCTCGCGCCAAACGACAACGCCGTTAGATGATCCAGCAGCGTCTTCGCTTTGTCGCCCTCAACCGGCTTGGGCTGGGCAAGATTGTTGTTCATGGGATCAAATTTCAGATCGCAGTCACCGGACTTGGAGCAAACCGCGTTCAGTACGCCTGTATCTGCCGTAGCCCCTTTTGGATACGCGCTAAAAATAAAATTGCCCAAGCTGTAGGCAATCCACTTGCCTTTGTACTGCTCGAATCCTTGCAGCACATGCGGATGGCTGCCAATGACAAGATCCGCGCCTGAATCGATATATTCCCGCGCAAAATCCCTCTGGTATTGCTCAGGCTGTTCAGCCCGTTCAATCCCCCAGTGAACCATGACAACAACAAGATCGGCCTTTTCCTTGGCTTTCTTGATCGCAGCTTTGGTTCTTGTCGTATCGTAGGTCTCGGCTACGCCAGCGCGGTTTTTATCCGCTTTCCAGTCGCCCGTCGGCACAACCCGGCTGACGCCGATATAGGCAACCTTAATGCCGTTTGATTCCTTAATAACCGGAGCAAAAGCCTCCGTGTCGTTCTTGCCGGCCCCTACATGGTTAATGCCGGCTTTGTTCAAATTAGTCATCGTATCCAGCAAGCCTTCAACCCCTTGATCCAACGTATGGTTGTTGGCTAAGGTTACGATATCGATACCCGAATCCTTCAGCGCCGGCAGCGCGCCCGCATCGCCTTTAAACACAAATTGCTTGTCTTCGGCAGGCACTCCGCGGCTTGTCACCGGATATTCGAGGTTCGCGGCCGTCAGATCCGGCTCGCTTAGGTGAAATAACGCTTCCTTGTACGGATAGTCGTCTCCGTATTGCTTCATCATGTCGCCAACGCTTGCCGCCAGCAGAATATCTCCTACAAAGGCTAGACTTACCGTATCGCCGGACGCTCCGCCGCCTGCGGAGCTGCCTCCTGACGCTGGGATGCTTGAGTCGTTTTGTCCGCCTGAACTGTCCTCATTCGTTCCGCCATTATCCGTACCGGCGGTATTTCCGTTGTTGGCTGCGGAAGTTTCTTCCGGCGCAACACTTGCCTCAGGGGTTGCCTCAGATGAGGAATTGCCGGCTGCGTCAGCATTAGTCGGTTCTGGGGAATGACCGACTGCGGCCGATTCTTCCGTCTGCGGCTTGCTCTTCTTATGGAATAAGCCGCCGTCCTCGGCAGAGGCCCAAACCGCGATTAGAACGACAATTAGGCCAACAATCATCAAATTCACGGTTAACAGAAGGCGAAATCTTTTTTTGCGTCTTCGTTTTTCATGCTGATGCGCTTCAGAACGGGATGCGTACATGGATCGGCTCCTTCCAGCCAGAATATCCCTTCCATTATAGCAAGGTTAGTTCTAGATTGCGAAGGTTTCATAGAGTCGATAGAATTTCGAGAGCCGCTTCTTTCCCCGATCGGATGCAGTCCGGCAATCCTACTCCGCCAAAAGCTGCGCCTGTTACGTATACGCCCGGAAGCTCCGCTGCCAGACGATTGCGAAGAGCTGCCGTATTCTCCAGATGCCCTACAGGATATTGCGGCATCGAGCGCGGCATACGTGTTATTTCCGTAAAAATCGGAACGGCATCGATACCCAGCACCTTCTGAATATCTTCAAGCACGGCCTTTTTCAACTCTTGATCCGGAAGCTTAGCCACCTCTTCATCGCCAGCACGGCCTACATAGCACCGGAGCAGCACCTTATCGTCGGGACTGGTATGCAGCCATTTGTTTGATGTCCAGGTACAAGCTGTAATACGAAGTCCCTCCGAGCGCGGCACAAGGAAGCCCGACCCGTCAAAGTCTCGGTCAAAAGTCGATTTCTCAAAGGCCATAACCACATTTGCGACGGATACATAGTTGATGGCCCGAAGCTCGTTCACGTCCACAAGCGGCTCCAGCAGATCTGCCGCGCGGAAAGCCGGCACGGTAACGAGCACCCGGTCTGCGGGCACGATCTCGCCCGACTTTAAAATAACCTCGTAATTAGAAGCTGCATCCTCGCCATTAAGAGGGTTGATCGCCACGACGGCATCGCCCAAACGCCGCTCTACGCTTTGCAGAGCTTTATCAAGAGCCTTTACTATCGTGGACAAGCCTTCTTTAAAGCTTAAGAAAACACTGTTCTTCAGTTCTTCCGGCAAATAATCCGGCGCTTGATGCGGCGCTTTGTTCTTTTGCTGCATCTGCGTTCCCCGAATAAGGCTGCCGTATTGGCGTTCCGCCTCCGCAAACTGCGGAAATGTCGCCTGAATACTCAGCTTGCTAAGGTCCCCCGCATAGATACCGGCAAGAAGCGGCTCCGAAATATGCTTTACAATCTCGGCGCCAATTCTGCGGGACAGAAAATCGCCAAGCGATTCATCTCCGTCCGGTGCCTCAGACGGCATCTCCAAATCCTCAAGCGAACGGGCTTTGCCTTCATCCGACAACAAAGTCGTCTGCATAAACGTATCGAGATTCGTCGGAATGCCAAGCACCATGCCCTTCGGCATCGGATGAAGCTTGCCTCCTCGCATAATATAAGAGGTTTTGCCGTTTTCGTTTTGCGCGGTCAGCTCATTCTCGATGCCAAGCTCCTTCGCCAGTTCAATCATCGGCAGCTTGCGCGACAGGAAAGAATCCGGCCCCTTCTCGATGACGAACCCGTCACGATGCAGCGTATTAATTTTTCCGCCAAGAACAGGCGCGCCGTCCACAATCGTCAGCTTCACCCGTTTGCCTTGCCGCTCCGCTTCCCGCTGCAAATAAAAAGCGGAGCTCAGTCCGCTGATCCCCCCGCCGATTACGACAATTCGATCAACCATTCCGATTCTCCGCATGCTCTTCATCCTTTCCCTATTCCAAAGAACCGGCGCCCATAACCGATTCTGCTAACGTTTCCATATACAGTGGGTCTCTATTCAACATCGTTATCCGTTCAAGCGTAATTCCCAATTCGGCTGCAGCCTGCTTGGCTTCAAGATCCAGATCGTACAGCACCTCCAGATGATCGGATACAAATCCGACCGGGGCAACCAGTACGGCTTTAATCCCTTCATCCGCGAGCACCTTCAGCGTATCCAGAATGTCCGGTCCAAGCCAAGGCTCTCTCGTGCGTCCTGCGCTTTGCCAAGTAAACTGCCAATCCTGCGCTTCCACGTTCGCCAGCTTCGCAACCGCATCCGAAGTGGCCAGGAGCTGCTGCTCATACGGATCGCCCATCTCTCGGATTTTTTCCGGAAGGCTATGCGCGCTGAACAATACTTTAACCGGTGCTGCGTTGCCGGACGATTCCGCCAGACGCTGCAAGCCGTCCGTTACGCGTTCGCTAAGGGCTTGCAGCAGCTTAGGATGAAGATGGTATTCTTTGACGAACGACATCTTAATGCCAAGCTCGGCTGCTTTCTCTTGCGCGCGCTTATTATACGAGCCTACGCTCATGATCGAATAATGCGGCGCAAGCACAATGCCTACCGCTTCCTTAATACCGTCGCGCGCCATTTGCTCCACGCCGTCTTCGATATAAGGAACGGCATGCTTCAATCCCTGGTAGCAGACGTAACGGCCCGGCGCAAGCTGCTCCAGCTTATCCTGCAAGCCTGCTACTTGCCCGTTTGTATTCTCGCGCAGCGGGAATACGCCGCCAACGATCGCTTCATAGCGGTCGGTCAGCTCTTTCAGCTGCTCCGGCGTTGGCGCGTGGCCCCGGCGGATATGGGTGTAATAGGCTTCAACATCATCAAGACTTTGCGGCGTGCCATACGACATCACCAGAACGCCAATCTTGTTATTCCTCTCAGACATGACTCGTTTCCTTCCCCTCTCGCGCTGCAATAGCTTTCTCCGAATAGGAGTGAATGAATGCCGTCAACTCTGTTAATTTCTCGATAGATGCTTCCGGGAACAGACCGTGGCCCAGATTAAACACAAAGCCCGGCTGCTGAATGCCTTGGTCAATAATCTCTGCCGCATACTGTTCGATAACGCTCATGGGCGCAGTCAGAATAACCGGATCCAGATTGCCCTGTACCGCGTACTTACCGTCCAGACGGCGGCGGCCTTCCGGAATCGATACGCGCCAATCAAGACCGATAACGTCAGCCTTCAGCTTGCGCAGCTCCGGCAAAAGCTCTCCAGAGCTCACGCCCGGGAAGTAGATTTTCGGCTGCGGCAGATCCGACAGCTCGGCAAAAATCCGCTCGATCGTCGGCAGTACAAACTTGCTGAAATCGGCAGGCGTAAGCGCCCCTACCCAGCTGTCGAACAATTGGAATGCCTTGCCGCCGTTTGCCATATGGGCGCGCAAATAAGCGATAACCATATCCCCAAGCTTATCCATAAGGCTGAACCAGACCTTCGGCTCGCTGTACATAAGCGCTTTGGTCCGCAAATAATTTTTCGAAGGTTTGCCCTCGATCAAATAACTTGCGATCGTGAACGGAGCGCCGGCAAACGTAATAAGCGGCACTTCCAGCTCCTTGTCCAGTATGCGGATCGTCTCCAGCACATGGCCCAGATCGCCTTCTACGTCAATTGGCTTTAAACGCTCCACATCAGCCGCCGCGCGAATCGGATTGTGAATAACCGGTCCTATGTTGGCAACGATGTCGAAATCAATCCCGATCGAGGCGACCGGGTTCATAATATCCGAATATAAAATAGCCGCATCCACGCCAAGCTTGCGTACCGGCATCATCGTCACTTCCGCCGCTAGCTCTGGCTGCTTGCAAATTTCGAGCAATGAATATTTCTCTTTAATCTTACGGTATTCAGGATCATATCGTCCTGCCTGACGCATGTACCAGACCGGTACAGTGTCTACAAGTTCCTTCCGGCATGCCCGAATGAAACGGTCGTTATAGCTCATGTTGCCGTTCCTCTTTTCTTTAATTTTTCACTAATTTCCATTATGCCCTTTTTCGTTACCCCTAACAACCGTTCTCGTCTTGCTTCCTATGACAATAGTATGACAATCAAACCTTCCGTGCATGAAGAACCGATGAATATTAGCCGTCAAAAAAGAAGACAGCAGTAAGGCTCTCCCTATCGTTCAGGGTTCCTCCACTGCTGTGTTATTCCTCTTATTCGGCCGTAGCCGGCAAGATCGGATCCTTCAATAAGGCCTTGTAGGACGGGTCGAAATACGCGGTAAATGACAGCTCCGTCGAATTCATTCCGCTGTCGGTCTGCTGCAGGGTAAAGTCATTAATCACAATAAGGCGCTTTTGCTGCTGAAGCTGAGCCATCCAGCTTTTCACCTGTGCGTAGGTGCCAAGCAAAGACACGTGTACATTCACTTCCTTCACGGTTGGATACAAGGGATCTTCACCGCCGGATAAAGCGTTGAGCTTATTCTCGCCCGGAAGATCAACGGTTGCGCTGCTTAATTTCGCTCCGGTCTGAAGGCTTAAGCTTTTGAGCGTAACAACAAGCTGTTCCGAGTTATCCCATAGTGGAAGAGCAGCTTGCATATCCTGCTCCGCCAGCCCGCTTCCTTCCTCTTGTTTAGTCACGCTCGCCTGCAGGGCATTTAATTGCATTTCGGATTGCTCCGCAAGCTTCTTCTGATCCGATAGCTTGCTGCTGGACGGCTGAAGCAATACGACGTACAACAGGAGCAGCACAAGAAAGAGCAGCATCATGACAATAAGGCCAAGCGAGCGGTTTTTCGTATTATCCATGATTGTCCGATCCTCCTGCGTCAGTCTGTTCTGAAGCAGATGCTTTTTTCCAAGTGATCTCGTAGCTTCCTACCCATTGGCCGTTATTATCGGCAAAAGACCGCAGATGAACGTTCCCGGCAAACGGCATGGCACGAAGGCTCGTCAAGTAAATGGATAACGCTGTTAAATCCGTGCTTTTGAACGTAAGGGACAGTTTTCCGGGCTTGTTGTATTCAATCGTTGCAAGCCTGGAGCCATAAGGCAGCCGATTCGTCAGCTCGTCCAGAACGGCAACGGCATCCTGTCTGTTATCGTTAATATACTTCACGACCGCCTGCGGATCGGCATCCGCTTGCGCCTCCGAATTTTGCGTCGATATTTGCTGCTGGAGTAAAGCCGTTTTATCCTTGATGACTTGCACGGTATGCTCGTAATCCGAGATTTGAAGCCTGTTGTTCGTATTAAGCGCAAGAATAGCTCCAAGGCAAAGCAGCCATAAGATGCCCGCGATCAGCAGCTTGGCCGGAATAGGCCTGGTCTTTCTGGCTTTCTCCGGCATCAGATTAATGCCTGGAACCGTTTTATCGCGAATGGCAAGACCGAACGGAATCATATATTCGTCAAGCTTCCTGCGGATCCGCTTGCGAAGCGGCGATTCCAGCTCGACGGTCTCGACTCTCATTTCCGGCTGCGCTTGCTGCAGCTCGGCTGCCAGCTGGGTACGCCCGGCCAGCTCGCCGGCGATAATCGCCTGATTTATCCGAGCATGACCTTCATGAATACTGTATTGATAGAAGCTGAGAAGCCTGGAAATCTCCGCATTAATACTGGAGATCAGCTCCGGGGTAAACGTTCCGTCAATGGAGCCGCTGTAATCATATTCGTTAATGACCCGCATAAAGACCGGATGCCCCTTATGGAACATATACACTTCCACATTCGCTTTATCCAGATGAATGAGCATCGTATTTTCAAGCGAGTCTAAGTACCTGGCTTGAATCGCCCTCGCGAAAGCCGTTGAAGCCAGCTCGGCGTATTTGACCTTCAGGCCCGCGTTCTCCAACAGCTCAATGCATTGCTTAAGCCATCTTTGCGGGGAGGCGTATACGAGTACATTGGTAGACTGCTCATCCGATCCGGCAGCGATATAATCATAGACCGGATCTTCAAACGGAAGATGAAGCGCCGTCTCGACTTCGAGATTAATCAGCTGGTCCAGCTCTTTTTCATGAACGGTCCCGATCTGAAGCTTCCGGATAATGATCTGCGATGTCGGAATGGACAGCGTAATCGAAGTGCCGTTAAGCCTCTCTTTCTTCACCCACTCCTTCAGACTGGAGCGAAGCTCTTCCATGTTCGTGAAGTGATCCTCAAGAATGACTCCATCGGCAAAAGGCAGGAAGCCGGTCTTCTCGATTTCCCAGCCCTTTTTCCTTTTCCTTACTCTCGCGTAGCGTACTCCGCCATGATCGATCGTTAGACCAACACGCTTGCTGCTATCGAGCATTCTTCCTCACATCCCGCTACATCAGAATTGAACGGTACAAATCAATCATTGCATCGCCGTAAGCAAAGGACAGCAACGCGCCAAGCAATAAAAACGGCCCAAACGGAATGGGCTGCTTTCTCTTCACAACCTTAAACAGCATTAATAATCCGCCAATTAAGCTGCCGAAGAAGCAGGCCAGAATAAAGGCGGGAATCAAATTCGGCAGCCCGAGGATCCACCCTAGCAGGAAGAGCAGCTTAACATCGCCAAGCCCCATGCCGCCTCTCGTAAGAATAACAACGGCCAGCAGAACACCGCCTCCGGCAAACGCCCCTCCGAGATGAAGCCAGATGGAGCCTGCCGGGAATAGACATCTAAGCATAATAAATAGTGGGGCAAAGAAGAGCAAAATACGATTGGGCAAAAGCATATATTTCAAATCGGAGACGGTAAGAATGACCGACATGCTGACAAGGAGCAAGCCTATTACCGTATTCCAGCTGTTTCCGAAGGTAAGATAGATCCATACAAACAAAATGCCGGTGATCGATTCCCCAAGCGGGTATACAGGAGAAATCCGTTTGCCGCACTGGCGGCAGCGTCCGCGGGACAAAAGGTAGCTCGCAACGGGCATCATATCACGCGGTTTAAGGCGCATCCCGCATTTCGGACATTGCGACGGCGGCGATACAACCGATAGCTTGATCGGAATCCTTAGCCCAACAACGTTAAAAAAGGAGCCTACGATTAAGCCTAAAAAAAACAAATAGATTGCGAGAAATAGGGTCATAGGCGGGTTCGCTTTCGGTTTAGTGTTGTTAGACACCAGAAATCGGATGGGTTATCCGATTTCTGGTGTTATATACTAGGTCGCAGTAGGAGTTGGTGTTGGTGTTGCCGCTTTACCATCTTTTATTTCGTCAGCGTCAATAGTTTTACTATTCAAAGTAACAAAATCTAGATTACCGGATGCATCGAATTTTACTGCAGATGTTGCTGCAATTGGATCTTTTGAACTAGGTAGAACAGTATTTGCAGCAATGTAACCCGAATCCGCTAAATTTTTAAACGTAATAGATTTATTATTAAAATCTCCATCCAACTCTCCAGTTACATACAATCTTGCAGCATCATACAATTGTTGCGCTGTAGCAACATCCGCGTCCTTCTTCGTGTTATCAATAATTTTACCAATCAACGGAACCGCAATTACCGCAATCACAGCAAGAATAACGATAACCGCCAAGAGCTCGATCAGTGTAAAGCCCTTTTCTTCTTTTTTCAGACGTTTCATCATTTTTTTCAACATGTCGGTTTCCTCCTGAAATATTAGATTTTTGTCTCTTCTATGTTGTCTAGCTAGTAAGCCCCCATGGTTACTGGACACTGGAATACAAGGTGAACATCGGTAAAATAATCGCCATAACGATCAGCCCGACTACCCCCGCAAGGAAAACGATCAAGAGAGGTTCGATCAAAGACTTCAGACGGTCGACCGTGTTGTCGACGTCCATCTCGTAAAAGTCCGCGATCTTGGCCAGCATCTGGTCAAGCGAGCCGGTCTCTTCCCCAACCGCAATCATCTGCGTTACCAACGGAGGGAATACCCACGCTTTCTTGAACGGCTCCGACAAGGAATTTCCTTGACGCAGCGACTCCCCCGATTTCCGTATGTATCCGCCGATCACTTTATTGCCTACCACCTCCTCCACAATGGCCAAAGACTGGAGCACCGGCACGGAGCTAGCATACAGCGAGGACAGCGTCCTCGACATTTGGGCGATTGCGCCTTTTTGCGCGAGCTTGCCGAAGATCGGTACCTTCAGCTTGGCGTAATCCAGCACATACCGCCCCCGCTCCGTCCGTTTGTATATCTGATAGGCCGCAATCAGGACGATCAAAGATAGAAGCCAGTAATACCATTGATGGGACATGCTTTTGCTGAGTGCCAACACAATCTTCGTAATTGCCGGAAGCTCGGAATCAAACGATTCAAACATCGTGACGAACTGAGGCACAACGCCCTGCAGCAAATAAATAACGGAAGCGATGGACATCAGGCCAACAACCGCCGGATAGGTCATCGCGGATTTGATTTTTTCTTTGGTCGTATGAGCCTTCTCGAAGAAAAGAGCCAGCCGGTCCAGCGTGCCGTCCAAATCCCCGGTCTCTTCGCCTGCTCGGATCATGCTGACAAATAACGGCGGGAAAATCCGCTTATGCTCTTGCACGGCTTGAGAGAACGGAATACCTCTTAGAAGAGCCGAGCTTACGTCTACCAACGCTTTCTTTAGCGGTTTGCTTTCCGTCTGAGCGGCTAGGATATTGGTCGCTTCCACAATCGTAACCCCTGCCCGGATTAGCGTTGAGAATTGACGGCAAAAAATAATAAAATGAATGCTTTTCACCGGATTGCCAATGTAAATTTCGGTAGACAATACGCTTTTTCGGATCTCTTCGACGGATAATACCGTCAGCCCGCGCTTACGCAGCTCCTCTACCGCCGAGGACTTATCCATGGAGTTCAGCTTTCCTTGCAGCTGCTTGCCGCCGTTCGTCTTCACATGATAAGCAAATTGCGGCATTAGAAACCTCCTTCCGTCATATAGGGCTTAGCCGCGGATGGGTGAATGATGCCGGAGTGGAGCAGCTCCTTCACGGACATTTCCAGCGTGTGCATGCCTTGGGCACGGCTTGTCTGCATGATGCTTTTAATCTGATGCACCTTTTCCGTCCGGATCAGGTTGGAGACGGCCGGCGTATTGACCAGAATCTCCGTTGTACACGCTCTGCCTGCTCCTCCCCGCTTCGGAAGCAGCCTCTGCGACACAACGGTAACGAGTACGGATGCCAGCTGCGTTCGAATCTGTCCCTGCTGGTGCGCGGGAAAGGCGTCAATGATCCGGTCAATCGTCTGGGGTGCATCGGAAGTATGCAGAGTTGCCAATACAAGATGCCCGGTCTCCGCTGCCGTAATCGCAGCGGATATCGTCTCGAGATCACGCATCTCGCCAACGAGAATCACATCGGGATCTTGCCGGAGCGCGGCGCGCAGGCCGCTTGAGAAGCTGCTTGTATCCTGACCGACCTCTCTTTGATCGATAATCGAGGACTGACTTGTATGCACAAATTCAATAGGATCTTCGAGGGTTACGATATGTCTCGCCTGCGTCCGGTTAATATGGTCGATCAAGGCGGCAAGCGTCGAAGATTTCCCGCTTCCCGTCGGCCCCGTCACCAGCACGAGCCCTTGGTGCTTCTCCGCCAGCAAGGCTAGAGACGGCGGCAGCTGGAGCTGCTCCAAGGTCGGGATTTGAGTCGGAATCGTTCTGGCGGCAAGGCTAATGCAACCTCTTTGCTTGTATACATTGATCCTGAAACGGCAGTACCCCGGCAAAGAAAGGGAAAAGTCTACCTCCCCCATCGCGCGGAGTTTATCCGCCTGCTCATTTAACAGCAGGCTTAATGCCATCTCCTCTGCTGCATCCGCAGTGACGGCGGAATCGCCAAGCTTATGGAGTTCTCCATTAATCCGGAATACCGGAACGCTGCCAACCGACAGATGCAAGTCCGATGCCCGGAGCTCATGAGCCTGCTTAAGCCAATTTAGAATAGGTTCGTTAAACACGGCTGTCCTCCTAAAAGGAAGCACCACGAAAATGAGAGGCAAATAGGCTGTCGTGGCGATTCTTGTTTCGTAAACATTCCACTAATTGGCCACGGTTTCGCGGAGAACTTCCTGCAGTGTCGTAATGCCGCGGGTTACCTTTTCCAATCCGTCGTCCATTAGCTGAATCATCCCTTGCTTGGCTGCTGCCTCGCGAAGCTCGCTTAACGAACCGGATAATGTGATAAGCTCGCGGATTTCGTTATTGATCTGTAAAACCTCATGAATAGCCACCCTGCCGCGGTAACCCGTGCTTCCGCAATTGCCGCAGCCTCGGCCGCGGTAAAGCGTCTGTGCCTGAATCCCCCGGCTTTTCAAGAACAATCTCTCCTGTTCGGTAGGCTCTTGCGCTTCCCTGCAGTCGTTGCATATCCTGCGGACAAGCCGCTGCGCAACTACGCCGATAAGCGATGACGCGATTAGGTAAGGCTCAACTCCCATATCCCGGAACCGCGTAATCGAGCTGACGGAATCATTCGTATGCAAGGTGGACAATACCAAGTGGCCGGTCAGGGAGGCGCGAATCGCAATCTCTGCGGTCTCCGTGTCCCGGATCTCGCCGACCATGACCACGTTGGGGTCCTGACGAAGGATGGAGCGCAGACCGGTTGCGAAGGTTAATCCGATGGTCGGGTTAACCTGGACCTGGTTAATGCCGTCCAGCTGGTACTCTACCGGATCTTCAACGGTAATAATGTTGGTATCCTCTTCATTCAGGTGGCTGAGCGCGGAATACAGGGTCGTTGTTTTGCCGCTGCCCGTCGGGCCGGTAATGAGCAGTATGCCGTACGGCCGCTCAATCATTTCCTTAAATACTTGGACGTTATGGTTATTGAAGCCAAGCTGGTCGACCGCTTTCACGCCCGTGCTCAGGTCAAGCAGACGAAGAACAATCTTCTCGCCGTGAATGGTAGGCAAGGATGCGACGCGGATATCTACCGTCTTGAAATCGAACTGCATCTTCATCCGGCCGTCCTGCGGAAGCCTCCGCTCGGCGATATTTAATTTGGACATGATTTTAAGTCTTGCGGTAATAAAGCCCTGCATCTGCTTAGGCAAAGCCCGTTCCGTGCGCAGCACGCCGTCAATCCGGTAACGGATCGTGACGCTTGTCTCACCCGGGTCAACGTGAATATCGGAGGCTCGAAGCTGTACCGCCTGCTGAATCATCTGGTTCACAAGCCGTACGACGGGAGAATCTTCGTCCGTGATTTCCGTCTCGCGGATCTCTTCCTGCGTCGGAAGGTCAATCATCATCTGACTCATGGAGTCCTGCAGGCCGTAATGTCTTGCGATAGCCCGCTGCAATTCGTCTTTGCTGGATATAGCCGGTTCGATTCGGAAGCCTGTGCTCATGCGCAGCTCTTCGATCGCGAAGTAATCAAGAGGATCCGCCATGGCTACCATAAGCCTGCCGCCGTCCTTCTGCAGCGGGATCGCCTGGTAGCGCTTGGCCATGCTTTCGGGGATGATCTGGGTAATTTCCGGATCAATCTGATATTTATACAAGCTGACATGCGGGATTCCTAGCTGAAATTCCAATACTTCAATGAGCTGCTGCTCGGTTATGTAGCCTTGCGCGATAAGCAAGTCGCCTAGCTTCTGCTTCGATTTGCCCTGCTCTTGCAGCGCCTTCTGCAGCTGTTCTTCGGATATTATGGCGCTCTCGACCAATAAATCTCCTAGTCTCTTCTTAATAGCCACCATCTCTTAACAGCCCCATTCTCTTATATCTTCGCGACTGCAAACCTAATGCGATATAAAATCAAGCCGAAACCGGGTTCTTTATACCCAAAATTCTAGACCACGGAACCATTTTTGGCAATATTTATTCTATTATATGTTGCATCTATAGACCCTCTGACTTAAACTGATTATAGCGCATTATTACTAGATTTCAAGAAATATTTTAGGTATTAGGAACTATGTAAAAAGAATGTAAAAATAGGAGGATAGGACTATGAAATTAGCAGGTTTTCAGAAAAAAATTTCCATCGCCTTAGTCATTACTCTCTTCGGGTCGCTGTTCGCGTTTGTAGGCTTTCCCGCCAAACATGCCGAAGCTGCGGATACGTTCGACCTGGGACTTGTTGCGCTGAAATCGGTTGAGAAAAGCAAATACGTGAAGGTGACGTCAAACAACTCTACTCCTGCTGCCGACTCGGACAAGGTATGGACGGAAGAGCTTTTCGTATTGGCGAAGTCAGGCAGCTATTACACTTTGAAATCGAATAATACGGGAAAATATCTAACGGCAGGCAGCAGCAACAGCTCGCTGACCGCAAGCAGCGACACCAATACGAACGATAACCAAAGGTTTTCGATTACGACTAACCCCGACGGAACCGTGTCTTTCTACTCTGTAGCCAAGAGCAGATATATGAGCACAACCTCCTCAAGCAGTAATCTGCGTCTGAGCAGCGTTACGACCATTCAAAGCTCCCAAAAATTCAAGCTTACCTCCCTCCGCGATTCCGTTCGAATACTCGAAATAACCGAATCCGGAGCATCGGACCTCTCCTCCATACTCGGAAGCAGCTCTCCCGTCCCGTTCACCATCGATACATACAGCATGAAGGAATTTGTTGCTTCCCGTGATGATTTGGACGGTAAATACGATGCGGTGTACATAGGAAAAGGCACCTTGGTCGATAAGGACAACAAGACAAAGACGCCCTACAGCATGTCCTTGCTTAGCGCGCAATCCTCAGGGAGTTCAACGCAAAGCAATAACCATAACACAAGCAGCATTCAGAACGATATCACGAAGCTGAAGGCAGATGAAATTACGAATGATTTTATCAATAAAGGTCTGCCCGTTATCTTTTACAACGATGCTTCCACCAGGAATGGCATCGAATATCAGGCGGATTTAAGCTCAAGCTCGAAGGCTTTGCTGAAGAAGTACTTCCTTCCTTATAAAGACGGAAGCACGGCAAACGCTATTTTCGTGGATTCAACTCATATCTCTTCTGCGGCGAACTTCATGAGCAAGACCAATCTGCTGGAGAAAGCCAATGTACGTCCGCAATTGACGGTAACGGGTAAACCAACCGACTATACGGCAAATCAGGCCAATTCGTACAGCGCAGGAAGCACCATTACTTTCAACTACAAGATTGATAACGTAGGAGATATCAGCCAGAAAAATATTGAGGTTAATTTGTACATCAGCACCGATCGCTCCCTGCCGTTTGGCGCTGAGCAAGTGGTAGCTGCCAAGCAGGCGGACAGCGCAACGGGAACAATCTCTTACACACTGCCCAAGGGCTATTCCGGCATTCAATATTGGCGGCTTGAAGCGGTGGATTTCAATACCAAGCTGAAGGATTATGCTTCGGGGGTTTACCGGTTCCAGGATCAGAAGATTAATATCAAGGTTCTTCAGGTTATGCCTAACGACAGCAGTGCCAGTACATTAAATAACACGAACAACATGAGCTCCTCTTATCTCACTCCGACTAGCGGCAATAATAAAGACGCTTATAGCGTAAGCATCGATGTCATGAACATGAGCACGTTTAACAGCACGGGCTACAAAACCTTAAACGGCAAATACGATATGCTGATTTTTGGCTTTGGCGACATCTACAACAACAACGCTCCCATTAACGACGATGCCGCGGCCGCCGTTGTCGCCTTTATAAACACAGGGCAAAGCGTTATGTTTACCCACGATACGATCTATAACAGCAGCAACTCGAACAGCGGCAACTGGCTCAAACAATTCCAGACGATTACCGGCCAGATTGCACCGCGAACGGATCTTGGTCTCGGGGCTCCGGAAGCTTCAACAACAACGGAAAAAGTGAATGACGGCTTATTGACGCAATTTCCTTTCCTGTTAAGCAATACAACGAATGTAGCCACTACCCATAACCAGTATTACACGCTTAACTTGGAAGATCCGACCGTTATTCCTTGGTATAACATGAGCGGTGGCAAACGAACCTCCGGCGACAGCTGGAATTCTTACTACACTTACTCCAAGGGGAATGTAACGTACTCGGGCTCCGGGCATACGAACAGCCGCTTCCCGGACTGGGAGCAGCAGTTGTTCGTCAATACGATGTACCGTGCGTATATCGGCTCTAACCATGTCCCACAGCTGACGGTGAACTCGCCTGTAGAGTACAATTCGGCAAGCAATAATTTCATCCCGTCCTATCAAAATATTTTGCTCAACTACCAGGTCGATGACTTTGACCTCGCGGACCGCGAGCTCAGAACAACGGTTAACTTTATTTACGGCGGTCAATCTCACGAGATTTTCAAGGACAAAACCATGCTCTCCGGCGGTACGATTAACCAGCAGATTGCTAACCCGCTTCCAAACGGCGGTGACTTGAAGGTCGAGATTATCGCCAAAGATAAGAGCGGTGCTCAGGTTAGTCAAACGATTAACGTGAAGATCGTTAAAGTAGAATCCAACATCGATCTAAGCCGTACGGTATCGAGCAATGTAACGGATAACCGGGTACAGACGAATACAACCGCTGCTTTCACTTATACCGTTACGCCAAAGGCGATTCCGTCAAGCGACGCTTTGTCCGCAGACAAAATGAAGATTACGAATATGACGTTCATCGAAACCTTGCCAGCGAAGCTGGAGATTACCAGCCTTCCGTCCGGATGGACGAAAGCCGGTACGGCAGCAACCGGATATACCGTTTCGGGTACTCTCCCTACTATTACGTACACCTTAAGCGGCAATAGTTACATCGCTTCGCCGGTGTCCTTCCAGATTGGAGTGAAGCCTACGGCCGACGGACTATACCCTCTTCAAAACGCGGCCCTTACGTTTAACGATATTGGACAGCAATCCGCAAGAACCCTGACTTTCCCTGGTTATGTTCTGGAGGCTGTAACCAGACTGACCTCGCTTAGCTTAAACCATACTACGCTGTTAGTTGGCGACAGCCGGAAAATGATCCCGGCCTATGCGCCGCTTAACGCAACCTATGCTTCCACGTATATCTGGGAATCCGATCGTCCGGATCTTGTAACGGTGGACAACTCCGGCATTATGAAAGGTTTAGCGGCCGGTACAGCCCATATCACCGCAAGAGCAACGGATGGCAGCGGATTATCCGCAACCGCGGCGGTAACCGCCATTGTACCTGGTCTTAACATTGTTGGTCAGGACCGCGTCGCGTCCGGCGATTCGATTGACCTGACTGCCAACCTGTATACCGCGGATTACGAAAAGATAACAAGCTATCAGTGGAGTATGAAAGACGGGTCGAGCTACATCGCCTTAAACGGAACAACCAGCAGCACCGTTTCCGTTACAGGCAAAAACGTAGGCATTGCTACTATCCGCCTTTCGGTTGGAACCGACCAGAATCATACGTATACCAAAGAAATGAGCGTTACCGTGTTTAAAAAAGTCACTTCCATTACCCTGACCGGCACAACTATGATCGTAGGCTCCACTTATCAGCTTCATCCAGTCATAAGTCCAACGGAGGCAACGGATAAATCTATTGCTTGGCTGCCTAGCAGCAACTCAAGCGCAGCAACCGTGAACAGTTCAGGCCTTGTCACCGCCGTTGGCGTTGGAGAAGCGACCATCACCGTACAGGCGCAGGATGGCAGCGGAGTGACGGGCAGAGCGGTCATCAAGGTCATTGATCCGGTTCCCGTTATTTCGGGACCAAGCGCAATCGAGCTTGGAACGGACGGAACGCTGTCTGTTGACCTGACTACGGCAACCGGTGATGTCATTACTTCTTATGAATGGGCCATTACAAAGGTTACGGGGCAAGCAGATGCGAAGGGTTCCACCACAAGCAAATCGCTGGCCTTTACCGGCAAACAACCAGGTAAAGTGATCATCAAGGTTACGGTTCATACGAAGAACGGGAAGGTCTACGTTTCCGAACAGGAGGTCACCGTCAAATCGGTTACTCTCCGACTGGAAAGCTCCTATCGGATCCAGGT
The DNA here is from genome assembly GCF_011761545.1 of Paenibacillus sp. BK720. Lineage (NCBI taxonomy): Bacteria > Bacillati > Bacillota > Bacilli > Caryophanales > Paenibacillaceae > Paenibacillus > Paenibacillus sp. BK720. The sequence goes on along the minus strand of NZ_JAASRQ010000001.1, from coordinate 941,846 downwards.
TGGCAAATTGAAGGATTTGTTCGCTGCTCTGGCTTCCAGTCCCGCCGCAGGCAAAACAAACATTAAAGGCGATCTGCAGTGGTCTTCGAGCAATCCATCCCTTGCAACGGTAGACGGCAGCGGCCGCGTAAACGGCATAAAAACGGGAACAGTCACCATTACGGTCACGTACAGAAACGATCCGTCCATAACGGCAAAAACAACGATCATCGTGGAAAGAAGCACGACCAGCGGCGAAAAATATTGATTCTGCAACCAAAAACAGCCCCGATCCTGAAGAGGATCGGGGCTGTTTGTTGATATTGGCCGCGAAAATAGAGTCCTAGACTACTGCTGTTTATTAAGCATACTAAACGGTTTTACCTTCATTTTGTAAGGCAAGCACTTCCCTTGCTGCTTCTATAAAAGATAACACGATAGGTGAAAGCCATTTGTCTTTATGCCACAACATCTGTGTATACACATGCAAGTCTGGAATTTGCCATAAAAGGGGAACTAGTTCCCCTCGTTCAACTTCTGCTTCCGTTACGATTTCCGGAAGAAAGGCAATACCGATTCCTGAAATTGCGCATTGTTTAATGGCCTCGGCGCTTTGAAATTCTAAATACGTAATGCTATCAATGCCCTCTTTCTCAAATGACCGGTCAAACATGGTTCGATAGGGACAGCCTTTTTCATTTGTCAGGAACACTTGCCCGTGAAAATCTTCAAGCTTTAGCACAGTCCGTTTTGCGAGCGGGTGATCTGGAGCGGCGAACAAGCGGAAATTTTCTTCAAGCAACGTTTCCACGGTAAGTCCGGTCGATCGAATCGGTTCGTCCAACATATAGACAATATCCGCGGTTCCATCAAAGAGTGTTTGCTTGAGCTCTTGATTCGGAACGGAGCGGAAGATCAGACGGACTCCCGGATGCTGCGAACGAAACCGTTGAAAGACAGCTGGAAGCCGATAGGCGCAAATAACCTCATTGGCACTTATCGTTAGGATGCCGGTTAGATTTTCATTGTCATGAACGACGCTGTGAGCTTCATCCAATTTGTCGAGAACGGCTTGAATATGAGTTAAAAAGCGCTTACCCGCAGTTGTGAGAACAAGCTGCTTGCCCAAGCGATCAAAGAGGCGGACACCAAGCTCTTCCTCCAATGCTTTAACTTGCATCGTGACGTTGGAGGGGACGTAATTCAGCACTTCAGCAGCCCGAGTGAAATTTAATGTTGATGCAACCATGCGGAACGTCTTTAGTTGGCGCAACTCCAATATACGTTCCTCCCTTACTTTCAAAATTATTGAATACTACTATGAATTCCATTCACTTTTATTGAGGATATCACGGATCTATACTAACAACAAGAAATACAATTTAAATGTATGGTTTCAACACGAAAGGAGCAAACAACACGATGGAGTATGAAACTTTTGATTTGGGTGACGTATCTTTGCAATCTGGACTGACGTTGCCGAACGCTTTTCTTGCCTATAAGACTTACGGAACATTAAACGAAAAGAAAGATAATGTCATTGTGTATCCAACGGCTTTCGGCGACCAGCATGTTCAAAATGAATGGTTAATTGGGAGTGGGATGGCACTCGATCCGGAGAAATATTTTATTATCGTTCCGAATCTGCTGGGCAACGGATTATCTTCGTCTCCTAGCAACACACCTCCTCCATTCGACCGTGCTAAGTTTCCGCAGGTGACCATCTATGACAATGTCATGCTCCAGCATCGGCTGATTACCGAAAAGTTCGGCATTCAAAAGATTGCTCTCGTAGTTGGATGGTCCATGGGAGGCATTCAGGCCTTTCAATGGGGTGCAAGTTTTCCTGAGATGGTGGAGCGAATTGCACCTTTCGCGGGAATTGCCAAGCCGTGGCCGCATACCTTTGTTGTCTTGAAGAGTATGGAAGCTGCGCTGCTATCTGCGGTTGGTTTCGATTCAAGCAAACTAAACCAGCTGACTTTTGAAGACATGCGCGCCGTTGGCCGGGTCTATGCGGGATGGGGATTATCGCATGCGTTTTATAGAGAGGAGCATTATCGTAAGATGGGATTTGACTCCTTAGAAGATTTTGTGGCTGGCGTCTGGGAAGATAGCTTTATGAAGATGGATCCACATAATGTCCTAGCCATGTTATGGACAGGCCAACATGCGGATATTAGTGCAAACCCCTCCTATAACGGAGATTTTGATAAAGCGCTTAAGAGCATTAAAGCTCTCGCCTGCATCATGCCGGGAAGCACTGACCTCTTCTGCACAGCGGACGATAATGAATACGAAGCTAAGCTTATACCTAATGCAGTCTTTAAACCAATCCCTTCGATCTGGGGCCATTTTGCCGGTCGCGGAATCAACAGTGCCGATAATCAATTTATTGATGATCACCTAAAACACTTGTTAGCCAATAGACAACTAAAATAACTCAATTATCAAGTTAGTCAAGTCATAAGCTATATTTAAATTGCCCCTACTAAACCTTGAATCTTGAACTAAAAAATCTGCCGGTTGCTCGGCAGATTTTCCTGTGATCGTGCGAAGATATCCAACAGTAGCCTTACATTAGCGCATAAAAGACAGCTGATCGTTAACTACTGGCTCCTCAATGTCTATATTCAACAAACGATCTGAATCCAAATCCGTTCCAACGCTAGGAATGGTATCCTTTTGAATATGAAGGAGCTTCTCACTAATATCCCATAACTTCTTTGCGGACGCCGGATCAATGGCCCAAGGACGAACGCCATATTGAAGCTGGCTGTCTGCCGGTACGACCTCAGCGATATCGCAGTCCTCACAATAGACGCCGCCCATGCCATTCAGCATTGGACTTACCGCACACCAAACCGAAGTAGCGGCACCTTGCTCGACAGTTTTAAAGCCACCGGATGAAGTATAGGTACCGTCTACATTGCGAGTAACGCCCCATGCCGCCAAATCTTCGTTACTCAAATGCCGAACCAAACCGGACAAGATCGCTCCGGGGTGAACTGCGAATGCGCGAATCCCGTATTCTTGCCCGCGGCGATCGAGCTCCACGGCGAACAACGAACACGCAGTCTTCGACTCCCCATAAGATATGTTTTTATCATAAGGCCTTTTGTTAAAATGCAGGTCATCGAAATCGATCGGTCCTATCATGTGACCTATGGACGAAAGCGCGATGACTCGTGCATTACCAGAACGCTTCAAAGCTTCCCACAAGCGTAACGTCAGTTGAAAATGCCCGAGATAATTCGTAGCGAAATGGGTATCGAACCCGCGTGCGTCTTTTCGTTCAGGGGTAAAACTTACGCCAGCGTTTAAAATAAGCAGATCCAGCTCTCGACCAGAGTTCATAAATGCTTTTGCAAATGCTTCAACCGAGTTCGGATCCATTAGGTCGAGTCCGATTACCTCGACATTAGGAAGAGAAGCAAGAATTTCTCGTGCGCGCTCCACGCTTCTGGCACCGACAATAACGGTTGCCCCGGCACCTGCTAACACGCGAGTTGTTTCAAGTCCGATCCCACCATGCCCACCTGTTACGATAACTGTCTTGCCATGAAGGTCTTGACCAGCTACAATTTCTTGCGCGGTTGTTTCGGGTCCGTATCCGGAATGCAGCGGTTTCTGCTCAGTTATCATAAGCTAATGCTCCTTTAAAGTGTTTTTCAAATAATGTAGGATAGATTTTCCTGTACCGATAATTAATATTCATGTTTTCCGCCCATCAAAAAATAGGCTAACCAGTATATTCTGGTTAGCCTATTGATACGAAAAGCCGCGTATACGCGGAATTTCGTTGCTTATTTAGAATTCGTTTGATGCCGCAGTCTGTTACTTTATAGGCTTCATAAGTCGCTTCGAGAGTTCATATGCGCTTCGTTCCACCCAGTTGTGGGCGAGCTTCCCATCACGAACCTCCCATACCGCGATGCCGGTAAGCTGAATCGGGCGATCGTCGGGCAGAGAACCAAGTACGCCTTGGTTGTATCCCGTGACTACCCATCGCGATACAACGCGCTTGCCGTCGGCGCCGCTGAACATATCAAGGCTTTTTAACTTGATGTCGCGGATCTTCGAAGTGAATGTTCGTGCCCACTCCTTAAATGCAGCGCGACCCACAATGTCACCGTCCGCGTTCGAGAGAATAAAGTCATCCGTACAGAGACGGTCGATGACATCGAGGTTCTGCGGAAGGTTGTAAACGTTGGCCCATAACTCCGTTAGAAGCTCTTCGCCGATATTGCTGGATAAATTCATATGATCACCTCGTGTCGATTACACGGAATAGCCAAAATTACTCATCGACTGACCCGCTTTAGTTATTTTATGAAGTCCAAATGTTAATTTCTAAGTGTTAACGGTATTAAGCGAGTATTGGTGGCCCAATAATGAAGGTGTCATTCTGCTCGGCCAGTCTCCCAATTTCCTCGATTGAATGTCGGCCGATTTCAGGAAAGAAGTCATCGATTCCGCCTGGTGCGAAGGTGAAAAGGATACGTCCACTATTAGGCCCGACGTTTGCCCACGCATGAGGTACGCCTCGTGGAACCACGATACTCGTGCCTGGAGCAGCCTCTAATTCCTCCTCACCCACTTGGAAACGGAACGTTCCTTCAAGAATCTCGAATATCTCTTCCCTTTCCTTATGAATATGCTTTGGCGGACCAATCAAAGCTGGTACACGCGCTTCAATGACGGTTATTGCTCCGCCAACTTGACTGCTGTGAATACGAATAGCCATTTGTTCGCCCGGCATCGTATCGAACCATTCGAGATCCTTGGCGAAAGTAACAGCTGCTTTGTTTAAAGCCCTATTAACCTGTTCCATTTTCATTTCTCCTCGCTATCCGTTTTTATCTTATCTATCCGCTGCACCAACACTTTCTCTTATATGACAAACTTTTGACCTATCAGTTGTTCGCTAAGGCTCCAGAGCCGATCGGCTGCTTCGGCGTCAACCGCATACGGCATCACACCGGAATCCGTTAAGGTTGAATCGTTGTCCAAATAAAAGTCCGACTCAGCGTCATGCCCGAGAGAAGCGATATCACAGTTCTCACAGTAGACGCCGCCCATATTGTTAAGCTGTGGACTCGTCGCGCACCATACGCTGGTAGCGGCCCCTTGTCCTACCGTCTTAAGATTTTTCGCGGGGTCGAGAACAGGCTGTCCGTGCTCGTCAATGACGCCGGCCGCTCGAAGTTCCTCCTCCGAAAGATGTTTTTCGAGACCTGTGCCGACAATGCTGCCCGGATGAAGGGAGAAAGCCCGAACGCCGTCGGCCTGACCGCGTTTGTCCAGTGCGACAGCGAAGAGAATGTTGGCCGTCTTGGACTGGCCATAAGCTGCCCAGCGATCATAGTCGCGTCGATCGAAGTTGGGATCATCAAATACGACAGGCGAAAAGTGATGCCCCCAAGACGAAACCGACACCACCCGTGCGCCATTTGCCTTGCGCAGCGCTGGCCATAGCCGTGCAACAAGCTGGAAATGACCCAAATGGTTCGTCGCGAATTGCGATTCATATCCCCTCGTATCGCGGAACAGCGGAGACGCCATAATGCCTGCGCTGTTTATCAGGATATGCAATGCTTGTCCGGTGGCAAGAAACTTGTCTGCAAACGCATTAATCGAGGAAGAGTCCATCAGGTCCATCACTTCAATATCAACGCCGTCGATGTTTGCAAGAGCGTTCACCGCTCTATTGTAGTCACGCGTTGGAACGATAACCTTGGCGCCAGCTGAACGCAACACACGTACGGTTTCAAGACCGAGCCCGGAATAACCTCCGGTAACGATGGCGGTTTTGCCGGAAAGATCAATCCCTTTAATAACGTCTTCAGCTGTTACAGAAGCTCCAAACCCGGAGCCGATTGGTGTTTGCATTGTTGTCATCATAAAGTTCCCCTTTAAAGGTTAGTATAATAAATGGCTTATCGAGCGTTTGCTATCCGTATTGTAATGTTAGCCGCAAAGTCCAGCTCGTTCAGTTGGCAACCCCATATTGTAATTTTTTATTTATGCGTGATCATCATAATAAGTCTCCTTTATTGATATTTAGACAAATAACGTTTAATGTCTATATGCATATAGTATACGACTAGACAAAGTTTGTAAAGTGTATAATAATTACATCATGGACGATAAAAAAAAGCTTCATATACTAACCGTTGCATTGGACGTGTTTTTCAAGTATGGCTATAAGCGAGTGTCAATGAATGAAATAGCAGAAGCCGCCGGCATTTCTCGTGCGGGCCTCTATCTGTATTTTAAGAACAAGGAGGAAGTTTTTAACGCGACGATTCTTCATTACGGCGACCTTCTTATTGAAGAAATAGTGGAAGGGCTTAGTTCGAGGAAAACGCCTGAAGACAAAATTTTATATGCGTTCGAGGTATGGTCAATTAACAATTTTGATCAATCGTTGGATTCACCTGAAGTAAAAGAAATGACTGAAAGCTCCTATACATTTGCTCAAGAGGCACTCCATGCGAGCTACAATAAGCTTGAGGTTGTTCTGGTCTCCATCTTGGAATCCCAGTTGAAATCGGCCAACTGCCTAAATAGCCTATCCTCTGAGAAATTGGCTCATCTTTTAACAAGTGCAAGCCGCGGGTTTAAGATTGTCGCCAGAAACTCTTCGGAGCTTCGCGAAATGATTGAAGATTTGCTTCGATTGATTCTTAACAACTAGGAGAGAATGTTTCATCTCTTGCAATCCGGAAAGCCGACTATAGATCGGCTTTTTTGCTTTCTTTATTTTTCTAAATATCTGCACAAAAATCACGCTATCCTTCAGTCAATAAAAATGGCAGCTGAGCAGCTGCCTTGGTTAAGTTGATAAAACGGCAGCTCATTATTTGTGAGCTGCCGTCCTGTCTTTATTAAGCTATCGTAATTACGTTAGTTGAAAAGGACTTGCCGAGTCATCCAAGTTTATATTTGCATGTTTCACAAACCGCCTGGAACGCATCTAAATCCTTGAAAGCACCCGTTCGTTTAATCCATTCTCGTATTTCCTCCGCAGTATCTGTGGGACCACCACGTCCAGCGAAAAAATATTCCCAGCATAAGCCATGAGCTATAACCTTTTGTACCGCTGGACAAAACCATTCGTCTTCCACGCAGCTCCCCCGATCTTCCTTACATGAGATATTCTGTATAACTGCCTTTAACTTCAGTATTAGGCCACCGGACTTCAAACGTCAGTTGGTTAATTTAATTGAACTAATGCTGCCCGTTAGCCATCCATGCATCTGTTTCTGCACCACAGAGCATTAAAGTTAATACGTTCTTTCATGGTAGCTTAATAAATCGTGCATTATCAAGATATCAGTTACTGTCTTGGTTACGCTAAGCACAGTCCTCCTAAAAAACCAATTTTATATTACACAATTAAGCAGGAATTCAAATTACGTCGATAACCCGATGCCCGCCCTCATCGCTATAAATCATAACGATCTTATCACTTTTACAGACCTGGGAAATACAGGGAATCTACTCTGTCGGGAATGAGATCAAGTTCTTGTCATTATGATTTGACAACAAGATTATCCCATAACAAAAAAAGCAGCGATTTTAGCGGCCTTAAATGAGATAATGTTCTTGTCATCCGACACTTGCTTATAATTGTGTCACAAATAATCACTTGCTTTCATCTTTGTTTTTATCACTATCATAAAATGCTTACTCATGTCCATAAAAATAAGCGTTGCCGGATTAATGACAACGCTAATTGTTTTTTTATATTTTTAATCGAGCTATTGCCTTGTTGTTACCACACTCCCGTAAACATTTGGTTTGAATTCCGAACTTCCGGCCATCCATGGTAGCAGTAGCATTGCTGGTCAATCATCGATTCACCGCATATCGCTCCAACTTCATTTCGTTCCCAGACCTTCGCGCGGATGCCGACGGATCAATTCCTGCGCCGCCTCGCCTCTTCCGGTTTCCTCAAGCCGAGTTATATAGTCCTTCAGATGGCCCTTCGCATGGTAGGGCCCTCCTTCCCGGATTACCGTCCACAGCGGGTCGATATCGCTCTTCATCGAAGCCATCATGCCATCATGCCATTCATTCAAGTAATAGACCGCCTCGCGGCACAGAGCCTTGCACGACTCAGCCAGATTATGCTGCTCGTGCGGATCTTCCTTCAAGTTGAACAGCATCTCTTTATCGAACAAGTGGAACCCGTCATGATACGTTCGAATGTACAGATAATCCCCGAAGCGAACGCTGCGCTGACAGACATGCGCGCATTGGGAGACGACGAGATACTCCCGCTCTCTGCCCACGGACGCTCCTCCCGTCAGAACCTGCGCATAGCTCGATCCGTCCCAGCCCGGCTGCGGTTCTTTGCCCAGCAGCTGCGCGAGCGTCGGCAACAGGTCCAGATGATAATGCAGTCCTTCGTCTACCTGACCCCGCGCCAGTCCCGGCCACCGGATGATCATCGGAATCCGGCACGTCCCTTGGTCGGCAGTCCCGTGTTCGCCATAGATGCCAAGCTCGCCCATATTCTCGCCGTGATCGGCGGTAATGATGACAACCAGATCATCCATGACTCCCTGTGATTCCAGCGCCTTGAACAGCTGCCCGATATTGTCGTCCATATAGCGAATGCCAGTGTCATAGCCGTCGATCATCCTGCGCAGCCCCTCCCGGTCCTTGAATTCGCCGGGATGCCTCGGATACTTGGGATTGGTAATGTTATCGAACATATTGATCTCCTGCGCGCTGTGTGGACCTACCTTCATCGTCGTATGCGCGAGCAGAACCTCGTCCGTTATCCAATCCGGCAGCGGCTCGTCTTGGAAAGGATGGCCGAAAGCATCCGGAGCCCTGTACGGCGTATGCGGATCCCAATAATTGACGTACAGGAACCAATTATCTTGACTCGCATTCCGCTCGATCCAATCCAGAACGACTGGCGTGACCTCTTCGGCCGACTCCATCCCGCCTCGTCCGGTATTGTGGATCTCGTTGAAGCCGGCGTAGAACGTCCACGCCGAGTGGCGCTCGCCGAACGGGCTGATCAGCGCGGTGCGAAGGCCGGCGGACCGCAGCAGCGAAGGGAAGCTCTCATGATTCAGCCGGCTGCGGAATTGACGGTCTTCGCCGTCATGCCTCACATCACCCGCGGTTCCGCCATGGCCGACGACGCCGTTATGAATACCGAATCGTCCGGTCATTAGCGCGGTACGCGATGGAAAGCACGGCGCATCCGAGGTGTAATAGTTCGTAAAACGCACCCCTTCTTCGGCGATCCGGTCAATGTTCGGTGACGTATTCCGATGATAGCCGTAGCAGCCGAGATGATCGGGCCGCGTAGAATCCAGGTCGAGCAGCAAAATTCTCATGTCGAGCACTCCTTTGAACATTGTTAATAGTCTGTCCGCGGCATCCCGATGCCCCTAGATACTGCCCTACCCTTTCACCGCACCGGCGATCCCGTCTACGAAGAAACGCTGCAGCAGTAAAAAGATGACGATGATGGGCACGAGGGCGATCGTACCTCCGGCCGCGATTCCTGTCCAATCTACGATATTCTCGCCGCGCAGCGCGTATAACCCGACCGCCAGCGGCCGGATGTCCGGCTTGCTTAACGTCAGCACGAGCGGCAGAAGGAAGGAATTCCACGTCCAGATGAACTGCATGATGATCATGCTTCCGATGACCGGTTTGGCGAGCGGGAGCATGATTGAGACGAAGGTCCGAAAGAACCCGCAGCCGTCGATAATGGACGAATCCTCCAGCTCCCTTGGCAGCTGGCGGAAGAACCCGGCGAACAAGAGCACGAAGACGACATGGCTGCCGCCGGACTCCGCCGCGATTACGCCGGGCAGCGAATTCATCAGCCCGAGCTTCTTGATCAGCTCGAAGATCGGGATGATCGCGAACTCGAGCGGGACGAACATGCTGGCCGCAAATAGAGCCACGATCAGCCTTTTGCCGCCGAACGAATAACGCCCGATCGCGTAGCCGCAGGTAGCCGTCACGAGGAAGACGATGAGGATGACGGTAACCGTAATGACGACCGAATTGACGAAATACTGGCTGAAGTTCCCTTCGTTCCATGCCCGGCTTAGGTTCGCGAAGTGTAACGAGCTCGGAATGAGACTGAGCCCGTTGTTAAAGAATTCCTCCTCCGTTTTGAAGGAAGCGGCGACCATCCATAGGAACGGATACACCCAAATGACGAGCAAACCGGCGGAGACGAGGTACAGCAGTACTTTTCTGACGGTCCGCAGCACCTTCTTGGCGGCAATCGCGTTCATCGCTTCACGCTCCTTTCACTGCCGCGCCTACCAAGACCGGTGCACAGCCGCTGGATGACGCCAATCGCGAGCACGGTCGCCGCGAACAGAATGCCCGCCGCCGATGCGTAGCCGAGTCTAGGCAGGCCGAGCTCGCTGGAGAACGCGTAACGGTAAATATAGGTGGACACGACATCCGTAGCGAAGAAAGGTCCGCCGTCGGTCATCGTTTTCACCAGATCGAATACTTTCAACGCGCCTGCGATATCGAGCAGCAGAATGATCAGGCCGATTGGCACGATTAGCGGCAGCGTTATGTACCGGAATACCGCGAAGAACCCGGCGCCATCCACTTTGGCCGCTTCGTGCAGTTCGCGCGGAACGCTCTGCAAACCGGCTAGCCAGTACACGACGTTAATGCCGAGATTTTTCCATACGTAGATGATAATGACCGTGAACAGCGCCCAATCCGCATCGCCCAGCCAGTTGATCGGCGAATTCAGGATGTGAAGACGCTGAAGCAGCCAATTGACCGCGCCGTCGGACGCCCAGATGTACACCATGATAATCCCGACGATCGAGGCGGTCGTCACCACGGGCAGGAAGATAACCGTACGGTAAAAGGCTGCGAAGCGCAGTTTCGGATGATTCAGAATGACCGCTGCGGCAAGCGCAAGCCCAATCTGCAGCGGGACGGCGCCCAGCATAAAGACAAATGTGTTTCGGTACGCCTTCCAGAAGTACGAATCGGCGATCAGCGATTTGAAATTATCGAGACCGATAAAGGCGGAACGAGAATCGAGCCCCGACCAGTCCAGCAGCGAATAGTACCAGCTGACCGCGATCGGCCAGCCCGTAAACAAGAGGAACAGTGTCAGATTCGGCAGCACGAACAGCCAGCACCAAAACTGGACACGAGTATGGCGGGATCGTGCTGTCCGCCCCCGTCCCAATGTTCCCTTAGAAGGTAATACTTCAGTTTGCAATTTCATGGCGTCCTCCTTCAGGGAGAGGAATAGGGATAACGCCATTCCTCCACACCAGTGCATGGCTTCCTAGATCATTTGGCTGCAGCATAATCATCAGCCTCGTAATTCTCCAGCGGCTTCCAATTAGCGAATTCAAAATCCTTGGCGTCGACCGCGGCGCCGTTCTTCTTTGCCGCCTCGATCGCCTCCGACCACGCGCGGTCCAGCTGCTCGGACAGTTGATGAAGCTTCTTGGGCGCATCCGAGATCGCGCCGCCGACCACGCCGGCCAGCAGCTCGCCCAAGCTTGGATGCACGTCCTTGAACGCCGCGAACACTTCGGAGACGGCAGGGTTCAAGATGTTCGGATCCGGGACCATCCGGCCATACTGATTCGCGATATCGTAATATTGCTTTAGCTGCTCGGAAGTCGCATATTTCTCATTAATGCCTTTAACGACGGAGAAGGAATCGCCGGTCTCCACTTTCTTCGCTTGGAAGAAATCGCCGCCGTAGTATTCCTTCAGATAGAGCGCTGCTTCCTTCGGATGCTCCGACTTCGCGGACAAGCCGAGCCAGCCTCCTGAGCTGGTCAACGGAAGCGCGCCTTTCTGCCGGCTGTCCGGAACCGGAGGCGGCGCGACGCCGAAGTCAAGCTCGGGGTTATCCCGCTTCCATACCCCGACATTCCAGGCGCCTTGAATAATGAACCCGGCCTGGCCTTGCGCGAATAGTGCCCGGGCTTCCGGCGCGGACAGGCTCATCGTCTTCGGATGATAGCTGCCGTCCTTGGCGATCGATTGGAACAGGTCGAATAGACCCAGCACGGCCTCCGAATCGTACGTCGTTTTCTTCGTGACGAGGCTAATCGGCGACTGGCTGTTCAATCCGCTTCCTGCAAGGGCAGACCAGTCTCTTGCGGCATCCGTCCAGCGGTTCGTCTGTTTGCCGCCTTCGATAATGCCATAATACTTCCCGTGGCCCGCTTCCGTAATTTTCTTGGCGGCTTCGCGGAATTCGTCGTACGTGGCCGGCGGCTTCTCGGGATCAAGCCCCGCCTCCTGGAACAGCTTCTTATTGTAGAAGAGCAGCGTGCCCGGCAGAGACAGCGATTCGGGAATCGCATAGATCTTGCCGTCCACCTTCGTCGTCCCCTCTTGGAACGTCCCTTCAATGAACAAGCTCTTAAAACTGTCGTCGATGTAAGGGTCAAGCGGCTGGAACCAGCCGTCCTTCACCAAGGTCGCCAGCTTCATGCCGGTCGGGATCGGGAACAGATCCGGCGCCTCTTCCGACTTCACCGCCGTTAGAATCGTGTTCTTGAACTGGTCAATCGTTAGCTGTGTGTATTCAATCTTGATATTGGGGTATTTCTCCGTAAACTTCCGGTGGAACTCCTCCCGGATTGCCTTCGTGCTGTCGCTCCAATCCATTACGCGCAGCGTCACTTGCTCGGCCTGCCCCGTGTTTGCTCCCGCGTTACTCGTCTGCTCCGAGCCTTCGGCAGGCGCAGACGCATTCGACGAGCATGCCGACAATAAGCTCATTGCGGCAAGCAGCATCATAGCGGTTCTCTTTTTTCGCTCAAGCCCCTTCATTAATATTATTCCTCCCTGTATACTATGATATAAACTAATAATACCCGATCGCCCGGACCAGGTCATGTAGAATCCAACGGCTTCGTGTACAATTCTCTCTCTAAAAGAAAAGAGGCTGCTGACATGTTATCGCTTATTTCCGTTCATTACGACAACCGTATCCCAAACTGGCGCAACGGCATGGCCAGGCTGACCTGCAATATTCTGGCGCTCATTACCGAGGGCAAGATCCGCTATACAGTCAACCAGAAATCCTATATCGCGGTCAAAGGCGATCTGCTTTTCATCCCTGCGGGATCGTGGCGGGCTAGCGAGAATTACGAAGGGGAGCACGCCAAGCTAACATTGCTGTTCAACTATGGCGAGGAAGAAGCCGGCGAGATTGAGCTTCTGGCAAGGTCCGAATTCCGCATCGGCAAGCTGCGCAGCTTCGAATATATCCGGCACCGCTTCGAGCGGCTGTACCGGGAATGGACCGTAGAAGGGAAGAATCGCCGGATGGTCTCCACCGGAATTGTGCAGGAGATCATCGGCATTGCCACACGTGAGATGGAAAGCTCAGACATCGCGCCCAATAAGCTCAAGCTTGCCGGGAAGCTCCAGCAGTTTATGGTGGAGCATTACCGGGATGCCATCCCGATCGACCAGCTGGCCGGACTTATCCAGCGGTCCCCGAATTACACGATCTCGCTCTTTCGCGAGGTCATGGGATTGTCCCCGATCCAGTACATGCACCAGCTTCGGATGAAGGAAGCTTGCCGGCTGCTCGGCGGTTCAGATCTAACGGTATCCGAAATTGCCACGTTCCTCGGTTATTACGACCACTCCTACTTCTACCGCATGTTCAAAAAGCATACGTCCTTGTCCCCGTCCGCTTACCGGTTGAACGGATCAGCCGAGGCTGCCCTTACCAAACCTCACGCAAGGCACTATTAATCGGGGTCTTCTCGTTGCCTCTGTACGTGGTAAGGCATTTTGCGCTGCTGGGCATCATAAACCGTTCATTTCCGAGGATCACGGGGCTGTATAGAAGTTCTTGTCTTGAGAAAACGACAAGAACTTCTATACAATAAAAAAGCCGCAGTTTATGCGGCTTTCGTAGTATATATGTTCTTGCCATCCGACATTCGTGCATTATCAAGATATCAGTTGCTGTCTTGGACACGCTAAGCGTAAAATTCATAGTAAGAGCTCCAGGGTTTATCTCCCCACGTTGAACAATGCCAACTAAGATCCGTGGTAGTTTTCCAATTAACTTAAAGATGGACTGCTGCCGCAGTTTACAACTTTTTTTTAGTCTACGACTATTCCGGCGGAAGGTGGCGAACATATAAACGCGGCCACCATACGCATGGACTTCATGCGCCCAGAATTTCTGCTAGGTGAAAAAGTCATCCTGCGGCCGATAGACGGGGTATGGGCCCTCCCATGCAGTCAAATCCCGGCTTACATACGCATCGAAGCCGGTTCCTTTGCCCCTATATTCGCATCGGTGCTGCCGAACAAGTAAAACAACTGTTCCCCGTTGCGTTCAAGCGGCAGTACGTACGGGTCTCGGATCTGAATATCGATTTTACTACGCATAATATCAATTTCTTCACGAATATTCGTCAACAATAGGTCGGAAAAATCAACCCGATGTCACGCTTCTTCCGCATCACCCCATCATCGAAGGCAAGCAGTTCGTTTCCCTTGACAATAAACGGCAACTCCATGCCCCTGTAGAAAAGCGTTCCTTCGACTGTCCGCGCGCTTAACCCAAGCACTCCTTTCAGCAAGCCCTTGCGATCTGTAATAATCCTTACGCCCGCAGGGAATCTTGCCATGCTTTTCCCGTCTTTCAGAATTTCGCTTTCTTCCGGCAGGTTGACCAGCTCAAAGGTTATTCCGTCAACGGTGCGCGAGTATGCGGTATGATGGGCGATCTCCTCGCCGTGGTCGAAGTCGTACGGCACCAGACCGCTGAACCACAGCTCCCCCTCCGGCGTTGGCATAATGCCGCACAGCCGCTCCACGTAATCAAGCACGCACAGAATGGCAGGCGAATACGATTCCGTAAAACCCTCTTCCCCCGTCCAAGGACTGAGGCATTGCCCGAAGCGCTTCATATTCGCTATCGCGGCCAGAATCGGGTACATCACCCACGTAAGCTCCACATGTCGGCCATGATGTTCGAAGGCGTGCGGAGCGCGGATCAGGCTCAAGAAATTGGTCGGGCCTCCCCAGCTGTTATAGCTCGAGAAGGGGTCAAACCGCGGGTCGTCCATCGCCATCGAGGTGAACGGATATTTGGCAAAAAACTTGCGCGTATTCAGCAAATACCGCTCCAGCATCGCGTCAAAGAACGCCCTGTCGCCTACCTCGCAGGCCATGACGCGCAACAATACGTCAGATTGGACGCGGACGAAACGGCCTTGACGGTCTCTGTCGTAGAAGAAGTAGTCCTCCTCGTCGAAGCATTGCGCATACAGACTTTGAAGGCTTCGCTCCGCCTTCTCCCTCCATTCCGCTCCGCTGCCGCCGAGCACTTCGGCTATTTTGCCTAAATAGGTACGCTGACAGTAGACATTCGCGGTCAAATCCGGCGCGATGAAGGGAAGAATCGGCGAGTCCGGGTATACTTTTGCCGGGAAACCGAGATGCGGCGTGTCCGGCACATGCCAGAAACGCGGAGACAGATCATGACCGGTATCGAATGTGCAAAATGCCTCGACGGCTCCCGTCCCTCGCGTATCCCGATGCTCGGCAAGCCACTGGTCATGACGGCTCATGGCCGCGTACATCGCAGGCAAGAAATCCCCGTCTTGGCCATGAAGCGCGGCATGGTTCCATACGCAGCGGGCCAGCGGCGTAACCATCTGGATTTGGCGGAATACCGGTCCGTCAGCGGTGATTTTGTACGGCATCAGCCCGTCCTCGCGCTGGTGCGTTGCAAATGCGCGATAAGTCGATTCCGACACCGATGGTATGAAGCGGGACAGCAGCTCCGCGTTAATGGTGCCCGTGCTCTCCATCCAACAGCCGAGATAAATGCCGCCTTCATGCAGAATTGGCATAGGACCGCCTGTTGGCACGATGCAGTCCAGCAGTTTGCTTAGCGCGTTATAGTAGACCGTCTCCAGACGGCCCGTGGACGCGAACCGGACTCCGGAGCTCTCCCACTCCGCCAGCACCGCGGCGTCGGATTCTTTCTTAAATTCGCCGATTCTGCTAGCCGCATCCAAACTGCGGAGTCTGTCTAGCAAATGTTCTTTCATCATATAAAGGTTAACCTCCTTCACCCTTCCATGGGAGGGAATCAAAGCGCACGCCTTCAAAATCAAAAGGCAGGCCCTCAGCCTGCCTTTCTAGCCAACGCTAAGCGACGGTTGGTTCGCCAGTCAGCGCAGTAACCCCTTACTTGTTGCTGTCGAATATCTTCACCGTTCCGCTGTAGAAGTCGGTTACGGCTTGCTCGACTTTTTTCCGGCCAAAGCCGATTTCCTGCACGGTGGTCTCGGCTAGCTTCGAGAACTCTGAGAAGCCCGGCAGGTTGTAGCTGACGGCAAAAGGCTCGGTCTCCGCTTGTTTGGAGACGCGGCTCGTGTAATCGTAAATGAGGCTGTCGATTTCGTTTGCTTCGCCTTCGAGCAGCGTGCGGTTGGCGGCCGTGACCGGCACGCCGCGGTCATTGCCCAGGATTTTCGCCGCATCCGGATCATTGATCCAGAAACTCATGAGACGAGCAGCTTCGGCGGGATGCTCGGTTTTGGCATAGCCGGACATCCCCTGGCTCGATTCAAACACGACGCCGGTTCCTTTCGGGCCGCGCGGCACCTGCACAAGCGTCAGCTTATCCTGCGTCAGTCCTTGCATGGCGGTTAACTGGTTGGACGCGGCAAGCGTCATGGCCACCTTGCCCGTAAGCAAGAGCGATTTGCCCGTATCGGTTGGCGGATTCGACACTTGGAGCTCCGGCGTTACGACGCCGCCTGCCTCGGAGGTCTTCTGCCAGTAATCAAACCATGGCCGGATATCCGCTTCCGCGAAGCCAAGCTGATTGTTCGCCATATCGTACAGCTGCTTGCCATTTTGCTTCAGATAAATATCGAAGCCATCCACGGTGAAGTTATAGGTGCCGTAAAAGCCTTTGCCGAGTTTATCGGAGATCTGCTTGCTGATCGCCGCATAGTCGTCCCACGTCCAGCCGTCCTGCGGAACCGGAATGCCCGCTTTCTCGAACATCGTTGTATTAATCAGAATGCCCCTCGCATTGGCGCCGGCCGAGATATGCTGCAGCTTGCCGTCCAGCGTGCCGTATTCAATCATTGCTTTGTCCATATCCTTCAGGTTGAGCTCCTTGTCGATATATGGGCTGAGATCAAGCAGGACGCCTTTTTTCGCATAGTCGACTACATTCCCGCCAAGGAAGAAAACATCCGGTGCCGTTCCGGAAGCCAGCTGCGTGTTAAGCTTATCGAAATAACCGGAGCTTGGCGCAAATTCGCCAATAACCTTAATATCGGGGTTTTTCTCCATGAAGATTTTCAGCGCCTCGTTCGTCCGGTCGGCACGGGCTTGATCGCCCCACCACATGACGCGAAGCTCGACCTGCTCGCCTGATGCCTCCCCTCCCTCGGCCGGCTGCGTTGTGTTCGTCACCCCTTGATTGGAGGAACCGTTATTCGACGACTCTCCCCCTGCTGAAGGTCCGCCGCTTGTTCCCGAACAAGCGGCCATTACGGTCATTAGCGCCGTAAGCGTCAATGCTAACATCGATTTTTTCATATCGCTGCACTCCCCTTATTAGAACGTCTTAGTGTTAACCGCTTGCAATTCCATCGTAGCTGAAGTCCCGTTACGCGAGAATGAGAGTCCTTCGGCTCTTCGCTATCGATTTTTTCAGGTGGGTCTTACTTTAAGCCGGTCGTCGCAATCCCCTCGAGGAAATACCGCTGGAACAGGAGGAAAATGGCCGTGATCGGCAGGAGCGACAAGGCCGACATCGCCAGCAGTGCCCCCCAATCGGATTGCCCGGACGGATCGAACAAGGAACGGATGCCGAGCTGTACCGTGAACAGGCGGATATCGCTCAAGTAAATCATTTGACTGAAGAAATCGTCCCACGACCAGATGAACGTAAAGATCGCCGTCGTAATGAGCGCGGGTACGAGGAGCGGCAGAATGATGCGCCAATAAATTTGCCGCTGGCTGCAGCCGTCGATCCGTGCGCTCTCGTCGAGCTCGCGCGGGATGCCGCGGATGAACTGTACCATGAGCAGGATGAAGAACGAGTCATGGGCCAGCCATTTAGGCAGGATCAGCGGGAAATACGTATTGATCCACTGGAACTCGTTGTAGATCATATACTGCGGTACGAGCGTCACGTGATAAGGCAGCATGATCGTGACGAGCATCAAGGCGAACCATACTTTTTTCATCCGGAACTCAAGTCGTCCGAAGGCAAATGCCGCCAGCGAACAGGTGAGCACATTGCCCAGCACGCTCATAACCGAGATGAGCGCCGAGTTCATGAAGAACTTGCTGAAGGATACGCCATTGAGTCCGCGCCAGCCGTTGACGTAATTGTCGAGCGTGAATGCTGCCGGCCAGAGGCTTGTGTTCGTGAAAATCATCGTATTCGGTTTGAACGAGCTCGCGACCAGCCACAGCACCGGATAGAGCATGCCTATGCCGATTAGGATGATGATGAGATGTCTGGCGAGACGAGACAGGTTATGCCGCATCGTCATGCTTGTCTACCTCCCTTCCTTGCCGTCGCCGTAGAACACCCAATACTTCGAGGTGACGAACACGATGGCCGTGAAGATGGCAATGATGAGAAGCATAATCCAGGCAAGCGCGGAGGCGTAACCCATATCGAAATACGAGAAGCCTTTCAAATACAGATACAGTGTGTAGAACATCGTCGCATCGAGCGGTCCTCCACGCCCGTCTCCAATCATGAAGGCCGGCGTAAACGCCTGGAAGGAGTTGATAATGCTCATGATCAGGTTGAAGAAAATGACCGGCGACAGCAACGGCAGCGTAATCCGGAAAAATTGCCGCAGCTTACCGGCTCCGTCCACCTGGGAAGCCTCGTACAAATCGGCAGGTATTTGCTTGAGTCCAGCCAGGAAGATAACCATCGCCGATCCGAATTGCCAGACGGACAGCGTCACAATCGTATAGACGACATAGTCGGGATGGGAAATCCAGGACGGACCCTCAATGCCGATGCGGGCGAGCAGTTGATTGACTACCCCTGTCCCTTCGAACAGCTGTCGCCACACGATCGCAATCGCGACGCTGCCTCCCAGCAGTGAGGGCAAATAATAAACGGTCCGGTAGATGCCCAGCGCGCGAATGCCTTTGTTCAGCGCCATGGCGACAAGCAAGGCGAAGATCAGCCGCAGCGGCACCGACAGGAAGACATAAGTGAACGTAACGGTAAGCGATCTGGTAAACGTGCTGTCCTCGGTAAAGATGGCGGCATAGTTGCTGAGACCGATCCAGTCAGGCGGACTAAGCAGATTGAATTTGGTCATCGACAGGTACAAGGAACCTAGCATCGGACCAAGCGTCAGGCAAAAAAAGCCGAACAGCCAAGGCAGCAAGAAGGTATATGCGGTCAGGTTGTCCGAAGCTCCCGGCGGCTTGCGCATGGCATCGCGCCTCCTTTTCTCATAAGCGGTTGTGGTATGGGTTAAGCATACCGCCCCATGCGCATGACCGGAATTCGATTTCTTCGGCATCTCGTTTTCAATTTATTCAGGTCGCTTCTGCCGATACTCCGAAGGGCTCAGCCCATATACCCGTTTGAACTTGGAGCTGAAGTAGCTGGCATTCGAGAATCCGGTCAGCTCCGCAATGTCCCACAGACTCAGTTCCGTCTCCTCCAGCAGTCTGGTGGCCTGCTTCATTCGAACGTCGGTTACGTATTGAATGAACGTCTTGCCTGCCTTCGCCTTGAACAGCTCGGAGAAGTACGAAGGGTGATAGTTGAAACGTTCGGCGATCATCGATAAATGCAAGTCGATCATATAGTTTTCGTCGATAAATTGCCTTACGGCTTCAATGAGCGAGGACTCCCCCCGCTCCTCGGACGTATGGCGATCCGCTATGCGAATAGCGATCGGCATGAGGAAGCCGCTTGCTTTGGCCACCGAGTCAAGGCCCAGTACCTTCTCGGGACGAAGCCACAGCTGCTCGCCGCTTTCCAATGCGGCACGGGCAGCATGGGCAAGCGCTTCAAGCATGAGATACAGCTGAAAGATCACTTTTGTGAACCGTGACCGGGAGATCTGGAACGCTTCTTCCAGCTCGCGTCTTAACGTACGCTCGAAGGACGCGATTGCGCCTCGCTGGACGAAGCTGCGCAGCACTTTCACCGTATCCTCGGACAGCGCAGCTTGTCCTTCCGCCGCGCCTCGCGCCGAATCCTGCATTCCCCGGTCGGCCAGATTCCACGTCAGCAGCGAGGACATGTAGCCTTCGCTCCATTGTTTGAGGCTCCTTACGGAATGACCGATGCCAATGAACGGCTCCATGCCGATGTAAGCCGTTATATTCCTCTTTAGCGATTCGGTTAATAACGCGAGTTCTTTGTCATCCAGGATAGAGACGATATGGACCAATCCCGGGTAGCTTGAATCGCGGAACATGTTGGCGGATTCGCCGTATGCGCTCAAGCTTTCGCGGCAGACCAGCTCAAACGGCAGATGCATCTGATCCGGTGACCGGTCTTGGGCTGGCTGATTGTCGTTGTAAGCAAGCGGCCGAAGTCCGACCGTCAGGAATCGGACTGGGCAAGCGTCCCATTCACCTAGCTGGAACAGCTTGGCTCGCTCGAGCCGTTCGCGTTCATGGGCGAAATTCTCTTTGACGAGCTGGACGATGTATTGCTCCTTCATCTCTTTGTAATATTGCGACAATCGCCATTGCATAGCCGAAGCCTCGTTCTTCTCGGTCCGATCGTCGTCAAGCTCCTTGCGCAGCCGCGTCAGTGCCTCGCTTAATTCATCCCGGGCTACCGGCTTAAGCATAAAATCCCGGGCTTGATGGCGTACGGCAGCTTTCGCGTATTGAATATCCTCATAGCCTGTAATGACGAGCAGCCGAAGCTCCGGATAACGTTTCTCGCAAGCCTCGAGAAGGGAAACGCCGTTCATGAGCGGCATATTCATATCCGTAATCACGATATCGAACGCCTTTTCCGCCAGCATCGCCATCGCTTCGGCGCCGTTTCCCGCTTCCCCCGCAATCGTAAGGCCCAGCTTCTCCCAATGGACTTTAAGCTTTAAGCCCTGCCGGATTTCCGGTTCGTCATCCACGATCAATACTCGGTACATGCGCATGCTCCTCCCGGATCGGTAATAGGAGTTCAATGACCGTGCCTTCGCCCGGCACCGACTCGATGTGCAAATCAAAAAGCTCTCCGTAGTACAGCCTGCAGCGAGCAAGCACGTTTCCTAGTCCAATCTCCCGGCTGCGGCTGGTCAGCATCTGATCCAGCTGCACGCTGGCTGACTGGTCCTTCAATTTGACAAGCAGCTCCTCAGGCATACCCGGACCGTTGTCCGAGACGGATAACCGGAGCTGGCCGTTACGTCGACTGATCCGGATACGGACGATGGCGTTAGGCGATTGCCGAAAACTATATTTAACCGCATTCTCGATCAGAGGCTGGAGGATGAACTTGATGATCATTACTTTCTCCAATCCTTCATCGGCTTCCATCGTGACATGCAGCTTATCGCCGAAACGGACTTCAAGAATCGACAAGTAGTCCCGCACATAGTTCAGCTCTTCCTTAAGCCTGATCACGTCGTCGCTGATCCGCAGCGAGAAGCGAAGCATCTTGCCCAGGGACTCTATCACGTCGACCGTATCGTCCGTCCGCTTCTGCATGGCAAGAGAGCTCATTAGTTCCAGCGTATTGAACAGAAAATGAGGATTGATCTGCATTAGCAGCGCCTTATACTCCGCCTGCTGGCGAAGCAGCTTGAGCTCGAACTCGGTCTGGATATGGCTGCGAAGCTGGCCGACCATTTTGCGAAACGTCATCGTCACGAAACTCACTTCGCTTCTGACGCTGCGCACGGTTGGAATCCGTTCCTCCGCGCCTGCGAAATCGCCCCGCTGCACATGACGCATCGCCAAGACCAAGCGCGTGAGCGGCCTCGTAATGCCGTGCGATAACCATATCGCAATGAAAACGGATACAAGAAACAGTAAAATAGCGAATGTGACAATGCTGTCGCGCAGCGTATACAATTTCCCATACAAATCCTCTTCGCTTACGAAGCCAACCAGCATCCAGTCGGTGCGCCCCAGCTTTTTGTACACCACAATATCGTCGCCTTTCGCATGGCCGGAGGTATACTCTACGCCTTGCTTCTGCCGCCCGCCGCTCAGCTTCTCGATAAGTGCCGTCTTATCGGCATGCTGCCCGTATTCCGTCTGGGACAGCATTGGACCAAGCAGTTCATTCAGCAGGAAGATGGTTCCGCTCTCCCCGAGATGGATGCGGTTAAGCGGATCGAGCAAATACGCCGAGCTGATGTTGACCTTCATCACGGTCTTGGCCAATGCAGGCTCGAATTGGCCGATCGGCATCAGCAGGCTGATGACCGGCTTATTGTAGTATTGCTGCGAGTAGGGGTCCAGGTGCGCAGGTACCCATCGGACGCTTCGCTCTTTGAAATCCCGGTACCACGCCTCTTCTTTGAATGAGGGATCGAACGCGACTTCGTTGTTCATCCCAATTCGAAGACCGTCCTCCCGATAGATGAATACGGAGGAGACGATCGAATAATTGTTCGTCGTCTGGGTCAGGAAACGGCTGAACGTGATGTTCGCCAGACTTTTCTCCCCGGGCGACAGGTTGGGGTCCGTACTCGCAAGCTCCCAGCGATGGGTCAAATCGCTGTTGAAGACGAGTGACGAGAAATCGTACATTTGCGACTGCGCCATATCGATAAACGAGCCGTACTCGTCCATTTTTTCCAATGCAGACGATTCAACATAAGAGCGAATGATGGCGCGCGATTCTTTGAAGAGCAGAAGCGTCATGACTCCGAAGGACAGCACGAACAGCAGCACGAATGCGATAATCAGGCGGCTTTTGAGCGAATACAGCATACGAGACACTCCCTTATCGGTACAGCGAATACGAGACTATTGGCTGCAACTGCTAATGATGAAGATTATTGTCGTGGCAGATCTGCCTGTGTCCCTTATTGTAAGCGCGTTTTTGCATGAAAAGCTATACCGATCGCTTTGCGTCCAGTGAAAATAGAGTTTGAGTCTGATCGATTTGATTTAACGGGGCTTAGGGGGTCATAAATAGTTAGCTTTCAACAATTAAGTATTAGACTGGCGCAAAAAATCAAACAGCGGCGGACCAAGACTGAGTAATAAAGTCTTAGACCGCCGCTGGTGTCATTCAGCTAACGTTTCCGTTGAATCACTAGAAAACTTTGAAGGAATGAAACGTTAGCCAGACACTATGCTGCGCTTCTGCAATAGGTTCACAAATACGCCTGAAGGTAGGGGCACTATCAACTAAAGGGCGAATCTTATTACCGTGACACAGATTTTTCTCGACAAGGCCACTATAATATCCTACGTAATTCTGCCCGCTACTTTAACAAAAATGGCAACTGATCATCCTGATCAGCTGCCATTTATTCTCAACTAACATTTCCCTTAGAATGACACCCGCAGTCTACAACTTTATAATTTACAGTCTAATACTTTATTTTTTCAAGACAGGAGAGAATAGCAGCTGCTTTTTTCCCACGATAACGCTTAGCTTCTTGACGCGGGGCAAGCCTTCATATTGATTCTCGAAGAAATCATAATCGTAGTTGATAATAAATCGCGATTCGTTAAAGGGAATGGTGTTTTGCAGCCTGGCATCAAAGATAATATCCGAACCTCCGTCAGTGGCTTTGCCAAGCACGGCATTGATCGTCAAATCTCCCTTCGAGAAGAAACCTCCCCGCAGCCAAAAAATGGAACCCACCCCATACAGCTCCGCGTCTTCATCCGTATAAAAGAAAGCATCCAGAATATTAGGATTAGATTCGGGGTTATACGTGCCGTAATCATTGTTGAAGGAGTCAACCTTGTTAACCAAAACCGGCCCTTTCGAGATCATGATCAGCTGCTTGCGTTCCCCTTTTTCGGTTTGAACACCCTTGATTTGGGCGTCTTCGATGGTCGTGCTCCCGAGCGTAAAGATGGTTGAATCCACTTTAACGCTATCGCTGATAAAGACATTGCCCGTCACCAGAATATTGGCTTTGACCACCAGCGGATCACTGGAATAATTCGAAATCGTCAGATCCCCGTTTACGATCAGCCATTTATGATTGTCCTGCTTGGCGGAATCCGTGAAAATCAAGCTCTTGTAATCCAAGCCATCCAGCTTTAAGTCCCCATTAAAGAGAACCGTGTTCGTAAAGGAATTGAATTGAACAAAATAAGCATCGTATTCCTTCAGAGCTTCATTATAAGCATCCATCGCTGCCGTATCGTCCAAATCCGTAGGCAAGGTTGGCTTTGCCGGAGGACCGGAGGTCGCCGTTACGCCGCTGCCATTCTTCAGAACAGCCGCCAGATTATTAAACCTGCCCTCTTCTCCGCTATGCGCCAATGCATAATCGACAGCCGCCTTTATGCTGTTGCGGTCCACGTTGGTTGCTTCCTCAGCCTTATCGATAAAGGATTCCGCAACGTTAATCGAAATAAATTTCTTCTGGTCGCGAAGCTGAATTTTGCTGTTATCCACTCCAAGAATCTGTTGCAAAGTCAGGTCCGTTCGGGAATAAGGCTGATAGTTGCCCGTGATTTTGTCCAGCACTTTAATCGAGTCCATATTCTGGATCAAGATATTGCCGTTAAAAAACGGATATTTCGTATCCTTTGTTTTATTGGGGTCATTGTTATATATGTATTTCGCGGTGTTATCGATAAGAAAGTCGCGACCGGCATAGATATTGCCCATTCCGTAAGCAGCGCCGTTTATAATGACATTATTCTCCGAGCCAAAGGCGTAATTCAGGAAATCCGGGTAAGCCCCTATCGTAACCTGCTGGGTCAGCCGCCTTGTTACGCCGTTAACCACCGCTTCCGCTGTCAGGTTCAGCTTGTAGCTGGTTTGCTCGCCAACGCTCACCTGCTCCGTTGTTACATCCGTAATTCTTCCGCTGGCTCCCGGCAGGTCGGTGCTGGTCGTGAGCCGCTGCAGTTCATCGATACCCGCCTGCATCAGCTGCGAGAGCTCCTCCGGCGCGATATCTTCCCTGCCATTATATTTGGTGACGAGAAACGAAGCTGCTTCATTTAATGTCTTTTCCGCCAGATGAAGGCTTTGCACGTCATTTTCCCTTGTCTCTGCCCGCGTTGCTCCGCCTAGCGTCGAACTGACAACCGCCGTACCCAGAATGGTCAGCAGCAAAATCATAAACAGAACCAATACCAGAGCGTAACCGCGCTCTTTCTCGCTTCCCATGCACCCTTCCCCCTAAAACCCGAATTTGCTTTCCAGAGTCAGCTGCTGATTCCGCCCGTTATGATTCTGCTCAAGCACCAGCCGGATCTCAATGAGACCGTTGCTGCATTCCGTTACATTCGTTTTGCATCTAAGCTCTATGGATGAAGCTTCAGAGGTTGGATTTGTCTCACTCGGCATATCCACAACCGATCGGGTATCCACCGTTCTGTCGCCGATATGAAGCTGATTATTCCGAATAATAATCTGCCGTTCTTCTCTCGTGCCTGCATCCCGCACCAGCGTAATGCCGTTCGCATTCTTCGAAATCAATTCCGGCCCGTACGAATACAGCTCCGTAATAATGGAGGACATCAACAGATCCGCATCATCCCGCAGAGCATTCTCCGTTTCGACCCGGTTATAGGTATTCATGCCAAACGTCACGACGGAAAAAATAATGCCTGCGGCGATCGACAGCAGCGTCATGGCTGCTATCAGCTCCACCAGCGTCAGCCCCTGCTCCTCGTTCCGCCACTTTTTAACGAACTCTCTCACTGGCGATATATCCCTCCACTTCCGCCGCGTTACGCGCGCTGGCAGAGCCGTTCGCCTTCTCTACCCGGACTAGCACGGGCAGCAGCTCCTCTGCCATGTTTTTCTTATCCGAATCGTGAAGCATCCCGTCATGCATTTCTCTCTGGTAGATAACGGAGATGGTATACTGCACGCCGTTAATATTGGGATTTAGAATTTGCTGCAAGACAGCCGAATCTTCGGCCAACCGACCAACAGCGGCATCGCATCCGGTTAGCGGACAGCCGATAGCCGTATTTGAGGTGTTCGAGAAATAGGTCTGGATAGGCTCATAGCGCTGCTTCTCCATATAGAACAACGCGTTGCGGGCCAGATTGACCATAACCGTCTTGCTCTGGTTGCCTTTCGCATAGGTAAGCGCATTCGTGAAGAAGGAGGTCAGCATCAGGCTGACAACCGATAAAATAACAAGGGCAGCCAGCACCTCCACCAAGGTTAATCCGGATTCCTTGTTGCCATTCCGAATCCATTTCATGTCATTAGCACCTACGATCTACCTTCATTTTTCCGAAAAAACTATTTCCATTTTACTATAATCTAGCTTTTTTTACCATGTATAGTGGTTCTATTTTCATAGATTTTCCGCAAACGAAATAAGCCAGAAGAACTAGAATCGATCAAATAAAAAAGAGCAACGATGCCGGGAGGCATCATTGCTCTTCACTGTCGCCTGCTTTATTTTACGATCGCAATCGCAAGACCGTCATATCCCGGGAGAACGGTGCTCATCAGCCGTTCGTCGCTTGCAATCCGCTGATTGAAGCTTCGGACGGCTTTGACGGACGGACCTTCCTTGGCCGGGTCCGTTGTGCGTCCCCGCAGCAGGATGTTATCGCCGATAATAACCGCACCCGGATTGGAGAGCGCAATCGCATGCTCCAGATATACCGGGTACCCTTCCTTGTCCGCATCAATAAAGAAGAAATCGAAGGTTCTGCCCTCTTCCTTCAGCTTCGCAAGGCTTTCGCGGGCATCCCCGATTATGTATTCAACGGCGTCGCCAAGCCCCGCTTCCGCCATATGCGCCTTGGCCACTTCCGCATATTCCGCCTTCAGCTCTAATGAAGTAAGCAATCCTCCCTCGGCAAGCCCCCGAGCAATGCAGATCCCGCTGTAGCCGCCAAGCGCGCCGATCTCCAGCGCCGTCTTCGCCCCATTCATCTTGGCGAGCATCGTCAGAAGCCTGCCGTATCCGTCAGCTATCGATATATCGGGCATGCCGCGCTCGGCGATCCCTTTTTTCGTGCGGACTAGGTCTTGGTCTTCGCCATATAGCCCGTCCACATATTGTTCGTCTGTCAATTTACTCTCAACCTCTCTATTTTTACAATTTGTAAAAGCTACCCTCTTTGTCCTATACTTGATTGTATGATTTTGACCGTGTGGATACAACTGATGTTTTCACAGGTAAGGGGAGAATTGTAATCATGACAACGATTAATCTTATCGCTACCGCGCCGATGGGACTGGAAGCGGTCGTTGCGCGCGAGCTGAAAACTCTCGGCTACACAGACCTTCAGGTGGAGAACGGCCGCGTCCGTTTCACCGGGCAGCCGATCGATATTTGCCGCACGAATCTGTGGCTTCGCTCCGCGGGACGCATTCTCGTCAATATGGGCGAGTTCAAGGCGACAACCTTTGAAGAGCTTTTCGAAGGAACGAAAGAGCTGGATTGGCCGGAATGGATTCCCGAAGACGGAGAGTTCCCCGTTAACGGACGTTCGCAGAAGTCGCAGTTGACCAGCGTTCCTGCCTGCCAAAGCATCGTCAAGAAAGCCGTAGTCGAGAAAATGAAGGACCGCTACGGCACCGAATGGTTCCACGAGGACGGCGGCCGTTATGTCATTGAAGTGACGCTCATGAACGATATGGCCATGCTGACGCTTGATACAACGGGAGCTGGCCTCCATCAGCGCGGCTACCGGAAAGTATCGACCGAAGCGCCCATCCGCGAGACGATGGCCGCAGCTCTTGTTGACCTCAGCCGCTGGAATCCGGAGCGTCCGCTGTATGATCCGTTCTGCGGCTCCGGCACGATTCTCGTGGAAGCGGCCATGATTGCCTGGAATATCGCTCCCGGTCTTCGCCGTTCGTTTAACGCGGAAGGCTGGCCTCTCGTCCCTCACGAGCTGTGGGATGAAGCGCGGGAGGAAGCGTTTGATGCCGTGAAGGATGATATCCCTTTGCAAATCGCGGGGTCCGACATTGACCCTTATGCCATAGAAATTG
Source organism: Paenibacillus sp. BK720 (assembly GCF_011761545.1). Lineage (NCBI taxonomy): Bacteria > Bacillati > Bacillota > Bacilli > Caryophanales > Paenibacillaceae > Paenibacillus > Paenibacillus sp. BK720. The sequence goes on along the minus strand of NZ_JAASRQ010000001.1, from coordinate 913,735 downwards.
CGGAAGCCGCGGTTAAAAAGGCAGGTTTTGGCAAAGAAATTAAGTTAAAGGTTATGCCGTTGGCCAAGATCAAGCCGGAAGGCGATTATGGCGTCATTATTACGAACCCGCCTTACGGCGAGCGGTTGGGCGATGACAAGGATGCGGAAATGGCACTCATGCAATTTGGCCGGTCCGCGCTTTATTTGCCGACATGGTCGTTTTTTGCGATCAGCCCTTCCGCAAGCGTCGAGCATTATTTCGGCAGGCCGGCGGATAAGAAGCGCAAGCTCTTTAACGGCCGTATTCAATGCAACTACTACCAGTTCTTCGGCCCGCTGCCTCCCCGGAAATAAGAGAAAGGAATTTTTGCGTTTATGTTAAGTTACAACGAGCAACCTAACGCCTTGCGACGCTTGATGCGCTTCACGCTGGAATGGCTGAACCGCCTCAAGGGCGCAGACGTTATCTTCTTTTTTATCGCCATGCTGTTAAAGCAGCTGTGGTTCAACAAGCTGATCCATGTTCCGAATATGGATATGAACGGCTATGATACCGCTGTTGCGATTGGCACGCTGGCTCTTGTCACCTTCTGGACTTTCTGGCTGCCGACACGCGGACGGATTATCGCCCTGATTGCGCTGAACCTGCTGTTATCGTTTATCATGTACGCCGACGTAATTTACTACCGGTACTTCCAGGACTTTATCTCTGTACCCGTGCTTCTGCAGGCGAATCAGGTCGATTCGCTTGGCGAGAGCATCGGGACGTTAATGCACGCGAAGGACTTTCTGCTTGGGGTAGATTGGCTGCTGATCATTCCGTTTGGGGTGTATGTCATCTGGAAAGGCCGTTCGGATCTTCGCAGGGATTCCCATGGCTATGGATACGGCTATTCCTCTCCGCGGAGAACGCCGCTTTGGCGTAAAGCGGTCATTCGGGCAGCCATTAGCGCCGCGATCTTCGCAATCGGGATGTCGATGTCGATCGGCAACGTAAACGAAGCGAAAAAAACATGGGCGCTTGGCCTCTTCGACGGCAACTGGTGGAATGTCTCTCTGTATAATGTCACGGGCATCGTAGGTTTCCATGGCTATGATGTGTACCGCTATGCGAAGCTGCATTGGATCGACTCCGAGCAGGCTTCCGCCGAAGAAACGGCGGAGGCGATGGCGTGGACGGAAGCCCGCGGCGATAAGCGCCAATCGCTTGAATCGGATCCTACGTTTGGCGAATACAAAGGCAGCAATGTCATTGTGGTACAGATGGAAGCTTTCCAGAACTTTATGATCGGCAAATCGATCGGAGGTCAGGAAATTACGCCGAATCTGAATAAGCTGGTGAAGGAGAGCGCGTATTTCAGCCAGTTTTACCACCAGACGGCCCAAGGCAGGACTTCGGACGCCGATTTCCTGAGCAACTGCTCGCTGCAGCCGATGATGAGCGGCTCCGTCTTTATCCAGTACCCGAATCATCAGTACAACTGTATGACAAGTACTCTTAAGGACAACGGTTATGCAACCGCCGCTTTCCATGCTTACGAGGGCGGCTTCTGGAACCGCAATACGATGTACGCCAATATGGGCTACGATACGTTCTATAGCAAAAAGAATTTCGAGATGGACGAGCCCGTAGGCTGGTCGCTAGGCGACAATTCGTTCTTCCGGCAGTCCGCGGATTTGATGGCGAAGGAGCAGCAGCCGTTCTATTCGTTCCTCATTACGCTATCAAGCCATTATCCGTTTACGATGCCGGTATCCGAGCGGAAGCTGAATGTCGGCGAGCTGGACGGCACGATTATGGGCGATTATTTGCAGGCCGTTCATTACGTGGATGACTCCATCGGTACCTTTATCGACCGCCTGAAGGCGGAAGGGCTTTGGAATAACACCATCGTTGCTTTCTATGGAGACCATGATAATTCGATCCGGGATTGGAGCCTATTCGAGACCTTCCTTGGACAGCATCTGAACGACCTGCAGCGGGAAATGATACTTAAGCAGGTGCCGTTTATCGTCCATCTGCCGGATGGCAAATACGCCGGCACGCATACGAACGTAGGCGGACAGCTTGATGTCACGCCAACGATCCTGCATTTGCTTGGCATCTCGACGGCTGACATGACGCTCCTTGGTCAGCCGCTTATTACCAGCCAGCCGCAAAGCAAGCTGGTCGTGCAAAGAAACGGTGCTTTCACCGACGGCACCGTCTATTATATGCCTTCCGGCGATGCCGTGGCAGGCAACGGCAAGTGCTGGAACATCGCCGCGAATAAGCTTGGCGATGTGCAGAAATGCCTCGGTGCGGTGGAGGACGCGCGCACCGAGCTGTCCATGTCCGATCAAATCGTGCAGCATGATTTGATCGCATCCTTCCGCGCAGCCGCCGTCGAGGCAAGCGCGGACGGCGGCGCGGCAACCGCCGTGAATACAAACGGCGCAGGCAAGTAGCGCCGTCGCAAACGCAGCAAAGACAAAGGGCTGTTCCTTCGGGTCAATGGAGACCATGTGGGGACAGCCCTTTCCTTATTCCTTCGCGTGTGCCTTCAGCCAATCCAGCACCTCGTCAATGGTTCTCACCGGCACGATGTTAAGCCCCGGCGCCGCCTCCTTCGCTTCATCCAGCGATGCCGCCGGCACGAAGAACACATCGGCATCGGTGCGGCTGACGGCGTAAGCCTTCTGCGGGATGCCGCCAACAAGGCCTATCGAGCCGTCCGGCTCAATGGTGCCAGTACCGGCTACACGCACGCCATGCGTGACTCCGCCCGGCGTCAGCTGATCCAACAGCGCGAGCGTCAGCATCGCGCCATGCGAAGGTCCGCCGATATGCGCAATGTAGTGGTGGTACGCAATCTGGCGCGGGATATCCGCATGCCAGTCATTTTCCGCTCCGATGCCAAATACGGCACGCTTCGGCAAGTCTCCCGACGCCTCGCCTTCACTCGTCGGCACCTGAACCTCGAGCGTTTCTTTGCCGCGCCGGAGCGTTACTTCAACCTGGTCGCCAGGCTTGACCTGGTTCACCATATAATCCGTTAGCTCGGCCATATTGCTGATTGGTTTGTCGTTTAACGCGATAATGACATCGCCGGCCTTAATCAAGGATTTAGCCGGGGCGTCGTCCGCAACGGCAAGCACGCGGGCTCCGGTTAGCTCAATTCCCTTGCCTATCCCCGCCTTGCCCATTGCGATAGCCCCCGCTACGTCATCGGCCCCTTGCTTCATCTGCACTACCTCGGTGTAAGATTCCGTTAACGGCGGTTCATTCCTGCTCCTCTTTTCGAAGCTGTACATCGGCAGCAGCTTGGCATACAGCCAATCCGCCGGCACGGCAATACGCTCAAAGACAAGCACGCCGCTGATGCTGCCTACCGGCTTACCTCCGTCTACATGCGCGTAACGGTTCATGCCCATCGTCAGACCCGGATAAGTGACGTTATAGGACGTAGGAAATGCCAGCCCTGCAAACAGCGCAGCCGTCAGGACAAGTCCAGCCAGGCTCCGCCAAGGCCATCTCACACTCTCTCCCTTTCCCGCAAGCCTTCGGTATACGGCATCACTCCAGATCAGGTCAACGAACAGCAGAATCAGGCCAATTGCGAGCACGCCAAGCCCGATAAGGAGATCATCCGGTTTTACGAGCAGAAATGCTGCTCCCGCCGCGCTTACCGCAAGAAGCAGCATGCGGACGGTAAGCAGCAGCCTTCTTCTTTTTCTCCCGCCTAATCGGCCCTGCTCCGCCCGTAACCTTCTGATCCCGATCAGCGCACCGATGCCCCATAACAACGGGATAACGGCAAGCCCGTACAGCAGATCGTCGATCATATCGATCCAGAGCATGCCGGAGGAGGTCCGCAGCGGGGCCGGAAGCCAGATCAGCTCTGCGGCGAAGATAAACAGCATGACTGCAAGGATTCCGGCCAAATAATAACGAGCATGACGAACCATCTGTACGTACCTTCCCCTCAATTGATAAAAAGACTCAACATCTGATGTTGAGTCTTTCCAATCCATTCGTATCTATGCCGGCTCTTAGTGATCGCCGCTGTTGCCTTTGGACGGGTTCGTTACCGCAAAGCCTTCTTCCGGCACGTAGAAGTAATCAATACGCACGCCGTCGAGGAACTCGTTGTCCTTCTCGAGGATCACGTCGATCTCTTTATCCGTCGATACTACAACGTCCTTCTCGTTAGGCTCGTCAATCGCCATGCCGTAATGCGCATGGTCCCCATGCGAATGCGTTACGTATACGCGAAGCTTCTTGCCTTCGTTCTCGGGCTTGTCCAATTCCAGTTTCAGTACTTTTGCCGCGTTGCGCGTAATTTTGACATTCATTCTATTCCACTCCTAAAAAAGAATTTGATTTCGTAAACATCTGCCAACCGAATGGTTAACATTACCTGATCCTATTATACTTCTTCTCCATTCTCCGGGCAAACCATTCGGCGAGCAGCATCGTCACCGCAATATCGTCTATGGGGAGAAAAGGCAGCGCGTCGGGCAGCACCCAATAGAGAATAACCGGCACCAGAAATAATAATTTGTCGGTTATGGAAACCTCTCTCGAGATAATCAGCTTGTATATTCGGACAAATGTGCTCTTCCAATGCCGAAGCGATAACCATTTACGCATGAGGCACACCACCTTCATCAGCTTTTGCCGATCATTATAGCACAGGTGTGCCCCGGAATCATCTTTGCGTCTCGTCAGCGGTGCAGCCGCAAAAATTCGGTCAGCAAGGGGCCGATCTTCGAATAGATGCCGTTAAATTCCCCGGGAGGCAGCGGATTCGCGCCGTAACCCGCTTCAACCGTAAAGCCCGGCCTGCGAAAACGTTGGATGAACCAGTCCTTGTACCCGGCATCGCTGCCCGTAAGCTTCACCGGCTTGTAGCCGCTTGCCTCGCCCAGACGTTCCGCAAGGCCTTCAGCGTGCTCCGGCTCGTATTCCCGGTAATTCCAGTAGATCTCCTCGCCTTGCGTATGCAAGGCAAGCACGGAGTCGAATTGCAGCGTTTGCGTCAGACGGGCAAGTGCCTGGGCTTCAGGCTCGCTTAACGGATACGGCCCCGGAAAGTCCCGGGGACCCGGCCCCTCCGTTCCTCTGCGAAGCCGCTCCTCCTCCCAGTGGGCAGGAAACTGGTCATTCAGGTCCACTCCGCGTATATTCGCCTTCCATTGATCGAACTGCCCGGAGCCTTTATTCCACAGCAAGAGCTGCTGCCGGAACGGATTCGCCTCATCAATGCCATCGAGCGCTAGCTGAACGCCGTCGGGATTCACCATCGGAACGATCCACGCTTCCGTCTCCCGGTACAGCTCACAGGCCTGTTCCCCGAACAGAGCGCCGTTTTGCACGCATGCCTCCGCCCAATCTTCAACAAACCGCATGAGCAGCGGAGTCGTAATCCATTCATTCGCATGGAAGGAAGCATTCAAATGGACCCGGCGTGCGCCCTCCCCGCATTTGAGCGCTACTATGGGTCTGCCCAGCACGCTATGCCCTATAACGTATCCCCGGACAAAAGGATAAGTGCGCATCAGTCTGTCGCAATCCGCTACCGTTTCCCGGTACCCGTATTGCCCGTTTACGAGCTCTTTCATGCCGCTACTCCCCCTTGTTATCGAACATTGGCTGTAATCTTTTATCATGCTATTCATGGGGACGGGTGCACATGCCAACGCCGGGGCTTATCATCCAAGCAAAGCAAAGATCGTCATGCAGCCTGCGTACTCCGATATAGAACGGGTATTGCCGCTGCTATAAGAAGCATCCCCATAAACGCAGGCGCGGCGTGGCCAAACGTCACATAGATTTGACCTCCGGCGATCGGGCCGATCACTCTTGCCAAAGCCTGAATCGATTGGCTGCCCCCCTGGATCCTTCCCTGCTCGCTGGCATCGACGGACTTGGAGAGCATCCCGTTGAAGGAAGGGCCGTAGATCGAATCGCCAAAACCGAATATGAACATGCCGGCGATAAGCAGAGGATAATAGGAGAATAATGCCGATGCTGCAATAAAACCGTACCCGATCATCTCCGAGACCATCCCGAGGACAGCGATCTGTTTATCATGAAGCTTCTTCAAAAGCCTCGGCATGATGAAACCTTGCGACAGGATATCCTGGATGCCCATAATGGAAAACATGAGTCCTATTACGGCGGGCTTCCAGCTGAAGGTATCCATCGTGAATTGCGAAAAAACGGCCTGCAAGGATCCGCTCGGGATCCAGAGCAAGAAAGCGGAGACAAGCAGCCTCTTTAAGTTTTTCACGCTTAGCAGATTTGCAAGCTGCATAAAAGGATTCAATCTGACAAAGGAAATCCGTACCAATCGATGATGCTTGTTAAGACTCTCCGGCATAAACAGGTATCCATACGCCACGTTCAACAAAGTAATTCCGGCTCCGAAATACATCGGGGCGGAATAGCCAAGCTTGGCCATCAACCCGCCGAGCGTCGGGCCAATTACGGTACCGGCTCCTACAACCGCGCTCACCCATCCGAAATATTTGGTCCTCTGTTCCGAAGGAATAATGTCGGCAAAGTAGGCGAAGATCGTGCTGATGCTCCCGCCAGTTATTCCTTCTATGATACGCCCGGCAAAAAGCACCCATAAGGCACCGCCTAAACCAAATACGAAGTATCCGATTGCGGAACCGAGCAGACATAGCAAGAGCAGCGGACGACGGCCGTATTTGTCGCTCAAAGCGCCCAGCACGGGGGCCGCAAAAAACACGCAGACGGCGTAAACGGAAGTTAGAAGCGTAACATAAATCGCTTGTTCGCCTGGCGTGCTGGCGTAAGGCTGTACTAAGAATGGAACGACCGGCGTTATCATACTAAACCCTAAACCGCAAAGAAAGACGGATACAAGTCCGAATAGCAGGGCGTGCTTGTCTACGGCTGCTTCTGGTTTAGATGCTTGATTCGATTTGTGTATGGTCACTTGAATTCTCCTTGGCATGCGTATTATTTCTTCCTTGGAAACAAAAACATCGTAACGCGATTTTGCTTCCTTGTCAACAAAAATTCGGCAATAAAAAAGCAGCCCGTTCTCGAAAGAAACGGACTGCCTGCGTTTGATGCTTCTTCTTTATTCATTTTCCGACTTCATATCCAACCCTTGTTTCTTTATTTCCGCATCCAAATGCCTGCTGTATTTTTCGACGAATCTAAGAACGCCATCGAACTGTTCGTCCGTAACCAACTCGAATACGGCTTTATCCCGCTCTTGAAATTCTTTATGAAGATCATAGTGGATTTTGTCAATGGCTTTTCCTTGCTCCGTAAGCCGGAAATAGATTTCCTTCTTGTTTTCCGGCTTCTGATAGCTCTCGATCAATCCCTTGCTCATGAGCTTCTTCGTCATTTTGCTTATGGCGCCGCTTGTCATATAAAAGGATTCCGCAAGCTTGGTCACGTTGGAATCCGGGTTTCTTCCAATATATTCGATGCAATGCACTTCAGAAGACTTGTAACCTTTAAGACTGACTTCCATCTTCGTTTTATTAAGCCAAGCCAGCTTGTTGTATAATTCTCTGAAACCCATTATGACCTGATCTTCCTTATTCATGGCTTGTCCTCCTATCCGTCGGTGCCTTCTCTATTAGATTATGTATGATTGCAATGGTTAAAGGCTGCCCTTATCGCTTTCGCCCGGGAACGCGAATCAGGACAGCCGTTATTTGTTATCCGATCTGAGGCACCTGCCATACGACAGGCGTCAGCTCAATTTGCTCGCCAAGCCACTGCTGGGCAATCGATTTGAACATTTGCGGCTCCCCGCTGCAGAAAAATTGATGCACCGGCAGCTCCTCTTCCTGGGCCAACATCCCTTTATCATGCAGGATAAGGCTTACTTCGCGCGCAGTCTCGTCGGCGGAATTGATCAGGTGAATGTCGGGACCAACAACCTCCTGAATGACATCGGCGAGAAACGGATAGTGGGTACAGCCCAGAATCAAGCTGTCCATCGGGAACTTGCGCAGGTGGCCGATCGAACTGCGGATGGTTTCATAGGTTTGCAGAGAGCGGAAATTCCCTTTCTCTACAAGCGGAACAAAAAGAGGGCACGCTTCGCTAATGACACGCACATCAGGAGAGATTTCAAGCAAAGCATGCTCGTAAGCGCCGCTATTTATCGTACCTTCCGTGCCGATTACTCCGATACAGCCTGTAATCGTCCGGCCAAGCGCCGCTCTTGCTCCCGGCTTAATGACGCCAACTACGGGAATATCGACGATTGCGCGTATTTCCTCCAAAGCAAATGCGGTTGCGGTATTGCAAGCAATAACAATCATTTTAGGACGAAAATGAACCAAATAATCAACGATTTCACGCGTAAAACGAGTCACAACCTTCGGGTCGCGCGGACCGTAAGGAGCTCTGGCGGTATCGCCAAAATAAACGATTTTTTCACGCGGCAGCTGGCGCATGACCTCTCTGGCAACGGTAAGGCCGCCTACGCCTGAGTCTAGTATCGCAATCGGTTGCTGCACAAACACACCGCTTTCTTGAACTTAAGATGTAAATGAGACCTTAAAGCTTCAATACTATATGAAACGAGGCACGAAAATGTACCTCCATCATCTTATCTCAATTCCATATAAGGTTCAAGGAAATCACAGGGATGTCAGGGGTGATTGCAGCAACCGATTCCGGTACGTCTTAAGGTTTAATTAGTTGATGGTTTGAAGCTCTTTTGCGTCTTCGAAAACCTCTTCCGCCGCTTCTTCAAAAGAATCCGTTACTTCATCGGCAGCTTCATCGGTAACTTCATGTGCAGCTCCCGCCAGCTCGGCCCGGCGTTCTCTCACGCTCGATACGGCCGCTCCGGCTGCTGCTTTTGCCGTATCCGCCAGCTCAGTCGCCTGATTGCCGATTTGCTTCGCGATTCTAACCGTTGTATCGGATACTTGACCAGCCGCTCTAACCGTCTGCTCCTGTACTCTTCTTGCGCCTTCCGAAATGTCATGACGCAGCTCCTTGCCCGCTTTGGGCGCGAACAATAATGCCGTCACCGAACCAATGATGCCTCCCGCGATTGCGCCCAGCAGAAACCCTTTTGTTTGTTTACTTGATGCCATAAAAAATCGCTCCCTTCAAATTAGAACTATTCACCCTGCCCGTTGTTGGAGGGTTCATAACGTTTACGGTTAGTCTGCCATTGCTGCCAGAAAGCCATACCAAGCTCCATCCATTCCAGCACGGAGCTCGCCTGCCGCTCTGCCGCCGCACTTTCCGCATGCTTGACTGCGGATTGCGAAATCACGCTGGACACGCGATGAATCGCCGTTGTCGTATGCCCGATCGTATCCCCGATCTGTCCCGCCGCTTCAAAAAGCCGGTTCGCCTGCTGCAGTTGAAGATGCGCGGTGCTCAGCGTTTGCTGGGCCGTATCGGCAAATACTCCCACTTTGGCGGAAGTCTGCCGGATATCCGCCTGCATCGCTTCCGCCTGAAGCTGCAGCTGCGACAGTCTCACTAGCGCGGTACGGACGCCGATCAAAAGGCCCGCAGCAAGAATTACAAACGTGATGGCAGCAATCAGCGCACTCCATTCCATAACCGTCATGACCATCCCCTCCTTTTGCTTAAGCGGGCGAATGCCCATTTCGTATTGCCATTATAAGCAGCATGGGCTTGACCTGACACAAGAAAAGCAAATAAAAAAGGCTAACGGTCCGTTAAGAACCGTTAGCCTGATGTTCAACTCCAATGGTATAGCTGCATCTTCCCCCGCCTTTGGCAAGGCATTCCGTCCGCTCCACCTTCGTCTGGAGCAAGGACTCGAACAAGGAAAGCTCGCAGCTGCAAGCCTGCTCGTATTTGCCCGCAACTTGCGCAATCGGACAGTTATATTCATGGAGAACGAATTGACCGTTATCCTTGTCTTCTACCTTAGCCATGTAGCCGCCGGCATTCTGAATCGCTTCCAGCTCCGTTACTTTCTGCGCAAGGCTTTTGCCGGTCATCCTTGGCTCATATCGGTCAAGCAGCTTCTGCTGGCGTCCCTCGAACATCCGGGTAATAAGCCCTGCTGTCTCGGGGTTCTCCGCCAGCTCCTCAAGCAGATCAAGCGCAAGTACATTATAATTTTTCGGAAACCGGTCATCGGAAAGCCGCGTCAGCTCGTAAGCGTGAACCGGCCGCCCCATCCCCTGCTTGACGGAGACGATGCTGATGCTGCCTTCACGCTCAAGCGCGTACATATGCCGCCTTACTGCCATTTCGGTTATTCCAAGCTCTCCGGATAGCTGTCCCGCACTCAAACGACCGTTTGTCTTCAGCAAGAACAAGATCCGGCCCCGCGTTGTTCCTTCCACGCTGCGGGATTCCGCTTCCATCGCGCGCTGCTTCTCCAGCATCAACCCATCACCACCTTTGCAGGCATTGTTAGGGTCATTGTAACGTATTTCAATCTTTTCGTAAATCGGATTCGCCTGGCAGCTCGCGTTCCAAATACTGCTGAACAGACCGACCGAACAAACGAAGCTGCTCCGGAATCTCTCTCGTCAGGGGATGCAGCTCGGCTCTTGGCCAGCTGTAATAATCCTGGACAAGCGGCTTGCGAAGCTTGACCAGCTCGATCAGCAGCGGCTGCATCGCCTCCGGGAAAGCACCCGCTTCCCCGGAAATCTCTACAATATCCTCGTAGCTGCTTGCGTCCCTTAAAATAAATCCGTCAATCAGGTAACTGCCTACATCGGTGACGGTCTCAATCGCAAGGTGCAAAGCACGCTCCTGGGCCAAGCCTTCGAGCAGCGTTCCTTGCCAGCTTGATGCCAATGCTTCTAGAGCCGATGCGATATCCGGAATAGCCTTTAATCTGACTGCAATTTGTTCTTGATTCACATAATACATGCTTTTATTCGCCCGCTTTCAGCCTTGCTTTCTTCTTTTTCCCTTTTTTCTTCAACCATGCCACCATCACAACGCTGCTGATGAGGATCACGATCAAATAAGTCATAATCTCAAAGACGTCTCCCATGAACGGTTCGCGCTCCCCTGTCCCGTTAGCTTACGAAGTCAACGGCGACAACAGCTTCGCGAACTTCGTTAATATGCTCGATAACCTTTTTATGTACGGGATGAACCTGGTACGCTTCAAGAGCCTCCATCGATTCGAATCTCGTGATAAGAGCGATGTCGTACGAGCGTGCCGAATGAATAACGTCAAGCCCAACTTCGATCGATTTCAGCTCGTCGATTTTGCCTTCCATATCCCGCAATACCTGAGCCGTGCGTTCCACGTTTTCGCTGCTTCCGTCCTTCAGCTTGAACAATACGATATGCGTAATCATAAATGGTCATGCTCCCTTCAACTTGTCGAATGACAAATATCCTTTTGTCACATAATAACCCAAGCAGTCGCATCACGGCAACATTAGCCTGAGAAAGGATCGGTACGTTATGCGCTATCCCGTTATGTTTGTGGCTACCTTCATAGGTCTTGCCCTATGCGTTTATAATTCAACCGGCTACGACCCGCATAATTTCGTGTTTTTTATGTTTAGCCCTCCGGCATGGATCGCGGACATGTTCGTTGACATCCATAAGGTAAACGTTCTTCTTATGTACGTACTCACCGTCGCGACATGGGCCCTTCTCGGGTATATTGCCGACAGACTGATTGAACGCGGCAGAAGCCGCGAACGCGATACAGCGTGAATACAAATCGAAAGAGGAGCCCTCGGGCTCCTCTTTCCTTATGATCATTATGCCGCGTCTACAATAAGCTTCGCTTTCATATCCGCATGACCTGCGCCGCATGGGACGGAGCAATGCATCACGTATTCGCCTGGCTTGTCGAACTCCAGGTTGGTCTCGAGATTGTCGCCTTCGAGATCTACGTTCAGATCTTCGATCTTCAAACCATGGATACCGCTTTTATTCTGCAGCTTCAGGATAACTTTGTCGCCAACCTTCACATGGTATTCCTCTTGACCGTAAGTAAAGTCGCTGTTCGCTTCAACTTTAACGAGTACCGTACCTTCAGGAAGTGAAGCAGATTCGTCTACCGGTTTGGCTGGGAGGCCGAATGTCAGCAAGTATACCCCGAGAAGAGATGCCGCTGATAATAGTACGAACATGATCCATTTGTGCATTGCTACGTGCTCCCCTTTGCGATCTTATTGTCTTAGTGTTTAATTCTTATATTACATAAGATCGTCCGAAGTTCTCAACATTAAACTGCAGATTCAGGAAAAGTTTTTTCCCGAATATGACAAAACAATGAACTTTTTGTGACTTTAACTTTTAAAGTATTGCTTGATCGCCTGCTCCGATTCCGCCTTCAAATAGCTCCATGGCAGATAGCAGCGCTTTGTGCTGCCTTGGCATATGTAGACCGTCTCCATGCCATCCTTCAGCCTGCGTTCCTCCATCAGCTTGATGCCCGCCTTCCTGAACCGCAGGCGCAGCGCGGCCTGCTCCAGCAATACCCGATCCTGTATGCCGCGGAGCAGCGATTCATACAGCCTCGGAAGCTTTATAGCCCCCGTACCCATTACCCTTATATCATGATCCAATACGAGCATCACGATTCCAAGCAGGATATAGCGCTGCACAAGCGTTGTTTCGTCCTCTGCCGAATAGCCCGGAGCTTCGCGCTCGCGCACCTGCTCATCAGCATACCGGATAGCCATTTGCTATCGCCCCCTATAAATCGAACATTTGTTCTCATTATAGCGAAAACCGCTTGTACAACGCAACCCTAATGTTACTTGCCTTTATCCTTCAGCACTTCAATAATTTTGCGGATTCGGTCGGGAAGAGGAAGACCAATCCGGCCATAGTTCTCTATAATTGAAATGATTTCATTTGCTATATAGAAATAGATGGCTGCCCCCATGGTGACATTATCCAGCTCAAGCAAAATATCGATGCGATGCGCAAGAAGAATGACGAGGAGCATCATGCCTTTGCGCGCCAGCCCCCAGGCTCCGAAGAAGCTGTTCAACCCTCTCCCTTCTTTAATTGATGCGGTTATGCCTGATACGTAATCAATGCCCATCGCCACTACCAATAGAGTTAATGATTCCATCCATCCGCCGAATGCAAACGTAATCACAGAGCCGATAATCCCGCTAACCGAGCAAACCATGACTAACTGCAACACTCGCCACCCCTTTCTGCAAGTAATCTATCTATCTTATGCAGCAATAATAGGGGGTGACTGTTCAAATGTTATACATTCTATCAAATGGGCTAATTGGCGTTGTAGCGGTCAAGCGCCGCCTTCTGGATGGCAATCGCCCGGTCGATATTCAGCGCTTTTAACTGGGCAACATCATCCTCGAACGAATCGAGAGGATCAATTCCCAGAATAATGCGCAGGGACATTTCGTCCACGAGCGTCGTCGCATCCTGCATAATAGCCGAGAATTCAGCGCTTTCCCTCTCGGTCTTCTGTATCGGCGGCAGCATGTATTTCCCGGCATCGGTATCCGACCATATATTCACGGCTTCCTTCTGCTCGGGCAGCATGTAATACTGCTCCATGTACTCCACGTCCTGGACAAACGGGCCAAAATAACTCGCCCTGCTGTACATCGCGATCGCCTGTGAGGGAGCAAGCTTATCCGGATTATGAAGAATCAGATCCGTGTAGATCGGCTTACCGTTCCGCATCGTATAACTGATGCCTTCAATCCCGAAGTTAAAGAGCAGATGCCCTTCTTCTCCATAGCCGTAATCCAGCATCCGGACCGCCTCTTCCGCATGGCTGCTTTTCGTCGAGATCGCCACTCCGCCGCTGCTCATGTAAGGATTCACCCTTTGGCCGAACATCGGCCGATCCCCTTGATGAAGGACCGGATAAGGCGCAGCCACAAATTCGGCCTTCGGGTCCTTCTCCTTAAGCAGCGGCAGCCACGTCCCGATGCCGGACCCGGCATTCCAGATGCTCGCGCCGCTTCTGCCGTTCAGCATGCTGGAATCGATCGTCCTTGTGTCAACCGTGGCAATGTTGCGGTCTATAAGCCCTTCGGCGTACCAGTCGCGGAACAAAGCAAGGAACTGCTTGTATCCCGGCTCGATTGGGCCGAATTTGACCTGCCCATCCTTCAGATAGAACCCTTTCTTCACGCCAAACGCCCCGACAAAGGCGCCGTTCTCCACGCCAAAGAGCGGACTAGGCGTGCTGAGAAACGTGAGCGGCGCCTGCACGCCTTTCTTTTCCTTGAATGCCTTCAGCACCGTATGCCAGTCGTCAATCGTCACCGGAACGGACAAGCCCAGCTCGTCCAGCCATTCCTTGCGGATAATGGGGCCTTGGTAAGTCTGCAGGCGGGCATCCCCCTGAATAAACGGGAACACGTAATAGCTGCCGTCGGCCGTCTTGATCTGCTTGTCAATGTCCGGATGCTCGCTTAAATACCGCTTCAGATTCGGAGCGTATTGATCGATCAGATCGTTTAGCCTCAGGATATAACCATCTTTAATGGCTTTTTCCGGCCCGCCCGGAAAGGTTGCCCATTCGTATTCGATCATGTCCGGAAGCTCTCCCGATGCCAGCATGACATTCAAAGCCTGCTTCGCCTGGTTGGCGGGGGGCTGAATAAATTTCAATTTCACTCCCGTACGCTTCTGCCATTCCTGGAAAAAAGGAATGTCCTGAAACCGCGGCTTTACGCTGGCCGCGTTGCCGTTTAATTCCGCCCAATACGTCAAGGTATCGCCTACGGCCGTAGATTGCTTTTCCTCCATCTCGCGGGCGGCGGCATGTTGTCCGTTATTGCCCGTCTGCTTGCAGCCGGCCAGACAGCTAAGCGATATGGCGGTGATCAGGAGGATGGGAATGATGCGATAGTTCTTCATTATGAGCCCCCTAATTCATTTCCTTGTATTTGCCTGGTGTTATGCCTTCGTACTTCTTGAATACCCGGATAAACGTTGCGGCATCGTTATAACCAACCGCGCGCGATACTTCATTGACGGATTCCTGAAGCTCCGTCATCCGCCGCTTGGCTTGTACAATCCGGTATTTGTGCAGATAGTCCAGCAGCCCTTCGCCCGTCTGCGTCTTGAACAGCTTGGACAAATAGCTGCCCTTCAAATCGAAATGCTCGCCTATCGTATTTACGTTCATATTGGTATCTCCGTAATTCTCTTCAATGTAACCGGCCACGCGGGCCGACAAATCGCGGATGGATTCGGCACGCTCATGCGTCATGTTGGATTCTAGCCTTGCCGAGGCGAAAGCGCATACATCCCTTAACAAAGCATGAAGCTCCTGCCGCATCTCCTGAACCGTGTCGCAAGCCATAATGCTGTTCATCCAATTCGGATTATCGTTCAAGACGCTGCCCTTGCCGTCGCCAAGCTCGTTAATGGCCTTTACCATCGTGCCAACCAGGTTAAACATAAAGCATTTGGCGAGCGTCAAATTCATCATCGGCTGCTGGAAGTTGCGGTCCGTGATCTCGTTCATAAAAGCGGAAGCCTGTTCGAAATCGCCAATCTTGATCAGATTAATCAATTGCTGCTCGGCCTGAAGCGGGTAATAATATCCGAACTGCACGGCATCGGACGGCTTAGTCCGGATATCGTCATAGGCGATAATTCCCTTTTTGCCGAGCACCATTTTGTATTCCATCGCATCCACCGCTTCGCTATAAGCGGCTGCAATGCCCGGTAAAGTGCCGTGCTTGCCGCTGATCGCCACCGTAAGATCCATATCGTAACGCTTCAGGAAGCGCTGCGCCTCCGTCGCGATCTCGTGCAAATCCTGCTTATAGCTCTCTTCCTCCCCGCTTCCGCAGGACAAATTCACGAGGCAGACCATCATATCGTCCATTTCCGCCACGTAGCCCGCGTGATGGTAACGTCCGGCCAGCTCCTCCACGACATTGCTGATAATGAATTGAAGGAATCTTCTCCGTTCATTGTCGTCAATGCCCGGCAGCTTCTCGTAAAGGCTTTCATCATTCTCGACGACAAATAAAATAACGGCGTAATCATCGGAGATTTGCTCCATCCGGTACGTCTTGAAGGCTTCCTCGTAAGGTATCGGCGAATCCAGCCTTCCTTTCAGCAGCCTGCTCAGCATATTCGACCGCAGCACGTTGTGGTGCATCTGGAGCTGCATGGCGATTTTATCCTTCTCGCTTCGCGTCCGGCTGACCGCCCGCTGAATGAAATTCAGCTCGTTCCATTCCGTGTGCTCTTCGTCGGTATTCTTGTCCGTTAACGACTCTACAAGCTTCTGAATCGGCGAATAGTTGCGGCGCATGAAGAACCAGGTCAACACGCCCGCTCCCATTACGCTTATCAGTACGCTCACCAGCGTCAGCTTCCGGACATATTCGGCCTTCTGCCAATAGATGCTGCTCGGGATCACCAGCGCATATTTCAGATCCGATACGGACGATTGCAGGTAAAAGATTTCCGATTCACCCGATTTCATCGAAGTCGGCATCTCTTTCCCGCCGCTCCGCACCTTCTGCAGGATGACCTCTTCGCCCTGCTTCTTCGGCAGATTGGACAGCAGCACCTCATTATTCCGGTTCAGAATTAGAACATAGCCCCCGCTGAAGCCGGAGATGCTTTTTATGGCATTCTGGAATCTGGCCAAATCCGACATGACCACTACCGTGCCGGCTTGCCTGCCGTTCAAATCTTTTGGCAGATGAGTAATATAAGCAATGGATGACTGCGTGGCTCCCGCATCCATAAGCGGCAGCAGCGTAAACTGATTATGCTCCGAGGACTCGACAGCCGAGAGCCAATCCTCGTAGCTCATGTGGCCGGTGTCGTGCAGAGTAGCAAACGCCGTCTTCATATCGCGGACATTGCCGGAGCGCAATACCGCATGCTCCCTCTCCCAGGTGACGTAAAATTCGTCGATCGAAGCGTAAGAGGTCTGATAGGTCTGAAATTCCTTCACGAGCTGATAAGCGTCGAACTGCGCATCGGCTTCCGTCCTGCTCGAATACATCAAGGTCTGAAGCCTCGCATTCCAGGTCAGCTCCATGGTGAGACGCTTCATCTGATCCACCTGATTATCGATGGTATAGCCAACCTGCTTGAGCAGCGAATCGTTGGCACGGTGAATCTCGCTTCGGAGCGCCGCGCTCGACTGCGAATATACAATTAAGCTGATTAGAATCGGCACGAATAATACCGCGCAATAGGAAATCAGCCAGGTTACGATGATGCTCTTCCGTTTCTGCCAAATGGACCGAATATTCAAACCAAGATCTCCTCGCCTATACGTAAATGTTAAGGTTGCTCATGTTGTTTGCCAGCTTTAGAACCCTATTATACGCATACAAAAGGCGGCAGAGGAAGTTGCAATATGTGCAAATCGATTGACGATAGCTCTACTGAAGCACGAAAACAGCACAAATAGCCCGTCGGAATGATCCCATCGGGCTGTTTGTGCGATTAAGGGGTAATCGTTATTAGAACATGCGCTGTTTCCAGCCGTTCAGCTTCGCGATCGCCTCAACGAAGAAATAATCTCCGTAAATGAGAGACACGTCGACATTTTGACCGGCTGGTTTGTGACCCGTGCCATGCTTCAAGATGGCTTCATGCGAAGGCTCATCCCAGGTGCCGTAATCGGAATAGAGCGATCCCAGAATCCGCTCCGCCGCTTCGCGGTACACGCGGCCTTCTTTCTCGGTCAGCAGAGCCGCCAGCTCGATCAGGCCGGAAGCCGCAATCGCTCCCGCCGACGTATCGCGCGGCTCCTCCTCCATCTGCTCCGACGCGCGGAAATCCCAATGCGGAACATGATCCTCCGGCAAATTCGCGATAAAATAATGCGCAACGCGCTGAGCCGCGCGCAAATATTCGATATTTCCGGTATAACGGTACGTATTCGCCATTCCGTACAAGGCCCAGGAAGCGCCGCGGCTCCAGCCGGAATTCGGCGCTGCTCCCTGCCCGCCGCGCACCTGGTCGAATTCGCCCGTCTCCGGATCGAAGCAGACGATATGGTTCACGGAGCCGTCCTCCCGGATGAAGTATTTCAATACCGTATCCGCATGCGCGCTTGCGATATGGGCAAACCGCGGATCACCGCTCTCGGCCGATGCCCAGTACAGGAGCGACAGATTCATGCAAGTATCGATAATCGACCAGCCATGCATGTCGCCGTTCCAGGCGCGGATGAACCGGCCGTTCAGATTAAAGCGGCCCGCCATGAAGTTCGCGGCGAACAAGCCGCGGCGCTGCGCGTCTTTATCTCCGGTAATCCGGTATTTGGCAACCGCTGTCGGCAGGAAGTGGAAGCCTACGTCATGGTCGAACGAGTTCGGCCGGAGCATGTGCTCCGCCAAACGCTCATCCCATGACCATGCCGCTGTCTTATAAGTTTCATTGCCGGTCACTTCGTTCATCAGCCACAGAATACCCGGCCAGAAGCCCGAGGTCCACCAATCGATTCTTTGATCATCGTAAATGCCGTCCGGCTTGGCCACATGAGGGGATTTATCCCCGATTTGAACGATCATGCGTTCAACCTTCTCTTCAAGCTGCTTCCAAATGCGCGTAACATCCAATTTGCTTTGTATCGAGCTTGCTTGCATATTCCCTGCCTCCCGGATTATTCTCTTTAACTATGGAATAAATCAGCCTTTAACCGAGCCTACCATAACGCCTTTGACGAAAAAGCGCTGCACAAACGGATACACGCATAGTATCGGAACCGTAGCGACCATAATGGTCGCGTATTTAATCGTTTCGCCGATCTGGAACCGGTCTCCTGCCGAAGCGCCGGACGCCATGCTGTCCGTCGAATTCGCAATCAGAATCTCGCGCAGCACCAGCTGCAGCGGGAACAGCTCGCGGCTGCGGATAAAAATCGATGCGTAGAACCAGCCGTTCCATTTGTCTACGGCGTAGTACAGAATCATAACCGCGATAACCGGCATCGAGAGCGGAATGATAATCCGGAACAAAATCGTAAAGTGGTTGGCTCCGTCGATTTTGGCCGATTCCTCCAGCGCCTCCGGAATGCCTTTGAACGCGGTGCGCATAATGATCAGGTTAAACGTGCTGATCGCAAACGGAATAATCGTTGCCCACAACGTGTTCAAGAGGCCTACGCCTTTAACAACGAGGTAAAGCGGAATCAGACCGCCGCTGAAAAACATCGTTAACAGAATCATGCCCATGAACAAATTGTTCCACATGACTTCCCGGCGGGATAAGACATACGCCCCCAGCGCGGTCATAATCAGATTGAGAACCGTACCGCATACCAGAATAAACAGCGTATTTTTGTAACCGGTCGTAATGCCCGGATTTTTGAACACGCTCGTGTACGCATCCAGGCTTAATCCGAGCGGATGCCATAAGATGCCTTTATTGGCTACAAGCTGCCCCGCGTCGCTGAAGGAAGCGAACAATACGTACAGCAGCGGGTATAACGTGGACACGATGAGGAGGATCAAGACGGCGTATACAACGACATCGAACACTCTCTCGGATAAAGTCGCCTTCATTTGCATGGATTCTCACCTCACCATAAACTGCTTTTATTCACCTTGCGGCTGATATAATTGGCGGTCACGAGCAAGGCAAGGTTAACGACGGAGTTGAACAATCCGACTGCCGAGCTGTAGCTCCATCCAAATTCCAATAAACCTTTCCGGTAGACGAAGGACGAGATGACATCCGCCGTATTGTAGGTAACCGGGTTGTACAACAGAATGATTTTCTCGAAGCCAACGTTCAGCATATTGCCCATCCGCAGGATGAACATGATCGTAATCGTCGGCAGGATGCCCGGAAGCGTAATGAAGAAAATCTGCTTTATCCGGCTTGCGCCGTCTATTCTTGCCGCTTCATACTGCTCCTGGTCGATACTCATCAGCGCCGCGATATAAATAATCGATTCCCAGCCGATCCGCTGCCAGATCTCCGACAAAATGTAAATCGGACGGAACAGCTCCGGCTTCTGCAGCATCGCTTGGCCGTCATAGCCAAACAGCATAAACAATCTATTGATAATGCCGTCAGCGTTCGTAAAGTCCGTAATGATCCCGCAAATGACTACGAGGGAGATGAAGTAAGGCATATACGTAATCGTTTGGGCTACCCGTTTGAATGTCCTGCTCTGAACCTCGTTAATGAGCAGCGCTAATATAATAGGTGCGGGGAACTCGAAGATTAACGAATACAAGCTGATGACAAGCGTATTCTTAAGGATCCGTGTAAAGTAATAGCTGCCGAAGAAATCATGGAAATGCTTGAGGCCAACCCAGTCGCTGTGCAGGATGCCCTTCATCGGAGAGTATTCCTTGAAGGCGATTAACGCCCCGTACATGGGAATATAGTGAAAAATAAGGTAATACGCGATGACGGGAAGCATCATCAGATAGAGCAGTTTATTTAGCTTAAAATCGCGTATAAAGCGGTTTTTCCCCACATGCCTCACTCCTTATTGAGGGAGAAGGAGAAGACCTTGGCCCTCTCCTCTCTTGCTGTCTATTAACGGCTGTTGTAACGGTCAAGCGCCGCTTGCTGAATTTCGATCGCGCGGTCCAGATTGAGCGATTTCATTTTATCCACGTACTTGCCGAACGCATCAACCGGCTCTGTGCCCAGAATGATCTTCAGAGACATTTCGTCGATCAGCGTGTTAATGTCGTTCATGATAGCCGCATACTCGGAAGCTTCTTCCGGCGACGGCGTGATCGGCGGCAGCTGGTATTTAGCCGCGTCCGTTTTTTGCCATGTGGTTACCGCATCGCGCTGCGACTGTAGAGCAAAGAACTGCTCCGCATAACGTTTGTCCTGAACAAACGGACCGTTGTAGCTGCCTCGCGCATACAGCGAGATCGCTTGCGCGGGAGCCAGCTTGTCCGGATTCTTCATCAGAAGATCGGTGTAAGTCGGATAGCCGTCCTTCATGTTGTAGCTGACGCCTTCCGTGCCGAAGTTGAAGAACAAGCCGCCTTCCTCGCTGTAGCCGTAGTCGAGCATTTTGACGGCCAGCTCGGGGTCCTTCGCTTGCGTCGTGATCGCTACCGTTCCTTCGGATGCGTAAGCGGTGTTATGCTGGCCGAATTTCGGCGTGTCGCCTTTCTTCAGGACCGGATAAGGAGCGCCGACCAGAACGGCTTTCGGATCCTTTGCTTCAACAAGCGGCTGCCATTTGCCGATACCGCCGCCGGCATTGCCGATCGATGCGCCCGTAGCGCCGGATGCAATATTGCCGTCAACCGATTTGGTGTCCGCCGTTGCGATGTTCTTGTCGATCAGGCCTTTCGAATACCAGTCGCGGAACAGCTCCAGGTATTGCTTATAGCCCTCTTGCTCCGGACCGAACACGACCTTGCCGTCTTCCTGGTAGAAGCCGCGGGTTACGCCAAACGCGCCCATAAAGGCACCGTTGCCGCCGTCGTTAAAGAAGCGTGGCTTGCTGTTGAACGTAAGCGGTGCCGCTGCGCCTTTCTTTTCTTTAAATGCGGTAAGCGCCGCGGTCCAATCGTCGATCGTTTCCGGTACCGGCAGGCCAAGCTCGTCCAGCCAGTCCTTGCGGATAATCGGACCCTGGAAGACGCGCAGGTATTCGTCGCCGCGGATGAACGGGAACGCGTAGTAGCTGCCGCTGTCGGTCTTCACCATTTTGTCGACATCCGGATTTTCCTGCAGATACTTCTTCAGGTTAGGCGCGTATTTATCGATCAGATCGTTCAGCTTCACGATATAGCCGTCCTGGATCGCTTTCTCGGGGCCGCCCGGGAAGTCTCCGATGAAGTTGTACTCGACCATATCCGGCAGCTTGCCGGATGCGAGCATGACGTTAAACGCTTCCTTTACCTGCCCGGTTGGCGGCTCCGTAAACTCCAGCGGTACGCCGGTTTTCTTCTGCCATTCCTGGAAGAACGGAATATCCTTGTGCGATTCCTTCACGCCGATCAGCTGACCGTTAATTTCGCCCCAATACGAGAGCGTCTTATCCGTCTTGATCGGATACGTTGTTGCTTCTGCCGGCTGTTCCGAAGAACTGCCGCCGCCGTTGCCTGCGTTTGCGTTGCTCTCGCTGTTCTTATCATTATTGGAAGAACATGCGGCGAGCATTGTTCCCAGCAATGCGATGCTGAGCGAACCTGCTACCCATTTTTTCATGACCCTACCTCCGTTTAATTGTTTAGTGAAAATGGCTACATTCACAGAGTAAAGGAGAGAGGTTCGAGTCGATATGGGCAAAACGCGCAATGGAATCGTGATTTGAGAAGGGGGAATTGACGAAACGGGAAATGGGATTGATGGGCTGCACGCAGAGGGAGTGATGATTTGAACAATGCAATGGGGAAAATCGAGAATTTGGTGGAACAGGCGGTAGAGACTTTACTTCCTTAGGGCATGGATTCTATGAATCTATTAAATAGGTGATTTCACTCCTTCATTCGCACAGGTGAATCTATGAAAACGCAAATACAATATATGAATTACAGTTTGAAGGAGTGGTTAGTTTGAAAATGAAAAGATTTAAAAAAACAACGGCAAAGAGAGTGACCAAAAGCAGCAAAATGAATTCGCAATTAGTTGCGTTGCTGCAGAAAGAGGCGAATATTAAAAGCAGCTCCACCGCATTGAGCACGGGCGTCATTAACAAAAGCACAGCCGTCACTATTGCCCATACCGAAATATTGAATCGCCGAAATTCAGCCATTACGGTAAGGGTCATCGTCATTAACTGGGATTCCGGCTCACCTGTCGTACTGAGTACTACGAACCGTACAATTCCGGCCAACAGGTTTAGCAGCTTTTCGACCAATGTCGGCGGTATCCAATTTCATTACGAGGTTGTCGTTGTAACCTCAAGAACTACAAATGTCATTATCAACAACTTCGGCACGAACGCCGCTTTTGTACCGCAAGAGGGCAGTACGGTATTAAATAATGACTTAGTTAGAATCCGTTTATAACAGCAAAGTCCGAAAGGAATGAAAAAGGCCTCGCATCAACCATAATGGCTGATGCGAGAGCTACATAAAACGAGCCTATCGGTTGGCAATGATATTTCGAAGCTCCTCCGACAGAACTGCGTAAAGGGCGGAATACTTATCCGTATTTGGCGCCAGCTTCGCATGTTGCGCCGCTTCCAGGAACAGCTTGCGGTACGGAAGATTCTGATAGCGGGAGTCGTTTTGGACCGTACTGTTTGCAGGCACATGCCCCGCTCCCCCCAAGTCAAGCTGCCCACCTCCGAGAAGTGATGCCCGGCTTCCCATATTCCTCATGTTTCGACTACCCCTCTCTTATTGGAGAAAGCGCTTCATGCAAAATGTAAGTGCTTTCTTTAATCCTTACTTTATCGTGTTTGCTTACCCAGCCAAACCGATAAAACGCTCTATTTAGGGATACAAAAATAAGGTCTGCTAAGTAGGTGAGGTAGACGATCTTACGATAGGTGTCAAAATGAAAGAAAAAAAGACCCTATCCCCAAAAAAATCGGAGATAGGGACCATATTACTATAGATGGCGTAACTTTTCCGGATTGGCGACAGCATAAATCGCTTCGATCTTATGATCCCGATATGCAAAAGAATAAACGTATTGAAGCCCTTCATCCGAACGAAGGCGGATTCCGGGGAGCCCATTCACCATGAGGAACGAATACGTAATCTTACCCTCATGCAGGTTGATCGAATATTGATGCAGCTTCAGCACTTGCTCGAATCCGACAACAGGCACTTGCGCCGCTCTTACTTTGCCTCCGCCGTCCGAGTAGAACACCACGTTTTCGCTTACCAATTCAAGAAGCTTTGCCGTATTTCCTTGCAAGAGTGAATTCACAAACTCTTTAATATTCTCCTCCGCAACGGAAACCGACGGTTGCTCATCCGGGTCGAAATGGATGCTTTTTTTGGCCCGGTGGAAAATTTGCCTGCAATTCGTACTGCTTTTCCCGACCATATCGGCAATCTCTTCAAACGAATAATGAAAAATCTCCCGAAGAAGAAACACCGCCCTTTCCGTTGCGCTCAGTTGCTGCAGAAGCAGAAGATAAGCCGTGGAAATCGACTCGGACCGCAAATACTTATGGGATGGGTCGTTGTCCGGGGTCCCTTTATCGAGGAGGGGCTCCGGAAGCCAAGGACCAACGTACATTTCCCTTTTTTTGGCCGACGAGCGCAAAAGATCTAGACAGCGATTCGTGACGATTTTGTATAAAAATGCCCTTTCGTTTCGAATGGTCCCGGCATCAGACAGCCCGTTATAGCTCAAAAAAGCATCTTGTACGATATCTTCCGCATCCATGACGCTGCCGAGCATCCGATAGGCTAACGAAAACAGCTCCGTTTTATAACGTTTATATAACTCCTCTATGCTCATAAAAGGCATTCCTCTCCTTACCCTCAAGGGAGAACATGTGTTGTACGGCTCTTTTGGCGCTTGCCGTCGCCGCATCGGCCAATACTTCACCATGCGACGCCCATTCTCCTGCTACATACAATCCTTGTATTTCAGGGACAGCGGGTCCGGGATTCGCAAGACGTTTCATATGCATAAAGTCGTGACAAACCGTCATTTTTGGAAGGTATTGCTTGACAATCAATTCTTCCCGCCATCCCGGCTGCATTAAATCCAGCACGCCTTCCAGTTCTTTCAAATCTTTATCCGGGTCCGGTTCTTTCCCTTGGTACTTAATAAGCGATATGACCTGCGCTCCATCGTCGCTTAGATAAGCAGCACGAGAATAATTGCTGAAAAGCACGGTCTGATCAATCCCGTAAGCAAATTGTTGTTTAGGCTCGGGAAGCCGCTTCAAGGCCACATCGAGGCAAGCCGCGGTGACCTCAATCGCTTGTTCTTTCCAAGTATGAAGGGCGGTTTTTTCCGCAAAGGGCACCAACTCATTGGCGATGGAAGGCGCTGTGGCAAGGATAACATGGTTCGTATCGATTTTCGTTCCGTCTGCGCAGAGCACCTGCCGTACGATACCTCCATGGGTATCGATGGACGAGACTTTGCTATTGGTTAAAAACGTTACGCCCAGATCGGATGCCTTTTTATGCAATTCTTCAACCATTTCGCCCCAGCCGCGATCCAGGTACAATGCGCCTTTAAGGGCATTCTGCAGCTGCTTCAACACGGGACCAGCGGCTGGCAAATCAGGCCCAACCACATAACTGGCGGCACGCAAGAGCGAATAAAAGATATTGCGTACCATCGGATCTCGCATATTCCCTTCTACCCATTCGCGGATACTGATTCCGTCAAATTGACGAGTATCCGCTTTTTTAACTTTCATAAGGCAGGAAGCAAACTCCATCTTTCCTTGCCAGGACAATAGCGGGGTTGTAAACAAGGATTTCATATCCGAAGGCAAGGGGCTTAATTTCCCCTTCCAAACGCCATAAGCGAACGATGAAGGCCGCTTTCCTTGTAAGGCCAATCCCAGTTCCCTGAAAGTCGCATACGCGTCCCCCTGATACAAGGCATGCGCGCCCAGATTAAAGTAAGCACCTTTTTTCTTGTTGGAAACGGCTCGGCCGCCCAAGCGGTTCTGTTTTTCAATGACCACCGTTTGTTTCCCGGCTTTGGCTGCGTAAATAGCAGCGGTTAACCCCGCAATTCCTCCACCAACCACAACAACGTCAACCTTTTGCATCGCACATCATCCCTTCGCCATTTTTATCTGTATGACGGGGAGGGGATATGAAGTGTGACACCTAAGCAAAAAAATTTTTAAGGCGAATCTCTTCGCCTAACTCACCTTCATGTTCTTGATCGATTATTACTTAAACGATAAACCGGCAGCTGGAAATACAAACTTGAGTAGTTCATCCAAATCATGAATAACGCCATCCGCCTCAACATCGGGAGAAAAGTAAGGGTTGTACTTCCACACAGCCTTCATGCCAATCGCACGGCTGCCTCTTATATCGCTATCCGGGTGGTCGCCGACAAAAACGGCATCCTTCGCCTTCACGCCAAGCTTGTCCAAAGCTCTTTGAAAAATAGCCGGATCCGGCTTGCGCAGCCCTTCCCATTCCGAGATAAGAACCTCGTCGAAAAAGGGACTAATGCCTAATGCTTTGAAATTATCGTACTGAAATTGGCCGTAACCGTTTGAAATAAGGGCGATTTTGATTCCGCGGCTTTTTATAGAGGACAGCATCTCAATGAGATGAGGGAACCCGACGCAATGCTGTTGAAACGACTTCAAATAATCGTCCAGCAGCTCTTCCCACCGTAAGCCTGGAATCTGGAATTCCGCCAACAGCTGCTGATATACCTTATCCTTCCACACATAGCCATGCTGATCAAGTTCAATGAACCGCTTCGCAAAAATATCCTTGGCTACCTTCTGAAACGCCGGATAACGTTCATATTGATCATCGATAAACAAAGCCAATGAGGCATCGCGGTCGAGCAACGTCCCGTCCAGATCAAAGAGTACCGCTTTAATCCGCATGGTCAGCCGGCTCCCGTCCACGGCCAAACGAGATCTTCCTTGGCAGCTTGCCCGTATCAAGCGCAGTATAAGCATCCATGATACTAGGCACATTTTTCTTCGTTAATACATACCCGCGAACGATATCTCTCATAGGCATCAATTGTTCCAGAGGCATGGAGGCCAATGCTTCCTGCATCAGCGAAATTTCAGTTTTAAAAGCCTTCGATAGCAGCCTGATTAATTCATCTTGTTCTGCCGCCGCTAGACTGTTGTACAATTCAGAAATCTGATGTTCTTCAAGTCTCATGGCATCCCCTCCTCTTTAATCCAACATTAATATGTATAACTGCCTGCCGCCGCCTTCCGGTCCACGCGGAACGGGATCTTCTTGAGGTACAAAACCAAACTTTTCGTACAGCTTTCTTGCCGGAAGTCCACCCTCCAAATCTTCGCCAAACGTAACGACTGACACCTCTGCCGGGGATTGAAAAAGTTCAAGGACATGCCTCATAAGCGCGGAGGCCGCTCCTTGATTTCTTGCCTTTTCAGATACTGCCAGCCAGCCTATCTTATAGGAAGGAGCATTTCTCGTTGAGATCAGGATGCCTCCAAGCAACGGTTCTCCAGGCACCCCGTCATTTTCCCGTATGCAAAATGCCCTGCCCTCGCAAATATTGCGTTCAAGCGTCCGAACAAACAATGGATCATTCACCATCGGTCCAAACAACTCTTCCACTTCAACAGCCAATATCAACCACTGCTTTATATCCTCTTTCGCTGCGTTTACGACCTTCACAATCCATGCTCCTATTCCTTTTTTTCGCGTTGATCAAATGAGAACAAAGAGTAATGGGGAACTTCAACACCCTCTGGACCTGTGCACTGCTCGACTGCTACAGTTCCTTTGTTATCGAACTCTATAGCTTTGCAGGTTAACTCCAAACCGGCGTCACTACTGTACATGTCCCGTGTCGTATCCACTCTGACCTTGACATCGCCATCATCCGCGATCAAATCATAGATGACGTAACCCCCATCGATAAATGGAGGAATGGCAAGAACGTAATCAAATTTGTGATCTTGAAATCGATTAATGAACCGCTGCATGCGCAAAACATCTTCATTTCCGAAGGTTTTCAAAATATCATTTCCAAATGGAGTCTGGGACTTATTCTCTCCAGCAGAGGCTGAACATGCCGATAAACTCATACTCATAACGATAAGTATTATGACTGAAATGTATTTAAAAATATTTTAGCCTCCCCTATAACGTGGAATGTCTAATTCACATCACCCGGATAACGCATGCTTTTATCTTTATTTTTAAGATGCATTCTGTTGACAAGATCTTGAACCTCTACCTCTTCTCCAATCTCCTCGAGACATTCTCTTACTACCGCTTGCCTCAATCTCCCCTATATATTTGTACATTCTCTTTTCCCTTTTTTCACATTTTGGGGCTTCACGGGGATGATCCGAACCACATCTTCCGTAGTCAGCTCTGCTAGCTGTATACGCTCGCCTTGTTCATTTTGAGAATGATTGTATTCTCATCTATATGTATACGGCATAAGTATCCGATTGAGTCAACTTGCGTCTCGCCCCTGCTTTCCGTTGCTATATTTTAATTCTCGCGAAGAACCGATGTAACTATTTTATATCCAAATACACATACGAGAACGAAACCTATCGTTCCCAAAAGTTTATGAATTGGACCGTCAATGATGTCTCCCCCGCTTAATGCATTCAACAAATCGCTAATAACGAAAATATGAGGCTGAGGTAGTATCATTAGAATTACTCCAACGATAAACCCAATAAATAGATTTATAGTTCTGGACACGCCTACCATCCTCCTTTCAATCTAATAATCTCTTCGGCTACCGCTTGAGGCGGCTGCGATTGCATGATATACCCCGCTGCTTTTACCATTACCTTCTCGCCAATATTAAGGTCATTATAAAGCTGAATATCTTTTACATGGTAGATCATCACATCGTCCTTATCCTCATTCGTCAAAAAGTCAGAAAGGGACTTTGTCCTAGCTTCTTTTTCCGAGATATTATGTACGACGTAAATTTTCGGTATGTTACTATCGACTGTTTTTCCAACAATAAAGTCGCCTTTATCCGCTTCTAATTTCTCCGTCCCGTGTTGATTTCTTTCCGATACAACAGTCTTTTGAAGATCACGAATGGATGGTAATGTTCCGTTTGGCGCCGTTGTTATTTTATATAAAGTCCATTTAGGAAAAAGCTTATGGTATATGGAGTTGGTAGCCGATGTCATATATACATGAAGCGGCTTGGTCCCCACCTTGCTAACCAAATAACCCACTTGTTTTGAACCTCCTTGAAAATCCGTTGCAGATTCAACTTTTGTATCCATCGGCAACTCAAGTAAATATTCCATTGTTGGTTTGTCTAATGAAAGAGCTTGAATAGACACTTGATCATGAACTTCAATAATCTGTTCCAATTGTTTTTTCAATGCATGCTGTGGCGACAATGGTCCAAAACGAAGGTACAGATACGAGCCCCCCATTAAAACAACCACAACAATGAAAATAAAGGTCTTTCTCACATGGTGTACCCCCACTTATCATTTTCCGATCTTTGGAATTACCTATTAAGACGCCATCCGATAACATTTGTTGCGCATCACTGCCTTTTATGACCTTATAAAACAAAAAGAGAAAGCGCAGCTTAAACGCTTTCTCTTTTAATCGTCCTCCCTCAACCAATAGCCATTACGGGGAGGCTAAATTTGAGGCTATTGTAGTCTAAGGGTATAGGGGGATGGAGGGTTTGTATCTCTGGAGGAAAGCATATGCTTTCGAAGCAGCTTTCTTGCAGAAAGCTTGTAAGCGTTCGCCTTTGCCATTCGTGAAATCTCGTTGAAAACGAGTTAATTCAAAATTTCACGATGGCAACAGCGGCCGGAAGAGATACAAACCCGTAATCCCTTGCTTTTAAAACTACACAGCCTCAATCGCCTTCCCCGTAAACTGGCTATTATACAAATCCGCATAGAAGCCGCCCTGCTCCAGAAGCTCCTCATGCGTACCCTGCTCGATAATCGAGCCTTGGTTCATGACGAGAATCAGGTCCGCGTCGCGGATAGTGGACAGACGATGCGCGATAACGAAGCTTGTACGGCCTTCCATCAGATGGCCCATCGCCTTCTGGATGTAGACCTCTGTCCGGGTATCGACGCTGGAGGTCGCCTCGTCGAGAATCAGAATGGACGGATCGGCCAGAATTGCCCGGGCAATAGTGAGAAGCTGCTTTTGTCCTTGCGAAATATTGGACGCCTCTTCGTTAAGAATCGTGTCGTAACCGTCCGGCAGCGTCCGGATAAAGTGGTCGGCATGAGCCGCTTTCGCTGCGTTAACGACATCCTCCTCGGTAGCCCCTTCACGGCCATACGCGATATTGTCGCGGATTGTGCCGTTAAAGAGCCATGTATCCTGCAGCACCATACCGAACATGCCGCGCAGATTGCTGCGCTTCAAATCCGTAATATTAACGCCGTCAATCGTGATTTTCCCGTCATTCAGCTCGTAGAACCGCATGAGCAGGTTTACGAGCGTCGTTTTGCCTGCCCCCGTTGGACCTACGATCGCCACGGTCTGACCGGGCAGCACATTGATGTTCATGTTATCGATCAGGGTTTTATCGGCTGTATAACCGAATTTCACATGATCAAAGTGCACGGAACCGCTCGGACGGGTGATCGTTTTCGCAGGATTTGCTTCCGTCACTTCTTCTTCCTCGTCCAGAAGCTCGAAGACGCGTTCCGCGGAAGCGATAGTCGATTGAATAACGTTCGAGATATTCGCCAGCTGCGTGATTGGCCAAGTGAACTGTCTGGTGTACTGAATGAAGGCCAAGATATCCCCGACTTCAATCGCGCGTCTAGTCACGAGGATACCGCCAACGATGCTGACAAATACATAGCCGATATTTCCGATAAAGCTCATGATCGGCATAATAATGCCGGAGATGAATTGGGCGCGCCACCCTGCATCGTACAACTGCTCATTCATCTTTTCGAACTTTTCCATGGATTCGCGCTCGCGGCCAAAAGCTTTAACGATCTTGTGTCCGGTATACATCTCTTCCACGTGTCCGTTTAATTTGCCAAGCTCCGCCTGCTGCTTCACGAAATATTTCTGCGAGCGCTTCGCGATAACGGCCGTCGCTGCCAAGCTGAGCGGAATCGTCAGGAAGACGATCAAGGTCATCAGCGGGCTGATGGTGAGCATCATAATAATAATGCCGACAAGCGTAATAACGGACGTAATCAGCTGAGTTAAGCTTTGCTGCAACGTATTGGCGATATTGTCCACGTCGTTGACGACCCGGCTCAAGATCTCGCCATTGGATTTGGAGTCGAAATATTTCAGCGGCAGCCGGTTGAACTTCGCATTCACCTGCTTGCGCAAATCGTAAACCGTATTCTGGGCTACGCCCGCCATCAGATACTGCTGAATGTAGCTGAATACCGAACTGATGATATAGAGAACGACGAGAATAAGCAGAATCTGGTTTATCGCGTCAAAATCGATATGCTTGGCAATAAAGCCTTCGGCCAGCTTGGTCATCGCATGACCCATGATTTTCGGGCTTACGATACTGAATACCGTACTCAAAATCGCGGTAAGCAGCACCAGCAACAGCTTCGTTTGATGCGGCTTCAAATAAGCCATTAAACGAAACAGGGTTCCTTTGAAGTTTTTCGCCTTTTGCACCGGCATCCCGAATCCGCCGGGACCACCCATGCCCGGGCCTCTGCCGGGTCCGCTTGGAGGGCGGCCGTTTCCTTTTTGCTGGCTCATGCAATCTCCTCCTCTGACAGCTGCGAAGATACAATTTCCTTGTAAACCTCGCAAGTTTGCATAAGCTCCTTATGGTTGCCAATCCCCGCGATACGTCCTTCATCAAGAACGATAATGCGGTCCGCATCCATAACCGTGCTTACCCGCTGCGCAACCAGCATAACGGTCGAATGGCCTACTTCAGACTTCAGTGCCGCCCGAAGCTTCGCATCCGTCTTGAAGTCCAGCGCCGAGAAGCTGTCGTCGAACACGTAAATCTCCGGCCTTCTGACCAATGCCCGCGCAATGGACAAGCGCTGCTTCTGCCCGCCGGATACGTTGTTGCCGCCTTGGGCAATCATGGAATCGTAGCCCTGCTCCATCCGGCCGATAAACTCGGACGCCTGCGCGATAGCCGCGGCATGGGCAACTTCCTCGTCGGTTGCATCCTCTTGCCCGTAACGGATATTTTCCGCTACCGTTCCCGTAAAGAGAACCGCCTTTTGCGGAACAAAGCCGATTTTATGACGGAGATCCTCTTGGGACATATCTCTAATGTCCATGCCGTCAACCATAATCTGACCCGCATCCACGTCATAGAAACGCGGAATCAAGCTGACCAGCGTGGATTTACCCGCACCGGTACCGCCGATTATGGCAGTGATTTCGCCTGGGCCCGCCTGGAACGAAATATCCGACAACGCCGGTTGTTCCGCGCCCGGATAGCTGAAAGTCACCCCGCGGAATTCCAGATAGCCTTCTTTGCCGTTGTTTTTCTTCGTTACTTCTTTGTCGGACAGCGTTGGCACCATATCGAGCACTTCATTTATACGGACAGACGATGCTTGCGCGCGAGGAATCATAATCAGCATCATCGACATCATGAGTAGCGAGAACATGATTTGCATGCCGTACTGGATAAAAGCCATCAGCGAACCGATTTGCATATTGCCATGGTCAATGCGGATACCGCCGATCGCAATAATGACGATCGTCGAAATGTTCATGATCAGCATCATCAGCGGCATAAGGACCGCCATGATTTTGTTTACGCGCACTGCCGTATCCGTCAGATCGGCGTTTGCCGCGTCGAATTTCTTACTCTCGTGGCTGATCCGGTCAAACGAACGGATAACGCGGATACCCGTCAAGCCTTCGCGCAATACCAGGTTCAATTTATCGATCTTCACTTGCATCGCTTTGAACAACGGAATGCCTTTGCGCACGACCAGGAAGATCGCGCCTGCCAGTACCGGAATAACGACAACAAAAACAAGCGACAGCTTGGCATCTTTCGAGATCGCCATAATGATCCCGCCGATACACATCATTGGCGCGGTAATCATCATTCGCAGGATCATGATAAGCACTTGCTGTACCTGCGTAATATCGTTTGTTGTCCGCGTAATCAGCGAAGCTGTGCCAATCTTGTCGAACTCCTGCAGCGAGAAGTTCTCGACATGCTTAAACACCTTGCTGCGGACATCCCGTCCGAAACCCATTGCGGATTTCGAGGAGAAATAACTGGCCAGCACGGAGCAAATGCCGCCTCCTGCCGCAACAAGCAGCATGAAGCCTCCGATTTTCCAAATATAAGACTTGTCGCCTTGGGATACGCCTTTATCCACGATATCCGCCATCAAGGTTGGCAGGTATAAGTCAGATAAGGTCTGCAAGAAGACAAAGACCAAGACACCGATTACAAAAAGCCGAAACGGCTTTAAATAGCGGAATAATTTCAGCATTTGTTAACATCATCTCCATTTGAATCGTTCAGATTCATTTGTTCGAAATAAGTAGTTGTCTGCCTGAGCAGACGGATTAATTGCTCCGTATCCTCGTCGCCCAAAAAATCAACGAGACCGTTCATCCGCTGCATAAAACCCTGCAGTGCCTTTTTGGCGGTCAATTCACCCTCTTCCGTCAGTGACACGCGGACCGCTCTTCTGTCTCTCGGATCCTCTTTGCGGACAATAAGCCCCATCTCTTCAAGCCGGTTAAGCAGCTGCGTAACCGTTGGTGACGTCACCTTTAGAAATTTGCTTAAATCGGATACCTTGACCCCTTCTTCTCCATTGCCCATACGCTTGATTACAACTAGCAGCCGCAGCTCGCTGTGCTTCTGCTTCAGATCCATCGGCTGATGGTTCCAGTTCATCTTGTTGAACAGCATAAATACTTCAATCAGTCTTCGTGCTGCGGTCTCTTCTCCACCGCCGGCCATTTGATCACCTCACCCTTTAAATAAGTAAGCCGCTAATTATTTTAGTACTCTTAATAATAGGCTACCTAATTATATTTCACTCCGCTATGACTCGTCAAGAAGATGAGATTTTTCTGAGGAGATTTTTCTGAGGAGACTTTTCTGAGAGCTTTTCTAAAGAGATTCTCATTTATTTCTCATAAAGGTGTCTTTCTTTACAATTCATTGATCTTTCGCTCTAATTGTAAAATTTTGTGCGGTTTCGGTTATGTTATAGTAATTTCAGCGAAAGATGGAATCTATATTCGAATGAACTTCCAAGCGAAAGGAAACCATACTACCATGAAAAACACATTCAAGTCCCTCAAAAAATTAATGACATTTAGCCTGGTTGCAACAATCGCTGCATCGGTCTTCACTCTTGCCACTACAACAAATCATGCAAACGCTGCAACGGAGAAAACGCTGGCATTGATCAGCGAAGGTAAAAATTACTTAGGCGTGCCTTACAAATACGGCGCTCCAGTCGGAATTACATATGCCTTTGACTGCTCGTCCTTTACGAAATTCATGTTTGCAGGCCTTGACGTTAACCTGCCACGCACAGCGGCCGAGCAAGCAACGGTCGGCAAAAAAGTTCCAAAGACGGAATTAAGCACGGGCGATCTTGTATTCTTCCGCACAAACGGCATCAGCATCAGCCATGTGGCGATTTATGCCGGCTCCAAAAAAATTCTTCACAGCTCCACAAGCCAAGGCGTTACCGTATCCGACATGACCAGCTCTTACTGGTCCAACAAATACGTAACCGCACGCCGTGTCGTTAACTAACTGAACTTTTAAAATGGTTGAGCCTAAAGCTCAGCCATTTTTTTATTAGCATGGCGAAGGAATGCTCCCCTCCTCATGGAATTTCAATCAATAGTGGAGGTGTCATAGTGGACATTAGAATTTTAACCGAAGCCGATGTTGAAGCCTATCATGAGCTTCGTCTGCAGTCCCTGCTTGAAAGTCCCGAAGCGTTCCTGACAACCTACGAAATTCAGGTCGTAAGATCGCTTACCGAGATCGCAAGCGGGCTGAAGCCGGATGAAGGACGCTTCACGTTAGGCGCGTTTCTAGAGGGCAAGCTGGTAGGTATGGTTACTTTTGTAAGAGAGAGTAAACCAAAGATCCTTCATAAAGAGAATGTCTACGCGATGTATGTCGCACCGGAGGCACGCGGTCAAGGGACTGGCAAGCGCCTGATGATGGAGCTGATTGATAAAGCCGCAAAGCTGGATGGACTCGAGCAGATTAATCTGACCGTTATTTCGAAAAATGCGGCAGCCAAAGCGCTTTATGCCAGCTGCGGTTTTGAGGTGTTCGGCATTGAACGGAATGCCATGAAAGCGCAGGATCAATATTGGGATGAAGAAAATATGGTGCTGAGGCTGAAGTAGCGGCGACGGCAGCAAGAAGAAACAAAGAGGTTGTTCCACTAGGGACAACCTCTTTCTTCTATTATATTGCGTATTACTTGCTCAGCGTTTCAATTAGAACCAGAAACGATTCGCTGCATTACTTGCTCAGCGTTTCGGTTAGAACCGGAACGATTTGCGATTTGCGGGATACAACGCCTTTCAGAAGTGCTTTGTTGCCTTCCAGGGTAACGTTGTAAGCCTGCTCGACAGCGCTCGCTTTTGCACCCAGCGTCAGAGCGATGGAATCGCTGTTCAGGATGTCGGTAACAACGAATACGAACAGGTCCAGACCTTTTTTCGCGATCGTTTCGTTGATTGCTGCTTCCAGATCCGCTTGACGCACCAGAACGTCGTTAGTATCCACCGCGTTAACCTGAGCGATTTCAACTTTCGCGCTGCCCATCGAGAATTCTTTCGCGTCAAGCGACAGAAGCTGCTCGATTGTTTTATCGCGGAGATCGGCTCCGGCTTTCAGCATTTCCAGACCGTAAGCTTCAGCGTCAACGCCGGCGATCTCAGCCAGCTCGCGGGCTGCCGCGACGTCTTGCTCCGTGCAAGTAGGCGATTTGAACAGAAGGGAGTCAGAGATGATAGCGGACAGCATCAGGCCAGCGGCTTCTTTGCTGATCGCAACGCCGTTTTCTTTGTACAGCTTGTTCAGGATTGTCGCTGTGCAGCCTACAGGCTCGGCACGGAAGTACAGGGGAGCCGCGGTTTCGAAGTTAGCGATACGGTGGTGGTCGATAACTTCAACGACGCGAACTTGATCAATATCGGAAACGCTTTGCTGGCGCTCGTTATGGTCAACCAGAATAACGTTGTTTACTTCGCCTGCTACGGTCTCAACAAAACGCGGAGCTGCAGTCTTGAAATAGTCGAGAGCATATTGCGTTTCGCCGTTAACGTCGCCAAGGCGTACGGCTTCAACGTTAAAACCAAGTTTCGATTTCAGTTCGGCATAGGCAATCGCGGAGCAGATTGTGTCCGTATCCGGATTTTTGTGCCCGAAGATCAATGTTTTTTCCATTGCGTGCATTCTCCTTATTTCCCAATTATAGATACCCATCTGATTATATCGCATAATGCGCCTAACTCCTACTTCTTTGCGCCGATTCATTTAAAATGTTCACATTGCTCGGCGCGGTCTCCCAGCCTTTAAAGCTTGCCTAATCGCGGAATTCGGTGTTATAGTACGTCAATATATAGATGAAACCGCAAATAGGGATAGGAGAGGTTAGCTTATGCCATACAAAATTGCTTTCTTTGACATCGACGGCACATTATTGGATGAAGAAAAACAAATACCGCAGGATACGATCGATGCAATTCGCGACCTGCAGGCGAGCGGCGTTCCCGCTGTTATCGCAACGGGCAGAGCGCCATACTTTTTCGCTCCGATTGCCGAGCAGCTTGGCATTGATTCTTATGTCAGCCTGAATGGCGCGTATGTCGTATACAAAGGAGAAGCTATCTACCGGCGCCCTATTCCGCGGGAAGACGTGGAAACCCTGGTCAGCCATGCTTCCGCTCACAATCATACCCTTGTATTCGAAGGACATGATTCGTTCTACCGCAATACGGAATCCCACCCGCATGTGTTTAATTCCGTAGCATCGCTGCGCGTTGCGCAGCCGGGCTTTGATCCGGACTTCTGGCAGAAGGAAGACGTCTATCAGATTTTCCTGCATTGCACCGCTGATGAAGAGCATCTATACGGCGAAGCCAATCCGGGACTCCGCTTTATCCGCTGGCACGAGACGGCAATGGACGTGCTTACGGTTGACGGCTCCAAGGCGCAAGGCATTAAGGCCTTGCTGAAGCTGCTCAACATCGCTCCGGAAGAAGCGGTTGCGTTCGGCGACGGTCTGAACGATAAAGAAATGCTCGAGGTTGTTGGCCTTGGCATTGCGATGGGCAACTCCCATGAAGAGCTTAAGCCATTCGCGAATTACATTACGACGCATGTAAGCGACAGCGGCATCCGCAACGGTCTCGTTCATGCCGGACTCATCAAATAAATAAATTCCGCCAAGCCCGCCATTGCGCGGGCTTTTATATTTAGCGCCGCATGATAGCGGACGCTCCCCCCCGCTTAACGCCCCTCCAGCCTCCCCAAACCTCGCTGTAACAAGATTTCTCCTCTTATTCGGCGGTCTTCCCCAACCGGACCAAGCACGGCCGCGTATCTTATTCGCGATTTTATTCCACACTAACACAGGTACATAAGCTGCCTCCGGCGCACCTACCCCTCGACCGTATCCTGGTTTTCATAAACTCATAACTTGACAACACTAAATATATTATTTATATTTATTTACAAAAAGTAACTAGGAGAAGGGGGGCTACATCATGTCCACAAGCATCCATCCGGATACCGTTCTTGGCGCTGTAAAGCTCAAGATCAGCAATCTGGCGCAATCTCTCGGCTTCTACACCGAGGTTATTGGCCTGCGAATTCTGGAGCAGGCGAGCACGACTGCCGCGTTAACGGCTGATGGCAAGACAGCTCTCGTTCTGCTTGAGCAAATACCGGATGCCGTCGTGGCGCCTGAGCGCAGAGGAACAACCGGGTTGTACCACTATGCCCTGCTGCTCCCAAATCGCAAGGAGCTTGGCCTCGTCCTTAAGCGGTTGCTCGCTCACCGCATCCCGCTTGGTCAAGCCGACCACCTGGTCAGCGAAGCGCTGTACCTATCCGATCCCGACCACAATGGAATCGAGATTTATGCCGACCGTCCAAGATCCGAATGGAAGCGCGACGCTAACGGAGATTACGTAATGGCAACCGATCCTATCGACTGGGAAGGTCTATTGCAGGAAGCCGGCGAAGAAGATATAGCGAAAGGTTTGCCGCCTGAAACCGTCATGGGCCATGTTCACCTTCACACGGTGGGCATTCCGGAATCGAGAGCCTTCTACAACGGTCTGCTAGGCTTTGATATTGTCGGCGATTATGCCCAGATGCGTGCGCTGTTCGTGTCTGCAGGAGGCTACCATCACCATATCGGGCTCAACGTATGGGCTGGCATCGGAGCTCCCGCCCCGTCCCCTCAATCAACCGGACTAGACTATTTCACGATCGTGTATCCCGATTCCGGCGAACTGTCGTCGGTTCTTGAACGGCTTCTTGCCGCGGGCATTTCCGTTGAAGAGCAGGAAGGCGCTGCCTTCGTCACCGATCCATCCAGCGTACGCGTTAAACTTACCACGAGGCTTGTCCAACAAAACAACCATTAAGGAGCTGCCACAATGACTGATATTATTTTTCACGGCCATTCCTGTGTCCAAATTACTTCCGGCGAAAACTCGCTTGTAATCGATCCGTTCCTTCGAGGCAACGAGCTTGCCGTAACGAAGCCGGAAGACATTAAGGTCAACACGGTCCTGCTGACGCATGCCCATATGGATCATATCCTGGATGCGGAGCCTATCGCCCGCGCGAACAAAGCGCCCGTTGTTGCGAACGTCGAGCTTGCCACCTACATGTCCTGGAAAGGCCTTGAGACGATTGGCATGAACATCGGCGGAACGGTCGACCTTGGCTTTGCCAAAGCCAAAATGATTCAAGCCTTCCACAGCTCGGGCATTACAATCGCGGAGGAGCAGCGCATTATTTATGGCGGCATGCCGGGCGGCTACATCATTACCGTAGACGGCAAAACGATTCTCCATGCCGGCGATACAGCGTTGTATGGCGACATGAAAATGATCGGCGACCGCCATAACATTGACGTTGCCCTTATCCCAATCGGCGACCATTTCACGATGGGCCCCGAAGATGCCCTTCAAGCGGCCGAGTGGTTCGGCGCCAAGCTGACAATCCCGGTTCATTACAATTCCTTCCCGATTATCCGCCAGGATGCGGAAGCCTTCGTTCAGGCTTTGGAAGCAAAAGGACTGAAAGGCCAGCTCCTCGAGCCCGGCCAGAAGCTGTCCATCTAATATACGGCAATAGGCCAGCCGCCGGATGGCTTCTAGGCGGCGGTTTCGGCGGCATGGGCATGGGCAACCAGCCTATGCAGGATAACTCTAAAGAAGCCATTACGGCCGGCATCGCAATCCTTGCCGCAGAAGAGTATAATCTTTTCTCAAAAGCAAAGGAGCAGGGAATCCCCCCTGCTCCTTTTTATGCTTTGCCACGCACTTTACTCTCCTTTAAAAATTGTTAAAGGTAAGGGCTGACAACAGCGGCTGGAAGGAGATACATTCCGTTATTCCTAATCAATAAATAATCTACCGACTCCGTATGATAGCAACAATTAACCACACAAACAGAATCGAAGCAATCCCGAATCCGATCTCAATCGCCGGAATATCCCATAGCAGCGTGCTTTGATGCCCCATTGATGAGCCGATAATGAGGCCCACCATAATAATGCTGAACGAGAGCAGCACAATGCTGAGGCTGAGCCGGTTGCTGATCTGATCCAGCTTTTTCAGCACGGCATTTAGCTCCGGAATGGCAAGATCAAGCCCCAGCCGGCCCCTTCGCATCATATTGAGCACGCTGCGCAGGCTTAGGGGAACATCCGAGAGCAGCTCCAGATAGTCCGGAATGTCATCCAACCATTTGCGCGCGATCCGCCGCGGATCCAGCTTCTCGATGACCAGCTTCCGGCCAAACGGCTCGGCCACGTCAAACACGCTGAAGTCCGGGTCAAGCGCCGTCACTACCCCTTCCAGGGTGAGAAACGTTTTTCCTAGCAAGGTAAGCTCGGACGGAATTCGTATTCCATGGCGGAAAGCAAGCGCGAACAGCTCATTCACCGACTCCCCGATTTTGACCTGGCTAAGGGGAACCTTGTAATATTTGTCCCTCATTTCGTCCACGTCAGCCCGGAGTGCCTTCCTGTCCGTATGGTCGGGAATAAAGCCCATCCCGTTAATCGCCCGGATGATTGTACTTGTGCTTTGATTGCGCAAACCGATGACAAAGGTAGCGAAATGCTGCTTCATGTCCGGTGTAAGCCGTCCAACCATCCCGAAATCAAGAAAAGCCAGATTCCCGTCAGGCAAAGCCAGCACATTACCCGGGTGCGGATCCCCATGGAAAAAGCCGTCCACCAGCACCTGGTGAAAGATCGCTTTGGAATACCGCTCCGCCAGCTTTTTATGGTCATAGCCACCCTGCTCGAGACGCTCGCTGTCGGATAGCTTGATGCCTTCCACATAATCCATCGTCAGAACCAGTTTGCTTGAATACTCCCAATAGACGGCAGGAATAATGATACCGTCAAGCCTGCTGCTCTGGGCCGAGAAGCGCTCCGCGTTCCGCGCCTCCAGCCCGTAATCGAGCTCTGCGCGAAGCGCCCGGGCAATCTCATCGATCATGTCGCGGACCCGGTAGCTGCGGGCCCATTCCAGGCGATGCTCCGCTACCCTCGCCAGCTCCGACAGGATATCGAGATCCGTCTCGATGACCTTTTGAATATGCGGGCGCTGCACTTTGACCGCTACTACCGTACCGTCGGCCAGCTTGGCCCTGTACACCTGCCCAATCGACGCGGAAGCCAGCGGCTCTTCGCTGAATTCGGCAAATAATTGCTCGAGCGGCGAACCCAGCTCATCTTCAATAATATGTACGGCTTCCAAATACGAAAAAGGCTGAACATGATCCTGCAGCTGCTCCAGCTCCGCAATAATGCCGGCAGGAATCAGGTCGGGACGTATGCTCGCCATTTGGCCAAGCTTAACGAAGGTTGGACCAAGCTCCTCCAGAATCATGCGAAGCCGTTCTCCGACTCCGCGTTTGCGAATGCCCTGCCTTTCACCGCCGCGCAGCACAAGTCCCGTATCCGGCAGTCCCAAATCCTTAGCGATATACCCGAAGCCGTTGCGGACAAAAGCAATCGCGATCTCCCGATAACGCTGCAAGTGACGGAATTTTGATCTCACGCTCATACATCCGCCTCAGATCAGTCCACTGGTGTTTCTTTATGCTCCAGCGCCTTTACCCGCTGCTCCAGCTGCTCGTATTGCTCTCTTGTTACGTATTTTTCGCCAATGATGGATTGAACGCGTTCGCGGATCATTTCTTCGATTTTATTGCGTGTTTCCTCGCCTTTTTTCAGCAGTTCATCGACATAGACGGATGATTCGGCTTTGGTGATTTCGCCTTTTCTCACCCATTCCTCCGCCAGCTTCTCTACTTGCTCCTTGCTTGTCACCGCAAACCCCAGTCCAAACGATACGGCTCTTCCGAACAAATCCTTCATCTGTATCACATCTCCTACAGTATGGAATATATCCAGTTTATGCAACTTGGCCGGATTACAGTCATTGCCCTGTATAAACCATTCCTGCGAAGGTAAAGAATGGAGGAATTTACGGATAATTCTTACTTTTGCATCGCATAATAACAAAAATAAACAAACGTCTAATTCCGACCATTTTTTAGGAGGCATGATCGAATGGCTAACCGCAAATCCTTATTGGTTCCGAATGCACGAGCAGCGCTTGAACAGCTAAAGTTCGAGATCGCGCAAGAGCTTGGCATCCAGCTTCCCGCTGACGGTTACTACGGCAATATGACTACTCGGGATATGGGATCTATTGGCGGAACGATTACCAAACGCTTGATTCAAATGGCAGAGCAGCAAATCGCCGGCCGATACTAGATAACCGTTCATTACTTACACGCACAGGGCTGAACCCGCAGCATTCGCTGTTTCAACGGGTTTAGCCCCGTTTTTTATGATTTCCTTTGTGCGTGAACTTCCCTTTAGAGCTAAAAATCGGTAAAATGAGAAATGGCTTGTCTTATTGGACTGAACCTATAATTATGATTTTAAGGAAGAAAGGATTTTACCATATGATCATTAAACCGAAATCCCGCGGCTTTATTTGCACGACCGCCCATCCGGCTGGATGCGCGGAGCAAGTTAACCGTCAAGTGGAATACGTACAGTCTCAACCGAAATTAAAAGGGCCTCGCAATGTGCTTGTTATCGGTGCGTCTACGGGTTACGGCCTTGCTTCCCGTATCGTTGCGGCGTTTGGCGCTGGCGCGAATACGATTGGTGTCTTTACCAGCAAAGGCGCGGAAGGCAACCGCACAGCAAAGCCAGGCTGGTACAACTCCGCTGCCTTCGAGAAAGCTGCCGCGGAAGCCGGCCTCAAATCGTTTAGCCTCACCGGCGATGCATTCTCCGACGAGACCAAAGCAAGAACAATCGATCTGATCCGCACCGAGCTTGGCTCCGTTGATCTGGTTGTCTACAGCGTTGCGGCTCCGCGCCGCGTTCATCCGAAGACCGGCGAAGTGTTCAATTCGGTGATCAAACCGATTGGTCAATCGTATTCGAACAAAACCGTTAACTTCCATAACGGCGTTGTATCCGAAGCTACGATTGAGCCGGCTACGGAAGAAGAAATCAGCCAGACGGTTACCGTTATGGGCGGAGAAGACTGGCAAATGTGGATTGATGATCTGCAGGCGGCGGGCGTTCTGGCTGAAGGCGCCACTACGATTGCTTACTCGTACATCGGCCCGGAAATTACGCATGCGGTTTACCGTGACGGTACCATCGGCCGCGCCAAAAACGATCTGGAAGCTACGGCGCATAACCTGACCGAGCAGTTGTCCTCTACGGGCGGACGCGCTTATGTAGCCGTTGCCAAAGCGCTCGTTACGCAATCCAGCTCCGCCATTCCGGTCGTGCCGCTGTATATCTCCGCGCTCTTCAAAGTGATGAAGGAGAAAGGCATTCACGAGGGCTGCATCGAGCAAATGTACCGCATGTTCGCTACCCGCCTGTATGTTGACGGCCCTACGCCGGTTGACGAAAAAGGCCTCATCCGCATGGATGACTGGGAGATGCGGGAAGACGTGCAAGCTGCCGTAGACAAGCTGTGGAGCGAAATTACCTCGGAAAATGTTTACGAGCTTTCAGATCTTGAAGGCTACCGCCGCGAATTCTTCCAGCTGTTCGGCTTCGAGACCGACGGAATCGACTACGAAGCAGACACGAATCCGGAAGTTGATGTTCCCAACCTCCGTTAGACGATAATAGAAAAGCAGCAGCAGGCTAATCTGCTGCTGCTTTTCTGTTTGGGGGAAGCTTTATTTTGTTACCTGTCCTTACGATGCAATGCAGCATTAAGCCCCCGTCTGCTGGCCCTTTTGCGCGTGTTCCACGCCTTTCCCGCTTCTTAACGATGCGCCACATCGTTAAGACCACCAGCATCGCCCTTTCGCATGCCTTAACGATGCCGTACATCTTTATGGCTAGCTTTTTATCGCACAAAAAAAGAGCAGCCCAGAAGGCTGCTCTCACCGCTTATTCCTTGCTTCCGATTAACCCGAGCTGAGCAATCAGCTCGTAGGATTTCAGCCGCTCCTGATGATCGTAAATCGCGCAGTTAATGATCACTTCATCCGCATCGGTCTGCTCGATAAACGCGTTCAGCTTTGCTTCAACCGTATGCGGACTGCCTTTGATCGCCGTGCGAAGCTGATTGCGCACGGCCGTCAGCTCATACGGATTCGCGAAGCCTTCAAGATCGGCCGGCGGCTGAATCTTTCTTGGCACGCCGCCGCGGATCAAATTCAGGAACTGCTGCTCGAGCGTTGTGCCAAGCCATTCCGCATGCTCGTCCGTATCGGCCGCGATGGCGTTTACGCCAACCATCGCGTACGGCTTATCCAGATAAGCCGACGGCTTGAAGCTGCTGCGGTAAATATCAAGCGCCGGCAGCGTAAAGTCCGGGGAGAAATGGCTCGCGAAGCCAAACGGCAAGCCTAGCTCGCCGGCCAGCCTTGCGCTGAAATCACTGGAGCCCAGCAGCCAGATCGGCACATCCAGGCCTTCGCCCGGCACCGCGCGTACCGCCTTTTCCGATTCCGGGCCGCGGAAGTAGCCTCGGAGCTCCTCCAGCATCGCCGGGAAATTCTCCCCGCCGTGCAAGTCGCGGCGAAGCGCCATCATCGTCTGACGGTCACTGCCCGGCGCGCGGCCAAGCCCAAGATCAATGCGCCCAGGATACAATGACTCCAGCGTACCGAATTGCTCCGCGATCACAAGCGGCGCATGGTTCGGCAGCATAATGCCGCCGGAGCCGACGCGAATGGTCGATGTGCCGCCTGCAATATGCCCGATTACTAATGACGTCGCCGAGCTGGCAATTCCCGGCATGCTGTGATGCTCGGCTACCCAATAACGGGTATAGCCCCATTTTTCGGCATGCCGGGCCAGGTCGAGGCTGTTGCGCAAGGCATCCGAGGCCGTGGAGCCTTCGATAATCGGCGCAAGGTCCAATATAGACAGCTTGACGTTGCCAAGCTTTTTCGTTGTTGTCATGTCCAACTCTCCTTCTCATGAAGACATCATGTCCATTATAACGAAGTTCTATCGCAACTGCTATACAATAGTAAGTGACTAGGGGAAAGCAATGATGCATTCCGCCGGCTGCCCGCTCGAAAAATCCGTGAATTTCCGCGATTGTCGGTCTGAATCTGCTTTACGAAC
Source organism: Paenibacillus sp. BK720 (assembly GCF_011761545.1). Taxonomy (NCBI): domain Bacteria; kingdom Bacillati; phylum Bacillota; class Bacilli; order Caryophanales; family Paenibacillaceae; genus Paenibacillus; species Paenibacillus sp. BK720. The sequence goes on along the minus strand of NZ_JAASRQ010000001.1, from coordinate 869,430 downwards.
CTCACATCACGAGCTATAATATAGTCATAACGATTTTTGAAATAGAGTTTCACAGAATGAAACAACAAAATCGTCAACTTCATTCAAGGAGGAATACCCGAACATGGCAAATCAAGACCATTACTCCGTACGGTCCAGCCTGGAAGTCGGCGGCAAGTCCTACGCTTACTACAGCCTGCCGGAACTTGAAAAGCAAGGGCTCGGCGACATTTCCAAGCTTCCATTTTCAATCAAAGTATTGCTCGAAGGCGCTGTTCGTCAATTTGACGGCCGCGGCATCACGAAAGAGCATGTCAAACAACTCGCAGATTGGGCGGCTAACCGCGACGACAAAGAAATTCCTTTCATCCCATCCCGTATCGTACTGCAGGACTTGACTGGCGTACCAGTAGTCGTTGACCTTGCGGCAATGCGCGAAACGGTTAAAAAAGCAGGCGGCGACCCTAAAAAAATCAACCCGCTTGTACCTGTCGATCTCGTTATCGACCACTCCGTCATGGTTGATGCATTCGGTTCCCCGGACGCGCTTGAAATCAACCAACGCATCGAGTTCGAACGGAACGCTGAACGCTACCGGTTCTTCCGTTGGGCGCAAACAGCATTCGATAACTTCCGTGCGATTCCGCCGGATACAGGTATCGTTCACCAAGTAAACCTCGAGTATCTGGCCTCCGTTGCGGCTACAAAGACGGTTGACGGCGAAACTTTCGTATTCCCGGACTCCCTCGTTGGTACCGACTCCCACACAACCATGATCAACGGTCTTGGTATCGTTGGCTGGGGCGTTGGCGGTATCGAAGCGGAAGCCGGCATGCTTGGCCAACCGCTCTACTTCGTAACTCCTGAAGTTATCGGCTTCAAACTGACTGGCAGCCTGGCAGAAGGCGCTACGGCGACTGACCTTGCCCTGACCATCACGCAATTGCTTCGCAAAAAAGGCGTTGTCGGCAAATTCGTCGAGTTCTTCGGTTCCGGCTTGTCCAACATCAGCCTGTCTGACCGTGCAACGGTTGCAAACATGGCTCCTGAGTACGGCGCAACAATCGGCTTCTTCCCGGTTGATGCAACTACGCTCGACTACCTGCGCCAAACAGGCCGCACAGAAGAGCAAATCGCTCTTATTGAAGCTTACTACAAAGCTCAAGACATGTTCCGTACGGACGCTACGCCGGACCCTGTCTTCACTGAAGTGGTTGAACTCGACCTGTCGACTGTGGTTCCATCCCTTGCCGGTCCTAAACGTCCGCAAGACCGTATCGAGCTGACTTCGATGAAGGAAGCTTGGAACGAAATCGTTCGCAAGCCAGTGGACAAAGGCGGTTACGGCCTGACTGAGGAGAAAACGGAAGAAGTCGTTACAATCAACCACGCTAACGGCAAAGTAAGCGAGATGAAAGCTGGCGCAGTTGTACTCGCCGCGATCACTTCCTGCACGAACACTTCCAACCCTAGCGTAATGGTAGGCGCAGGCCTTGTAGCGAAGAAAGCTGTCGCTCGCGGTCTCGTGAAGCCTGAATACGTGAAGAGCTCGCTGACTCCAGGTTCCCTGGTTGTTACCGACTATCTCGTAAAAGCTGGCCTGCTCGAGTCCCTCGAAGCACTCGGCTTCCACGTTGCCGGTTACGGCTGTGCGACATGTATCGGTAACTCCGGTCCATTGCCGGACGACGTAAGCCAAGCGATCGCTGACAACGACATGACGGTAGCTGCCGTATTGTCCGGTAACCGTAACTTTGAAGGCCGTATCCACGCCCAAATCAAAGCGAACTACCTGGCATCGCCGCCGCTTGTTGTTGCTTACGCGCTGGCTGGTACAGTTAACATTGATTTCGCTAGCGAGCCAATCGGCTTCGATCCGCAAGGCGAACCTGTCTTCCTGAAAGACATCTGGCCAACAAACCAAGAGATCGCCGATGCCATCAGCGCATCCCTGACTCCTGAAATGTTCCAGGCGAAATACGAAAACGTATATACGCAAAACGAACGTTGGAACGCGATTCCGGTACCGGAAGGCGAACTGTACGAGTGGGATCCGAATTCGACTTACATCGCCAACCCTCCGTTCTTCGACAGCCTTGCTGACGGCATCCGCGACGTTGAAGACATCAAAGCAGCGAAAACTTTGCTTGCTCTTGGCGACTCGGTTACAACTGACCATATCTCGCCAGCAGGCAGCATCCGTCCAGATGCTCCAGCCGGTAAATACCTGATCGCTAACGGCGTTGAGAAGAAAGACTTCAACTCCTACGGCTCCCGCCGCGGTCATCACGAAGTTATGGTTCGCGGTACATTCGCGAACATCCGTATCCGCAATCACATCGCTCCTGGTACAGAAGGCGGCTTCTCGACTTACCAGCCTACAGGCGAAGTGACTTCCGTATACGAAGCTTCGATGAAATACCAAGCGGACAAAACAAACCTGGTTGTACTCGGCGGTAAAGAGTACGGTACAGGCAGCTCCCGTGACTGGGCAGCTAAAGGTACGTTCCTCCTCGGCGTTAAAGCCGTTATTACGGAGAGCTTCGAACGTATCCACCGTTCCAACCTGGTTGGCATGGGCGTACTTCCGCTCCAGTTCCAAGCTGGCCAAGGCTGGCAGGCGCTTGGTCTGACTGGCTTCGAAACCTTCGATATCGTTGGTCTTTCGAACGATGTTCAGCCTGGCGATCTCGTTTCGGTTATCGCTACGAAAGAAGACGGCTCGACAGTCGAGTTCAAAGTTATCGTACGCCTCGACTCCCTCGTGGACGTTGACTACTACCGTAACGGCGGTATCCTGCAAACGGTTCTGCGTCAAATGATCAAGAACTAATTCCTTCTTATAGCAAGAAAGGTGAGCCCTCGGGCTCACCTTTTTTATTTTATCCCCTATTGCTCGATTGATCGTGAGGGACCGTAACCGTAACGGATTTCTCCGCCGCGTTGCCCGCTTTGTCTTTTGCCGTGTACTTAATCGTATACGTTCGTCCATTCTTATTGCCGGACTTCTCTGCCCTCAATTTAAACGCCTCGTCAAACGTACCAAATTCGGCGCCTTGAATATCTCCGTTCGTTCCTTCCGCAAGCTTCTCGTTGCTTGTAATGGAGGTTAATACGACCGAATCGATGCCTGACAAAAGGTCTGTGCCTTTCACTACCGCTGTTACGTCAACCAGCTTACGATTAGCCGGCCAGAGCTCTGATTTATCCAGAACGACATTCAGTTCAGGAGCTGTCTTATCAATCTGGATCTTCACCGTACGGGGAACTTCTGCATTCCCTTTACGATCTTCACTCCAATAGACAAGGGTATGGACACCTTCCTCCGTCACTTGAGCGGTAGTCCCCTTCTGTACATCTCCTCCGTCTAACGTGTAATAAGTCGCGTCAACGCCGGAAATAATGTCCTTCGCCGTTAAGGTTACCGTCACATTATGATTCATCCAGCCTGATGGCGCATTATCGGTTGTAGTTGGAGCCGTATTGTCCACGAGGTAAATGTTAGGAGCATCCGGCTTCTCCATTCCGTTCCCCAGGTAAAAGCTTGTATGCGGCGGCTGGTTATAGCCGGTGTTCTGCCAAGCTACGCCTAACCGGTATACCGGATCATGCATCAGCGTGCGGATCTTCTGATCCGTTACGTCCGTCGTTGTATAGATGCGAAGCGCACTGCTGTCTTCGGTTCTCACAACGACCTCTTCTCTCCAGTCGCCCAGCAGATCGGCTTGCAGAGACGGATTGCCTTTTGTTCCGTTATTGGAATACGTACCGGTAAACGTCTCTAACCGAATTAGCGAGTTATTCTCGTAATCCCATTTATCAATTCTCGGAACACCGTTGCCGGTTGCGGTATTCCAGTTATGATCCAGCAGTTCTCGGCTTAGGTCGCCGTCCCACCAGATCGCAAAGTTGGAGGTCGGGATTTGGGTAGAGATCTTGGTACCTTCCGAGTTAAACATAAAGCCGTTTAAGTTATTTTCCGTTGCGGCCGACTTTGTCGCGTCAATGGCCCAGGACTCTTCGCCCTCGTATCTTGGATCCACGTCCGCCGACAAGCCCCTGCCCGTATCCGCGCCAACCTGGGGCTGACCGTATAACGGCTCTCCCGTCCGCGCGTCAAGCATGGTAGCCGAATACGGAGCTCCCGTCTCCTCCTGCACCGTCCATAGCTCAAGTCCAAGATGGGAAGGATTCAGGTCCCCGAGATGCATAGCGTCGCCATGTCCCAGCTTCGTACTCCACAGTAAAGTTCCGTCATCATTAACCGCCGTGTTGCCGGTTACAATCTCATCCTTGCCGTCCGCATCGATATCCGCCACGCTCAGCTGATGGTTGCCTTGTCCGTAACCAGGATTCGGAGAATCAAACTTCCACAGCTTGCTTAGTTCCCCGTCTCTCCAGTTGTACGCTGCCAGCACCATCCGCGTGTAATACCCGCGCTGCAGAATCAGGCTTGGATGCACCCCGTCCAGATAGGCAATCGCTGCGCCAAACCGATCAATCCGGTTGCCGTACGTATCTCCCCAATCTCCGATATTGCCTCTTGGCGGATCATAATCCTCCGTTTCCAGCGCCTTGCCTGTCACGCCTTCAAAAATCGTGAAGAACTCCGGCCCGTCAAGCACATAACCGCCGGAATTGCGATAATCGGCATTAGCGTCGCCAATCACGTTTCCCATACCGTCAACCGTTCCGTCGGCAGTACGGGCTGCTACCTCCGCCTTGCCGTCTCCATCCAGGTCGTAGACCATCGGATGCAGGTAGTGGGCTCCTGAACGAATATTTGGACCCATGTCGATTCTCCACAAGCGTGTACCGTCCATTTTGTAAGCATCCAGATACGTATTGCCGGTAATGCCTGCTTGGGAGTTATCCTTGGAGTTGCTTGGATCCCATTTCAGCACGATTTCGTATTTGCCGTCCCCGTCCAGATCGCCTACGGATGCGTCATTCGCCCGATACGTGTAAGCTTCTCCCACGCTTGTTACGCCATCGGCAGGCTTGTCGAGCGCTACGCTCAAATAATTCGTATTCCAAGGCCGCACCGTTTCGGAAGGCTCTTGCTCCGTTCCGTTCACAACCGCCCGGATATAATAGGACGAATCTGCCGTTCCGGTTTCATCCACATAGTTCGTACTGGATTGAACCGGAGCGAAGCTGATTTTCACCCCGTCACGGTATACGTTAAAGCCGATATGATCCGGTTCAGTGCCAAGGAACCGCCAGGAGAGGAAGACATGGCCTTCCTGCTCGACGGCAACCAGACCACGATCCAAGTCCTCCATCTGCCGGGCCGGCAGCAGCTGCGGTGTGGCCGTCACGGTTACAGGAGTTGACTCTGTCAGTTCTTCTCCCTCGTAAGCATAAACCCCCTTGACGTGAAACGTATACTCCTTGCCATTATCCAGACCGCCAACGGAAGCGATATACGTTCCTTTCGGTACCGTTGCGGCCAGTGTTTCCGTACCGTCTTCCTTTACATTGTAGATGTTGGCTTCTTGGTAAGCCGGATCGATCGGAGCCTTCCAGCCAATCAGTACCTTTCCGTCATGGCCTTCCGCTGCCAAATGCGTAACATCGGGAGCCTTGTCCAATTTTTTGACATTAATTGTGTAAGTACGGGCTACATCCGTATATTGCTTGGAAGCAACCGTAATGCTTACGGGCAATGAAGCACCGTTAATCGGCACATCAACCGAGGAACCGCTTTCAACCGAAGAGTCGCCAACCTTCAACTGAACGCCTTCCGCATAACTCGCCGTTGGCGTTACGGTAAGGACGTTTGCGGAATAAGGCATATCGATGGAGTAGTTATCATTTGTCGGGTCAAAAGCAAAGGAAGGAGCATAATCGCCGGCTTTAAGCTGAACACTCGCCAAAGCCAGATCAAGCGCCGTTACTTTCATATTCGCCAGATTGTAGCGTCCTCCGCCCGCATTGGTGAAGAAGCCGATGCTGCTGATCCGTTCTCTGGCGCTGTAGAAATTTTCGCTTGAGTTAACCGTACTTCCTGTATTTAAGTCCTTGATCGATAAGGTGTATCTTTTCTGCGGGATATTATAAACGAACGTAAACCGGTACCAATGCGTCGTGTCATACGAGACGAGGGTCGGTCCGTTCTGCATTTTGATCACGCCGCCATCCATCACCATGCGGGTAACGGCTGCGTTTGTCGCATTGACCTTCCCTTCCATCACCCAGAAGGTTCCGCCTTTGCTCGTTGGCATATTGACGTCAAACTGCAGAATCATTCCTCCGGTCTGAGGCGTAAAGCGTTGTCCGAAATAAGAGGAGCCGGTCAGATCATGGCTGATTGAAGCGTATTGCTGATTGGTATCCGGATTGTTAACAACCTCGATGACCGGGGCCGTCCCTTCCTTTGTCCAGTTGTTACCGCTTCCAATTGTAAGCGCCCCAACAGGATAGGCAGAGAAATTTTCATCGACAACAGCCGTGTCTGCGGCTAGTACTGGAGTAATATGCAGCGGTAAGAGGAAGGTAGAGAGTAAGCATATAAGGAGAAATTTTGCCAAAGGATTTTTGCGGCGTATGGCCTGCATCATTTTCAACCTCCAATTCATAGTAACAATCATAGGTAAAGATGGGGAATCCGTCTGCTCCTCCTTTCTTATCCTGTTGACTTGTACCTGTTACCTGAATATCACGGTATGCTTGTCTTGTTGAAATCCGAACCATGCCCATTGTAAGGGAACAACTGGTAAACCGCTATGCAAATATCCGACTTAAAGGTATAAATATCAGTGAACTCTTCTTTCGAAAAAACAAAAAAACGACGTTAGAGCTTGTCCGCTCCAACGTCGGTTTTTCCGCTTATTCGTGTGCCGCTTGCGGATGCTTCTTCTTCCATTCGTTCGTCCAAAGTCCCGCGCCAAGCACCGCAACAACCGCAATGGCGATCACGAGCCACTTGACGACCTGGTTTTCTTCGAACCAAGCCTTCCACGCCGGCTCATGGGTAATCATCTTTGATGCGGTATAGGCCAGCACGGCCGAGCCCGCGTAAATGATCCAAGGGAATTTGCTGAGCAGCTTGATAAACAAAGTGCTCCCCCAGACCACAATCGGAATACTGATAATCAGACCTATAATGACTAACAGCGTATGTCCCTGAGCGGCGCCCGCAACGGCAATGACGTTATCCAGCCCCATTGCCGCGTCCGCTACGATAATCGTCCACACGGAAGCCCAAAGCGTGTTTCCCGCCTTAATGTTCTCATGATCCTCTTCCTGCACAAGCAGCTTGTAAGCGATCCAGAGAAGAATGACGCCTCCGGCAACAAGCAGCCAAGGAATATTAAGCACATACACAACCAGCACGGTTGCAACGATCCGAAGCAGAATGGCTCCGCAGGTTCCGTAAAGGATAGCTTTCTTCTGCGTCTCCTTCGGGAGCCGTTTTGCCGCCATCCCAATCACAATCGCATTATCGCCGGCGAGAATAAGATCAATAAATACAATGGACAGTAGTGTGGTCAAAAATTCAAACGGCGTCAAGTCCAATGTCCAATTCCCCTTCTTTCTTGCATAATAAACAATAACATCAATTATTATAGTTTATTTTTCACGAGGGATGTAATATTTATTGATAAAATAAAATTAATGTTAATCATGCAAAGCCGTATGGCGTTTGTACAAGTCCTCCAGCACCATGCAAGCCATCGCTTCCACGACCGGCACAACGCGCGGGCAGATGCACGGATCGTGACGTCCAAGCGTTTGGATCGTATGCTCGTTGCCTTCTTCGTCAACCGTTTGCTGCGGAAGCGAGATCGACGACGTTGGTTTTACCGCGATACGGAAAACGATATCCTGACCCGTGCTAATGCCGCCAACGATGCCGCCGGCATTATTGGTCAAAAAGCCGTTTGCGTCCATCTCGTCGTTATGCTCGCTGCCGAACATGGTTGTTGCCGCGAATCCTGCGCCAAACTCGATGCCTTTAACCGCTCCGATGGACAGCATCGCTTTCGCAAGCTCCGCGTCCAGCTTGTCGAACGCCGGCTCGCCGATACCCGGCTTCACGCCGCGGATGATGCATTCCACCACGCCGCCGCAGCTGTTGCCCTTCGCCGCAAGATCCTCGACGAGCGTTACCATTCTTTCCGCTGCGTTTAGATCGGCTGTGCGCATCGGATTCTTCTCGATAACGGATTCGTCAAACGTCTCGCATTTAATGCCTCCCGCTTCTTTCGTGTAGGCTACGATGGAAACGCCGCGGCGTTCCAGAAGCTTGCGCGCGATAGCGCCTGCAGCCACGCGGCCCGCCGTTTCGCGGCCCGAAGCCCGGCCGCTTCCGCGGTGATCGCGATGGCCGTATTTTTGCACGTAAGTGAAATCGGCGTGACCCGGACGGAACAACCGGCGGTTCGCCTCGTAATCCTTGGATTTCATGTCGGTATTGTTCAGCATGACGGCCAAGGGAGCACCTGTTGTTTTGCCTTCGAAGACACCCGACAGAATGCGGATAATATCGTATTCCTTGCGCGGAGTCGTAACCGAGGATTGACCCGGCTTGCGGCGGTCCATCTGTATTTGAATATCCGCTTCCGTAAGCTCTACTCCCGGCGTAACGCCGTCAATAATAACGCCTACAGCCTCGCCGTGCGATTCGCCAAACGTGGTCATTTTGAAATGTGTGCCAAAGCTGCTTCCTGACATATGAAAAACCAACCTTTCTCTTTTGACTATCTCGATTAAATTCATTATAATTTCAAATGTGCAATAAATGAAATCATAATTCAATAGCCTTGCGATAGAGAGGGTTTATGTCAAACAGATTAAATAGCTTGGAAAGCTATCGGATATTTTTGTACACGGCAAGAACGGGCAACTTCACGAAAGCTGCCGAGTTTCTTCACGTTACGCAGCCATCGGTCAGCTATGCGATCAAGCAGCTGGAGGATTGCTTTGGCGTGAAGCTGTTTGACCGCGGCTCCAAGGGCGTGAAGCTTACGATGGAAGGGAAAGCGCTGCTGGACTATATCGAGCAATCCTTCCATCTGATCGAGCGCGGCGAGCGCAAGCTGCTGGAGCTTGCCAACTTGCACGGAGGCGATCTGCGCATCGGAGCGAGCGGCCCGATTATCAAGCATATCCTTCTTCCTTATATAGATAAGTTTCATGCGGAGCATCCGAATGTGCGGATCCGCCTCCAGCAAAGCAAGACAAACGAAATCTCCAAGCAGCTGAAGGAAGAAAATATCGACCTTGGCTTCGTCCACCTGCCCTTTGACGATCAGGAATTGGCGATTCAGCCGTTGATGTCCATACAGGACTGTTTCCTTGTTGGCGAGGCATACAAGGAGCTGGCAAGCCATGCGGTCTCGGTCCGCGAGCTGCTAAAGCTTCCTTTATTATTGCCTACGGCGGGCAGCAGTACCCGGCTTTTTGTCGAGCAATGGCTCGCCGGACACGGTATATATAAGGAACCGGATATTGAGCTGACCAGCACGGAGATGATTATCGAGTTTGCGCAGAGGGGCTACGGGACGGCCTTCCTTACCCGCCGGTTTGCCCAGCAGGAGCTGAATAGCGAATCGTTGTTCGAGGTGACATTGACGGAGGCCTTGCCATCCCGAGCGATCGGCGTCGTTACCCGTAAAGACGCTACTTTGCCGACCAGCTCGTCCGTTTTTCTCAAAGACGTCATGAATCAATGAGGCTCTGCAACCGCATTTGGAGGTTCGGTGTATGCCTAATCGAATCCCTTTTTCGAATGCTTGGAAACAAATATTTCTATTGCAGGAAATAGGCGCAATTGTTCAACGGAATGTCCTTGAATCGTTGTTGACTTGCGTGTTTAAGAGTTTTAACATATAGTGATAATCTTATATAATGGAGCGTTAGACATGAGCGAAAACAAACCTTACCGTATTCTTTTGTACTATAAATATGTTCACATCGACAACCCTGCCGAGTTTACCGCGGAGCATCTTCAATTCTGCAAGGACCTTGGCGTTAAAGGCCGCATTCTCATCTCCGAGCAAGGCATCAACGGTACTTGCTCCGGTACGGTTGAACAGACGGATGCCTACATCGCGCATATGCGCCAGAATCCGCTGTTTGCCGATATGGTATACAAGATTGACGATTCCGAGGGTCATGTATTCAAGAAGATCTTCGTCCGTCACAAGAAAGAGCTTGTTACCCTTCGTTACGACAAGAAGCTGGATCCGAACGTCCGCACGGGCAAGCATTTGAAGCCGGTAGAATTCTACGAGCAGCTGCAGCGCGATGACGTTATTATTATCGACGGCCGCAACGATTATGAATACGATATCGGACATTTCCGCGGCGCCATCCGCCCTACGGTTGAGTCGTTCCGCGAATTCCCGGAATGGATTCGCAAGAATCTGCCCGAAGACGCGAAGAACAAAAAGATTCTGACGTATTGCACGGGCGGCATCCGCTGCGAGACGCTGACCGGCGTTCTCCTGGAAGAAGGCTTCTCGGATGTTAACCAGCTGGAAGGCGGCATCGTCACTTACGGAAAAGACGAAACCGTTAAAGGCCGTCTGTGGGACGGTAAATGTTACGTATTCGACGAGCGTATTTCCGTGCCGATCAACCGGACGGAAGAAGATATTATCGTCGGCAAGTGCTACCACTGCGGCAAGCCGGAAGACCGCTATATTAACTGTGCCGACGATCTTTGCCATCGCAAGCATATTTGCTGCCCGGAGTGCGAAGCGGAGCATGAAAGCTACTGCGCGCCGGAATGCAAAGCGAATGACGAAGCACGTAAATTGAAAGTTATTTCTGGTCGGTGATTAGCAATGGGACTAGGACTGGTTGTTGTTGAGGTATGCACCCGCAACGAAATGGCCCTTCTGCCTCTTGAGGAGCTGGAAGAGAAATTTCCGGAAGCGGCGGTCATGCGAACGGATTGCCTCAATATGTGCAATCTGTGCCGCGCAAGACCTTATGCGATGGTGAACGAAACCCGGATTTACGCGGGCACCAAGGAAGAATGCCTCAAACAGGTTGAGGCAGCCGTGCAAGAGGAAATCAAACAGTTTTTTGGAGAATAACCAAATGAGCGAAAATAAACCATACCGAATTTTGCTTTATTATAAATACGTGCATATCGAGAACCCCGAGCAGGTAACGGCCGAGCATCTCCGCTTCTGCAAAGAGCTTGGCGTTAAGGGCCGTATTCTCATCTCCGATCAAGGCATTAACGGTACTTGCTCCGGCACCACCGAGCAGACCGATGCTTACATGGCGTATATGAACGAGCATCCGCTCTTCAAGGATATCACTTACAAGATCGACGAGTCCGAAGGACATGTGTTCAAAAAGCTGTTCGTCCGCCACAAGAACGAGCTTGTCACTCTGCGCTATAAGAAAAAGATGGATCCGAATGTTCTGACGGGCAAACGGCTGTCTCCGAAGGAATTTTACGAGCAGCTTCAGCAGGATGATGTCATTATCATCGACGGACGGAACGATTACGAATACGATATCGGACATTTCCGCGGCGCAATTCGCCCTACGGTTGAATCGTTCCGCGAATTCCCCGAATGGATCCGCAAGAACCTGCCGGAGGATGCAAAGAACAAACCGATCCTCACCTACTGCACCGGCGGGATCCGCTGCGAGACGCTGACCGGCGTTCTGCTGGAGGAAGGCTTTACGGATGTAGCCCAGCTGGAGGGCGGTATCGTTACTTACGGCAAGGACGAAGAAGTAAAGGGCCGTTTATGGGACGGCAAATGCTATGTGTTTGATGACCGGATTTCCGTGCCGATCAACCGGACGGAAGAGGATATCGTTATCGGCAAATGCCATCATTGCGGCAAGCCGGAGGACCGTTACGTCAACTGCGCGAATGTGACCTGCGACAAGCGTCATATCTGCTGCGAGGAATGCGAAGCGGAGCATAATCGTCATTGCTCGGAAGAGTGCAAACCGCATTAATCCATGAGCGCCGCAGGATGATTCCTGAGGCGCTTTTTTTCGTCTAAAGACCGATTCAACAACAGAATAAGGTATAAAGCTCACTCAATAGCATTGCCGTTAAGGCAACTGTTATAATAGAAAATGGAAAATAATTACTCGCGATGCGGCTGACCATGCTCACAACATCTACATAGGTAATCAAACGGGTACGGCTGAACAATTCTTATTGGCTTCGTTGATTTTTGAAGAGAGTGAAGTACATATTACGCATAAGGACAAAGAGATGGAGGCAGAGGTATCGGCCTTTATCGGTGATCGGCAATGGAGATCGGAAACTAAACAGACGATTACGGTTCACTATCGCTTCGATACGTCCAAGCAACGCTGGGAGGTTAACGGGTTAGATGTGAATAACCCCGTTATTCCAGTCAAGCTGCGCTCGGATCCGGCATAAAAAGGACAGTGACATCATTTGGCTAGCTCTTTGACCATGTAGATCAACAGCTCATCATCCACAAATACGTCTGTGCCGGGTTGAACCTCGACATTATTGCAGGTCAGCCCGTTGCCGTCCATGACGTATCCCCGTTTGCCGTACAACCTTTGGGCATTCCCGTAATCCTTATATAATCCGACGCCAAGCCCGATAGTCCTGAACGTTTCTGATGCTATGCGCTCCAGCTCGTCCAGCAGTTTGCTGGCGATTCCCTTTCTCCTGTACTCCTCAAATACGCTCAAATCATTTACTTCCGGTATCTTCCGCTCGGCAAAATACGGGTATTTGGATTCATAGATCAGATGACAACAACCCGCCACCTCATCTCCGTAAAAGGCTATCAAGGTTATTCGTTTCCCTGCGCGGTTCTCTTCCAAGCATCTGATATAATATTCGCCTTGCCGGTACCACGGAAAATGCGCGGCAAATTCCTTATTCAACAGTTCGGCCTCGTCCAGGCTGGATAGCTGTCTCAGTGAAATCCGATTGATCAATGGATACACCTCCATTTGAAATAAAGCGATATGGAGTATTTTACCACGCAGATTAAAGGCACAATAATTTTTTTCAATCCGCTTGACTTAAACCAAGGTTTAAGTCGTATGATATTCCCGTCGACAACAAATTGGAGGACTCCAGATGAACTATTATTCCATTGGCGAAGCTGCTGCCAAGTTAGACATACCGGAATCAACGATTCGTTATTATGAGAAAAAAGGGCTGCTGCCGCTGATGGAGCGTGATCATGCGGGCAGAAGGTTGTTTTCGGAAAATCAAATGGCATTGCTTGGAACGGTCATGTGTTTGAAAAACACGAATATGCCTATTCATGATATCAAGCAATATATCGATTGGGTCGTTGAAGGCGCCGGCACGGTTCCTCTTCGGCTTGAGATGCTGAACAGGCATAAGCAGGCTGTGCTGGCGCAAATGGCTTTAATGACCGAATCCCTCGAGGGAATCGAAGTAAAAATACAACGTTACATCAAACAAACGCAGGAGGCGCTAATATGAAACTTTCAGGAAACACGATTCTCATTACGGGCGGAAGCACGGGGATTGGATTGGCATTTGCGGAACGCTTCATGAAAGCCGGAAATACGGTTATTGTAACCGGACGGCGTGAACAAGTCCTTCAGGACGCGCAAGACAAGCTGCCCGGCCTCATAACAAAAGTCAGCGATTTGAGCAATGAAGCCGAGCGGATTGCCCTGTTTGATTGGGTCACGGCAACTTACCCGGACATCAACGTATTGGTGAACAATGCGGGGATTCAGCAGCGGTTCAGCGTGATAAAAGCGGATGCGAAAAACGACTGGGCGTATTTCAACAAAGAAATTTCCACCAACATTGAAGCCCCCCTTCACCTTGCGATCCTGTTTGCTCCGTTTTTTACGGAAAAAGAGAACGCGGCCATTATCAATGTGACATCGGGCCTAGCCTTTACGCCATTCGCCATCGCACCGATCTATTCGGCTACAAAGGCAGCTCTCCATTCCTTTACGATAAGCCTGAGACATCAGCTCTCGGAAACTTCCGTAGAGGTCATCGAGGTTGCCCCTCCGGCCGTTAATACCGACTTGGGCGGCACGGGTCTCCATGTCCATGGCGAGCCTCTCGACGCCTTTGCCGACGGTATCTTCCAAGGACTTCGGGAAGGCAAATCCGAGATTGGCTACGGCACCTCGGTCGACCGTCTCCGCATGTCCCGCGACGATATCGACAAGTACTCCGAAAGCATGTATCAAGCCACCAAAAACATGATCGATTAACCAACCGATCCTGCTATCCCACTATAACTAACTAACTAACACAGCAAAGGAGCTGCCGCAATGGCCAGCTCCTTCTTTCTTTTTATTCTTTTTTTGTGATGGCTTTTTCAAATTTCAAAATGGTTGGTAAAACGAAGCTGCTTGAATGATTCTGGAAAAGCGGAGCGTTCGCCTTTGTTCCCGGATTCCCACCGTTACAATATAAATTCAAGGAATCCGGGAACAACAGCGATTGGAAGAACATTCGACTGCGCAGTTTTACAGTACCATTTGATCATAATTTGACCATGCGCATCACAATTTCCTGTACTGGTTAGGCGACTGCCCCTCAAACTTCTTAAACACCTTGCTGAAATATTTATCGTCGTCATAGCCGACCATTTCGGCGATCTGCGCGATTTTGAGATTCGGATTTTGCAGCAGCAGCTTTGCTTTCTCGACGCGGATGCGGCCCAGGTAATCAAAGACATTCTCGCCCATCTCCTGCTTGAAGCGGCGTGAAATATACTCTCTGCTCAAATAGAATCTTTCGGAAATATCCTGCAAGGTAACCTCCCGGTTATAATTCTGCTCCATGTATCGGGCGATATCCCGCATAATGCTATGCTCTTTATTGCCGCCTGCCCCGGTTAATGCCGCAAACGCCATCAGCCCGTTCAACAGCTCACGCCTGCAGAGCTCCAGCGATAACCTGCCCTGCTCGTCCAGCAATACGACTAACGGCAGACCGGGAGACGGCTCCGCTCCTGCCTGAATATCCTGCTTGGCCGCAAGCTCCTGCCGCCAGCGGCTCAGCATGGATTCATATTCGAAGCGCCACAGCTCAATCTGCTCTTGGGTGATGACCGGCAGCTGCCGAGCCGCCTCCAGGAAGCCCTCGACGGCCGTTTCGATCTCCTTCTCCTTGCCGCTCCACACCGCAAGACGGAACCGCTCTTCATAAGCGGCAATGCTTAAGGAATGAATACCCGATTTATACCCCTTCTCGCTGCAATGGATATAGCTGTTGTCCTCGAGCAAGTTGCGCTGCTTCAGCGCGGCTCTTGCCTCCTGGTAAGATAACGATAACCCGGCTGGAAAAGCCTGCTTATGCCCCACACCGTAGTGGAATCGGCCATGAATCGAATTCACGATTCCTTCCGTAATAAGCGCCAGCAAGTCCTCCCATTCTGCCAGCCGGTCCCACAGCAGGATAATAATTTCATGCTCGCTGTTCCAATAGCGGAACGCAAAGCCGCCATTTTTCTGCTTTAATATTTCGTTGCACACATTGATCAGGCAAAAAGTGAGCAAATCGCGGTTTCCGTCAAATTTGCGGGAGATTTGAGGCTCCAGCATTCCCGTGCTAAGAATAATAACCCGGCACTCTGTGGCGCGGTCAAGCCGAAACTCCTCCTTCAGCACGGCCGGAACCGTCACTTGCCCGCCGGCCCCGGCTTCGCTGATCATCGTCGAGAACAGCTTATCCCGGTATACGGGCTTAATCTGGTTGATCTCGATGCTGCGCTGCTGGTCAAGCCGGCGGGCCCGATCCTCCTGCTCCCAGCTCTGCTTGGCTTTCTGCAAAGCTTCCGTCAGCTGTTCCGGATCAATCGGCTTGAGCAAATAATCTTGTCCGCCGTATTTCATCGAGCTGCGCACCAGGTGGAAATCATCGTAGCCGCTGATAACGATCGTTTTGCTTTTCCGCCCTTGCTCCTTCATCCAGGCCAGCAGCTCTACCCCATCCCGATTGGGCATTCGCATATCGGTAATGACGATTTCCGGCTGCATGCTCCCCAGCATTTCAATGGCGGAATCGCCGTTATCGGCTTCATAAATTTCCTTGATTCCGAGCTGCTCCCAATCAATCAGCAGCTTGACCGCTTCGCGCACATGCTGTTCGTCGTCTACAATGAGTATTTTCATGCTCGTTCCTCCAGCTCTTGCACAGGTATTCGCAAGGTCACGGTAAATCCGCCCGACGGCGAAGAGTCCATGCTCATTTCCGCTTCCTCGTTGTAATAAAGCTTCAGCCTCATCCATACGTTGCTGATGCCGATGCTCTTCTGCTCCTCAAGCAGCGCTCCGGTGGAACGGAATAACAGCTGCCTCAGCTCCCGCAGCTTGTCCGGATCCATCCCGCTTCCGTTATCCTCGATCCGAACGGTCAGCCATGTGCCTTCATCCGTCACTTCCGAGAACAAACGCAATACGCCGTTCCGCCCGGAGGTTTCATAGCCATGCTTGAAGTAGTTCTCGACGAGCGGCTGCAGCAGCATTTTGGGCACCTGCACCGGAAGAGAAGCCGGATCGATATCGTAATGCACGGTCAGCTGTTCATTGAATCTTTGCTGCTGCAGCTCAAGATAGGCCTTCGCGTGATTGAGCTCCGTGGCAAATGGCACGATCGACTCGCTTGTGTTCATATTGTACCGCATCATTTTGGCAATGGAAGTGATAAGCGAATACACCTTAGGAGCTCCGGCATGAAGAGCCAGCGTTCCGATGGACTGCAGGGCATTGTACAGGAAATGCGGATTGATCTGCGCCTGCATGGCCCTTAGCTGATTCGTCTTGTTGGCAATTTCAAGCCGGTATTCGCTGTTGATCAATTCCCGGATCGTCTGGATCATCGTGTTGAAGCGCCTTGCCAATATGCCGATCTCATCCTTCCGGTCCACCGGCACCACGACATTGAAATTCCCGGACTGCACTTGATTGATATGCCCGATCAGCCGCTTGATCGGCTTCGTGAACTGATAGCTGACGAGGAAGCTCGCGATGACGGCAAGCACCATAAAGATCGCGATAACCGACGTATTGATCGTCCGGATCGCCGTTGCGCTTTCGTACAGATACGAGTACGGAAGCTGCTTTACGACAACCCAGTCCATGTAATTGGTACTGAGTGTATCATAAATGACAATGCCGGAAAAAGACTGGTCTTTCCATTTGATCACGCCATTCTCCTGTTGGGAGGCAAGTACCTGGTCCGTCCATTTGAGCTGGGCCTGGTCCTCCTGCCCATTCACCGAGCATACAAAATTGCGGCTGCGATCGATAATATACAGCTGCTCCTCGGCCGACATCGTCAGCTGCCTGCAGATTTGATTCAACTCATCCGACTTGACGTCCATCGACAAATAACCGATCACTTCGTCGCTTGGCGTCCTGATAATCGGCCGGCGCAGAGTGAAAACGCTTTCCTCTTTGACGGCATGGCTCCAGTCCAGATTGTAATGCTCGCTCGTGTGCGTAGCCTCCACAAACGGCTTCGGGCTTGCACCATGCTCCGTTGGCCATTCCAGCGGCTGATTGATTCCTCTGCGGAAAAATCCGCGGGCCATCAGATAGGTCAGCTTGCCATCGCCGATCTGCAGCTGGATTTGATGAATCCCGTTCGTAGACTGATAAATGTTCAGCATATGGGAGTAAATCTGCAAATTATTTTTTTCGTCGAATAACGGTACGTTTACGCTTGGCGACTGGCCCCGCTCAATCAAGGCATAGAGCGAATTGGACTTGTTGATGTTCAGGTACACGTCGAGCGAGTTCTCGTTGATCTTGTCCATGTAGCCCAGGATGTTGTTTTTGCCCAGCGCAAGCAGGTTCTGATTCTCGTGAATCGATTGCTGGGTCACCTTATCCTTGATGTAATAATTCGAGATAATCATCGATACGGTAATCGGAATAATCGTGACGGCAAGCAAGAGCGCCATCAGCTTCCGGTTAATGCTTGTTGCGAACGCAAACATGACGTCCTACCCCCAAGGTCAATATATTACACCTAACCCATCATATCTATCGGTGGTTCAAATTTCAATAACTGTTTATAGTCTAGCTATACACCGATGCTGATAGCCGCATTACGAAGGGGGACTCCAATTGAACTTACGAAAAAGATCAAACGAATGGATACAGCAGCTTGTATTTGTCGGACCGGGCATGATCGTCTTCACGATTATCGTGCTTATTCCGTTCCTGCTTGGCTTCTACTTTTCCTTCACGGAGTGGAATGGCCTGGATCTCGACAAAGCGAAATGGATCGGCATGGACAACGTCCACCGCATCTTTACGAACGATGACAAATTTTGGGCATCCTTTAAATTCACGCTGGAGTTTACCGTCGTTACCGTGGTCGTGACCAATATTCTCGCCCTTATACTAGGACTTCTGCTGACCCGGCCGATGCGGGGACGAAATACGCTCCGCACGATATTCTTCCTGCCGAACATGATTGGCGGCATTCTGCTTGGTTACATCTGGCAATTCATTTTCACCAAAGGCTTCAAAACCATCGGCGAAATGACCGGCTGGCATTTCTTCGAGCTTCCTTGGCTCGGTACGCCGGAGACCGGCTTCTGGGGACTCGTTATCGTCTTCGTCTGGCAGACGACCGGCTACATGATGGTTATTTACATCGCGGCGATCGTCGGCGTGCCGAAGGACTTGATGGAAGCCGCAACGATTGACGGAGCGACCTATTTCCAAACCGTCCGCAAAGTGATCATGCCGCTTGTGATGCCGGCCATTACCGTCTGCTTGTTCCTGACGACATCCGGCGCGTTCAAAATGTTCGACCTGAACCTTTCGCTAACCAAAGGCGGTCCGGGCACTTCCACCCAATCGCTTGCTTATAACATTTATGCCGAGGCGCTTGTCAACAACCGTTACGGGCTTGGCACCGCCAAAGCGATGCTGTTCTTCTTTGCCGTATCCATCATTGCCGTCACGCAAGTGTGGCTGACCAAACGGAAGGAGGTAGAAGCGTAAATGACAGCTTCCCGTTCCCGGCTTTGGGCCGTTGCAGCTGCAGCAATATTGCTCGCTCTGCTTTTCATAGCTCCTTTTTATTTCGTCCTTGTCAATTCGGTTAAAGCGCTTGGCGAGATTATGGTGGACGCCGCTTCTCTTCCGGACAAGTACCTGTTCTCGAATTACTCGAAGGTATGGGATATTATTAAATTCCCGAAAGCCTTGCTGAACTCGGTCCTGATTACCGGTATCAGCGTAACCGGCATTGTGATCATCAGCGCCATGACGGGCTACCGGCTTGTACGCAAGCCAACCGTGTTCAACAAAATCCTGTTCACGGCGTTTATCTCGGCCATGATCATTCCGTTCCAGTCGGTCATGCTGCAGCTGGTACGCGTAACAAGCTTCCTGGAGCTCCGGGCCAACATGTTCGGGATTGTCATCTGTTATCTCGGCTTTGGCTTATCGCTTTCGGTCTTCCTGTTCCACGGCTTTATCAAAAGCGTCCCGCTTGAGATTGAAGAAGCGGCTGTCGTTGACGGATGCTCGCCATACGGCGTATTTTGGCGGATCGTGTTCCCGCTGCTGCGTCCGATTATGGTAACTGTCATCATTTTGAACGGCCTTTGGATCTGGAACGACTACCTGCTGCCGGTGCTGATTATCGGTTCGAATAAAGATCTGACGACCATCCCGCTTGCGATTACCCGCTTCTTTGGGCAATATACGAAGCAATGGGATCTGGCTCTCGCCGGTTTGACCATGGGCATTACGCCTATCATTATCATGTTCCTTATGCTGCAAAAGCATATTATCGAGGGGATCTCTTCGGGATCTCTCAAAGGGTGAGAAAACCTCTATCGAGGCTTCTCTATGTTTCGAGTTCTCCGAAACGTATAAATTCTATTGTGGTAATATCAATATTTTGCACTTTTCATGACAAAAACGTCTGTGTTTCTTGGCTTTAAGCTTCCATATAATCAAACTTGTAAAGAGAAACAACCTTTTGACAAAAATGGGGAGGTTAACAAAATGAAAAGGCTTTCTATTTTTCTCGCCGCGGCGATCCTGACTTTGACAGCAGCCGGCTGTGGCAACAACGGCAACAACGGCAATAATTCGGGCTCCGAAGCAAGCAATAAGCCTGCCGAATCCGCCAATGCGACAACGGAGGCTTCCACGGCTCCAAAGAAAGACGTAAAAATCAAAGTATTTCAGTTCAAAGTGGAAATTGCCGACGCGCTTAACCGCATGGCTGAAGAATATGAGAAAGAGACCGGCGTTAAAGTCGAAGTCGAAACGCATGGCGGCGGCGAAGACTACAATGCCCTGCTCAAGGCTGAAATCGCTTCCGGCTCCGAGCCGGAGATCTTTAACTCCGAAGGCTACGCGGCGCTTGAAGCTTACTATGACCGCGCGACGGACTTGTCCGGCGAGCCGTGGGCGAAAGACGTTATTCCGGCAGCGGCCGGTCCTGCCCAAGTGGACGGCAAGCTGCTCGGCATGCCGATGAACATCGAAGGCTACGGCATTTTCTACAACAAGGATTTGTTCGAGAAAGCCGGCATCACTACTCTTCCCAAGACGTTGACCGAGCTTGAAGATGCAGCGAAAAAGCTGCAAGCGGCCGGCATCACGCCATTCTCGACAACAAACGAATGGTGGTCGATCGGTCACCACACGATCAACGTTGGTCTCGCCGAGCAGCCGGATCCAATCGCCTTCATTAACGGAACAAAAGACGGCAGCGCAAACTTCAAAGACAACGATGTCTTCAAGAAATGGATTAATTACGTTGACGTGGTCTTCAAATACAGCCAAAAAGACAAGCTGACAACGGACTATGCGACGCAAGTGGCTAACTTCGCATCCGGCAAGGCAGCGATGATTCAACAAGGTAACTGGATCCAAGGCGACGTGGACAAAGTAGCGAAGCTGAACGTCGGCCTGCTCCCTATTCCGATTGACGACAGCGGCAACGCGCATATCTACACGGGTCCTGCTAACTTCTGGATCGTAAACAGCAAATCCAAAAACGCCGAAGAAGCGAAAAAGTTCCTGAACTGGATGGTTACTTCGGACACGGGCAAATCGTACCTGACAAAAGAATTCAAATTTATCCCTGCTCTGACCTCCATCAAGCCTACGGCGGATGAAATCGGTCAAATGGGCGTTGCCGTATCCGAGCAAGCAGCAACGGCCGGCGGCTGGCATTGGGGCCGTTACCCGGACGGCGTACCGCAAGGCTGGGGCGCTGCCATGCAGGAGTACCAAGGCGGATCGATTGACAAGGACCAGCTCCTCGACAAGCTGGAAAAAGCAATCCAGGATATCGTAGCGAAATAAACGGCAAACCGTGGTCTTGAGAGGTCCAAAGCGGACTTTTCAAGACCGCTTTTCTTTTTTGGGCCTATCGCAATTTTGAATTTGCCTCGGGAAAAGCTATAATGGGACTATCTGTACAATGAACGTAAGGAGACAAGCGGATGCAAAATGTAAAAATCTTTTCCGGCTCCTCGAACCGCCCGCTGGCGGAAGAGCTATGCCGAAAACTTGACGTTCCTCTAGGAGACATTGAGATCTCCAGGCTGGCAAGCGGAGAAATCAGCCTTCGTTACATAGAGTCGATTCGCTCGGCCCATGTTTATATCGTTCAATCCCTGTCTCATCCGGTGAATGAGCATCTCGTTGAACTTATGATTATGATTGATGCGGCCAAACGGGCTTCCGCAAAAACCATCAATATCATTATGCCTTATTACGGTTATGCCCGTCAGGAACGGAAATCCGCTCCGCGCGAGCCGATTTCCGCCAAGCTGGTTGCCGATGTCCTGACAACCGTTGGCGCCGACCGTCTCATTACGGTTGACCTGCATGCCGATCCGATCCAGGGCTTCTTTGAAATTCCGGTCGATCATATTACCGCCCTTGATCTGATCACGGATTATTTGAAGAGCAAAAACATCAAAAACCCCGTCGTTGTCTCGCCGGATGCCGGACGCGCAACAACGGCGGAGAAGCTGGCCAACTACATGGATTGTCCGTTCGCGATTATGATCAAGAACCGTCCAGCCCACAACACGTCGAAAATTACGCATATTATCGGGGAAGTCGAAGGCATGACGCCGATTATCATCGAGGATTTGATCGATACGGGCGGCACTATTATCAAGGTTGTGGAAGCCTTGAACAAGCGCGGCGCCAACGACGCCTTTATTTGCGCCACGCACGGCCTGTTCTCGGAAAATGCGCTCGAGAAGCTGACGCATCCTTTCATTAAAGAGGTCGTTATTACGGATACGATCGCGATTGACCCGAACCATTCGGACAAGTTTATCGTTCTGCCGATGGCGGATCTGCTGGCGAATGCTTTGCGGATCATTAATAATGGCGGATCGATAAACCGGTTGTTTAAGACGAAGCAGATGTGATTTAGTAGGAGCATGCTACAGGAAAACATCTTCTTCCGGTTGCTGTTGGTCTCGTGGGATTCCGAATGAAATTTATTAAGGTATTCCCACGAGACCAAAGGCAAGCGCTGCGCTCCTCCAGAAGATATTTCCCTTCCGCACTACTAAAATCACAAATGCTTCTTCTCACACCTGTTTATCGGGTGTGGGAGTGGGAAGTGGGAATATAGCAATAGCCCCGGAAATTAATCCGGGGCTTTTTGTTGCCTGAACCGGCTTACTTG
Organism: Paenibacillus sp. BK720; assembly: GCF_011761545.1. Classification (NCBI taxonomy): domain Bacteria; kingdom Bacillati; phylum Bacillota; class Bacilli; order Caryophanales; family Paenibacillaceae; genus Paenibacillus; species Paenibacillus sp. BK720. Next base: position 846,830 of record NZ_JAASRQ010000001.1, on the reverse strand, counting down.
GCACGGTAGAGGCCGTATTTCTTAAGGCTTTCGCGGATGGGTTTGGTGTCCTCGGTCAAGCCGCCCCCGCTGCCGTTCAGAGCGAGATCCACCTGCCAGGCGGTCAAGTCGGCGACGTTCATGGTCTCCATTTCCTCGAGGCTGAAGAAGCCTGCGCCGTCTACTTCCACGCCGTCCGGGCGAGGCTCCCCGTCTATGTACTCCATCTCGAAGGTAATGTAGACGTCATGCACCGAATGCGGCCGGTCGCGTATGCCGATAATTTTGGACACGATCGCGCGGACGCCCGTTTCTTCCCATACCTCGCGGGCAACCGAGCCTCTAATCTGCTCGAACTGTTCAATATAACCGCCCGGCGTTGTCCAATAGCCTTTCCCCGGCTCGTGGGCGCGGCGAACCAGAAGCACCTTGTTCTCTTTAACGACGCATGCTCCTACTCCGATGCTGTAGTTTCCCCAATGAACGAAGCTGCAGCTTGGGCAAGCCTTGCGGTCCTCCCCGCCAATCTCTCTAACTTCCAGCTTATCTCCGCAAGCCATACAAAAATTAATATTTTCCATCTGGATTTTCCCCCTCCGGCTTAATGGCAAACAATATAGAACTCATTATACCTTAGCGCAATGGACAATAGCCCTTATTTTTTATGTGAAACTAATGTACTTTTCAGCTTTGTTTAATCTTGGGAGAACATAATGACCATACTCCCTATTTGATATAGCTTGTCTCTTGGGCCCGTATCCCGAATGCGGGCCGCTTTTTTTTATTCTAAAACAAAAAGGACCGGTTTACAGAACCAGTCCTTTTATTTATTATTCGAATGGATAACGCAGTCCCCATTGACCGCGGATTTCGTCCATCGTCCGCATCAGCTGCAGGGTTTCGTCCAAAGGTACAACCTCGCTCTCAACCTTGCCTTCACGAAGATATTGTCCGGCTGCTTCGGCCTCGTATACATAACCAAGCGTCGTGCGGTCATCCGAGAACGTTTCTTCCGTACCGTCCGCGGCAACAAGCGTTGCGGATTTGGCATTAAAGAAGGAAGGAATTTTAATGGAGCCCTCCGTCCCCATTATGTAAGCATCGCTGCCCGAGCAAAGACGGATCGCCGAGCTCAGCATGGCGGTTCCGCCGCCTTCATAGGATAGCAGAATGCTGTTTTCCTCGTCTACGCCAGTTTCGCCGAGATGAGCGGTGCTTAGAATCTGCTTCGGCTTTGCGCCAAATAACATGGAAGCGAAGGATAGCGGGTAAATGCCGACATCCAGCAGCGCGCCGCCTGCCAGGGCCGGATTAAACAAGCGTCCTTCCGGATTAACGCCTGTACGGAAGCCAAAGTCCGCCTTCAGCAGCCGGACCTCGCCGATACGTCCCTCGGCGATCCATTCACGGACCTTGCGGATGACCGGCAGAAACCGCGTCCACATCGCTTCCATCAAGAAAATGCGGTTATCTCTTGCGTATTGCACGACTTCCTCTGCTTCTTTTACATTGACCGTAAACGGCTTCTCGCATAATACCGCTTTGCCTGCGCGCAGACATTTCAGAACATGCTCCTTATGGGACGGATGAGGAGTCGCGACATAAATAATGTCGATCTCGGCGTCGTTCACCAGCTCCTCATAACTTCCGTACGCGCGTTTGCCGCCGAATTTGCCGGCGAACTCTTCCGCTTTCGCCAGCGAGCGGGAGCCTACCGCGCGAAGCTCCGCATCCCGGGCAAAAGCCAAATCGCGTGCGAATTGGGAGGCAATCCAGCCGGCGCCAAGAATGCCCCATTTGATCGTTCTATTCTCCATTGTTTCCTACACCTCCAACCGCAGTATATCAGCAATCGCCCAGATGTGAAAGCGGTTAAAGGAGAAATATCCACGCTTAATTCTGCTGCCTGGAAATGAAAAATAACGTAAACCAGATAAACACAAAGCCTGCGATCTGGGCGCTAGTGATCACTTGGCCGAATACCGTCCAATTCAGGAGAACGCCTACCATCGGGAAGCTTAGCTCGGCGATTGTCGCGTAAGAAGCCTTGATCTTACTTAGACCTTTATAGTAGACAAGCAAGCTGACCAACCCCGGAAGCAAGGCCTGAAGAAGCAGATTAACGATAACGGCTACCAGGTCCGTCCCTTCCGCCAGCTTCCATGCCGCTCCTTCCGACCAGGTAATTACAAGCAGCAGCGGCAAAGCCAGCATAAATCGCAGGGATGTAACCGTCTCGTACTTCATGCTCCCGAGCAGATAACGTCCCATAACCGTCGATCCGCCCCATAGAGCAGCCGCGCCCAGCGACAACAGGCTGCCAACCTGGACAAATTCATTGACATGGCCAAAAGGAAGCGTAAAGCCAAACGTCAGCAAATAGGTTCCGACAATGGCAAGAACGAGTAAAGGTCCGATTTTTTTGGGCAGAAGCTCCTTCAATAAGATTCTTGCCATTACAATGGCGAAGAGCGGCTGCAGCTTCTGCAGCAGCAGAACCGCATTGGGATTGCCGTGAACCAGACCTTGCGTGAAAAGAATCGTGGCAAGCGCCGAGCCGCCCCACGAGACAAACAGCAATGCGCCAAGCTGGCGGAGACGAACGCCGCGTAGATCCGCACGGAACTTCCATAACACGGGAGCTGCGGCAATGAACAAAATGATATGCTCCAGCAGAACGATCTGGGTAGAGGTTAAGGTTTTCAGTAAGATAATGCGGAATACCGGATCCACGCCCCATAGCGCTGCTCCAAGGACAACCAGCCAAAACTCCGGCCGAACGGGAGATTTGGTGCGGATAAGTGGTGATGCGGTAACATTGCTCATAATAAGTACCCTTTCTGAATACAGGACGGAGCAAGCGTTACGGCTGCGCCTTCAGCCGGAAGGTCAGCAGTCGGTTTCGCTCAAATAAAAAGCCCCGATCCGCTTGGTTATACGCGAATCGGGGCCAACTCAAATAAACATGCATATCGGCGGTTTTCCGCCTTCTGCAGGCTTACTTCAGCGATCTTCTATCATCCGGACTATACCGTCGGCCTTGGAGTCGCACCAAGTCAGTCCCCTTGCTGTTTGTCAGCTCAGGGAGTCGCGGGCTTTGTTATCCTGCCAGGCAGGGATTAACGATTACCGCCGGTCAGGAGTTTCACCCTGCCCCGAAGATCCTTATTCCATTAAATTTTTAAAATGATTGGATTGAGTATAACGCTGTTTTTCCGAGTTGTCTAGTGTGAATAGTCAACTTTTAACAATCTTGGATTAGACCTTTACTTGCAGGGCTTCCCGGACAATCGGCGCAACTTCCTTAGCAAGCAATCGGATGGATGACTCCACCTGTGCGGCAGGCATGCCTCCAATGTCCATCTGGGCCATAAAGCGGGAATGGCCAAACAGCCTGTGCTGTTCGATAATCTTCCGCGCGATCAGCTCCGGACTTCCAATCGCAAGCGAACCCGCAAGCTTCTCGAAATCCCCCCGCGAGAGCGGAGTTCCGTTCTCCTTGCCGCCCATGAACTGGGAATAGTATGCCGAATAGCCGGCATAAAATTCGTCCAGCGCCTGCTCGGTTGTCTTTGCAACATAGCAGTGGCCGGTAATCGCTACCCTCAGCTCTTCACTCCGATAGCCTGCTGCGATGCCCGCTGCCTTGTAACAATCTACAAGATGCTTGTATTTCGACGGTTCTCCGCCAAGCATCGCTAGTGCCATGCCCGCCCCATGCCGACCGGCCAGAGACGCGCTTTCCGCCGTGCTGCCTACGCCAACCCAGACCGGGATCGCAGACTGCGCCGGACGCGGTGCGATTTCAGCATTCTCCAAAGGACTGCGAAGACGGCCGCTCCATGTAATCCGTTCCGATAAATTGAGCTGCCTCATTAATTCAAGCTTCTCAGCGAACAATTCTTTATAGTCATCCAGCTCAAAGCCGAAGAGCGGGAAAGATTCGATATATGCGCCGCGGCCGGCGATAATCTCCGCGCGCCCGTCCGAGATGAGATCAAGCGTCGCAAAGTCTTCGAATACCCGTACCGGGTCCGCCGTCCCAAGTACCGTAGTTGCGCTTGTAAGACGAATGCGCGAGGTCGCCTGCGCGATTGCGGCAAGCAAAACCGGCGGCGAGGATAAAGCAAAGTCCAGACGGTGATGCTCGCCAACTCCGAATACGTCAATGCCCGCCTCATCCGCAACTTTGGCTGCCCGGATAATTTCCTTCATTCGTTCTCCCGCGTTTTTGAGCCCGCCCGTACGGGGATCCACCGCAAGATCGCCTAATGTGTAAATGCCGAATTCAAAATGACCGTCATACCCTGATGATCCCATCCATATGTCCTCCTCAGCAATGCCACCGTGATCCGATAGTCTAATGATTGACATTGCTTCCATTCCTATTCATGTACGTAAAGTAAGTAATATACGTATAGTAAGTGAAGTATCTAGTAAGTAATTGTGCCTAATTATATAGCAAACGTCAAGCTTGCTTGCAAAAAAAGACCCTTCATTTATGACAGGGCAGCAGCATCTGCCGTTAAGCTTGGTTCGAATACCATTTTACGGTTCCGACTCCTCAGCGCCAAACCTGATGTTCGTCACCCTCTCAAACTTAGAGGATACGTTATCTATTATTATATGAAAGCCAGCTGCGAGGGTTCTTCCAGGGTAGGTCTCAAGAATCACCGCGAAAAATTAAAGGGATGAATAATTTTCAATTGACGTAAACGTTTGCATGATTTATAGTGATAACGAGCCAAATATATAACAAGCCTTTTGGCATGTTACTAGTTCGACTAGGCATGAGCCAAGGAGAGTATCCGCCCGAATGACGGCGGTGTCTTTTCTTGGTTTTTTTGTGCTCAAAATGGGGAATTTACTACTGAGAGGAGGGATTGACGTGGGACTCACGGGACAACTTCGGATCGATCGGATCGTTGGCAACAATGTCATCCTAACGATGGAGCCGAACTCATCGAGGGAATACGTGCTGTTTGGCAAGGGCATTGGCTTCTCATGCAAAGGCCGGAAGTTTATCGATGCCGAAGACCCGCGAATCGAGAAGCGGTACCGGCTGGACGACCGGGATAAAGCGCTGCATTACCATTCTCTGCTTGAGGAATTGGACCCGGAGGTGGTGCAAATCTCCGAGCAGATCATTGATGAGATTCGGGAACGGCTGGGAACGCCCGTCGATCCGAAAGTGTATTTCGCCTTACCGAGCCATATTCAGTTTGTCGTCTACCGGTTAAGAAACGGCATGGAAATCGTCAATCCTTTCCTGTACGAAACGAAGATGTGTTATCCCCAAGAGTTCAAAATCGCCGCCAAGGCAGCCAAGATGATCAGCGAGAAATTCGACGTCATTATCCCTGAAGATGAAATCGGCTTTCTTACGTATCACGTGTATTCGGCAGCAGGGTCCGTTACCGCGGGACAAATGGTTCAGCTGACGGAGCTGATGAACGAGATCGTAGAGCGGATCGAGGGCTGGCGGGAAGCGCCATTGTCCAAGAAGAGCTCGGATTATGCCCGGCTGATTATGCATTTGCGTTATATGATGGAACGAATTTTGCAGAATAAGGAATCTGAAAATCCGTTCTCCGCAGAAATTAAACACAAAATACCTGCCGAGCATCAGAAGGCGGAATTAATCGCGCAGATGATTGGAGAAAGACTAAACGTCAAGGTCTCCTCCGATGAGATTGGTTACCTCGCCATGCATTTGTACCGGTTGTTCCGTTCGGAGAATGCAGAATGAACATAGACAGACAACAACATGGATAGCAAGGAGTAGATCATATGAAATGGTTTGGCAAAAAATCGAATTCCGTTAGCGTAGCCGCACCGATTAGCGGCAAGCTTGTTCCGCTCAGCGAAGTACCCGACGAAGCGTTCGCGCAAGGCTTAATGGGCGAAGGCGCTGCAATCGAGCCGACGGAAGGACGCGTCATCGCGCCGTTTGACGGCGTTGTGAGCCATTTAATCGACACGCATCATGCCTTGATCATCGAGCATTCGTCCGGACTGCAGCTGCTTATTCACGTTGGCATCAATACCGTTGCCTTAAACGGCGACGGCTTCAAAGCCCTTGTAAAGACAGGCGATTCCTTCAAGGCTGGTCAAACCCTTCTCGAATGCGATCTGGACAAAATCCGCGATGCGGGTTATCCGGTAGTCACGCCGATCATCGTTGCGAACGAAGACGGCGCGGAGAAAGTGGAATGCACCTTCAAAACCGTAACTGCCGGAGATCCGGATACGATTAAGGTTGTTCTGAAAACCTAAACTATGGACATGGAGTGAGATAAGATGCTCGCATTTTTGCAAAAGATCGGTAAATCTCTAATGCTTCCTGTCGCAGCTTTGCCTGCGGCAGCCCTCTTATTGCGTTTCGGCAACATCGATTATGTAAAGGATTTCGGATTCGGCCAGTTCGGCGACTTCCTCAACCATTATATCGCTCCGTTCCTTGCGGCGGGCGGCTCCGCGATTTTTGACAACCTGCCTCTCATCTTCGCGATCGGCGTTGCGATCGGGATGGCCGGCGATGCGGTTGCAACGCTTGCCGCCGTTATTGCGTATCTTGTTCTGACAAACGTGCTGGGCAAAATCCCAACCGTATTCACGGGTCTCGTGGATAAAGACACAACGCTTAACATGGGTGTACTGGGCGGTATCATTGCGGGTCTTGTCGCTTCCTACTTCTATAACAAGTACCACGACATTAAGCTGCCGGATTGGCTCGGCTTCTTTGGCGGCAAACGTTTTGTTCCGATTATCACCTCGTTTGCGATGGTTATCGTCGGTCTGATCTTTGGTCTCATCTGGGGGCCCGTCCAATCGTGGCTCGATACGTTCGGACGCTGGATTGTTGATCTTGGCGGCGTCGGCGCGTTTATCTTCATGACGGCCAACCGTTTGCTTATTCCATTCGGTCTGCACCATGTTATCAACGCGATCGCCTGGTTCCAAATCGGCGATTACACGGATGCTGCAGGCAACGTGGTTCACGGCGACCTGCACCGCTTCTTTGCAGGAGACCCGACTGCAGGCATGTTCATGACAGGCTTCTTCCCGATCATGATGTTCGCTCTTCCGGCTGCCGCCTTCGCGATTATTCATACGGCCAAACCGGAAAAGCGCAAGCTTGTTTCTTCGATCTTTATCGGTTCCGCTCTTGCTTCGTTCCTGACGGGTATTACGGAACCGCTTGAATTCGCCTTTATGTTCGTGGCACCGGTCCTGTACGTGATCCATGCCGTATTAACGGGTATCTCCGCTTGGCTCGTCGTTGAGCTTGGCATTCACCACGGCTTCGGCTTCTCGGCCGGCTTCCTTGACTACGCGATCAACTATCCGCTCTCGACAAAAGGCTGGATGATTATCCCGATTGGTCTCGTATACGCGGTAGTGTACTACGTCCTGTTCCGCGTCGTAATCGTGAAGCTGAACCTGAAAACGCCTGGCCGCGAAGACGATGATCTGGTTGAAGAAGGCGGCAAGGACGGAGCGCCGGCGGGCGCAGGCGACGATAAAGCGAGTCAAGTTCTCGCGGCGCTTGGCGGTTCCGGCAATATCGAGAGCATTGACGCTTGTATCACCCGTCTCCGTCTGATCGTGAAAGACGAGAAAGCAGTCAATGACGCTGAACTGAAGCGTCTTGGCGCGGCAGGCGTTATGCGTCTTGGCAAAGGCGCCGTGCAGGCGATTTTCGGTACGCAGTCGGAACGGTTGAAAGAACAAATCAAAAAACGCATGTAGTCAGATAAATAGGATGAACATTTGCTTAAACTTACGAAGTAAGAATTACGACGAATGGCCCAACAAGGCCATTCGGGCGGCAATTCCTTTAGGAGGACTTATGGTGGAGAAAGCATACGTGGTTATGAACCCGACGGGCGTCCACGCCCGTCCCGCTAAAAAAATCGTTGAAGCTGCTAAAATTTGCGAAGGTACGGTTTATATCGAGAAAGGCGGCCGTAAAGTCAGCGCAAAAAGCCTGGTTAACGTGCTGTCGATCGGAGCCAAGCACAACGATACGGTTACTGTCAGTGCCGAAGGAGAGAAAGCCGAAGCTGCGGTTGACGCTATTGGCGCTGTGCTGGCTTCTGTGGAAGCAGAGTAAGGAGGCACGCTAATGATGGCAACCGAGATAAAGGGGATCGCCGCGTCGGAAGGTTATGCAATCGGCCGGGCGGTTATCCTCCGCGAAGAGGCTGTTCCTCAAGGGGTAACTTATGTCGAAGCAGGCGAAGAAGCGGCTGAACTCAGCCGCTTAGATGCAGCTGTGGCGGCAGCGCGCAGTGAGCTTGAAGAGCTTCATGCCCGCATGATTGCCGGCGGGCGCGAGAAAGAAGCCGAGATTTTCGAAGCGCATCTGATGCTGCTCGAAGACGAAGAATTGATTGGTGCGGCACAGGAGCGAATCCGCGGACAACGCTACAAGGCGGAAGCGGCAATAAACGAGTCCGGCGAAGAAGTAGCGGCAATGCTCGCCTCCCTCGATGACGAATATTTGCGGGAGCGCGCGGCGGATGTCCGCGATGTCAGCCGCCGCGTCATCCGCAAGCTTGGTCACGACACCGACGCCGATGCCGTTCCGGCCGCAGCAACAGCTGCAACAAGTTCAAACGAGAAGTCTATCCTGTTCGCCTTCGATCTGACGCCGTCGGATACGGCTCAGCTGGATCCTTCGGTCATTGGCGGATTCGTTACGGCTGTTGGCGGACGCACCTCCCACTCCGCGATCATTGCCCGCTCGGTCGGCATTCCTGCGATTGTTGGCGCCGGAGACAAAGCACTGCGTATCGAGGACGGTCAGCTGGTTATCGTAGACGGCGCTGCCGGACTTGTTCTGGTGGATCCCGAAGACGAAGAGCTTGCCCGTTATCAAGCTTTGCAAGAACAGGCGGCGGGTCAGCGCGCGCTTCTTGAGCAATTCCGCGGACAGCCTTCGGTCAGCGCGGACGGACATCAGGTGGAGCTTGTGGCCAACATCGGCTCCGTGCAGGATGCCCGTCAAGCGCAGCAGCAAGGCGCCGAAGGCGTGGGGCTCTTCCGCACCGAGTTTCTGTATATGGGCCGTCCTGACCTGCCAACGGAAGAAGAACAGTTCACGGCCTACAAAGAGGCAGCCGAAGCATTCGGGCAAGCTGCTCCCATCGTTATTCGAACGATGGACATCGGCGGCGACAAGGAGCTGCCAAGCCTGCAGCTCGAGAAGGAAGACAATCCGTTCCTCGGCTACCGCGCGATCCGGATTTGTCTGAACCGTCCGGACCTGTTCAAGACGCAGCTGCGTGCCGTATTGCGAGCAAGCGCGTACGGAAATCTGAAGATCATGTTCCCGATGATTGCGACGCTTGGCGAATGGCGCCAAGCCAAAGCTCTGCTCGAGCAGGCCAAGCAAGAACTCAGAAGCGAGCATGTCGCCTTTAACGAACGGATTGAAGCCGGCATCATGATCGAAATCCCGGCAGCCGCCCAAATGGCGGACCGGTTCGCCCGGGAAGTCGACTTCTTCAGCATTGGCACCAATGACCTTGTCCAATATACGATGGCGGCAGACCGGATGAATCCCAAGCTTGGCTATTTATCCGATCCGCTCCATCCTCCCGTCCTCCGGCTGATTCATCTGGTTATCCGAGCGGCTCATAAGGAGAACAAGTGGGTTGGCATGTGCGGCGAGATGGCCGGAACCCCTATCGCGATTCCGATTCTGCTTGGCCTGGGACTAGACGAGTTTAGCATGAGCGCATCCGCCGTCCTTCCCGCCCGCGCCCTTCTCTCGCGCCTTGACCGCGCGAAGCTGTCTTCCCTCGCGGAAGCCGTGCTGGACATGGACGATGCGGAAGCCGTGCGGTCCTACGTGGAGCGGCAGGTTCCGGAGCTTCGGGTTTAAATCAATAAAGATGTAAAAAATCGCCCTCCTCTTTTCAGAGAGTTGGGCGATTTTTTTCTATTCTTCCTCTACAATGATCGTTACCGAGGCACTTGCTTGCCTAGTAGGACCGTTGTCGGATACGAGCGTTGCCGGACTTACAAGGACGGTATCTTCCTCCACCTCAGGAAGCACAAACGGGATCCGAATCGTCTCGCATGCGCCCGCCTCGAATTCCACAATACGTACCTCGATGCCCAGTAGCGGTGCGTTCAACTTTACGTTAAACAGAGAGACGTTCCCCGTGTTGCAGAACTTAATGGTGAAAACCACCGTATCGCCCGGTTTTCCGATTGACGGATCAACCGACTCGGTCAAGGATGCGTCAGGGATGGACTGCACCTCGATATCAACCTCTTTTTGCTGCTGAGGCGTTTGGTCGGAGAAAATAGTGACAATGTTTCTGAAGCGGGTACCGCCCCGTGTTCCAGGCGCGATTGGCAGCTGAAGGGTGAACACCCGTCTCTCTCCGGGCGCGAGCGACGGTATTGTCGTCTGGAAACGAAGCAGCGTATCGAAGACGCGAACATTGGTCAGCGTGTTATTGGTGACGTTCGTGACGGTAATGGTCTTGGTTACCGTCTCTCCGGGCTTCGGCAATTCCGGGGTTGCTTCGACTTCCAATTCCGGCAGTTCTACGGGATCAGCCACAATAACTCTTTGTTCATCCACAACAGGCAGGGAACCAGGAGGCTTTTCCGTCCAGGTAACGGTAACGCGATTCGCGATTACCGTTCCTTGCGTTGTTCCTGGCGGCACCGCGAACTCGAAACTCACCCTCTCCGTCCCGCCCGGCGCAATCACCGGAATGGTGAATGATTGACCGGTTAGCGAATCATTTACAACAACGTTGGTAGCCGGTATTACACCGGTGTTGATCACTTCGATTGTATATCGAATGGTATCGCCGGGTAATGCGGAGCTCCGGTCGGACCGTTTGCGAACGATAAGCGTTGTTTCCGGTCCAGGCGAAGACTCGACTTGAACCTCGGCAATGGTCTCAAGCTCCGGCGATTGATCCGACGATACGATAAACGTATTCCGGACGACACTTCCAACGACGGCGTCCAAAGGTACGGTGAACGGCAGCGTTAGAGTAATAGAACCGTTCGCCGGCAAGGTCGGAATTGTCTCAGAGAGCCCAAGCAAGGCATCGGTCAATACGACATTCGTCTGCGGCACGTTCAGCAGATTCGTAACCGTTAGCGTATACGTAATCGTATCGCCCGGCACAGCGGTATTGCGGTCGGCAACCTTTTGAATTTGAAGCGTCTGGCCCGGCGGTTCTTGTACTGTCACTTCCGCAACCGTCTCCGCTTCCGGCGATTGATCGGAAGCGGCTATGAACGTATTTCGGATCGTGCTGCCAAGCACGGCATCCAAAGGAACGGTAAACGTCAACGTCAGGCTGACGGATCCATTGGCAATGAGTAACGGGATCGTCTCGCTAAGCCCCAGCAATACATCCGTCAACACAACATTCGTTTGAGGTGTGCCAAGCAGATTTGTAACGGTCAGCGTATAGGTGATCGTCTCGCCCGGCGAGGCCGTATTGCGGTCGGCAACCTTGCGAATGAATAGAGCGGGTCCCGGCGGATTTTCTACGATGACCTCGGCAACCGTCTCTGTCTCCGGGGATTGATCCGAAGCGGCTACAACGGTATTGCGAAGAATAGTGCCGGGTAACGCACTCAAAGGAACCGTAAACGTAAAGGTCAGTGTTACCGTTCCGTTCGGCGGAAGTACCGGGATCGTCTCGTCTACACCTAGAAAAGGATCGATTAACCGGACGTTATTCTGGGGGACATTAAGCAGGTTCGTAACCGAAACGGTGTAGGCAATCGTCTCGCCCGGCGCCGCCGTATTGCGATCGGCAGCCTTTAGAACAAGCAGCAATGGGCCGGGAAACGCTTCTACAATAACCTCGGCTGCCGTCTCCTGTTCAGCCGATTGATCCGAAGAGACCCTGAATGTATTGCGGATAATGCTGCCGATTGCCGCATCGACGGGAACGGTAAACGTCAACGTAAACGTGACGGTGTCATTTGCGGGAAGTAATGCTATCCTCTCATTCAGCCCCAGCAGTTCGTCGACAAGAATGACATTCGTCTGCGCAATATTAAACAAATTCGTTACGGTTAACGTGTAGGTGATCGTCTCGCCCGGATGCACCGTATTCCGGTCAGGGAGCTTTTGAATTAATAATGCCGGCCCCGGCGGCAGTACAACGACAACATCGGCATTCGTCTCCTGCTGCGGCGATTGGTCCGATTCAACGATTAAGGTATTGCGGATAACACTGCCTTCCAATGCGTCCACGGGAACGGTGAGCGTCAGAGTCAGGGTAATGGTTTCGTTCGGTTGGAGGACAGGGACCGTTTCGCTTATCCCAAGCAGCGAATCGCTTAATACGACATTCGTCTGCGGGGTGTTTAACAAATTCGTAACCGTAAGCGTATAGGTGATCAGATCGCCCGGAAGGGCAATCGCTCGATCAGGCTCCTTCAGCAGCGATAGACCTACCCCCGTTACCGAGATAACGGATTCCGCTTCTTGAGGACCGGTCTCGGACGTTTCAACGGTCAGGAGGTTCACGATATCCGTTCCGATCGAAGCTTCCCTTGGAACAATAAATGAGAAGACATGGTGTCGAATCTCGCCTACTGCCAGATCGGGCACAAATTCATCAATGCCAAGTAGCGGATCGATAATGCGAATTCCGGTAAGCGGCACGTTGCCGATATTCTCCAGAACTACCGTGTAAAGAATCGTTTGCCCCGGCGCTACGCTTGACGTCTCCGGAAATTTGATGATGCCAAGCCTCGCATCGGCGAGTACGTTTACCTCCGCACTATCGAAGACGGGTTCCCCCGTTTGGTCGCTGATAGCCGAAGCCGTGTTTATATAGATTTGAGGCGGCATTTCAAGCGGAATGTCAAAGACGAAATCGATTGTTCTGCTCTCCCCGGTAAAAAGCACCGGAATGAAAAATTCCGATCCGGTAATATCATCGAATATCCGGATGTTCGTAAGCTCCACATTGCCCGAATTGATAACGGTGATGAAAAAACGAACGCTTTCTCCAGGAAACACGATATTCCGATCCGCTTCCTTAATCATCTCCAGTCTAGGAACAGGCAGCACTTCAACTACGGTTCCCACTTCCTCCGGCTGGGGCAAATTATCCGAGGTGATCGTCATGAAATTCGCGATGGACAGTCCAGCCTGCGCTTCGGGAGGAATTACAAACGGCCAATCTATATCATAGATACCGCCCGGCGGAATATCGCCGATAAATTGATCCAATCCAAGCAGCGGATCCACAATATGGACGTTTAACAAATCACTATCACCGTGATTTTCGACAATAAGGGTGAAAATAACCGTATCTCCTGGAAAGGCTGCAGGCGGATTTACTTTTTTGCTGGCGACAAGAAGCGGGGTTCCCGTCACAAGAACTTCCGACTCGGCCGTAAGAGGCGGTTCCGAGAATTGATCTGAGGTTACAAACACCGTATTGGTAATCGCCCCAAACGGCTGATCAAGAGGGACATTATATACAAATTGGACGATATGATTGGAGAACGGCGGAATGACGGGAATGACTTCGAATAGGCCAAGGAAAGGGTCATGAACAACCACATTCGTGAGTGTTGCCGCACTTGGATTTTGAATATCGATTGTGTAGACGACTTGCTCTCCTCTAGCCACTTCGAACCGGTCCGGAAACTTTTTAACTATCGTTCCAAGACTCAAGCAGAATCGCAGCACGAAGGCATCGCTGCCGCCACGCAAGAACGGTTGATACGCTCCCGGCGATACCGGAAAATTGAAAGAGGAAGTTTGACCGGTCAAGAAGATGCAATCCGAATTGTCGACAGCGACAGCATTGCCGACATCGCTTGCGTTGCCGCCCAGGTAAGTGGAGAAGACAAGCTCGTTGCCCATAATATTCAGCTGCGTAAGGAATGCGTCTCCCCCGTCCGCTTGGAATGGCTGGAACGCATCGGGAGTGATTGGAAAATTAAACGATCCCGTGCTTCCCGTCACATAAGCAAAGCCCGATCGTACCGCTATGCCATTGCCGGCATCGGACTCGCTTCCGCCGAGGAAAGTGGAATAGACCAAATAATTGCCGTCTGGGCTTAACTTCGTTACAAAAGCATCAGATGATCCGCCGCCGTAGAAAGGTTGAAAAGAATTGGGGGTAATCGGAAAATCATGCGAAGTTGTGCTCCCCGTAACGTAAGCCTGACCAAAGTCGTCTACCGCAATGCCGTTGCCCTCGTCATCTCCCCCGCCGGTCAGATAGGTAGAGTATAATAGCGATCCATTGTTGTTTAATTTGGACACGAATGCGGCAATTACCCCGGTTAATGAAATCTGAAAGGCTCCCGGCGTCGTTGGAAAATCTACCGAAGTCGTAGATCCTGTCACGTACGCGCTGCCGGCTCCGTCTACCGCTACGCTATGCGCCTCATCAAGCCCGTGTCCGCTAAGTAAAGCGGAATACTCAATGGCGCTGCCGGTCGTGTTTATTTTCGTAACAAACGCATGCTCATTTGCAATAAAGGATTGAACCACGCTCGTATTCGGAAAATTGGACGAAGAAGTTCCACCGGCAATATAGGCGTTGCCTATGCCGTCCAACGCAATGCCGAACCCGGTATCTACTCCCTCTCCGCCAAGATAAGTAGAATAAACTAAAGAGCCGCCGTCCGGACTTAGCTTGGTAACGAATGCATCTTGACCGCCGCTTAGAAAAGGCTGGAATACCCCCGGCGTTGTGGGGAAATCCGGGGAAAGAGTTTGCCCTGTAACATAGGCTTGACCGGATGCATCAACGGCAATGCCGCGTCCCTGATCTGAGCTGCTGCCGCCAAGGAAGGTTGAGTAAATAAGCGCGGAGCCTTCCGGATTTATTTTAGTGACAAATACGCTCGAAGAGCCGTCTTTAAAGGGTTGAAAGGCTCCCGGCGTGACCGGAAAATCCAGCGATAACGTTTGACCGGTCACATAGGCATTGTCCTGACCATCTACCGCGATGCTAGAACCGATATCCGTATCGCTTCCGCCTAGGTAAGTGGAATAAGCAAGTGCCGGATCAATGATTAGTTCATAGTCCGGCCGATATTCTTCGCCAACCTCAAAGCCATAGATAGCAGCATCCTCCTGTAGAAGGAATCGGCCTGCCACTTGCACTTTCTGACCATCAATGATTTGGTGGCAAACGGGCTTCTCTTCTGTCAGAAGGCCAAGCGAGGTGCGAATGTGAAGATTTCCTTCCTCACTTAGCATGAGTCCTTCCGAACCCTGGTACTCAAATCGGATATCGCTGATTCTAGCGCCGGGCTTTACCGCAACATCATACTTGAAATTCCCTTTATCTTCATAGAAGACCAAGTCGATCCCAGGCCACAGCTCACGATACATAATTTCCTTGTAAGCCGAAAGGCCGGTATGCCACTTTCGAGGGTCGTTTCCGACAAGATAATGAACCTTTTCTGAAGTTTGATGAAGACCATCAAGGAGTACATCCTTGTTCGCATTAAGAAATCGGAGAGATAGCGCCATGCCTACCTGTTGTTCTTGCATGTTACCGGTGAAAACAAAAAGCACCTGATCAGAGGAGAACGCAATCTGGCTTCCGGACTTATTGGAATAATAACAAATGTCACCACGGGTTTGTCCTTCGTTCCGCACAAAGGTCCGTGGAGCGTTCCAGTGGCTCATAACGGCTTTACGCTTCGTTTCGATGGGTATCAACCTCTTCCCTCCTGTAATAGCAATCTATAAAACACTCAGTCATAACTGTATGCGCCTAACCTTTCTATATTGCTTTTCCAAATTGTTAAAAATATACAGCTGTCTAACAAGTGGCGGCCTGTTGAAAAAATAAGCCGTCCTGAAATGGACGGCTATATGAACCTTTTGCGCTCTCACTCGAAAATTCCCGGTGGCAGCAAAGTAAAAAGGGGCTGTCCCCATAAGGCATTAATATGCCACAAATGGAACAGCCCCTTCATGTTTGCACAATGGTTTAGATCGTACTCAAAAGATCATTCAAAATTTCGGACATGGAAGGATGCGTAAAAATCGTATCTCGAAGCACCGTATAAGGCTGCCCGGTGTTCATAAAGGTAGAAACCGTATTAACGATCTCGCTTGATTCCGCAGCAAACATTGTGAATCCAAGCAGCGCATTGGTCTCCACGTCGATTACGGCTTTCAACAAACCTTCGGTCTGTTTGAGCTGACGGGCTCTTGGCGAGGCTGCGGCAGCAAGCTTTGCCGCTTTTACGGAATATCCCCTTCTTATCGCTTCCTCTTCCGTTAATCCGACATGCGATAACGGAGGATCAATAAAGACGGAATACGGGATGTTTTTACG
Source organism: Paenibacillus sp. BK720 (assembly GCF_011761545.1). NCBI lineage: Bacteria > Bacillati > Bacillota > Bacilli > Caryophanales > Paenibacillaceae > Paenibacillus > Paenibacillus sp. BK720. The sequence goes on along the minus strand of NZ_JAASRQ010000001.1, from coordinate 830,529 downwards.
ATCCTCCGTTGTGCGGAGATCCTTGCCATACAATTGATCCTTTATGATGCGATAGTCATCAAGAGAGATATACGTGAACTGAGGTCCTCCGTTAACATCGCCGATCGCCCAGATGTGCGGAACATTTGTCCGGAGTTTATCGTCAACTTTAATAAACCCGCGGTTCGTAACTTCCACGCCTGCAGCTTGGAGGTTTAACCCTTCGGTATTGGCCGAACGTCCCGTTGCTGTCAGAACGGCTTCCGCCTCCAGTTCTCCCACTGTTCCATCGGCAGATTTCACAATTAGCTTCGCCGTCGGTCCCGTATCTACGATCTCGCTAACTTCTGTCTCTAATAAGACTTGAACGCCTTTGTTTTCGAGAGTGCGCCGCACTTCCGTGGCTATGTCGGAATCCTCTTTGGGCATGAAGCGATTACCTCTTATCAGGAGCGTCACTTTCGAACCAAAGCCCGCATAAATCGAGGCAAATTCCATTCCGATGTAGCCACCGCCAATGATGGCCAAGCGAGCAGGCCATTGATTTAAATCCAACAGCTCCGCACTTGTATAGACAAGATCGCTCGTAATGCCAGGGATTCCCGGTACGTCCGGCTTAGCCCCGGTATTAATAAAGATTCGGTCCGCTTCCACAATTATTGTTCCATCAGTCGTATCGACTTGCACTTCATTAGGCGACAAAAAAGAAGCCGTTCCGGTTATTACCTTTACTCCTGGCTGTTCGTTTACATTGTTGAAATTCTTTGTGCGGAGGAGGGAAACAAGAGCATCTTTCTCCATAATCGCTTTGGCATATTTACTCTTCTTTTCATCGAGGGTATGCTCTTCGTTCAGCGAAATGAAATGGGCTTCATGCGCCAATGCCTTAGTCGGAATGCAACCCACATTAATGCAAGTTCCTCCATACATCGTCGGAGATTTTTCTACGAGAGTTACCTTTAATCCTTGCGAAGCCAGGAATGGCGCCAGCGTTTTTCCGCCCTTGCCAAATCCGATAATTAAAGCATCAGCCTTATCTCTTTGAGTATCCATGATCAGGTCACCTCATATCACATTTGCAAAACAATCTTCCCAACGGTACGGCCTGTTTCCAATAAAGCGTGCGCCTTGCGCAGGTTCGTCGCATTGATCGGGGACAGGATTTCGTTAGTGGTCGTCCGGATGATACCCTGATCGATGAGTGCCGCTACTTCGTTAAGCAGATTGTGCTGCTCAATCATATCGGGCGTCTGATACGTCGGACGGGTAAACATAAGCTCCCATGCAAAGGTTGCGCTTTTATTTTTAAGCAATGTTAAATTCAACAATTCGTCTGTCTCTACGATAGAGCAAATCTTGCCTTGAGGGGCAATCGCCTCAGCCATCTCTTTCCAGTGTTTCTCCGTGCTGTTCAAACAGAGGATGTAATCAACATTCTCGTACCCAGCTGCTTTCAATTGGGGAACGAAGGGTTCAAAATGGTTAATCACTTTGTCCGCACCGAGATTTTTGACCCATTGGACGGATTCAGGTCGGGAAGCGGTTCCGATGACCGTAAGACCCGCATGCTTCGCTAACTGCGTTGCAATCGATCCTACACCGCCAGCCGCTCCGATAATCAGAATCGTCTTCCCGCTGTTATTGCCAGGGACAGTAGAAATTCCCAGACGGTCGTATAAGCTTTCCCAAGCCGTAATCGTGGTCAGCGGAAGAGCTGCGGCTTCGGCAAAATTCAGGCTGGACGGCTTCCATCCAACAATTCGTTCGTCTACGAGATGAAATTCGCTGTTGCCGCCGGCCCTCGTGATGCTACCGGCGTAATACACTTCATCGCCAGGTTGAAACAGCGTAACCTCCGCTCCTACCTCTTCAACGACACCGGATACATCCCAGCCAAGCACGCGAGGAACGCTTTCCGTACGCTCCTTAGGGGCCCGAACCTTATAGTCAACCGGATTTACGGAAATCGCCTTGACCCGCACAAGCAGGTCCTTACCCGTAGGTTTAGGTTTTTCCAATTCAATGTCCATTAAACTTTCCGGATGCTCAATCGGCAAATATTTGTAGAGTCCTACTGCTTTCATTTTTTCAGTCATATTCGTCTCTCCTTAGAATTAATAAAATATACTTAGTTACAATAATTAACTTACAGATCAAAAAAAATGGATATGCAAACTTACCATTTTTCCCATCTCGCTAAAGTCAATTTATCATACCAAGTTAGTTTTTACAACTTACTTTTTGTAAAAATTGCCGGGTTTAAAATAGCCCGACTCATTTACTCTATCAAGTGCAGCTGCCCGCAATTCGCTCGACTGATATATTATCCACCAAGCTTTCGCATTTGGGACAGTAATAACGCAGCTCGATTTCATGGCCACAGTCTGCGTGCTTCATCACTTTATAGCTTTTGTCCAAATGTTTTCTCCCCCACAGAAGATAAGCATTCAGTACCATCTCCAAGTCATGTCCGCTTTCCGTTAATTCATATTCGTAACGCGGGGGGTGCGCGGAGTATAGATTGGAGGCAATAAGTCCGTCTTCCTCCAATTGCTTTAACCGTTCGGAAAGAACGTTCGCCGAAATCGTCTTCAGTGCTTGCTTGATTTCGTTAAAGGTCTTCTTTCCCGTCATTATTTCATGGATTACCAGCAGGGTCCAGCGGTCCCCTATAATATTGAGGGTCTGTGCTATGTTACAGTCCAGTTGATAAATGCTCTTGGACATCGTTCTCCTCCTTAAGACTTCGTTTCATTAGTTACATTGTAACAATATCGACTAAAATAAATCAATTGCACTAGAAGCCGCAACGCAAAGCTCCAAGCTGTCTGGATCGTATTTTCCCAAAACTAAATAACGGATGGCTATTCTGTATAATACTTACATTTTTTAAGTAGTCATGATATACTACCCTATATCAAAATTTAACAACTATAGGGGGATATTTTTGAGTAATAGAATCATGATAGACAACACCCGGTATTCGTTACATCTGGATCATGATCTGACAAACGCTGCAGCTGACATTTTGTATTCCATCAATGGTTGCCAGGTTTTACAGGTTAGTTTCGAGGCATTAGAGATCGATAATATTCACGATGAAGCATTAAGGCCATTTTTTGGTCTGATCGATTTCCGCATAGTAAACAACAGCATAACTCTGGAAAGGATTCTCGAAATTCTAAACCAAGAGCTCCTTCCTTCTCTTGAAATAACAGATCATAAAATCTAAGAAAGCAATTTCTGAAAAAGCGGCTATATAGTTTATGTTCAACACAAAAATCCAGTTCAGCGCGGCTGAACTGGATTTTTTGCTTTGACGCAAGGGCTAGGTTTATATAACGTTTAAAAACTCGCTTCGCCTGGTAATTTCCGCGGATAAGCTTGCCGTCATGCTGAAGCCTACGCAAATAAACTGAACATCCGTATTGATATTTATATATCTGAATAGCTCGAATATCTCAGAGATATTCGAGCTGGCTTCTAATTCTTGAATATCATCAAAAACAAAATGAGAGATCTTCTTTTTCGCGATTTCCGAACATAACAAGTGAACTAAGTAATCATTTTGATATTGCTTTACAAAAGGAACTTCTATCGCATGCAGCAATTGAAGAATCAACGTTTTCGTGGATCTAGCAGACTTTAAATTCATATAAATGGCATGCCCATTATCCTTACAATATCTCTTTAGCACAAAAGAATTTCCGGTTGTATGCTCCGCTTTCAGAAAGCAAAACACCTTATCGTTACTCTCATTCAGAAAGTTTGATATGATAAGATGGGTCTTGTCATAGCTTAGTTGTTGACTCACGAAAATAACCTCCAAATATACCAGATATTTAGAAGTATCGTCACTGCAGCTAACTTTTATACAATAGTAGATTAGATAGGAAATCTTAGATTGGTTAAGCGATCCTCCAAAATCAGGCGCAGCTCTTCCGGAATCCGCTCGAACATAACCCCCTTCCCCAAGAACAAAAGCCAATCCGCGTAATAAGCCAGCTCCTCAACGTCAGTCACATCCAGCTGAGCATTAAAAATCCCGCTCGATTGAAACATTCCGGTAAAGGACAAAATAATCCCCGGCGGGTGCATGCGTTTGAAACGCTGAATTCCGACCGCGTCAAGCTTTACAACAAGATTGGACTGACGCGCACCCATCCGTTTTTTGCTTAAAATCTCTTGCTCGGAGTACTTCATCTCATGATCGGAAATAGCGGAATCCCGCAGCAAATCAACAGGCAAATAACGAAACTCATCCGTATCAAAATCATATACCTCTACTAGCCACTGCGCGTTCGAGTTGAAAATGTGAAGCAAAAAAACGTCCAGCAACTGCGGCCAGCCAGGACTCGGCTCATACGTCACGCGTAAATGCTTATCTCGCACAGCTAGCGAAATCAACTGGTTTAGCTCCGCAGGCGCCGCATCATCGAGCTCCAAAAGATTCGGATTAGCAGGATTCGTATTTTCAAAAAGCAAAATATGATTCAGCTCGATCAGCTCGTCTTGCTGCGTTTGCGACGCGATGCCGATAAGCTTCTCCGTGATCGAGCGGCGGTTTTGCAGATAAGGCAGCTGTGAATTTTTCGAGGCGATAAAACTGATGAAAATCGCCTTCAGCTCATCCGGCGTGAACCGTGCTGCCGGCAAATACTGATTTTGCAGGACATTGTAGCCCCCGCCGCGCCCCAGCTCGGTCGTCAGCGGAAAACCCATCGCTTGAATCTCATTAATGTCGCGGATCGCCGTCGCGCGGGAAATCTTGAACTCCCGCTGAATCTCGGCAATCGTAAAATGCGCGCGGTTATTGATGTAGCGCATGATTAGGTTTACTCGTTCTGTTTTCTTCATGATTTTATTGTATCAAAAAAGTATCATTTTTTGATACATTCGGCCAATAGAATCGATCTTGTAAAAGTAAATCCGCAAAGGAGAGAACAAAATGTCTAACTACTCCATCAAAACGATCTCGGAAAACTACAAAATGACTGCTTTCGGTGTTTCATTTGAGGACTTTAACGACTGGGCAGGCAATGCGGCAAAAACGGCGGCGAAAAAGGCTGAAATCACTGAAAATGGCAAGCTTGCCGAGCTTCGCGCGCTGGCTGACGGGCAGGAATATCAAATCAATTATGTGCTCGAAGGCAAGGCTTGGCGCGGCTTCGGCGTGATGGGAGATTTCAAGGTGGAAGACGCGGTCGTTCTCGATTTCCTCGCTGGCGACTACCTCGTTGTACCTGGCACAGGCGCTGACAAAGACAGCCTCGCGGATCAAATCACAGGCAAAGTGTTCGGCGGTTTGCTGCAAGAAATTACAGATTACAAATACGTTGGCCCGGGTAACTCCACATTCGTCAAAGCGGCTGAAAACGGTGAATTCTACGGCGAAATGTGGCTTCGCGCAAAAAAAGTGGAAAACTAATCTTTGTGGAATGCGAAAGGAGCTCATATGGCAGCAGAATACACAATTGAACACAAAAAATCATTCACATTAACCGCGTACGGTTTCTCAATCCAGTCCAATTTTCAAGACATGACAGCATTGCAAAAGGAAAAAGCCGAGTTTTGGGGCAAACTCAAGGCTGACGGGCGATTTGCCAAGCTCAAAGACGCCGCAAAGGACGATCGTGAATGGTCAGTGAACGAAGTTTATCAGGGCAAGCCGTGGAATTATTTCGCGGTAGAAGCCGGAAAATCAGTTGCTGACGCAACTCGCCTTATCGAGTTTCCGGAGAGCGAGTACATCGTGGTCGCGGGGAATGGCGACAAGGAAACCTTGTTTGATCAGTTGACGTACCTTGCTTTCGGCGAAGTCCTGAGCCAAATCACCGATTATGCTTACATCGGCGGTCCAAATGCGACCTATCGCGAAGATAACGGCGAGGGCAGTTTTTACGGCGAATTCTGGGTACCCGTGGTTAAAAAATAATTTTCGCGGAATTATGGGCTGAAGCTGCCGAAAGTGTCGGCAGCTTCATTTCGGTTCCGATGGCTAGTCCAATCTCAAGATCGCCTCCGAAGAATGATTTGTCCGACATTAAAAATTATCCAACTTATCAACTGTTTCTTTGTCTCATTAGGATAAAGCTTCCATTAATTTGATGTACTGCAAATCTCCTAAACCGTAGTGAGGGAATCGGTGAAATAAGCGCTGCAATAATTCATCCTTCGTCTTATCTTTATGCTTCTTAATAAACGCGGTGATTTCGTTATCTTCTTTTATATATTCTAGATATAAACGGATTCCCTGGTACATCACAGGCATTAAATGGGCTTCGGGTAAACGATGATGAATCAAAACCTGTTGGTAAATTTCTTGATAGCCTTCCAGCCTGATTTCCGTTTCTTCCACTTCATAAGTCATTTCCTTCACCGTATGGAAATACACTTTCCCATCGTATCCCATTTGTTCTAAATACGCCAATACGGTCAGTAGATTGATTTGACAGAACATGTCATCTCCGAACCACAAAACGATGCATTTGTATTTGTTCTCAAACAGGGATATCAAAGGAGTCACGGTAATTTTCTCATACTCCTCTAAAGGCACTTGATGTCCGGATGCTCTTATTTGTTTAAATTCATCGCTGAAGATCGCAGCGGTCGTATCGTTTGAACACATGGCTTCATTGAAAGGAACATAGTCGCCATTTTCCATTAACTGATGACGATAAAATTCTTCAAACATCATCTGTCCATTTAAGATGTTTAAAATATCTTGACCAAATTGATCCTCAATCTTATTTTTCAGTGCCCCAATCTTTAATTTCTGCGAGATGTCCACCGATCAGCTTCCCTCTCAACGATTGATTTTTTATATCCCAAAAGTTCAATTCCCAAATTTTTTGCATCAAATTCAGTGCGTAAAAACATTTTAGAGATTTATCTATATGACTTAATGCTCCATTCTTTGTTTTTATATACGAGCCAATATTCCAACCTGGCCCTTGCTTTATATCTTTCCATGTTAGTATAAACATCGTCAAAGTCGTATACCTTACCAATAACGTTAAATGGAATTTCTACGCCGTTTCTAGATTTGATTAATTTGTATAAATCAATCAATATTCCATCTCTGGCCATTTGAGCCAGTTCTTCTGCAACGTCTACATTCAGTGACCTTACATTCTTCTTATAAGACTTCAATCGAAATGAAATCAAATGCCGCAATACTTCAATGTAATTATTTATATCTTTGTAAAAAATTTTGTTGAACCAACCATCATCATGTGCCAAGTATACAATTTTATTGTCAAGTTTATCGAAAAAGGGGCTTGCTAATGGTTGTTTATAATGACTTAAATACAACAATTCTGCTTTCTCTTGTGGTACTAGATTATCAAGGGCACTAACCGTATTAAAATCTACCCAACAAAAATCACCATAGGAATATACATTCTCATTGTAAAGGTCATTTAAATTTTCACTTGTAACAAACTCTAATCCGACACCAGAATGAAAGTCTTCACCCGCATATCCAGATGCAAGAAGCAAGATATAGTTTAATTCAAAAGTAAAACAATTGATAAAATCAGTAAACTCGATTCCCATTGATGTAACAGACTGTTCATCCTCATTATAAATCATGTAAATGATATCTTTTGATTTCATGGAAACCCCCTCGAAAAATTAGGTTAGTGAGATATAGTACCACCAAAGAAAGTACTCGCGCCTTGAGAAAACGGCCTCACTAACTCCTTAAGCGTAATAACTCTAACTCTTGAAGAACTTCCTTTACATCACAGCCGGGATTTAAGATATTGATTATCTCTTCCGTAATGGGGAAATCATTATAAATTTTTGCAACAGCCTCTAATGATGGCGATAATTCAAAATAGCCTTCTGCAAATTCTACAAAGTCCTCCGGTGTATGGAATATACAGCCGATTAAAAAATCGGAACCATCGCTTACACCCAATGGAATTTCAACTTTTCCCTTGTGCCAGTTAACGTCACTGCTTTTACGCCAAATACAAAAAGTCACATCGTCTTTTTCAATTGCATCATCTTCAAGCAAAGATAATAATTCCTTAGGAACGTCATCATAAATCCCTTGCAATACTTGATGTTCATCTTGAGCATATGGGCTTAATTCAGATTCATGATCGAAGCCTTTTATGATGGAGCCTTCAGGGGAAAACAAAATAATTAGATGGTCACCCGCTCCATTATCTATTTTCGCCATACAAACACCTTCATCCCAATCTTGAACAAAACTATGGTAACGAAGCCATTCATCTCGACAAAGAATAATATTTAATGACGCTTGGACTTTCATTAGCTTTTTTAAGATTATTGGATTTGGTAAACGCTCTAACACATTTACTTCCATGAATCCTCACCCTTTCGTCTTTTCTTGCAAAGATGCCATTCAAATGCCCTCTTTTTGCACGACTATTGAATTATCCTTTATTGAATTATTCTTAAAACTATTCGACTATCCTGCTCCTTTAGTTGAGAAAACAGCAGCTCACGAGATCATTTTACGAATTAAAAATACGCACCATTTCCCCAGGTATGAAAAAAATCAGCCAGAACCTGGCTGATCTGATTAGTTTGAGCACATCTAAGAATACATTTTATGAATACGAGGATAATCCGTTTCTGTTCGTACCGTCCAATTCAGCAGCCGTTCTATCAATTCGGATACGATTTCCTTATTCTCGGATAGATGAGCAACATCTCTGAGCTCCAAAGGGTCTTCAAGCAAGTCATATAATTCCTTGATCCCGTTAATACGGTAGACTAGCTTCCAGTGTCTGGTTCGGATCATTTTCGCTCGATAGATGGTCCATGGGTAATCGACAATGAGCTGCTGCTTCCAATGATAATTAGGTTGTCGCTTCTTGTGATCCTCGCTGTCCAACATAACTGTACGTGTCAATGCTGATTCTTCTACTCCCCCCTCGCAGAACACTTCCTCTTTGTGGCTGTCCGTCTCGCCCATAAGAAGCTTGTAAAGCGATTTACCCTGCATCCAATCCTGAGCATCCAAGCCGCATAATTCCAATAACGTAGGAGCAAGATCAATATTTTCCGTCATAGCATCCGTTCGACCTGCAGCAACTACTCCTGGCCAGCGAATTATTAGCGGAACTCTTACCAAACAATCGTAGAACACGGTATCCCACTTCTCTACCCCCACATGCTCACCGGCAAAATCACCATGGTCTGAGGTAAGGATTAGAACGGTGTCCTCAGCGATTTGGGCATTGTCTATAGATTGAACCATTTTCTCTATCTGATCATCCACATAAGAGACCATGCTGTAATAGCCTTCAACAACCTTCCGCCAATCATCATCCTTCAAATGCTCTAGATCATAAACTTCCCGATATACCTGCATGATTTGAGGTACTGAGTTAATATCCACTCTAACAGGCAATTTAATATTCCGTTCACGAATAATAGATATATACGGTTCAATATCTGCATAGGGAGGATGAGGGAAGTGATAATTCAATAGTAGAAAAAATGGCTGATCCTCTTGACTCCGTCGTTCAATAAAGTCTATTGCATCTCGTGTGGATAAAGTATCCGCCATCTCATCTGTTCCACTGAAATCGCCTCGATAAAAAGCTCTGAACAAGGAATCATCCGTTTCGAATTCCCGACGATCTCTAGGCACTCCTTTCCCCCAACGAATCCCTTTTTCGTCAAAGCACTCCGATAAAAATTCGCCCTCCATAGTATGGTTTTTACCAAAAATACCTGTCGTATATCCAGCCCTCTTGAGTTCAAGTACCAGGTTATTCTCATCTTTGCGCACTTCAAAGCCCGGTAATGTACGGTGTCCTTCCACATGCGGATATCGGCCAGTCATCAAAGCCGCCCTAGATGGCACGCACTTGGGAAATGTAACGTAAGCATGCTCGAACTGCATTCCCTGTGCAGCAAGCCGATCGATATGAGGAGTATACGCGTCCGGATTTCCATAACTCCCCAAGACATTCCACTTGCATTCATCCATTATAATCATTACGATATTAGGTCTCTTAGTTGCTTTCAATGGAGTTCTCCCCTCCTTCATATTGATTGGTCATAAACAGCCTCATCTGGTATTGTGTCGCTGACATGCCATAGTATTTGCTGAATGCGCGGGAAAAAGAATATAAGTCTGGGTAGCCGACTGCTAGAGCAATCTCCGTCATGCTTAATTCCCTTAATTTGAGCAGTTCCACGCTTTTATTCATGCGAAGCTGAACCAAATATTGCATAGGGCTAAGTCCAATGACATTGCTGCATTCCTGATAAACATGCGAACGGTGAACGCCCGCTACCTCAACGACGTCGCTTACCGTGATTCCCTCCATGTAATGCTTTTCCATAAATTGAATACAGCGCTGCAGCCTATTCGTAACCTCCCGCTTCACCTGTTGTCCATCGGACTTACGGGACAACGAATCAAAGAGTTGATATAACTTAGATTGCATTAACATTTCATCATAACCATTAATGTTGCGCAGCAGATCTTGTATTTGAATCATAATCGACTCATGGCCTAACGCCCAACGATTGAATAAAAACGGCCGATCTTTGCTGAATCCGATCCGCTCCAGCAAAGTTTCAGCATGATTTCCTTCGAACACTAACCAGCACAGTCGAAGAACGGTATCTTCCTCAACCATCTGATAGCTGTAACGATGATTAGGATAAGCGCAAAAAAGATCCCCTTCATGCAACAACACGGTTTCATTATCGTAATTTAAAGCGATGCTTCCACTTCTTACTGCATGTACCGAGTAATATTCCACTACTTTTGGCCCAACCTGGTAGTGGAGTTTCGCTTTGCTCTGCCCGGCTCGAATTACCCAAAGCCCTCCGTTTTTTTCAAAATCAGACGGCTTATGTTCTAAATATTCGGCAACTACATTCCCATATTTTTTCATAGACTCCCCCTCTTTGCCAAAGAGCTGGATTAGTTTAAATACGCAAAAAAATAGACGTTATCCCTAAATGCACACGCATGGAATGACGTCTCCGGAGTTCCGGTTGACTCAACAAAATATATTATTACAATAATTCCCATCAACTTACTATGCAAAGACGCATCAATAATATTACCTTTACTTCCTGTTTTTGTCAATGAAGTTGTGTTCCATTTTCCAGTTGCCTTCTATCCACTCAGAAATTTTACTCCTCAATGTAGAATCGTATGAGACACTATTCCCTGAAATAATAGGTGCATTGCGATCAAGATAGGATGGAGATGGGGCATCAAATAATAAGGTTTGTTGCAAAGCATGACGGCAGCGCATGATGTGTTCCTCATAATGGGGATCGTCGATTAGGTTATTTAACTCGAGCGGGTCACTCTGAAGATCAAAGAAGACGCATTTGGAATGATCTCTCGTCAAGATCAGTTTGTATCGCTCCGAACGAACCATATATTGTCGTCCTCTCGAATCTTCTCCTATAATAAATTCCCTGCCCTGCTCCTCGCTGCTCATCAAATCCATGCCTGCCATCGATTTATCCTTCTTCACTCCGGCAGCAGCCAATATTGTAGTCGATATATCGATATTGTTAATAAGCCGATCCGAACGCTCGCCAGCGTTCACGCCTCCCGGATATTTAACAAGCAGAGGGACTTTGGCAAGAGGCTCATACATGTAATTCGACTTTAGCAGCATATGATGATAACCCATATATTCGCCATGATCACTTGTATAAATGATCAACGTGTTATCATAAACCCCTTTTCTCTTCAAAGCCTCCAATAATTCGCCTGTCACACGATCAATGTGGCTGATGGCTCCATAATAATGGGTCATCGTACGCCGCAATTTCTCTTCAGTCAATTGTGTGTGATCGAAAAATCCCGGATGCATCCGTAAGTCTCGTTCCAATGGTTGATCCGTCCAGCCTGGAAGCAGATGAAGCTCAGTCGGATTATACATTGAGCTCCATGGAACAGGCGGATCAAACGGGTGATGGGGTTTAATGAAGCTGACCATCAACATCTCATTCTGTATGCTCCAGTTTTCGATTGCAGTCAGCGCCTGATTCCCGATCCATGTCGTCGAATGATGCTCCTCGTTTAAATTGGAAGCCTCCGTACCAAAGGTATCCCAATAGGATGGCGGAGCTTTCTCCCTATATTCCTTGACCTGATCCATCAGATCCAAGCGATCGAGCAGCCCCTGTTCCATCAAATAACGGTGATAGTCATCTTCATAACGTCCGTCGCCATTTTGTTCCGCTAGAATCATATCGTCAAAACCGACATCCAGATAAGTCGGAGTCAAATGCATTTTGCCGACAGCCTTGGTCCGGTAACCCGCTAGCTGCAAAAGCTTCGGAAAAGTAGCAATGCCTGAAGGAATCGTGCTCAGATTTCCCCAACCTAAATGTTGATGCGGGTAAAGCCCTGTAAGAAGCGAATAGCGGGAAGGCGTGCAAAAAGGCGAGCTGCAAAAGCTGTTTTTATAAGTCACGCCGTCTTCGCTGAGCGCGTCGAGGTGCGGCGTCCGAATGTCCGGGTTACCATAAGCCCCCATGCAGTCATAGCGATGCTGGTCCGAGACGATAAGGAGAATATTAGGCTTGCCCTGCCGATTAATAGTCATCATAATACGTCTCCCACATATCCATCCGGCCGAAACCAACCGCTTTACCCCACTGGGTCATATACTGAATATCCGATTTCTTCAAAGCAAGCTGCTCTCTTATCTGCTCTTGATTCCAATCTGCCTTCAACTTTTTCAAGAGCTCTTCCCTAACAGCATAATAGGCATATTGTTCGAATAAATTTTTCTGTTCTAGCGGATCATTGTCCAGATCAAAGAGCTGGGGAGGAAAGCCATCGTAATAGTTAAGCTTATAGGGGCCTAAACGGATCATACGGCTGCTTTGCCATTCACAGAATACAGGCCTACCGGTCCATATTTGATCTTGTTCTGGGTATTCATCAGGTTTTAATAAAGAGCTTAAATCCCAACCATCCAATCCAGGCATCTCTGGCGCTCCTGACAACTGAACGAGGGTTGGAGCAAGATCGATCAAGCTAACCGGTACATCGATGGTTCTGCCTTGGGCAATCAGAGATTTGGAACCTTCGGTCAATGGGTACCAAATCATCGGTACAGCTGAGGAACCCTCATAAAAACTTTGTTTCCAAAACATGCCATGATCGCCTGCCATTTCGCCATGATCGCTGACATATACGATAATAGTCTCGCCAGGCAGGGAGTTGGCTGCGTCCAGCACACGCCCAATGTAGGAATCAAGTCGTTGAACTAACCCTGCGTAGCTCGCGCGAACCGCATGCAACCTTTCAGCGGTGACATCGTCGATCTTCAATCTTCTGAACCAATCGGCAACCCAAGGATGGAGTGGTTCCCCATCTCGTGGAATTCCTTGAATATCTCTTAGCGCAGCCGAAGTTTGTTCATACACATCAGGCGGACAGATAAAAGTGGGATGAGGCCCATATAAACCAACCGTCAGAAACAAGCGTTGACTCGTTTCTTGCAAATTGCGTTTAGCAAGAAACTGCTCGCAAGCCGATATGACCGCTTCATCATAACGAAGGACCGGACTGTCTCCCGGGCCAGACAGCTCCAACGAATTTTTTCCTTGTCCTGCTGTCCCCTTCAGCCTTCCGTATGGAGTAGTCGGTCCACCATTATAGGTTGGTGTAATGTCCCCCACAAGCCGCTGCCCATAACCGTGACGTTGATCTGGTCCTTTGAAATGCATGCGGCCGCATAATACCGTTTCGTACCCGGCAAGCCCAAGCGCGTGGGCAAAGGTAGGCATTTCCGAAGAAAGAATATGTTCATTGTTATAAACGCCCGTTCTTGATGGATAACGCCCCGTCATCATGGACATTCGCGACGGAACGCAAAAGGGCGAATTGCAGTAGGCTTCCGTAAAACGGACGCCACCCTCCGCTAATCGGTCGAGGTTAGGAGTCTGCAGATAAGAAGCCCCTGCATTTCCCATCCAATCGGCGCGATGCTGATCGGACACAATCATAATGATGTTCGGCTGATTCATGAGTTGCCTCCTCCTGATCGAACGGTTATAAGAAACGTCTTGATTTCAAACGGCTGGAACCAGGCTTGAAACTGCTGAGATTCGAACGTCTGGGAAGCATTCTCCCGCTCCAGCAGATTCACTTCCGCTACATGCTCTAAGGGAAATAAGCTTTCAAAACATACATTTCCTCTTTTACCGGCGTATTCATAGCACCGCACGATCCATGCATCGGAATCCTCGGCCCGTTTGATCGTGTCGACCACCACATGATCACCTCTACAGCGGAAAAAGCTTGTTTTATCTGGCAGACTGCCATGCTGTACATTTAATAACTCTTTAACTTCAGGCAATTCTGCCAAGTGAACGGGAGAGTTCAACCTCTGAGCATGAATTATGGTAGAAGCCGCAAACCAATCCCCTTCATGAGGGAGCAAAGAATACGTAAACGTATGAAGCCCTTGATCGGCTAATGGATCAGGTGCAATTGATGATTTCAGCAACGTCAGCCGCATAACGTTATCTCGGACTTCATGACCATATTTGCAATCATTTAATAAACTTATGCCAGCTCCGCGTTCCGACAGATCGATCCACTTCTGCGCACAAGTCTCGAATCTGGCGTAATCCCAGCTTGTATTCCAATGCGTCGGACGCTTCACGTGACCATACTGAATTTCATACGTTGCCTCGACAGCACGGATTTGCAGAGGAAAGGCAACCTTAAGAAGCTGCGAACGCTCCTGCCAGTCTACTTTCGTCACGAAATCGATACGTCGATGATGCGGATATACGATCAGATCCTGCTCAATAACCGTCTCGCCATGCTTCCATTCAAATCGGATAACCGTTCTGAGCTCTCCTGATTCGATCAACTCGATTCGCTTGAGTCCTGTAATGGTCTCCGACTTTTCGTAATAAAACAGATCAATATCCCATGCATCGTTACGCAGTGGCTTATCTTCATGCAGGTCAAACCGGTTAGCCGCTTCACCCGGCTCAATAAACTCCCGCTTCATTCGTTTGTCGTACAAACGCATAAGCTGCCCGAATTCGTTCCACCGAATCTCATAATAAGGCGTGTTCAGCCCATCGCTTTGAACTTGAATAAGCGGCTGCGGCTTCGCAGCAGCAAACGTCTTGGTGGCTGCCATCTTACAACAAGATACCGTTGTATAACCAAATGCCGGAATATGCGGGACAAGCAATAACAGTTTCTCCTCGCCTGATCGAACACTTTTCTGCGATATCAGGTCATTCCCTTGACTATCTTTCCACGCCGCATCCGAATAGGATGAATGCCACGGAAGCTCAATTATTTCCGTACGTTCCCATTGGATCGTATTAAATACAAGGTAACCGTTATGGACGCCGCTTGAATGCATAATCTGGCTCGCTATGCCGCTAATCCCACGAGTAAGCGCATCTTGAGCTAATTGCTCCGCACGGTCGTAATCGATATGACAATCCTCATACACCTCAGCGATAGAGGATCCCGGCAAAATATCATGGAACTGATTACGCAATACAATAATCCAGCTTTCATGCAGTTCCCGGAAAGGATATTGCTTAAATCCCTGTAAAGCAGCTTTAATCGAATTGACCAGCTCGGCGTCATGAAGCAATCCTTCCATCCGCCGATTCATTGTTTTCACATAAGCTTGTGAAGTGAAGGTACCCCGATGTCGTTCGAGATACAACTCGCCATCCCAGGTGTGTACGTATCGATCCGTTTCCCGCACCCTCTTATCCAGCTCCTGGAAATAGCGGTCTGCCCTTCCTGTCACCACTTTTGGCATACCAGGCATGTGCTCAAATCTGCGACGCATCTCCAACATGTCGCGTGTTGGCCCGCCTCCTCCGTCCCCATGTCCGAAAGCAAGCAGAAACTTATCATTTATCTCCTTATCCTGATATTGCTCCCATGTGACAGCGAGCGTGCGAGCTGCGATTTGTCCGCTATAGCTGTACTGGTAGCCCTGCAGATTCGGAGTTGTTATATAATGCGTCAATAGCTTTGTTCCATCGATTCCCTTCCAATAAAAAGTATCGTGAGGAAACCGGTTGTATTGACTCCAGTTGATTTTTGTTGTCATGAAGGCACGAATGCCCGCTTTGTGCAAAATTTGCGGTAATGCCCAGCTGTATCCGAATACGTCTGGCAGCCATAGGTAAGTGCAGGATAACCCGAACTTTTCCTCGAAATAACGAATGCCATACAGCAGTTGACGGGTTAATGACTCGCCAGTAGGAATATTGCAATCCGCCTCCAGCCACATCGCTCCTCCAGCTTCCCACTGCCCGGAAGCCACCCGGCATTGAATCTGCTCGAACAACGCTGGATAATCCCGTTCCAAATCCTCATACAGATGCGGCATCGTTTGCAAATAGACGTATTCCGGGTATCTCTCCATATAACGCAATACGGTCGAAAAGGTTCGCGCCGCTTTCTCCCGCGTATGCCTCAGCCTCCATAACCAAGCCACATCAAGATGAGAGTGACCAATAGCGTGAATTGTAACCGGATTTCCGCCAGCAGGTATCGCTTCCATTTCATGTTTCAAGCTGGTGTTTGCCCGCAGTATACTTTCGTTGAAATCAACACTGCCCGGATGGCGCCAATCAATCTGTGCAAAAGCACGATCCAGTGCCTTAATAAGCGCATCACGCTCCCAGCGATCCTCTTTCAAATACATGAACGTTTGATACACGGCGAGGCTGCTGTAATAGAAATCATCCGTAACCTCTTGCAGCAGGGCAATCTCAGAAGTTTGAATCTGATGTTCTAATTCCACCCGCTTCCCTGAATGCCCGTTTAATCCCGTCCATAATTTGAATAACAATTGAATCGTCGTACCCGCTGCACCGCTCGGCAGGAAAACCTCCCGGTGATTACCCCCTACCCCTTGATAAGGAACACCATTGACATAGAGCAGAGATTCAAAACCGGAAGTATGTCCGGGTCCTGTTTTGCCAAAATCAAATAAGCCAACGATTGTTCGGCCTTGCCACTCCAGCGGAATATTGACTTCGGTCTTCAACCATGCGATTGTATCCCAGCCCTGCCATCTATCACCGATTCCAATCGTTCTCCACTCGGCATTGTCCGGCGGCAGTACGCCAATCTCCGCTGTTTTATCTATCCAGAACTGATAGATTGGAATTTGTCTTTTGTCCGTATAACGCCAAGACTCTACCTCTTGAATTCGTTTCTCCAGCTTACGCTCGGTTAGAAACATCACAATCCCCCTTATGTCTCCTTTGGCATCTTCGTTTCATCGTCTCCCTTTCCTTGCTTCGAGATGGTAGGGATCATAAGAAGAATATTGTCGGTTTCTTGGCGTTGGCACTTCCGATAATGGCACTTGACGGAGCTGCTGTCCGTCCTCCGACAACCCGCCCTTGTAGTCTTCCCGTTGGAAAAACTCCAGTAAGGCTGTTCGTAAAGTCTGCTTTGTTTCAGCATGAGAATCATCATTTTCGAGAGGAACCAACTCATTTGGATCAATCTCCAGATTAAACAACGCTTCCCTGCCTCCATTTGGTGAATAGATATACTTCCACTTTTTTGTGGCAGCCATATAAATCGAGGAGATATTGACCGCTTCTTCCCTTGGTATAACGCCGTAAGGATTGGTAACAAGCTCCCCAAAGGTTATTTCGCGTGGTGTATCGTGTGATGACCTTAGCAGGCTGTGACCATCCAATACGTTCCGCTCATCCAGAAGATTTGCCGCATCCAGCAGTGTTGGCGCAATATCACGGTGACCAACAAGCTGATCGCTTACCGCTCCCTGCGGTAAGCTGCCAGGACAAGAGATGATAAACGGAATTCTAGCTGAACCGTCATAGAAAGATCTCTTTCCCCACTGATAGTGGTCTCCCAGCATTTCACCATGGTCGGAAGTAAATAATATAACCGTTTCTTCCCGCAGCCCATGCCGCTCTAGCTCGTCTACAATTCTTCCAATCTGGACATCTATCTGAGAAATGCTGGCGTAATAAGCCGCCTTGATGAGACGAGTCAGCGTATCTCCAGGCTGCTCCATCCACTTGGCGTAATTTTGCGCTTGCTGCAGCGGCCATATTTCGTCCCTATCTCGTTCATTACGAACGGGAGGCGGCAGCACTTCCGGATCATATAGATTTAAGTATGGGGTTGTCGGATCAAAAGGCGGATGGGGTTTGACAAAAGAAGCGGTAATAAACCACGGCTTATCCTTCACCGATAATCGATTGATCGCATCAACCGTCTGATCGCCAACCCAGGTCGTCTGATGGAGCCGATCAGGTAATTGCGAGACCTGCGGAATATAGTAATATTCATGACGGACACCCATCGTTTCATAGACCCAATCAAAACCTAAATCACGGACATACCGGTTATAGTCATCCAGATCGGGATGCCCCATTTCCTCCGAGCGATAGACATCCTGGAAGCCCCAAGTATTATCCCTCGGGATGGCATGCATCTTCCCGATGCAGGTTGTCTGATAACCCTCATCATTCAATGCATGGACAAAAGTAGAGGACAGCGGATTCGCAAACCCGTTCCCCATATTCCCTGTGCGGTGCCCCCATTGGCCGCTGAACATTACCGCGCGTGCAGGACAACATTCCGGCATTTCGCTATACGCATTCGAATAAAGCGTGCCGGTCTCGCATAACCGGTCCAAATTAGGCGTTTGAATATAGGCGTTGCCCGCTCTCGCAATCGTATCCGCGCGTTGCTGATCCGTTATAATCAGAAGCAGATTTTTCCGTTGTCGCATAGCGTTCACTTCGCTTTCAGCAACCAAGCGCTGCTGCCAAAGTGTAAGCAGAGCGCCCAGTCGCAATCTCATCCTTTCATTAATGCGGGATTTCTATCGTTGTCTGGCCTCTCTTAAACAACGTGCCGATGTTATTGCCCGGAATATTGTAATTCGAGCCGCCGTAAAACTCCTTGACGTAGTCCCAGCCTGAGCTGCCTCCGTTGTTTTTGCCCATATTAGCAATCGTAATATTGGTGTTGTCGTTCGTGCTGCTGGTTGTGTCATTCAGCTTGAAAATCTCTCGGCCCGTCAATGGCTTCAGTACTCCCGAGTTGCCGATGATATTAATATTGTTCGAATGATTGATAACAAGAGCACTTGAGAACTGATTATCCGGATTATTCGTAGTGCTTTCGAACTTCGCCGAGAAAATCGTAACATTGGAGCTGTCTTTAATAATGGCCTGCGGATTGTTATTTCCGGTTCGTGCATATTGCGAATGGAACATATAGAAGATCAAAGGCTGTGTAGTCCCTTCTACGCTTTGGATTCTAAAATTATTATCCTTTGGTCCGTATCTGCCGATAGCGAGGAGGTTATACCATTTCCCTCCGCCATTCCCTTCAACAACGACCCATTTCAAAGAAGGGTTATGCGGAGCATCCGCTTGTATATCGGCCGGTTTGACCCATATGTCCTTCACAATGGAGTTCTTGCCCGCCTTCCAATCAACCGCGTAATAAAGCTGGTCTTGCACAGGAAGCTCCAGCTTTACATTCGCAAGTACCGGTGAGGCATTCGCATCATTCACAGTCGTAATAATCGGGGTATCCGCAGCAGGCGTACTTGTTGGACTTACCGCAATGACCGAAGCCGTCTTCGATACGCCAAATAACTGAGAAGTGCTCTTCAGTATCAATGAACTGCTAATGATGTATTTACCTTTAGGAAGGAATACTTTACCTCCCGTATTCAGTGCGCTTTGAATAGCTGCCGTATCATCTGTCGTCCCATCGCCTTGCGCGTTATAAGGTGCGTCTTTGACATTGATAACTCCCGCCTGGTCAAATGCCGTGAACTTCTCGCCGCCTGCCCATACATGCCTGGAGATCAGGTCGGTAGGAAGCCCCCCAGAACGGGTGTAATACGGACCACTCACCGGATAAGTATGTCCGGTGACATAACTGCCATCGACCAGCTTGGTCTGATTCGGTGTGTAGCCCTTGTCGTAAGCATATTCGCCAACGTTGATCCAAGCATTCTGATCACCTGACGCTACAGACAAGTCCGAGGATGGATCAGTGGAGTGACGGATAATATAACCTGCATTAATGGCATAGACGTTACGCAAATAAACGGAGCGGTCCGTGTTCTGAATAATCGTTGCATTGGACTGAAGGGTACTTAGTCTTACGCTGCCATCGACCAAACTGATATTGCCGCTGCTTTCCGTACCATCAGCTTGTTTTCCTACTGTAATAACCGGTCCGGCAGGTTTCGTGATATGGAAGCCAACGACGGTGAGCGGCGATTTCCCGTTATAAAAAATCGCAGCTTCCGTCTGCTGTTCAAGCTTAATGCCCGTGATGAGCGGCGCTGGCTGCGAATTCTCCGCATAAACGCCGTATTTTCCGCCCTCAACCTCGATATTGGTAATGCTTCCTCCGCTCCCAATAATGTCGAAAATACCGGCGAAAGCATTGGTCGCATTGATATAAACATCTTCAATTGCGCTTCCTTCGCAGCTTTGATGGCGAATAGCAACGGCGCCCGGATTCAAGCCCAAATCGAAATCTATGCCACGAATAACATTGTCGAAGCTCTCATTCGGCTTTTCCGTACCCAGATCAACATCATCTTCTCGCCAGAAATGAATGACCGGCTTAATATGATGGCTGCCATCCACTGTTGCATAAGGTCCGTTGACATCGTCAAAACCTACGGAGTTGTCCTTCAGCTTAATAACTGGTCGCTCGCTGCCTGTTGTCGCGCCAACAAGGTAGTTGCCAACTCTTGCTTCCGTCATTTGGCCATGAGGAATATACGCTTCAATGGTGTCGGATACCTTGTAGGTTCCTGCCGGGAAAAAGACCTGCATATTGTACGCGAATCCATCATTTACAGCGTTTTGGATAGCTGCAGTCGCATCGACCGCTCCTGTAGGGTCAGCATTGTATGGAGCTGCGGTAACGTCCAGCAATCCGTCTAGTGCATACGCATTTGAAGGATTGACGCCGGGTGGAAATCCTGCCGCCTCTGCCTTTTTCGGCAGAGGCACTAGAATGATTGAAGCCAGAATGACCATGATGAACAATCTCGAATACCGTTTTTTCACCATTGCTTCCCCCGTTCACTCGCTTATTTGCTTGCTTTCTCGGTTTCTACAGCTTTATTGATTTCGTCTTCCGCTTGGCTTAGCGCTGTATTGATATCAACCGAACCTTTCTTAATCCCGTCGAATGCTTTGTTGATAATGGGCGAAGCAACATAATCATAGGTGCTTGGCGGGAGCTCAGACAGCTTTTGTTTGAAAGCGGCTTGCAAGTTTTTCCCTTCGAAGAAGGTTTGGTCAGCTCCAAGCTGAGCTTGAATCTCCGGGTTGCTAAGCGGCGACAGGAATCCGTTACGTACCAAAGAAGTTTGCACCTCATCTGACAGCAGGTATTGGATGACCTGGAAGGCTTCATCCTTCACTTTGCTGGTAGATGTAATGGCGAAAGCTACGCCATCTGCCTGAGGATCTGTATTAGGCGCATCGGGGAACGTCGGGAACGTTACGATATCCCAGTTCAAGTCCGGCACTTCTTTGGCACGGTTAATCATGCCGAGCAAACCGCTTGCGAACATGGCTGTTGTCCGATCCTTCAGGAATACATCATAGCCTGAGGTTTCCCCTGTATTTCCAGGAATTTGGACAATGCTTTGAATCGTTCTTGCAATCGTTTGCCATTGCGGCGTTGTAACGACAGCCTTATCGTTACTGTCAAGAATTGGCTGTGCAAGCTGCCCGCGCATCAGATTCATATTTGTAAAATCCAAGCCGCGGTATTGAACGCCGTTATCTTCTCTCGTTACCTTTTTGGCCAATTCGATCACTTGGTCCCAAGTCATGCCGTCAGTCGGATAAGGAACGCCGAACTTATCGAATATATCCTTGTTATAGACAAGACCGTATAACGTTTTCTTCTCCGGCAAGCCGTATAGCTCGCCATTACCGCTCAAATCTTGAATCGATTTCAGCAAAACGGGATCAAATCGCCCGAGGTCAACCTTATATTTACGTACCAAATCGTTCAGATCCGTTTGCAGACCGAGGCGAATCACATTGGACTTGATCTCATCCTTCGGAACAGCCAGCAAATCCGGTGTATCGCCTGAAGCGATCAGCTGATCAAGCGGTGTATTTTTCTTGTCTGCTCCAAGCCTTTCAATCGTAATTTGCGGATACTTTTTACTAAGCGGATCCGTGATCTGTGTTTTGAATTCGGAGTCCGGCATACCTGCATAGATTTTTAACGTAATCGGTTTTATCTCATCCGCAGGCTGTACCGATGATGGGTTATCCGTTTGCTGGGGCTGATCGGATTGAACCGCTTGATTCGTCTGCTCGTTAGGTTGAGCAGTTGCGTTGTTATCGTTCGACCCTCCATTACTGCAAGCGCTTAGGAGTAAAGTGAATAATAATGCGATCGATAATATCGTTTTTGATTTCCATGCTTTCATCGATTAACTCTCCCTTTTCTCATTGATTTACTCTGATTAATACGTATAATAACTCGAAACTCCAATCCAACACCCTATCCCCTTCATACCTTAATCCATATCACCCACCTTCAAGCGCAGCCGCTCGAGTTCGGTCTTAAGCGCTTCGACAACAGACGAGTATTCGTCTAAGGCATATACATTGTTTAATTCATGGGGATCTTTAATAAGATCGAACAATTCCCATTCCTTTGGCGTGGAAATATCCGTTGTCCCGCTTGCGCCTAGCGCCTCGCCGTAATAATAAATAAGCTTATACTTATCCGTTCGAACACCATAATGGCTATAGACGCCATGTACGGGGTCAAGATGCATCCAATAGCGGTAATAAACCGATGTTTGCCAATCCTGCGGTACATGACCTCTCACAACCTCTCGAATGCTGTCACCCTGCATCGGTTCCGGTATCGGAATACCCGCGTAGTCCAGGAAAGTCGGGGCGAAATCCACATTCATCACGAATGCATCTGAATCCACACCCGCCGGGATTTCCTTTGGGTACCGCATGAGGAATGGCATCCGCAGTGACTCTTCGTACATGAACCGTTTATCATACCAGCCGTGATCACCAAGATAAAACCCTTGGTCGGAGGTGTAGATAACCATCGTGTCCTCTTCCAATCCTTCTTCCTTCAAGTAGTCCAGCATTCGTCCCACATTCTCATCAATAGAAGCGACGCAGCGCAAATAATCTTTGATGAAATGCTGATACTGCCATTTCTTTGCTTCGGCTGGCGATAGCTCCTGCGGAGCTGCATACTTCGGAATCCGCTGTGGCAAATCCCGGTCAATTCTCATTTTGGCCGCTGCCGCCGCACTTGCCCGATTGCTGTAATCGTCATAGAACGTAATCGGTTCGGGAATATCTACGTCTTCGTAAAGCTCCGCATGCTTCTCATCCGGCTGCCATGGACCATGAGGCGCTTTGTAATGACACATTAAAAGGAAGGGCCTGCTATTATCCCTATCCTGCAGCCATTGCAAGGATAAATCAGTCGTTACAGTCGTGACATACCCTGGTATAGTACGCTTCAAGCCCATCTCAATAAACTCTGGATCACGATAAATACCTTGACCAGGCAAGATGTTCCAGTAATCAAATCCCGTCGGGTCATTATCGCCCCCGTGTCCCAAATGCCATTTCCCAATCATTGCGGTTTGATAGCCGGATGCTTGCAGAAGTTTGGGAAAAGTCATCTGCCGTCCATCGAACGAGTCTTTCAATGTCTTTACTCCATTCACATGGCTGTACGCCCCGGAGAGAATAACCGCCCGGCTTGGCGCGCAAATGGAATTTGTGCAAAAGCAATTGTTCAACCGGATGCCTTCAATGGCGATTCGATCCAAATTTGGTGTCTCGTTGATTCGACTGCCGTAACAGCTCATCGCTTGGTAGCCGTGATCATCGCTCATGATGAATAATATGTTCGGTCTCTTCGCGCTCACTTTTCACCTCTCCCCCCTCCTGCCCAGATTGTGCAGCTTGCAACCGCAACTCGAGCCTCATAGCCATCTCCGCTGTCCGTTCGTAATGTACGGAAGCTAAGTTGCAGAGCTCCTGCGTGTCATTCTCCAGATCATATAATTCAATTAATCCGCTCACATGTTGGATGAGCTTGAACTGTTTATCGCGCAGGCATTGAAACTGTTTGCCCGTACTCATAATGAACGAGCGATGATCATTTGTTTCGTCTTTCAGCAAGCCGGAGAAAGATATGGCGTCAAGCCCTTCCGGTGTAGGCAAACCTGCTAAATCGCTGACCGTCGGATTGAGGTCGATCAGCTCAATAAGGGCATCGCTGACACGACCGCCTTGTATACCCGGTCCCGCTGCGAGAAGCGGAATATGGATGGAAGGCTCATAAGGCAGGTTCTTATTGTAAAGCAAATGATCGCCAAGCATTTCCCCATGATCGCTAGTGAAAATGATATACGTATTATCCTCCATTCCTCTTTTCTTGAGGGCGTCCAGAATGAGGCCAATCTGATCATCGATAACCTCAATCGCCGCGCAATACTGACGACGGGAAGCGGTAATTTGCTCCTCTGTGATGTTCTTTTCCTGCCTCCGGCGTATCCACTCCGGTTTGGAACCCTCAGCCGCTGAATCGAATGCCGCAGGCGGCATCGGCTCAAAGCGGTAACGATCCGCATATTGCGTCGGAGGGTCAAAGGGAGCATGCGGGCCAACGAAACTTACGAACGAGAACCAAGGATAATCATCGGGAACCGTTTCGATCCACTCAGCCGCTCTCCGTCCGATATAGCAATCTTCGAAAGCCTCCGTTGGCAATGCAGAATCCCGGTACCAGTTCTCGTAGCTTTTTTTCTTATCCCGATTACGGTAATCCTCATAAAAGGATTGCAGAAGATTATGCTTCTCCAGATAGTTTGTATACGGACCAATAGGTGTCCTTGATGATCCGGCATGCGCCTTCCCTTCACACTGCTCGGGATGAGTGAAACCCCATCGGTAAGCATCCGGTCGATCTCCGTAACGTCCGTTATAATGATTGGATTTGTTCAAATCCAATTTGCCGACGCAATGCACCCGGTAGTCATTATCGCGAAATCGTTGATAAAGCGTAGGCAGCTGCGGGTCTAGCACATGCGAGTTATCGACAAGCCCAAGTCTTGCAGGCTGCAGCCCCGTTGCGAGCGCGATCCGAGCGGGTACACATAAGGGAGCGTTAGTGAAGCAGTTCGTAAATCTGACGCCTTTTTCCGCTAAACGATCCAGGTTGGGGGTTTTGAGAAAGCTGGCCCCCATGCTTCCCAAATAATCGAACCGGTGCTGGTCATCCATAATAAATAACACATTGGGTTTATCGATAGATGCTTTCAAAGACTGGCACCTCCATTCTTATTCGATTAATCCGGTACGTTCCACGCTTTCGATAAACCAACGCTGCGCAAACAAATAGAGCAGCAACGGCGGCATAATGATCAGGAACGATCCTGCCATCTTGACGGGTTCATCAAAGATCGACGGCCCCGTCTCCAAAGCCTGTTCATTTAACTGAGAGGCGATTTGCGAGAGGCCAAGCGAGAGCGGCACTTCTGTAGCGCCGATCAAATAAGCACCAGGGGTATAGTAGTCATTCCAAGTCCAGACAAATGAAAACAAAAAGACGACCAGAATCGCAGGTTTGGCAAGCGGAAGCATTACTCGGAAGAAGGTTCGCAGAAGTCCTGCCCCGTCCATACGGGCGGCCTCCTCCAGCTCTTTCGGCTGCGTAGCGAAAAACTGCCTATAGATAATGACGAACAAAGCTCCTTTCAGTCCATGCCCGAACAGAGCCGGGGCAATGATCGGCACATAAGTCCTCATCAGGTCCAGCTGGTTCGCCGCAATAAGTTCCGGCAAAATAATTACCTGCTGCGGCACGACAAACGAAAGCAGCAAACAGGCAAACCAGAACCTTTTTAACGGAAAATCAAGTCTTGCGAATGCATATCCCGCTATTGCGCAAGAGAGGGTCTGCAGGATAGATACGGCAAGCGATAGGGAGAGACTAATTCGGAAAGCCGCCGGAAAGTTGATTTTATGCCAAGCATCCGACAGCGTTCCTGTAAATACGGTATGAGGCACCCAGATGACCGCGGGATCAAGCAAATCCGCAGCATTTTTCACCATAGTCGTGATCATGTAAAGGACCGGACTCAAATAGATGAATGCAATATCACTAAGCAGCAAGTAAATAAACAACCGGAATATCAGACCTTTATCCGCCTCTTTGCCCAACAGCAGATGTCGAGTAATGGTCAGTCCCTTTCTTGGCCGAAGCCGCTTCCTTAGATGATGAACCTTAACTTGGGGCACGAGTTATTCCTTCTTTCCTTACACATCGGATACCCGCGATTGACGGGACAAACGGTTAAACAACAAGTAAATAAGGCCAAGGAATAAGAAGATAATTGCAAAATAAATCCAAGCAAGCGCGCTCGATTTCCCGTAGTCTTTGATATTGACCTGAGTCAGAATCGGGTTAGACGGAAAAGTAAATAAATCGACCGTTGTATAAATAAAGTTGAGCAAAACAAACGGCAGCATCGCCGGAAGGGTGATCTTCCAAAAGGTATCCCATGGATTAGCTCCGTCAATGCGAGCCGCTTCATAGACCGAAGGAGAAATCGTCTGACGGCCTGCAAGAAAAATCAGAATCTGCACCCCGGAATACCACAAAATAAGCACGAAGGAATCCAGGATGTTCGTGATCGGTCCCGCCCATGATGCAGGCAAATAGGTATTCGCCAAATCGGATAGATGATAGCTGGTTAGAAAGTCGACATTCCCTTGTCCCTGCCCAATTAATTCCGTCACCACTTGTCCGGTCGTAAAGATGACGGGAAGGAAAAAGACCGCGCGGAAAAAAGTCCTTCCCCAAAACTTCTGATTGAGCATAATTGCCACAAGTAATGAGAATACAACGATTACCGGCAGCATAAACAAAGCTTCGCGAAGAAAAGGGATCAGCTGATCATAGAGCAGACCGGCATTTTCGAATAAAATAAAGTTGTAATAATACAGACCTTTATACGTCGTATGAATCCCCGTCGCCGTGATCTTGACCTGATGGAAACTCATATAGAACGAATAGAGTAACGGAAGCGCCATGAATAGAACAAAACCCGTTATCCAGGGAACGATAAACAAAGTACCTCCAAGCTTGCGGTACGTTGAATAGTGAAATCTCTTCATTCATTCGTACCTCCCTTGACAATCGCGTACCCGCCGGGAGGAACAGTCACATCCCCGTCGGTATAGGCAATCGTTCCGTAGTTAACCACAATGCGTTTGCCTCCTGAATAGGTGGTTTCCCTCACTTGATCGCTCAAGATTCGGTGGCCGACTATGAATTGATCCTGTACATCGCCTAGCGCTTCATTCCAATCCTTATACTCCTGCGCAGCCGTTTGCTCCCAGGCTTGATACGCTGGACTATATAGATGAAGATGCTCGGCATCTTTCCATTCCTCGGAAGCGGTATAGGTAAAGGTGTAGGAAGGGTTGGCTCCATATTCGAGATCGTGCAGAAACTCAATATGAAATTGATCCCTTTCGTTCGAGGCCACGGAAGTATAAGGTACAAGTCCATGCAGCGCGATCTGCACGAATGGAATCGCCGCATTCGAGAACAAATCATAGGAATAATCCTCGTTTAATCCAGTTATCCCATCCAGCCAAGGAAGGGCATAGAGATTACTTCCGTATCCAATGACTTTCCCGACGGAGTCTTTCAGCTTCTTGATCGTATCCTGCTGCATGTT
Source organism: Paenibacillus sp. BK720 (assembly GCF_011761545.1). Taxonomy (NCBI): domain Bacteria; kingdom Bacillati; phylum Bacillota; class Bacilli; order Caryophanales; family Paenibacillaceae; genus Paenibacillus; species Paenibacillus sp. BK720. Next base: position 802,777 of record NZ_JAASRQ010000001.1, on the reverse strand, counting down.
GAGATTCTCCGCTCGGGTAGAGCCGTATTTGGAGTTATAGTCACTGGTTAGAATCTGGCCGATTCCATTCAGTTCAATTCCGTCTATCCCTAAACTCTGGTAGTACTTTATATCCTTGCCGATGATCGTATCGTTCACAAACTTCAGGCTTGCAAGGTTGCCAATCGTAGTCCCTCCGTAGTCCCTTACTCCCTGTCTTCGCGAAGCGAATCCGCCAGCCCCAGTTGTGTTCTGCGAATAGTCAGCGTTCAAGTAGACCGGCACATGAATAGAGTGAGCATAATCAATGAATTGCTTCATTCCTTTATCGCCGCCTAGGCGTTGATCGACCTTGGCCAACCCTCCGCTTGCCCCGATTCCGCCCTTTTGCCAGCCCCGGTACAATACTTGCATATGTTCGATGCCTAGCTGATACAATTGCTTCGTTATCTCCATAGCCTGATTGGTCGTTGTACCTTTGATATAACGATCCCACAGCAGCCCCGGCGCTTTATCGCCCCCCACGAGGACGATATTCATCGGAACTTTATCCGCGGCAGGTTTTACAGGCTCAAGATGCTCGGTTTCCATTAAATATTGACGGTAGCGTTCGGCCATACCAACGTAATCCGCTTTCGTGCTTTCAAGCAGCAAGTATCTCGTAATACGATCACCGTGGAACCGATTGTCCTTGTCATAAGTGATATAAAACTTTCCTTTGTCGCGGTTCGTCACCTGCTGATAGGAGCTCCGGTAATCCGCTTGGGAGGTGACCCAGTTGTAGCTGCTTAACGCCCCGGCAGGCGAAGCCAGCACTTCGCTATATTCGGAGCCGGCCTCCAGCACCGCTAGAAAGGAGGTTTGGTTGTTCTTGATCCCGTAGACTGGCGCTGCTACACGTTTGCGAGAATCATAAGAGCTGTTCACGGTATAGGCAGGATCTGCTCCGTATACCGGTTCTCGATAAATTTGAGTGCCGCTGGTGCGGTAAGGATCGAAGTTGATCAGTGCACCTGAGCCATCCGGAATAAACAAATAGCCGTCTTGGCCAACGGATCTCTCCGCTCCGAAAAACGGATACAATCGAATCCACAGCAAGCTAAGACTGCCTTCCTGTAACTCAGAATCGATAATACGAGTCGTAACGGAGTCGTTCTCCAGCTTAACCTCGATCGGAATCGCGATTTGCTTCGATGGCATTGTGAAGGTAAGCCGAAACCCTCCGTCAATCATATGAAGATTTGAGATCTTGCTGTCCTCGTCGAGAAAATTCGAATCCTTTGGCTGAGCTTTGCTCGCATTCAGATCAATATATTGGAACATGACAGGTGATCGCAGATTCGTCCTCCAACTTCCCATTGTTGTCTCATCCGCCCATTGAGTTGGATCAGGATAAGATCGCCAGATTCGGCCGTCCCTTTTGTCCTCTACTAGGAAATGAGCCGTTTCCGGATCCAGCTTGAGACGATAACGTTCGTTTTCGCTGACCGTTTGGAAGCTTGATTCAATCGGAAGCTCTTGTTGACCCTTCGCGGCTGTAACCGCCCGGGGCTTAGCGGCCGCTTGGACAACTGAATTCTCCTCCCGGTCGATTGTTTGAACTTGAAGGTGAGTAACGATAAAGGCAGCAAGACCAACCGCCACAAGCAGTTGCAGCCATATTCGGAGTGGTACTTGCTGCAGCAGCCGCTTCATCGAAACCTCACCTCCTCATAGATTTCATTCAAGAACGATACGAGATCACCGCTTAAACCGTATAAGATGAAGATTAATAAAGCAGCAAGCAGAAAAGCAGCAGCCGTTGCCCCGATATTGACCATTGTCTCGCCGAACGTGTAATTTTGAATGGACTGAATATTCCAGATGACAAGTAATCCGATCCAGATGACCATGCCGTTAAAGAGAAACGAATATATCGATTTCTCCGATAACGTCATGGAATTGGAGAGAATCGCAAGCGGAATGCCAACTATGACCAAAGGCAGCAATACGTAACTGGAGGCAATAAATACATCCTTGTATCTTCCCTCTCCTTGCAAAATCGAACTAACGAAATAGTGGCATAATACCCAGCCATACCATATAGGCGCAAGTTCCGTGAATAGTAATATAAGGTTAAGGCGCTGCGGATTCACAGGATTAAACAAATAACCGGAATAAAGTCCAAAAATCATGACGGCGCCAAATGCTAACGTCAGTAAGACGAAGGCACTGAGATAACTTCCTTTTCGCTCATGCCGAATGGCAGCAAAACCATCGATAGGATGACGGATAATCGTAAAGATATGCCTTAGTTGAACGCCAATTGAGTGAGTAGATTTAGGTCGGCTTCGCCATGCCGTCCCCCACTCGGTGTAACGGTTTAAACGGTTGAACAAAATCCATGCAATCGCCGCGATGAGTCCCGAGGTCGCAAGTGTGGAGAAATGGGCTTGAAACCAAGCATATCGGATTTGCCATAGAGCGTTGGAGTAACCCTTTTTGCTGCCGCCATCGTAGAAATAGGTTCTTGCCTGTTCATAGTTTCCTTGCTGGTAAGCCGCTTTCCCAAGCCCTCGCAAAGCTGGAGCAAAATAGACATTGATCCGCAGAACCTCTTGCCACGCGCTTTCGCTCTCTGCATAACGTCCTTGTAAGGTCATAGCGTTTGCTTTATTCACTAGAGCGCCAAATTCCGTAAGACGAAATTGTTGAATAATTCCTTCCTGATCGTCCAGAACAAAGAGATCGCCGTTCGAACTCGAAGCAATTGCGATCGGGCTTTTCATCAGCCCAAGCTGAGTGGCGGAATCCGCGGAGATTCCGCCCCAGAAGTAGAGGAGATCCCCATTGGCATCATATTGGCTTAATACCTTGTACTGCTTGTCGATGACCGTAATATTGCCGAACCGATCGACGGTCAGATCGGCAAGCTGAGGCTTTATGAAGCCTTTCCCTCCCGAGTTGTTCCGCTCGAAATGATTTACCTCGCCAAACCTTCCCGCCGAACCGCCCTTTAGCAGATTCACGCCGCGGAAATTCAGTTTTTTGACTTGATTTCTCGAAATATCGCCGCTCGATGTGGTATACAAAAGTCCGTTCGCATCCATCGTTACGCTGCTGATCGAGACTGGCAGCTTGCTGACTTCGTTGTCGTACATCTGTTTCGTATAGAGCAGCCGCTTTACTTTATCGAGAACGCCAAGCCGGGTCTGATTAGATCCAAAAAAGCTTTGAACCTTACCATTCGGAGCCAGCACCAGCAAACCTTGATAACCGCCTAGAGTTACGATATAGAGATATCCCCTCTTGTCGACCGCCAATTTAACCGGATCGTAAATGTAGGTACTCGGTAGGATTGGAGATTCCGGTTTCTTATACTCCTGTACGAGCTTTCCTTCGCCCGTTAACCTTACGACACGTTTGTTACCCGTATCCGCTACGTAGATATCGCCTTGTGCCGTGACGAATATTCCTTCCGGCTTGTTTAACGGACTATCCGGCACCGTAATGAAACGCTGCAGCTTGCCCTGCCGATCAAATACGGCGATTCGATTATTGCCCGTATCCGCTACATAAATCACATCGTGTTCGTCGATAAACAGATCTTTAGGATTCAGCATTGGAGAGGCTGCGTTATTGCCCGGCTTATTTTTATCCGGCACCTTTAATCCCGAGCCTATAATACGGACGGGATTATAGGCCGGTTGTGTCCATACCAAATCTCCGTTGCTGTCTTTGGAGTTCGTTATATACGGAACTTCCGCCGATGCTTCGTAAGGAAATAACGTCAGCATCACCATGACGAGCATTAAGGAGAGGTATAATCGTTGTTTTTTCATGCTTGCCATGTTGAGTGCCTCCTTTCGTTTTACTTAATTCCCGAGTGAGCCATCGTTGCAATGACTTTCCGCTGAAACAACAAGAAGATAATGAAGTTAGGCAAAAATAAGATAAGCGTTGCTGCCGCAGCAGCTCCTTGACGGGCAATATCGTTCGCAAGACCATTTGTTAATGTTGATAGAAAAAACGGAAAGGTCCTCATCGATTCCTCTTGCATGAAAAAGGAGGAGGTCTCTACATTTGCCCAGCTGTTCTGGAAAGAGAGAATGGCAATCGTCGCCACCGCAGGCATGCATAATGGCATTAAGACACGTAAAAATAATGTCCATTCGCCGGCACCGTCTATCTTCCCCGCTTCAAGCAGCTCATTGGGCACCTGATCGAAGAACTGTTTCATTAAGAAAACACTCACCGGGGCCGCAAGATGAGGCAAGATATGGCCCCAATACGTGTTCATCAAATGCAGCCTTACAATGACCAGATAACGCGGGATCACAACCGTCTCCGGCGCGAACATTAGTGACAGCAAAATGATGGCAAAGAACAATCGATGCCCCGGGAATTTATGTTTGGATAACGGATAAGCGCATAACGAACTGACCATAATCATCCCAACTACGACGACTATCGCAACAAAGATGCTGTTGAATACATAACGGGACACCGGCACAAGTGAAGAATTAGAAATAAGGAATAGCTCCCTGAAATTCTGGAACGTTGGATGTTGTACAAAAATCGCAGGAGGATAGGCAAACAGCTCACTGTAAGGTTTCAAGGAATGGTTGAAAATATACACGATCGGAAGCAGCATGAAGAGAGAGAATAGGCTCAGGATGAGAACCAACATCCACTGAAAACCGTCCGTGCGATTCAGTCTGCTGCTCCTCCCGTATGAAAGTAATCGCTTCTTCACGATAGATACCCCTGCCATCATTCATCCCCCTTGTTGCCAAACAGCTTGAATCCCAGACGATTGCAAACATACATTAACAGAAGCAAAAATACGGAAACCGCCGATGCATAGCCCATCTCAAACCGGATGGATCCATAGTCGTCAATATGATTAATAAGAAGCGTTCCCGCATATTGCGGAGTTGGGTTCTGACCGGATAATTCGACGCCGATATGTCCTGCTTTGAACGTACTAACGATCGCCATGACCGCACCAAATAACATCTGCGGCTTCATGGAGGGTATGGTGATATACCATATCTCCTGCAGTCTGCTGCGGATGCCGTCCAATTTGCCTGCTTCATACAGCTCCCGATTTACGCCAAGCAAGCCAGCGAGCATCGCCAGAAATCCAACACCCATACTCGACCAAATCGTGACGGCCATCATTGAGTTCATCAAATGCTTCTGATCGCTCACCCAAAGAATAGGCTCGCTGATGACTCCAAGCTTTAGCAAAAAGCTGTTCAAATACCCGATGCGATCCCCGCTTAATAAAGGCAGCCAGATGACGCTCATGGATATTCCCGCCGTTAATGACGGGGTGTAGATGGCAAGCGCGTACCATTTCCGGGCATATGCCGGAAGCTGAACGATCAGCCAGGCGAGCAGGAAAGCCGCAATATAGCCACTAGGCCCAACGATAAGCGCGAACTTGATTGTATTAGGCAGCGCATATTTCAAGAACACAAGATCCTGCGAAAACAAATATTGAAAGTTATTCCAGCCGATAAACCGCGGGCGTTCTATCGCATTGAAATACGTAAAACTAAGCACAATCGCGAGCACAACAGGAACAAAAATAAACGCTGTAAAACATAAGGCAAACGGAGCGAGAAACAGATACGACAAACGATGTTTCCATATCATCGTTATTACTCTTGCCGGAAGCGGGAGGAGCGTCGCCTTCTTTGACAGTGTCCGGCTTGCTGTCAATTGTGCATCATCGCGGGACATACCGGTTCACTCCTTCCCATGGTGCTGTGATAGAGGGTACAGGCAAGGTATGCTGTACTGCTCCTTTACTATCAACAAATCCGAACTCCTGCTCTTTCCGCATGATTTCTCGGTTAATATTCGTTATCGCTTCTTCAAGCGACTCCCTATCGTTCATTCCATCAATAACGGTACGGTTCCATGCGTTGGTCAACTCTCTCTGCACCATATAGGAGCCTGGGAGATTCGGCGCTTCCTTCATCCATCTCCATTGATCCAAAATCACTTTTAAATCTTCTTTCTTCCATGGCAGCCGGCTGAACGCTTCGACGTTGGCCGTATTCCAGCGAAATGCCGTACCGTTGAAGGACTCTAGCTCCGATCCGTACAGTTCCTGCACGTCCGCTGACATTAACCATTTCAAAAACGTCCAAGCTTCTTGTGGATGTTTACTGTTTTTATAGATAAAACTCGACGTCTGACCGCCACCTGTCCATCGAACAATCGTCCCATCCGCTTGCTTCGTACCTGGAATCGGCGCGATGCCCCACCATCCTGTAAGTTCAGGAGCTGCAACCAGCATCTGAACGTACATGTTGTAATCCGCTATACCGATTGGCATATCGCCCTTCCGGAAATGCTGAAAGAAGCTAGGTACAGATTTCTCCATACCGTATATCGAAAACAAATCGGTCCATTGCTTAAAGCCCTTGAAGCCTTCCGGCGTATCCAGCGCTGATTTCATGCCGTCCTTCGTAAACAACTCCGCCCCATTTTGATAAAAAAACGTCATAAAATCACCCGGAGGTATATAAAAGTTATAACTGTTCTGAAGTAATGTTGGCATCAAATCATACACATCATCCCATGTGTCCGGCACCTTAAGTCCAAGCTGCTGTAAAATATCTTTTCGATAAAATAGCACTTTAAACGATTGAGTTTCCGGCAACGCGTAATATCCGCCGTTATACACGTAAGGGAGCAGCGCTCCCGGTGCGAATTGATCCGCCACTTGCTGGAAATCAGGGAAGCTATGAAGATCAAGCAGCGCATTTCTCATTGCAAAATCAGACGGTTTATCCTGCGGCTGCCCTAGCGCAACATCCGGAGAAAGGCCTGCAGCATTGGATAGGACAAGCAGATTCTCATTTTGCAGCAGATTTACTTTAACTTTGATTCCCGTTTCCGGAGTGAATGAATGATTGGCAAGCTCTTGGAGAAGATCAACGTAATCTCTTCCCCTGTTCACCCATACATTCAACGTGTCTTCCTCTACCTCACTGGTGTACCGATGACGGGTGAAGCTATATACAAAATTGTTAAACATGCCGATAGCTTTCTGCCCCCAATTCGCCTCCATAGAAGGAAGCTTCTTGCCCGCCGGTACGATATAAATCTGATCCAGTTGAAGCGGCGATTTGACAAGGGTCTCTCTTATCCCGCCTATCTGCTCAATAATGTCCGTTAATTCGTCCATATGGTATGGAATAGTATTCGGTTTTTTCAAATAACTGTTTATTTCCTGTGCCGTCGTCTGGAGCATTTGCGTTATATTATCCGATCCATGATTGGCAGCCTGCATGGCATCCGACATTTGCAATAGCTGCGTCCTGGCTAGCCCCAGCGTTTGCGGCAATTCCGGGAACTCCTCAATAATATTCCAGGTTCGGTTTTTATCAACCTGTCCACCTGTCATCGCGCGAATCTCCTGATCCGCTGCGCGAATCGTGTTGACCGCCTGCTCGCTAAGCGCAATCACTGATTGATACGGAGCTATACTTGCTGTTAAGGAAAGCGTATGATTGCCTTTTTCCAAATAAAATTCGTAATTCTCGCCAGCGGAGCCGGTAAGCACCGTACCTTTCCATTTGGAGAAGTAGGGAAAACGGTAGCTTAATAGTTCGCGGAACGGAACTTTGCCATCAATGGCAATCGTTCGGAAAACCGATAAGTTAGAGTTGAACCCTTGATAGGAACGCATGGCAATCCGGTAAAGTCCGCTTTCTGGAACTTGGAATGTCCACGCCGCAGTCTGACCGCCGTTTTGCCACCGGATGCCGCCAAGCGTGTTGAGCGTTTGGTATCCCTTTGCTTTCGGTTTCGTTAACGGATCTTGATCAACGCTAAGCTGAATGGCAGGATCATTTTTCCATACGGCATCTTCGGCCTGAACAATCTGAGTTGCCGAGGAGCTTATTTTCTTTGTTTCCGGATAACGAGAAGCGACACTGGCATAGTCGGGAATGGATCTCGGCGGATGAAGCTTCAACTCTCCGATGACGATCGGATCGGCTCCCGAGAATCGCAGCGTATGTTTGCCTTTCGTGAAATGCCATTGAAAGGGTTCATCATAGCCCCCCGAAGAATCGGTTAATGTCTCATTCAGCCATTCATTCTTCTCATTCGAACGTGGACGAATATCGTCACCGTAATCATTGGTTTTCATCGGCATTTCATCTTGAAATTTGCGCCAAAAGGTTAGAGAGCGTGCCTCCCGAAATGGGATCACACCGTCAATTTGCAAAGACAATACGGCAGGACGACGGCTGGCAGTTGTGGAAGATGCAGCAGAGTTAGAATAGGAATGATAGGAGACATTCAACTCATATAGACCATCCGAAGGAATAGTCACCTCGTATTCAATCCAATTGTCCTGCCCGCTTTTCCAAATAAGCACCCCGGATTCGCCTTCGTATTCCCCAGCAATAGACAAATCCTTATCGGACTCGCCTGATAAGTTTGCTCCCTGAAGCGAGACCGTTTCCGTAGCAGGCTTCAGCCCCTTCGCCACCCAGTCTTTATACACGTTTAAATAAAAAGGACCGGGATCATTTGCTGCTGGAGAAGACGGAATGTTAGACAGTTGCCGAGCATCCTGACCTGTATGCATGGATGTGGGGTCAGACTCACCTTTGAATCTTGTAAAGATCAGGCTAGCGACAGCCAAAATAAGGATACAAGCAATCACTGCTCGCTTGTTTCTCATAAACGGTATTCCTCCTGCTGCCGGTTAATCTAGCAAACAAACACCTGAATCCACGTCGAAAAACAACGCTTTGCTCATGTTAATGGTTACCTGAATTGGAGTGTCCTCTTCATAACGATGAAAGGGATTAACTCGGGCGATTAAATTATTCTTGCTTCCTATATTGAGGTACAAATATCGGTCGGCCCCCATTAGTTCACTGTGCAACAAGACACCGGTAACATTCGATGTGGGAAAGCGGTCCGGATTGGGCTGCTCTATGAATACATTTTCCGGACGAACACCAAGCTCTATAACCTTATTCACCCGATTGTTCGAACGCAGCGTATGTTCTTGTTCACGAGACAGCTCAAGCATAAACCGTTTCGTCTGAAACTGAAGCCTCCCATTCTCCTCAACCACCCTACCTTCAATAAAGTTCATCGGGGGTGAACCGATAAAACCCGCGACAAACTTGTTAGCCGGATTATTGTAGATTTCCTCAGGTGTTGCGACTTGCTGAATCCGTCCATCCTTCATGACAACAATTCGGCTTCCCATCGTCATCGCTTCTGTCTGGTCATGCGTTACGTAGACCATCGTCACCCCGAGCTGCTTCTGCAGCTTTACAATTTCACTGCGCATATGCACACGTAATTGAGCATCCAAATTAGAGAGTGGCTCATCCATCAGGAACACTTGCGGTTCGCGCACGATGGCTCGCCCTAGCGCTACCCTTTGGCGTTGCCCTCCGGACAATTGCTTGGGTTTGCGGCTTAGATAGGATTCAATTCCCAGAACTCTGGAGATTTTCTTCACGCCGATATCGATTTCATGTTTTGGCGTCTTCCGTAGTCTGAGACCGAAGGCGATATTCTCGTAAACGGACATATTAGGATAAAGCGCGTAATTTTGAAAAACCATTGCGATATCACGGTCTTTAGGCGATAAATGATTGATAAGCCGGTCACCTATGTGTATCTCGCCTTGGCTAATATCTTCTAGACCTGCTATCATCCGAAGCGTCGTCGATTTGCCGCAGCCTGATGGACCAACAAATACGACAAACTCGCTTGACTCGATTTCGAGATTGAAATCCGTTACGACCTGATGTTTGCCATAATATTTGAATACGTGCTTGAAAGATATGCGGGACATCAGTCATACCCTCTTTCGTGACATTTCCACTGTTTCCGATCCTATTATTCTCACTAAAAAGGTCGGAATTGTACCTTCATTTTATACGATGTCATTTTGAGGGTAAATGTAGATATGTAGAGCTCAATTGTCATTTTGTCTAGTCATTCTGCAATCTCCAGAGAAATGCCCTGCCTCGTTGAGTCAAAAGCGAGTCAAATACATCGCCCCATACGGTCATACGCTAAACAAACAAGAGATAGGGAAAACAAATCATGGACTTAAAATGACATTCTATCAGGAATTACCACTTCCTTCCAAAACGATTATCACAGCGGACGTGGACTACAAGCCGGCCGCCCAATACGAGCATGGTCCGCACATTTTTTGAACGCTTCATTAGAAAAACAAGAGGTCGACCAACGAAATGGTCTACCTCTTGTTTTAACGATAGCAACGATGCCCGGCATTGACGTTGTCTTAGTGTCTCCACTGTAAAATGTGTTTGCTTGAATCTTGAAGGAGTTTAGTCATATATACAATTTGTCCGGTATGATAGGATGAATGCTCAACTACAATCAGAATGATTGATAATACTGTGTGCGTATAGTCATTAACTGAAACGTTAGCGCCTTGGGGATAATGTATCGCTACCTGTTTACTTAATTCGTCTGGATTGAGTTCACTCAAAACCTTTTTACTTTGCTCACGAACATTCTTTAAATGCTCAATAAGTTCTACGCCAGTGTAACCGCTATCGGCTAGAAACTCATTTGACCTTTTACGTATAAAAGGCTTACCGCCGATTCCGCTTACTATATGCTGATGTTCACTTCCGGCAAGGTGCAAACATAGATTCCCTATAGAGTTGAGTTCCGGCTTTATTTTTCTCCATATTTCTTCTTCTTGTAAACGAATAATCGAACTTTCAATGGCATTTAATTGTGCGTCCAGCAATTCGATGCTTCGTTCGGCAAATTCCCTCGTAGCTGATCCTTGCTCCAACCCTTTTATCCTGCATTAGTGATTTGTGCTTCAAGCCTTTTACATTCACTCGTTGATTTTGGTGATATAATCATTCATTTGCTTCACGTAGTCTTGGCCGCCCGCTTTATACCAGCCTTGCAACAGCTCGTCGTATCGGGTAATCGGATCCTTGCCCATGATAATCTTCATAATCGTTTGATCCCATACTTTCTGGTAATCCTGGAACTTCGGCTCTTTCGCCGCCTCCGGCAGGAATCCAATTTCCTTCGAGGTTACAACGGTATCAATCGTCGTCTTCAGCCAAGGAGTAATTTTGTCCACAACATCCTTAGGGTACCTACCGCGATGAAGAACGATTGGTCGTTGGCGCGTCTCCTCGAGTTTCTGCGTACATAATAGTCCGTAGGCGCGTCTTTAATAGCAGTCTTCTCGCCATTTTCGACCGTGTAATCAACGCCTTCATAGCCGTTCTTAACGGTATCCCATACATCATCCGTCAACCAGGTATTCAGCACATTAGCCACCTTTTGCGGATCCTTCGCATTTTTCGAAATGGCCCAGAAGCCCCATGTGCCCGTTGAGCTGACCGTACCATTATTAAAGCTTGGTTTGCCGTCCTTGTCATTCACCCAGAGGTAAGTCAATTCCGCATTTGGCGTTTGCTTCTGAATTTCCGGCAGATGCCACGTGTAATGTGCCGCAAAGCCAGGGAATACGCCGGTTACTCCGCGCCAGAACCGTTCTCTGCGTTTTGTATCATCGTTGGTCGCAGAGTCGGGATCAAGCACGCCTTCCTGATAAAGCTTGGCTGTAAACGCCAATGCCTCTTTATAGTTTGTGGCATTCGGATCATATTTCGAGTCCATATACTTATAAGTTAATTACTGAGAATATCCACAAATGCGACTCTGCATATTTATACATGAAATGTATAGAGCTTCAAGCAGTATTAATTCAACACAAAAAATCCCGATCAGCAATGCTAATCGGGATTTTTATTAACGAATAAGTTATTTAGAATACATCTAAGAATTCGCTACGCCTAGTAATTTCTGTAGATAAACTCATCGACATGCTAGAGCCTACACAAATATATTGAACATCCGTATTAATATTTAGATATCTTAACAGCTCGAATATCTCAGAGATATTTTTGCTAGTATCTAATTCTTGCTCTTAAGAGTAATGTAGATTAGTTAAGTCGTTTCTACATAGCTGGATGTTCGAGTGCTGGTATATAGTCGAGGTAAGTTGATTAATTTCCTTGCTCGTAAATGGCCCCACCTGAAATTAAAAAAGAAGAGCTACTCATCAGCAGCTCTCTTTAAAGTTCTTCTCATATAGAGCCAACGTCAATCATCATTTGAATCTTGGTCTTTATCAGTTGGAATAAACCATACAACTGATAACATAATCAAAATACTTAAAATATATGGGAGTAATTGAGTTAATGATTTATGAGCAAATAAATTATAAAATGAATTCAAAATAACTACTAGCACTAAGATTGTGATCGTAATTATTACATTGAATTTGTTGAATCTAATTTTCTTCATATATTCTCCTCAGTGCAGGTATTCTATAAATCTAGATACCCATTCTTTGGTTTTTTATCATGAGCATCAGCCCAATCGAATAAGTAACCTAAAGGATCAATTACACTATATAAATACTCTATAGTAGATCCTAACGCTGCAACTATTGTGGCAATTACGTTCGCTTTTAATGCTGATCTCTTGAGAGCTATTCGCACAGTAAGGGTAATAGCTTCTTTAGCTGCTTTTTTCCTAATTTAAGAGCTTGTTTTCTAAATGCAGTAACTACTGCGGTAATCCCTCCTCCGAATGCTATAGGAATTATCCAATTCAAGGTCCCTACAATAAAAGATTTTGATCTAAAATATTTGAGATTAATTTTATAATGACTACTTGGGTCAATATAATTTACTGGATTATTATTTACATACGTATACAGATTTAAACTGTTAGGATCCGTTACAACTCCACCAAATTTGTCCGCGGTAATAAATCTACCCATATCAGCGTTATAATATCTAGTCATTAAATAATATAGGTTTGTGACTGTATCATATCTATACCCTGCGTATCGATAAGGGTTACTTGATGAAATAACACTTGTAAATTGGGAGATAATATTTCCCCATGCATCATATTGATACGAAGCTACAACATTACCATTCTGATCAGTTAAGTATTTAACATCTCCATGACCATTCAAATGATAATAGTAAGTTTGACCATCCTTGGTCATTGTAACTGGATTGCCTACTTCGTCCCAAGTATATTCAACCGTAATGTTATTATTAGCATCTGTCTCATATATAACATGATCATTTTCGTAATAATAAATGGTTATTCCATCTGCAGTTTGCGTTTGGATTCTTCTGCCTTGCTCATCGTAACTAGCCTTAAATATAGAGGAGCCGATCGCGTTTTTAACTTCAATTAGTTGATCCAATTCATTATAGATATATGTGCTTTGACCATCAGTAACAAAATTTCCATCTTGATCATAACTATAATTTTGACCATTAACAGTAGTTAATTGATTTTCTTCGTTGTATGCATAATTTAATGTATTCGTTTGGGAACCTTTTGTAGTAACTTTCTTAGTCCGATTACCTACTTTGTCATATTCGTAAACAATTTCAGTACCGTCAGCTAATAACTCTTTAGTTAATTGGTTGCGATTATCATAAGTATAGGAAATGTCTCCATCAGCACTTTGGATCTTTGTAATATATCCATTTCCATCATAGGTGAAATTTTGTTTATTTAGTTGAGTTTGAGTAGCTGAATCATTTTCGTATGACTGCAATCTATTACCTTTATCATATGAAGCACTCGTTGTAAAACCATTTCCCCGGATAGTCTTGGACATGAATCCATTTGTGTTGTATTCATAAGTTACGAGGTCTTGTTTCTTCTCAAAAATTATGACGTCACACATGCAGCTGCAGCAAGCTTCAATCGCTTTTGCTTCCCACCTCTTTACACACTTACTTTTTTATAGTATAATATCTTTAAATTAAGATAATTATTAATGAACAGAATTTTAAATATAAGGAGTTGCATCGATCATGACAACAACATTCCGGGCGGTAGAAGGCGTATATCAAGGGGCTCCATTCCATATGGTTGGCAACGGATTCCGGGTATCGAATTATTTCCCCGGCGGCACGAACTTCGGCGAACGCTTTAGTCCCTTTATTCTGATGGATTACAACGCGCCGTTTGTTTTCCCGCCAAGCAATGAGGTAAAAGGCGTTGGCGCGCATCCGCACCGCGGCTTCGAGACGGTTACCATCGCATACGACGGTTACGTCGAGCATCATGACAACAAAGGCCATCACGGGATTATCGGCCCCGGAGACGTGCAATGGATGACGGCAGGCTCCGGTCTGCTGCACAAGGAATATCATGAGACAAACTTCTCCCAACGCGGCGGATTGTTCCATGTCATTCAGCTGTGGGTCAACCTCCCCCGCGCGCACAAAATGCATGCGCCGAAATATCAGGAGCTTCTCAAAGCGGATATGGGATATTCGGAGCTTCCTGACGGCGGCGGTACGGTTCGCGTTATCGCCGGCAGCTTCAACGGCGTAACCGGCCCTGCCCAAACCTTTACTCCGGTTGACCTGTTCGATATCTCGTTCAAAGCCGGCGGCCGGGCAAGCTTCGAGCCCCCTGCGTCCTACAATACGGCGGCGATGGTGCTGAAAGGCAGTGCCGTCATTAACGGAGAGCGAAAAGCGGCCGAGGGAGATTTCGTCCTCTTCACCAATACGGAAGGAACCATTCAGATTGAAGGCCAGACCGACGATACGCTGGTGATCGTTCTAAGCGGTGAACCCATCGATGAGCCGGTCTTCCAGCAAGGACCGTTTGTCATGAACAGCCGGCAGGAAGTTTTTCAAGCCTTCGTTGACTTCCAGGACGGTAAAATGGGACCGGCCGACTTCTAAATCGCATGACAGCCGGGCAGATTGCCCGGCTTTTTTTCTGCCAGCCTGCCTCATAAAAACCAACCCTTCCGTCATATGTTTGCTTGAAGAGCTTATATAGGAGGGAAAGGAATGAACGATTCGAACGCCGGCAGCCATGCCAACGCTTCTTCTAATATGCAGCCTGCTGATTCCAACAACCTGTCGCCTGACGTTAAGGATGGGAAAAGCGAACCGTTTGCCGTACCTCAGCCTTACCGGCCTAGCGATTGCGCGGGCGGACCCGACTTGGGTCCGCGCGATATTATGAGGGACTTGGAAAATCCCGATATGCTTCGTCCCCCGATAACCGATAACGGACTGGTGCCTAACCTGAAATTCTCGTTCTCCGATACGCATATGCAGCTCAATCAGGGAGGCTGGTCCCGCGAGATTACGCAGCGCGAAATGCCGATTGCCACAACGCTGGCGGGGGTAAACATGTATCTGACGCCCGGCGGCGTTCGCGAGCTGCATTGGCATCAGCAATCCGAGTGGGCCTACATGATATGGGGAAGCGCGCGGATTACATCCGTCGATCAGGACGGACGCAATTTTATCGCGGACGTGGAAGCGGGCGACTTATGGTTTTTCCCGGCGGGACTGCCGCATTCCATACAAGGGCTTGAGCATGGCTGCGAGTTCCTGCTTGTTTTTGACGACGGCAAATTTTCCGATCTGAACACGCTGTCGATTTCCGACTGGTTCGCCCATACGCCAAAAGACGTGTTATGCGCTAACTTTGGCGTACCGGAATCATCCTTTGATTCGATTCCGACGGATCAGCTTTATATTTTTCAGGATAACGTACCCGGCCCGCTCGAAAGCCAACAGATTCATTCCCCATACGGCACGGTGCCGCAAAGCTTCAAATACCGCCTTCTTGCCCAGACGCCTATCGTAACGCCCGGCGGTACGGTTCGGATTGCCGACTCCACCAACTTTCATGCCGCCAAAACGATTGCCGCAGCGCTTGTCGAGATCAAGCCCGGTGCGATGCGGGAACTGCATTGGCATCCGAACAATGACGAATGGCAATATTATTTGACCGGACAAGGACGGATGACCGTCTTTGCCGGAAACGGTGCCGCAAGAACGTTTGATTACCGGGCCGGGGATGTCGGTTACGTGCCTTTTGCTTATGGACATTACATTCAGAATACCGGCGATGAGTCCTTATGGTTTCTGGAGATGTTCAAGAGCGACCGGTTTATGGACGTCTCTCTCAACCAATGGATGGCGCTTACGCCAAGGGAACTGGTAAGAGATAATCTGCATGTCGGTCCCGAGCTTCTGAACGCGCTGCGCAAGGAGAAATGGCCGGTCGTGAAGTACCCGGGCAAGTCCTATTTGAAATAGGCGAACGTCCTGCCGGGCGAATGCATAGGATATCCCATTAGTCCAAGTAAGAGAGGCGGAGAGCTAGTGGCGGTATCCTATATGGATTTCACATCCCCTAATGTGCAATTCTGGTACGACGTGAACACAAACACAACGTTCAAGAAAGACAACCGAAACTTTATCAATACCTTGTCGATTGAACAATTAAATACGCTGGGCAATGTTTCCTTGCTTGATATTTACCTAAGCCGTTCGAACGTAGTTGAGCCTCATATTCACCAGAACGCATCCGAATTGGTCTATTGCATTTCCGGTTCTGCCGTTGTATCGATCATTAATCCGTTTACGAAAAAGCTGCTGAACTTCCCGATTCAGCCCGGCCAAGTCGCCAACGTGCCGCAAGGCTGGCCGCATTACGAAATCGCTACGGTGGATAACACCCACCTGCTTGCAATCTTTGACGCACCGGTGCCGGAGTTTATCGGTTATTCCGATATGCTGCGCCTGACGCCTCCCGGCGTGCTTGCCCATACGTACTGCCTGAACGAGCAAATGGTAAAAGAAACGCTGGCACCGATTACGGATACGACGGTCATCGGCCCGCCGGCCAATTGCCAACCGCAGCAAATGACGCGCGAGCCGGAAGCCGGGCAGCCCTATTATTATCCCTATCCCAATGAACCGCAGAACTACGGCCCCTTCGGCCCGTTTGGACCCCAGCCTTACCCACAGCAGCAGCATCCGAAAGCCTTCGGCCATCTCCAGCAGCCCAACCCGCCTTATTTCTTCTAATCCGCAATTATGGTGTTAACAAGGTGAACCGGCTATCGGCGTCCAATCTTTGAATTCAAAAAAGAGACAACCGCATGGTTGTCTCTTTCCTGATGCCTTTATGCCGATTGCTGAGGATACACAAACGCGTCCGAAGCGTTGATCTGCAGAGTGCCTTCCTCACCCGCATCCAGATATTCATCATGCAGGAAGGAGATTGGCTGCCCGTCGGATGTCTTCGCCAGCACCCGCCAGCGCTTGCCTTCGAATACGCTATGCAGCACATGAACGGGCAGCTGGTTCGCCGATGACGCCGGTACAGGCTGCCATTCAGCCGAATCCGGGCGGAACAGCAGGTCAACCTGCTCGGTTGCTTGCACCTTCGGGGAGCCTGGCAGCGTTCCTACGATTTCTTGCCCCGCAATTCGTACGGTCGTATGCTCCCCAACCCGCACCAGCTTGCTCTTCAAGCGATTGCCCGCTCCAAGCAGCATAGCCGCGGACAGGGTTGCCGGGCGATCGTAGCATATTTGCGGACGGTCAATCTGGTCAACGGCGCCTGCCCGCATAATCATCAAACGATCGGCCATGGCAAAGGCTTCATCGGGATCATGCGTAACGTGGAAGACGGTTGTGCCCAGCTGACGGAACAAATAAGCCATCTCCGAGCGCATCTCGATGCGGAGGCGCATGTCCAGGTTCGAAAGCGGCTCGTCAAGCAGCAGCAGGTCGGGCCTAGTCGCCAGAGCGCGCGCGATTGCTACCCGCTGCTGTTGTCCGCCCGACAATTGCGGCGGAAGCCGGTCCTCCAGCCCTTCCAGATGCAGCAGTGCTACTAGCTCCGCAATTTGTTCGCGGATTGCCCCTGCCGCGACCTTTTGCCTGCGTAGCCCGTAAGCGATATTGTCATAGATCGTCATATGCGGCCATAACGCGTAATCCTGGAACACCATGTTGATGCCGCGTTTCTCCGGGGCAACAAGCTTGGATACCGATGCCACCGTTATGCCGCGCAGGCGGATCTCGCCTTCGTCCGGCTGCTGAAGGCCGGCGATCAGCTGAAGCAGCGTTGATTTGCCGCAGCCGGACGGTCCAAGCACGCTTATAATCTCCCCTTGCTTTACCGAGAAATTAATGTTCCGCAGCGCGGTATGGGAACCAAAGGATTTGCCCAGCCGTTCGACTTCCAGTATCGTATTCGTCATGATTTTACCCGCTTTCTTGAAGGTTTAATAAGCAATTCCATTACGGCAATGATCAGAATGACAATTCCCCCGCCGGTCAGCGTTGCGGCTGCCGCGTAACCAAACTGGAGATCCTCGAATGCCTTGTTGATGACAACCGGCAGCGTCATAAAGTTAGGCGGATACAGAATGGACGAGATCGCCAGATCGAATACGCTAGCTCCAAACGCGGCCAGACCCGCGTACAGGAGCGCCCCTTTGATCAACGGCATCAGAATCGTGGTCACTCTCTGGCTGAACGACGCCCCTTGCATCTGCGCCGCCGACAGCAGCTGTCTCGGCACCTTCGCCATTGCCCCGACAACTACGCGAGTAATAACCGGAATCACGCCGGCCACGCTTGCCAGAATCAGAATCCACGGCGTTCCGTACAGCAGAAGTCCAATCTTCTCGAGCCAGGCCTGATTCCAGATGAAGATATACCCGATTCCGAGTACGATACCCGGAACGGCAAGGGATACAAGCGAGATGACGTCAATGGTTTTGCGCAGCTTGAACTGCGAATACGTCAGCACGTAAGCGACAAGGAATCCTACAAGCAGACCGATACCGGCTGCCACGGCGGCAATCTCCAGCGAATGGACAAGGCCTTCGAGCAAATTGCGGTTATTTCCGGTAAATAAAGCTTTATAATGTTCGAACGTCAACTCGCGCCCCTTGCCGGCGGTCGAGCTGCCCGAAATAGACATTAGCAGATTGGAGCCAAACGGAATGCCGATAACCACGGCAAGAAACGCGATATTTCCAATAACAAGGTAAATCCCGCCCTTTCGCGGTTTCTTCGGTTCCGAACGCGTTGCTCTCGAAGACAGGAAATCATAACGCGACTTGCGCATGGCATACAGCTGAACGCTCATCGCCAGGGCAATGAGCAGCACGAGATAAAACGATAACGCCCCGGCCATATCGAAACGGATCGGCGACGTGTATAACGCGGAATAAATCGAATAAGGCAAGGTTGGAAAACGGAAAATGGTCGCAATGGACGCCGGAAGACCAAAATCGCCTACCGTATCCATAAATACGAGCATGGCTCCGGAACAGATAGCCGGAAGCAAAAGCGGAGCTTGAATGGTACGCCATACCGTCCAGCTGGACCCCCCGGACAATCGCGCCGCCTCGCTCAGCCGCTCAACCTTCCACTCCAGCGCGGAATAAACGGTTAGATAAGCAAGCGGGAACTTGCTGAGCGTCATGACGACAATAAGTCCGATTGGCTGAAAAATAAAAGAATGAAGACTATCCCAGCCCAGCCATTTGGCTGCAAGTCCGTCCGCCGAGGCAAACATGACCCAGCCCTGCGCCAAAATGAAGGATGGCGTAATAATCAGAATCCATACGGCAAAATCAAGCAGCTTGGCTCCGCGGAAGGCCCAGTTCGATCTGGCCATCGCGATGGCCGTGCCGATAATGGTGGCGAGAACCGTTGTTCCAATGCCAAGCATGACCGAATTTTTCAACGAAACATACCAAAGCGGCCGCCGGAATACATCCAGCAGAAGCGATAGATCGCCAAGCTCGAAATGACCAAAAAATACTCCCGGGAGGAGTACTTGAATAACGACGGCAATAAGCGGCAGCAGAATAAGTAGAAACAGGACGGCCAGCACGAGCCAGCCAGTCCGGTTTCCTTGAGTCCCGAGTCGCAGCATTATTTCACCGCGTTATCCGCGAACCATTGTTTGATTTCGCCTTCATGCTCGCCCGCCCAGCCGGCTTCCGCTACAACCAGCTTTGCGTCTGCCGCACGGTCGGCTTTTGCTTTAACGCCTTTTACCGATGGCTCGAAATAGCTCTCGTCGCCTTTATCGATAAGCGCTTGCTGGGTTGCCGGATCAAGCAGGAATTCAACGAATGCTTTTGCCGCTTCCTGATGCTTGGACTCCTTCTGAATCGCGGCCACGCGAACCGATGCCGGTGCACCCTCCGCCGGCCAGATAATATCAACCGGTTCGCCGGCATTTTTCAGCGTGTACGCATTGCTTTCTTGAAGAGCTGCCGCTTTGATCTCGCCGTCGGTCAGCGCTTTAGCTACGTTAGGGTTCTTCGGATAAACGTGAACGCCGTTTTTCATAAGGCTTTCGAAATAGGTTTTGCCCTGATCCATGCCTTTGGATTGGAAGAACCACGCTACGAACGGATACGCAGGTGCGGCTACGGCCGGATCGGCCATGCCTACTGCGCCTTTATATTTCGCGTCAAGCAGGTCATCCCATGTTTTGGGAGCGCTGCTTGCGTCAAATGCTTTCGTGTTGTAGACGATAACGGATGCGGCATGCGCGCCAGTTGGGAAGTAAGTATTGTTGGAAGGAACAACCGTCTTGGCAAAATCCGTCAATCCATCCAGATTGCTTGGCGTCCAGTTGTCGAGCAGCTGCCCGTTTTTGCCCATTTGGTCGATGGTTGGCATCGAGTCCATCCAGACCACATCCCAATGCGGGTTGCCTTTTTCCGCTTCGATCCGGGAAGCGATCTCGGCGCCGTTGCCGGATACGATCTCCAGCTTATAGCCTGTCTTCTCTTCGAACATTGGTTTTACGATATCGTCGAAATCATTCAAATATACAACGAGAGGCTCATCCTTGCTTGCGTCCGCCGCAGCCGGGCTTGCCGCAGCATCCGCTGATGGCTCCGTGCTTGCTTCGGTTGTCGCCGAAGCATTCGCTGCACCGTTGCCTGCCGCTGCCGTGTTAGCCTCGTTATTGCCGTTATTTCCGCATGCCGAAAGTGCTGCTGTTGCCGCCAGGACGCTGACAAGCATAAGACCCTTCCATTTATATCCGTTTGCCATTTCTCTTACCCCTCCAATGTCTTTTTCTTTCATTCTCAGATTAACGACGGATTGTAAATGGAAGATTAAGTGAATGATAAAGTTATATTAAATAATATCTATTCATATTGATAGGTTCATCGAAATTATCTATAGTATGACAAGGATAGTTAAGGAGATGAGCCAATAATGAATATTCAGCAGCTTCGCGTATTTGCCCACGCCGCACGCCTGTCTACCTTAACCGAGGTTGCAGCCGAGCTTCAGCTTAAACAGCCAACGGTCAGCTTTCATTTAAAAAAACTCGAGGAGGCGCTTGGCGTTGAGCTGTTCTATAAGCACCCCCGGCAGCTGCGGCTGACGGATGCGGGACAAACCCTGCTGCCCTATGCCAAACGGATTTGCGCGTTACTGGATGAATCCGGTCAGCTCATGAAGGAGCACCGGGAGCAGGGCCGGGGGCATCTGAAGATAGGGGCAAGCTACACGCCGGCTACCTATTTCCTGCCGCCCTATCTGGCTGCCTTTCAAGCCGAATACGACAAGGTTATGCCGCAAATGACGGTGAAGCAGGCCGGAACCGTCATTAATCTGCTGCGAGATTTCGAGATTGACGTCGCGGTTGTATCGCTAATCGTCCGGCCCTTTGACGATCTCGAAATTATTCCGCTGGCTGATGACGACTTGAAGCTGGTGCTCCCTTATCATCATCCGCTCGCCCACAAGGAAACCATTCTCGTTGAGGATTTGAGGGATCAATCCTTCCTCCTGCATGAACACGGTTCAACCTCCAGGGAGTTGTCCGAGCTATGGGCGAGGGATAACGGCCTGGAATGGACGGTTATTATGGAGCTTGGGGCGATTGAGACGATTAAGGAATCCGTCAAGCACGGAATTGGCATTGGGATGCTGCCTTGGCGCAGCGTGACAAGAGAGGTGCAGGCCAAGGAGCTGGTGCTTCGCGAGCTGCCGGGAAACGTACAGCAGCGCCATATTTGCCTGGCCTTCCGGAAGGCCGATATCCTGGCATTCCATGTCCGTTCCTTTATCCAGTTTATGAAGCACTCCTGTCTGTAGCAGACAGAAAAAAGCCGCACAACGCGTTGCCTTTCATAGGCAACCGAAGTGCGGCTTTTCCGTGTAACTAGGCTTCCAAACGATAGCTGACAAAAGCGAGCTTCCGGCTGTCCGGCGACCAGGAATTAACGTTAATCGTCCCCTGTCCGCCAAAGAGCTCAACAAGCGTGCGGTATTCGCCGCCATCGCTGGACATGAGACGAATCTCTACATTCTTGTTCGGCGGATGATCTCCCGGCGCCACATCGCCTTTTCGATAAGTGATATAAGCAACCTGCTTGCCGTCCGGCGACACATGAGGGAACCAGCTGTTGCTCTCGTCAAACGTCATTTGCGTCTGCTCGCTGCCGTCGGCCTTCATCCGCCATACCTGCATAAGACCCGTTCTGACGGAGTTGAACCAGATATAACCGCCATCGGGCGAGTATTCGGGACCGTCATCGAGTCCCGGCGTATTCGTCAGCTGCGTCTCCTCGCCGCCAATCGCCGGAATCGCATAAATATCGTACTGGCCTTTCCTTTCCGCGCAATAAGCGAGGGTTCGGCCGTCCGGCGACCAGCCGTGCAGATAGCTTGGTCCCATCGGCGTGACAAGAACGGGATCTCCTCCCTCCAGCGGGAAAATATAAATACGGGATTGTCCGTCTTCTCTCGTATGATGGCTGACGGCAAGACGGGAATTGTCCGGAGACAATACATGGTCGTTATTGCAATGCACCGCGAAGGAGGACGGGATTTCCGTGCTGGTCCTCTTTTCTATATCAAAACGGTAAATGCGGCCTTTGCTGTTATAAATAAGGGTCTTGCCATCGCTTGTCCAGTTCGGAGCTTCAATCAGATAATCGAATGCTGCGAGAATGCTCCGTTCGCCGGTTTCTACATTCACTGTCTCAAGAAAGCTCGTAATGCCCGCAGATTGCGTCATTTCCGTTTCTCCCCTTCGGTATGATGAATAGATTAGTACTCCTGATTATCCTAGCAGATTTCCAATGCGCTTTCATCATTCTACCTTTGCGCCTAGCGACCGGAGCAGCGTAATAGCCTGTACGGTGTCCATCCGCGCTCCTTTTAGATTAACCGTCTTCCAAGGCACGCCTCCCAGCTCCGCACCCCGCAAATCCGCGCCGCTTAAATTCGTTTGCGTCAAATTTGCCCGCGTCAGATCGCATTTGCGAAGATCCGATTTCTCGAGCGACGCTCCCATCAGATCGGCCTCTACGAAGCGAACCTCCCGAAGATTCTGCTTGTCCAGCTTTACGTGCCGAAGATTGGTATAGGACCAATCGCCTTTCACGATCGTAATCCCGCTCAGCTCGGCGCCTGCAAAGTCGGAACCGGTCATTTTGCAAGCGTTGAACTTCGCCACGAACAGATTCGCTCCTTCAAACAGGCCGTTCGTAAACGCCGTCTCCGTATGCTCGGAAGCATTCAGCGCGGCGCCATGGAAATCGCATAATTCGAACTTGCAGCCTATCGTAATCGCTTCCTCCAACCGCGCCCCGACAAACCTGCATTTTATAAACGTACAACGCGTAAGCTCGGCTTCCCTGAAGTCTTCCCCGCTGAAATCAACGCCTTCAAACTGCTGGTCGGTATAAGTCTGCATGGCTGTTCCCCCTCTTCTCTCGTTATGCGGCAATAACGTCCTACCTTCGATTGTAGGTGAACCTTGATAGAGTCGCAAGTTAACATCGTCGCAGGCTTATTGAATATCCGTAATGAACCACCGGTCTTCTTCCAGATAAAAAAAATAACAACCTGCCTTATCGGTGACAGGTTGTTATCATCTAGTTCGAACGCGGCCGACGGTTATAGCCTTGTTCATCATAGGGCTGGAGCTTTTCAATCCAAAGCTCGAGCAGAGCGTCGACTTCCGCCTGATATTTTTTCAGCTCCGAACGGTCCGTCACATTCTCTTCGCGCGGCTTGATCGAATCCAGCTCTTCAAAGACAAAGCAGCCTCCCCCGTACTTGTTCCAATCCTGCTGCAATTCGAAGACGGTGTTCATATTGGTCTGCTGCATGAAAGCCAGCCGGTTCTTTGCTCCGTCCAAATCCATCGTGCCCAGCACGAGAATTTTCTCGTTCTCCGTATTCCGAATCTGATAAACACCCATTCTCCGGAAGGTTTGGGCGTAAGCCGTCCCTAATTCGCGCTTGCGCTGTTTCTCCATTGCTCGTCCTCTCCTTCATACTTATTTACTAATTTACTAAATAAGTAACGTAGTCAACATTAGCATACGATGGAGTTCGGCGTCAACCGTTGAGGAAAACGGAGCGCTGACAGCATACCATGTTCTCTATATTACAATTAATGCCAAAAACCACGCCCGCGGGCGTGGTTTTTCTTGTCTATCGCTCCAGAAGCCGGAGGAGCAGCACGGCGGCTTCCGCACGCGTAGCCGTGCCGTTTGGCGCAAACAGATTGCCGCCGCGGCCGTTAATCAGTCCTTCTTGCTTTAAGGCTTCTATCGCCTCTTTCGACCATGCAGGAATTGTTGCATCATCGCTGAAGCCTGTAGTCCCGGAGGAGGCTGCCGGCAATTGCAGGATGCGCGCAATCATAACCGCTATTTCTGCACGGGTAATGGTTACGTCCGGACGGAAGGATCCGTCGCCATAACCGTTAACGATACCGGCATTTACGGCAATTGCAATCGCATCTGCTGCCCATTCCTGTATGCTTGCTCCGTCCGTAAACGTCACCGCCTTGCTCGTGCCCGGCAGCTGCAGCGCATTGACTAGCATAACAGCGAACTCGGCACGCGTGATCGTATTATCCGGACGGAACGTGCCGTCCGCATACCCGTTTACAATCTTTTTCTCCGCCGCCTGCTTGATCAGTTCCTCCGCCCAATGTCCCTGGAGATCGGTAAAGGCCGGAGCCGGAGAAGCTACGCGGGTAACCGTCACCTTATACGTTTTGGTATTGCCGTTCTCCGCAGCTACCGTCCACTCCAGCACGTTGGCTCCAAGCGCCAGATTAACAGAGCTTTGCGATGCCGGAACCTGGCCGTTGACTCTGAGCCCCACTCTAGCCCCGGAATCCGAAGCTGCCGCGCTGACAGCCACTTGATCGGCTTCGGTCTCAACCGTATAAGCGTCCGTAGCCGGACTGAAGGCAGGAGACAAAGCGATAGCCTGCCCTTTTGCCGATAGGCTGATTGCTTTCAGATTCGCATCGCTGGAAAGCGATGGACCGCTGGTCACTGGAGGCGGAGCTATTACCCGCACGATACGGCTGACTTGGTCGGCGGCATTGCCGGCATCGTCGCTAACATCATAGAGAATCGTATAAACGCCAACGGCATTTGCATCAACCGTATCGCCGGAAACGCTAACGTTTAAGCTTCCTTGTCTGCTGTCCGTTGCCGTTGCCCCCTGATCTTGATACGCAGTGCCTATTGTGATCCGAATTTCCGCATTGCCGTTAAGCGTAATAACCGGCTTGACCGTATCAATGTCCCAGTTATATTGGGCAGGCGTCTCATCGGTATTACCAAATAGATCTACCGCGCGGACATACAGCGTATGAGAGCCGTCCGCAAGCTTCGGTAAAATAACCGGCGAAGAACATGCCGCGTAAAATTCGCCGTTGTTATCCAGGCTGCACTCAAAGGTTGCCCCCTCTTCATTGCTGCCGAAGGTAAACGACGGAGTACTGTCATTCGATACGGATGCCGGAGAAGAAGCAATGGTGGTATCCGGCGCGGTTGTATCCACCTGCGTATTCTTGTACGTGCCGTATACGTTAAATTCATTGATGGACCACCAGCTGCTGGATGTACCGGTCTGAACGATCTTGATATAGCGGACGCCGGAAGCCGCGACGTTAATCGTTGTTGCTCCGCTTGTTCCGTTGCCGCTGGCAACGCTGCTTCCCCAATTCGTGCCGTCCGCCGATACGTAAACCTCATAGCTTTTGGCAAAATCCGATCCGCTTGATTCCGTTACGATCTTCGTAATATCAGCTTCCGTTTTCATATCCACAAGGATATACTGGCCATTAGCCATCGGAACTCCCGCGCTCCAGCGCGTGCCCGCCCCATCAAACATATTGGCAGGGGCATCCCCGCTAGCTGGCGAAGATTCGGCCGTCCAGCCCGTACGGTCGAGCGCGCCGCCGGATATTTCCGGCGTAACGGCTGTTGCCGGGCTGCTGGACGCCGACCGGTTGCCGCTGCCGTCCTTTGCTACGATTTTATACGTATAGCTGGCGGAAGCCTTTAATCCCGTACTGTTGTAAGTCGTAGCGATCGTAGACCCGATCAGCGTATTGTTCCGGTATACCTCATAGCCTTCAACGCCAACGTTATCCGTTGAAGCCGTCCAGCTGAGGTTGATCTGGCTGCTGGATACCGGCGTCGCCGTCAAGCCTGTTGGAGCGGTTGGCGCTTCCGCATCTCCTCCAACGAACAGCTTCATCGTTTGTCTCATGTTGCTGCTGGAGGTTACGCTTCCGCCGTTGCCGTTCACGATATGCGTAATTTCGCTTCCTGCGGTTCCGTTCAGCCAAATCGTCGTCAGATTATGCAATTTGATGCCCGGATTAGCCGGCGCTTCAATCGCGTTCTCCAGCTTAACCGCCGCATCCCGGAAGTACGAATAAATGCCAAGCCCCCAAGCTTCATGGCTTGTAACCTCATCGCCGATCTTGTAAGAGGCGTAACCGTTAACCGTTCCGTCATGGCTCATCCACGATTGCTGGTCCGGAACATCGTAAGGAATCTCCGATTGATAGAAGTAAAGCCGTCCGCCGTTACCGTTCCAGACCGTCTGGTATTCATTGTGATGCTCGTTAAATAGACCGTATATGGTAACGCCGTCGCCATTGACGACAAGTCCGTTCTTCGAGACATTGGATGTCCACGCCGCTCCGGCGCCGTGATCGGCGCGCCAGATCCAGAAGTGATCGCCGATAACATCGTTGCTGTTAATCTCCAGTGCCGTACCGTTGCTGCCGTTCACATGTCCGCCTGTACGGAAGAACACATCGGAGAGCAAGATCGGATTGGCCGAGTGATCGGCTGCGCTGCCCGGTTCGCCCACCTTCAACAAGGTTGAGGAGGTTTGCTCGCCTGCCTCGATTACAAGCCCGGACACATTAACCCCGTCTACGTCGTCAACAACAATGACGTCTTGCCCGTTATCCGGAATCAACGTCGGCAGTCCGATGCCGTATACAACGGTGTTGGGGTTGGTTACACGAATCGTGTCGCTCAGATGATAAATGCCGGGCGTGAAGAACAGGTTCTTCCCATCCTCCAAAGCCGCGTTAATCGCTGCGGAAGTAGCGGTGTCGGGCCTGGCGATATAGAAATCGTCGATCGAAATCGACTGCCCCGGCGTCTGGCCGTTCGCCCAGCTGACGCCCTGCGTATTCGTCTCAAGCGAAGGAACAAACACCTGGTATTGCCCTTTGTTATCGACATAAAGATAAGGCTTCTCCTTAACAACCGGCGTATTATTGATGACCGTATAGGGAGGATCCGGAAATTCGCCGGATGGCGCGTTTTTATCCCCGACGAACACCATGTTCCATACGCCGTTCGACCAGCTGTTCCACTCGCTGTTGCGGGAGAACCATTGCTGCTGCGAAGCCGGAATGATATTGGCGTCAATCTTGGAGTCCGCCAAATATCCGCCGCTGGCCCAGCCCGCATCCCAGGAAGCCGTAAAATCAAACAGATGCATGTCCTTGCTTACGACATGAACGCGGCGCATCGGGGCCGCTTGAGAGACGGCGTATCTGACGGTTGCATTCGGATCCTGGGGAGCGATCTTCAAGTTCTCGATGGAACGCCAGAAGTTTCGGGTAGCATTGCCGTTATCCCACTTCGCGTCGACATTTAAGGCGCCCGTTATCGTAACATCATCCGGGTTCTGTCCAAGACCCGCTACGGATGTGTTGAAGCCGACATTCATATTGACGTTGTAGGTACCCGGCTTGAATAGCAGCGCATACCGTTCGTTGCCAAATTCATTTTTTTCCTGTTCGCCGTACACGGCGCTGGTAACGCTTTCAATATCGGTTTTAGACATGGCTGGATCGAAGACATACACATTTGGACCAAATATCGTGGAGTTAGCGGAGGAGCTTGGAATTGCAGCATGCGTGACGGCGGGATAAACGGTGTTAAGACTGACGGCGAGCGCCACTGCGGATACAGCCGCGGTCACCTTCTTCATCTTCTTCATAATTGCCTCTTTACCTCCCAAATCATAATGGATGGAAGTCTAGTTGGCAGTTCTAGCTAAATAATAACGCTTTCATTTCCAAATGAAGAAGGGGTGAACTTTAGATTATAGGTGTTGTAAAATTAAGGACTTGATACATAATGTCTCAAGTCCTTAACAATTGATCCCGCCATGACGGGTATTTAGGCGTCCAACCGTATTGCTGTTTTGCCTTTTCGTTGGAGGCCCCCCGCTCGCCGCGGTTCATGCCATCCTGCACAACCGGCTCCGGTGCGCCAAGCGACTTGGCGTATAAAGGCAGCCAGATCTTCCCTTCCACAGGTTCATCATCCACGATGTTTACGGGGCCAGCCGGCCAAGCCAGCGCCTGTAGGGCAGCTCGAGCTGCATCTTCAATATGCAGGAATGAGGTCCGGCCATCGGTTGCCGGAACTTTGCCCAGCTTCACCTGCCCGGCAAACATCCCGTTATCTCCATCATAAAACGTTCCCGGCCCGTATAAGGCCCCATAACGCAAAATAACGGAATGCGGCATTTCCGCGGCTGCCCGCTCCATCGCAATAACGCCGTCAACCGAGATTTTTCGCGGCAGAGGCGCTTCTTCGTCGAGACGATCCTTTTCGGTTGCGACCGATTCGCCGGGCTCGTAGGCCCAGGAAATGCTCTGCACAATCATTCGCTGCACCTCGGCAGCCAAAGCTGCATCAACCAGATTACGGGTTCCCTCCATGCGAATTCTCGCATTATCCGCCAGGTTCCATTCGCTGAGAGCGGTCAACTGATGAATCACAACATCCGGACGGTAATCCGCAAGCAGCTCGGACAATCTGTCCCTGTCGTATACATCGGCAACAACGGCGGCTGCTCCTGACTGCTCGATTTGCTTCAGCTTGGATGCGCTTCTGGTCAAACCCATCACCTCATGCCCCGCTTCGGTCAGCATAGGCAGCAGCAATCTCCCGACAACGCCGGCAGCGCCGGCAACAACGATTTTCATAGCGGCTTCTTTTCTCCCTTCAACTACGGAATTATTGCGGCTGCTCCTTGCGCGGGCTCTTCAGCTTGATTCGGAATAACAGGCGCAGCAGCGGCGGTACCGCAAAGAAAATAAAAAAGGTGCGGAATAATTGATAACCGGACACCATGGACAAATCCGCGTTGATCTCATGGGCGAGAATCCCCATCTGATCCATCCCGCCAGGCGCGAGGCTTAATAAAGCCGTGGACCTCGATACCGGATGAAGCAAGGTCATCAGCTCGCTCAGCCCCCATGCGCAGAGCATGAGCACCAGACCGCTTCCTATGGCAAAAGAAAACGTCCTTGCCTTCCGCTGAAGCTTGCCCGGCTTAAGCAGCAGACCCACGTACGTGCCTATCATTAGCTGCGCGGCGCTTGTTAGCGTCGACGGAAGCGACGGACCGTGCAGCCCGATTCCTTGCAGAACAGCTGTAGCAATCGCTGGCCCCAGCAGAAAAGCCGTCGGAAATTTGATCCGGTTGCCCGCAATGGCACAAATGACGCATGCCGGAGCGAAGATCAGGATGCTCGGAAACAGCGCTGCCCAGTTATCGTGCTTGGCCGCCAAAGGCGCGGCTGCGGCCGCTGCGTCATGCACCTGCCCGAAGATCGGACTAAACACGAGTAACGGAATCCCGATTACGATAATCATCAGCCGGACGACCTGCGTCACCGTGACAACCGTCAAATTTACGCCTTCGGTCTCCTCGGCCAGCGCCAGCACCTGCGACAAACCGCCGGGGACACTGCCAAGCAAAGCGGTCTTGAAATCCGTATCCGACAGCTTCGAAACCGCAAACGCGATTCCGCCGCATAACAAAAGCAAAATAACGGTCATCAGGCACATCGTGGGAAGCTGCTCGCCCATCTCTTTAAGCGCCGTTCCCGTCATGGACAAACCGATGGTGTACCCGACAATAATCATGCCGGAATTGCGGAATTGTCCGGGCCATCTATACTTGCCTTTCCGTACGTTTGTTCCGATTAACACTGCAATCATAGGCCCTAACAGCCAGGGAATAGGCGTCTTCAGAAGGTAAAAAACAATTCCTCCGCCCAAGGCGGTTAAGAGAGTAATCAAAAATTTGAATCCGTTAGTTTCCAGCATCGCTTGCCTGCCCATCGTTGGAATCCTTCCTTTCCTTACCCGTTAATCATACAGGAAAGTAACGATGCCTGCATATTCCTGCAGCGATTCTTTCTTCACGTCAAGCTCCTTCACTTCCTTGCTTGGCTTGCCGGCTGCCGAGATGAAACGTTCCACTTTATCGAACAAAAGCCTGCCGGGCAGTCCTAGCGCTTTGGTCCGGTAATGCATCGGAATCGTAATGGCCGGTTTCAGCTGGTTCATAACCGCAGCGGCATCCGAACCGTTTAAGGTCATTTTGCCGCCGGCCGGGACCATCAGAATATCCACCTTGCCGATTTGCGCGATTTGCTCCTCAGTCAGAAGATGTCCGAGGTCGCCGCAATGACATACCGTCAACCCCCCTGCCTTTATGACGTACACGATATTGGGGCCTCTTTTCTTGCCGCCTACTTTGTCATGGAAGGTTGGGATGCCCGTGATGGACACATCCTTCTTCCCGTATGGCCTCGGTTGATTGACCAGCATATATTCGCCGGAAGCGACTTGAATCTGGTTATGATCCTTATGATCATGCGTGACGATCACGATGTCGGATTCGATGTTTTTCGGCATCCTGTAGCCCAAGAGTCGTCCGTAAGGATCGATTAAGATCCGCGTGCCATCGTCAGTTGTCAGCATGAAAGAAGATTGGCCATACCATTTGAGCTTCATAATAAAAATTCCCCCTTAGAATTTGTGCGTAATTTTGCACATTTTGGAACAAGGTGAAACGGCTTGGCAAAGCGCGTTTCAATCCGTTAAAAACAGGCGATTGATCGATTCTAATCCAAAAAATCGGATATCGTATAGTTGCCCAGCACAAAATAAACCTGGTCGGAAATATCCGCCATGATTTGCTTGAAAGACTCGTTTACTTTTTTGCCGAAATGATGATTCCCGGTTGTGTCCAGCATGCGGTCCCACGGAGGCTCCTCCTCATGCACGGTCTTGTACACCTCGCGGAGCGTAACAAGCTCCGGACGTCTGGCCAGCTGGTAGCCGCCCGTACGTCCTTGCTTCACCTCAATGATGCCGCCCTCCGCAAGCTGTGACAAAATCTTGCGCAAAGCGGTTGGCTCGCAATGAATTCGATCCGCGATCTCGCTGCTTGTCAGCAGCTCTGTCTGGGAAGCCAATACGATTAAGGCCTGTACGCCAAATCCAAACCGTTTCAGTTGTGCCATAGCTGCGGGACTGATTCCTCCTAAATTAAAATATGTGCTAATTTTAGCACACTTTAAGTCATAAACAAAACGAAGCCCGTCCAAGACGTTTATCGTCATGAACGGGCCGGTTGATTAATGCGCTTAATGGCTTTTGCGCTCGCTGTGCTGCTCGAAAATATAACCGCCGACGCTTTCATCTGCTAGCACGGGTGTTTCGACCCGATCGAAAATGTTGCGGATAATGTAGATTTCATCCCCATCTACGCAATGAACGCCAATGGAAGAGTTCCGCATGACGTTGCTAGCGATAACAATGTTCTTGTTATATTTTCCGCTGAAGCCCGCCGACTTGATTCCGATACATCCGGCTGCTCCGTAGCGTGGGAAGAAACCGCAGTTATCGAACTCGCAATCTTTAATTACGATATCCGTTGCATGACCTCCCTCCGAATGGACCGGCAGCTCCGCGCCAAGCAATACGCCGGGGTTCATCGTATTTTTATACAGATTGTTGATCAGATACAGGTGATCATTGCGAACGAGATGGCCTGCGCCGGCAATATTGATAAAAGTTGAATCCCTGCACACGTAACGGTCCGGCTCCCAGCATGCCGCAGCTGCCAAAGTGCCGATTGCCGCCCCCTCCGGCAGCTTTTCCCGGAATCGAATCCGGTATAGATGCCCAAGCCCCCTCTTTCCTTCATGCATCCAATCCGTAATGGTGAGCGGGAAGCTCTCCTCTCCTATGTGAATATCCACGATACTTCCGCGAACGAGCGAAGCGAAAGTATATTTACAGAAGAACACCGCCTCCTTCTCGTCAAGCAGCCCCTCCAGCACCAGCCAGTTGCTGTGCATGTTCTGGCCGTCCATCCTTACGCCTTCGATATGCATCCGGGTTATTTGAATTTCACCGCTGCATTTGAAGAGCTTCCAGGCGTCGCGCGGTGCGGTGAATAAGTTATTCCCTTCCGGACGGAACACGACCCGGTCAGCCGTGATCCCCCGGCAGCTCTCTGCCAGCATCGCGAAGCCGTTTGCGTTCATCGTCCGTATATTGGAGAGCTTCAGCTTATCGCATCGGGCAAAATAAATCTGAAAATCCGTTCTGGCACCTTGATGCCAGGACAAATATTCGCCTATCCGCACCTTCGAGGCGACTGCAGGATCGTCCAGGGTTAATTCCCGGTCGCCAGTGCGAATCCAGGGCTTCTCCGTTCCGTTGCCGTAGGTGACGCTCTCGCCCATCAATGCGCCGGTATCCGGATGAATCCGATTCATGCAATAAGCGCCCATTATCTCTTCGCATCGGTTTCCTTCAAATACCTTTACTACGGTATGCCTGTCATCTTTGCTCACGATAACACCCGCCGAAGCGAAGTTAGGCTCTCTCGTAAACGCAATGCTGTCGAGCGACAGCTCCGAACAATCCTCGCACCACAAAATGGCGGGAAGATAACCGTGAATGGTTCCGTCGTTCCGGCCAACCAGAACAGTTGCAGGCTCGCCTTGTTCGTCAATTGCCCCTTGAAGCGTTAATGTTTTGGCTCCTTTGATAATAAGGTGGCAGTCTTTGCTGCCACTCTCCGAGCTGCCCGCGTCATGCTCAAAGCCTTCTGTTTCAATAACGATCGCGCTGTCCAGCATATACCGGCCAGCTTCAAATACGACTTTGTCCGCATTCGAAGCAATCGCCCGGTCAATTGCCGCTCTGATGCGACTGGCATCGTCCCCGCCGGTAAAATCTTTAACGTATATCGTACGCTCCATTGGCTAGTCTCCTCGCAGTTGATCATGCGTTAAATCTACTAGATATCGTCTGTCATTGACATGTACGATTCTATGTTTAAATGAATTATTCTTCGGCCTCGCAGAATAATGCCGTTAATCGTTGAATCGTGTTATTTTCCGTGGATTCGCTAACTGTTTTGGAATTTGGCCTAACCTTATAATGAAATAGCCGATGCTGCCTATCGTTAAGGAGGAACTCCGTATGAAAACGCTAATTCTCGTGGATGACCAAGCGGTCGACCGCAGATGTCTTCCTTGGTCCGAGCGGGACTGTACCCTAGTCGGGAAAGCTTCCACCAACGAAGAAGCGTTAGAGCTTATCAGGCAACTGCTGCCGGATTACTCGTTGATTGAAATTAAACTGCCGGCCATGGACGATAGAACGTTGAAGAACAAGCTTGGCGATTCGGTACCATGCGCTATTCTGACAGCCCATCAGGATCTGAAGGATTTCAAAGTATCGAGCGCTGTGGAACATCCGCTGCGCAGGCATTTTATTTGGCAGCTGCTGTCCTCGGTCTATGAGAAGGATAACGAAATCAGGCAGCAGGCAGCCGAGCTGGGCATTTGCCTGGAAGCGGACGCTTTTGTCCTGATTCTCGGTCAAGTCGACAATGTTACCCGATACAAGTCCAAGTATTCGGTGAAAGATCATTACCTGATCGAATGCAGCATGCTTGATATCATCCGGGAGTCGCTGACACCTGTCTTCCCGGGGCAGTTCGAGCTCTTCCCCCTGGAGTTTGGCAAGTTCGCTATTTTGCTGCTGCAACAGCCTTCTCAAAGCACGGAAGAAATAAGGAATAAGTGCCTGCAGCTTGAACGGAGCATTGCCGGGCCGCTTCGGTTCTATCTCCAAATATCGGTTACCTTAGCCGCGAGCGGAGTCCTGAAATCCCCATCCATGATCCGCGAAGGCTTCATTCAGGCGGAAAAGCTGTTCATTTACCGGTTCTATCAGGAGAGCTCCCGCTCCATTTTCGCCGACGGAACACCGGATTTCCGCCCTCTTACGGAACCTTTGCGTTCCGAATTATCCGGGCTAAGTGTGTCTTTGCACAATAAAGCAGATTCCGCATCAACTCAGAAAAGCTTGAACAGCCTTTACGCGCTGCTTCTTTTATATAGGCCGGAGCCCGGTGATGTGCTTGCCTGGCTGGAATCGCTTGGCTCCTCCCTCCGCCGGGACTCCGCTTTGCCGGAATGGCCGGCTTTTAGTCATATTGAGCGTTTGGCCGAAGCCATGGATCAATTGCGCGCTTGGCTGCGTCAACGCGACGCTGCATACGAGGCGGCTGAAGCCGCCTCCGTTCGGCCGGAAATTGCGCGTGCCCTGCATTATATCAAACAGCATCTCACAAGGAAGCTGACCATAAACGATATCGCTCATGAAGCAGGATTAAGCCCTTCTCACTTCAGTCTTTTGTTTAAGAAAGAGATTGGCAAATCAGCGATCGATTACGTCCTCGAAAGGCGGATCGAGCTGGCGAAGCAGTATTTGCGCGAAGGGAAATACCGAAATTACGAGTTGGCGGAGATGGCGGGCTTTGCCCATTATTCCTACTTCTCGAATACGTTTAAAAAATATACCGGAATGAGACCAAATGAATATAAAAACACATTGCGAATGAACATTCCTTTATAAACGGTATGAGAGCGCTTCGTCCTTGGACGGAGTGCTCTTTTTTATAGTATGGTTATTCATAAACGCCTACGAGGGATAATGAAGAAGAGGTGAACAGCATGTGGAGACCGGACAGACAGGATAAAACGCCGCTGTACCAGCAGATAGCGAATTATCTTGAGCAGAGAATATCGTTGGGCGAGCTTCCTCCGGGCAGCCAATTGCCATCGGAACGCAAGCTGGCCGGGCAATTGGGAGTTAACCGGAGCACGATCGTACAGGCTTACGAAAATCTTCGCGCTTCCGGCATGATCGAGAGTCTGGCAGGGAGCGGCACCCGCGTTTGCGGTCATTTATGGGGAATGGAATCTTATCCCAATTGGAACCGGTACGTGGAAGGCGGCATCCTTTTGCCCAATCTGCCTTTTATGCGGATAATCAGAGAAGCCTCCCAGAGCGGAGACCCGTTTATTAATTTGGCGAACGGAGAGCTGGCTCCGGAGCTGTCGCCGAACGAAGAGATTATCAGGATTATGCGGAATCAGCCTTTTCATGAGCCGCTCGGCTACGGAGATCCTCAAGGCTACGTCCCGCTTCGGTCGGCGATTGCCCGTTTTCTGCAAGAGCAACGCGGGATTCAGGCAACTGACGATTCCATTCTCGTTACCTCGGGCTCGCAGCAGTCCTTGTATTTAATAACGCAATGCCTGCTAAGTCCCGGGGATGCCATCGCCATAGAGAACCCGTCCTACTGCTACTCCCTGCCCATGTTCCAGTCGGCGGGAATCCGGCTGTTTGGTTTGCCCGTAAACGAAGATGGGGTTGATCCGGAGAAAATCCGAGCTTTTTACAAACAGCACCGGATTCGCATGGTGTTCTTGAATCCCAATTTTCAGAATCCAACCGGAACCGTAATGAGTGCAGAGCGCAAGGCTGAGGTGTTGAATTGCTGTGAACAGCTCGGGATTCCGGTCGTTGAGGATGATCCGTTCAGCTTAACCTCCTTTGATGACGCCGCGCCGCCTCCAATTAAGGCCATAGACCGGAACGGAAGCGTATTATATATCGGTTCTTTATCAAAGGTGGCTGCCTCCGGTCTAAGGATCGGCTGGATGGCAGCCCCCCATGCCGTTATCCGGCGTCTATCGGACGCACGTCAACAGATGGATTTTGGCCTGAGCCTGTTCCCGCAATGGATAGCAGCCCATCTGCTCGAATCCTCTTCGCTGGCTCCTCATCTGGAGCGGTTGAGAGATTCGCTGCTTCTCCGCCGCGACATTATGGCTGGAGCCCTGCACCGGGAGCTCGGAAACGAGGTTTCCTTCGAGCTGCCTCGAGGCGGATTAAATTTATGGTGCAAAATCAACAATACAGTCAAGGACTACCGCCTGTTGAACAACGGGATCAACAATGGCGTTTTGTTCATTCCGGGCAGCGTGTTTGGCGCAGATCCGGGTTATGTCCGGTTGTCCTATGCCCGTTCTTCGATTGACGACATTGAAGCGGGGGTAGATAAGTTCGCTCAAGCTTTAAGAGAAACTTTGTCCGAATCATAAAAATTGACGTATGCCAGGTCCAAATTCCGGACTACAGGCATACGTCAATTTCTTTGTAGAGGCTAATGAAGTTTACTGTCCGCCTCGAGAAGCTCCTCGCCTCGGACTGCCATGCGTCCGAATAACACGATAAGAAACGGGCCGGAGACAAACGCCGCCGTCAGAAAGATAAAAGAGATAAGTTCCTTCATGCTGTACCACCCTCTGCTTTATGATGTTTGTGGACCCATCATAAAGTTCATTAGGCCTTCTGTAACCAGCCAATTCATCGGGAATTAAGCCATCCAATCCACCCGGTTTACGCGCGGCTTCCCCTCAATTCCATAATATCCTGTTCCTTGCTGGTGAGCTCCAGCTGCAAGCGTTTGATGGTTGCTTCCAGCTTCTCAATCGTTTCATGATCGCTGTCGGCAGCTATGGCGGTTTGCTCTAGGACAGCTGCAGGAACTTTCGCCGTCGATTCGGCTTTCCGGCTTTCTTCGGCATACGAAGGATCATACAGAAGCGGCAGCGCCGGCTTCGAAGACTGAATCACAATGCAGTCGGAAGCAAGACCCTGGCAGAATGCCTTCACTACAATTTCGCCCGGTTCGGTTGTCGCCCGGATGAATACTGTAGCTGTCCCAAACTGCGTACGCATCGGATTGGCCCCCGGTAACGGAGCATCAATGATTTCTCCTGGTCCTTCCACAACAAAGTGGATGTACTCGTTACCAAGAACCTTCGTAACGCCTTTATGGTCCACGAGCATGGCGCGAACCGGAATAAAATCGGATCCGTCGGCGGTCAAGCCGATATGGACGTCATCCACCTCCAGCGTCACGCCGGCAAGCCATTCCGAGTAAACCTTCTCTTCGCGGCATACCACTTCGCCGTTGATAAGTCCCTCGGCAATCATGACGATTTCGCCGGTCCGATGCCGCCATTTGGACGAAATCTCACGGAAGTTGAATACATCCTTAAAGATAACCGGAGGATGAGGCATTGACTTGTAATTCGGCTCAGGCTTCTGCGTGCCGATCACTTTTCCAAGCCAAGTCAGACGGACTTCTTCACAGTTCGTGAACAAGATGACGTCGCTGCCGGATACCTGCGTCAGCTCGTGGGTAATATAGACCATCGGGCCCGTTTGAATACCCCTGAGCTTAAAGTCAGGCGAGTATTGGCTCTTGAACAGATAGTAGGAATAACGCGGAATGCGGTAAAGATCAAGCACGCCGCCCAGGAACGGATCCGGATGATAGCCGCGTTGATGGTCAATGCCGCACCATACCGTGGCGCCGACGCGCTTCGGAGGCGTGGCATACACGCCGTCGAGATCCCGCGCGCGAATCATAGCCTGATTAAGCATCGCTTGCTCGCCCCACTCCCGCTTCACGCGGGTCATGGCGTTCTGGGAGCCAAAGTTGTCTACCTCGCCGCCGTCGCCGTATTCCCTCGTTAGCGAGCATTTCTCGTCCTCCATGCTGCCATGGTAATAGAAGTCGAAGCCGGCTTCTTTGGCGCTGTCAACGTCCGCGCAAGTGAAAGCCCCCGGGAACGGGAATTCTTCATGGACAATCCGGTGCATTTCCTTCAGCATGGAGACCGGCTGATCATCGGTTTCGTTAAGCGCCGTTTCCCACAGCAGAACGGCCGGACGGTTTCGGTCGCGTCTAACCATCGCACGGGTATCCTCGAAGACGCGCTGCTCGAACACCGGATCCTCGTGATTGTAAAACTGCCAGCCTGGGTTCGCTACCGTGACAAGCAGTCCAAGCTCATCGCAAGCATCCATAAAAGCGGAAGCCAGAGGATAATGAGCCGCGCGCACAACGTTGGAGCCGCCTTCGCGGAGCAGCACCGCATCCCGCCATTGACCGGAGTTCGGCAGCGCATTGCCTACATAGACGTAGTCCTGGTGGCGGTTGACGCCGCTCAGCTTCTCCCCGATATAGGATTTGTTGACGAAGAAGCCGTCGTCGCCGCGCATTTCGAACAATCGGATGCCGAATCGGGTCTTGAAGCTATCGACGATTTTCCCGTTTTCCAGCACTTCGGTCCGGATGAAATGGAGATACGGATCGTTAGGATGCCACAGCCTGACGTCTCTTGCATCCATCTCCTGAATGAAGGTACCCTTCTCGCCGGATTTCAGCTCCGCCAGCTCTTCGAAGACAAGCAATTCCTTGCCATCCTCATTCTCCAGCACGGTGCGCAGCGTAAAGCAGCGGCTTGCTCCGTCCTCATTCACAACCTCCGTACGCACTTCAATGTCCGCCTGATTTTGCGACACATCGCGGATCCCGATAAATACGCCGCCGCCCGCAACGGTAGAGCTGAGCAGGTTATGCGTAACATGGAGCTGCTCGGTCGAGATCAGATACACATCGCGGTAAATCCCTCCGAGATAGCTGAAATCCAAGTAATCCTGCGGCTTGCCCGGCGGATAAGTCGGATCGTTGGAATTGTCTGCCCGCACGGCAATGACATTCTCCCGCCCATCCTGATAGACAAGGTGGCTGATGTCTGCCGCGAACGGAAGATAACCGCCCAAATGCTGTACGGCCGGCTGCCCGTTCACCCAGACATCCGCAATTCCCATTACCGCTTCGAAATGAACAACGGTCCGTTTGCCCGCAAGCTCGCGGGGAAGAATGAACCGCTTCCGGTACCATGCCGTACCTTGGTAATTGCGCATTCCGCTCGCATTCTCTCCAAGAATTTCGAGGCCGTGAGGCAGCGATGCTGCCTCCCACTCTCCGTCGTTGAACTGCTCCTCGTGAGCCCCTGCGGCATCGCCTTTAAAAAAGCGCCAGCCCGGATTAAAATTAAATACCTGTCTCGGACTTCCTTCAATCCCGAAAAAGCCTGCCGTGGAATATTGCGGTACCCTCTTGTCATGTCTCATTGCAAAATCTCTCCTTCTCTTCTTAATCCAAGCCCAGTTCTTTGCGCAGACCTAAGGTATATTCGTTAAAATGCGCTGCTTGTTCGAAAATCGGCTTGTTCGGATCTTCGCCTTCTTTAAACGCATGCTGTACTTCGTCGCTCCACCATTGCACGTATTCCGAAGCGCCAACGATTTTGCCAACCGGCTCGGCTCTCATCTCAACGCCAATGGTGGCCAGGATATTCGTACCCTTCCAAATCGAAGTTTCGACTAGAGCATCCTTCAGCTCTTGGTCTTCCGTAAGCGGGAAGTCACCGTTTTCGAGCATCACCTTTTGAGCTTCAATCGTATTCATGAACGCGAGGTATTTCACTGCCGCATCCTGATGCTTGGAGCCGCTAAGCACGCCAATACCCGTGCCTACTGTATATCCAACCTGTTTCGCTTTGCCGCCTGGAAGCGGTAATACATCCCAGTTAAACTTGGCATTTTCCCGTTTGTTTCTGCCTTCCCAAACTCCGTGAATTTCGAAGGCAACGTTACCTTTCATCCAGCCCGAGCCGGATTTTTCAAGGTCTGCCCACAGCCCGATGGAGTGGTCTACGTCCTGCAGGTTCTTAATCCATTCGATGTCGGCCTTAGCTTCTGGCGTTGTGAGCAGGCTTTGCTTCCAATCTTGATCCATGAAATACAAGTTAGGAGATGTGCCGTTATCTACGCCTATTACGCCAGCAGTAATGATGGAGTTGAATTGGCCGTAAGAAATACCGTACTCGCCAACGCTAGGATCCGTTACTTTTTTCGCAATTTCGCGATAGTCATCCCATGTCCAGTTATTAGCCGGCATATCGATGCCGTGCTTAGCGAGCAGGTCCTTATTTACATAAACGATGATTGGATTTTCCGCGCGCGGAATACCCAGCTGCTGTCCTTTGAACTGCAGCGCTTCGAGCGAGCTTGCCGGAATTTTGGCCGTGCTGAGCACCGGATCCGACTTCATATACGGCGACAAATCAACAAGCAGATTGTCTTTTGCAAACGGAATGGTATCCTGCACCCAAATAATGTCAGCAGGAGTGCCTGCCGCTTGAAGCGCAGTCGCTTTCTCCAGCATATCGCCTACACCGCCGCCATCGGCGAGCGCGATATTGATCGTAATGTTCGGGTACTTCGCATGGAACATATCCAGAACCTTTTGCTCATTCGGAGAAACGGCGGAACCGCGAATGTACGTCAGCGTGATTGGCTCATCGGAAGGTTGCTCCGATGCTTCCGTGCTTGCGGCAGCTGATTCAGCCGGCGAATTGCTTGGTGAGTTGTTTGGCTTGCTATTATTGTTCGAGCAAGCACTCAGAATAAGCGTGAACAGCATCATTACGGAAAATAGCATCATCGAAATTCTTTTCTTTGTCATGGACGAATCCTCCCGTTATATGAATCGTTTATTAAGATTGCGAACTGCCGTTTGCTCCCCTTATGATGTTTCACATGCTGCTGACCCCTCAAATCCTCCGTATTCAGCCCCCCGCATCACCCCTTTCAAGCCCTTTTCAAGCCATTATCGCTATGCCGGTTAGTCCACGAGACCCGTACGTTCGATTCCTTCAACGAACCAGCGCTGAGCAATCATGTAGAGTACCAGCGGCGGGAACACAATCAGGAATGCGCCGGCCATCTTGGTGCCTTCCGTTACCGGATTCTGCGTCATCATCGCCATGCTTGGATTGTCGCCGAAGATCGCTGTCTCAAGACCCGCCAATTTGTTGGACAGCGGAATGAAATCACCCGACAGGAACATGGAGGTCAGATACCCTTCATTCCAGTACCAGATGAAGGAGAACAGGAAGACGACCAGGCACGCCGACGAAGCAAGCGGCATAATAATCCGGAAGAACAACCGGAACATCGAAGCCCCGTCAATCATGGCCGCTTCTTCGAGCGCCTTCGGAAGGGACAGGAAGAACTGCCGGAAAATAATGATAAAGAGCGCGCTCTTGATCCCTTGACCGAACAGCGCCGGCACGAGGAAGACAAACGGCGTGCCAAGCCAGCCCAGCTTGCTGAATATGACATATAACGGAATCATGATCACCTGCGGCGGTATCAAAAAAGTCAGAAAGACCAACGCGAAGAAAAGCTTCTTCCCGGGAAATTGCAGCCTTGCCAGCGCATAGCCGGTTATGGCGCATACAAATACCTGAAGCAGGGATCCTCCAACCGCCAGCAGAATGGAATTCATGAAAGACCGCGGATAACTTAGCCCTTTGAACGCACGGGAGAGATTATCCCAGTCGATCGTCCGCGGAATCCATTTCACCGTAGGGTCCAGCAGATCGGACAACCCTTTCAGCATGGTGCTGATCATGTAGAAAAACGGCTGAAGATATAAGTACGCTATAATCGACAGCATAAAGTAAATGAACAGCTTGGCGAGCAGCCCGTCATTCATGTGCTGACCAAGTACCGCCAGCTTGATCCGCTGCGCCTTGCGGCTGTTGACATAGGAGCGGACCTGGCGCGTGTACCGCCGGACGACAGCTTCGGTCTTCATCTTTAAGCCCTCCTCGCCTTATTGGAGCTGTTAAGGAACAGCATAATGAGTGCAATCAGAATCATAATCAAGATAAAGTAGAGCCAAGCAATGGCGCTGGCGTAACCGTAACCGGTCGAGATATCAAACATGTTCTTTTTGATCTGTTCCATAATGGGATTAAACGGAAACGTAAACAGATCCACCATCGTGTACAGCAGGTTCAAGGCAATAAACGGCTTTATGCCAGGAAGCGTGATTTTCCAAAAGCTGGTCCACGGTGATGCTCCATCAATGCGCACGGCCTCGTAGATCGATTTGGAAATCGTTTGGAAGCCTGCGATAAAGATAAGAATCTGCACCCCCGACGACCATAGAATCAGAATCATCATGCCAAGTATGTCCAGCAGCGGCTTGGCGAGCGATTCGCTGAAGTTTTCCG
Source organism: Paenibacillus sp. BK720 (assembly GCF_011761545.1). NCBI lineage: Bacteria > Bacillati > Bacillota > Bacilli > Caryophanales > Paenibacillaceae > Paenibacillus > Paenibacillus sp. BK720. The sequence continues at coordinate 760,468 of NZ_JAASRQ010000001.1, read as the reverse complement.
TCACGTAAGTATCAATGCCATACTGGGCGATAAACGGTACGTCTCCCGCTCCCTGCTGGAACAGCTCCGTTAATACTTGGCCGGTAGAGAAGATAACCGGCAAGAAGAAGACGGCCCGGAAGAGAAAGCGTCCGGGAAACTGCTGATTCAGCAGGATCGAAACGCACAGCGAGAAAATGATGATGATCGGGATCATAAAAATCATCTGCTGCATAAAAACAAGAAGCTGGATGGTAAATTCGTTATCCTTAAATAACGCATCCTTAAAGTTCTGCATGCCAATGTAGGTATACTTGAATCCGGTGCCGGACAAGCTGACTTTCTGAAAGGACAGATACAACGACCAGCCGATTGGAAAGGCCATAAATACGGCGAATCCGATCATCCAGGGCAGCATAAACAAATAGCCCGCTCCGTAGCTTTTCCACTTATAAACAAACTTGGCCATCACCTTCGCCCTGTCATTCATCGGCTCGCCTCCCTTTCAACATCGAATCTTCCATTGTTGTAGTCGACTGTCACGCGGACGCCGTTGCCGTACTCCGTCACGTAAACGCCGGCTGCACTCTCGTAATGATCCGTAATCGGCTGGTTATCGGTAGAGGCCATCCGTTTCATGTCCGCATATTCCTCAAGCGCTTGCTTCTTCCACTGCTCGTATCGGCTGCTGAAAATCCCATACGTGGTCGTATCCAGCAACATTCGGCTTGACTCTGCCGTCAACATGAATGCCGGCACAGCGCCATATTCAATGCCTTTAAGCCTCTCAGCATTAATGTCGTTGCGCAAATTGCCGGGCGCCATCGTGTAGGTCACGCTGCCGTGCAGGGCTATCGGCATGAATGGAACCATCTCGTCAACCATGTAGAAATGATTGGTGTCTCTTGGTATTCCATTGATGTGATCGATATGGCCGAAGGAATACGAGTTTCCTTGATATACGCCGCTAAATCCCAGCTCCTTGCGTGTCATATCCAGGATCGAGTTATAAATAAGGGCCGTATCGTCACGGGTGTACTTGTAATTCGGATTGTAGTCGCGGGTAAGAAAATTCCCCAGCTCCTCGTACAGCACTCCGTCGACGCCGACGGCTTTCGCTTCATGCACAAGCTTCTCCGCCAAATGATAGGTGACATTAGGCGTTAGAATAAAATCGCTTCCAAATAGCAGAACGTCGCCTTCGGCCGAACGAACGCCAAAGTTCTTTGGCGACAAATCGTCGATTTCGGAATCGGCATCGACAAAGTCAACATTAAGCACGATCTCATAACCGAGCTCATGAGCCTTGTTAACAAGCGCCTTCAAACCGGCTTTGCCGCCAAGCTTTTTCTCGACATTGAAGGGATCCGTATTATAAAGCCTGCCATGGCTTTGCCAGCCATCCAAGGTGATGCGCGCATGTTCAACGCCCGACTGCTTCAGGTCGTTTATGATTTTCTGGGCCTGACTGAAGGTAGTCGCCACTTCGTAATCTTTATTGTAAAAGTTCGAATTGCCGCATATAATCATCAGCTCAAAGGGCACATCGCCCTGTGCGGTCTGAATCGGCTGCAGCTTGCCTTCCGATGTCAGTTCGTCGCGATACCGCTTAGCCATCCCCACGTAATCCGCTTCTTTGCCCGTCAGGAAGGAGTACTCCACTTCCCCGTCAAGCGGTGTCCGCTCATCCTCGAAGACTCTTGTTGCTTTACCGCCCAAACTAAGACGGCGGTCATATTCCTCGCGATACACGAATTTGGCGCTAACCGAATTAAAGGAGCTTACAACCCCCGAAGGCAATGCGCGAATGGCCGCCTTTGATGCTCCCGCCTTGATTATGGCCAGGAAAGCATCTTCACCTTTTTTCATGCCGAATACCGGCACGGCAGGGTACACGGCCGTGGAATCATAATTCGGTGATTTCGTGGTAATCTCAGGCCCGTAAACCGGCTGATTATAACCTTTGCCGATCAGCTGACGGCTTCGCGGGAAATGCATAAGCGCGCCTGGTCCGTCAGGAACAAATAGATAACCTGCTTCATCCGTTCCCGCCGCTCCGAAGAACGGCAGCACCTCGATTGACACGATTCGGTTATTTCCGTTCTCTTCCATTCCGCTGTCCGGGACAACCACCTTAAGGCCATTTTCAGTCAACGTATACACCATGGTGAACTTGATTTGAAGCTGGGTCAGGTCGTAATGGACGGCTATGCCGTCCTTCTGCTTGGCGACCGTCCATTTGACGCCCGATCCAAGAGCATTCGCGACCTTCCGCTGGATAGAAGCCTGCTCGTAATATTCCAGAATAAACGGCGATTCCAGGTTTGTGCGCAGATCGCCCTTTACCGTTTCCCCGGCAAGCGCCGACGGACTAGGATTGCTGTTCCAATACTCGCCGCTGTGAAGATTCTTCACTCTTATTTGCCCGGTTGACTGCTGAAATTCAAGTGCGTAACCCGCATTGCTCGCCGCTTCGGCAAATCCCTCGCCATCCACGGCATCCGCCTTCCAGGCATCTCCCGCAATGACTGCTACTGCTTCCGCTTTTCGCATATCGATGCCGGTTTTATCGGTCAGTGAGCTGTCCATTTGGCTTTTCGCAAAAAGCACGATACCCGCTGCAGCAATGACGATGGCGGCTACGAGAAGGACTTTCCGTCGCGGCCTGATGTTAATGAAGCTACCCAAGGAAAGCCACCTCCTTATACAGCTGATAAATAAAATCCGAGAGGTTAAAGGTCAGTCCGGCGCTGATGACGACAAACAGCCAGATGACGCCAATAGTTCCGATCGTGATGGCTGAATTTTTGGAATTTTCAATAAAATCAAAGTTGTGAATCACCTGCGAGCTGACAAAGAACAACAACACGACCCATATCCACATAATGCTCGTAATCGAGGAGACGAGAATCCCTTCCTCCAGAACGAGGATATTGGTAAACGCGATAATCGGAATCGAGAGCAGTGCATAAGGCAGCAAGGCGAATATGCTGGCCTGCAGCACCTCCCGGAAACGGCCTTCCCCATCCTTGACCGTGCTGACCAAGTAGTTGGCGATAATCCAAGTGAAGACAGGGACGAAGAAGAAAAGAAGCTCTGACCAAGGCCTAATCTGCCTGAGATCAACCGGATGAAAGATATACCCGCTCCAATACAAGGATGCCAGCTTAACAGCGGTCACAAGCAGCAGGATAATGAGCAGACTCCAGTATGAAACGTTCCTTCCTTTGATCCGGTAAAACCCTTCATACGGATGCAGCATCGTATATCCGCAATCCCGCAAATCACGCGTGATACCTTTCAAAAATTCGGGAGTGTGCACGAGATAATAACGAATGAATCTCTTAATCCCGAACCGGTAGATCAGCCAAAAGCCAACGATGGCGGCAACCAAGTAGCCAAAATTCCGTTCGATCCAATTCATCCGGTATGACCAGAACGCCTCGGAATAGCCTTCTACGTCATAGGACGTTTTGAAATCACGCATGGCTTCCACGGTATGGCCTTCCTTCTGGGCAACCTCGCCTAGAGCGAGGTACGTCAGGTTGATGGTCTCGTTGAGCGAGCTTACCTTGCGCCAGTTATCCGCGCCTTTCTCGTAGTCGCCGACGTAATAGTCGGCTGCCGCATCGAGAATCGCATTGCCAAATGCGGTCCGGTCGTAAGCCTGCAGCATGTTCAAATCCGAATCAAGCACCCAGAGCCGGTCCTTCGAATCGATTCCGATACTGGAGGGATACGAAAGCACGCCGCGCCGTTCCGATTGCTTCCGAACGCTTCCGAAGGTAAACAATTGCGAGCCTTCCGGGCTGAATACGGAGATCATGCTGTCAATGTCATCGTCTCCCGTTACTTTGCGGTCCAGGACGTAGTAAAAGTCCCGCGAGTCGGCTGTAACATCAACGATCTGATCGGAACCGGAGATAAGTCCCGAGTTGCTGAGCCTGTTTTGTCCGCCGGCCGTCAGCTTTTTCACCTGATCGGACTTGACGCCCAGCGTTGTCGTGAATAAGAAGCCTGAATGATCCAATGTGATATTGCTGAGCTCGTGAGGCAGCTTCTTGTTCTCCTGCGCCATCTGCTCTTCCGTGAAGATCGCCTTCTTGACCCGGTCAAGCAGCGTCACGCTTGCTTTGTTACCACCCAGAAAGCCTGTAAATTCTCCGTTCTTGTCGACCCGGACAAGGCCTTGGTACGAACCCTTCGAAACAATGTACATCATGCCTCGGGCATCAACAGCCATTTTGACCGGCACGAAATAGAAGGATTTCGGCACCAGCGAATTGGTCGGCTTCTGGAATTCCTTCACGAAGGTCCCTTCCGCGTCAAATACCGCAACCCGGCGATTACCCGTGTCGGCGACATAAATCTCGCCTTTCGAAGTTACGAATACGCCTTCCGGCGCATTAAGCGCGCTTTTGCCTTCCTGTCCGCCTACTACCCGAAGAAAACGGCCGTTTCTGTCAAACACGACAATGCGGTTATTCCCCGTATCCGCTACGAACAGCTGATCATTCGAATCAATAAACAAATCGCTTGGACCGCTTAGAGCATGCTCGCCAACATTAGTAACCGTCATCCCCGTCGCGTAGATATCCTGCATATAGTACAATCTGTCCCTTGCACCGCCGGTACCATGATCAAGATAGAACGTATAGTAAGGCTCCCTTGCGGATGCGGCGGTTGGAAACAACATCGCCAGCAAGAGCACCAGCCCTAACAACGGCATGTATTTACGCATATGAAACCCTCTTCTCTGGCTTTATTTCACACCGGAATGCACCATCGTCTCCATAATCCGCTTCTGGGCGAACAGGAAGATAATGAGATTCGGCAGAAACATGAGCAGGCCCGCCGCGGCCGCCATGCCTTGGCCTGCCACCGTATTATTGGCCCCGCTCGTGAGCGTCGTTATGTAGTAAGGCAGCGTCTTCATCGTCTCATCCTGCATGAAGAGAGTGGACGCCTGCCCGTCGCTCCATACGCTCTGAAAGGTAATGATCGCAATGGTGGCGAGTGCCGGCATCGCAAGCGGCATGACAATCTGAAGGAAGATTCGAAGCTCGGAAGCCCCGTCCACCTTGGCCGCCTCCACGAGCTCGTTTGGAATCTGGTCAACGAACTGCTTCATCAGAAATACAGCAACGGGCGACGCAATAAACGGCAGGATATGCCCGAAATACGTATTGTTAATCTGCAGCCAGCTGATGATCAGATACCGGGGAATGGCCACTGTCTCCGGCGCAAACATGAGAGACAGCATAATCATGGCCATTACGGCTTTCTTCAGGCCGAACTGATATTTGGACAATACGTACGCCGCCATGGAACAAGAAACGATAACAGCAACCAGCGATATGGATGTCACGATGATGCTGTTGAACAAATAACGAGAGAAAGGAACAACGCTTGCCGAGGAGCGCAGGAAGAGATCGTAGAAGTTGGATAACGTCGGCTCCTTGACCAGAAAAGTAGGCGGGAACATGAACAACTCGTTATAAGGTTTAAACGCATGGTTGATAATGAACACGATCGGCAGCGCAAGGAACGCCGCCAGGAGCAGCAGGCTGGCGAGCAGCGCAGCTTCAAACAACGTCATCCGCCTGATTTGGTTGAACAGCGTTTGCATGTCTACTCACCGTCCTTCGGGTTAAAAAGTTTGTAACTGATCTTTAAGGCCACATAAGACATGAGGAGCAGCACGACCGATACCATGGACGCATATCCAAGCTCAAAACGAATAAACGCGTAATCATCGATATGGTTAAGAATGAGATGGCCGGAGTATTGCGGCGTGATCGGAAGCCCGGTCAGCTGGACGGAAATCGAGCCGGCCTTCAAGGTGCCGACAATGGCCATAACGGCGCTGAACAGCATTTGCGGCTTCATCGAAGGAATGGTGATGTAATACACCTCTTGCAGCCTGCTCGATATCCCGTCAATTTTGCCGGCCTCGTACAGCTCCTTGTTCACGGTGTCCAATCCGGCCAGCAAGGAGAGAAATCCGACGCCAAAGCTCATCCAGACCGTGACGATAATCATAATCGTGAGCAAATATTTCGGATCCTGAAGCCATAACACGGGCTTGGAGATCATGCCGAATTTCATCAAAAAGTTGTTGACGTAACCGACATAATCTCCGCTAAAAGCGGCCTGCCAGACGACCGTCAGCGCCACGCCGCCCGCTAGAGACGGCGCGTACACGGCAAGCGTTACGATATCCCGGATCGACTTGGGCAGCTGATAGATCAGCCAGGCGATAAAGAAGCTGAGCGCATAGCCGCAGGGACCAACAAAAAAGGCGAATTTCAGCGTATTGGGCAAGGCGTATTTCATAAAGACGGTATCTTGCGTAATGAGTGCAATAAAATTGTCAAAGCCTACAAATTTCGGAGGGTTAAAAGCATCGTAAGAAGTGAGACTCATAAGCAGCGCCAGGGCAACCGGCACCAGAATGAAGGCAATAAAGCTGATCAGGAAAGGCGCGAGAAACAGGTAAGCGAGCTTCTCCTTCCAAGCTCTCGCGAGCATCCCCTTAATATCCGGCATCAATATCCGCCGCATTCTGCTTTTCATTCTTGGCTTTGCTGCCGGTCCCGGGACTGTCCGAACGACGGTCACATCTTTCATGGCTGCACGGTCCTCCAATCGTAAGGCTTATCAATGACAGGCATGCTGAGATCATAGCTGCCGTCCAGGTTTAAATTTTGCTGCTTGCGCACCATTTCGCGTTCCAAATCGGTAAACGATTTGTCCAAAGACTCTTTCGGCGGAACCTTCTGCACAACGGTTCTGTTCCAGGCAAAATCCATTTCCCTGGCTAGGTAATAACCGCCCGGAAGAGACGGAATGTTTAGGGTCCAGCGATTTTGCTCCTCCATTGCGGAAATGTCCGCCGAAGGCCACGGCATTTCGGCCAGCGATTGCATGTTTGCCGTATTCCAGCGGTATTCCGGACCGTTAAACGATTCAATGTTCCTGCCGTATTCGAGCTGGACCTCCTTCGACGTCCACCATTTGAGGAATGTCCAAGCCTCATCCTTTTTGTTGCTCTTCTCCAAAATCATGCCTGCCTGCATATTGTTTGGCGCCCAGCGGGCCACCTCGCCATCCGGCTGCTCAATGCCCGGCATTGCCGCTACTCCCCAGTCTCCTCTGATTTCCGGAGCAGAGACGAGGAGCTGAATATACGTATTAAAGTCGGCTACGCCAATCGGCATATCTCCGCGTTTGAAGTGATTAAAGAAGGATGGCACATCCCGCGGCAGATCGTATTTGCCGAATAAATCGGTCCACATCGTAAAGGCTTTGTACGCCTCTTCCGTATCGAAGCCCGGCTTCAGCCCGTCTTTCGAATACAGCTGTGCGCCATTCTGAAGGAAGAACGGTGCATAATCCTTGGACGGATAGTAGAACGTCATCGCATTCTCCTGCAGCGACGGCAGCAGCTTGCGGACATCGTCCCAAGTTTGCGGCACCTCTACGCCAAGGCTTTTCAATATACTTTTCCGGTAGTACATCAGATAATAAGACTGCGTTTCCGGCAAGGCATAAACTCCCTGGTTAAAGGTGAATGACCGCATCGCGCCCGGATTAAACCGGGAGAAGATTTCCTTGAAATCCGGGAATTGGCTTAGATCGGTCGAAGCCTTGCGAATCGCATAGTCCATCGGCATATCCATCGGCACGCCAAGGGCGACATCCGGCTGGTCATCTCCCGCGTTGCTCAGGAGCAGGGCGTTCGGATCCGGCATCAGATTGATGTTTACGTTAATGCCGGTTTGCGGCGTGAAGTACTGATTCACCATTTCCTGCAGCAGGTCCGCGTAGTCACGCCCTCTGGCCACCCAAATTTGGAGGGTGTCGCCATTCTTCTCGCTGCGGGTATCGTATTTCAACTGGAAAGTCCGCAAAAAGTTAACCGCCGTGTACGGAATTTTGGTCGCCCAGTTCGATTCCTTCAGCTCTGGCTTTGCTTCAGGCGCTTTCACCACGAGATAATCCATGGTCATTCCTTGCTGAGAGAAGGAATCCAACCATGTGCCAAGCCGGGTCTGCAGGTCGGTCACTTTACCCATCTTTTGCGGGATTTTATCGATATCCGCTACCAGATCGTTCAGAACCTCAATGCCGATATTGATTGAATTGGTCGCATCGTTCGTATTCTGATTCAGACCGTTCATATAAGTCTCCACCGTCCGCAGCTGATCTCTCACACCCGTCAGGCGCGATTCAAGATCCGGAATATACGAGGCGAGATCCCATGTCCGGTTCGCGTCTCCTCCGGATGCGCCGTAATCGCCGGTAACCTTGCGGATCATCTGCTCCAGCTCGAACATCTCGGAGATGGCGCTGCGCAGCGACAGGATAGCAGGATCGAGCAGCGATGCGTCGGCCACGAATCGGATATTGTGCTTGCCTTTTTCCAGATAGAACCGGTACGGCTTGCCTTCCTTGTCCTGAATCGGATAAACGGTCAGCTTGCCGTTATAAGGGAATGCGTAGTGCAGCATCTCTTTGAACGGGGTTTCTCCGTCGATCTGGATCGTACGGTAAATGTTTGATTTGCCTTGAAACCGCTGCGTATACTTCACGTCAAGCTCATACCAGCCGGTCTCGGGAATGTCTACCGTCCATTCCGCCCATTGTCCAGCCTTCTGCCAACGGTTGCCGTCGATGGCATTATAGACAACCCGACCCTTCGGATCCGGGGATACATGCGGCTCGTTTACGCTGCCGACCTGAACGGACGGATGAGATTTGCTAGAGTAATTCTCCGCTTCCATAACGGAGAACCAGTTGGAAGCATTGCCGCCGGCCGTTTGGGCTTCAGCGGTTTTCTGGTCGTAGGAAGGCAGAACCTCGGGTGCAACGAGCCTGATCGCGCCCCATTTCATTGGCTCGTTAAGAGCCTGGAAGCGCAGCGTGTGCTGTCCTTTCTTCAAGCTGAAACGCAGAGGCTCGGAAGAAATCGCATAGTTGCGCAGCCTCTCGGTTTCCCAGCCTTTAATAACGATCTGCGCCGAGCGGATTTCATTGCCAATCGCATCCTTCGCATAAGGACGAGTCTGGTCCTTCCAGTACTTGACCAGCTCAATCGACTTTGCTTCCGCAAACGGATATTGGCCGTCAATCTGCAAGCCGTAAAAAATGGAGCTTGTGCTGTTCTCCTGCAACGGCTCATATTCCAACTCGATCTGGTAAAGACCGTCGGCCGGCACATCGACGTTCCATTCGATCCAGCCTTGGCCGTTATCCCAAGCTAACGATTCCGCACCAGCCGTGGAACCGTTTGCAACTGAATGTTTGGCTTGGTCGCCGCTTGCTGCAAAATGAAGGGGATTAATGCTTACCTGCTTTCCCTGATAATCGCCTATGCCCTCCGAGGCATAACCCTTAAGAACCTCATAATAATAAGGACTTCCTTCTCCGTCTTCAAACCCCTCGAGCTTAATGCTTTCCGCGGATAAAACGGGAAAAATTTTGTGTCCCTCGTCCATCGACCGATACGCGTAAAAGAGAACAATGAGAACGATTAGAGTCAAATAGACATATCTTTTCCGGACCTTCATAGCTGCCCCCGCCGGCTGTCCGAACGGAGATTGACGCCCGTCTCCGCATCAAAGAAATGAGCCTTCTCCATCTGGAATCCGATCTCGATCGTGGTTTTCAGCTCATACTTGTCGTCCGAATCGTCGATTCGGGCTACCACGCTTGTTTCCCCGAAATTCAGATACAAGTATGTATCCGCGCCCATATGCTCTTTAATATCGATTAAAGCGCTTACTTTATTCGGATTATCCTGGAGCCATACCGGATCACTGACCAGGTGTTCAGGACGAATGCCCAGAATTACGTTACGCATGGAAGGCGCTTCGCGAAGCTCCGGGTAGAAGCTCTCGGGAATTCGCAGCCTCACCCGCCTGTTATCGAAATAAAGACGGCCGTCGCTTTCCTTGATGCTGCCCGCAATAAAGTTCATGGCCGGCGAACCGATAAAGCCGGCAACGAATTGATTGGCAGGATTCTGATAAATTCGCTGCGGTGTGTCCGCCTGCTGGATGACTCCGTCCTTCATCACGACAATCCGCGTTCCCATCGTCATCGCTTCGGTCTGGTCATGCGTCACGTATACGGTAGTTGTTCCAAGCTCCTGATGCAGCCGTATGAGCTCCGCCCTTGTCTGCGCGCGAAGCTTGGCATCCAGATTGGAAAGCGGCTCATCCATCAGAAACACTTTTGGTTCCCGAACGATCGCCCTGCCCAGCGCGACCCTTTGCTTCTGACCGCCTGAAAGCTGGTTTGGTTTCTTGTCCAGATAATTCGTAATCTCAAGAATACGGGCTGCTTTCTTCACCCGCATATCGATCTCATGCTTAGCGGTCTTCCGCAGCTTAAGTCCAAGTGCCATGTTCTCGTAAATCGTCAGATTCGGATAAAGCGCATAGTTCTGAAACACCATTGCGATATCCCGATCCTTCGGCGATACATAATTTATGAACTTGTCTCCGATATAAATCTCTCCGTCCGAAATATCCTCAAGCCCGGAAAGCATTCGTAAAGTCGTTGTTTTCCCGCAGCCTGACGGCCCTACCAGGACAAGGAACTCGCCGTCCTCAATGTCCAGGTTAAAGTCGTTAACGGAAGGTTTCTTCTCTGAACGATAGGTTTTGTATACATGACGGAATGAAACGCTTGCCATAAGATCCCACCTTCAACCCCATACTGTTTACAAAAATATACTATAATTATTAAGTAAAATTGTCAATAATTTTTAGTTAAATTAAATACTAAATTATAGTTTAATTTATCGATCCATTATAAAGACTCCCGAATCACAAAGTCGGTCTGGAAGATATGATGAAGCGTATAATCAAGCTCGCCCTTCGACTTCGAAAGCGCGGCCTTGACGGAGTGAACGCCGATTTGGAAAGCAGGCACGCTGATCGTAGTTAGTCCCGGCGATACATAGCCGGCCACTTCAATATTGTCAAACCCGACAAGCTTAACCTGCTCAGGCACGGATATGCCCATCATCTGGAACGCGCTGAGTGCGCCAATGGCAATGGCGTCGCTTGCCGCAAAGAATACTTCCGGCAGCCTTGCGCCTTTATTAATCCACTTCACGACCGCCGCCCTTGCCTTCTCCATGTCGAAATCATCCAGCTCCACGATCGTATCCGGCTCGAAAGTCCGTCCCATAAGCAGATGCAGGTCCTTGAAGGCTTCAAAGCGGGCCTGCGAGCTGGGACCGATAAAGCCGATTCGGTCGAACCGGTTAAAAATTTCGGTCCTCAGCCAATAAAGCGTATCGGCATAAAAGTTCACGCCAACGTAATCAACATCGTCAGGCAGCATATTCTGCTCAATGCCGGCGATGACCACATGGATGTTGTTTTGCCGCAGCAAGGAGAAGTATTCCTCATCGGAGCCTGCGACCCAGATTACCGCCGTCACTTCCATTTCAAGCAGCTTGTCGCATAATGATCTTGCCGTATACAAGCTCAAATTCAGACAGGAAAAAGCCATTGTCACCCCAAGCCTGAACGCTTCCTTCTCTATGCCCTGAATAATCTGATACGTATAGGTGCCCGACAACACGTAATTGGGCATCCCGATGACGTAAGCCAGCTTATAGGCGGTTACGGCTCCGGGTGCGCCGTTCTTATCCATCCGCCTTGCCTTGTACCCCATTTCTTCCGCAAGCGACCAGATGAGGGCCTGCGTCTCCTCGCTGCATACGCTCGTATCGTTATAATTGACCACCTTCGAAATGGTCGTAACCGATACGTTCGCTTTCTTTGCTATGTCTTTAAGTCTTACCATCGTTCCACCTCAAGCCTTCCAAAATTACTCCTTCACGGCAGCAAGCTGCTGTATTTCCTTGCCGTTAATCCGGCTGACCAGCACGCCATCCTGGCAGCGGTTGCCGGAAACCTCCACATAGCTGCAGGCTTTCAGATCTATCACATACGGAAGTTCGTCTGCCTGCCGATAACGGTCGCTGAGCTCGACGACGTTATTCGTGAAGGTGAAACCGGCGATGGAATGACCCGTCGCAAGCACGGGATGAAAAGTCCGGAACAGGTTCCGTTCAATCGCAATATTTTCGTGATACCGGCCTTCAAACGACTCCGGATTTGCGATCTCGGGATCGATGTCAATGATGCCTCTTCCCCAGAACGGATAACAGTAATTGCAATCCTCGAAAACATTTTCCCTGATGGAAACGCTTCGTACTGCCCCCGACTCGAACCAGTAATTCGCGTCCCCCGATATTTTGATGGCGGCACCCGGCGTGCTGATGACGTTGCCTTCGAACAGTACCTTGCCCGGCGTAGTGATGAGAAATCCCCTGGCGCGGTTTGCCCTCGCGACGCAGCCGTGCACGTGAAGATCCGGCGTCCGCGTCAAGTTCTCCAATCCGTCGCCGCCGTTGACATCTGCAGGAAGCGGCGCTTCCAATTCCACCAGCATATATTCGGCGTTAATGGCGCGGACCGCTTTCACCTGCGATTCGAAATAAGGCAGCAGCGAGTCGTTTCGGACCAGACGGACACGATCACCTGGATGAAAGACCTGAATTCCGCGCTGCTGCGGATGAACCAGCCTGCACAGAAGGTCCTCCCCATGGCGCTCGGATACTTGCGCATAAATGCTGTGGACGTTGCACGGATCGTCCATCTGATTCTCAAACAAGCAGTTTTCGAGTTCGATTTTTCCTTGGCAATTAACGAAATGCGTAGCGTCGGCTGAAGCGCTGAATAAGCGGTCTGAATGAGGGCGGGGCATTACGTTAAAAGCTCGAAGATGCAGGTTCTCCGAATTTTGGGCGATAAAGCCCATGCCTATGGAGGCATGAAGATCAACGTCTTCGACAAGGATATTGCGGCTGTTATTCACGAAGATGCCCGGGCAATCCCGGTATCCGGACTGGAGCAGTACGATATCCCCGTTCTCCGGAGAATAATGATCAAACCCGCTGTAGCGGATGCGGCGCTCTCCGCTCTCTTCCACCGTGCCGCGATCGTAGTAGCCCCACATGAGGATGTCCCCAGAGCCTTGCTTTGGGGCTTTTGTATGAGGGTCCATTACGATAATCCCCTTAACAGGCTCCTTCCAGCCTTCGCCAACCGCGATAAGCTTCCCGCTGCTTACCTCATAGGGATAATCCTCCGATATGCTTACGTCGAAGCCCGATTCGTCAGCTTGAACAACGGTGCCTTGCGTGATCGTGGACCGCTCGTAATCGATCGTGAAACGGGTTAGCGTAATATCCGAACTGTTATCGATGACAAAAGGGGTCGTAAGACCATGCATCATAAAGGTTGAGCCCTGCCCGTCAAGCGTGAAGCCGTTCATCCCAATCAGCGGAAAAGCTATCTTTCTTGTTTTCTCCTGATCATGATTGGAAATATAATACAGGCGTTCAAGAGCCTTCTCCGGCCAAAAATGGTAGGTCCCTTCGGGGAATACCAGCGTGGCGCCGGGAATGCCCCTGCAATAATCGATTGCCCGAAGGACGGCCAGCGCAGCGTCTTCTCCCCCGTCAGGCTGCAAACCAAACGATTCCATGGACACGTACAAAAACATCTCCCCGTTTCTAAAAGATCTGAATTTCGTAATCACAGTTTAGTCTCTTTCGAGATTATACTAACATTTAAGCTTAATTTCTTCAATATTTATCTAAAATTTTAGTTTAAATTAAACCTTTTTTTAAATACGCAAAAAAATCCGCCGCTTTGTTGGACAAAGCGGCGGATTTCCGGCCAATGGCTATTATAGCGACTGGCGCTCAATGTACTGCGTCGGGAACAGGTAGCGTACGGCAAAATCACGCTCCCCGCGAAGTCTCGACAAAGCGGCTTGCACAGCCATAACTCCAATCTTGTAGGTTGGCACTTCAATGGTGGTCAACTCAGGCACGAAATAACTGGACATCTCTATATTATCGAAGCCAAGTACGCGAATTTGATCCGGAATCTGAATGCCTTGTCCTTTAAGAACGGTCATGGCGCCAAGCGCAATGGAGTCACAGGCAGCAAAGATGGCATCCGGCAGAGCATCGGCCCGCTGCAGATAGGATTGCATGACGATTTTCGCTTCTTCGATTGTCCAACCTTCCATATCAAGAATAAATTCTTCCTGAATCGGCTTTTGCAAAATGCCATGAGCATCTATAAAAGCATTGTATCGCGACAGTTTTTTCGGTCCGATATACCCTATGCGTTCAAAGCGGTTAGCGAAATGCGTCTTCATCCAGCGAAGCGTCTCCGAATAGAAATCAACGCCGACATAGTCAGCATTGTCAGGATAATAGCCCGGCTCGATGCCTGCAATCGTTATTCGAATCCCCAGCCGCTCAATCACCTCGAAGAAGGCTTCGTTGGTGCCGGCAACCCAGATAACGGCCTCTACGTTTGACGCTGCCAGCTTCTCGCCCAGCATCTCCGGCGTGTACAGATCCAGGTTCAGGCAAGTGAAAGTAATATCGGCCCCTCTTCGGATAGCTTCCGACTCAATGCCTTTAATAATCTCATAGCTGTAGGATTGCTGCATAACATAGGAAGCGGTTCCAAGAACATAAGCAATCGTATACGTGCGGTCGGTCTTGTTTGTCTCCTGCTTGGCATTAACTTTCTTCTTCACTTTGTATCCCATGGAATCAACGAGCGACCAGATCAGCTTCTGCATCTCTTCGCTGCAAACGCTCGTATCATTATAATTCACGACTCTTGACACGGTCGTTACGGATACATTTGCTTTTTTGGCAATCTCGCTAAGCGTAACCATAGCAAACCTCCGATTTTCTCATTTAATCTATATTTTTTTAGTATAATTGTATCGCGCAAATTTCACAATCTTTGTGTTTGTACTTGCGAATTTTATGTAACATTCTCGTTTGAAAATAGAAAGGGGCTGTCCCAAAGGTCATTCATATGACGACTGGGATAGCTCCTCTTTACTTTACGTTATTCACTTTTGCCGTCGACTGACGGATGTGGATTTCCGGCCGCAGCACGATTCTTTTTTTGACCGGTTCTGCTTCGTCCAGATTGGAAATTATTAATTGAAACGCCTGCTTCGCCATGCTGGCAATCGGCTGAGCGACGGTCGTGAGCGGCGGATCAACGACCGCAGCCAGAATCGTATCGTCAAAGCCTACAATCGACAGCTCCTCGGGAACCTTTATCCCGAGACTTCTCGCTTCCTGCATCGCCCCGATCGCAAGCACGTCGTTACAGCAGAATATCGCGGTGGGACGATCCTCCCGGCCCAGCAGCTCGCCGGCGCCGCGGCGTCCTTCCTCTACCATATAATCGCAGATGACGAGCTTACGGTCGTCGAACGAAATCTGATGGTCCTGCAGCCCTTGCTTGAAGCCGCGGATTCTTTCCCGGGCGCTGCTTACCTTCAATTGCTCCGACAAGATGGCGATCCGGGAATGACCCATCTCCGCCAAATGCTGCGCTGCCATCAAGCCGCCTACATAGTCGTCGGCTACAACCGTGTCTACCTCCAAAGCCGCCGCTTCCCGCGAGATCATCACGATCGGGATGTTCCTGGCTTGCAGGTTTGTCAGAATGTCCAGGTTGTCTACCCCGGTTCCGATAAGAATGCCGTCCACGTTCTTTTGTTCCAAGAGGGCAATATAACGTTCCACTCTCTCGTCTTTATTGTCCGTGCTGCACATGATCACGCTGTAGCCCAATTGATGCGCCTGATCCTCGATAGCCCTCGCAATCTCGGAGAAAAACGGATTGGATATATCCGGAATAAGCAGACCCAGCGTATAGGTCTTCTTCCCCATCAGCGCGGAAGCATTCACGTTAGGCTGGTAATTCATCTGCTCCATAATTTTAAAGATTTGTTCCCGTCTTTTCTTGCTGACGTTGCCTTTACCGTTAATGGCATTGGAGACAGTGGCAATCGAGACCCCTGCTTCTTTCGCCACATCGTATATGGTTGCTTTCATGCCGAATCCCTCTGAAAAGTAAGATGGGGGATAGATGACCTATCCCCATGATTTCCTATTATGAGTGTTTCTATCGGCAGTTGCAACCGTAGAGAGCGCCAATTGAAGGACTTACTTGGTCGAAGCGTTCAGGATCCATTGATGATCGGGATCATTGTAGAATTTCCATATCCGGCGTGGTCCCGCCATGACATTCAGGTAATAGACCTCATAGCCTGGAGGTGCGGCAACCGGATGGTAGCCTCTAGGAACAAGCACGGCCTCGCCGTTCTTCACGACCAGCGTCTCATCCAAATCCCTTTCATCCGTATAGACGCGCTGAATCGCATAGCCTTGCATCGGATCTACCTTGAAGTAATAGGTTTCCTCCAGAAACGATTCCTCCGGAAGGTTATCCCGGTCATGCTTGTGAGGCGGATAGCTGGACCAGTGTCCGCTTGGCGTAAACACTTCTACGACTAGAAGACTGTCGGCCGGCTCCTGCTCCGGCAAAATATTCTGGACGAGGCGTTCGATATTGCCGGAGCCCCGCACTTCCGTCCCTACCTGTTCGGGCGCGATCAAACGCGCTTCATGGTTTCCGTGGCCGGGCGCGGAACAAACGGCAACCTCCAGTTCCGTAAGAGCCTCGATCCCGTAAGATTGACCATTAGGAATATAGACGGAATACGGCGGAATTTTCTCGAATACGCTCATCCGTCGGCCGATTTCGTTCCATTCCTTGCCGGCGGCGTTAACATTCGCCAGCCCGCTCAGCAGAACAAGGCATACTTCCTTGTCTTCCGTTTGTCTCTCGACGGACTGGCCCTTCCGCAATTTCAGAACCTCAAAGCCGACGTATGTCCATCCTGCCGATTCCGGCGTAATGGACAGGACGGAGCCGTCCGGACCCGCTGTCCTCTCTGGAGTGACGATAAGCTTGGACATGTTCGTATACCTCCGTTATAGTTTTGCGGACTGCAGCAGCAATTCGTCCAGCTCTGACAGCTTGATCGAACGGTTCAGCTTGCAGGACAGCTTCGCGGCGAGCGCGATCCGTTCCGCCTGCAAGCCGTCTTCCCCGGTAACCGGAAGTGCCGTGCCGTGCACCAGACTGTCGATAAATTGCTTCGATTCATCCGCATAAGCGCCCATATAACGCTCCAGGAAGAAATGCAGCGGTTTGTCGGAAACGATTCCTTCTGCCGTGCTGACAACAGCCGTATTCGGATGATCGTTGGCTATCGCAACGCTGCCTTTGGAGCCGAATACTTCAACGCGTTGATCGTAGCCGTACACCGCTTGGCGGCTGTTGTCGATGACGCCAAGCGCGCCGTTTGCGAACTTCAAGGTAACAATCGCGGTATCGATATCCCCGCATTCTTCAAATACCGGATCAACAAGCACGCTGCCTTGCGCGAATACTTCCACAACCTCGCTGCCGGATACGAAACGCGCGATATCGAAATCGTGTATGGCCATGTCCATAAACAATCCGCCGGAAACTTTAATGTATTCCTTGGATGGCGGGTTCGGATCGCGGGAAGTGATTTTCACGACATGCAAATCCCCGATGGTTCCCGCTTCCACATGCTCTCTTACCCGTTTGAAGTTGTGATCGAAGCGGCGGTTGAATCCGATCTGCAGCTTAACCCCTGCTTCCTTCACCGCTTTAATCGCTTCAGCCGTTTCCAGGATGGACATGCTGACCGGTTTCTCGCAGAAAATATGCTTGCCGGCTTGCGCCGCCTGCTTGATCAGCGGCACATGCGTGTCGGTAGAGGAGCAGATAAAGATGGCATCGATATCCGGATGCCCGATAATCGCATCGGAATCTTTGGTCAAGAGGCCAATGCCTTTTGCCGCCGCCCACGCTTCAAGCTCCGGTCCGGCGAACAGATCGCTGACGCCAACGATCTCGACCTCCGGATGCTTAAGCAGATTTTCCGCATGTATTTTACCAATTCGGCCAGCGCCGATGATGCCGATTCTCACTTTTGACATCGAGTAGACCTCCCGTATGATCGATTACCAGCGTGTTGTAACCATTTTCTTGCGCGTGAAGAACTCGACGCCGTCGGTGCCGTTCGCGTGCAGGTCGCCGTAGAACGATTTCTTCCAGCCCGAGAACGGGAAGAAGGCCATCGGAGCCGGTACGCCCAGGTTCACGCCAAGCATGCCCGCATCGATCGTTTCGCGGAATTGGCGCATCGACGCCCCGCTTTGCGTGAACAGGCAAGCGCCGTTGGCGAATTCGGAACGGTTGGCCAGCTCGATCGCTTCATCCAGCGTGTCTACGCGTACGACCGACAGGACCGGAGCGAAAATTTCATCCTCCCAAATTTTCATCTCGCCTTGCACCTTGTCAAAGATCGTTGGGCCAACAAAGTAGCCTTGACCGCTTGATGCCGCATCCTTCCGACCGTCGCGGATCAGCAGCGCGCCTTCCTTCTCGCCGATGTCGATATATTTAAGCGTGCGTTCCTTGTGAGGTCCGCGAATAACCGGGCCAAGGAATACGCCGTCTTCCATGCCGTTGCCGATCGTAATGTTGTCGGCAGCTTCCTTAAGCCTGCTGACAAGCGTGTCGCCAACCTCGCCTACGGCCACAACGACGGAGCATGCCATGCAGCGCTCGCCCGCGGAGCCAAAGGCTGCGTTTACGATTTCTTTTACCGTCAGATTCAGATCCGCGTCCGGCATAACGATCGAGTGGTTTTTCGCGCCGGCAAGCGCCTGCACGCGTTTCCCGTGCGCCGAAGCCGTTTTGTACACATACTCGGCTACCGGTTGGGAGCCAACGAACGAAATCGCCTTAATTACCGGATGCTCCAGCATGCCGTTTACGACATCATGCGCGCCGTGAACGATATTAAACACGCCTTCGGGAAGTCCAGCTTCCTGCAGCAGCTCAGCCAGACGGTTAGCCAGAAGCGGCGTACGCTCCGAAGGCTTCAGCACAAAGGTATTGCCGCAGGCAATCGCAAGCGGGAACATCCAGCAAGGCACCATCATCGGGAAGTTGAACGGCGTAATGCCGCCTACGACGCCAATCGGATAGCGGTACATGCCGGATTCCAGATTGGTTGCGATATCGGGAAGCTGTTTGCCCATCATCAGGTTTGGGGCGCCGGCGGCAAATTCCACGCATTCGATACCCCGAAGCACTTCTCCGTACGCTTCGCCGTAGCTCTTGCCGTTCTCCAGCGTTACCAGCTTCGCAAGCTCATCCCAGTTGTCGACCAAAAGCTGCTGATATTTGAAAAGAATGCGCGCTCTCTTAGGCACCGGCGTGCGGCTCCACGTTTTGAATGCTTCGGCAGCCGTGCGTACAGCGAGATCAACGTCTTCTTTCGTAGACAGTGGAACGTTGGCGAGAACTTCTTCGGTAGCCGGGTTGTAGACTGGCTCGCTTTGCGTTGCGGCCGCTTCTACCCATTGACCGCCGATCCAGTTTTTTAATTGTTGCGTCATAGGAGCACCTCTTCCTTGTATTTGCGAATTAAACAACGATTTCACCGCGTTCGCAGCGGGCGATATATTCATGAACCTGCTCGGCTCTTGGCATGGCATCCGAGCAGCTGTGGCTGGAAATAACGATGCACGCGGACGCGCTGCCGAACTCCATGCTTTTCTCGAGCGTCCAGCCCTGCATCACGCCGTACAGAAAGCCTGCCGCATAGGAGTCGCCGGCGCCGAAGGTCTTGATCACCTTTGCCGGGAACGACTTGGCCCGATGGCTTGCCCCGTCCTTCGTGTAAGCGATGGAGCCTTCTTTGCCGTGCTTGATAATGACGATTTGCGCGGAATGATTGAACCATCTCGATGCCGTGCTATGATCGTTATGCTCCTGCTCGAAGCATTCCATCATATCGAACTCTTCCCGCGTACCGAGGATAATGTCGCATTTCTCGGCGGCGAGATTATAATAAACGGCCGTTTCCTCTTGCGATTTCCATGTATAAGGGCGGTAATCCAGATCAAAGGCAATAACCGTGCCATGCTTCTTCGCATATTGAAGCGCTTGGAACACCGCTTCGCGCGAAGGACTTTGGGCAAGCGCCGTTCCGGAAATAAGCAGCAGCTTGGATTTGGCGATCAGCTCCTCATTCACTTCGCTTGGCGTAAGCAGCAGATCGGCCGTGTTGTCGCGGTACATCAGGATACTGCAGTCGGTTGGACTCTTAATCTCGGTAAATGCAAGACCGGTAACCGCACCCGTGTAGTCGTTTACGACATTGCTTGTATCAATCCGGTTCTTCTCCAGATAATCGCGGATAAAGCGGCCCATTTGATCATTGGCGATTTTGCCGATAAAAGCGGTCTTTAGATCAAACCGCGACATTCCGATCGTAATGTTGGCCGGAGATCCGCCCACATATTTCGTAAACGTGCTGGTTTCTTCCATCGGACGGTTAATTTCGTTTGCGTTCAGGTCGATGCAGAGACGGCCGATTGCCGTGAAGTCGAGAGACCGGTCAGCCGGAAACTTGATGTCGTTCATTGGGATTCCCCCGCTTTCGTAGGAAGTAGCGACTCCAGATAAGCAATGGCTTTGGATGCGAATTCGTACGCCGGAGCTTTGCCGGGATCCTGTTCCCCCTCGAGCATCGCCCAGCCGTTATAACCGCGGGCCAGCAGCTCTTCCACAACCGGGCGGAAATCAAGATCGCCGGTTCCCGGAACCGTAAATACGCCTTTGCGGATGCAAGTGATAAAATCGGCCTTTTCCGCGCGCGCTTCATCCAGCACCCGCTGTCTTACATCCTTCAGATGAATGTAGGCAATCCGGTTATAATGCTTGCGAAGCACCTCGAGCGGATTCGCTCCGCCATAGTAGGCATGCCCGGTATCAAACAGCAGGTACACCAGATCCGGATCGGTCAGCTCCATCAGCCGGTCGATTTCTTCCGGGCTCTCTACGGCCGTTCCGCCATGATGATGGTAGGTCAGCTTAAGGCCATGTTGCTTGGCCAATGCTCCGGCTGCGTTTAGCCCTTCGGCAAGACTCTTCCAGCCTGCCTCGTCAAGCGGGATAACTTCCTTCTCGTTTGGCGTGCGCCGGGGATCGAAATGAAGCGAACCGCCTACCTCGCAAGTGCTGATCACCGTACTGCCCATTTCCTTGAGGAATCTGACATGCTGCTCGTAAGCCGCAAGCTCTTCTTCCCGGTAGGCCGGATCCGAGAAAAGCACGGATTTCCACTGGGATACCAGCTGCAGGTTTCTTTTCCCCAGCTCCCGCTTAAGAACCTCGATATCCGTCGGATACTTGCGTCCCATCTCGGTTCCTGTCAGGCCTAACCGCTGCATATCATCCATAATCTGCTCGTAAGTGGTGTCGGCACCATGCTCCTTCACATCTTCTCCGACCCAGTTGATCGGATGGGCGCCAATCTTGAACGGCAATGTCTTCATCAACCTCAGCTCCCTTAACGTCTTATATCGTTCTTGCGGCGCGGATCCGCTGTTTCATGTCCAGATGCGCGTCCAGCACTTTATTGCTGACCGACACTTCCGGCACGCCAACGTTCCACCAGGATTCGTAACCGGCTGTGTTGGTACCCGGCACGACAGGAATTTCGATCAAGGTCGATACCGTCTCCTGCTTGGCTTGAAGGAGCGCTGCCTTAAGCTCTTCCGCGGAATTCGCCTTATAAGCTTTGGCCCCTAGGCTGCGGGCATGGGCTGCGAAATCAATCGGCATGTAACCGCCGGTAAGACGTCCCGTAGCCTTGTCGCGGTAACGGAATTCATTGCCGAAGCCTTCGCTTCCGTGGCCCCGCTGCAGGTTATGAATACACTGGAAGCCGTGATTATCAAATAACAAGATGGTGATTTTAACGCCTTCCTGCAGGCTTGTGATCAGTTCGGAATGAAGCATGAAGTAGCTTCCGTCCCCTACAACGGCGTAAACCTCTCTTTTGCCTGCCTCTGCGAGCGCGGCGCCAAACGCTCCGCTTACCTCGTAGCCCATGCACGAAAAACCGTATTCCATATGGTACGTCTTCGGCTCGGCCGGTCTCCACAGACGGTGCAGATCCCCCGGCAGACTGCCTGCCGCGCAGACAATAACGGAGCTAGGATCAATATGATTCTGGATAACGCCAAGCGCATGGGTCTGCGCAAGCCCCTGCTCATGCTCCAGGGTATATAACCGGTCTACCTCGTCATCCCAGGTCTTCTTCAGATCCGCAACTTCATGCTCGCCGTAACCGCTTTGGTAGCCTGATGCGGCAAGAGCGTCGGCAAGCAGCGTTAGTCCCGGCTTGGCATCGCCTGTCAAGGCAGCGCCGCCCCATTTGGCGGAATCGAGCGGACTTACGTTAATGTTTATGAATTGAACATCATCCGCAAACGCCGATTTGGAAGACGTGGTAAAGTCGGAATACCTGGTACCTACCCCGATGATGACATCCGCTTGCTTGGCCAGCAGGTTGGCAGCCAGCGTTCCCGTGACTCCAACGCCGCCAACATTGAGCGGATGATTCCATGGAAGGACGCTTTTCCCGGCTTGCGTCTCCGCTACCGGAATGCCGTACGTCTCCGCGAAGGCTTGAAGCTCGCTTACGGCCGATGCGTACAATACGCCCCCTCCGGCGATAATAAGCGGCCTTTTCTTGCCCTTAAGGAGCTGGACTGCGCGCTCTACTGCATCCTTGGCAGGCGGCCGGCGGTCGATATAATGAATGCGCTTACTAAAAAACGCTTCGGGGTAATCGTAAGCTTCCGCTTGGACATCCTGCGGCAAAGCCAAGGTTACGGCACCCGTCTCGGCCGGGTCCGTGAGCACGCGCATCGCTTGGAGCGCTGCCGACATGAGCTGCTCGGGCCGTACGATACGGTCCCAATATTTGCTGACCGGCTTGAAAGCATCCGCAGCGGACACCGTATAATCGGAAGCGACCTCCAGCTGCTGAAGCACCGGGTCAGGCTGACGGGATGCAAAGTTGTCTCCAGGCAGCAACAGCACGGGAATGCGGTTCACGGTTGCGGTTCCGGCGGCGGTTACCATATTGAGCGCGCCTGGCCCGATGGAAGAGGTGCAAGCATAGATTTGCAGGCGGTTCTTTTGCTTGGCAAAGGCTGCGGCCGCATGCACCATGCCCTGCTCGTTTTTGCCCTGGATCAAGCTCAGACTGCCGGGGCTATACTCCAGTGCCTCGCCGATCCCCGTTACGTTGCCGTGTCCAAAAATCCCCATGACGCCTTGAACGAACTTGATCTCCTCGCCATCGATTGAAACATACTGCGCATCGAGGAACCGTACCAAAGCTTGGGCCATCGTCAATCGAATAGTAGTCATAGTACCTCCCGTTTGTTAATCGCTTAATTTGACATAAAGTAAGTAAATATAAAGTGTTCATTCGACAATATGATAAAAAGTTAAGTAAAATTAGTTAAGCGCTTAACTCCATTATACATACCGCCCTGGATTTTTCAATTCCTTTTCGAAAGAAAATTTGATTCTGCCGGGGGGAGTTATGGTATTCTTGAAAAAATACGCAAATGAAATCATACGGGGTTGATTATGACTACATCATCTTTCCATGCACGGGATACGCGAGCCCAAATCCTTGAGACCTTTTTAAGGCTGTATGACAGCATGCCTTTGGAACGAATTCATATCAAAACCTTAACGGAAGCAGCGGGCATTAACCGGGGAACCTTTTATCTTCATTACTTCAACCTCGAGGACTTGCTCGAGAGCATCGAGAATGAGCATCTGGAGGCTATCATTCAACTTGGCAATAAAGCGCGCCATCTCTATCTCTCCACCAAGGACGGCGAATTCATGCGGTATTTCATCCCCATCTTTCAATACATGGAAAAGCATCATAAAGTGATAAAAATAATAAGCGGTCCGCACAGCCGCCCCCATTTCCGGGAAGGATTGCTTAAAATCATCCGGCAAAACGCGATGGCTCGTTTTGAATCATTGCTGTCCGGTTACCGCGGAAAGGATCTCATTATAAGAGAATTCCTGATGGAAAGCGTCATCAACGGCACGCAAGGCATTCTTATCCGGTGGATCCAATCCGATATGAACCTCTCGCCGGAGGAGCTGGCGAGGTTAATGAGTCTGATCGTGCTCAAGAGTCCGATGGAGAACATGTTTACCCTATAAGGGCTATAAATTGAGACAGGGCGGAATCCGTTGATTCCACCCTGTCTCTTCTATTTCTTATCCTTATTCATAAATGCGGATTTCAATCACTTCGGCGCGCTCGCCGCCGTTGGTTTCCTTCACTACGGTCCGGATCCGGTCCGTCCGTACCGGCTTGCCCAGCGTGTGGATTTTTTTGCGGGTACGGTTCATGCTGTCGCTTGCGACCGTGATCCATTCGCCGCTTGCCCACGCCTGCACCTCGTACGATTTAGCAACCTCCGGAATGACAAGGAATGGCGTCTCGTGGTGATGAAGGTTAATCAGGTCCTCGTTCACGTCATCGTTAAACGTAATATGAATTTCCTTTACATCGGCAGGCTCGGCTAGCGCAACCGCGCAACCGCTTTGACCAAACGCTTATTTCTTTTTGCTTCTTCCCTTTTTAGCCGTTGAAAACTGGATATGGACTCCGCCGATTTCGCTCAAGAGAACATTGCGGAACACAAATGCCGCCACGTTGTTATAGTTGCCGTAGAAGTCGGAGAGGTCATCATTATAGAACTGGACAACCTTAATCCGGAATACCGGATAAACGTAAGTGCTGCCGAAAATCGACCGAAGGGCGACAAACTGGAAAATCCGGTTTGTGCGAAAGGCGATCCGGTACAGCCCGGCCAGCTCTCTTGCCGTCAAGGGACGCGTAATCGGGCTAATCGTTTTCCCGCCGCTAATGATCTTAACATGAATACTGATCTCGCCAATCACCTTGTCCGGGGCGATCAGGGTTGCTAACGCTTTCGCCTTTTTGTATCCTTTTACGAACAGCTTTACCTCGAATTGACCGTCACCGTGATCCTCCAGCGGCCCCACCTTTACGAGCGGATCTTTGCCGACCGAATATTTGATTTCATTGAAATACGTAAATTCCGGCGGAGATAAACTGATTCTTGCTTTCTTCCCGTCCGACATGTTGAATCTCCTCTCTCCTATGACGATTACTAGTATCCTATTTTAAGAGAGAGGAGACGGTTACCGCATTCAACCAGGCGGGAAAACTATTTTTTTATGCTTTTGCATCCGCATAAACGTAATACGTGCAGCCTTGCTCCGCTACAAAACAACCGTCGTTAAGCCGAGCAGCCGTCCCTTGTCCATCCTCCACGCGTATAGCCCCGGCATACCGAAGCTTGCAAACGCCGCTTCTTCCCGCTTCAATGGCAGCCCGCTTCAGCGTTCCGTTCTCCCATTCCAGCTCCACTATATAGCCGCCTCTTGCCTTCAAGCCGCTGATCCGGCCATTCGCCCACGAGGCTGGCAGCGCAGGCAGCAGATCGATCGTACCCAAATGGCTTTGAAGCAGAAGCTCGGCTATGCCTGCGCTTCCGCCGAAGTTTCCGTCAATCTGGAACGGCGGATGGGCGTCCAGCAGATTTGGATATGTGGATCGCGCAAGCAAGGTTTGCACGGCACCGTAAGCCTGCTTCTCATCCTTCAGGCGGGCGAACAGATTCAGCAGCCAAGCGCAGCTCCAGCCGGTATGCCCTCCGCCGTTCGCCAGCCTGCGATCGAGCGTCGCAACAACCGCTTCCAGCAGCTCCGGCGTATTCTCGTTAATCTCTTTGCCCGGATAAACTCCGTATAGATGCGAAACGTGGCGGTGACCCGGCTCGCTTTCCTCGAAATCCTCATACCATTCCTGAAGCTGGCCGTGACGGCCAATCTTGTAAGCCGGAAGACGATCCAGCGACGCAAGCAGCTCGTCGCGGAACTGCGTTTCTTCCACGCCTAATAGATCAATGGCTTCCAGACAGTTCCGGAACAGATCGCGAATAATAGCGATATCCATCGTTGAACCATACGACACGCTGCATGGCACTCCGTCGCTTGTCAGGAACTTGTTCTCCGGCGAAGTGGACGGATTCGTAACCAAATCGCCGTTAGGCCCCTCGACCAGCCAATCCAGGCAGAATAAAGCCGCTCCTTTGAGCAGCGGATAAGCCGTCTCGCCGAGAAAATCCTTATCGAGGCTGTAAAGGTAGCTTTCCCATACCTGACGGACAAGCCATGCTCCGCCTAGCGGCCAGAATGCCCAGCTGGCGCTTCCGCCGGTTGGCGTCGTCATTCGCCAGATGTCCACATTATGATGGGCGGTCCAGCCTCGGCTGCCGTAATGAATTCTCGCTGTTCGCGAACCGGCCTCGCTCATTTCCTTCAGCATAGCGAAGAGCGGCTCATGGCATTCGCTTAGGTTGCATACTTCCGCAGGCCAATAATTCATCTGCGTATTAATGTTGATCGTGTAATCGCTATGCCATGGCGGCGATACATGATGATTCCAGATTCCCTGCAGGTTGGCAGGCTGGGTACCCGGTCTCGAACTGCCCATCAGAAGGTAACGGCCGAAATGGAAATAGAGCGCCTCCAAATATAGGTCCTGCTTGGTCGTTTGGTAATCCGCAAGCCTGCGGTCCGTTGGCTTGTCGGCACCGTCCGTTTCATTCCCTAAAGAAAAGGATACGCGGTCAAACAACAGCCGGTGATCCTCGGCATGGCGGCTGCGCAGCGCTTCGAATCCTCGCGCCGCCGCCGCTTCCAGGCGAATATAGCAGCGTGCCGAGCAAGCTTCTTGATCCGGCGGCTGGTCGTACCCGGCAAAGCCCGTTTCGGTAGTCAAATAGATATGAAGGTAAGCCGCGTTCCGGACCTCAAGTCCTTTTTCTCCGTTCTTCACCGTTCCGTCGGTCTCCACCTTCACCCGGATCTCGAACGGCAGACCAAGCCCTTCTTCATAGAGGACATCCATAGGATGATCTTTGTGATAATTGCCGGCCACATGGCTTGGCGCTTGTCCAATCAGATGCAGCTGCCCGTCTCCTGATTCCGCTAACCGGTATTGCAGCAAGGAATCAATTACGATATCGCGATTCAAAGTTCCTCCGGCAGCTTCGTAACGGACGACTAGCGCCTGGTCCGGCACGCTTACGAAATATTGGGTCTGTACCGTAACGGCGCCATCCCGATAACGGGCTGAGGCAATCCCCTCATTCAGATGCAGTTCCCGTATATACTGCGACACGTCGGGTTCCCGGTCTTCTCTGCGCACGATCGAAATACCGCCAAGCGGCAAATAAGGCTCAACATCCCGTCCTTGCATGGTTGATTCGATCAACCGCTCGGCTTCCGCGTATTTCCCGGAAAATATAAGGTCTCGCGCCTTGGCCAAATACCGCTGTGCTTCATAATTAATCGGATCACGCGGAAAACCGGCCCATAAAGTATCCTCGTTCAGCAAAATTTGATCGATGTCCGTTCCCGCGAATACCATTGCGCCAATCCGGCCGTTGCCGATGGGCAAAGCTTCTTCCCATGCCTGCGCCGGCTGCTCGTACCACAGCTTCCAATCCCGTACTTTCCCCAATTTCCATCCTCCGCTCCCTAAGCCAAAGAGAGCCCGCATCAATCGGGCTCTCTAATAGTCCATAATGTATTATTATTCGTTCCACAGCTTCACGCGAGCTTTAACCAAATCCTCGCGGATTTTTTCCGCCTTCTCAACATCGGCTTTTACCAGCTCTTGTTGGTAGGCATCCCAAATTTTATCAAAGTCTTCCGGTTTAGCCAAGATCGCTTCCGGAATGCGTTTCCATGTGATGTCCGTCAGTTTCTTCTCGATAACCACGGCTTCGCTGTCGCCTGGAACCGGAATGTTCCAAGCAGCGCCCCAAGGCTTAACTTTGAACTCTTCTTCTTTAGGGAATAAGTCTTTCCAGGTCGTTGCGCCGTAAGCTTTAAGCGTTTCTTTCTCGACATCGTTAAAGCCTGCCACGATTTGCTCTGGGAAGTTTGTAGTGTAATAGTTGCCGCTTGGATCCTTCACGCCGTCGCCGTAGTGACCGCTCAGGAGATTGTAGAGACCGATACCCGTTTCTTTGGTAAAGTTGACAGCATCGTTGATTTTGCGGTTATTTACGTCTTCAGGAATAACGCGTTTGCCGTCAACCACATTGTAATGCTTGCCTTCGATACCCCAGTTTACGAGCACTTGACCTTCGTCGGAAGCCAGGTAGTCAAGGAACTTGATTGTACGAACTGGATCCGGATTGTCTTTGGAGATCGCTACGCCGCTGCCAGCCATGAAGCCTGTTGGCCAGAACGATGCTTCCTTGATGTCTTCTGACATCGTAACCGGGTAGTGTCCGTAGCCTTGATCGAATTTGCCTTCGGCTTTCAGAGCTTTCTCGCCGTCGCCGTAATCCCAATCCTGGTCAATCAAGCCAAGGACGCGGCCGGAAGCGATTTTCGCTTTGTATTGATCATATTTTTGTACGAAGCTTTCTGGATCAAGCAAGCCTTCCGCGTTCATATGGTTCAGCCATTTGAAGTATTCTTTCTCTTCCGGACGACGGAAGTGATAAATGACTTTCTGCGTATCCACATCGATGTTGAACTCGCCGTCATCGGAACCGCCGGTCGCGAGGAATGCCGGGTTCGTTACCGAGATGTACATATGCCAATCGTCGGCATTCAATGTCAGACCGATATTCGGGTTGCCGTTCTCGTCTTTCGGATGAAGAGCAAGATAATCTTTGATCGCTTTCTCGTAATCCGCTACCGTGCGGATTTGCGGGTAGCCCAGCTCTTTAACAACGCGGTGCTGCAGCTCGAAGCCGCCGCCAGCGTTGAAGTACTGCTGGCCGATTCCGTTATAGGAAGGAATGACATAGATGGAATGGTCGTCATCGCTGTAACGAAGACGGCTCATATTGCCTTCAAAAAGCTTCTTCAAGTGAGGAGCATATTTATCAATCAAATCGGTCAAATCAAGTACCGCGCCAGCGTCAACGAATTTTGCGATGCTTTGTTTCGCGCTGATCAGATCCGGATACTCGCCGCTCGCCGCAATCAGGGACGATTTTTGAACCGCATCGCCTACCGCGAATTCCGCGTCAAGGGTAATGCCTGTTTTCTCTGTAAGGGTTTTGCCAATCTCGTCCTGCATATTCGCCCAGTTCGGGGACGGGTCTTCGCTGTAATAAGTCAATGTGAGCGGGGAAGTATCTTCCGGCGCCGCAGAGTTTGTTGCATTGCCGCCAGTGTTCGCGCTGCTGCTATTCGCTTCATCATTGTTATTGCTGCCGCAGCCCGCCAGCAAACCGGCAACTAACGTGGTAGACAATGCGAGGCTTGACCATTTGCTGATTTGATTCATGTAATAACCCTCCTATATATTTATGAGAACCATATCGTATTAACGGGTTTCCCCAACAATACCGCTTCTAATCATCAGATCAGCCTTTTACGGCGCCTAATGTCATGCCTTTAACGAAGTATCTTTGCAAGAAAGGATAAACGACCAGGATTGGCACGGTTACAACGATCGTAATCGCCATTTTGACGGATTCCGGCGACACGGACGACATCATTTGCGTCATGTTCGAGTTATGGATATCCACGTTATTGCCGGAAGTCGTGCTTTGCAGTACCTTCATCAGCTCGAACTGCAGCGTGGTCAGCGATTCTTTGGAGCCGTTGTAGAGATAAGTGTCAAACCAGGAATTCCATTGGCCAACGGCAAGGAACAAAGCGATTGTTGCCAGCGCCGGTTTAGCCATCGGGAGAATAATGCGCCAATAGATTGTAAAATCGTTCGCGCCGTCGAGCTTGGCCGACTCTTGCAGCGCATAAGGAATGCCATCCATAAAGGAGCGGATGACGAATACGTTAAAGGCGCTTACGAGACCCGGAAGGATGTAGACCCAGAACGTTCCCATCATGTGCAGGTCGCGGATCAGGAAGTAGACCGGAATCAGACCGCCCGATACATACATCGTCAGCGCCAGGAAGACGGATACGAATTTGCGTCCTTGGAAATCGGGACGGCTCAGCGTAAACGCGAGCATCGAAGCGCTGATCAAACCAACGATCGTGCCGGCTACCGTACGCAATACCGAGATTTTGAAGCCGGTAATCAAGCCTCCGAAGGAAAAGATTACTTTATAGTTTTCAGTCGTAAATTCGCGCGGGAAAATCGTAATCCCGCCCCTTACGCTGTCAACCGACTCGTTAAATGAAAGAGCAAGCACGTTCAGAAACGGATACAAAGTGATGATCATTACGAAGATAACGAATACGTATACGAACACACTCAGAAGCCGGTCTGACAGAGGCGCGCCGCCCAGCAGTCTTTTTGATGTCATGGCTCACCCTCCTCCTTACATGATGCTTTCTTTCGTAATTTTCTTAAACAGTCCGTTTGCCATAAACAGAAGAATAATACTTACAACCGAGTTGAAAATATTAACCGCCGTACCAAATGAGTAACGGCTCATCTGCAGACCGTATTCAAGCGCATACAAATCAAGGACTTGCGAATAATCGCGAACAAGATTGTTGCCTAGCAGGAACTGCTTCTCGAAGCCGATCTGGATCAAGTGACCGATGGACATGATGAGCAGGATCACAATCGTCGAACGAATGCCCGGCAGCGTAATGTGCCAAATCTGGCGGATGCGGTTCGCTCCGTCCACTCTTGCCGCTTCGTACATCTCTTGGCTGATGCCCGCAATCGCCGCCAGATAGATAATGGTGTTCCAGCCCATCTCTTTCCATACATCGGAGACGGTGACGATGCCCCAGAAGAAATGCGGCTTCGCCAGGAACTGAATCGGCGTATCGATAATGCCAAGCCACATCAGAATTTCGTTTACCGTACCGTGGTCCGCCGAGAGCATCTTGGATACGATACCCGCTACGACAACCCAGGATACGAAGTGAGGCAAATACGATACGGTTTGGGCAAACCGCTTGAATGCCATGCTGCGGACTTCGTTAAGCAGAACCGCGAAGACGATCGGTACCGCAAAGCCGGCGATAATGCCCATAAAACTCATGGCCAGCGTATTTCTCATCACAAGGTAGAACGTATCGTCTTGGAACAGCGTTTTGAATTGATCGAAGCCTACCCAGTCCTGCTCCCAGAACGATTTGGCCGGCTTGAATTTCTGGAAGGCCATTGTCCAGCCCCAGAGCGGATAGTAACTAAACACAAACACCCAGATTATGAAAGGCAGCGACATCATGTATAAGTATCTGTTACGGATAGCTGTTTTCCAAAAGTTTCTCTCTCTTTTTTTTCGCGTCTGCTGCTGAACGCTAGTTGTGACCGCTTTCATTGGTATCCCTCCTGCCTTATGCATTCATGATAACGGATACATGGCAGATCTCGGTACCCAAAGGATTTGGCATAAAATCATATAAAAATTAGTGTAAGCGGATTCACCGCATGAAAAAAACGCATGATTTTCTCCGGTCGTGAGAAAACCACGCGTTCCTTTTAGGAATCCTTCTTTCGGTATACAGACGGCGAAGAGCCTACGTACTTGCGGAATTTGCTGTGGAAATAGTCGACGTTCGCGTATCCGACCATCTCCGCAACCTGGTACACCTTAAGTCCTTGCTCAAGTAATATTTTCGCTTGTTCCATCCGTACTTTATCCAGATACGTGTTGAAGTTTTCTCCTGTAACCTGCTTGAACAGCTTGCCGAGATAAGCGCTGTTATAGTTAAACAGTTCGGCGAGCGTCTCCATTTTCAGGTTCTCCTTGTAATTCCGGCGAATCAGGTCGATCATGCGGTTGATCTGCTTGTCCGCGGACGAATGATCGAGGGCATCGGCAATCTGATCGATAATCGCGGATGCCAGTCTAGTGAGCGAGCTGACCCGGTACTCGCGGAACAGCTCCGGTATGCGCTGCCGGTAGTCGCGGACCGGAAGCTCCGGCCGCTTGGACGCAAGCTTGTCGAGGATAGACGACACAAGCTCTACGAATGCCGCCTTCATCTCGGCTTCGCCAAATCCCGCTGCTTTCATCGCTTCAGCGGATTCTTCGATCTGCTGCCGGATCGCTTCCCGGTTTACAATCTCAAGCGCGAGGTAAAGCTTTTCCGCCGTCCCGGTCAAATCCGGCTTCGCGCCCTCATGCCCTCCCGGCAGCTGCGGATCCTCGGTCATTATCTGACCGCCCTCCAGGAAGAACCTGTTTTTTATCCGTTCAAGCGCCTTCTGATAGGCAGACGGAATATCCGTAAAGCCCGCTATCTTGCCACCGGTCACGACGGTAAAATCCGAAGCCAATCCCTCGCAGGCACCGGCAATCATCGCATGCATTTCCCGCAGGAACCGCTCATTGCCGAGACCCTTGTTCAGAAGGATCAGCAAATACGGCTCCATGGCGACAGCAAGACCCGAGCCGGATTGCTCCAGCCGCTCGGATAATCGGCGTTTTATATGAGCATGGCCGGCTGTCTCCTCTTCATTCCGTTCATGCGTCTTGATGAGCAGCAGTTCGAACTCCGTCCAATCCAGTGACGCGGACAGTTGAGAAAGACTAGGGCCTGCGCTTCCTTCGGCGAGCAGCCGCTTCAAG
Source organism: Paenibacillus sp. BK720 (assembly GCF_011761545.1). Lineage (NCBI taxonomy): Bacteria > Bacillati > Bacillota > Bacilli > Caryophanales > Paenibacillaceae > Paenibacillus > Paenibacillus sp. BK720. The sequence goes on along the minus strand of NZ_JAASRQ010000001.1, from coordinate 727,998 downwards.
TCATCCTCCGCATTGCCTTGACGTTCGTCCAATCGTTTCCGGCGGGTCTCATACTCGAGATCCAGCTCTTTCCTCAGGGATTGCAAGTAATCCATCAGCTCGTCCTCGTCGACGGGCTTCAGCAAATACCCGTCAATCCGCTGGACGATAGCCTGCTTGGCGTATTCGAAATCCGCGTAACCGCTCAGAATCAATACATGCATCGTTCCGCCGTTCTCGCGGATCGTTCTGATCAGCTCAAGGCCGTTCATCTCCGGCATCCGGATATCGACGATAATGAGATCGAGCTCATGCTGCTCGCACTTCTTCAGGGCATCCTTGCCGTTGGCTGCCGTATCCACCACTTCGTAACCGAGACTCTCCCATTCCAGCAAGGTTCGGAGACCTTCCCGAATCATCGGTTCATCGTCTACAAGCAATACTTTATACATACAAATCCTCCCCAAAAGGCAAGGTGAAGGAAACCTTCGTCCCTATACCCGGTTCACTCTCGAATTGAAGCCCGTGCTCCGGTCCGTACGTCAGCTGCAGCCGCAAATGGACGTTGCGGAGTCCAATCCGGTTGTTCTCTGCATCCTCTGTTTCGTTCAAATGCTGGGTAAGCTTCTCCATTTTCTCGCGGGTCATCCCCGCCCCGTTATCCATGACGTCAACCCGGACATAATCGCCTTCCCTGGCTGCCCGAACCGTTACCTTGCCGCCCTCCATCTTGTTCTCGAAGCCGTGAATGACGGCATTCTCGACAAGCGGCTGAATAATAAGCGGAGGAATCGGCACTCTTTCCGCAACCGGATCCACGTGAAGCTCGTAGGATAACCGGTCCTCGTACCTGAATTTCTGAATGTCCAAATAGCAGCGGACAATATCCATCTCGTCGGCAAGCGGCGTAAGCCGCTGAGTCACCTCGATGCTCCGCCGCATCAGCTTGCCAAGCAGGCGGACCACCTGCGAAATCTCCTTTTCCCCTTTCAAATGGGCCTTCATCCGAATTGATTCCAGCGCGTTAAACAGGAAATGCGGATTAATCTGGCTGGCCATCATCTTCAGCTTGATCTCGTTCTGCTTGGCTTCGAGCAGACTTTTCATCTTGTTCGATTCCTGGACTTCCTCGACGAGACCGTTAATGCTCGACACCATGGAATTGAACTGCCTGGACAGCTGCCCAATCTCATCCTTGCCGTCAATCTCCATCACGATGTCCAGCTTGCCGGTCGCCACCTTCGTAATATGCTTGCTTAAACGGAGCATCCGCTTCGTAATGATGGTGGACACGCCAATAATCAGGAAAATAGCAATAATCAAGCTAATTGAAATCACCGTAAGGGCTAACGAATTAATCCGGTTGGCATCCGCTACAATCGTGTCAACGGAGAACACGGAAATGATGCGGAGCGTATTTCCGCTTGCTTCGGGTATCAAGGGCTCAATCAGGACACGCGAGGCCTGACCGTCTATATTGGCGGAATACATCCCGCTTCTCTCTTGCACGATGCTTTGCTCGTAGTCGATTTCCTGCAGCGTTTTCCCCGCCCGGCCCATCCGGTTTGCCGCGACAATCCGGTTGCTGTCGTCAACGATCATCGTCTCGAAGGACTCCTGATTCAAGATGCTGTTCAGAGCCTGCATATTCAGCGTAATGACCAGAACGCCGCTTGTATTGCTGCTTGAAAAACTGATTCCGCGCACGAGACTCAAATAATTCCGCTTGTCCCGCTCATCCTCGAGAAAATACCAATTCACGCCGCTGCCGGGATTTAACGCATTTGTATACCAGACGGATTCCTTAATCGAATTGTCCGGCTGGATGAAATCCCAGTTGTTCAGCATCGTTGGATTTTCCATGTAAAACCGGATGTTCGCCACTTCGTCATGCTGCTGCCGAATCTCGTTGAAATCCGTATATTCCCGGTATGCCTTAACGACCTCGTAAGTCGATTCGTATTTCCGGTTCGTCACTGCCTCCAGCCGGCTGTTCTCCAGACGGTAAGCGCTGTCGTAAGCAACGTTCATCAGCTCGGTCGTTCTTGCCTTGACCCGCTGCACGTTCGTATGCGTCTGCTCCATCGCGTTATCCAGCGCCATATTGCGCAGCTCGTTTGTCAGAAACACGCCAACGATCAGAATTGGAATGAATACGACTACGATGCAGGATAAGATGAGCTTTGTTCTCAGCTTCACGTTGTTCAGCAGGTGCGAGAACATCTGAAACATTTTGCCAGCCCCCTGTCACCATCACAGAAAAATTTGATTGCGTTTACATTCTAGGGGTTCAACCGCTAATTGTACAGGGATTTTATCTCCAATTTGTCGGGTATGAACGGTTGCGCCTGCATGTTAAAATTTTTGAAACCCCTTACAATTAAAGGAGCTGACATTTGTAGTGACGCAACTTTCGGAAGCAAAATATCCATTTCAAAACCCCGACCTGCCGCTCGAGCAGCGCGTTAATGATTTGGTTAACCGATTCACCCTGGAAGAAAAAATCAATCTGATGTGCCAATACCAGGACGAGATTGCTCATCTTGGCGTCAAAGCCTACAAGCATGGCACCGAAGCGGCGCATGGCATGGCCTGGCTGGGCGAAGCGACAACCTTCCCTCAGCCGATTGGCCTCGCTTGTACCTGGGACAAAGACCTGCTGAAAAAAATCGGCAGCGTCATCGGCGACGAAGCGCGAGGCTTCTATTCCCAGAATCCGGCGCATAACGGTCTGACGTTATGGGCGCCAACCGTCGATATGGAACGCGATCCGCGCTGGGGCCGTACCGAAGAGGCTTACGGCGAAGACCCGCATCTGACTGGCAAGCTGTCCGCGGCTTTAACCCAAGGCATTCAGGGCGACCATCCGTTTTACGTGAAAGCGGTCGCATCGCTCAAGCATTTCATCGGCAACAATAACGAGATCAATCGCGGAGAATGCTCCGTCAGCCTCGACCCGCGCAACAAAAACGAATACTACCTGAAAGCGTTCGAAATTCCGTTCAAGGAAGGCGGAGCGCTGTCGATGATGACCGCCTACAATTCGGTGAACGGCGTTCCCGCCAACATCAATCCGGATGTGAACAACATCGTCAAACGGGATTGGGGCATGAACGGATTTGTCGTAAGCGACGCCGGCGACGTGCTTGGCACCGTCAATGACCATCATTACGTCGAGACGTACAAGGAAGCGGTAGCTCTGACGATCAAAGCCGGCGTAGACAGTATCACCGACGATCACCCGATCTCGAAGCAGGCGATCCGCGATGCGCTGGCCGAAGGAATGCTGACGGAAAACGATCTCGACATCGCGCTGCGCAATACGTTCCGCGTCCGCTTCCGTCTTGGCGAATTCGATCCCGCAGACCGCAACCCTTATGCGGCGATCGACGCATCGGCGATCATGAAGCCGGAGCATGCCGAGCTTGCCCTTGATGCCGTGCGCAAAAGCATCGTGCTGCTCAAAAACGACGGTCTCCTGCCGCTATCCGCGGATAAGCTGAGCAAGGCTGCCGTTATCGGCCCGCTGGCCGGCATCGTGTACCGCGACTGGTACAGCGGCCTTATGCCGTATTCGATTACGCCGTTTGAAGGCATCCGGAAGAAAATGAACGGTGCCCATCAAGCAGTAACGCTGGCAACGGGCAGCAGCCGAGTGAAGCTTAAATCGCTGAAGAACGGCAAGTACGTGAGGCTTGGAAGCGACGAGAAAAACTCGCTGTCCGCAAGCTCCCGGGGCTCCGATTCTGCCGATCTGTTCGAAACGACAGACTGGGGCTGGGACAGCCATACGCTTATCGCGGAAAATAACAAGCTCTACCTGACAACCGACGATGAGAAAATCACCGCATCGTCCGAGCATATCTGGGAATGGTTCACCAAGGAAGTATTCCACGTTCGTCCGCAGCATGACGAGAATGTCGTGACCTTCACGACCTGGAACAACCGTCCCGTAACCGTCAATGCCGAGAGCGGAGCCCTGGAAGTGCGGGATGGCGATGCCTCTGTCGCCGAGCCGTTTGCGGTTGAAAAAGAAACCGACGGCCTGCAGGAAGCGATTGCCGCCGCGCGTAACAACGAAGTCGCGGTTGTTGTTGTCGGCAATCACCCGCTCATTAACGGGAAAGAAACGATTGACCGCCCCGACCTGACGCTTGCTGCTTATCAAGAAAAGCTCATTCGCGAAGTCTATGCCGTTAATCCGAATACCGTTGTTGTGGTAGTCGGCAGCTATCCGTTCGCTATGCCTTGGGTCCAGGAGAATATTCCTGCGATCGTCTATCTGTCGCATGCCGGTCAAGAGCTTGGCCATGCGCTGGCTGACGTCCTGTTTGGCGACTACAACCCGGCTGGACGCGTCAACATGACCTGGTACGAGTCGGCTGACCAGCTTGGCGAATTTATGGATTACGACATTATCAAAAGCGAACGCACTTACCAATATTTTGCCGGAAAGCCATTGTATCCATTCGGACACGGTTTGTCCTACAGCCGTTTCCAATACGATGCTCTCAAGCTTGAGCAGTCCGAAGATTCGATTACCGTTAGCTTCCGCGTTACGAATACTAGCGACATTGACGGCGAAGAAGTCGTTCAGCTGTACGCCAGAGCCTTGGAATCCCGCGTGAAACGTGCGCTCAGACAGCTGCAATCGTTCGATCGCATTGCGCTTGCTGCCGGTGAATCAAGGGAAGTAAGCTTCGTGCTGGACCGTTCCGCTCTCGCTTTCTGGGATGTAACCAGAAGCAAAATGTGCGTCGAGCAAGGCAGTTACGCGTTTCTCGTTGGCGCATCCTCCGGCGATATCCGCCTGGAAGGAGCCTTGACCGTTGCCGGCGAAACGATTCCGCCGCGCGATTTGTCCCAAGTTACGGGAGCCGTGAATTATGACGATTATTCCAATATCATCATCAGCGACAATGCCGAAGGCGGCGACAGCGCGGCAACAACGTCGTCCGTTGCATGGCTCCGTTACGATGACGCCCTGATTGGCGAAGAAATTTGCTTCTTCGAAGCCAGAGCCTTGTCTGCGAAAGGCGCATCCCTTGAAATCCGCCTTGATGGTCCGGACGGTCCGCTCGCTGGCAGCCTGACGCTTCAAGCAAGCTCCGCTTGGCAGACAGTCACGGCATCGGTCGAGCAAGCAGCCGGCAACCACCAAGTGTATCTGGTAGTTAGAGGCGAAGGCGAAACGAAGCTGAGCTGGTTCCGCTTCGGCAAATAGATATTTGTTAGCCCGGAAAGAGGAGTGAAACTCTCTTTCCGGGCTTTTTTGTTGCCGTGCGTATCTTAGTTACGCACGAATGGGCAAACAGCCGCTTGCTCTTTGGGAGCAAGCGGCCGGTCGCCTATCGTTTTACATCTACAGTTTTACAATGATCTTCTGACCGGAGGCTGGAACGAGCTTCAAGCCTTCTGAGGTTTGCTGCGAGTCAGCGCCTTCCACAGCCGCTGCTTGCTCAATGCCGCGCAGTACAACCTGCCATGGCTTGCCTGTGCCTTCATAGCTGATTTCAATGGTGCTGCCTGTGCGAGCCGCCTTAGCCGTTGCTTGCGGCTGTCCGTTCAGATCATGGATAACCGCTTTTGCCGTTGCGCCGTCTTCCAGCTCGAACAGGTGCAGCGTGACGTTATCCGCGTAATCGTAGTCCGGCTTTTGGTTGTTGCTGCCGACGGCAAGAAGCGTGTTAGGACGAACAAGCAACGGGATCGAGCTGTAGCCATGCTGCTCTTCTACCCATTTGCCGCCCTCAACCGTCGTACCGTCGATCAGGCTGGTCCATTTGCCCGCCGGTACGTAATATTTCGCCGTACCTTCGGTATTAAAGATTGGAGCAACCAGCAGGCTTTCGCCCAGCATGTACTGACGATCCAGGTAATGCGTCGTTGGATCCTCAGGGAACTCGAGAACCATCGCGCGCATCATCGGTACGCCTTTTTCCGTTGCTTCAACCGCATGGTTGAACAGATAAGGCATCAGGCTGCTCTTAAGCTCCGTGAAGTAACGAAGGACGTCAACGGACTCTTCGTCGAACAGCCAAGGCACGCGGTACGATTCGTTGCCGTGCAGGCGGCTGTGCGAGCTGAGCATGCCAAAGGCTACCCAACGCTTGTAGATATCCGGTGGAGCCGTCCGTTCGAAGCCGCTGATATCGTGGCTCCAGAAGCCAAAGCCGGAAAGACCAAGCGACAAGCCGCCGCGGAGCGATTCCGCCATCGAATCATAGTTCGCCGAGCAGTCGCCGCCCCAGTGTACCGGGTACTGCTGGCCGCCTGCCGTAGCCGAACGCGCGAACAGCATCGCTTCGTTCTTGCCGCGGTTTTCTTCCAGTACTTCGAATACCGCTTTGTTGTACAGCTGCGTATAATAATTGTGCATTTTCTGCGGATCGGAACCGTCGAAGTAAACGACATCCGTAGGGATGCGCTCGCCGAAGTCCGTTTTGAAGCAATCAACGCCCATGTCCATCAGACGTTTCAGATGGCCTTTGTACCATTTCACCGCATCCGGGTTCGTGAAGTCGACAAGTCCCATGCCCGCCTGCCATTTATCCCATTGCCATACGCTGCCGTCCGGCTTGCGAACGAGGTAGCCGTTTTCCATGCCTTCTTGGAAGAGAGGCGATTTTTGGCCGATGTAGGAGTTGATCCATACGCAAATGCGAAGACCGCGTTCTTTCAGGCGGCGAAGCATGCCTTCCGGATCCGGGAACATGTCCGCATCCCACTCGAAGTTGCACCATTCGTATTCTTTCATCCAGAAGCAGTCGAAGTGGAAGACATGAAGCGGAATATTGCGCTCAGCCATTCCTTCAATAAAGCTGTTAACCGTTGCTTCGTCATAGTCCGTTGTAAACGAAGTTGTCAGCCACAGGCCAAACGACCATGCCGGAGGCAATGCCGGTTTGCCGGTCAGCTTCGTGTAGTTGTCGAGTACGTCCTTCAGCGTTTTGCCGCCTACGATGAAGTATTCCAGATGCTCGCCGGGCACGCTAAAGCCAACCTTCGATACGACCTCGGAACCAATTTCGAACGATACGCGTTCCGGATGGTTGACGAATACGCCGTAACCTGCGCTCGATAGATAGAACGGCACGTTTTTGTATGCTTGCTCGGAGCTTGTTCCGCCGTCTTCGTTCCAGGAATCAACAACCTGGCCGTTCTTGATAAACGGAGTGAAGCGTTCGCCAAGGCCGTAAACCTGCTCGCCAACGCCAAGATCCAGCATTTCGCGGAAGAAAGCTTTGCCGTGATCTTGCACATAAGCCGCAGCCTTTTGCGCTGTGCCCGTCACCTTGCGGCCGTTCTGAATGAATTCCAGGCCCCAAGTCGGCGATTTGCGGATACGCGCCTGCAGGCCGCCGCTAGTAAGGTTTGTGTATTGCTCGTCTTGTTCGACGGTTACGCTATGATTGGCATCAACGAGAGTCTCGAATTCAGGGCCAACTTGTTTCACGCCGGCATGGTGTACCCAGCGAACTTTAATGACATCGGGAATTGGAGAGCTGATCTCGGCCGTAAGCATCGTGCCGTTCAGCGTATCGCCCTTGATGACGACCGGCTTTGTTGCCATGTAAGCCGTCAGTTTGCCGTTCTTTTCTTTCAATTCGCGAACGTCAACCGGATATTGCATCTCAACGCCTTCGCGAATTTGCCAATAACCATCGGTAAATTTCATGTTTATGTTCCTCCTCGAATAATTGCAAAGCAATTCGTAAGCGTTTGCTTATTGGATTGTTTAAAAGTCTTGCCTTGCAAGGATTTCTAGGGTGTATCCAGCCTACTCAGTAGCTTCTCGTACCTTGTAAGCGGTTATGTTATAATAATATTGTCTTATTCTCTGTAACTCTTCCTAAATATTGCTCATTATTATCACGATTTTGACATTTGCTATTTTTCTATAGGAGTTTTGTTTATGGATAAATCTTTGCTGAAAGAAGCTCGCAAGCATGGCAACCCGATCTATCCGGTCAGCCTGTACGAAATCACCTGTCCGGCTGATGCCCCTCTGCTGGATTTGCATTGGCATGACGAGCTTGAGCTGCTGCTAGTAACGGAAGGAAAAGCCGTATTCCGGGTAGATTTGCAGGATTATGAACTGCAAGCTGGTGAAGCAATCTTCGTTAATTCCGGTGAGCTTCATTCCGGATACGTTGTGGGAGACAAACCCTGCTCATTCAACGCTGTTGTGTTCCATTCCAGCTTGTTCAGCAGCGGATCCATCGATTATTTGTTCGACCGTTATATTTCTCCCGTTCTTGAGAGAAGATATGAAGTACCCGCCCATTTGCGCCGGGAGCCTGGGCCGGGCATCGAGCTTCTTGCGATGCTCGATCAGTTATTTGAGACTCACCGTAACGAACAAGCCGCTTCGGAGCTTACGATAAAAGGCTTGTTATTTGGCATATTGGCCAAGCTGGTCAGCTTAGGGAAGCCTTCCGTACGGGTGAAGCCGGAACAAGAAGGCTTCCGGATTGAACGGCTGAAGACCGTCATCGAATATATCGAGCAAAATTATGCCGAGCCTATTCCTCTGCAGAAGCTCGCGGAGCTGGCAAGGATGAGCGAGTCGTATTTCTGCCGTTTCTTCAAACGCATGACTACAAAAAGCCCCATCGAATATATGAACAGCTATCGCGTCCAGCAGGCGGCCAGCCGTCTTAGGCAATCAGATGCCAAGATTATGGAGGTCGCGCTCGACGTTGGCTTCAACAGCTTAAGCTACTTCAACACCGTATTCCGACAGCGCTTTGGCTGCACGCCGAGAGAATACCGGAGCCGCCTGCAGGAAAACGCGTAAGCCGGCCGTCTGCGAATCGGAAGCAGGGTCGCCGAGCTAGTTGCGCTACTTTATGGTTCCTTAACGATGCGCGGCATTGTTAAGAGAGAAGCAGCATGACTTATTGCGAAGCTTAACGATGTCCCGAATAGTCAAGCAGTCGTTTTACACTTGATTTTGAGCATTTTTGCGCGATTTCAGCGTTCTTAACGATGTCGGGTATCGTTAAGACCACGGCAAAGTCACTAATAGCAAGGCTTGACGATGTGGCATATCGTTAAGCCTCCATCATAAAAGGACTGTCCTTCAGCATTCAGCTCACGGACAGTCCCTTTCATTTATATTAATTCGAATTCCGCCTCCCGCGCTTCCATCGAGTTCCCTCCAATATAGACGGAAAACTCGCCTTCCTCTGCGCAGTAGCGAAGGTGCTTATCGTGATATTTCAAATCCTCTTCGGTAATCCGGAAGCTGACTTCCCTTGCTGCTCCCGGCTCTAACGTAATCTTCGCGAAGCCTCGCAGCCTTTTTACCGGTCGGACAGTGCTGCCGTAATGATCCCGGATATACATTTGAACGGTCTCTTCGCCAGCATGACTGCCAGTATTCGTTACCGTTACCGACGCAAGAATCGTATCCCCGCGCTGCAACGACGTTTTGTCCAAACGGATGTCCGAATAAGAAAAGGTCGTGTAGCTCATGCCGAAGCCGAACGGATATAATGGGTCGTTGGGACCATCGGTATACTTGGACAAGAAGGCTTCGTGCTGATTGCTCTCGGTTACCGGCCGGCCTGTTTGAAAATGATTGTAATATACCGGGATCTGCCCTTCTTGGCGAGGGAAGCTCATCGTCAGCCTGCCCGTAGGATTATACTCCCCGAACAAAATATCCGCCGCAGCCGCGCCTGCGCAAGAGCCAAGGTACCAGGTTTCCAGAATCGCGTTAACCTTCTTCTCGAGTCCGTTGAATACAAGCGGTCTGCCGTTTGTAAGAACCAGTACGGTAGGTTTGCCCAGCTGCGCAACAAACTCCGCCAACTCCCGCTGAGCTTTCGGCAGTCCGATATCCATACGCGAAGCAGCCTCGCCGCTCATTGTCCATGTTTCCCCCAGCGCAAGAATAACCGCATCCGCCTCTTGCGCCGCCATTTTCGCCGCCGTAAAGCCGCCTTCGATTGCAGCATTTACTTCACAGCCTATTACGATATCCAGCTCTATATGAGGAACAAGCTCGCGAATCCCCTCCGCAAGCGTAATCGTTCGTTCGTGATACTTCGTTCCCTGCCACGGACCCAGCTGATCCTTGCTGTCAGCAAACGGTCCAATTAACGCAAGGCGCTTGATGCTTTTATTGAGCGGGAGAACGCCGTCATTTTTCAATAGAACAGCCGACTTAAGCGCAAGTACCTTACTCGCCTTCAAGTGATCCGAATGAAAATGATACTCTGCTTCCTTCTCCGGCCGGATATACCGGAATGGATCATCCATAATCCCAATCCTGTATTTATACGTTAAAATGCGCCGGACCGCCTGATCCAGCTGCTCTTCGCGCACTTTCCCTTCTTTAATGAGCGTAGGCAAATGGGAGGCATAAGCACGGGTCACCATTTCAATGTCCATCGTTGCGTCAAGTGCCAGCTTGGCCGCTTCCTTGCTGTCTTTTGCCGCACCGTGGGCAACAATCTCTTCAATCGATCCGTAATCCGAAATAATCATGCCGTCGAATCCAAGCTCGTTCCGGAGAAGATCCTTCAGCAAAAACTCGCTGGCCGCGCACGGAATCCCGTCATATTGGTTGAAGCCATTCATCACCGAAGCGGCTCCCGCTTCAATCCCCGCCTGAAATGGCGGCAAATAGAAGTCTCTCAAGGTTCGCTCCGACATATCCACCGTATTATAATCGCGGCCCGCTTCACCTGCCCCATATCCCGCAAAATGCTTCAGACAAGCGATCATCGTCTCCTCGCTAAACAAGCTTTCCCCTTGGTAGCCTTCAACTTGAGCCTTGGCAATGAGCGCCCCCAGGTAAGGGTCTTCGCCCGCCCCCTCTACCACGCGTCCCCACCGGGGATCCCGAGAAATATCCACCATCGGAGCATGGTTGTACGTAATGCCGGTCGCCGTCGCTTCTTTTGCCGCGATCTCGCACGCGAGCTTAATCGCTTCCGGATCCCAGCTGCATGACCAGGCCAGCGGGACCGGAAAAATCGTCTGAAAGCCGTGGATAATATCCGAATTGAACAGAAGCGGTATGCCATGAGGAGATTTTTCAACGGCAATCCTCTGCAGCTCGAATATCCGCTCCGACTCCATTGCGCCAAGAACCGTCCCGACTCGTCCCTGCTCCAGGAGCTTCTCCGCGCTTTCGGATTCCACCTCTCCGCCGAGCGACACCCGGGAGCCCAAGCATTGACTCATTTGGCCGATTTTCTGATCTATCGTCAGCTGCCGGAGCAGCTTTTCTACTTGTTCCGAAATATCCTTGTCCGTCCTCGGTTTAATCGGATCTGTGGGACGATTAGCTTGAAGCAACTCTCGCCATCTTCTTGCCGCCTGCATCTTCTCTTTCATTTCAAGTACCCCTTCCCTATGTAAACCTTTAATTCCATAGTAGAAGAGTATTTGCCGCGGAACTATCCCTATTATTCGGTTGTGAAAAAGAAGATTTTCGGAAGTGAGTATTAACTCGCCTCACCTGCCTATGGTAAAATAATGGAATCTCCTTGAGAGGGTGATTGCTTCTTGATAGAAATAGATCAAAGCCAGTTGATTACTTCCGAAGCCGAGCTTCGTTCGTTAATCGGCTATCCCAGTGAACTTGTTCAACATAAAGTGATCTCCGCAATTGATTCCAACTGCCGCGATTTTATCGCCAAATCTCCTTTTCTCGTTGTATCGACTGCCGATTCCTGCGGGCATTGCGATGTATCCCCACGAGGCGATTCGCCGGGGTTTGTTCATGTTCTGGATGACAAGCATCTGATTATTCCGGAACGGCCGGGTAACAAAAGAATAGACACTCTGCGCAACATTTTATCGAATCCGCATATCGGCATGCAGTTTTTTATTCCGGGACTTGGAGAAACTCTAAGAATAAACGGTCATGCTTACCTAACGAAAGAGGAGAATCTTTTAAAGCCGCTTTCCGTAAAAGACCGCGTACCTCAAATCGGGATCGTCGTAAAGGTCGAAGAATGCTATATGCATTGCGCTAAAGCATTTCTTCGCTCCCGGCTGTGGAAGCCCGAAACCTGGCTCGGCAACGAGCAGCTTCCCTCCCCCGCCCGAATTATTTCGGAGCATGCGAATCTGGACGGATCAACCCCGGAGGTCATTGCCGCCAGGCTTGAAGACGGCTATAAGAACCGGTTGTATTAATCATAATGCGAGGTTTTTTCAATGAATTTAGACTGCAAAGTGGATGGCTTTATAAACAAGTCCAAGAAGTGGAAAGAAGAATATATCAAGCTGAGAGAAATCGTGCTCGACTGCGAATTGACCGAGGATTTCAAATGGATGCATCCATGCTACACGCATGAGGGCAAAAACATTCTAATCATCCACGGCTTTAAGGAGTATTGCGCCATTCTGTTTCAGAAAGGCGCTTTGCTTAAGGACCCTAACGGCATTCTCATTCAACAGACGGAAAACGTGCAGGCCGCGCGCCAAATCCGGTTCACGAACGTGGAGCAAATCATAGAGATGGAAGCTATCCTGAAGGCTTACATTCTTGAGGCCATCGAGGTCGAGAAATCCGGCGAGGAAATTTCTTATAAAAAAAATGACGAGTATACGGTCCCGGAAGAGCTCCAAGCAAAATTCGATGTCCGGCCTGCTTTTAAGGAAGCGTTTTACGCGTTAACGCCAGGCCGGCAAAGAGCGTACCTGCTTCATTTCGCTGCTGCCAAGCAATCCAAAACGCGCGAAGCCAGAATTGAAAAATATTATCAGCAGATACTTGACGGCAAAGGATTAAATGATTAGGGCACAAAACTCTACCGCCTCGTAATGAGACGGCAGAGTTTTTCTTATTTGCCCCACTATCTAGCTGTATGCTGCAACGTCATTTACCTGTATCTCCCTAACTTGTATTTCACCTGCTCCAGCAGGGGTTGTGCTATCGCTCTTGCTTTCCTTGCGCCTTCTCTCAAGATATCATCCATTTGGTCCTTGGACGCCATGTATTGATTGTATTTCTCCCGCGGTTCCTCCAGGAAAGCGTTCATTACCTGAAAGAGCTCCAGCTTGGCTTCTCCCCAGCTGATACCGCTTCGGAATCGCTCACGCATTTCTTCGATCTGCCCATCCGTAGCAAACTCTTTATATAGCAGAAAAATAGTAGAGGCGTCAGGGTTTTTAGGCTCGTGCGGCGGGGTAGAATCGGTCTTGATTCTGCTAATCAGCTTCTTCAAGCCGTCGGCCGACTCAAACAGTGGAATTGTATTGTTGTAGCTTTTGCTCATTTTTCGGCCATCCAGCCCCGGTATTACCGCGGTTTGCTCATCCACGATATAGTCCGGCAGCTTGAAGGTCTCCCCAAAGCTGCGATTAAAGGCTTCCGCCAAATCCCTTGCAATCTCGACGTGTTGAATCTGATCCTTGCCGACCGGAACTTGATCCGTCCGGAAGAGCAGGATATCCGCCGCCATAAGAATCGGGTAAGTAAACAAGCCCATGTTGACGCCAGCATCGGTATCCACGCCTATCTGCTCGTTCTTATCCACGATTGCCTTATAAGCATGAGCACGATTCATCAGGCCTTTAGGCGCCATGCATGCCAGAATCCAGCTTAGCTCGAATATTTCCGGCACATCCGATTGGCGGTAAAAAACAACCTGCTCCGGATTAAGTCCCAAAGCGAGCCAGGTTGCGGCAATCCCGTAAGACAAGTCGTTAAACTCATCCCGATTTTGAATAAACGTTAGTCCATGATAGTCGGCGATGAAATACAAAGCCGTATGATCTTGATTTTTCGCAATCTGCAGGGCCGGCTTGATAGCCGCGATGTAATTGCCGATATGCACTCTTCCGGTTGGCTTGATGCCCGTTAATACAATGCTCATGCTCTTGCTCCCTTCCTCCCTATCAAATAAAAAAGGGGCTCTCATCCTTGGAAAAGGACGAGAAACCCCGTGGTACCACCTTCATTAGCCCGATTCACGCAAATCGGACTCGCTTAGACGTATCGACGCATGCTGGATGCTGGAATACGCGTCTCTTGTAACGACGAGACTTTCGCCAAAGCCTACTCAAAATCTTTTTCGGTTTGGATGCTCCGAAGCCCACTTCGGCATAATCCCTACACTGATTCGCACCACCCATCAGCTCTCTGGAGTATTCGTTATGCGTACTCTCTTCATCATCGCAAGTTGGTATTTTATTTTGTTATTCCATTTTTACAACACAACGAACATTATTGTCAATTATTTACTTCAAAAGTTGTTCGGTATCCCGAATGACTTCCCTCAGCAGGCTAAGGGCTTTCTTTAAATCATTCGGACTTTCCGTGACCAGGGCGAATATTTCATTTATCCGATGAGCGTATTGGCTTGGTGCATTAGAAAACGAATCGACGATAGCAGATGCTCCCTTCTCATTCATCAAGTAGGTCTCATTAACCGCAAACAATACCTGATTCAAGCAAGCCACAGATCTGAAGCAGCAGCCAGCGATATAAGATAAATCTTTTTTATGGATGCCCTTGTATCCATTCTCGAGAGAAAAGCCTGCCTCCCAGAAAAACCTTTGAATCACTGCTTGTTTAAAAGCAACAGGATACGGAGTCGTTCTGCTTTTTAGTTGACCCACAATCCCCGTAGGATCCCATAACGCTTGGCACAGCGCTATCTCGGCCAAATAGATCGAATTGACGAATCCATGGGGATGTCCCGGCTGGTAATCCATAGTGATTTCTCCGTTGATGCATTGTTCGATCACTTGCGACACTTTGCGTTGATCCCGATAGAGAAAATCGACGGGAAATTGATTGATTTTCAGCCAGCCCCCGCCGTTAATCCACGGTCCCCATTCGCCTGTTTCTGTCACAACGTTTTCTCTATGCTCGTCGTCCATTCCGGCAGCGGCTTTACGAAGCTCGGATATGTCGAGCCCTGCCTCGGAATCGTAGTAGATCCCAATATCGATATCCGAATTGGGGTTGTCCGTCCCTCTAGCCCTTGAACCGCCGAGAACAATAGCCGTTACGCCTTTTATTTGTTTCAGATTGCCCACCATATCCGAAATCATCTTCGTTATCCCCATAATCCTCACCAACCTCTATCAGCAATTATGTTCTATTATAATGATTTCCGTTATCCGCTTGAATGGAGAGCTTTGTTATATAAAAAACTGCCCCTAAAGGATCGCCTTTAAGAGCAGCTCTATAAAACTATTTCGTAAAAATCCGGTACAGGACCACCGCTGTTTGCGCTTTGGTCACATTGCCCCGCGGGTCGATCCTGCCGCCGCTGCCGATAAGGATGCCGGCTTTCACCAACGTTGCCATATCCTCTACCGCGTATTTAGCAATCGAAGCGCTGTCCTTAAAGCCGTTCAGATCGGAAGCGCTGCCTGCCGCTGAGGCATCCAGCTTGCCTGCCGCCTTCAGTGCGCGCACGACAAAGGAAGACATCTCCTGTCTCGTAATCGGGGAGTTGGGCTGGAATTTATCATTACCGGTTCCATTCGAAATGCCCAGCGACCTAGCGGTTCCGATGGTTTCATAGTAAGAGTCGGTCGTCTCCATATCCGCAAAATTTGCATCAAACTTGGCCGTAAGCCCCAGCGCTTTCATCAATCCATCGATAAATTCCGCTCTTGTGATAGGAGCGGACGGACCAAATGCATTCACTGAAGCGCCGTTCATCACGCCATTCGCCGTCATCGCTTCAATGGCTTGGGACGCCCATTGGGCGGAAGAGATGTCGTTAAAAGCAACCTCAGCATAGGCAACGGCATACTTGCTGAAGTGTGTCGTCGTAAACATGACTTGCCCCGTTGCCGGATCGTATCGCCCGCTTGGAACGGGATGAAGCTTACCCGCGCCGTCCACGTACCAGATTACAATCCGCTCCGGATTTTTCAGTTCTTCGGCTGTTGGCTTGTAATCGATGCCGACGGTAACAGGCGCATCCGGGTTATTCCAAGCGATAACCTTGCCGTCCGCCATAGCTGTCAGCTCAACCATCGGATGCGAGCCAATACGATCTTTCGCCTCGGCTGGCAATCCAGCCACGTTTGCCTCTGCAAGAGATAAACTCACTTTCCCGCTTACTTGCAGCTCAGAAGAACTAAACATGTTGTTCGGGATGACCATCGTACCTGCCGGTGTCGCCAGCTCTACTTTCTTATCGGCTTTCAATTGACCGGCCGCGGAGAACAGCTCCTTCGGCAGATCAACGGTATAGGCCTTCGCGGAACCAACGGCCGATAGGCTTACCTTAATGGTCTTCACCCCCTTTTGATCCGCTTTAGCCTGACTTAACAGGACAGCCAGCACAGAGCTGGACAACTCCGCTCTCGCGGCATCGCCTGTCTGCGCAACCGGCTTGAGTTCAACCGTGCCGTTCACGGGAACCGGCGAAGGATTGCCATTGCCGTTTGATGGAGGAGTTGACGTGCCCGGATCACCGCCGTCGCCTGGATCAGTACCCGGATCCGGATTTTCCGCACCTTCCGTTGTCACTTGAATGTAATCAATAATCACATCCGAGTCGCCGGGGTCGCGCTGGATCTTAATGGCTGCGCCTTCCGGAATATCGACAGGTACCGTTACTTCCTCATAATGACCGGTCCAGCCGCCCGTATTCGCAAACACGATATCCGTTTTCTTCTCGCCGTTGACATACAGGCTGAGATGGCGGCCCGCTTCCTCCCCGGAATAACCAACGGTAAAACGATTGCCGGCAATCACGTCCGGGAACTCCAAATAGCTGCCATCCGCCCAAATAAAATGAACCGCTTGCCCGTTAGAAGCCGGGCCGTCCACAAACGGAGAAGTCGCATGGCCGTCTCCATCCACGCCGAACAATTTCGCATACTCGGCTTCGTATTTATCCGATACCGCCATGTCGATCAGATTCACCGGAACATCCGGCTTGCCGTCATCCTGCAGCTTTACTTCGACACCTGCGGGGACGGCTATTTTGAACTCTTTTGCCTGCGGCGCGCCTTGCGTATCGGGGAATAGAAGCTTTCGCTTATAAGCTCCGTCCACGTACAGGCTCATCTGTCCATCCGCGGTGCTGCTGTAATTCACGAGCAAGGAAAGACCGGCAACCGTGCTGGTGACGGTCAACCCGTTGCCCGCCGTTTGGTCGTTATCGGTGCGAATCGTCAAATTATCTAGACTTACCGGATTTTCGCCAGGCTTCGCTTCGAATACCAGCTGAACCGAGTCTCCCGCCGAAATCGATACCGGAACGGACACCACTCCATAGGTTCCCGTATATCCGCCCGTATCCGGGAAGACGACCTTTTTCTTCGAGCCGCCGTTGACATACAGGTACAGCGTGCCTTCGCCCTGGCTGGCGTAACGGATATACGCCGTATTACCGGCAATGACATTGCGGAAGGTCACGCCTGACGCAGGCGTATTGATGCCGCCAACGCTTAATCCTCTTGAAGCCTGATCCGCCGATACAAAAGCGCTGCCCGACAGCTCCGCGTCCTCTGCTTCATAAATGCCTTTTACCTTTACATAATCCAGGTTGACCTCGCTGTCTCCCGCATCCTTCTGCAGCTTGATCGCAGCGCCTTCCGGAATAGACGCCCGAACCGATACGGTATTGTACTTGCCGTCCCAACCGCCGCCTTCGTAAGCGGGGAAAACAACGCTCTGAACTTTTTCGTTGTTCATATAAAGCGTCAGCTTGCGGTTATTCGAATCGCCGCTTGCATAAGCGATTTCAAGCTCGGTTCCCGCGCTTGCGCCCGGGAATTCGAAGGAGCCGCTCCCGTTATCCGGCGCCCACAGCCGCGCAGCGCCTTGGCCGTTGGATGCCGATGCGTCGTTATAGGCGCCGGGCTTAATGCCGTCATTCGACTCTCCGTTCATAACTGAATATTCCGCTTCGTATTTGTCCGAGATCCGGAAGGCATCCAGCGATACCGTCTCGGCTGCTCCTTCATTGCGAAGCTCGATGGAAGCGTTGCCCGGGATATGCGCTTTCATCTCCAGCCAACTCCATGCGCCGGAAGTAGCCGGGAACGCAGCCGTGCCATTCGGCTCTCCGTTTACGTATAGCTTCAGCTCTCCGCTCTCCGCGGCAGCGTAACGGACGAGTATCGCTTTGCCGCCTTTAACCTCCGAAAGCGTAACCGCCGCACCGTCACCAAGCGCATTAACTTTCCAGCTGCCCGAAGCATTCGCGTCAGCCGAAGCCTCAACTCCGTTCAACTGCCCGTCTTCCGCTTCGTACCGATTGTCCGATGCATAGTTTCCGGCAGCTTCGGCCGAATCAATCGCGGCAGCCGGAGCAAAAGTATCGCCGCTGTCATGCTTCAGCGAAACAACTGCACCAGCCGGAATTTCAACGTCGGCGCTTACCGTCGCATAAGCCCCCTCAGCCGTTGCCGGGAAAGAAACCGTGCCTTTCTTCATGCCGTTCACGTAGAGGCTTAACGTTCCGTCAGCGGCACTTGCGTATTTGACAACAAGCCTGCTGCCTGCATTCATCCCCGGAAGCTCAAGCGAATCTCCAGCTGCTCCGAGACCGTGAACCGCATAGCCGTACATGGCATTCCCATCGGAAACAACGGCTGCTTGGCCATACAGATTCGCATTTTCCGCTTCGCGCTGCTTGTCGCGGATTTCCATATAATCAATTGGCGCGGTATGGTCGGTCTGCTTCGTATTTTGCAGCTTGATTACCGAGCCGTCCGCCACTCTCTCATCGGTCTGAATCACTTCGTATTTGCCCCAGGATCCGGTATAAGGCATCACGATATCTTTCTTGTAAGCTCCGTTTACGAATAAGCCAAGCTGTCCGTTCGTACCCGGATTCTCGCCTTCCGAATAACGGACGCGCACCTCGTTGCCGCCCCGCACGCCTTGCACCTCAACGGCATCCCCGATATCGGCAAACGCCCAAGCCCAATAGCTGCCGGAGGGTCCGTTTGGCTCGGTTACCGCGTTATACCAGGTTCTGGCATTGCCGTAGAAATTGCCGTTCTCCGCTTCGTAGACACCGGTCAGCTTTATATAATCGAAGTGAACCGGCGTATCGCCGTTGCCGTCATTCTGAAGCTTGATCCTGGAGCCAGACGGGATGTCGATATCCAGCGCGCGCTCGGCAAAAGGGCCGCTCCAGCTGCCGGTTGGGACAAACGTTATTTTCTGGGCAAACTTGAAGTCTTCGCCCGGCTTCGCTACATACAAGCTGAACCGGCTGGCCGATTGAACCGCCTCGTTCGTATAGCCAATGATTACGCGGTTAGCCGCTTTGACATGGTCGAACTGGACATAAGCGCCTTCGCCGCCGGTCGCGATGACTTGCCCTTGGGCGGATGCGGGAGAAGCTTCGCCTTCGTAATGGGCTGCCGCACCGCCGCCAACAACGGCCGCTTCCGCCTCCATTTTATCCGAGAAGCCCGCATAATCCACAATAAGAGAATCATCCGCCGCGTTGCCCGCTTCCTTCTTCAGGATGATTTGCATGCCGTCCCGAATATAAGCGTTCAGCACCGCCGTCCGGTACCCCCCGCCTGTTGCCGGCAGTCCAATAACGCCAAGCGTATCGGTCTTATAGACCGAAGCGTCATCCACGTTATTCCGGTACTTGGCATAAACGGTAAACGAGGCATCCGTATTGGATTTATACCTTACCGAAACGGAGCCGGCGCCGTTCTTGTTGGTGAAAGCGATAAAGCTTCCGTCTGCCGCAAAGCCCGTCATTGCAGCTCCGCCCGATGCGGTCCGGTCATCCTGCAGGGCAACACCGTCAGAGACGGTGCCGCTGTTCTCCGCTTCGACAATTCCCGCTACGTCCAGGTTATCGACGCGAACGCGGCTTCCGCCGTTCTCGCAAACCAATTTTACCGCGGCTCCGGCCGGTATATCCGCATCTATCGGTCTTACATTATAAGCGCCTTTCCAAACGCCATTTGCCGGGAAGACGACATCCTTTTTCCTAGCGCCGTTGACGTAAAGAGCAAGTTTGCCGTCCGCTTCGCCTGCATACCGGACAAGCAGCTTGTTGCCGGCTTTCACATTGGTGAACTCTACCCCGTCGCCTGCTGCCGCAAGATCCGCTCCCGCTTCGCCGGAAGCTTTGATGTCGGCGTATACGGAGGCTCCGCCAATCAAGTTCGCCGTTTCGGCTTCATTCTTCTCGATAACCGAGACGGAATCCAAGCCGACTGCGGCTGTACCGGAATCAGCCTGCAGCTTAACCGCTGCTCCCGCCGGAATATCTGCGTTAGCCGTCGTTGATTTGTAAGCGCCGGTTAACGCTCCCGTCGCAGGGAACCGGACATCGGTCATATGGCGTCCGTTCACGTACAATGCAAGCAGCGCATCCGCCGCTGCCGAGTAACGAACCTGCAGCTGGCTTCCGCCCGCCACGCTCGGGAACTGCACGGAATCCCCGGTGCCGGAGACCACCGCCTGCTTGCCGCTGTAGGCAGCCGCATCCCCGGCGACCGCCGCAGCTCCGCCTAATACGGCCGACTCCGCTTCATACCAGCCAAGGCTGGCAATCGAGTCCAGCTGCAAGCCTGCTGCGCTGTTATTGCCGTTTCGCTGAATGACGATGGTTGCATCATTCGGTATGGCACTGTTGATATAAACTTCCCTAAACGCGGATGAGCTTCCGGTTGACGGGAAAGAGACGTTAAAGCTTTGGCCGCCGATATACACCGTCATGCTGTTATCCTGCGTGCCGGAATAACGGATCTTCAGCTGTTTGCCGCCAACAACTCCGTTAAACACCGTGGAAGCTCCCGGAAAATCAAGATCCGCCGCGACGCCGCTGCCGGAAGCAGCCGGATTGGCAAAACCATGCGCTCCGTTGTACAAACCGGATGCAAACTCCGCTTCGTAATCTCCGTTAACCTGCAAATAGTCGATATTCATCTGCCCGCTGCCGGCCGTTTCGCGTACCAGCTTCAGCTTGGCATGGGCCGGGATCGACATCGGTATAACGGAGGAGACGTACGCGTCGTTTGTCCCCTCAAAGGTTAGCGTGGACGCCTTGCTCCCATTCACATATAAAGCCAGCTTTGCGTCGCTCTCGGAAGCGTAATGAATAAGCAGTCTTGTGCCTGGCTTGACGCCCGCGCCGCCAATTTCCAGATAACTTCCTTGCTCCGCGGGCAAGGTCACGCCTTGACCGCCGGAAGCCGCAGCATCTTGATACAATGAACCGTTAGTCTCGGTATCCGCTTCCGCTTCGTAATAGCTGTAAGCCTGCAGGCTGTCCAGCTTTACCGCTCCGTCCCCGGTATCCCGCAAAAACTTCGCAGAACCAAGCAAAGGCACATTCGCATGGATGTACATCTCGCCCCAGCCATTTGTTGCCGGGAAGCTGACCCTCTCCTGGAAGGAGCCATTGATATAGAAGCTTAGCGTGGTGTCCGCTGCCGCCGAATATCTCACCTTCAACAGACTCGCCGCATTAACGTTGAAAAATTGCACGGTCATGCCTTCCGCCGCAAGCTCCGCCAGCTTCCCGCCCGATGCCTCGGCATCCTCGGAAATAACGGCATCGGACAGCGCCGCAAGCGGGTCTTCCGCTTCCAAGGCGGCTGTCGAAGGATAATCCAGCGTCCAGTCGCTAACGGTCAGCGGATTGCCTTCCTCCTTATACAGGTTTTGCGCAAAATAGAGCGTTCCTCGCACGTTAAACGACTTTCCGCCCGACGAACCGTCCTTATAGAACGCTGTTGTATCCTTAAGCGCCAGCCGTTTCGCTGCCGCAGTCTTTACAAGGCCCGCGGTCTGCGAGGTCGGGTTGTAATGATTAAACTCCGACGTATGGAAGCCGTATTCGATAATCTTCGGAGCATCCGGGTACTGGGCCATAAAGCGGTCCATTCCCTGCTGCAGCCTCGGCTGGTTAATGCGCTCCGAAGCGGATGCCGTTTCATCGGGGGGACTTCCCGCCGGATAACTGTAGTTATTCAGGAAATAACCGTCCGCTTTATGCGCAATATCCGCATAGGACGGCGTATGATAAGCGAAATCCCAGCCGTAAAACACGCTTAGATACAGCTTTGCCAAGGAAGAATCGCCTAAAATATCGCGCAGGCGGTGCATGAGATCATCCGCATACGCCACCTGGCTGCTCGACCATTCCGGGTTGGCGCGGCCATCCGAATACAACGCGTTCTTGAAATGATCGGCTACGGCACCGTCGTCAACCGGCATGTTAACGGCAAAATAAGCGACATCCTTCAGCCTGTCATTCGCTTTCAGATAATCCAGCAGCGCCGTATAGCCATGCTCCGGATCATTCGTATTGTAATGATTAATGACGCTGACCGCATCGCTGTGCGCCGGGTCGTTATTGTCCCAATCGAAGGTGCTGCCGTCGTAGGCCTCGATCCGGATAATCGCCTTCTGACGGTTTTTCTCCAGCGCATCAAATAACGCATCGCGGTCGGCGTCCGTCATCTGGACAATGTTGTAAAAGCCAATCGCGTTCACGTTCGTGGCTTCCTTCATCCGTTTGAAGTCAAAGACCATTCGCTCCCGGAAGTTCGCATCCGGGTTGAAAATATAAGTCGAACCGTTAATCGCCCCGTCCGGATTCTCGTACAAGTCCACATATGGCCCCTCGTAGGGCGTCATTGCCGCCGCATCGGGGGATGCGGCGGCTTTGGCCTTGCCCGCGGGAGCCATTGGGCTGCCTGCGATGCCCAGCGTTAACAAACTTGCTATCAAGCCAATCTTCAAGCTTTTCTTCATCACGTTGCTTTCTCCTCTCCATGCTGCCGACGCAATTAAGGCAGGATGACATAATCGATGTTGACCGCGCTGTCCCCCGAATCCCGTTGAAGCCGTACCGTTGCGCCCCAAGGAATCGTGACGGACACCGTCTTGGTTGCGTAAGTACCCGTCCAGCCGCCTGTCGAAGGAAACGAAACATCCTGGACATGCTGTCCGTCGATATACAGGCTTAGCTGATTGTTGCCCGAGCAGGCGTACCGGATTTGCAGTGAGGTGCCCTTCTTGCTGTTGAAGAAAGCAAGCGCATCTCCGGCCGCATCCAGTCCTTTTACCCCGGAACCGCCGGAAGCCGCCGAGTCGGCATAGGTAACCGCCTGCCCGTATCGGCTGCCGTTCTCCCCTTCAATCTTGCCGGTTGCCGGGTATTCCAGCGCCCAATCCATGAGAGCCGAAGGGCTTCCTTCTTCCTTCAGCAGGTTATAGCCAAAGTACAGGCTGCCTTTTACGTTCGCGTAATTGGTTTTATAGAAATTGGTCGTAGCTTTGAGCGCCTTCTGCTTCGCGGCTTTTGTCTTAACCAGTCCCGCCGTCTGATTCGGATTCACGCCGCCGTTAAACTCGGAGGTATGAAAGCCGTATTCGATGACCGTATTTTTGCCGCTGTATTGCGCCTGGAATTTCGTCATCCCCTGCTGCAGCCGCGTCTGATTGATAAGGACCGCATCCGTTGCGGTTTCGTCCGGAATCGTAGAGCCGGGATAGGTGTAATTGTTAAAGAAGTAGCCGTCGGCGTTCGAGCCCGTGTACGAAGGAATGTCATAAGCAAAATCCCAGCCGTAAAAGACGCTTAAATACAGCTGCCCTCCCGAAAAACCAAGGGAACTCAGCTTCGTTCTCATCTTGCTGACAAAGCTCGACGCATAGCTGATCTGCCTCGTCTGCGACGTTGACGAATTAATGCCGCCAAGCCTCGTCTGCACGGAAGGATCGTCCACCGGCATATTCAAGGCAAAGTAAAGCACGCTGCCTCTTTTGCCGGCGCTGCTCACGTCAGCGAGCAAAGAATTGTAATGGTTAATTACCGTATCCGCATCGGAGGTATTAAAAGCAAAATTGCTCGTATCATACCATTCAATCCGGACAACGGCCTTCATGCCAAGCGCTGAAAGCGTGCTGAACAGAAGATCGCGGTCGCTTTGGCTAATATTTTCGAGACCGTACAGGTTTAAGGTATTGATGTTGTATTCGCTCTTCATTATCGGCAGGTCATGCTGAATGCGCGCGGCCGTATCCTTGCCGGGATTCAGCTCGTATTCCGCGCCTTGAATCCAGGTGCTTGCAGCGACGTAGCTGCTGTAAGGCGTCATGCTGCTGACCGCGTAGGCGGAAGGAATTTTCATCAGACTAATCGCAAGAATCGTTATCATGGCAAACAAGATAGATTTGGACAGGAAACGTCTGTTCATCTTCCAACACCCTCCATTATTCGTTTTATGAAAATGTTGAATGCGCTTGCAAAACGACCGCCAAACGAAAGGGAATTGCATGATGCAATTCCCTCTACTCTTTATGCCCCTTCTTACTGCAAGCCTTTATCCAGCTCGGCCGTTACGGACTTCACCTTAGGCTCGATGCTCTTCAGGAACGAATTCCATACTTGCTCAGGGTTATTCGATACAACGGCTTTAATGAAGTTATCGCGCACATCGTCGCCAAACGTACCGTATTTGTTTTTGTTCGGTGCGGTAAAGAAGTCCAGATCGTAGTTGTTAGACGTCATAACCGGACCGGCCGCTTCTGCTTTCTCTACATAGGTTTTGAGCAGGTCGTTTTTCAAGTAATCGCTGTAGAGCGGGTTGCCTTCCAGCCATACGTCCGTGCCTTCAAGAATGAACCATTTCGTAAACATTTTTTGGTCGTTAATGTAGTTCTTGCCGTTATCCTTCGTAAACGAGTAATTGCCTTGCGCATCCTTCGGCCAAGTTACGTTAACCGCGCTGCCGTCTTTTGTCCAGTCCACGCCTTGCGCGCCGTATGCGTTTTTCTCCAGCTGTTCCTGCTCCAGCAGCCAGTCGCCCATTTGCAGCCAGCGGTCCATCTTCTTGTCGTCGATCGAGGAAGCGAACGCGAACGAGCCCCACCATTCGAATTTCTCTTTCACGTGTACTTTGCCGTCCGGCATGGTCACCATAAATACGCCGTAGTCCTCGTCTTTGAAGTTTGGATTGGTTACTTGCATTTTCGTGATAATGTCTTTCATGTTGGCTACGTTCTGGTTGCCGTAGTACACGCCGACGCGTCCCGCATACAGGCGGTCGAGACCTTCGCCGTCTTTATAAGCATAGGAATCTTTCGCCAAAAGTCCTTGGTCGTACAACGATTTCACTTGCTTGATGCCTTCGAGCGTCTCCGGCTGCGCGGCGCCAAATTCCCACTCGCCGTCTTTCTTGAAATAGGTCTGTATATTCGGGTTGAATTGGAGACCAAACGTACCCGACCAGCCCTTGCCGCCGCTTCCCACTTCAAGCGGAACCAGCTTGTCGCCAAGCTTGGCGGGATCCTTCTCTTTCAGCTCTTTCAGGTAATTCGTGAGCTCATCCCATGTCATGTCCTGCACGGGAGCAAAATCATGACCCATCGCTTTCGCCCAGTCTCTGCGGTACATGTACATTTCGGTGCCAATCTCGTTGTACGGATTGCTCACGATAACTTTCGGGAAGGCGTACAGCTTGCCGTCCACCTTCACTTTGTCGTAGATCTTGTATTCCTTCGTCAATTTGTCCAGGTTCGGATACTTGGACGTATCGATCGCTTTAAATACGCCTTGCTTCGCCCAGCTTACGTATTCGCCGTAGTTCAGGTTGTACCAGGCCACCACTTCGGGAAGGTCGTTGGAAGCGACAAGCGTACGGGTTTTTTGATCCCATACATCGCCCAGAACCTGCTGGATTTTGATATCGATATTAAACTTCTCCTTCGCTTCCTTTACGAGAGGGAACGAATCGAAGTCTGCCGGCGCATCCAGCGAGTAAACCTCGTAGGTGTAATGCTCGGCGTAAGGATTCGAATCCGCAGCTGCCGATTCGGCCGGCGCGTTTGTTGCGGCATCCGCTTTGCTTGTTTGATTCGCGTTGCTGCTGCCGTTATTATTGCCGTTGTCCGTATTGTTGCCGCCGCATGCCGCCATAACGGAGCTTGCGATCAGCAGGGTGCCCAGTGTTGCAGCCACTTTAGTCGCTTTCATGGTAGTGAACTCCCCTTCGTCTGTTTAATATCTATTATCATCCTATATTAGGACTTAATAGCGCCAACTACGATACCTTTGACGAAATACCGCTGCAGGAACGGATAAACCATCATAATCGGTACGATAACAATGACGACCGAAGTCGCTTTAATGCCCTCGGAGAAAGAGCGGATGCCCGCTTCCTGAGGAATGTTGATGTTTCCGTTGCTCGAGAACAGAATGTCTCTCAAGATCAGCTGGATCGGAAACAGCTCGCGCTTGCCGATGAACAGCCCGGAGAAAAACCATTCGTTCCAGCGGTCCACCGCATAGAACAAGGACAACGTCGCAAGGGCGGGTGTAACCAAAGGCAGCAGAATCTGCACGAGCGTGCGGACCGGTCCGGCACCGTCAATGCTTGCGGATTCCTCGATTTCCTTCGGCAGCTGCTCGAAGAAGTTTTTCATGATAACCATGTTAAACACGCTAAGGCCAAACGGAATAATAACCGATGCCAGCGTATCCCGCAGATGGAGATCATCCACCAGGAGATAGAACGGAATGAGACCGCCGCTGAAGAACATCGTGAAGATAACCAGGTTCATAAACAGGTTTTTGCCGGGAAAGCTTTTTTTCGAAAAGCCGTAAGCCATCGTGACCGTCAGGAACATGCTGTAAGCTACGCCGGCGACAACGATAATAATAGAGTTCAGGAACGACCGGAAGATCGTTGAATACTCAAACACGTAACGGTAATTGATAAAGCTGATGACCTTCGGGTACATAATGTCCGGGTTGGTCATATATTCCTTCTCCGTTGTTAGGGACAGCACCACCGTATGATAGAACGGGAAGATGACGAGTATGCCCAGGAAAGTCAGGAGAATCAGGTTAAAGTAATCGAAGAAATCCCATCTCTTGCGGCTCATTACATAATGCCTCCTTCGCCAAGCATCTTCGCGATTTTGTTGGCAAGGATCAGGAAGACGAAATTGATCGCCGATTTGAACAATCCCATCGCCGTGCTGAAACCATAATCGAAGATGGAAGAGTTAAACGTCACCCGGTAAATATAGGTATCAAGCACCTCTGCCGCATCCTGCGTAATCGGGTTGGTCAAATTCAGAATCTGGTCGAACGCCCCGTTCATGATGCCGCCAAAGGCCAGAATAAGGAGGATGACGGCTGTCGACTTGATACCGGGCCAGGTGATGTACCACATTTTCTGATAACGGTTCGCTCCGTCAATTTCGGCCACTTCGTATTGCTCGGGGTTGATGCCGGCGATTGCGGCCAAATAAATGATAGCCCCCCAGCCTGCCCCCTTCCAGATCGACGTGATGTACATAAGCGGTCTGGTCAGGCTTGAATCCGCAAGAAACTCGTAGCCCGGGGATCCGAACAAATGAAGAATCTGGTTGATCACCCCTTCCGTTGACAGGAAGTTCAGCATGACGCCGGCAACGATAACCCAGGACAAGAAGTTCGGAAACGTATAAATCGTTTGCAGCAGTCTCTTGTATCTTCTGGCGCCCAGCTCGTTGATCAGCAGGGCAAGAATAATCGTAGCCGGGAAGCCCGTTGCGATATACCAGAAGCCCATCCGGAACGTATTCCAGAAAGCATCCCAGAACAGCGGATCCTCCTGCAGCGTGCTGAAGTTGCGGAAGCCGACCCACGGACTATGCATGATGCCTTTATTGATCATGTATTCCTTGAAGGCAAGCGTCACTCCGTACATCGGATAATACATAAAGACGAAGAGGAAGATCATGCCCGGCAGAATGAACAAATAGCTGTAACGGTTTTTTTTGATCTCGTTCCATACCGATTTGCGCCGGACTTTCGCAGCAGGCTCGGCAAGGGTTGGCGCGATTGATGGCATGGATGTCCACTCCTTTACCCGGCACTCCAAGTGCGCCTCACTTGAATGCCGTATCTGTCGTTGTAAACGTTTACTGGCCTAACTATAAAAGATCGCCGCCAAACGGACTATGGACGATTTTCGGTTTGTAAAACGGAGAAATTTCGGATGCCGTTCCGCAAAACCTTTTTGGCCCGCGAACTATCTTGCCAATTCCATAGAGACGGAAGTACTATAAGAATCAGACTTGACCGACGTTTGTGGAGGTGGCCCGAGCAATGTACAACATACTTCTAGTGGATGATGAGCCATGGTCCTTGCTTTCTTTGAAAAACTCATTCCCTTGGGACAAATACGACTGCCGGATTGCGGGGGAGACCCATAATCCGTTTGAAGCCTTGGAGCTGCTCCGGTCAAATGATTATCACGCGGCCTTTGTCGATATCCGCATGCCCGGCATGACCGGACTCGAAATCATTCAGACCGCCAAGCAGCTTCAGCTGCATACCGAATTTATCATTACGAGCGGATACGCCGACTTCTCTTATGCGCAGGAAGCGATTCGTAACGGCGTGTTTGATTACATGCTGAAGCCGATTAACAGCTCGGAGACAGATCCCCTGCTTGCCAAGCTTAAGGAGCATTTGGAAAAAAAGCGGAGGGCGGAAGATGAGCAGCGGTATGAAAGCGTTGTCAGAGGGGAAGGGAATTTTGAAGAGCTGTTCCGGATGCCTTCCGGCAAAGAACCTTTGCCCTTCTGGTATGCGATGGAGGAGAGAGGCGGGATTGCCCAAGGCGGAGTAGCGGAGGACTGCAACAGATGGAGCTTTAATCTAGGGACGACAACAACGGTTCGTGTCGTTAACGGCAGCCAACCGCCGGAGCTGGCTGTATCTGCAGCTGCAGGCCGCTATCTGGGGATTAGTTCGGTTTCGGAACAGATTGAGCAACTGCCCCGTCTAGTCAAGGAGGCTCGAATGGCGCAGTATGGCAGGTTCGTGCAGCCGGAGCAGTCCGTGTTCGCTTATCGGTCTGCCAAGTACCCTCTAGTACTCGAGCTTGCCGACCAGCTGGAAACCGCCCTTTCCTGCGGGCAGGACAGCTTGCTCGTCAGCTTGTTCGGCAAGCTGCCCGAGCATTTCAAGAGTCAGTCGCTTGGCATGGAGGAAGTGTTGTTTCTCGTCTCCAATATCCGGACGCTATTGCTCAGATACCGTTCCGACAACGGCATATTCCCCATGTTCGCCGACTTTGAGGATCCGGAAGCGCTATTCTATCATTTTGCCGACTTTACCGCCTTATGCGCCCGCCTGAGCGATTTCTTCGAGCCCGAGCGGGAGTTTGCCGAACCGGACAAAGGCTCTACGGTAAACGAAAGCTTCCTCAAGCTGCTGCATGACGTGAACCAGAACTTCTGCTCGAAGCTGCAGCTGAGCGAGCTTGCCTCCAGGTACCACCTGAACTTTACTTACTGCTGCGATCTGTTTAAAAAAACGACAGGCAAAACCTTCGTGCAATACGTAACCGACCTGCGCCTGCAGCGGGCGGAAAAGCTGCTCACGCAAACCGACCTGACGCTCGACTTGATTACCGACAAGGTTGGATTCAGCGATACGAACTATTTTTCGAACGTATTCAAGAAGCATTATCAGCTGACCCCTGCCAAATACCGGAAGGAAGCTGCCCTAAAAAGATGAATCACGCTGCGGAGGCCTAATCTGACATGCTGGCATCGTTAAAAAGCATGAAGCTCAAAAAGCAATTGCTGCTGTTAATCCTCATCTCCATCCTGTTTATGTTCATCTTGGAGGTCTTCTACTATTTCGCTATCTCGACTATCATCCAGAGCCGATCGGAGAAATATGCCGACAATTTGCTGACCCAGCTGGTCGAGCGCATCGAAACCTCCAATCAGAACGTGAAGAAGGCAACGGAGCTGCTTTCCTTCAACAAGTATACGCAGCTGTTTCTGGACAGCGACGAAGCGGCTATGAAGCAGACGTACAGCGAGATTTTGGCCGGCATTACGCCCTATTTTGTCCAGTCGAACGAGCAGGTGAGCAATATTATTCTGGTGGATATGGACGGCATCAAGTCGAGCGACCACCGGTATCCGACAACCTTGCTGGACCATATCGAAGTGCAATACGCCTTGTACGACAAGACGCGGAATACCCATGCTTTTACCGATATCGTCAAGGATCCGGTTACGGACACGTATTATTACGGGTATGTACAATCGGTTTACTGGTCGCAGGAGAACACGAATCCGTTTGACAAAATCGGCACCTGCATCGTTCAATTGTCAACCGAAAAGCTGGATTCCTTCCTGCATGGCCTCAATATGACCAAAGGAACGAAGTTTCTCATTCTTGATGCTTCGAACCGGATTGTATCGAGCAATGACGGCTCCTTCAAGACAGGCGCGAAGGTGTCGGACCAGCTGATCAGTCTCGTTAACTCGCCTTCGAAGCAAAGCCGTTTCCGCGAAAGCGGGGTCAGCAACCTGCTTCAGGCGAAAACGATTAACGAGACCAATTGGAAAGTTGTCAGCATGATTCCTACGCATGAGATCAGCGATGACCTGAAGCCGGTCCGCGTGACGGGCATGGTGCTCGTGCTGCTATTCCTGCTCCTGTCCGTCTTCTTTGGAGCGGTATTCAACCGGAATATTACGCGCCCGATCACAACCTTGATCCGATTCCTGAACCGAATTGAGCTGCACAAGCCGACGCAGCGTCTGCAAACCACCGAACGCAACGAATTTGGCGAATTGTACGTGCATATCAACATGATGCTGGATGAGATCGACAAAATGACGCATGAAGTCATCAACACGCAGTCCTCCCTTTACGAAATGAAGCTGGCGAAAAAACAAGCCGAGCTGTCAGCCCTGATCAGCCAGATTAACCCGCATTTCATGTACAATACGCTGGATTGCATTAAAGGAATCGGCTATGCCTACAACGCCAAGGAAATCGTTCTTGTCACGGAAAGCCTGTCGAACATTCTGCGATACAGCATAAAAGGCGCCGAGGTCGTCTATGTCCGCGAGGAATTGGCCTGCGTCCGCAATTACCTGTCGATCATCTCTACCCGCTTCGGCAACCGGTTTGAATTCGAATGGGAGATTGACGAGCCAATCGAGAGCCTGCGGATGACGAAGTTTATTTTGCAGCCCGTCGTGGAGAACGCAATCTATCATGGTCTTGAGCCCAAGCTTGAGAAAGGTTATTTAAAAATAACAGGCTACATGCAGGAGAAGCGGTTATTCTTCGAGATAACCGACAACGGGATTGGGATCGAGGAGGGTAAATTCGAAGCCCTCGTGGAGCAGCTGAGCCAAGGCGCAGCGCTTGGCCTTCCCGGCTCGGATAACCGCGGCATCGGTTTATTGAACATTAATGACCGCATCCGGCATCTGCACGGGCCGGGGTTCGGTCTTCATATTCAAAGCGTATCCAATCAAGGCACAACCGTCCTGATTACGCTGCCGATTTTATCGGATTGAAACAAAAAACGGTACAGGCTCTAAGCCTGTACCGCCTTTTTGTTCAGCAATTGTTCGAACGCATCGTTGAAATACTGCATCACGTATTTCGCCACATGACATTCGAAGGACGCGTAATCCGTTACTACCTGCGACGGATCCGCTATAAATTCGCGTACCCGTTCAAACGTGAATTGCGGCTGATCAATAAACAACGTATTGGTTGCTCCCGGTACGACTATGAGCGACGAATGCATCAGCAGCTGGGAGGATAAAGCGTTGGAAGTCAGGGAGAGCGAATCCTCGGAGCCGACCAACGTCAGCGTTGGATGGGCCAGTTGCCCAAAATCCATGTTCACCGGAGACTTCATGTACAGCTCTAACGTATCAAAATACGTATCCGGCGCTACCGACATGTAGGCCGATATGATTTTCCCGTATAACCCGTTATCCGGGGACAGCTTAAAGATTCCGCTAACCATGCTTTCAGCAAGAGAAAGCATGGACCCTTTGCTTGTCAGCCGCTTGCGGATATGGACCGCGGATTCGATTGTTTTTCTTGGCAGAAAGGCTGGCGTGGATAGCAAAAGAAGGCTTTTGACAAGCTCGGCATGCAGAATGCTGAACTTCACCGCTAAGGTTGCGCCAAAGCCATGACCCAGCACATGGACCGGTCCAAGCTCCAGCTGAAGCAGCAGCAAACGCAAGTCCTCCGTAAACAGCTCCCAGCTTAGCGCAGCATCGCCCCGATCGGTACGGCCATGGCCCCGCAAATCGAATGCAACAACCCTGTAATGCGCATAGAAATAAGGCAGGATAGGCTCCCAAACCTCCTGGTTCAGCCCCAAGCCATGTATAAAAACGATGGTTTCCGAAGTAGATTCCGCATTATAAATCTGATAGTTGACCGGAATATCCCGTAATTGGATAAATGGCATAGAATCCTCCTACGCAATGAACTGAATCTATCATATCGCCATTACGTCCATCCGTCTGTTGACTTTAAGTCACATTGCAGATAATCTCAAAGGAGAATACTAGATTCTGGGGGCGGGACTAACGTGGATATTCGCATCGAATTTGGACAGAGAATCAAAGAGCTGCGCGCCCGGAGCGGAATGTCACAGGAGCATCTGGCCTATCGGGCCGGCCTTGACCGGAGTTACATAAGCGGCGTTGAGCGCGGGGAACGGAATGTCAGCATTATCAATATCGAGAAGATCGCCTCTGCCTTGCAAATCAGCGTGACCTATCTATTCTCGGGCGAACGCTTCTCTCCCAAGCAGGCCTATCAGCCGAAGGACTTCCTTGTTCCTTTCAAAGACCGGGTTCATTACACGCTGGATCCGGATAAAAAGCTGCTGTCTTTCCAGGTAAACGGCCTGGCATCGGGCAAGCAGGACGTCGAGTACATGTCCAATATCGTGCTTGGCATATGCTCCGCATACGGGAAAGACGAGCTGGACGTTCTTGTCGATCATCGCGGCATGGTGACCTCCGACGGCCAGCCGGTCGTCTATTCGCCCGAGGTTGCGGAAAGAGCCGTGCAATTCCAGCAGGAGCTTACCGCCTACAGCAAAAAGGTGCTTGTGCTTTGCAATTCGGAGTTTATGGTCGAGCAATTGAACCATGTAGCGAAAGCAAGCGGCATTTACGATAAAGCGTCCCATCTGTTCGACAAGGACAGGGATATGGTCGGCAAAGCATATGAAACCTTCGATATTCATGACCATCCGTTTATCCGGACGAACAAATAATAAATAACCGCCCTTTCCAGGGCGGTTTTTGCATTAAGACAGGATAGCGTTCAAGCGTCTCGGCCGATTCACCAGATAAATACTGCCAAGCACCAGCACAAGTCCGATTAATAGTGAATAGGTAAAGGGCTCATGCAGGAATACGGTGCCAATGAGAATAGCTACAAGCGGAATCAGGAAGGTGAAGGATGCTACCTTGCCTGCCTCTCCCGAGTCCATCAGCTTATAGAAGACAAGCCAGCCAAGCGCGATAACAAAGACGGAGATGAACAGCAGGCTGACCACAAATCGGCCGCTCCATTCTACCTCCGACCAGCTTTCGGTTAACGAACCAAGTCCGGTCATAAACACGCCGCCGATGAGCAGCTGCATCGTAACGAGCCAAATATGATTCACCTTGCCGCTGGATTTTTTTACATAAATGGTACCAAGCGCCCAGCTGAGCGCAGATCCCAGCGCAAGCAGAATGCCCGCTGCCGAAATATGCCCCGATGCGCCGCTCGCCCCGCTGGATATCACCCCTACGCCTGCAAAGCCCAGAACCAAGCCAATCACCTTTAACCCGTTCATCAGCTCGCCAAGCCATAACCAGGAGAAAAAACCAACCAGTACGGGCTGAAGAAAAACAATCGCCGAGAACAGACCGGCCGGCAAATACTGAATGCCAATCGTCTGAAGCCCGTAATACAGCACAACGTTAACGACCGCGGACAGAAGATAAATAGGCCATGTCTGCCGGAATTGCAGAAGGCGGTATCTTGGGACCGCGGCAGCTAGAAGGAGCAAGCCTCCAAGGAGCGTCCTGACTCCCGAGAACAATATCGGCGGCATGAAATGAAGCGCGTATTTGGAAAGCGGCCAGTTGATCCCCCATACCAGCACGAGAAATGCGATGAGTACAACGGTTTGCCGCTTCGATAAGGGTTGCATCATGTATGTTTCCTTTCTGATAATGCTCTAATGTCCCAGCAGGAGCGGCGTCAAAAACAAGGTAATAATCGCCGTCAGAATCATTGACACGCTGGATACGGTGCCCGAGATGCTGCCAAGCTCAAAGGCTTTGGATGTCCCCGCCCCATGGGCGCTCGTTCCAAGCAGAACACCGCGCGCAACCTCGTTGCGGATCCGGAACAGGCGGATAATCGGAGGCCCGACCAAGGAGCCGAAAATTCCGGTAACCATAACAGCAACAGCCGTTATCGTCGGAATGCCGCCTATAGATTGGGAGACATTCATCGCGATCGGCGTTGTTGCGGAATGCGGAATAAGACTGTAAATGATTTTATCATTAAGTCCAAAGCCTTGCGCCAGCCACAAAGACGAAGCAACGGCAGCCGCCGAGCCGGTGAATACGCTGATCATGATCTGCGCGGCATGCTTTTTGACGAGATCATAATGTCTGGACAACGGAATAGCAAACGCGATCGTGGCCGGCCCCAGCATATCCGACAGCCAATGGGCACCCGTGTTATAGTCGGCATAACTGGTTCTTGTCACCGCCAGCAGCACGATAAGCACCAACGGGGTCACGATTAATGGCGATAAAAGCATAATCGGTTTATAACGGTAAATTTTTTGGGCCAACATATAGACAACTACGGTAATAAGCAAACTTACGGTCTCCATAATCATACTTGCGATTCCTCCTTTCGCTTAGCAACCCGCTGCGCCACCAGTCCGCTGCATAACATGACGATAACGGTGCCTAATGTAAGAACAAGCGCGATTTGCACGCCGGCGCTCCTAATAAGCTGCTTGTAGCCAATAATGCCCACCGCGGGAGGGATAAAAAAGAGCAGCATCGTCGCTATAAGCCAATCGGAGCCGAACTCCACGAATTTGCGCGGAATTATCTTCGCCTGCAGCAGGATAAACAGGATCAGCATACCCAGAATGCTGCCGGGAACAGGCAAATGAAGCCATTCAACCATATGATTCATCAGCCACGAGAATACGATAAAGAACAAAACCTGAATGATTAATTTAGCTGCGTAACGCATAACGGCCAACTCCCTTTAATGGAAGTGTACAGCAGCCCTTTTCATAGGTAAAATACATTTACAGAATGGTTTTCATTCCAATTATCTATGGATAAGGAGAAGCCTGCGCTTGGATATCAGACATTTGCAGTATTTTGTGGAGGCCGCCCGCTTCCAGAGCTTCACGAAAGCCGCGCATTCCCTATACATTACCCAGCCGACTATCAGCAAGATGATTAAGAATCTGGAAGAGGAGCTGGGGGTTGTCCTTTTCGAACGCGTCGGCAAAAAAATCGTATTAACCGATGCCGGCTCGATTCTGCTGGAACAAGCCCAGCAAATGGTACAATCGTTCGGCAATATGAACTCGCGGCTGTCCGAGCTGATGGAGCTTAAGGTCGGCCATATTCGCATCGGCCTGCCGCCTATGGTCGGAGTCACCTTCTTCCCCCGCATTATCGGAAAATTCCGCGAGAAGTATCCCAAAATTACGATGCAGCTGTTTGAGCACGGAGCTAAAAAAGTCGAAGCCGACGTAGGCTCCGGAGCGCTGGATATCGGAGTTATTCTGCTGCCGACGAACGACGAGAAGTTCGAATCCTTCTGTTTCTTGCGGCAGGATCTCATGCTGGTTGTCCCTCCATCGCATAAGCTCGCCGGCCGGAAAGAAGTGCCGCTTATCGATCTCAAGGAAGAGCCGTTCCTGTTCTTCCATGAGGAATTTACGCTTCATGACCGAATTCTTGCCGAATGCGAGAAGCTGGGCTTCCAGCCGGATGTCGTCTTCAAGAGCACCCAATGGGATTTCATCAGCGAGATGGTAGCCGCAAAGCTCGGAATCGCGCTGCTGCCCGAGGCGATATGCCGGGAGCTCGATCTGGAGCGGCTTCGCATCATCCCGCTGACCTCGCCAAGCATTCCTTGGCATCTGGCCATGATCTGGCGCCGGGACAGCTACCAGTCATTCGCTGCGCGGGAATGGATTGCTTTTGCGCGGGAGGCGCTTCAGCAGGAGCTTTGAACAAAAAAAACACGACTTCCCTTATTGGAAGCCGTGTTCTTTATTTACTCCGTTATTTTGCTGCCTCTGTCAAATGAACCGTAACTCTCCAGCCCCATTCCGTAACAAGCATATAATCTTCGCCTGGCTGGAAACCGGTCGTATCAAATGTATATTCTTGATCTACTGCATCATCAGGAATTACAACTTTGCCACCGAAATTATTGTTAACTTCTTGCTCATACTCGTAGTTCCCGCCCGGTGTATCATCAAGAACAAAGTAAACCGTTCCGCCGTGGGTTGCTGTAAAATGAATCACCGTTCCCACCGGCACTGTCATGCTGTTTTTTCTTTCGCCATCTACCTTAATTAACATATAGGAGTCGTGTTGATACGATATTGTTTCATCGTTCTGATCATCGCCATTTAAGGTCTCTAAAGTTCCTGCCGCAATCTTAAACCGCACCTCTCGCAGCGTAAACTTTTTCTCAGGTGTATAAAGAATTTCATTTCCGTTAATTTCCACGACATCTCCCGCACTTAGCGGCAGAAACTCATCGTTGCTGTCTTTTGTGGCTACTGTTATCGCCGTGCGGAGATCTTTACCCTCAACCAGCTTTACATCCCGGTTAAACTCAATTCTGAACTTCTCCCACTCGAAGTTGGTCTCGGCACCGCCGCCCGCCGAAGCAAGCGGAGTTCCGGCCTTATCCAGGACTGTAACCATCCGATGATAAGAAGATTTACCCTCGGAATCGATGACAACCACGTACATCCAATTGTTGAAGGTTAAATCGCTAGTATCAAAGCTTGCCGGAACATCTTTTTTCACTTCCATTTTCTTGGCTTTACCGGCATCAACCAAAGCATTCAGCATATCGGTATTTTCGAAGTATTCATCCGTGAAATACGCTACCCCGTCACGTGTACTTGTCACCGTTACAGGTTCGCCGCTGATGACTCGGTCTTGGGCAAGAGCTATCTCAAAATACATGCTTCCCGGATTACTGCCGCCGGTATTGCCGCCGCCTGTGTCGCCACCGCCGGTATTGCCGCCGCCTGTGTCGCCGCCGGTATTGCCACCGCCGGTATTGCCGCCGCCTGTGTTGCCGCCGGCGCTCCCGCCTCCAGCGCTGCCTCCGCCGAGATCACCGCCGCCAATACTGCCTTGAGTATCCGTACCTGCAGGCTGCTCTTTTCCGCCGACATTCACTTTGACATCAGAGGGAACATTACTGCCGGTCTCCATTTTGTTCGGGGCCTTATCCATGGATACGCCAGTGGAGTTAACAACCGCTTTTTCAACCGTACCTTCGCCAAGCATCTTAACCGCGGCGTTTAGTACCGCATTTACAATGGTTGCTTCCTTGTCAGCTTGCACGCTTGTTCCGGCAGCCGAGTCCGCCACAACCATCTGATCAATAGATCCTTTTGGGATCTGAACAATGATGCTTTCCGCTTCAACATTGACGGTATCAAAATGCCCAGTCAATACAACGCGCGAATTATTCGGCAATTGATTCGAAAGGGTTACTTTACTAATATCGGCACCTTCTGACGCCTCCAACTTGGCGCCGGTTTGAACGGTTATTTCCTGAACGGTCGTTTTACCTTGCGCTACGATCCGCACAGTGCCTTCCGCTTTATTAACGATTACGGTAAGAATCACGGAATCTTCAAGATGAATGCTGTTCTCGCCTCCGCCATATACGAAGGTCTTTCCATGAACCGTAACGTTTTTCAAATAAACATCGCCATTGCCTACACCTTTGCCAATAATCAGATCGCCGGCAATGTCCATATTTTGAAGGGTGGTGCCTGCCGAATTCACAATAACGCTGCCAGATTGTTTCTGCACGCCTTCGGCAGGACCGTTAACCCCCTCTTCCGTCCAGATACCGTAGGTATTAAAAGCACGGTCTAGAATGCTCGCTGCTTCAGCGCGCGTAACTTGCCGGGCCGGCTTGAAATCTCCATCCGTGTATCCTGTGATAATGCCTGCTGACGCAGCGGAAGCAACTCCCTGTAACGCCCAGCTTGAGATTTTGCCGGCATCATGGAACGAAGCGTTTGCAGTTGCCGCCGGAAGCGAGAGCAGTTTTGCTATTGTTAGCGCTGCTTCCTCGCGTGAAATATTGGCCCCCGGTCGGAATGTTCCGTCCGTATAACCTTTCATGTAGCCTGTCCCTAAGGCAACGGCTACATCATTAGCGAACCAGTCCGCAGCAACGACATCCTTAAATGGATTCTCTGCTGCTTGACGATATTGGAATAGACGATTAATTAGTGCTGCCCATTCTGCGCGCGTAATAGCACGCTCCGGCTCAAACTTCTGTGAGGTTACACCGTTAATAACCCCTCTTGAACTCCAACGGTCAATTGCCGATTTTGCCCAGTGCCCGGACACATCAACGAAGCTCGCGGCGGTATCATTCACAGCCGTTGTTTCCGAGGTTTCCTTGGGTTCCGGGGTTGCCGCGCTTGCCGCTCCTGCGAACAACGCTCCACATACAAGCAGCGTCGCAAGCAAAAGACTAGTTACTTTTTTCATGATTCGCGCTCCCTATTTGGTTATTCTTGCCTACTAAATTCACCTCTACTAAAATATCATAGCAGGTACTAAAGTTCTATAACTATTTTCAAATTTTTAGGATGTTGCAGGAATATTAGTAATTACAGCAGACAAATAAAAGGGCGATTGCTGCATCCTTATGGAAGCAACAATCGCCCTTAATATAGATTTACATTAAATCTAAAATGCTATATTTAAATATCCTCGTTTAGCTTCCGCTAACCCGCGGTCCTCCCGGAGGCAGGCCACCTGGACCACCTGGACCACCTGGACCTCCCGGTCCACCCGGGCCGCCTGGTCCCGGTCCGAATCCCGTTCCGAATCCTGATCCAAATCCTGGTCCAAATCCCGGTCCGCCCCATGGCGGACGCGGAGGCGGGCCCCAGCCCCACCACGGCGGACGCGGCGGTTGTCCCCAGCCCCACCATGGCGGTCTCGGCGGCTGCCAGCCCCACGGCGGCGGGAATCCGCCTTGCGCACCTGGCGGAAAGCCACCTGGGACAAATGTCCGATTAGATTTCGTCATTGTAAATGACTCCTTTATTAGAAAAGTAATGGAATGCCTGCGTTAGCGTATGCCAATACCCAACGGTTGGTATAGGCAACCGTACACCTTCCCGGGAATAGGTGAATACCCTATAGCAACTTTTCTGTTATGGAGGACCAACATGATTCCCATTTATCCTTATTACAGCCAGGAAACCAAATGCAAGCAGTCACCGGTAACCTTCCCCCCGCAGCATCAGGATCATCAGCCCGGCCTGGAATATCTCATGAATCCGACTCCGATCTCGGATAACCCGACATACAAGGGCAGCGGCAAACTAAAGGGCAAGGTTGCGATTATTACGGGCGGTGACAGCGGGATCGGCCGCGCCGTTGCGATCGGATTTTCCAAGGAAGGCGCGGATGTAGCGATCGTTTATTTGTACGAACGCGAAGACGCGCTGGCAACCAAGCAGATGGTAGAGCAATACGGAGGACGCTGTTTGCTCATCGAAGGTGATCTTAGAAAGCCGGAATTTTCCTCGGAGGTTGTACGAAAAACAATCGGGCATTACGGCTGTCTGGATATCCTGGTCTTAAATCAAGCCGTGCAATTCCCGCAAAAATGCATTCTGGATATTTCCGACGAGCAGCTCGAGGATACGTACCGAACAAACATCTTCCCGCACTTCTATCTAACGAAAGCTGCCCTGCCCCACCTGAAGGCCGGCAGCTCCATTATTAGCACGGCATCCGTTACGGCTTATGCGGGAGCACCGCTGCTCATTGATTATTCCTCGACCAAAGGGGCCATCGTCTCCTTCACACGCTCCTTGTCTCTCCAGCTCGTAAGCTGCGGCATACGCGTAAATGCCGTTGCTCCCGGGCCGATCTGGACGCCGCTTATCGTATCGAGCTATTCCGCTGAATACGTCAAAACCTTTGGCCTGGAGACGCCGATGAAACGCGCAGGTCAGCCGTTCGAGCTTGCTCCTACTTATATCTATCTCGCTTCCGACGATTCTTCATTTGTTACTGGTCAAGTGCTGCATGTAAACGGCGGGGTTATGACGGAGACGTAGACGATTCCATCCCGTCAGCGAGCGACACCAGCTTGTTAATCGTGTTCCAGTTGCGGACGGTGGAATGTACGCCAAGCTTTTCCGCTTTCACGGCGAGTTTGGAATTACGTACCGTTTCATAAAACAGCAGATACAAATCCCGTCCCTTACAGTCGAAGAGCTCCTTATCCGTCTCGAACGACCGGAGCGTCTCCAGCTGCTCAGCTGTCGGCGCTTGCAGCATCATCGACACATACAGGTATTCTCCCTGCGCCGTGGCCGCAGCCGCCGCAAGCTGTTCTTCGGTAAACGGGCAGCTTGCGGCGATAACCCGCATCTCCTCCGCTGTCCGTATAATGACCTTGATTGAAAGCCCAAACACCGTTTCAATCTGCTCCTCGATCCGGCTCCGCAGCGCGGCTTCCCCCTCATCGGATTTGAACAGAATATTGCCGCTCTGAATATACGTCTGCACATCCTGCAGTCCGATTGCGGTTAAGGCCTCGCGCAAGTCGGCCATCTTGATTTTGTTTTTTCCGCCGACATTAATGCCTCGCAGCAACGCAATATTTACGGTCATCGGTCATCGTTCCTCCTTCATCCTCTCAAACTGCTTGGCGTGCAGGTCTTTGTATACCCCGTTTTGCTTAAGCAGCTCTTCATGCCGGCCCTTTTCCACAATCGTTCCGTCCTGCACGACCAATATTTGATCGGCGGCCATTATGGTAGACAACCGGTGCGCAATAACGATACTTGTCTTATTCTGCAGCAGGACGCTCATTGCCTTCTGAATATAGTACTCCGATACCGTATCAAGCGAGGAAGTCGCTTCGTCCAGAATAATGACAGCGGGATCTTTGAGAAGAACCCTCGCAATGGAAATCCGCTGTTTTTCCCCGCCCGACAGCTTCATCCCCCGGTTGCCCACAACCGTGTCGTACCCGTCCGGCAGCTCCATGATGAACTCATGGATATAGGCCGCTTTGCACGCCTCCTGCATTTCCTCTTCCGAAGCTTCGTCATTGGCATACATCAGATTCTCTCGAATCGTCCCGTTAAACAAGTAACTATCCTGGGTGACCAGGCCAATCTGGGACCGGAGCGACTCCAGCGTCATATCCTTGATATCCGTACCGCCGATCCGGATACAGCCGGAGCTTCGCTCATACAGGCGCGGCAGCAAATTCGTGATGGTTGTCTTCCCCGCTCCGCTTGGACCAACTAGTGCTGTCATGGTCCCCGATTCGGCCTTAAACGAGACGTTCCTCAGAGCGG
Source organism: Paenibacillus sp. BK720 (assembly GCF_011761545.1). Lineage (NCBI taxonomy): Bacteria > Bacillati > Bacillota > Bacilli > Caryophanales > Paenibacillaceae > Paenibacillus > Paenibacillus sp. BK720. Next base: position 686,640 of record NZ_JAASRQ010000001.1, on the reverse strand, counting down.
GCTTGTCCTTCTGATAAGCAAAGCTTACATCCTCAAACTCAATATTTTTACCCGAAATATCCACTGGAAGCGCCTCCGCCTTATTCACGATGACCGGCTCCATGTCGAAATAGTCGAAAATCCGTTCAAACAAAGCAATCGAGCGGTTGATATCAACGTATAGATTCGTCATTTGACCAAAAGGTCCGTAAATCCGCCCGAGCAAAGCAACAAAGCTGATAATCTCCCCGACCGATATCTCGCCTTGAATATACAAATAACCGCCATACAAATAAATCAGCATCGGTCCGATCGTCGTAAACGTGGACAGCAGCATCATAAACCAGCGTCCGGCCATCGATTCTCTGATCTGAAGACGGGTCGACTCGGCGTTTACGGCTCTGAAGCCCTCGTATTCCTTCCGTTCCTTCGTGAACAGCTTCATCAATAGGTAACCGCTAATGCTAAGCGTTTCCTGAATGATATGGTTCTGCTCGGACATTTTCTCTTGGGTTTCTTTGGCGATTTTCCAGCGGACGCGGCCCATTTTTCTCGTTGGAAAAAGAAACAAGGGAACCACAACCATTCCAAGGATCGCCAGCTTCCAATTCATGACGAACAGCGTTCCAAGCGTGGTCGCAAGAATAAACAGATTGCTCGCAAAATTGACGACGGTGCTGTTGAACACGCCCTGAATGCCGGAAATATCGCTTGTCATTCTGGTAATGACCTCGCCCTGCTTTACATTGGAATAGAACTGCATGGGCATCTTTTGCAGATGGCGGTACATCTGGTTTTTCATATCGTATACGATATTTTGCGAAATATAGGAGTTGAGATAGCTCTGCAGCACGCCTAGCAGGCCGGACGCAACCGTTGCCGCAAGCGATATGAGAACCAGCTCCGCGAGCAGCCTCATATCTTTATTCGGCAGCGCATCGTCCACGATATGCTGGATAAAAATCGGCGGCAGCAGCCCCAAACCCGAGGATAGAAGCAATATAAACAACACGACTACGGTCTGTTTCCAGTAAGGGACAAAATAAGCGGAGATGCGGACGAGCATCGCTTTCGTAATAGTCGGCTTCGCTCCGTCGTCAAACTTCATTTTGTTAAAGCCCACTCCCCCTGGACCCCCGTATATTCTGGACATCGGTACCCCTTCTTTCGTAAGCGTCCGCTTAGAGATGGCTCAAAATCTGCTGATGCAGCTGATGCAGCTTGTCGACATCTTCCGGAGGCAGGTTCTCAAGAGCGCCGCTCAAGGCTTTATAAGAGGCCGCTTCCTGATTGTACAGCTCGCACAGCTCTTCGCCGGCAGGCGTAATAAACAGCTGAATCTCTCTCCGATCCTGCTCCGAAGGCTCTCTGGCAACAAGCCCTTGCTGAACAAGCTGATCGATATGAACGCTGACCCGGCTTTTCGCGAAGACAAGCTTCTCCGTCAGTTCCTTCTGCTTCTGCCCGGGGTTCAGCCGCACCGACTCCAGTATATTAATCTGATGAACGGTTAAACCGAGATTAGCCGCACTGTGAAAAGCCAGCTTCTTCAGCTGGCGGGTAATCCGGAAAAAAGACTGGTAAATATCCATTGCTTCCGTTGCCATCTTGGAAACCCCTTCTTAGTTATCGTTGTAAACCGTTACGATTGTAAACTAATTATACGCAAAAAGAAGAGAGCCTTCCAGCCCTCTTCTTCCGTGCCTAAGGTGAAACCTTGGAATTTAGTATAAAGGATATTTCTGCCGCAAATCCTCCCGGTGAAGCACATGAGAGTCCTCGCGAATGTAATGGCAGACATAGGAGCGGCGCCAGCGCTCCTTGCTCCGGTTTTTGCCTGACGAATGGATAAGAAGCTCGCTGAAAAACAGGATATCCCCCTTCTCCATCACTACCGGGATCTGCCTGCTTGTATCCACGCCTTCCGTCTCCTCGGTCCAGGGCTCATGCTCCTCGATGTTTTTGACCGCGCCATGGGGCAGCAGCCCAAGCTTATGGGTGCCGGGCATGACCCATAAGCAGCCGTTCTCGACATCGATCAGCTCCTCCATCGCCGTCCATGCGGCAATCATCGTCATCGGATCATTCTTGATATAGTAATAATCCTGATGGGCAGCCTGTCCCGGCGAACCCGGTTCTTTGTAGAAATACATGCTTTGCACGCATACCGCTTCTTTGCCCATCAGCTGCGCCAGCGCCCCTCGGACCAGCGCATGCTTCATCAGCTGCCTGGACATGCCGTCATGCTTATGCGGATTAAAAAGACGCAGCGAATATTTCTTGGACTCCTCGCAAGCCGCCCATTCCGGCATAGGAGACTGGTTCCTGATATCGTAAATGTGTCCGTTAAAGGCATCAATCAAATCGCCGGACATGCCGTTCTTCCATAACAAATATCCGTTCTCTTTGAAAAAAGCAATCTGTTCATCCGACAAGGGAGTGAGCGGAGCCGTATAAGTCGTATTCACTAATCATTCTCCTTTAAGATTGATTTTGCTCGAGCGATACTCTCATCGTACTCCCGCCACCGGTTCCGGACAATGGCTGCGAATTACACAATCGTGTCTGTCATTGATATTCCAGTACATTACTCTTACAATCATGGTGAGGTGATTTTATGCATGTAGCATCAGCCGTGGCTGGCTCCGTCGTCTATCCCCCTGGCGGAAAATTCGGTCCGCGCATTCAACAGGATCTTCAGCTTGTGATGCTGTACACCGGAGAAATGTCTGTCACGATCGACGGCCGGGAGCTCCATGTTCAGCCCGGACATGTCATCCTGCTTCTGCCCGGGCACGAAGAGCAGTTCGTCTTCTCGAAAACCGAGGATACCTGGCACCGCTGGATTGCGGTGCATGTGCCGGAGCTGGAAGAGCATATCCGGGAATCGTTCCGGCTGCTGCCGGAATGCCTGCCGCTTAACGAGGAAATGAACCGGCTTACGGATCTCCTGCTCCGTCTTCAGCGGGATACTCTGCCAACCGATCCCGTCATTCTGCAGCTTGGACTCGCCGCCTTGCATTTGTATCCGATTGAATCGAAGCGGTCTTTGGAGCAGAAGGAGAAGCATCCGGCGATTTATGCGGCATTAGCCTGGATTCGCGAGCATTTTGCCGAGGAAGCAACCTTAAAGGAAATAGCCGCTGCCGCAAACGTCTCTCCCGAGCATCTGGTCAGACTGTTTAAGCAATATGAGCAGACTACGCCATTTCAATATTTATGGGGCTTCCGCATTCAGAAGGCGGTTGAACTGCTTACCAATACGGGGCTTACCGTGACGGAGATCGCGCAGCGCTGCGGCTTCAAGACCTCCCACCACTTTGCGAGGCAGCTAAAGCAGACCACCGGACGTACCGCCTCGGAGATCCGGCAATTGTCATGGAGCGGTCTGCGTAAGGCTTAAATCGGATGCATCCATGCTTGTACCGGTAAAAGAAACCCTTCAAGGTAGGTTTTATTATGCAGGACGGAAGGGTGATCCCGGCGGTAGGCGCGTGCGATTTCATTATGCTCGCAGACTTTCAGCCATTCTCCAAGCTTGTCGTAACCGACGCAAAGCTGAAGATGAGGCAGCCAGGTTGAGCAAGCTGTGTTTTGCATGGGCTTAACGATCGTGTAACGAAAAAATTCATCAAAAAAAGCACGGAGCCGCCGCTCCGCGCTTTTTTCTATTAAGTGTTGTAAGGATCAATCGTTTGAATCGTACCGTCTTCGTTGTACTTCAGCTCGGTAAATTTCACGCTGCGCTTATGGTCTACGCCGCCGGAAAGCGATGCATCATGGTAGAACAGATACCACTTATCCTGGAATTCCACGATGGAATGATGGGTGGTCCAACCGATTACCGGCGTCAAAATGGTCCCTTTGAAGACAAACGGTCCCTGCGGATTGTCGCCTACCGCATACACGAGCTTATGGGTAGAGCCCGTTGAATACGAGAGATAGTACTTGCCTTTGTACTTGTGCATCCACGGACCTTCGAAATAACGGCGGTCTTCGTCGCCGGCAAGCAACGGATTTCCTTCTTCGTCCACGATCGATATCTCTTTTGCCTCGGATTTGAAGGTCAGCATGTCATCGCTCAGTTCCGCTACACGCGGACCAAGAGCTGGCCCGTTTACATCCGGATCTGCGGCATCCGCAACGAATTCGCCGGTTGTCCACTTCTCCAGCTGTCCGCCCCACAGACCGCCGAAGTACATATAGGCTCTGTTATCTTCATCCACGAGAACGGCAGGGTCGATGCTGAAGCTGCCGGGAATATAGTTCTCTTCTGCTTTGAATGGCCCTGCCGGAGTCGAGCTTGTTGCTACGCCAATGCGGAATATGCCCTCTTGGTCTCTAGCAGGGAAATACAAGTAATAGGTATTGTTCTTGAATGCGGCATCCGGTGCCCACATTTGCTTGGACGCCCAAGGCACATCCTTCACATGAAGAGCTTCGCCGTGATCGACGCACGGGGAATTGACGTCGTCCATGGACAAAATGTGATAATCCTCCATCTGGTATTGGTCGCCGTTATCGTTAGTCGGGCCGTCATGATCGAGGTCATGGGAAGGATAAATATAAATTTTGCCTTCGAAAACATGCGCAGAAGGATCTGCCGTAAAAATATGAGTTACGATTGGTTCATTTGGTTTGGACATATGCTTATTCTCCTTTTCGCGCATAACTGGTACCATGCTAATACACCTTTTTCATTCTAACTTTATTCAGCCTGCGTTAAACTACATAAATTAAAGAACATTGCCTGTAAAATTAAGATTTCCGCGCAAAAAAACCGTGCAATCGGCGGATCGCACGGTTTTTTCCCAGTTTTTGCACAACGATTATGTTTCCGTTGCGAGTACGATACGTCCGCGGCCGTGTCCCGCTTCCGAGCGGATATGGGCTTCGCGCGCTTCTCCCAGCGGATAAAGAGCCTGGACTTGCGCGTGAACAGCACCTTTGACGATCAACTCCGCAATGTCCGATAAATCCTGCTTGGAGGCCAGTGCCGAGCGAAGCACGCGCACCCCCTCCTGCTGTCCACGCTCAAACGGAGGCTGACCCGCAATGGTAAGCAAAGCCCCTCCCGGCTTGATTAACGCCCAGGAACGTTCAAGCGTGGCGCCGCCAACCGTGTCCAGTACGAAATCCGCTTCCCGCTCCAGCCCCGCTTCAAACGGACCGGCCGTATAATCAATCGCGTGATCCACGCCAATGGACCGGATAAAATCCAAATTCGAAGGGCTGGCCGTTCCAATCACATAGGCCCCTTTCCATTTGGCGAACTGGACGGCAAACAAGCCTACTCCGCCGCCTGCACCATGAATAAAGACGCGGTCCCCGGCCTTGATGCCCGCATTGTTGATTGCGCACCAGGCCGTCGTTGCTCCGCCGGAAATCGTTGCCGCTTCGGCAAAGCCGATGGAGGAAGGCTTAAGCGCGACCGAATCCGCCGGAGCCGTTGTGTATTCCGCATAGGTTCCGTTGATGCTTCTTCCGAATACCTCCTGCCCGGTTATAAGCCCGGTCACACCCGGACCCGCGCTTTCGATTACGCCGGCAAAAGCCGTCCCGGGTATGACCGGGAATCTCACGGGCATCGGGAATAATCCTTTGCGGATTTTCCAATCCACGGGCAGCACGCCGGCTGCAGCAATACGGATCAGCACTTCGCCTTCCTTCGGGACCGGTTTTGGAGCTTCCTCCAGCTGCAGCACCTCGGGGTCTCCAAACTGATAATAACGGATAGCTTGCATCGTTTGAGCCATAGAATGGGCCCTCCTTATTGGAATGTCATGCGGAATCGTGTAAAATCAACATACGGAATGAACACATATTGAGTATACTCACTAATTATTCGATAACTAGACTATAGGAATTCATGTGTCAAAAGTCAAGGAGGAACTATGGAAGCATCCGAAACGACGATACCGTCAGCGGGCCATCTGCTGGAAACGCTGCTCCGGACAACCCACCGGCTGCATCTCCGGTTCGAAGCCCAATTATCCGCCTTCGAAGTTCCGGAATATTTGTCCGGACCAAGGCTGCGCTTCCTTGTCTCTGTCGCCGAAGCCGGACAAATCCGGATGAGCGATATCGCCGCAAAGCTTGGCATCAAGCCGCGGACCGTTACGCAATTCGTGGATGCGCTTGAGCAGGAGAAGCTGATCGTTCGCCAACCTGACCCGGAAGACCGCCGGGCTACTTTTATCCAATTATCCGACACAGCGCCTCCTCTCATTCAACAAGCGCGGCTTGCGATGAGCGAGTCCGCAGACATGGTGCTCGCTTCGATAACGCCGGAGGAACGCGGCGAGCTGCTGCGTTTGCTGCATCAACTGAGCGAATAACCGGAAAGGATTACAGCTTATGAGCTTTTCATATACCGATGATGATGTCCGTGTGTTATGCGGCCGGTTTGCCTTCGAAGAAGGAGAGGCCATCTGGCAGGCGGGCGGGGTGACGATATTGCGGTATGACCCGGACAAGCCGTTCTGCGAAGCCAATGTCCGGACGAACCGCGACCTGACCGTGACGGCTACCCGCCTCCGCGGCGAGATCGTGGCAACCTGCACCTGCCCGGACTTTGATCCCGAAGATAAATATTGCGAACATGTCGCAGCCATGCTGCTGCATCTGTTAGAGCTGCCTGAGATGCCTGAGGAAGCGCTAAACCTGGCCCGCATCTCGGCAAGCGACCAGCTGCTGTCGTCCAGCATATTGGACTTATTCGGCAGCCGGGAACGGGGTCAGTCCGCGCTTCTTGGCAGTACGCGTTATGTAAGAGATACCCGCATACCCGTTGAGATTCAGTTCACCTGCGTGATCTTCTCGAGCGGTTACCGGAACTACCGGATAGGAATCGAGCTCCGGACGGGTCTTGGCAGGCTGTACGTCGTGCCGGATATCCGCGCATTTATCGAAGGAATAGCCTTAAACGTCACTCGCACCTTCTCCAAGCAGTTTACGTTTAACCCTGCCGAGCACCGATTCCGAAATGAAGATTATGCCTTGCTGGGCGAATTGGCCCGGATCAGCAGGAACGAAGCGCTGTATCAGGAGGAGGCGGCTCCTTTCAACGGAAAGGCTCGCGGAAAACCAAACAACCGGATGCTTATGATTCCCCCGGCGGATTGGCCAACCGTGCTGCCTCTGCTTGCCGCTTGTCCTTCCGTGCTGATTGATCAGGAGGGCACCGTTACCGCCGGCCTCCAAATAAACGACGAAGCCTCTCCTGTCCGATTCGAATTTGGCGAGCAGGACGAGAGCGGCTTTCAGTTGAATGTTGAAGGATTAGACAAGATTACCGTCTTACCCGCCTACAGCATGGTGCTGAGCGAAGGCCGGATGAAGCAGCTTCCCGAGGCCTCGTGCAAACAGCTGGCCGATTTCAAAAATATGCTGGACGCCTCGCATCGTCGGCATGTCGTCATTTCGCCGGAACAGATCGAGTCTTTTATGGAGAAGGTTGTCCCCGAGCTGATGAAGCTTGGTCAAGTTCAAGTGACCCGGAGCGTATCGGAAAAAATCGTGCAAACTGCCCTGCAGGCGAGACTCTATCTGGACCGGATCCGGGACCGACTGCTTGCCGAGCTGGAGTTTCAATATGGGGAGATCAAGATCAACCCGCTGGCGGCTCACGCGGATTACAAGACCGGGGACCGTATCCTCCTCCGGGACGGAGACCGGGAGAACCAAATTCTCGATATTATGGAGCAAAGCGGTTTTATTACCACCGAGCTTGGCTACTACATGCAAGACGAGGACAGCGAATACGAGTTTCTAAGACATACCATTCCCAAGCTGGAGAAGCTGCTGCAGGTCCATGCCACCTCGGCCGTCAAGACGAGAATCGTTGTCCCGAATACGCCGCCTTTGCTGAAGGTTGAAGTGGACGAGAGAACGAACTGGCTGGAATTCAAGTTCGAGCTGACCGGCATTTCCGACGACGAGATCCGCAGCGTGCTCCGCTCGATCGTGGAGAAACGCCGATACCACCGGCTGCAGGAAGGCGCGCTGCTGCCGCTCGAGGGCAAGGAATACGAGGCTATTACGAGGATTATTAACGAGACCGGCTTCCTCCGTTCGGACCTGAATCAATCCGTCTTCCGTATCCCGGTGGCGCGCGGACTCCATCTCGGGGATTTCGAGCATGAAGGAAGGACCATTCAGCTCGGCAAATCGCTGCGAAAGCTGCTGGCTCATATCCGCAACCCGGATCACCTGGAATTCGAAGTACCGGTCACGCTGCGGCATGTGCTGAGGGATTATCAGACTTACGGCTTCCAATGGATGAAGACGCTGGCCCATTACCGGTTCGGCGGCATTCTCGCGGACGATATGGGACTTGGCAAAACGATTCAAAGCATCGCGTTCCTTCTCTCCTGTCTTCCGGAGATCCGGGAACTGGAGCAGCCCGCCATTATCGTTACGCCGGCTTCCCTTATGTACAATTGGCTTAGCGAGCTGAAGAAGTTTGCTCCGGAGATCCAAGTCATCATCGCAGACGGCACGAGACCGGAGAGAGCTGCCAAGTTAAGGTCCCTGAAAGGGATAGACGTCGTCATCACGTCGTACCCGCTGCTGCGCCGGGATATCGAGCTGTACGTCCAGCGCTTCTATCATACGGTTATTCTGGATGAAGCGCAGGCGTTCAAAAATCATACCACCCAAACCGCGCAGGCCGTAAAAGCGCTGCAGGCCAAGAACCGTTTCGGGTTAACCGGTACTCCGCTTGAGAACAGAGTCGAGGAGCTGTGGTCCATTTTTGGCGCCGTGTTCCCCGAGCTGTTCCCTGCCCGCAAGGTGTTCTCCGACCTGCCGAGGGAAAACATCGCGCGCCGCGCGCGCCCCTTCCTCCTGCGCCGCCTGAAGACCGACGTGCTGAAGGAGCTGCCGGATAAAATCGAGACCCTGCAGGCCACCAGTCTGCTGCCGGAACAGAAGAAGCTGTACGTCTCGTATTTGGCCAAGCTGCGTACGGAAACCGTCAAGCATCTGGATAATGACCGGAGCTTCCAGCAGAACCGGATCAAAATTTTGGCCGGCCTGACCCGGCTGCGCCAAATCTGCTGCCATCCGGCGTTATTTATTACCGATTACGAAGGCAGCTCCGCCAAGTTCGAGCAGCTGTTCGAAATCGTGGAGGAGTGTCGCAGCACGGGCAAACGGATGCTGATCTTCTCGCAGTTCACCGAAATGCTGGGACTCATCAGCAAAGAACTGGTCCGCCAGGGCATCACTTATTTCTACCTCGACGGCAGTACCAAAGCCGCCGAGCGGGTGGAGCTATGCAACCGGTTCAACGACGGGGAGAAGGATATCTTCCTCGCATCGCTAAAAGCAGGCGGAACAGGACTTAACCTGACGGGTGCCGATACCGTCGTTTTGTATGATCTGTGGTGGAATCCTGCCGTCGAGCAGCAGGCTGCCGACCGGGCCCACCGGATTGGTCAAACCAAGGTGGTTCAGGTTATCCGGCTGGCCGCCCACGGCACGGTTGAAGATAAGATGTACGCGCTTCAAGAACGGAAGAAAAATATGATCGACGACATTATCCGGCCCGGCGAGGAGCAGCTATCATCGCTTACCGACGCGGATATCCGCGAGATTTTGGCGATTGGCGCCGATGAACGGGATTTGTAAGAGGATTGGAATAGACGAAAAAACGGCTGTGCGAATTTTAGCACAGCCGTTTGTTTATATTCCGGATGCCCGGAAGCTTTTAACCGGACCATCCGGCATTACTTGTCTAATGTTACCCGCTCTCCGTCCGCAGGGATCAGAACCTGACCAAGCAGCCCTTCCGCGCTTAACGCTTCTCTTAAAACATCTCTTGTCGCCAAACAATGATTAATCGTATCCATATGAACGGCAACTACCTTCGTAGACGGTGCGTAACGGCATACCCGGATGACATCCTCCGCATTCATTGTAATGGGATCGCCAACGGCAAATTGCGCCCCGCCCGCATTGATTACCGCGACATCCGGCTTGAAAGCATCCAAAGCATGCTTTACTTCTTCACACCAGATGGTATCGCCCGTGATATAAAGGGTCGGTTCGCCTTCCGCTTGAAGAACAAAACCTGACACCTGACCCATTCTTTCGCCGATCTCTCCCGTTCCATGCCTTCCGCTTGTTCTTGAGATTGTAATGCCTTTATAGAGGACGGATTGCCCGATTTCCGTTACGCTAGCAAAATGCTGGCTTGTGATCGCTGGCCCGTCTCCCGGTTGGCAGAACAGCGGTGTCGACTTCGGCAGCGATTCGATTGCGGCGGCATCCCAATGATCCGGATGGAGGTGGCTGACGAGAATAACCTCCGGCTGCAGAAGCTTTTCCTTAGGGAAAGGCAGCGGTACAAGCGGATTACGCCGGTCATTCGTTGAATTCATAATCGGCGGATTTACGCCGGCGTCGCTAAACATCGGATCAACAAGAAACTGTACTCCCGCATAGTCCAGCCACAGCGTCGCATGTCGGATTAATCGTATATTCATTTTGTGTCCCTCATTTCTTAATGTGTCTGATACAATTATAAAATAAAGCCGCATCGCGCAGAAATAACCTCGTGAAACGATTTAGCCGCTTTTATTTTCATAATGAAAGGATTCTTCCGACATGTTAAGCTCATACGGAATTGACGATATCGACAGACAAATATTAAGCTGCTTGATTGCGGATGCCAGCCAGTCTCATAAATCGATTGGGGAACATGTGCATATGACCGGACAGGCCGTAGGCGCCCGCGTCCGCAAGCTGCAGGACCTTGGCATCATTGAAGGCACAACGGTCAATTGGAATCCCGAGAAAATCGGCCTGACCGTCCATGCCTTTGTCACCGTCTTCTTGTCTTCCAACACGGCTCATCAGACGTTCCAGCAATTCGCGGGCAGCAGCGGCCAGGTTGTTGAGATTCACCGCGTCAGCGGCGAAGGCTGTTATTGGATGCGCGTGCGCGTCGGCTCGCAGCCGGAGCTGACCGGCTTTCTCGACGAACTGCTTGCCTACGGCAACTATAAGGTAAGCTTGTCTATTGGGCAGATGAAGTAGGAGCCGCGTCTCTCACCTTATTCCTATCTTCATCATTGCAGTATTTTCGAGACATTTGTTACTATTAAACTAAAACAAGCAAAGGAATAAATCATAATGTCTTCGACTTCTCTGGAAACGGTCGCTTATCGTGAAATTCGGGAGCGCATTATGCGCGCGGAATATATGCCCGGCTCCATGTTATCGGAAAATGAGCTTGCCGGACTGCTCGGCATGAGCCGGACGCCTATCCGTGCAGCTATCTCCTTGCTGGAACGGGAAGGTCTTGTGGGAACCTTTCGCGGACGGGGAGTAATGGTTAAGGAAGTGTCCGCCCATGATTTCAGCGAAATGTATGAGGTTCTAGTCTCTATGCAGCTGTTCGCGCTGGACACGGCCTTAAAGCGCCAGCTTGCTTTCGATGTGGATACGATGAGCCAATTGCTTGAGCGGCAGCAGCTGGCTTTGGAGCAAAACGATTACTACGGTTATTACAACCATACCTTGCTGTTCACCGAAACAATCCTTCGGACCATTCATAACGAAAGCATGCTGCAAATTATGGAGCTGTACCGCGGGCGGTATGTCTTCCATACCGTTGCCTACCGCAAAAAATATCCGCAATATCAGCCAAGCCGTTCCGTTCAGACGAACCGCCGGATTTACGAAGCGATTAAGAGCGGTAATATCGCAGCGGCCAAAGCCGCCGTCACGGAGCAATACGCCGATGTCCATGAGCAGTTCATCCTCGGCGGACTGATGAGATAGACAATTTGTCGCCTTGCTGTTCTTAATAACCATTTGCCCGGCGAATAGGCCGATAAGCTAAAGACTGCCCGCGCAGTCTTTTTTATTGGATACTTCATCCTAAATCTATTGACTCTCCCCCCGCTCTGACTTGCCTTTGGAATTCGTGCAGAGGAAAAACGGTTTTACCTGATCGTTCCTTAGTAGAAAAGCATTAATTCTATTAAATAATTTTGTGAGATATTACCTAAACTGGTTCCTTCTTTCGAACCGTTTATATATACTTGAATTATCATTTCTCTGCCCTTTGCACGACCATTATCCGTAGGAGGGTACATATGGAGAGGACCTTTTCGATTTCCCGCTATCCCGATGTAAAGGCCGTGACGAGCCAGCTTGACCGGCTCATCGAGCAGCCGGTTTATTCGATCAGACCGGATGCTTTGAAGAAGTACGAAGAGGAATATTTTGAAGCGAAATGCGCGAAATCGAAAGAGATGATCGACGTAGCCAAGGAGATTATCCCAGGCGGCGTCCAGCATAACCTGGCCTTTAACCATCCGTTCCCCCTCGTATTTACGAAAGCCGAAGGCGCTTACCTCTATGACGCCGACGGCAACCGCTATTATGATTTCCTGCAGGCCGGCGGCCCGACGGTGCTCGGAAGCAACCCGCCCGAAGTACGCCGGAAGGTCATCGAGCTGCTGAACGACTGCGGTCCCTCAACCGGACTTTTCCACGAATACGAATATAAACTAGGCAAAAAAATCGCCGACAGCATCGACTCCGTCGAGATGTTCCGCATGCTGGGCTCCGGCACGGAAGCCTGCATGGCGGCGATCCGCGTGGCAAGACTGGCAACGAAGAAAAAAAAGATTATCAAGATGGGCGGCGCTTATCATGGCTGGAGCGACCAGCTTGCCTACGGCATCCGCATCCCCGGCTCCAAATGGACGCAAGCGCATGGCGTTCCGCGTTATATCTTCAAGCATACCCAGGAGTTTTTCCCGAACGATCTGGAGGATCTGGAGCGAAAGCTCCGCTTCAATCAGCTGCGCGGCGGCACGGCAGCCGTCTTGATCGAGCCGGTTGGACCGGAAAGCGGCACGAGGCCGGTTGATCGCGAGTTTAATAAAGGCGTGGAGCAGCTCTGCCGCAAATACGGCGCCCTTCTTATTTTCGACGAGGTGGTTACCGCCTTCCGAATCGGAATGTCCGGCGCTCAGGGCTATTACGGGGTTTCCCCGGATCTGACGGTCTTCGGCAAGGTCGTTGCCGGCGGTTATCCGGGTGCGGGCGGTCTTGGCGGCAAGAAGGAATACATGAAATATTTGTCCGCGGGCATCGAAGCCGGAAGCAAGCATAAGAAGGCGCTTATCGGCGGTACGATGGCTGCGAATCCGCTCAGCTGCGTTGCCGGCTATTATACGCTATGCGAGATTGAACGGACGAATGCGATCCCGAGATCCGGCCGGATGGCCGACCGGCTCACCGAGGGACTTCAGGCATTAATCGGCAAATACAAGCTGCCTTTTGTCGCTTTTAACCAAGGGTCGATCTGCCACCTGGAGACGGTAGGCACGATGCATTTTGCCATCAACTGGTCGAAGCCTTGGCAAATTCCGAAGGTATTGTCGGAGACGTCCAGACGAAAAAGAGAAATGGAGCATATGGGCGCTGCCTACATGGCCGAAGGTATCGTAACTCTGGCAGGCAGCCGGCTGTACACCAGCGGGGCTTATACGGAAGAAATGATCGACGACGTTCTTGTCCGCTTTGACCATATTTTCGGCCATGTAGCCTTATTGGAGGGATAAGAAGGATGCCCGAGACAGCTGTCGAGGAAGCCAAGCAGCGTGTTATCGAAGCCGGAATCAGGCTGATGGAAACCGGTCTGATTGCCCGCACCTGGGGGAATGTAAGCCACCGCGTCGAAGGCGGCAGGTTTGTCATTACGCCTAGCGGCAGGGGTTACCGCTCGCTTACGCCGGATGATATCGTTACCGTTCAAATATCGGACTGCAGCTATAGCGGCCCGACCAAGCCTTCGTCCGAGAAGGGCGTGCATGCCGAGGTCTACAAACGTTTTCCCAATGCCCATTTCGTAATCCATACGCATCAGGAGTATGCATCCGTCATCAGCGCCTGCAATGTGGATGCCGTTCCGATAGAGGAAGGCATGCTGGCGGGCCGGGTATTATGCGGGGCTTACGCGCTCCCGAGCACCAGGAAGCTGCAGCGCAATGTTGCTAAAGCGCTTACGCGCACCTCCAACAAAGCTATTATCATGAAAAATCACGGAGCGATCTGTTACGGAGCCAACCATACGGAAGCATTCGAAGCCGCCTTGGAGCTGGATCAGGCTTGCCGCCAGTATATCGACGATACGTATAAAAGCTTGGCCGGCGAGCATGAAGCAGATGCGGCGGCATTAAGCCGGTTTGCCCTTGGACTGGGTTATTCTTCTCCGGCGCCTGTATCCCGGATGCTGTATCACAGCAGAAGAACGAAGGATGGGTTTCTGCTGTTTAACGATTCCGGCTCCGAGCTCCTTGTCCGGAATGGCGAGCTGAATGCCGCCCTGCCGGAGGAGGCTAGCGTCTATCAGCAGATTTACCGTAAGCATAAGCAGATTAACCATATTCACTGGAGCGGCATTCCGGAGGTTGCGCTTTTCTCCCAAACCGGGCAGCCGCTGAAGCCGCTGCTTGACGACTTCGCCCAGCTGATCGGCACCTCGGCAAGGAATACGGCACTTTCCCCTTCGGAGGTATCCGCGGCTCTCAAAAGCTCTTCAGCCGTGCTGATCCGCGGAATGGGCGCTTTATGCTGCGGCGTGAACTCTGATGAAGCTCTTGCGGTAAGGATGGTTCTAGAGAAAAATAGCAAGGCCCATATCGGAGCCAAGCTGCTGGGCCAAGTCAAGCCTATTCATTACCTGGAAAGCCTGTTGATGCGATTTGTGTATTTGAAAAAGTATTCCAAGCAGGCCGCAGTGACCTCCTAGCCGAAAGGTGGAATTGTTATTAAAAGAATCTTCCTCACGAAATGGATCATTCTTTTATCGATTGTCCCGGTTATCGTATCGACCGAAATGATGTGGCTCTCCCTAGCGCCGATCTCAAGCTTGGCGGAAGATTATTACGGCGTGGGCAGCATGTCCGTCACGTTATGCTCCATGAGCTTTATGATCATGTTTATTTTATTCTCTATGCCTGCCTCTTGGGTTATCGACAAATGGGGATACAAAGCTTCTCTTCTGATCGGCGCTGGTCTGACTGCCGTATTTAGCTTGCTGCGAGCCTTGTATGCGGACGATTTTACGCTAGTCCTGATCTTCCAGTTCATTCTGGCGATCGGGCAGCCCTTTCTGCTTAATATCGCTACAAAGGTAGCCTCGGACTGGTTCCCGCTGCAGGAGAGATCCACGGCAGCTGGCATTCTGACGCTAGCCCAATATATCGGGTTTATCATTCCGATGGCGCTTGCTCCCGCTATCGCGGAAGCTTCCGGCATCCCCGGCCTGTTTATGTGGTTTGCGGCGTTTGCCGTTGCAGCCGCAGGTCTTGCAGCTGGGTTTGCTTTCGTGAAACCTCCCGCTTCCCTGTCCAACGCCGCCCCCCGACAAGAGGTCTTACGCTTCCAATCGATTGGTCTTCTTATCGAGAACAAAAGCTATTTCCTTATCCTGCTCGTCAGCTTTATCTGCATCGGCATTTTCAATACGATTCTTACCCTGCTGGAAACGATCCTTTCTCCCCGGGGATTCACATCCGAGGAAGCCGGACTTGTTGGCGCCGTCTTTATCGTCGCCGGAATAATTGGCGCGGTTGCTCTGCCGATCCTGTCCGATAAATACCGGACTCGGGCACCTTTTTTTATTGCCGCCATCACGCTGCTCATTCCCGCCTACCTGGGGCTGACCTTTGCGGAGCAGTTCATTCCGGTGACCGTTATTGCCGGGCTTGCGGGCTTCACCATTATGGGCGTCGCCCCCATCTTGTTCCAGCACGGCTCGGAGCTTGCGTATCCCGTGCGGGAAGGCACTTCCCTTGGCATGATTTTGCTGATGGGGCAGGTTTCCGGCATTGCTTTCGTTTATTTGTTTGAAGTTCTGAATGAAGCGCTGGACTCTATCGTATGGCCGATGCTGCTGTTTGTCGTGCTGACGGCCGTTTTGCTTCCCGTCACGCTCCGCATTCCGGAATCGGCCTGCCAGTCCGCGGATGAAGATACCCATCAGTCGATGTAAAAGGTAAAGGCGGGTGCAGCCAATGAGTGCTTACGTGCTCACTTACGATGTAGGAACCTCCGGCGTCAAAACATGTCTTTACCATCTGTCCCCCTCCTTATCGCTTGTGGCCAGCGCACTGCATGGCTATGAGCTTACGATTCTGGAGAATGGCGGCGCGGAGCAGGATCCGGCGGACTGGTGGCAGGCGATGCGGGCAACAACAAGCCAGGTACTTAAGGATAGCGGCATCCCTGCTTCGCATATCAGCGGCATCTCTTTTTGCGCCCAAATGCAAGGTCTTGTGCTTGTTGACGAACAAGGCGCGCCGGTCAGAAAAGCCATGAGCTACATGGATACCCGGGCTTCCGAGGAGCACCGCAGGGGAATTAGGCACGGCCTTCAATTTGCCGGCGCCAATGTATTCAAGCTGCTTAAGTCGCTGGCGATCACCCGCGCCGTTCCGGCCAGCGTCAAGGATCCCGTCTGGAAATACCGATGGGTGCGGCGGCATGAGCCCGAGGCGTTCAGCCGCGTTCACAAGTGGCTGGATGTCAAAGAATATCTGCTCTTCAAATGCACGGGCGAATTTGTAATGACCGAGGATACCGCTTATGCGACGCTGTTGTACGACGCGGGAAATAACCGGTTCAGCAAGGAAATGTGCCGGATGTTTGGCGTTCGGACCGAGCATTTTCCGAAGGTGATTTCGTCCACGGCAATGGCCGGATTATTAACGGCCGAGGCGGCCGCGGAGCTCGGGCTTAAGGAGGACACGCCCGTATTTGGCGGAGGAGGCGATGCCTCTCTTATAGGCGTGGGAGCCGGTGCGGTTGCGGAAGGCGATACGCATATTTACCTGGGTACATCCGGTTGGGTATCGACGGTTGTGAACCGGCAGATTATCGATGCCGGCAGCATGATCGCTTCCATCGTAGGAGCAAGGCCGAAGCATTATCATTATTTCTGCGAGCTGGAGACGGCGGGCAAATGCCTGGAATGGGTCAAAAACCATCTGGCCCTGGATGAAATCGGCATTTATTTGGAGAAAAAACAAGTGTCCGAATCGCAAGAAACGATGTACAGAAGCCTATACGATTACATGATGCATGCGATCAAAGACGTGCCCGCCGGCAGCAACGGCGTTATCTTTACCCCTTGGCTGCATGGCAACCGCTGTCCGTTTGAAGACGCGCACGCGCGGGGATTGTTTTTCAACATCAGCATCGAAACGGGGAAAACCGAGCTGATCCATGCCGTGCTGGAAGGCATCTGTTACCATCTTAGATGGCAGCTCGAAGCGCAAGACCGGAAGATTAAGACTTCCCAGGCGATCCGTTTTGTCGGAGGAGGCGCGCTTGCCCCGCTCACCTGCCAGATCCTTGCCGATATTCTGGGACGAACGATTGAAACGGTTGACAGTCCGCAAAATGCGGGCGCTGTCGGGGCAGCCATTACGGCGGCTGTCGGACTTGGCATCGTTCCGAATCTGGACGCTGCCAGATCTTTTGTGCAGGTACGCGCCTCCTATACGCCCAATCCCCGGAATAAAGCCGTCTATGATACGTACTTCGGTGTATTCAAATCCTTGTACAGACGAAATAAAAAAGCATTCGGCATCCTAAATAATCTCAAAAGCAATGCAGATGTTTTTCAGGCCCCGCTATGATACAATACTTGAATTGACGGGCTTTACACATTTAGGGGGCTTTAAGGACAACTATGCTTATTATTGGAATTGCTGGCGGCACCGGCTCGGGAAAAACCTCGGTGGCCCGCTCTGTTATTGAACGGCTTGGCGAAGATAAAGTAACCTTTATCTCGCAAGATAACTATTACAAGGATCATCCTCATCTGAGCTTTGCCGAGCGCGAAGGTCTCAATTATGATCATCCGCTTGTTTTTGACAACGAGCTCTTAATCGTGCATTTAAATCAGTTGAAATCCGGGCAGGCGGCCGAAGCGCCGATCTACGATTTTGCCAACCACTCCCGGTTTAAGGATAAGACGGTAGCGCTCAAACCTTGCAAGATCATCGTTATAGAAGGGCTTCATGTGCTGTCCGACGAAAATTTGCGTGCGATGCTTGATATCAAGGTGTTTGTGGACACCGATCCGGATGTCCGCATCCTCCGCCGCGTGCTGCGGGATATTGAAGAGCGCGGCCGCTCCATTCAATCGATTCACGATCAATATTTGAAGACGGTTAAACCGATGCACGAAGCCTTTATCGAGCCGTCCAAAAAATACGCCGACATCATTATTCCCGAAGGCGGGCAGAACGAAGTGGGCATTCAGATGCTGTCCATCCTTATGGAAAAATATTTCTAAACAGACGAAAATGAAAGGGCTGTCCCGCTTGGGGACAGCCCTTTCGTTTATCTTTTCCGGTAAAGCTTGTTAAACAAGCTTATGAGCTTGGATTTTTTTCCGGTAAGACGAGTAATACCAGCCTAACATCGCAATCGCTAGGATGGGACATAGGAACAGCAGCTGATAGACATGGTTGTAGGCATGCTCCAGCGTGATGCCGCTCATCTTATGGAGCAGAAGTCCGCAAATCGCCACCGACAAAGAGCCTCCGAAGAACTGAATGAGCTGCATCATCCCCATGCCGGAGCCAATCAAATGCCTTGGCAAAATACTGGAGGTCTGGTTATTAAGCGAAGCCAGCGTTGCCGAGAATGCCGGCGAGAAGAGCAAATACCCGCACATGATAACAAACGGCGAGCTGCCAAGAGCCGTCATAAACAAAGCCAGCACGGCGGTCAAGACAGCCGTTCCGATAAACAGGAACCGGACATTGCCGTACCGGTCGAGCCAGCGTCCGACAAACGGCGTTAACGCCGCCGATAAAATCGCTCCCGGAGCAATCAGGAATCCAATCAGCATCTCCGATTTATGGAACAGGTTCGCCAGGACAAGCGGCATCAGGAACAGGTTGCCGAGGTTAATGATAAGCAAGCAGAAGCCTACCACAAGCAGCCGGATATAGCCGGGCTGGCGGAATACCTCCGGATTCACAAAGGTTCCGATGCCCTTCGCTTTCCGGATATGGAGCACGTGAATCACAATCGTAATCACGCTGATCAGAAGCCAAATGACGGACTGCTGCGTTACCGCAATGAGCAAGGAAGTCGCATTGATAACGGTCAAGGCAGCCCCCCAATAATCAAAGCTGGCCGGCTGCGGATTTTCCTTCGGCAGCAGCTTCAACAAGACCGGCAAAATAGCCAGCACTAAGCAAGTAACTACAAACAAACCGTTCCAGCCAAAATATTCGCTGATGACGCCTCCTACAATCGGCCCAAGACCAAACGCCATTGCGCTGCCGGCCGCGATCATCGAGATCGCGCGGCCTCTTCGTTCAACCGGGATATAGCGGCTTGCTAGTACAAGCCCCAGTCCGGCCATCGTACCCGCTCCTGCCGATTGCAGAATCCGAGCCGTCAGCAGAAGCGCGAAATTGTGGGCAAAGATTCCGAGCACCGAAGAAAGACCCAATATAAGCAGCCCAATCGCTACCAGCCTGCGTATGGGAGCGATATCCGATAAGCGGCTGTAAATCACCGTTGATAGGGCATAACCGATCGAATAGCTGGATACAATCCATGAGCCGAGATCCGAAGTAATTCCGAGATCGTTGATAATACTTGGTACCGAGACGTTAAACATGGTCGTATTCATGACCACGACAAACAAGCCCAGCATCCACACGGGCATTACAATTCTGTCATTCAAGTTGTCCACCTTGTTTCCTTACAAAGTTACTTTACTTTGTTCAGTATAACACAAAAAAGACGAAGCATGGTTTCACCCCTGTTACAGAAAACCGATTAACGTTAAAACGCTATAAAGCCAAAACATTCGGCATAGCTATTTTAGTATTTGCACTTTATAGTAAAGAAGATAATGTAATCGATTCCACAAGCGATGAGGAGGCCTGCTAATTATGCCAAAGCTGTTCATTGCAGAAGAGGAAGATCTCATTCCCAACAAATCGGCTGGACAAAGGAATGAATGGCCGTTTGAAGAAATGAAGCACTTGTTTGACCATCTTGCGACTTGCCTTTCAGGAGCGATAAAAGAAGTGAAAAATTTGGAACAGCAGTACCTGAACATCATCGCCGGCGATACCTTCGGCACATCGAAGCCAAATGTACATCAGCTGTATTATTCTTATAAGGAAGCGTTAAAGGCTTTGGAGCAGCAATTTAATCAAGGCTCAGAGTTGTACCGCAAGCTGAGCCTGAATCCGGGGCGAACGCCAAAACGGAAGGTTCAGCAAGCCTTGGAAGTCATCGAGTCCTCCTATGCGGACCACGGGATGACTTTGGCCGGCGTTGCCAAGGCTTTGTTTGTCTCCAGCACCTATCTATCCACGTTGTTCAAACAGGAGCTTGGAATTAATTTCCTTGATTATGTTCATCAATTCCGGATCGAGAAAGCCAAAGCGCTGCTTCAGACCGGCGATATGAAAATCCATTCCGTTGCCAAGGAAGTCGGTTATTACGACGAAGCTCATTTTACGAAGACGTTCAAGAAATGGACCGGAATGCTGCCGTCTCAGTACAAGAAGGAAATGGCCGTCAGTGGATAAGAAAGAGCAGCAAGGGCAAGCCAATGCCCGCTTGCCCTTGCTGCTCTTATGCGTTTAATTGATGGCGCTGGCGATAAGCGAGCGGCGTCATCCCCATCTTCTTCTTGAACACCTGGAATAGGTAGTTCGTATTCGTGAAGCCATGATTGACCGCAATGGATTCCACCGTGTTCGAGGTCTCGATCAGCTCTTCGCAAATGCGCTGCAGCCGGAAATCCTCCAAGTAGCTGCTGAAGGAGCTGACCCCGTACCGGTGAAAGACACGCTGCAGCTGTCTTGTGCTGATCTGGATCCGGTCCGCAACCTCCTGAAGGGTTAGCGGTCTCGCGTAATTATCGTAAATATATTGCTGCGCCATCTCGAAGCGATGCGCTTGAATATCCCGCGAAGGAAGCATCTGCTGACCATCCCGGTCCACGGTTGCTTTTGCGGCGCGCAGCAGGATTTGAATCAAAGACTGGCGGATCGTCGTATAGGCTCCAAGCTCTCCGGATCGCCAAGCCATGTAAGCCTGGAGGAAGCATGTCATGGCATCATGCTGATCCATAAACGGTCGAAGCGGAAAATCGGCCAGTGCCTGCATGCAGGCTTCCGACTCTTTATTTTCCCACTCCGAGCCCCATCCTTCCTGATCCTCTCCGTCCGGAAGACGCGTAATATCCACATGCAGGCACAGCTCTTCCATGCCGGATCGGTTATCCGCCGTTTGCTGGTGCACAACGCCGGGACCCGTCAAATAAAACATGCCGCTGTTCAGCTTGTAAATATGGTCAATCAAGGTGACCGTTCCTTTGCCGCGCGGCACGAAGTGGAATTCAAACTCCGAATGCTTGTGGAACTTGATCAGCTGTCCCGGCTTAAAGGTGGTCAGATGCCATTTAAGCACCCGGATTCCGTAACGTCCCCATCTGAAATGCAGATCAAGCCTTTCAAGCGCATCCATCTTTTCTTTCATAATGGCATAAGGATACGGTCTTGCGCTTACCTTGCTGTCGGACTCCATAATCTGGTCCCGATCATCCATGCCAGTCATTGTATTAGCGGATTTCTTCAATACGTACAGCCCGCTTCTCGGCAACCGAGCGGTTGGACGCTTCCATCAGCGCCGTCAGATCCTGCGCCATGCGGATATTCTCTGCTGCAACCGTATTATTTTGAATATGGTCAGCCCATTGCTCGAACGCCTTATTGCGGCCGCTGGCCTTATCCGCTTCCGTCCACTGCGATTCACCGTTCTTGTTGCTGCGGACGAGAACGCGGTCCTCCGGCGTACCGTAGAGCAGCGAGCCTTCCGTGCCGTGAATCTCGATCGTGAATGGCGAATGGGCATTCACGAAGCCCGCTTCCACGATACCGATAGCGCCGCCGGCCGTCGTAAGAATGGATACCGCGTTATCCTCCACGTCTTTGCCGGTTACGTAACCGTACGAAGCTTGAACCTGAACCGGCATTTCGCCAAGGAACAGTCTAGTCAAATACATCGGATGGCAGCCCAGGTCGATCAGTGCGCCGCCGCCGCATTGCTCCAGGTTGTAGAAATGCTCCGGAAGCCAGTTTGCGGTTGCTCCGTTATGGGACAAGCGCACGCGCGTCAAGGTAACTTGGCCCAGAATGCCGGATTCCAGCACGTTCTGAATGGAAGACGTATACCAATCGTTTAGTCTTGGCAGCGATACGGTCAGCTTAACGCCTGCTTCTTCCACTGCCGCCAGAATCTCGTTAACTTCCTTCGTTGAAAGCGCCAACACTTTTTCCGTGAAGATATGCTTGCCGGCTTGCGCGGCTTTCACCATAACCTCGCGGTGAATATTGGAAGGCGCGTCCACGATCACTCCGTCAATATCCTCGCGTGCAAGAAGCTCATCCAGATTAGAGAAGAAAGGAACGCCCAACTTGGCAGCCGCTTCTTCGCCTCTAGCCGGGATTTCGTCCCATACCGCTACGATTTCCGTATCCGGATGCGCTTGCGCCTCTCTCGTGTAATCCCATGCGTGAACATGCCAATAGCTTAACATTGCGACTCTAATCATATAACTTCCACTCCTCAGACCGATTATTTGGAATAACTACATATTTGCGACTTATTTCTAAGGTAGCACACCATTTAGCAAAGTAAAACTAGAACATAAAGACATTCTGACTATAATTATACGACACAGACAAGAACTTTTTCAAAGCCTTATTGACTCTAAATATCGGTCAAACCTATAGTAAGGGCATAAACAACTTTTTTATCTAAATCCATTTAAACGGAGGCTGGACATGAGTAAATTACTGAAGGTTGGCATCATCGGCTGCGGCGGTATCGCGAATGGCAAGCATCTTCCTGCGCTGAGCAAGAACAAGAAGGTTGAAATCGTTGCCTTTTGCGACGTCGTTGTAGAACGCGCGGAAGAAGCATCCCAAAAATACGGCGCCGAAGGCTCGAAAGTATACGCGGATTACCGCGAGCTGATTGCCGATCCGTCGATCGATGTCGTGCATGTATTAACGCCTAATGACTCGCACTCCTTTATTACGATAGATTCCCTTGAAGCCGGCAAGCATGTAATGTGCGAGAAGCCAATGGCTAAAACAGCCGCGGAAGCAAGAGCCATGCTGGATGCCGCGAAACGCACGGGCAAAAAGCTGACGATCGGTTACAACAACCGTTTCCGTCCGGACAGCCAAGTGCTGAAAAAGATTTGCGAGCAAGGCGAGCTGGGCGAAATTTACTACGCGCGCGCTCATGCGATCCGTCGCCGCGCGGTTCCGACTTGGGGCGTATTCCTCGACGAAGAGAAACAAGGCGGCGGCCCTCTTATCGATATCGGTACTCACGCGCTTGACCTGACGCTGTGGATGATGGACAACTACAAGCCGGTTTCCGTAACGGGCTCCGTATTTCATAAGCTTGGCTCGAAGGAAAATGCCGCTAACGCTTGGGGACCTTGGGATCCAGCGAAATTTACGGTAGAAGATTCCGCCGTAGGCTTTATCAAGATGGAGAACGGCGCAACAATCACGCTTGAAGCAAGCTGGGCGCTGAACACGCTTGATATCGACGAAGCAAAATGCACGCTTTGCGGTACCGAAGGCGGCGCGGACATGAAGAACGGCCTTCGCATCAACGGCGAAGAGAACAGCCGCTTGTTCGTTAAGGAAATCGACCTTTCCGCCGGCGGCGTAGCGTTCTATGACGGCGCTTCGGAGCGCGATATCGACGTGGAATGCGCGGCTTGGATCAATGCGATCCTGAACGACACGGATCTGGTCGTAAAAGCGGAGCAAGCTCTTGTCGTAACCGAAATTTTGGAAGCGATTTACGAATCCGCACGCACTGGCGAGACGGTATACCTCAATCGCGAAAAAGTAGCGAAATAAATAAAAAACGGTTGTGCCTGGTTAACCAAGCACAACCGTTTTTTTTATACTTTGTGCAGCTTATCCGGGTTGCGGACGATAAACAGCCGGTGAAGCAAGCCTTCGCGCTGCTCAAGAAATACGACCGAATCGACGATTCCTTCCTGCCGGAATACGAAGGCCGGTTCCCCGTTTAACAGCCGCTGCTCTACCGTCATCAGGCTTGTAAACTGGGATTTGCGGAAAATGCCCAGCAGGAACTGCGCCACGCGCTCCCTTGTTTCGATTGGCCGGACAGCGGCCGAAGCTTTGCCTCCTCCGTCGGATACAAGCACGGCATCCTCAGCCAGCATGGACAGCACGGTGTCAACCTCGCCTTCCGTTAAGGCCGCTACAAACCGGTTTATCCACGCCTGCTCGATTGTACCGCCAGACTGCAGCTCTTCTTCCGTTATTCCCATCTTTGCTCTGGCGCGGCTCATCAGCTTGCGGCAGTTTTGCTCGCTTTTTCCCGTTAATTCGGCAATGGCGGGATAATCGAACCCAAGCGCTTCCCGCAGAACAAAGACGGCCCGTTCCGAAGGCGACAGCCTTTCGAGCAGCGCCAGCATGGCGTAGGACAGCAGGTCATGCCGGACCACTTCCTCCAAACCGCCGTCGTCATACGGTGCTATCGGCTCCGGCAGCCACGGACCGACATATTGCTCCCGGCGTATCCTTGCCGAACGAAGATGGTCCAGGCAGCGGTTCGTTATCATTTTGCATAGATACGCTTTGGGCTCGTGCAGCGTATCCGGATTCCTATTCTGCACCTTGAGGAATACGTCCTGAACCGCATCCTCCGCATCGGCGGCCGAGCCGGTTAACTGATAAGCCAGGCTGAACAACAAGCCTTTATAACGTTCATACAGCTCCATTTGACGTCTCCTTATGATTTCAGCATACTCGCGTAATCCCAGACGAAGCGTTTGATTTTGTAGGATAAACTTCCCGAAATGATTATATCAAGCCCCCATTTGCGCGTCCATGTGATTCCCCGTCCCGGACCAAGTCCAATCGTAAAGCCTTCCATTACCTGCTTATGGCGGGGAGCCTCGCTGCCGTTCCGGTCCGCCGCGATGATTTTGCCTAATCGCTGTGCCTGCGGAATGGCCTCTTTGCAGGTCATTCCCGCGGCTTCGCCGCTATCCGGGTCCACGATAAACGCGCAGTCCCCAATGGCATACACGCCCCGGGCTTCCTTCACGCGGTAGCATTCGTCCACGATAAGCCTTCCGTCCTTCGTTACCGGGAGCCCAAAGCCGCGGACGGCGGGATTCGGAACAAGACCCAGCGTCCATACCGTAAGGCCCACCGGCAGAGCTTCGCCATCCGAGAGCATTAGACAGCCATTCTCCTCGCGTACCGCTTTGCATAGGTGATGCACGGATACGCCGCATTTCGCCAGCTCATCCTCCAGCTTGCGGCTTGCCTTCATTGATCCTTCCCGAAACAAACGGTCCTGGGCATTTAGCAGATGGACCCGGATTTCTTCGGGGTTAAGTCCCTGCCTCGCTGCTTCTTCTCTCATGGCGTACGCTAACTCCGATGCCGTCTCCATGCCGGTTATTCCCGCCCCGGCCACGGCTGCCGTGAGCAGGCGACGCCGCTCCTCCGCGCTGCTCTCCGCTCTTGCGGCCTGCATATTGCGGCTCCACGTATCCCTGATTCGTACTGCCGACTCCATTCCCGTCAGGGCAATGCCGCCTAGTCCCGTTTCCGTCTCGCGGGCAACGCTGCCAACCGAAACAACCAGCGTGTCATAAGCAAGCCGAACGAGCTGACCTTCCGCATTCTCGTATTCGAGCACTTTAGCAGCCGCATCTATATGCTTGGCTTTTCCTTGCACGTGCTCGGCCGTTTCCGGCAAAATCTGCCGCCAAGGCACCGTAATCGGATCTGCCCCTACCGCCGGCTTGAACAAGAGCACCTTGCGCAGATGATAAGGATTCGGATCCAATAAGAGAAGGCGAAGCTTCCGTCCTTCCGCATGACCGCCATACTGCTTCCACACCGCTTTGACCGCATGGATTCCCGCATACCCGCCGCCAACGACAACAACCGTCCATTCCTTCATCGATGATCTCTCCTCTTTTTCGCTTTTACCAATAGAACGGGGAGAGATCTTTATTTGTGACACCAGGCATTAACAAGCTGACCCTATTTTTACCCCGGTTGGCTTGTTTTTTTGCTCGATTGGAAACATTATAGAGATAAGCAAACAATGGAAAGGAGGCCGCCTCTTGAAAAAAATAGTTCTGATTCGCCATGGGCAAAGCGTATGGAATGTCGAGAACCGGTTCACGGGCTGGACCGATGTAGACCTGTCGACGCAAGGTCTGGATGAAGCCCGTGAAGCCGGAGAAATCTTGAAAAAACACGGCTACGTGTTCGACATCGCCTATACCTCCGTTTTGAAACGCGCCATCCGAACCTTATGGATCATCCTGCAAGAGATGGATCTCTTATGGATTCCGGAGCACAAGAGCTGGATGCTGAACGAACGGCATTACGGCGCCCTGCAGGGGCTGAACAAGGCGGAAACGGCCGCCATATACGGAGAGGAGCAGGTGCATCTGTGGCGCAGATCGGTGGATGTCCGTCCTCCTGCACTCGACTCAACGGATCCGCGGTACGTAGCTGCAGACCCTCGCTACAGCGGACTCAAGGATGGCGAATTCCCGTTAACGGAGAACCTGGAGGACACGGAGGCGAGGGTTCTGAACTATTGGAATGCCGAAATCGCTCCCGCCATCTCCTCCGGAAGCCAGGTGATTATAGCCGCCCACGGGAACACGCTGCGGGCACTTGTCAAATATTTGGACCAAATTCCGCCGGACGGCATTGCGGATCTGAATATCCCGACCGGCATTCCGCTTGTGTATGAGCTGGATGACGAACTGAAGCCGGTCCGTCATTACTATCTAGGCTGGGAAGGCCCGTATCCGAACGGCCAGATTCCGACGCATATAGCGCCTGTGACAAGATGAGCCGGCTTCGCCGCCTTAGGCTGCGGAACGCTTTTCAATCCGCAGAATTCCAGGCCAGATTTATTGGAATTCAAATCTAACCGTTGCATTCCCGTTGCCCATCTTCTACAATAGAATCCAACATTGCGTATAACCCCGGCAATACGGGCCGGGGGTTTCTACCGGGAACCGTAAACTCCCGATTACCAGCATGCTTCTTCAGCATCGGCGGTAATCGGGAGTTTTTTATTTTATTAAAAAAGGAGAGAATAGCCGGCATGAATACCAAAGACAAAATCGCAAAACGAATCGAAGTGGCAGCCAAACGCGAGGCGGCGGATCTTATTATCCGAAACGGCAACATCGTAAATGTGTTTACGGGCAGCATCCAATCTGGCGATATCGCCATCGTGGACGGCGTTATCGCGGGGATCGGCCGGTATACGGAGGGCCTGGAGGTGATTGATGCCAAAGGGCAATGGGTCATTCCCGGCTTGATTGGGAAGATGGAAGCGTCGACTACAGCATCCGCCTGGCCGTAAGCAAGGGGCTGGATCCGGTTACCGCCGTTCAGATGGCGACCATTAATGCCGCCGAATGCTTTGGCCTCCGCCATCAAGGCGCAATTGCTCCCGGCTATAAAGCCGATCTTGTTATCGTTGATGATCTGGAGAAGCTGGCGATCCGGCAGGTATTTAAGGAAGGCGCATGCGTATTTCGTAACGGAGAGCTTCAGGAGGATGCTTTTTCCGTTAGCGCTGCGCATGCTTCTCCGGAACCCCTGCATTCATCCATGATTCAGACCGGAATGATGCCGCTTCGAGCGGATGCTCTTGAGCTTCCGCTCGAGTCCGATACCTGCAATGCGATCGGAATTATTCCGAACTCTCTTGTGACCCGGCATTTGAAGGAACAGGTTGCAAGAGATCGGGAGCTGAGGTTTATTCCTTCGGCAGCACGCGACCAGCTTAAGCTTGCCGTCGTTGAACGTCATCACCGGACGGGCAATATCGGGCTTGCGGTTGTCAAAGGCTTCGGCTTCCGCAAAGGCGCGATCGTTTCGTCGGTAGCCCACGATTCGCACAATATCATCTGCGCGGGAGTAACCGATGAAGACATGCTGCTTGCTATCGGCCATGTGGCTGCGATGAACGGCGGGCTCGCGGTTGTCGCGGACGGAGTAGTGCTTGCTTCCTTAGCCCTGCCTGTCGGCGGCCTTTTGTCCGAGCAAAGCTATAGCGAAGTGAATCAACAAATGCTTGGCCTCTATGCGGCGCTTCGCACGATCGGAGCCCCGGATGCCTTCAACCCGTTCCTGACGTTATCCTTCCTGGCTCTCCCGGTCATCCCTGAGCTCAAATTAACGGACAAGGGCTTGTTCGAATTCGCGTCAAACCGTCATATCCGCGTTCAAGCCTGATAGCGGCATGTCTCCTCCGCTTGCTATAATAAGGTAAGGCTAATGCTTGCGAAGCATGAATAATCACATATAGCCTGAAATACAGCCCTTATTTGCGAATATTCATTTTAAGAGGAGCGAAAATAGATGACTCGTTGGGTAGATCAATATATCCGGAATGAAGAAGAGCAAGCCCGGGTATCGCAGGTAGATAAATTGGCGGCTAGTTTCGCGGAAAGAGCATCCCGGCACGACCGCGAAGGTTCATTTCCGTTTGATAATTTCGCGGATTTGCGAGAGGCGGGATATTTGAAGCTTACGGTTCCCAAAGTATACGGAGGAGAAGAAATTTCCCTCTACGAAATGGTGATGCTGCAGGAAAGACTGGCTTACGGCGACGGTTCTACCGCGCTTGCGGTTGGCTGGCATATGGGACAGATGCTGCATCTGCGCACTTCCCGAAAATGGCAGGAGCCTGTCTTCGCTGACCTATGCGCGGCCGTTGTCAACGACGGAGCAATGATTAACACCTTCGCCAGCGAAGCAGCTTCCGGCAGCCCAAGCCGCGGCGGAAGGCCGGAAACAACGGCAGCCGCGGTGGATGGGGGATGGCTTATCACGGGACGCAAAACGTTCAGTACCTTATCGCCTATTCTGGACCGTTTTGTTGTGACGGCTTTTATCCCGGGGGAAGACAGCGCTTCGGATTTCCTCGTGGAACGCTGCGAACGGGTTTCGATTATCGAGACCTGGGATACGCTTGGCATGCGCGCAACCGGAAGCCACGATGTTGTGCTTGATCGGGTCTTTGTTCCCGCGGCTCACCGGCTGACAGGCAAAGGCGTGGATGACGGAGGCGGCTGGCTGCTGCATATTCCGGCCTGTTATCTTGGCATTGCGCTTGCGGCTAGAGACTATGCCCTTTCCTTTGCAAATTCCTATAAGCCCGGCCAAATGAACAAGCCGATTGCGGCGATTCCATCCGTCCAGCATTCGATTGGCCAGATGGAGCTTGAGCTGCGCACCGCGCATACCATGCTGTATACCGTCGCGGACCGCTGGGATCGGGAAACAAGCGAGAACAGGCCAGCTCTGAAAGCTGACCTTGGTCTCGCCAAATATATCGTTACGAATAATGCCATCAAGATCGTTGATCTGGCGATGCGGATCGTTGGCGGCACCAGCTTATCCCGTCAGCAGCCTCTCGAGCGTTATTACAGGGATGTCCGGGCGGGATTGCATAATCCGCCTATGGACAATGTAGTTATTCAAAATCTGGCCGCAACGGCTTTAAGCGAATTTGAATAAGGGGGTTCCCGAGGAGGCGCTAGAACAAATCGGCATTGCCGCGTTTAAGCGCCTCTTTGTTTCCTTTGATGAAATATTCATGATCCCCGAAACGGCTCATGGCCTGCCGGTCAGGCAGCCATACCCATTCATCGATTTCCGTCTGGCAGCGGTGTGCACGGAACGCCGCAAGCTTCGCTTTTTTATAGCGGCTTACGTCAATCCGGGCAATCTCCTCTTGGCTATAACCGTAAGTCTCCGGGTAGGCCAGCGAATCCCCGAACGAGATGAAATACAAGGCTTTCGCAAGTCCCGTGCGGGCAAGCGCTTCAATCGTAGCTTTGCCAATCGCGCAATGATCCGGATGCCCGCCCCATTTCCCGTGAAAGGTAAGAATAGCATCGGGGTCAACTTCCCGTATGTATCCCGCAATGCGTTCGGCCAACTGATCCGGATCGGCAAACTCCACCGTTTTATCGCGAATGCCGAAAAAATGCAGATGCTTGACCCCAAGGCATTCGCACGCTTCCCGAAGCTCCCGCTCACGGGCCGCGGCCATCGTCTCGCGGTTCAAATAAGGAGGATTGCCCATTCGCCTGCCCATCTCGCCTCTTGTTGCGCTAATAAGCGTAATCTCTGCGCCGCTGTCGGCATACTTCGCTAACGTACCGCCGCAAATAAAAGACTCGTCATCCGGATGGGCAAATACGGCAAGCAGCTTTCTTGGTTCTGTACTCATTCCGCAAACGGCTCCTTTCCGAGATGCAGCGCAACGTTCATTCGTCCTCTGTCATCGTAGCCGGCCAGCAGCAGCCGTCCTTCCGCATCCAGCTCGCAATGCGTGAGCGCTTCCATTCGAAGCCATCCGATTTGATCAAAGCGTAAAGCAATCCGGAACGGCCCCTCTCCGGCTACGAAAGCCTGCGCCAGCTTCACCTTGAAATTTCTTACAAACACATAGGATGTTGCTTCGCTGTGGACGTAAATCTCTTCCCCCGTGAACGTGCGCAGCAAATCCTCTGCTTCCAATGGATTTATCGGATTCATGATTGCATCTCCCCGGATTCTTCCTTCGATTCCCGCTTCAGCCTTTCCAGACAAGCTTGGCATACGCAGGCTTTTCCCATTAATTCAGACGGAATTTGCTCAAACACCTTTTGCGGAAAAAACTCCTTGCTGCACCAGCAAGCTCCGGCCGGCAGTCCTTGCAGATTGCCGCATCGGTTGCTCCCCTTGCAGATCGGACATTCGCTTGCTACCATTTGGTTTCCCTCTCCTTAACAAAAAAACTATCCGGGCATTCCCCAAAGCTGGAGCAGCGGATAGTCTCGGTTCGAATCGTTAGCTTTGCGGCTTCGGCTCCGTGCTGATCTGCCATTTGATGCCGAATTTGTCTTCTACCCGGCCAAACAGCGTACCCCAAAATTGCTTCTCCAGCGGCATAATCACCCGGCCGCCTTCCGACAGGTTGGCAAAGGCTTGCTGCGCCTCCTCGTCCGTTTTGAATTCGAGGTTCAGATCAAAGCTGGTGCTGCGTCCCGGAGGCTCGTGCATCGTATCGGCAATATAGAAGATAACACCCGCAGCTTGAAAAACCATATGTATGATTTTGTCCTTCATCGATTCGTCCGTACCCGGAGCTTGCCCATACGTCATTTGATCGATGATCTGACCGCCAAGAGCCTGCACGTAAAATCCCGCTTGCGTTTTCGCGTCCTCGGAGTAAAAATACGGTGTCAGCTTTGCCATTTGGCTATACACGTCCTTTGCCGTTAATGATCTTGCCCACTTATTCTACCCTACAAATGGTTGTTTTTCGAGTAGGTTCTTTGAAAAAACATAAATAGCCGTGCAGGCGCTGAGCCTGCACGGCTATGCATTTCTATTCGTTTTTACAACGCCCTCACGGGCTCCTTCTCGCTAAGCGTTCTGAGATAGTTGGCGATAACCCTGGCCAGCTGCTCGGGAGCTTCGACCAGACTCATATGGGCGACGCCCTCGAACGTATTCTCCTGAATATGCGGGTAATCGTACGTCGACTTCGGCGTCTCCTGTTCATTGACGGAGAACGTATCATCCGGAGTCACAACCTCATCCTCCGCCCCGGCCACCAGCAGTATCGGATACGTTGCTTCATGCAGCATCGCGCTTCGGTCCGGCCTCATCATCATGCCTTCAAGCGTATGAATAGCTCCCTTTGCAGACATTTTGAGTCCGGCCTCTTTAACCTTTTCCACCTCATCAGGCATATCTTGCCTCTTGGATTCCTTGAACAGCTTCGGAATCAGCTCGTGTACGTAAGGCTCGATTCCTTCCTTCTGGATGAAGGAAATATCCTGGTACCTTTTCCTTTTCACTTCTTCCGTGTCCGGCAGAGCGGTGGAATGAATCAGTCCGAATCCGGCCAGCTTGTCAGGGTATTTATCCGCAATGGCCAGCGTCACGTAGCCGCCTAGAGAATGGCCGAATACAACGGTTTTTTCAATGCCAAGCTTTTCGATCAATGCATTGATATCGTCGGCCATCACTTCCATCGTATACACATTGTCCGGTGCCGATGTTTCGCCATGGCCCCTCAGCTGCGGCATAATGACACGGTAGTGATCGGTCAGCAGCGGACAAACATTATGCCAATAATGGGACGATCCGCAAAAACCGTGAAGCAGAATAATCGCTTTTTCGTTTTCCTGACCGCATTCTTCATATACCATATCGATGCCATTGACATTTACCTTATGCTTATCCATCGATCCCACATCCTTTTCGATTTGAAATGCTATCATGTCATTACTTAACCAGCTATCGATTCGTTGAAACATTATTATCAGACAATTCTGAAATCTATTGAGAAAACAAAAAAACAGCCCCGGAGAGCTTAGCTCCAGAGCTGTTCTTGGCTGCTTTATTTCGATACGGTTTTATTGTAGATATCGATTTTTTCCGTAATTTGCTTGGCTGCGTCGTCAAGCGCCGCTTTAACGTCCTTCTTGCCCGTGAAGACTTCCTCGATTGCGCCTTCCACCGTCTGGCGCGCGTCGGGGAATACGCCCATTACGGCGCCTTGGCTGGCCGTGCTTGGCTTGGAGGCATGAAGCTGGTCAACAGCCGTCTGGAACTGCGGGTATTTCGCCAGGTTATCCTTTACGATCTGCTCGTCGTAAGCTTTTGTCGTAATCGGGAAGTAACCGGTATTGATATGCCATTCCGCCTGCACGGCAGGTTCAGCCAAATACTTCATGAATTCCCAAGCAGCCTTCTGCTCTTCCGCCGGCTTGTTGTTCAGAATCCAGTTGCTCGCGCCGCCGACAACAACGCCGCCTTCGGACGATGCGTCAGGCTTAGGCAGGAAAGCGGTGCCCACTTCGAACTTGCCCGCCGCCCCGTCAACAATGCCGCGAAGCGAAGCCGTCGAGTCCAGCGTCATCGCGACCTGGCCAGCCAGGAACGCTTTTTTCGTGTCATCCGTCTTGCGTCCAAGGTTCAGAGCCGACTTATTGTCGACCATGCCCTTCCACCAAGTCAGCGTAGTCACTGCAGCTTCCTGATTGATGAGCGATTCCGTCGCGGCGCTCTCGCGGCCGTTGCCGTTATTGATAAGATCTTTGCCCTGATCGGCGAGCAGCTGCTCCATGAACCAGCCGTAGATTGCGAAGGAAGCTCCCGTTACGCCGTTTCCGGTCAGTTTTTTGGCCGCGTCAGCTACCTCTTGGTAAGTGACAGGCGGTTTGTTCGGATCAAGGCCGGCTTTCTTGAAAAGGTCCTTGTTATAGTAAAGAATCGGATTGGAAGTATTAAAAGGCATGGAGTACTGTTTGCCGTCAAACGTATAATAACTGCGGATATTGGGCTCCAGCGAAGAGATATCGTAGCTTTCCTCGTCGATGAACTGCTGCACCGGCGTTACGGCGCCGGAATCGATCATGAATTTCGAACCGATCTCATACACCTGGATCAAGGAAGGGCCGGACTTGGAATCCATGGATGCCTTCAGCTTGTTCAGGCTTTCGTCATAAGTGCCTTGGAAGACGCCTTCTACCTTAATATCGGGATGCGAAGCGTTGAAATCGCTGACGAGCTTGTCCGCAGCCGTTCCGAGCTCGCCGCTCATGGAATGCCACCAGACCACTTTGACAGGCTCTTTGGCCGGCTCGGTGGAAGCGGCGCCAGTGTTTGCCGCGGTGTCCGTATTGGAAGCCGAAACGGTAGGCGACGGTTCATTTCCGCCGTTGTTCGGATTCGATGCGCAAGCTGATAAAGGCAGCACAAGCATTGCCGCCACAGGCAGTACCATTTTCCAATTGCGTTTAACCATGGTTTCTTTTCTCTCCCTTAAAATAATGTTTGTTTTCTATATGGCAAGTCCGTTAGGACAAGTACCCGGGTTAAGATCAGCCCTTTACCGCGCCGGCCGTAATGCCCCGCACGAGCGGCTTCAAGCCTAGCGCGAGCAGGACAAACGACGGCACCAAGACAAGCGCGACTCCGCACAACACCAGATTCCAGCTTGTCAGCTCCTCGAACTGGAGCATCGCGATTCCGATCTGGACGGTCCGCATCGCATCGCTGCTAGTTACGAGCAGCGGCCACAAGTATTGATTCCATCCGTTCAGGAATACGTATACCGCAAGCGATGCGGCAGCGGGACCGGACAACGGAAGCACGATGGACATGAAGTGACGGAAATGCCCGCAGCCGTCTATGCGCGCCGCTTCAAAAAGCTCGCGGGGCAGCTGCATGAAGAACTGGCGGAGCAGGAACACGCCAAAGGCCGAAGCGGCAAACGGTACGATAAGCCCTTGAAACGAATCGAGCCATCCCCAGCTTTTGACGGTCAAATAGTTGGGAATAATCGTGACTTCCCATGGAATCATCATGGTGCTGATAAATAGAGCGAACCAGAAACGGCTGCCGGCAAACCGAATGTAAACAAAGGCATAAGAGGCCAGCGCCGCCGTCAGCACCTGGAGAATCATAATCGAGAACGCCAGAACAAAGCTGTTGAGAATAAAGCCGAATATCGGCACGGTATCAATGGCGTTCTTCAGCTCCCCCGTGTAAAGACCGGAAGGAAGAATCTTTGGCGGAAATTGGCTTGCTTCGTCCGGCGTCATGAAGATTTGGGCAAGCAAGTAGAGCAATGGCCCAAGCACTAACAGCGACAGCAGGACGAGCAGTCCGTAATGGCTGAATAAGCGGAATGGACTGCGCGGATGACTGAAAGCCTTCACTGGTAATGCACCTTCTTTCCAAGGAAAAGGAATTGCACCGCTGTCAGCAGAAGCATTAGAATAAACAGGACGATCGCCAGCGCGCTGCCGGTGCCGAACTGGTAGTTAATGAAGGCTTCCCGGTAGATGGAGTACACCAGCACATCCGTTGAACCCGCCGGCCCCCCCCTGGTCAAGATATTGATTTGTCCGAAAGATTGGAAGGCGCTCATAATCGACACAACCGCAAGGAAGAAAAGCGTTGGCGACAGCAGCGGCAGCTTGATCGAGAAGAAGGTTCTCCACATCGAAGCGCCATCGATTCGCGAGCTGTCCATGACATCGTTATCGAGCCCCTGAATAGCGGCCAGCAGCAGAACAAACGGAAAGCCGGAATTCATCCAAACGGTCATAAGGGAGACGGAGCCAAGCGCCGCACCCGGATCGGTCAGCCACTGGACTTGTCCGAAGCCGATTTGCCCAAGCAAATAGTTGAGCATGCCAAGCGATGGATGGTACAAAATCATCCACAGAATGGATGCCGTTCCGACGGAGAGGGCGAGCGGAAGCGAGAAGATGAAGCGGAACAGCTTGCTCCCTTTACCCGCGGAATGAACGAGGCTGGCGCATAGCAAGCCGAGAACCAAACCGGCCGGTACGGTCATCAGCGTGAATTTGACCGTGATCCAGAGACTGTTCCAGAAGGCGGACGATTCCATCATCCGGGAATAATTGTCCCATCCGGCATATGCGGCAACCCTGCCGCGGGGGTCGGTAAGTTGAAAGCTCAAATAGACGGAGCGAGCCATCGGATAGAAGAAAAACAGGATGAATATAGCCACGCTTGGCGCCAAAAACAGGTAACCGAGGAGATGCTCCCGCATTCTTCGCAGCAGGCCTGCGTTGATCCGGCTGCCAGGCGTTGCCGCGGATGCCGGAGACAAAACCGGCTTGGATTTGTCTGAATAGAGTGACGAATTCATGTTTGACTACAACCGCCCTTTCAAGAAATGGCTTAACCTGATATAGCTTGGCAAGTCTAAGGATAACTCCCGT
The DNA here is from genome assembly GCF_011761545.1 of Paenibacillus sp. BK720. Classification (NCBI taxonomy): domain Bacteria; kingdom Bacillati; phylum Bacillota; class Bacilli; order Caryophanales; family Paenibacillaceae; genus Paenibacillus; species Paenibacillus sp. BK720. The sequence continues at coordinate 650,762 of NZ_JAASRQ010000001.1, read as the reverse complement.
TTGTAACTCCTATGTCAGCGTTTTATTAAGATTAGGAAATGTGACAACGCTTACTTGAAAATAAACCGTCCCTTTCTAAAGATTTTCTTTAGATTTATAATCGAATGGGGACATACGAAGCTTCCCCGCCTATAATGAAGGCGAACGACGGGTCATCCATTGGATGTCATTGAAGCCCGACTGGGAGGGAACAAGAAGATGCCGAGGGAAATCGAGCCAAATATTCATGCTAGCAGCCCTATTGTTATTGGCCATAGAGGCGCAGCCGGAGAAGCACCGGAGAATACGCTTGCGAGCTTTATGCTTGCGGCCGAGCAAGGCAGCCATATGGTAGAGTTGGACATTCACCTGTCGGAGGACGGCAAGCTCATTGTTTGCCATGACGACACGCTGGACCGAACGACGGACAGTTCCGGAGCGATCCGCTTGCTGCATTCCGCCACCATCCGCGAAGCGGATGCGGGAAGCTGGTTCTCGCCTGCTTTTGCCGGGGAGAAAGTCCCGTTTCTGGAGGAAGTATACGATCTGCTCCCGCAGCATATCGAAATCAACGTTGAAGTCAAGGACTCCGCGGGCTCCCTTCTCGATCAGGTCCTGCTGGATTATCTCCGCGGCGAAAGCCGTCTGGAGCGTACCGTTGTTTCTTCTTTCGACCATAAGCTGCTTCTAAGGCTGAAGCAGGCTGAGCCGGAGCTCCGCATCGGATTGCTGTATGCGGCCGACCTCATCCATCATGCTTCGTACGCGGCGCTGCTGGAGACGGAGGTCTGGTCGCTTCATCCCCATCATGGACTTATCGGAGCCCAGGATGCCGAGGACGCTCTTGCAGCCGGTCTTCAAGTCTACCCTTATACGGCTAATCATCCTGCCGAATGGGACAGGCTGGTTGCCGCCGGCGTCACAGGCATCATTACCGATTTTCCGGGTCTGTTGAAAGAGCATCTTAATCGTCTTTAATCGCTTGGACACGACTAACAGCCTGCACGGGATCCCGTGCAGGCTGTTTTTTTATGAAACTATTAATGAAGTAAACTATTTGATGCGCTTTTTGCGAAAAGAAGATGTTTCACCTCCCCGAATCGTGGTTAATTACCTATCAAGCAAGACAAGCAAGGACAACGAAACAAGCAAGCAATCCAATCGAAAGAAAGAAAGGTGATTAATATGTTAGGATGGGCTCTTCTGTTCTTCATCTTCGCAATCGTCGCCGGCCTGTTCGGGTTTCTGGGCATCGCCTCCGCGCTTGCGGGTATTGCGAAAATCCTGTTTGTGGTCTTTATCGTCCTCTTTATCGCATCGCTGATATTAGGACGAAGACGAGCATAACCGGCAAGCGCCGGCAACACCGTTTCATTAAAAATCGAGGAGGAATTACAATGACAACTCAAACCATGACGACAAGAGTGCACACGGTCAACAACATGCTGGAGGTACAAGAGCAGGTTCACCGCTTCGAACGCGAAGGCTATGCGAGAGAGAATATCTTTGTACTGACTCACGATAAGGACAGAACGGAGCGCATTGCCAAAAATACCGATGCCGAGCAGATCAGCGTAGCGGCGGAAGGCGTTGGAACCGCCATCGCCAATATTTTCCGCTCCACCGGCAATGAACTTCGCGCCAAGATGAGATCGCTTGGCATCTCGAAGCAATACGCGGAGCATCTGGAGAAAGAGATGGACAGGGACAAAATTCTGGTCATTGCCTGGGGCGGCAAGGAGTACAAGGATGACGAATACGACTCCTCCGTCTACTATTACCCGGAATACCGCTTATAATCGAACATTCTAAAATCAAAGACCTACTCCTACGGGTAGGTCTTTGATCTATGGTATAGTGTTAAAAGAATAGAAACAAAGAAAGGAGTGCTCCGGATGAGTATTATCATTGTTGACGATAACGCGACCAACCAACTTATCATACAGACCATCCTGAATAAGGCCGGTTATCGAAATCTATTAACGGCCTCGTCAGCCCATGAGCTTTACGATATGCTTGGCACAGGAGGCTCCACTTCCTCGACAGACCTGGATGTCGAGCTGATTCTGATGGATATGATGATGCCGGACATCGACGGGATTGAGGCATGCCGCACGGTATTGCGGGACTGCCGCTACAAGGACATTCCCATCATCTTCGTAACCGCCGTTGGCGATTCGAACAAAATGGCCCAGGCCCTCGATGCGGGAGCCTGCGATTACGTCATGAAGCCAATCAACCGGATGGAGCTTCTTGCCCGTATCCGTTCGGCGATGCGGCTGAAGCAGGAAATCGACCGGCACAAAGAACGAGACAAAAATATGAGATATAATCTGGAGCTGGCCAAGCAGGTGCAGCTCAGCGTGCTCAGCACGGAAATTGACGATGAGAACATGCGGATTAATGCCGCCTACCAGCCTTCTTCGGAGCTCGCCGGGGATTTCTACAACTGGTATCGGATTGACAAGAACCGTTACGGCGTGATCCTTCTGGATATGATGGGCCACGGCATCTCTTCCTCTCTTGTCTGCATGTACATTTCGTCGGTGCTGCGGGATACGATAACCCGAATAAACGATATGGAACAAGTCATGCATGAGCTCAACCGTTACATGAATCAGCTGCATATCAAGGACGAGCTGATGAACTACTATTTTACCGCCATCTATTTGGTGCTTGATGTGGAGAACAAAACGATTGAATACGTCAATGCCGGCCATCCCCCGGGAGTTGCCTTCCTGGACGGCAAGCCTGCCCTGCTTGAGCCCTGCTGCAGCGCTATTGGTTTATTCAATAAGCTGAAGGTAAGCAAGGGCCTTCTGCAATATGAGCGGGACGCCGGGATTATCCTGTATACGGACGGATTAACCGACGGCATGGCTGCGATAACCGGTGAAGAACCATCGAGCGATAGATTAATCGAACTGATGAAAAACGAAGATCGATTAGATCCATCCGGACTGGTGGCTACCATGATCCCTCAAGATAGCGGTATGATTCAGAAAGACGATATTTGCCTTGTAACCTTGTATACGAAATAATTTTTACTCCAGCCTGTTTCAATCCCCCCCTGCCCGGGTAATCGATAATAAGGCGAATGACAAAGGTTGGAGGGATAGCTTATGAAGAATGCATTTATAGCATGTTACCTTGCAGGAGGGATCATCGGCGTCGTGCCGCTTGCTTACATGTCTCTTCCTCATCCCGTTCATGAGCTGCAGACAACGGCCACAGCATCAGCATCCGAGTGGGAAACCTTCTCTCACGCGGACTACACGGTTACAGACCTCAGGCTGCAATCCGTCAACGGGCTTTCTCTTTACGATGATAAAATAACCGTCGAGCGCATGCTTGGCGAACCGATCCGGGTTACAAGCGATGAATGGCTAACCGAAATGGAAACCTACGAATATCCAAACATGGACATTGTATTCCGTGACGGAATCATGGATGAAATCAAGGTCAGCGGCAGCGCAAGCACCATTTGGATCGATGACGAAGAAATCCCGGTATCGATCGAAGCGTTAATCGAAGCGCTCGGCGAGCCTGATTATAAGGCGGAGGACGGCATCGTATACGAACGCCAGGAGAATGTTCTCAAGCTGTTCATTGATTACGACACCGGCACTCTTGAATCTATCGCCTATTACCATATCTCCTCCGTCTAACGGAGGGCTATTCTAATTTAATGATCGGAGTGGATCTAATGAAGTCACAGCAATTCCAGATTGAGCAAAAAGAAACAAACGACAGCTACATTTTATCTCTTGGCGGAGAGCTGGATTTATCGGTCGTCACCCAGCTGAGAGCCGCATTGGAACCGCTGATGGAGCGGACGGACCGCGGTCTCGTGCTCAATCTTCGCGATTTGAAATATATCGACAGCACGGGCATCGGCATCATCGTATCCGTGCTGAAATACCGTGACGGCATTCATGCGCCGTTCTCCGTCCAAGACATTCCGCCGAGCATTCAACGGCTGTTTGATTTGACGGGCATATCCGGTTATTTATCGGAAGGGACAAAGGGCTAATCATGATAAGATTACAAATCCCTTCCCATGCCGATTATATCGATATCGTAAGAGTATGCCTTTACGGTATTGCGTCCAAGCTCAATTTCTCGTATGAAGACATCGAAGATATGAAGGTCGCGGTATCCGAGGCGTGTACTAATGCCGTGCTGCATGGGGGTTCCGGCAAGGAAGACGGCAGCCTGATTGACGTTACCTTCCAGCCATCCGAGGCGGGCATCACGATTATTGTCAAGAATGACGGCCCTCCGTTCGAGCATACCGAAACCGGGATCTCCAGCCCTCCCCTGCAAGGGATCGAAATCAGCGAGCTGCCGGTTGGCGGGCTCGGCATTTACTTAATGGAAGCTCTTATGGATGAAGTATTGGTGCAGTCCAACGAAAGCAGCACCGAAGTGATTCTTACCAAATATGTAAGCGAATGAGAAAGACCGGCGAAAATTCGCCGGTCTTTTGCTTTGCCGCAATCGTCTCTTATTAGGTTGCCAAGCCCTCAGTTGAACAGCTCGTTGATTATATTCGTAATGTTCGTATTTGGGTCGGCTGCTGGATGTAGCGTAGTCCAACAGCCGGAGCCTATTAATCTAATCCTTCTTTACAAACAACCGCTCGCCGTCGGCGAGCTCCTCGTAATGCTGCTTCCAAGGAGCGATCAGGTATTCCATGCTTCCCAATCCCAATATTCCCGCTTCGGTTAAGCTCTCATGGAATAGGCGATGCACGCGGCCCTGCAGCTCGGGATTAAAGTAAATCATGACATTGCGGCATAAAATCACATGGAACTCGTTAAACGTACTGTCCGTTGCCAGATTATGCTGCGCGAACATCATATGCTGCGCCAGGGAACGGTCAAATATCGCGTAATCCCGGTCAGCCGTGTAATACGCCGAGAACTCCTTTGTTCCGCCTGCCTGCAGATAGTTTTTGGTAAAAGTCTGCATCCGCTTCAGAGGGAACTTCCCTTCCTTCGCCTGCTCAATGGCACGCTCGCTCATATCGGTCGCGTAAATTCTGGCCTTCCCGAGCAGTCCTTGCTCCTGCAGCAGAATAGCCATGGAGTACACTTCTTCGCCCGTCGAACAGCCCGCATGCCAAATCCGGATTTCCGGCAGCTTGTCCAGCAGCGGAACGGCCCTCTCGCGAAAAGCACGGAAGAAGCTTGGATCACGGAACATTTCCGTTACTTTAATAGAGAAATCGTTGGTAAGCTTCTGAACGTAATCCGGCTCATGCAGAATCTTCTCCAGCATTCCGGTAACCGTCGGCACGCCGTCCATATACATCCGGTTCCGGATCCGCCGCCTGAGCGAGGATCTCAAATAATGGCGAAAATCATAACCGTAAGCTCGGAACAGCCCTTCAATCAACAGCTCGATCTCAACGTCTTCCCATTCGTTAGCCGGCAGTTCATCAAGCGTATGATCCGGTAAATAGTGCTGCTGATCGTCCATTTAGTTCCCCACCTGTTTCGTCAGCCATACCTGCATAAGCGAATACAATTGATCCATCTGTAAAGGCTTGCTGATGTAATCCGACGCACCGGCTTCGAGGCACTTGTCGCGGTCGGACTTCATCGCTTTGGCCGTCAGCGCGATAATCGGCATGGCCTGAAGCTCTGGCTGCTTGCGCATCTCCCTCATCGTCTCATAGCCATCCATCAGCGGCATCATGATATCCATCAGCACCAGATCAAAATCTTTATTATCCTTTAAGAGATCCATGCACGCCCTGCCGTTGCCCGCGACCGTCACCTGCATCTTTTTGTTCTCCAGGGCGTTAACGAGGGCAAACACGTTGCGCGCATCATCTTCAACCAGCAGAACCTTCTTCCCGGCGAACACGCTGCCTGACGCCTGATCTTCTTGGGCCTGCTCTCCGGGCTGGTGCTTCTCTTGTACCGGATCCTCTTCAGCCAGCTCTATAGCCGCCGAGGCTTCCATCTGGGCCAACTGAATGGAATCAACCATTTCTTGGCTGAGCATCGGCAGATAGACGGTAAAGCAGCTGCCCTCGCCAAGGGCGCTATCCAGCCGGATATACCCGCCCAGCAGCTTCACAAACTCGTTGCAGATGGACAATCCCAGTCCCGTACCGCCGTAAATCCGGTTGGTCTTGCCGTCCACCTGCTGGAAGGCTTCAAAGATCAGCTTCTGCTTGTCCTTTGGAATGCCAATGCCCGTGTCCTTCACGGAAATCGCCAGCAGCCCGTCGTCCGTATGGTCAAACCTTAATTGAACGGAGCCCTTCTCCGTAAATTTAAAAGCATTGGACAGCAGATTTTTCAAAATTTGCTGCAGGCGTTGTCCATCCGTATACCAGAGGGTTGGAAGGGTCTCGGCCATGTCTATGGCAAAGCCGACTCCTCTTTTTTCCGCTATAGGGTTAAAGGTCAGCTTCAAAAGCTCCGGGATTTCCGTCAGATTCACTTCATCCACGGTCAGAATGACTTTCCCCGCTTCAATCTTCGACAGATCCAAAATATCGTCGATCAGCTTGAGCAAATCCGTGCCCGATGTATGGATAACTTTGGCGTAGCCTTCTTCGTCTTCGTTTAACGTATGGTTCTCGTTCTCTGCCAGCAGCTGGGATAAAATCAGAATGCTGTTGAGCGGCGTACGAAGCTCATGCGACATATTCGCAAGGAAATTGGACTTGTACTGCGAGCTCTTCTCCAGCTGCTCGGAGTAATCCTCCAGTTCCTCCTTGGCCTTCTCGAGCTCTTTGGTCTTCTGCTCGGCGACCAGATATTGCTCTTCCAGATGCTCGGTTGTCATCCGCATCTCTTCCTGCTGCATCTGCAGCTCTTCGGTTAGCACCTGCGACTCGCTAAGCAGACGTTCGACTTCCATGCGTCCGGCTACATTGTTAACCGCAATGCCGAAGTCTTTTTCGACCTCCTCCATCAGCCTCAGATGCTGGGAGGTGAAGGACTCCAGCGAAGCGAATTCGATAACGGCTTCCAGCCTGCCCTCATATTCAATGGGCACGATCAGTATGCTGCGCGGCTCAAGCTGAAATAAGCCCGTAGAAATAAGAGGAGGATTCTCATTCGTCTGATTAATTAGGAAGATACGTTTTTCTAAAGCGCATTGCCCTACTAGTCCTTCTCCAAAGCGGATATCCGACTTTCCTGCAGCTTCTTCCGAGCTGGCATAAGAGGCCAGCTTCTCCAGACGCTGCTGATCGCCCGCCCCTTTCCGGATATAAAATACGCCGTAGGAAGCGTTCACCATCGGCGCAACCTTCGTCAGAAAAGTCTGGGCCAGTACCTGCAGATCATTAATGCCTTGCGTCATTGTTGCAACTTCCGCAACCTTGGCCTGAATCCAGCTTTTCGCTTCGAGACTGGCAAGCAGCTCGTTGGTTGCATCCCCCAGCTCCTTGATCTCGTCTCTTGTCTTGACTTTGATCCGGGTTGCCAGATTGCCGCCGGAAGAAGCGATTTCCTTAATGGTCTCCACGACCTGCTTGATTGCTTTCACAATGGAGCCGGACACGAAGGATACAATCATAAACGAAATAATGGTTGCGACTAGCAGCAGGATATAGATGACGACCGTTAGTATTCTATTCTTATTTTCAAGATCAATGATTTCAAGCCTTGTTGCCTGGACTTCCTGATTTCCGATGCTATCGAATTTCGTTCGGAGGCTGTCCATCTGCTGTTTGCCAATATCTTTGTTGAAAACGTCTAAAATATCTTCAGTTTGAGCTTGCCTTTTCATTGCAATCGTAGGCTCTGCCACCTTGGTGAGCCATTCCTGTATTGTCATCTTGACATCTTCAAGATCTTTTTGAGTTATTGGATTTGAAATATAAGCGTATAGGCTCGTATAGTTTGATTCCCACTCGGATTTACTTTTCTCGTAGGGATCCAGATAGTTCTCTTCTCCTGTAAGCAGATATCCCCGGTGGGCAGTTGCCATATTTAGGGCATCATATTGAATGGCGGAAATCAGACTTTGGATTTGCACATCCCTGGTCGTTATCGTCTCAACCTCGTTTTGCAGCGCCTCAATACGGTCCGTCACCGTTACAATCGAAGCCCCTAAACAGATAAGAATAAGGAAATACCCGATTGCAATCTTGGTTCTGATATTAAATTTGAGTGCTCGAAGCATAGAAATCTCCTTCTCTCTTAATCTCTTAAAGCAAGTATACCATTATATTTACAATTAGACGGCTGTTTCATTTACATATTTCTAGGGTATTTAAAGAAAAAAAGAGGATGTGATTGTCATGGATATTTTCATTCAGATCATTATAGCCGTCATTACGGTTGCTTTCGTCATCCTGATGTTTTTCCTTATTCAGACCATCAAAGCGTTAACCGCAACCTTAAACGAAGTTCGCAATACGGTTGGGGAGCTTCGAACCGACGTCTCCATGATCAGCGGAGACGTGAAGGAAATGATTCATAATACCAGTGAAATGACCATGGATGTCCGCACGAAGCTCCGCTCGCTGGATGTCGTATTCGCAACCGTGCATGACATCGGCCAGACTCTTCACAGCTTTACCGGCGTCATGAAGGAAACGGCTGCCGGCCTCGTTACTTCAATCAAAAGCAAGTCCCAGCGGGAGATCATCCATAGCGAAAGCGCTCGGCCGAGCAGCGGAAGCGGCAAGGTTACGGCTGCCATAGCCGACGGCATTATTTCCTCCTTGAGGATTTGGAGAAAACTCAAACAACATTAAGCTATAATAGGATAAGCGGAGAGGAACGGGAACAATGATGAAACCATGGACTAGCTTGACTATACCGGCGAAAGCCGAATATATTGACATCGTGCGGCTGACTCTGTCGGGGCTCGCCGCCAAGGAAGGCTTCTCTTACGAGGAAATCGAGGATATGAAGGTAGCCGTTACGGAGGCATGCAGCAACGTTGTTCTGCATGCCTATAACGGAGGGGAATTCGGGGTTATAGAGGTTATCTTTGAAGCAGAGGAAGACTCCTTTCAAATACGGGTGAAGGATTCCGGCAACAGCTTTCATTACGAGCCAACCGTTATTGCCCAAGCTTCCCTGCACGAAAAGCCTTTAATCGACGCGAATGTGGGAGGTCTCGGTCTATTTCTGATGCAGGCTTTGATGGACCAGGTAGAGGTCCACTCGGAATTAGGCACCGAGGTGATTCTAACCAAGCGACTTGGTAGGAAAGAGGAGATGGCATGAAATCACAATCGTCCTGCCTGAATCAGCAACAGATTACCGATCTGCTTCAAAGATACAAGGAAACGAGCTGCAATGATGCCGCAACGGCATTGTTGCAGCATTTTGAAGCATTGGTGCGGATGGCCGTATCAAAAATTTCGAGAAACCGCCCCGACCTCTACGAAGACCTTTATCAAGTCGGACAGATGTCCATGCTGCGGCTGTTCAAGCAGTATGACAGCGACAAAGGCGTTCCATTCGAGGGCTACGCCATGAAAAGCGTCATTGGTCAGCTTAAAAACTATTTGCGCGACAAATCTTGGTACATACAGGTGCCACGGAATATGAAGGAAAAAGGCCTGCTCGTCCAAAAGGCCATCGACGAGCTGACAACCAAGCTCGAGCGCTCTCCCAAGATGGACGAGATTGCCGCTTATTTGGGACTATCGGTGGAGGAAACGATCGAGGTCCTGTCTTCCCGTGAATCCTATCAATACGTCTCGCTTGACACCCCGCTCTCCAGCGAAGGCGACAGCGCGACAATTGGCGATATCATCAGCGATCACAGCGATAAATACAGCCATGTCGATAACCGGATTGCCTTGAACGAAGCAATGGCGCAGCTAAAGGAAGAAGAGCGCAAGGTACTGGTTCTGGTCTATCAGCATGGCCAATCCCAGCGTGAAATTGCCGATCAGCTTGGCGTATCCCAAATGAGCGTATCCCGCTTCCAGAAGCGCGCGCTTGATAAATTAAGGCAGCTCCTTCACCCGCCGCAAAGCGAAGGGGGCTGAACGAACCGTCTGTCTTCCCTTGGGGGAGGACAGGCGGTATCTTTTTGCCTGCCCAATAAGCGCAAAAGAAAGAGGCTGTCCGGTGGACAGCCTCTTCCTTCGATCCTCTTCTTAATTCGTAGTGGATCTCACCTTGTCTTTCACATCGTCTTTGGCGGCGCTGAAGGCATCCATGACATGCTCGTTGGATTTCTTCGCCCTATCCGTCAAATCCGACGCCTCTTCCCTGACGCTGGACAGAACATCCTTTGTTTTGTCCTTCGCCGTAGAAGCAAGTTCCTGAGTACGCTGGCTGAGTGCCTGGAACTTATTCGAGATATCCTCCCTCAGCTGCACACCCGTTTTCGGCGCAAGCAGAAGCGCCCCGACAGCACCTACCGCTGTCCCGACAATTGTACCTACCAGCAGACCGCTACCTGTGTTTTCCTTTGGCATAGTTATCTCTCCTTTATTCCGTTCTCGTATTCGAAACCGTATTTTCGATCTCGTATTATCTATTACACGTTTGCCGGTTCTTTGAAACAGCAAAATTTATCCTTGTCCTTTTTATAAAAACCATTGCATCTTTTAATGTTTATATCATATACTGTTTACATAATAATCAGTGTATATCATACACAGAAATGAGGCGCTTTGTGAAATCAATAGCGATTGAAGTATCGGGTCTCCGTAAAAGCTTCGGCAAGCAAACCGTGCTAAGCGGACTTGATCTATCCGTACCGGCCGGTTCCGTCTTTGCCCTGCTGGGTCCTAACGGAGCAGGCAAAACAACCCTGATTCATATTTTGTCTACCTTAATTGCACCCGATGGCGGAAAGGTATTCGTAGGAGGCTTTAATGCCCAGACCGAGCAGGAGCTCGTCAAGCAACAGATCAGCCTCACGGGCCAGTTCGCCGCTGTGGACGAAGTCTTGTCCGCCGAGGAAAACTTACGCATGATCGGCAGGCTTTCAGGGCTTAGTTCGGCACAGTCCCGTACGCGTACGGAGGAGCTGCTAAAGGCATTTGATCTTGTTGACGCCGCAAAGAAACGGGTAAAAACCTATTCGGGAGGCATGCGCCGAAGACTCGATCTTGCTATCAGCCTTGTGGTGGACCGCCCCGTTATCTTTCTGGACGAACCTACAACCGGCCTCGATACCGTCAGCCGCCGGGCATTGTGGGATATCATCGGCGAACTGGCGAGTCAAGGCAGGACCATCTTTCTGACTACGCAATATTTGGAGGAGGCCGATCAGCTGGCCGATCAGATTGCCGTCATTAACGGCGGCCGGATCGTGGCGACCGGCAGTGCCGAGCAATTAAAAGCACGAGTCGGAGGAGAAGTCATTGAATTATTAAACGGCCATGATGAAGTCATTCATACAGTACCGACAACCGGCAGCATTCAGGATATAAGCCGTACGCTGAATGAGCTTGTTCATTCGGTTCCGCCCGGGACGCGGGTCCAAATCCGAAGACCTAGCTTGGATGACGTATTTGTCGCTTTAACAACAAACGGGAAAGAGGTGCAACGCGTATGATCGCTTCAACCAAACCTGTAAAACCGGCATCCGTGCTGACAACCAACCTTGTCTTCATTGGCCGCAGTCTCCGTCACAGCCTGCGCAATACGGAGGCTCTCATTATGGCGATTATGCTGCCTGTGATGCTGATGCTTCTTTTTACTTACGTCTTTGGAGGAGCAATAGATTCCACCGGAGATTACGTCAATTACGTGGTACCCGGCATTATTCTGCTATGCGCGGGGTTCGGCTCTTCGAGCACAGCCGTTGACGTATCCAACGATATGACCAACGGCATTATCGACCGGTTCCGGACGATGCCGATTAAAAGCCTCAGCGTTGTGACCGGTCATGTCGCAGCCAGTCTCGCCCGTAATTTGTTCGCAACCGGCGTCGTATTTGGCGTAGCCATGCTTGTCGGTTTCCGTCCAAACGCCGGCTTTATCGAATGGGTGCTTGCGCTCGCCGTCATTACCCTATTCATATTGACCTTCACCTGGTTATTCGCAGCAATCGGCCTGGTAGCGGGAAGTCCGGCGGCAGCAAGCGGATACGGCTTTGCTCTTCTGTTCCTCCCTTATCTGTCCAGCGCCTTTGTGCCAACGGACACCATGCCTTCGTGGCTGCAAGGCGTAGCCAATCATCAGCCGATTACGCCGGTCATCGAGACAATCCGGGGATTGCTGACGGGCACGCCGCTGGATAATAGCGCTTGGTGGGCTGTTGGCTGGTGCTTGTTAATCTTAACCCTTGCGTTCGTCTGGAGCATCATCTCCTTCCGCAAAAAAGCCGGACGCCGTTAGTTAATCGAATTCCGAAAATAGAAAAAGCCAGCCAACTGATGAGTTTTCATCAAATGGCTGGCTTTTTCGCATCTAACCTTTGGAAGCGAGATAATGCTCAATTCCATCCAGAATCCGCTCCAGGCCGAAATCGAAATCATTGCCGATTGGATTATCCGCCGGATTCTCCTCCGTGTATACGCCTGATGCAATAAGCGGCTGCAGATCCGGATAATGCTCCTCCTTCACGAGAATCTTAAGCGCCTTCGTATAATCGAGTCCGCTGAAGGAGCCTGGACTTGCCCCACCTTCAATCGCTCGAACCATGTCCCTTTGAATTTGACCGGTGGAACGCGCGTAATTGCTGAGCAGCAGAACGGTAGACATTTTCTCAAAGTCATTAAGCGGAAGCTTCCGCATCGGCCGCAAGGCCAGATCCACGAACAGAAGATTATTAGGAGTTAGAGGCACGCCCGATACCGGAATATCCGCATACCAGGGATGCTTCAGAAATACGTGAATGCAATCCCGCACATACTGCCGCATACCCTCGCGCCAATCCGCCTCTTCTTCCTCCGGCCTATCCGGAAGCTTGCAGACCGACTCCTGCATAAGCAGCAGCAAATCGTCTTTGCTTTGCACATAGCGGTAAAGCGACATCGCCGTAAAACCCAAAGATGAAGCAACCCGGCTCATCGAGACAGCCTGAAGTCCTTCCTTATCCGCCAGCTCTACTGCAGCCGCAACAATTTGGTCGATAGAAAGCTCGCGCTTCGGTCCCCTCTGCGATTCCTTCACCAGCCCCCATGCCAATGCAACTCCCCGCGGCAAGGATTTTAGTACGTCTTCCTCATCACCATGCTCCATCCCATTATCCTCCATACCGGTCACGCCATAATTGTGTACTTAATAAACAGTATATCATAAATCGGCGGCAACAAAAAAACAGCCCCTGTCAAGGAGCTGTTTCTTCTAATCCATGCCATGCTCTTCGCGGATCTTGTACAATCCCCGGAGCAGCAATTCCGCAGGATCGCGGTTAATCAAAAGATGCGTATACAAGAGATGCAGGGAGAAAGCGCAAACATTATTGCCGTCGGAAATCGCCGGGAAACCCGTTTCGAATACAGGTCCTTTCAGCTCTTCGTTCCAGGCAAGGCCAGCATGTACCTTCTCCTCGGGGAATTCGTCTTCAACAGACTTGATGCAATGCGGGATGAGAACTTTATCGATTAAAGCCTTGGCATCATCTTCGCTTGCAGGAGGCTGCGGAAGCGGCTTTCCCCCTTCGGTCTTCATCAATTCGTAGAAGAACGAAGCCATCCATTCTGTCGCCTCTTCGTTGCCCGCTTGGAAATTCGCGATTAACTCACGAAGGAAAAAGCCGCAAACGTAATCGCTGCCGGATTCATCCTTCACTTTGTAAACAAACACGGGACCGTAAAGCTCCTGGTTCAATACTTGCCCTTGAACATCTTCGAAATGCTGTCTCAAAGCGACAAAGCCGTTATGCTGGACCGCCTTGACAAGCTCAGCGAATTGCTTCGCTTCTTCCTCTGAATTGCCTTGGATCTCTTCGTTTGTCGTCTCATTATTCATTATTCGCTTCACCCGTAATCATCATATCATTCCAACAAATCATCAGTCTAGTCCAAAAGAAAAACCGCCCCTCGCAGGAGACGGTTCATCAATCCACTTCACTCTACGCCATACTTCTGACGAAGCTTGGCCAATTGGACGAGAATCGTATCCGAAGGATCGCGGTTGAGCTGCATCATTTTGTACAGATAATGAATCGGGAAAACGCATTTTTCTTCCGGAACATCCTTGAAGCCAAGCTCAAGAACAGGCGTAAGGTTCTCGTCAAGCCCTCTGTTGCCCGTAATCGCAAGCGGCGCAAACTCCTCGCTGACCGCGCTAAGGCAATGCGGGAACAACACATCATCGATGAATTGTTCCTCTTTCTGTTCGCTGTCGGGAGGAGCAGGCAGCTCTTTGCCGCCTTTGTTCGTCTTCATCAGCTCGTAGAAGAAGGAGGCCATCCATTCGCCGGCTTCTCGGCCGCCATCCTGGAACTGTTCAGCCAGTTCGCGCAGGAAGAACCCGCAGTCATAAGATTTCTTGAAATCATTGGTCACGCGGTAAATAAAGATTTGCCCGAATTTCTCATCGTTCACTAATAGACCTTCCACATGCGGAAAAAACGGTCTCAGCGTCGCGAGTCCCTTCTGGAAAATCGTCTTCATCAGCGCATCCCAGACTTCGGTATTATCATTATTTTCGTTATTATTCGCATTCGTCAAATCATTATTCATATAGTAATCACCCTCAAGCATCATACCATCCGGCGCTTTGCACCGTCCAGTGCTATACTTTTACAGCGCCTTAGCCCTTGCTTACGTAAAACGGCAGCTGCTCGATGCCAATCAACCGCAAATAGATAAATAGCTGTCCTTTGTGATGAATTTCGTGGTCTTTGGCATTTTGCAGCAGAGCGTGGCCCGAAAGCGAGTTGCCGAAGAAATCGATTGGCGCTTCAAGCTGTTCCGGCGTGAGGGAACGAAGAACGGCTTCCGTTTGTTCCGTTGCCGCAGCCACGACAGACTTCAATTCCTCGATTGTTGAAGGCGCAGCGGGCTTAGCCCCTGGCGTGTATACGCCGTTTTGAACCGTTTTCGCAAACATATCCATCGCGCCCGTAATATGCAGAACAAGCTGGGCCAGCGACATTCCTTTCTCCCATGGCTTGTAAGACAGTTGTTCTGTCGATACGAATCTTCGTTTTCATCTTTCAGGCTTTTTCCCGGTTGCACCAGTCTGTGATAAAGGCGGCCATCACCTTCGCATATTCGATCAGCTCACTAAGATCAAGGCTTTCGTCTACGGCATGCGCTTTGCTTAATTCACCCGGCCCGTAAATAACCGTCGGGATTCCTGCACGCCCGATCCAGCCTGCATCCGTAACCGTTGGAGTCATTCCGACCTCGGCTGCGCGGTTCAGCACAGCGCGGTGATTCGTCAGCAACGTCTTCACTCCATCGTTATGCGGATCAATCTCTAATGAAGGAAAAATTTCTCCCCGCTCCTCGATCATCGATCTGCCGCCCCACCGGAACGTTGGCGGATGATGCCGCAGCCATGGATCGCCTTGCGCCACGCGCATTAGATGCTCTTCAATTTCCGCGGCTACCGATTCATAATCCTCATCCGGATAAAAATGAACCGTAATCCAAAGCGAGCAGCGGTCCGCAACAAACGCGGCGTGGCGTCCCCCTTCGATAACGGCCGGATTGATCGTATTGGAGCCCGGCGGGAAGCCCGGATAGGACTTCGTTACTGCCCAATGCCTCTCAAGCTCCTGCAAGCCGGCAATAAGCTTTGCCATCTTCTCGATCGCGCTGGCCCCATGCAGCCCGCCTCCAGCGTGAATCATCCGGGAGCGCATCGCATCGTGATGGGTAACCGGGCTTTGCACCGTAACCCAGCCGGTAATCACTCCGCCTTGCCCTTGAACCGCGAGATGGCTTGTATCCGCCACAATGGCGAAATCCGCTTCGCAGCCACGCTCCATGCAGGCTCTTGTGCCAGCCTCGCCGGCCTCCTCCCCGATAACCGATTGGAAAAACAAATCCCCCTTCAGCACGATCCCTGCTTCCACCAGCAGCTTGATGGCAAACAGCAAAGCGGCAAGGCCGCCTTTCATATCCGCTGTCCCGCGGCCGTATACACGTCCGTCGTTAAGCGTTAATTGAAACGGCTGGACGGACCATTCCTTGCTGTCGCCTACTTCCGCCACGTCCATATGCCCGTTCAGTAGCAGACTTTTGTAAGAGCCGCTCTCCGTTCCCCGTCTGACGGCCGTTACGTTCGGATCTCCCGGATAGACTTCCCATAGCTCCGTCTCGAAGCCAAGACGATCCAGCTGTTCCTTCATAAAGATCTGCGCTTGCATCGTATTGCGCGCCGGCGGGCTTACCGTCGGGAAAGCGACCAGCTCAGAGAGCAAAGCGACTAACTCATCCTGCCTGCTTTCCACCTGATCGAGTATAAGCTTAAGTCCAGCTTCCTTCATCTATTGCATCCTCATTTCGTAAGGAAAATGTCACCCTTACTATAGAGGATTACAATCATGCGGACAACCTTAACAACTCTCAAAAAAATTTACATTGCGTTAACATGAATAACGTTTTGCGTTTACGTAGCCCAACTACAATAACTCATGTAAGCAAAACAAAAAACAAAAGTTTGGAAGGGGAACCTACTAAAATGAAAAAATCTCTGATCGTCACGATGGCACTGACATTGTCGTTATCGCTCGCAGCTTGCGGCAATAACAATACGAACAACGGTGCAAGCAATGGTAACGCTGCCGCTACAAACAATGCAACAACAAATAACACGGCTTCCGCTGATCTGTCCGGTTCGATTCTGGCAGCAGGCTCTACTGCTCTTCAACCGCTGGTTGACCAAGTATCCAAAGAGTTCATGGAGAAAAACTCCGGCGTATCGATTCAAGTTCAAGGCGGCGGCAGCGGTACTGGTCTGACGCAAGTATCGGAAGGCCAAGCCCAAATCGGCAACTCCGACGTATTCGCTGAAGAGAAGCTCGATGCCGACAAAGCAGCCGAGCTGGTTGACCATCAAGTAGCCGTAGTCGCTATGGCTGCCGTAACGAACAAAGACGTTGGCGTTGACACCCTGACAAAACAACAGCTGGTTGACATCTTCACGGGTAAAGTAACGAACTGGAAAGACGTTGGCGGCAAAGACGAGAAAATCCAAATCGTTAACCGTCCTTCCAGCTCCGGTACTCGCGCTACTTTCGAGAAGTTCGCGCTTGGCACTAAAACGGAAGACCTTCAAGGTTCGATCCAAGAGGATGCTTCCGGTACGGTTAAGAAGCTTGTAAGCGAAACTCCGGGCGCTATCGGTTACCTGGCTCTGTCCTACCTGGACGATTCGGTCGCAGCTGTTAAATACGAAGGCGTTGAAGCAACTGTAGATAACGTAGCTAACGGCACTTATCCGGTATGGGCTTACGAGCACATGTATACAAAAGGCGAGCCTGATGCAGCGACTAAAGCTTTCCTCGACTACATGGTTTCCGAAGATGTTCAAGGCGAACAAGGCGACGTAGTGGAAATGGGCTACATCCCGGTTAGCAAAATGGAAGTTAAACGCGATGCTCAAGGTGCCGTAACGAAATAATCAATCTCTAAGTATATAAAAGGCAAAGTCAAGAGGCGGGCCAGCTCGTCTCTTGACTGCATGCCTATATGTTAACTATGTAAAGGGTGGTCACGATGAAGAAGTCTAATGATCGGGAAGTAGCCACGCCGCATCTTGCGGAGGAATGGGTTGGCAAAGTATATACATTCATCTGCATCTTGTTTCTTATCATCACCATTTTTTCGATGGTTTACTTCGTCGCTTCAAAAGGACTTAGCACCTTTATCGTAAACGGCGTAAACGTAAAAGATTTGTTAACAGGACTCAAATGGAAACCGGATGGCGAGCCGCCGTTATTTGGCGCATTGCCGTTTATTTTCGGATCGTTCAGCACGTCGATTCTTGCTGCAATCATTGCCGCTCCGCTGGGGTTCTGCGCAGCGGTATTTATGATTGAGCTCTCTCCGAAGCTAGGCCGTACGTTTATGCAGCCGGTTATCGAACTGCTTGCAGGCATTCCTTCCGTTGTATACGGATTTGTTGGTTTAAGCGTCATTGTTCCATTATTCCGCAACCTGTTCCCTGGCCAAGGCGTCGGGATCGCAGCAGGCGCGCTTGTACTCGCCTTTATGATTTTACCTACGATTACGACTATAGCAACGGATGCGCTGGCTTCCCTGCCCGCGGGCCTGAAGGAAGGCTCCTACGCGCTTGGCGCAACCCGTTGGCAAACGATATATCGCATTGTCCTGCCTACTACGCTTCCCGCGCAGATGACAGGTATCGTGCTTGGCATTGCGAGAGCATTTGGCGAAGCCCTTGCCGTTCAGATGGTAATCGGCAACGCGCCTCATATCCCGCACTCCCTGTTCGAATCGACTTCAACGCTGACCAGCGCCATTACGCTTAGCATGGGCAATACGGCGATGGGCTCCGTTCAAAATAACGCCCTGTGGTCGCTTGCATTAATCTTGATGCTTATGACCTTTGTATTCGTCTTTATCATTCGCTGGCTGGAAGGAAGGAAGAAGCTATGAGTGCCAAAACAGTAGATAAAATCGCAACCGGCATTATTATTTTCGTCACGGGCTTAATCGCTCTCGCCCTGATCGGACTTTTGGGCTACATTTTATTCCGCGGCCTTGGCCATATCAGCTGGCACTTCCTGACTTCCCCGCCGGAAACGATCCGTAAAGGCGGCGGTATCGGACCTCAGCTGTTCAACTCGCTGTTCCTGCTTGTTCTTACGATGATCATTACCGTGCCGCTTGGCATCGGTGCCGGCATCTATATGAGCGAGTACGCTAAAGGCGGCAGGATCACCTCCGCAATCCGTCTGGTCGTCGAAGTTTTGTCTTCCTTCCCTTCGATTATCGTTGGTTTGTTCGGCCTTCTTGTTATCGTTAATAAATTCAATCTGGGCTTCTCCCTGCTGTCCGGCGCCATCGCGCTGACGATCTTCAACCTGCCGCTGATGGTGCGGATTACCGAGCAAGGTCTCCGCAGCGTACCGCTTCAGCAGAAGGAAGCAAGTCTTGCGCTTGGTATTTCCAAATGGAAAACCATCCGTTCGGTTCAACTGCCGATCGCCCTGCCCATCGTGCTTTCCGGTTCGATTCTGGCTGCCGGCCGGATCTTCGGGGAAGCGGCAGCGCTTCTGTTCACCGCCGGCATGAGCAGCCCGCGCCTTGACTTTTCCGACTGGAATCCGCTCCATAACGCTTCGCCTCTTAACCCGATGCGTCCGGCCGAGACTCTTGCCGTTCACATCTGGAAGGTTAACTCGGAGGGTCTTGCTCCGGATGCTACGCAAATCGCGGCAGGCGCTTCGGCCGTGCTCGTTATTACGGTACTGCTCTTCAACCTGGGCGCTAGGGCGCTGGGACGTTACATGCACAATAAATTCACGGCTTCGAAATAGGAAAGGAGTAGAGAGCATGACAGAAATCGCATTGGCCGCCAAACAATTAAATGTTCACTACGGAGAAAAACATGCCGTTCATGACGTCTCGCTTGATTTCGCCGAAAAAGAAGTGACCGCCTTGATTGGTCCTTCCGGCTGCGGCAAATCCACCTTTCTCCGAAGCTTGAACCGAATGAACGACTTGATCCCCTCCTGCCGGGTTACCGGCGACATCTGGCTGAAAGAGCAGAAGATCAGCGGCACGGAAACGGATGTCGTGGCACTTCGCAAAAAAATCGGGATGGTATGGCAGCGTCCCAACCCGTTCCACAAATCGATTTACGAGAATATCGCTTTTGGCCCGCGTTATCACGGCATTAAGAACAAGAGGCAGCTGGATGAGCTTGTCGAACAATCCCTGCGGAAAGCCGCAATCTGGGAAGAAACCAAGGACCGTCTTCATAAATCGGCTTTGGCTTTATCCGGCGGTCAACAGCAGCGTCTCTGCATCGCGCGCACGATTGCCGTTAGGCCCGATGTCATCTTGATGGACGAACCGGCTTCCGCGCTTGATCCGATTTCGACCTCCAAGATCGAAGAGCTGATCTCCGAGCTGAAGCAGGATTACAGCATCGTTATCGTTACCCATAACATGCACCAGGCTGCGCGCGTTTCCGACAAAACCGCCTTCTTCCTAAACGGACATGTGGTTGAATACGATAAAACGGAGACGATCTTCACCAATCCTACGCATCAACGGACAAATGACTATATTACAGGCCGTTTCGGTTAATGAGGCGGCTTATCGAATAAGGGCTAGACGAACCGGTCAGGTTCATCTAGCCCTTATTGTCGTTATGGATTAATAACCAAGAATACTCTTTGTTTTACCGAAGATGTCGTTAGCCATTTGCGTGTAACGGTCACTGCCGTTCGCTTGCGTTTGTTTGACATAGCTGTCGAAGTTGTCGATCTTCTCTTGGCCCGTAATGAATTTGAGCGTCATCGTGCTTACATAATCCATAAGCGGCTTCGAGATCAGGTTCAGCTGTTCGCTTTCGTCCGCCGTAGCCATAATCGGCGGCGCTACTGGACGAGCCGTACGGTTGTTCAGAATGCGGTTGTTGAAGTCGATTTCGCCGTCCGTCATTTTCGACTGTCTAAGCTTCGTCGTACCGCCGTATGCGAATACGCCGCCGCCGAAACCGTAGTCTGCGTTCAGTTTTTTCGTTGCCGTAGGGTTCATGCCGTTGTAGGTAATATCCGGATTAAGCGTAATTTTACCGCTTGCGTCCTTCGTGTAGGTCTCGCCCTCTACACCCCACAGGCTTAGTGTTTGACCTTCATCGGAGTACCAGAGCCAGTCAACGAAACGAAGCATTTTAATGAAATTCTCTTCGCCCAGCTCTTTCAAAGCATTTTCACTGATCATAATGCCGTTCTCAAGACGGGAGTTTTCAACTTGCAGCTGGCCTTTAGGACCGCCTGGAGGCGTGATGATCATCAGCTGGGCATTTGGATCTTCCATCTTTGTTTGGATATCCGTGAACACTTGATAGTTGGCGTTGATCACGTAAGTATCGCCTTTGTAGAACTTCGCTTTTGCCGCATCGTCTTCTTGCGTGAACGATTCCGGATCCATGATGCCTTCCGTAATCAGCTTATTGAAGTAAGAAACATAGTCTTTGAAGTCTTGCGTATTGTCGGCGAATTCGAATTGCTTCGTGTCCTGGTTGAAGCGCATGCCGTTTGCTTTACCCCAGCCAGCCGTTACGCCGTATTCCACAGCTGCGATATTCAAAGTGGATTCGCCTTTGGATTGATCGGAGAATACGTATTTAGCGCCTGTGAATTCTTTAACCTTCTTCATCGCCGCGTAGAAATCTTCGTATGTCCAGCTCGTTTCTTTGGACAGGTCTACGCCGGCTTTCTCGAAAACATCCTTGCGGATAACGAACGAGTAGCCGCCGCCCGGCGCTTCCCACATGCCCGGAAGAACGTAGTATTTACCGTTGGCTTGCATCTTCGCTTTCAGGTCGTCTTCCATGCCCCAAGCTTTTACCGCTTTTTGATAGTTAGGCATGTATTGCACATAGTCGCTGATCGGAACGATTTGCCCGCCTGCAACGAATGCGGATTCGTCATAAGTTTTAGGGATGATATACGGAGCGTCGCCGCTGTTTACGAGAAGCGATTTTTGGTTCTCGTATTCGGTTCTCGCGACAACCGACAGGTCAAACGATACGTTTGTTTTCTCTTGAATGGCGCTCCAGATTCTCCAGTCCGCTTTGTAAGGATAACCTTCATTGTCGCTAAACATCATGGAGTACTTTACCGGCTCATTCGAGTGGAACGTAACGTCCTCACCGTAAGCGTAATCTTCGGCCGGTTTGTCCGATGCCGCAGCATTATCCGAACCAGCCGCGGTATCCGCTGGCGAAGCCGAGCTGTTGCTTGGTTTTTCATTGTTATTCCCGCTGCAAGCCGCCATAACGAACATCAACATGATAACCGATAAAATCAATCCCATTGCTCTACTGAATCTTTTCATGCCGTGCCTCCCTTTTAATAATTGCATTTATATAACAGAACTTGGCCTCATGGCCGTTCCGGTTATATCGCGATTTACCCTTTAACGGCGCCAATCATCATGCCCTGCACGAAATACTTCTGTACGAACGGATAGATGCAAATCATAGGTAGCGACGTTAATACCATCGCAGCCGATTTAACGGTAGCCGCAATCTGCGTCGTCTGCTCCGCGCTTGCTCCAAGCTCAGCCGGGCTGATCGCCGTTTCAATAACCTGCCGCAAATAGAGGGCAACAGGCCATTTCTCCTTCGACTGCAGGTATAATGAAGCATCAAACCAGCTGTTCCAGATCCCTACCACAACAAACATGAGCATGGTTGCCAGAATCGGCTTGGATAATGGCAGCGTAATTCGAAGGAAGATGCCATAGACGTCAAGTCCGTCAACCTTGGCCGATTCCTCCAGCTCGTTAGGGAGACTGGAGAAAAACGTCTTCATCAAGATCACGTTAAAGGCGCTGATCGCACCGGGAATAACAAGAGCCCAAATGGTGTTGCGCATATCCAGCGTTTTGGCTACGAGAATATAGTTCGGGATCAGACCGCCGCCGAAATACATCGTGAATAGTACAAACGGGATAAAAAACTTGTTAAGGCGAAGCTTTTCCTTTGAAAGCGGATAAGCCATTACAGCCGTCGCCGACACGGCAATGAGAGTTCCCACTACCGCGTACAAAATCGTATTTCCGTAATAGCGGAAGAAATCCGGCTTGCTGAGAATGACATTATAAGTAAGCGTAGTGAAATCTACGGGATAAAACGTTACCTTTCCCGCGTAGACGGCAGCCTCTGAGCTGAAGGACTGCGCAACCAAATAAACGAACGGATATAAAGTAAAGAGGACAACTACGGTCATGATCAATGCGTTTACGCCGTTAAAAATGCGAGAACCTGGAGTTGCTTTCACGATCGGCACTTCCTTCCTACCACAGACTTGATTTCGTCGTTTTTTTCGAAATAGCGTTCGCTGTCGTTACCAGAATCAGACCGATAACCCCTTCGAACAAGCCGACAGCCGTTGCATAGCTGAAGTTGGCGTTCGTAATACCCATCCGGTACACGTAGGTCGAGATAACATCCGCCGTTTCATAAGTAAGCGGGTTGTACAGAAGCAAAATTTTCTCAAAGTTCGAGCCCATAATGCCGCCGATATCAAGAACGAGAAGCGTCATAATCGTAGGCAAAATACCCGGAATCGTGACATGCCATGCAAGTCGGAACCGGCTGGCGCCGTCAATCCGAGCTGCTTCGTAAAGCTCCGTGTTAATCCCTGTCATGGCTGCAAGGTACAAGATGGTGCCCCATCCAAGTCCCTGCCAGATGCCGGAGGACACGTAAATGGTTGAGAACCATTGCGGCAGCGAGATGAATTGAATCGGCTCGACGCCGAAATGACCAAGGAGCGCGTTAATCGGACCCGATACGGATAACATCTCTTTCACCATACCCGCCAGAATAACCATGGAGATAAAATGCGGGAGGTAGGAAACGGTCTGAACGAATTTTTTCAGCTTCAGCCTTCTGATCTCGTTGATCAGGAGCGCAAAGATCAAGGTTAACGGGAATCGGACAATCAGATACGCAACGCTGAGAAAAATATTGTTCCAGAACGCCCGCCAGAAGGTGGGATCCTTCATGAACATCCGGAAATACTGCAGCCCTACCCATTCCGCACCAAGGAAGTTTGGCCCGCCCCGATATTTTCGGAAAGCGATTACATTCCCGATCATGGGAGCGTACTTGAAAATAAGAAAATAGATGACGGGAATCACGAGAAAGGAATACAGCTTCCACTCTTTCCTGACATGCTTCCAAAGCGGCGTCACATCCAAAACCTTGCTTGAGCCTTCCATTTATGTCCACTCTCCTCTAGTCCATTTCGTCTACCTACCGATTAAAAATAGCTATATTTAACTACTTTTGTCGCATAGTCAAGCAGCCCCCATGATGAAATAATGCAAATTAGAAGTCATTCAACAACAAATGTATTCGCTTTCATTGGGTTCATTATAGCTTTATTTGATAAGCCGCTCTTCGTAAATATAGCTTTCGGCTTCTCAAATATTGCCTTTTTTGAGAGACTTATTGATTTCGGAAGAAGAGAATGCCATTATCTGAATAGTTACCAACAAGAGAGGAAGAGTGATACATGATTCCCATTCTAAACGGAGCCAAAGAAACGGTATCCTACGGTGAACATCCCGGATTGCGCATTTATTTGAACAAAGAAGTCGAAGACTATCCGATTCACTGGCATACCGCCGTGGAAGTCATCATGCCTTTCGAAAACATTTACACCGTTATCGTGAATGAGACCAAGCATGTCCTCTATCCGAACGATATTCTGGTCCTGCCTCCGGGCGAGCTTCACGAGATTTTTGCTCCGGATTCCGGGACAAGACTTATTCTTCAGTTCGACTGCTCGCTGCTGTACGCACTGAACGGCTTTGACTCCACCTTTCATTTGCTGCGCCCTTGCCTCTTGATTACGGCAGAGCAAAATAAAGAGCTGCACGGCTTGTTACGGCCGATGCTGCTTGAGCTGGTAAACGAATATTTCAGCCACACGATGCTGAAGGAAGCATCCACTTACGCCAAGCTTATCTCCTTCTTTGTCGCGCTTGGCCGTAACTTTATGCGTGAGGAACGCCGTTTCCCGCGTACCAAGAGCCATAAGCAGCACAAATATATCGATAAGTTTTTGCAGGTTTGCAACTATATGAACGAACGCTGTACGGAGGATATTCGGGTCGAGGAGCTCGCGGAGCTGTCCGGCTTCAGCAAGTATCATTTCACGCGCATGTTCAAGCAATATATGGGGTTGTCTTACTACGACTACCTGATCCAGCATCGCATCATGCATGCCGAGAAGCTGCTGACCGATCCGAATTTATCGATCATGGAAGTGGCGATGAGATCGGGGTTCGGCAGTCTGCCGACGTTTAACCGGGTGTTCAAGACGTATAAGAAATGCACGCCGTCGGAGTATAAAGCTTTGCACGGAATGAGCTTAAACTGTTGAATTTGATGATGGACGGTTAGAGTGCAAACCGCGCATTTGAATGTGGGGACGGTGTATATGCAAGCTGCTTATTTGAACGTGGGGACGGTATATATGCATACTGCGCATTCGAATGTTCTTCCGATCGCCATTACTCGGGGATTCCTTGGAACAATTCCAATTGGATTGGAATCCCCTCTCAAAAGCGAACGTTTCACTTCTCCAGAATCATTCAAATACTCCGTTGCATCCTACCTTTTTTTTGGGGGGGAGAAAAACGAGGCCGTGCGGTTTTAACCTGCACGACCTGTTTTTAAAGAGTTGGGAGTTGCCGCTGCCGGCTTTTGCGGATGGAGACAGCTGCTGAAGCTAAGGCAAGGATAAGAACCAGACCGGCGGTTAACGGATTGTAGAGGACGGTGCCTTGCCAATTGACGACCAGTCCGCCAACGCTGGCTCCGGCGGCGATGCCGACCTGAGTAACGGATATATTCAGGCTGATGATCAGATTCGACGCTTGAGGTGCACGCTCAATGAAGTAAGTCTGCGTTGCAGGACCTAAGGTGAACATCGACATAATCCATAGCGATAACAAGGTGATGGCAACCGGGAACGAATGAATCGCCAGCGGCAGCAGTAATAGCGCGATTACGTGAATCGTGACGCCGATCAATATTAATTTGGCGCTTCCCCATTTGTCTACGGCAGAGCCTCCAAGCCTTGAGCCAACCGTACCCGCCAGCCCGAACAGCAGCATCGTAAGGCCGATGTCGCCCGTGCTTCTATGAAGAATGTCGCCAAGGAAGGAAGCAATATACGTAAACATCACGGAGTTGCCCGCTTCCCTGAACAATACCAGCAGCAAGGCGTAGAAGATTACCGGATTAGCGAGTACCCCCATTTGCTGCTTGAAGGGCACCGGAGCGTCTCCTTCAATCTGCGGCAGCAATAGAGCAAGACCAACAAGAATCACCACGCCTCCTAGGCCAAGGAACAAAAAGATCGTCTGCCAGCCGTACGTATTCGTCAAAGCGACGCCCAGCGGAACGCCCAGAATCATTGCGCTGCTGAATCCGAGAATAATCGTTCCGATCGCACTGCCGATTTTTTCAACCGGCACCATCTTGGCCGCTGCGCCAAACGCTGCCACGATAAAGACGCCGGAGCTAACCCCAAGCAGCATTCGCGCCGCGATTAAAACCATAAAGCCTGTGCTTGCAATCGTCAGAACATTACCGGCAATAAATACGGCTATGGCGAGAAGCAGCAATCGTTTTCTCGGTATTCGGGCGGATAACGCAATGACAACCGGGGTACCAATCGCAAAAGCCAAAGAATACGCCGTAATCAACTGGCCTGCCAGGCTTACCGATATATTCATTTGATCGGCCAACACATTCAGGATTCCGGCAATGACCAGCTCCGAGGTGGCTGTGAAAAATACCGCGAACATTAAAACGTAAATCACCAGACGATTCATACCGACACTTCCTTTACCAAACGATTTGTTAATTCGGATTATAGCGAGGCTGCTTACTTTTAGTAAGAACGCAATTTGTTTTGTTCTAATCCATCCTTTTGGAGTAACTAACCGTTTGGTAAGTGACTTAAAAGACAAAAAACCGTAAGAGCATAGCTCTTACGGTTGGTTACAAGCATTTCCCCTTACGAACGGCTAAGCCGGGGATTAGGAGAATCGCCCCATTTTTGCACCCATTTCTCCATCTCCCTAAGCGCAGCCTGAAAATCTCTGCCCTTCTCGGTCAAGGAATACTCGACGGTTACCGGCACTGTCGGAAATACCTTGCGCATGACAAGGCCGTTGTTCTCCAGATGGCGTACCGTGTTCGTTAACGATTGGGTCTTCACAATGGAGATGTTCCGTTGAAGCTGATTAAATCTTAACGGTCCGTTCATCAGCTCCTCCAGTACGAGAAACGCCCATTTCGCCCCCAATATTTGAAGCACCTCGCAAATGCTCGAGCCTTTCTCTTCGCCGCTGATTGCCTCGTTGCCGCCTTCCATGCCTCTAGCCTCCTAACCTGACTCAGCTGCCGACCACATCAATCGGCGTTTCTTGTCCGTTAACCTTCACCTGAATGCTTCCGGCCTTTTCATGCTTGTTTAGCTTATAGATAGACAAAGGCTTTATGCGTTTATCCTGCAAATTGGAAGTGTCCTGAACATCCAAATCAATCGTTAAAATATCCCCCTGCAGCTCTGCGCGAATACCTGCAAGGAACTTCGCCTTCTCGCCCTGCCCGGCGAAAGAGTAGTTTACGATCAAATACTCTTCTTCTCCCGGCACCGAGTACAGGTAGATCCCATTCTTGCTTTTATTCCGGTCTGCAAAAGACTTCACCCTCTGATCCAGCTTATGCGAATCAGCTTCCTTAATCAAGGATGAAGATTGACTGCAGCCGGTCATGAGAACGATAAGCATGATGAACAAGCAAACGATCTTTTTCAAAGGATCACCTCCATTTGCAATGGAATTCGCTTCACTACGCTGACTTTACCATAATCATCCAGCCCTGCATAGAAAATAGCCGTGCAAATAAATTGCACGGCTATCTCTGACTCCCCCAAATCTTTGGTTAACTTAAAAAACGGAACATTAAAATGATTCTGTAGAAACGTAGTGGTCGCTTTTGTGAGGGGATTCGAATCCATTTGAAATTGTTGAAGGAATCCCCGGGCAATGGCGATCGGAAGAACATTCGAATGTGTAGTTTTTCTGTTAACCCACCCGAATGCGCAGTTTTTCTACAGTTAGCCAACCGTTACCCCTTTATCGAACCAAGCAGCGCGCCTTTGGCGAAGTGCTTCTGCAGGAACGGATAGACGAGCAGAATCGGCAGCGTGGCGACAACGATAACGGCCATCTTCACCGCCTGGTCGGGCGGAGGAACGGCGCCGTCAAGGCTGGAGCTGTAGTCGAACCCGCTGGCGAGTACAACGATTTGGCGCAGCAGAACCTGAATTGGCCACATGGTGCTGTCGTTCAAATACAAGATGGCGTTCAGATAGGTGTTCCAATAAGTCACCGCGTAAAAAAGCGAAATCGTTGCGATCGCCGGCATCGACAGCGGCAGCACAATCCGGAACAAAATACCGAAATCGCTGCAGCCGTCCATCTTGGCCGACTCCTCGAGCCCTTCCGGGATATTCTGAAAGAAGTTGCGAAGGATGATCATGTTAAAGGCGCTGATCGTAAGCGGCAGGATAAGCGCGGCATACGTATCAATCAGATGCAGCTCCTTTACAACAAGGAAGGTAGGAATAAGTCCGCCGTGAAACAGCATCGTAAAAACGACCATAAACATGATCGTTTTGCGCCCGTCCAGATCTTTTCGGGACAAGCCGTACGCCATCATCGAGGTTACCAGCATGCTAAACGCGGTTCCGATTAAGGTTACGCCGATGGATACCGCGATCGAGCGGAAGATCGTATTCGTCGAGAAGACGAACCGGTACGCTTCAAAGCTTATATCCGTCGGGAAAATAATAAATTTTTTGACTGCCATTTCGGCGCTTGTCGTTAAGGAGCCGGCTACGACATGAATAAACGGAAGCACGGTCGCAAGCGAGAAAATCGCGAGCAGCGTGAAGTTAACGATGCCAAACAGCCGGCTTCCCATGGTTCGATCCTGGATCATGCTGATTCCTCCCGGTCATCTCTTAATAAATACCTTCGGATCCGAATTTCTTGGAAAGCTTGTTCGCCGCAACGACCATGATTAAGCCAACGACAGACTTGAACAGTCCAATCGCCGTGCTATAGCTGAATTTCCCTTGCTTCAGACCTGCCGTATAGACATAGGTATCGATAATTTCCGCCACGTCGCGGTTCATGGAATTAAGCAGCAGATACACATGCTCAAACCCAAGCTCAAGCACATCACCGATTTTTAAAATAAGCAATACGATAATGACGCTGCGAATGGCTGGAAGCGTTATATGCCAAATTTGATGAAGCCGGCCGGCACCGTCCATGCGTGCCGCTTCGTACAGCTGCGGGTCAATCGCCGCCATAGCGGCCAGGTAGATAATGGTTCCCCATCCGGCTTCCCGCCAGATGACCTGGATAATATAAGTCGGGCGGAACCACTCGGGACTCAGCAGAAAGTTTATTTTCTCGAAGCCTAGCGATTCCAGTACGGCATTCACGATACCGCCGTCCATCGTCAGCATGACGTAGCTGATCGAGACGATAATGACCCAGGACATAAAATGCGGCAAATAAATCAGGGTTTGGAAAAGCCTTTTGAAGGCATTTAATCGAAGCTCGTTCAGCATTAGCGCCAATATGATCGGTATGGGGAAATAAAACAGAATATTGAACCCGAACAAAATCAATGTATTCGTCAATATGTTCAAGAAATCCGGCTCCGTAAACAAGCGGCGGAAATGCTCGAGGCCTACCCACTCGCTGCCTTTGATTCCTTTAAACGGCTTAAAATCCTGGAAAGCTATAATCAGGCCAAACATCGGGGCGTACTTGAAAATCAAGAAATAAAGAAGTCCCGGCAGCACCATGACATACAGCCATACATTGCGGCGAAAACGCCTCGTTCTCTCTCTTCCGGTCGTTGGCGCCAACACCTGCGCCGGTTGAACGATCACTTCCTCCATCCTGCCTCTTCCTCTCTTTAGGTGTGGATCGAAGAGGCTGCTAACGAATCAGCAGCCTCCTCGGCTAGCTTTTTACTCGCTTATTTTTTATAGGCCGCGTTAAATTCTTCGATAATCTTGTCTCCGCCGCGCTTCTTCCAGTCCTCAACCGCTTTATCGAAGCCGGCTTTATCGATTTCCCCGTAGATGTACTTGTACGTCGCATCGGTAATAATCGTCTGCAGCTCGACGCCTTTTTCCGTATAAGTCTCGGAATCCAGCGCCGCCGCAGGATCCATAATCGCGATTTTCTCATTCTCCTTCGCGAACTCTTCCGCGTGAATGCGCGCAGGCAGGGAATAGTAGCCCTCATACATGCCGTTCGTCTCCGCTTCTCCAATCAGGCTGTCCTTGTAGCCTTTTACTTCGCGCTCGATCAGATCCGACGCCTCCGTTACTTTTGCCTTGCCGTCTTCAACGGTGTAATGCGTGCCTTCGATTCCCCAGAACATCATATTGGCTACTTCCGGCGTCATCTGCTTATCGAAGAAGGCCAAAACCTTCTTCAGCGCGGCTTCGTCTTTGATCGCGGATTTAGGGAACAAAACGACGTTGTTGTACCCCGGAATAGCCCAGGTTGCCTGCTCGCCGTTTGGTCCCTTAATAAGAGCCAGCGTATCGACGACGGCATTCGGAACGTTCTTGACCAGATCCTTGTTCAACGAGTCGACATCCGACATCGCGCCGATATACATGCCGGCTTTGCCGCTTGTAAACAAGCTGATCTGATCGGTCTTGCTGGTTGCGGCGAAATCCTTGTTCATGGCACCCGCATCGCGAATCTGCTTCATGGCGTCCATAGCGGCCGTATACTGCGGGAACGTGAAATCAGGCTGGAGCTGGCCGTCCTTATCGCCCCAGTTATTCGGCGTTGCGAACCAGGATGCAAGCGTCTTGAATGCTCCGTAAATCAAGTCGTTCCGGTCGGCAAGCCCAATCGTGTTCGCTTTTTTATCCCCGTCCGGGTCCTTCTCGGTGAAGGCTTTAGCCATCGCGATGACTTCATCCACCGTCTCCGGCGTCTTCAAGCCAAGATTGTTTGCCCAATCCTTGCGGTAAATAAGACCTTGACGGGCAAGCGGACGGCCAATGTACAGCGAGTAAAGCTTGCCATCGACCTTCGTGTTGTTCAGAATCAACGGCTTCAGCTTGCTCAAATTCGGGAACTCGTTAAGGTAAGGACCAATCTCCCAGAATTGACCGTCGCGGATCGCGCCTTTCATTTGAACGAACGTCGCCTGGTTCTTCAAATAAGTAACTTGCGGAAGCCCCCCGGTAGCGAGCGTAGTGTTCAGCTTATCTTCATACGTATCGGCCGGAAAAAACTGATAGGTCAGCTTTGTATTCGTCAGCTTCTCAATTTCGTTCTTGATCGTATCCGGCGGTGTTTGGGCAACGTTAAGAGGAAGCATAATCGTAATTTCCGTCGGCTCCTCCGCTGCCGGCTGCTTGGTCGCTTCCGCCGAAGCTTCCTCGCTTGCGGCTGGCGAAGCTTCGTTTCCTCCGTTATTTGCCGCGCTGCCGTTATTGCTGCTGCAGGCTGTCATCATCATGCTAAGGCTCATAACCGTTCCTAGCAGAATAGCAAACCCCTTTTTGTTCATGCTTATTGACCTCCACCTTTAATGGGAATGATGCTGCAAATCAACCTTAACCTGCGCCGGCAGAGTTCCGAAACAATCATTCCTTCCGATTAGCCTCCCGCATTCAACCATCTGTCCTAATGATTATCCGACCTGAGATTGAGCATCGAAAAACGGCAGAAAAAAAGCCCGATTCGTTAGTACGAACCAGGCTTCCCTCTCTATTAATCAAAATAGGATTTCGTGAATTCCTCGATAATCTGCTCCCCGCCGCTTCGCTTCCATCTCTCTATTTCCCGGTTAAAGCCATCCCCATCAATCTGCCCCAGAATATAGTGATAGGTAGCATCCGCAATAATCTTGTTCAGCTCCTCGCTATGCTCGTCAAACGTAACCGACTCCAGATTCACCGTCGGATCCTTAACGATAAACTTTTCGTTATCGACGGTTAGCTTCTCCGCCAGCGCCAGCAGCGGATCCTCCTGCGCAACCTTCATCAAATTCGGATTGCTCAGATCGGCAATCATTAACGAGTAGAGAGGGCTTACTTCGGAAATCCGGAGCTGTTCGCTTTTTACGGGCAGCAGCACATCTTTGCCTTCCAACGCATAATGCTTGCCCTCCAGCCCGTATTTCATCAGATTAGCCGCGTCCGCCTCCATCGAGCGGTCGAAAAAGGCAAGCACCTGCTTCAGCTCATCCTCCGTCTTGATCGCGCTCTTCGAGAATAGGAACAACCCGTTGAAATTCGGAATCGACCATACCTTGTAACCGTCCGGCCCTTCAATCCGGTTCACAACCGTAAACCTTGCATCGGGATTAATCTGCTTCGCTTCATTGGACAAACGCTGAACATCCGTCATGCTGCCGATATAGACGCCGGCTTTGCCGCTGATCAGCAGATCGCGCTGAATATCCTTGCTCGTGACCACAAACTCCTGGTTGATCAGCTTCTCGTTGTACAGCTTCCGCATGAAATCCATCGTGTCTTTATACTGCGGCGTTTCGAACTCCGGAATAATGCTATGGTTCTCGGCGGCCCAGTTGTTCGGGGTTCCAAAGTACGAGCTTAACGTCTTGAACGCTCCAAACACCAAATCATTGCGGTCGGTCAAACCAATCGTATCCTGCTTGCCGTCCCCGTCCGGATCTCCGTATGTAAACTGCTTCATGACGTTGTACAGCTGATCGATTGTGTTGGGCGGATCCAGCTTCAGCTTCTCAAGCCAATCCGCCCGGATAATGACGCCTTGCCTGGAGGAAGGACGCTCCGTATACAGGCCATAGATTTTACCGTCTACCGCGGTTTGGTTCAGAATGCTGTCGTTCAGCCGTTTCAGATTCGGATATTCGCTTAGATACGGCCCTATCTCCCAGAACATGCCGGAGCGGATCGCGCTTTTCAGGAAGATGTAATCGGTATATTTCACGAATGTAGCTTTCTTGAGCGAATTCATCGTTAAAGCGGCATTCATCTTATCCGTGTAAATCTCGTCGGGAACCCAGTCAATGATCAGATTCGTACCGGTCATCTCCTCTATCTGTTCAACTAACGCAGAGTCGGGGCCTTGCGGAAAATGCAGCGGTGCCATAATGGTAATAACCGGACGGGTTTGACTCGCCGCGGGGCTGTCCGAATCTTTTGCGCTTGAGCAGGAGCCTAGCAGCATCGCTGTCACTAAAAGCCCCGCGCAAACCGATAACCTTCCTCGATGATCATTGAAAAACATAGGATTCCCCCTTTATCTGTTCAAATGATTATTTCCGGAGCTAATGATTATTGTCCTATTGATGGTCCATCGCCTACAATAGAAACATATTTACGATGACGGGAGTTGGTTAATCGCTTGCGCTCTTTCAGTTTCCTGACCAAAATGACCATCTTCGGGATTTTGCTGAGCACGCTGCCCGTGTTGTTTATCGGCATTTTTTCCTATGTCACTTCCTCCAGCGAGATTCAAAAGGATGTAAATAAAGGAAAATATCAGCTGCTCGTTCAAATTAATGCCAATGTAGATCAAATTTTAACGACTGTCAACCATACCTTGAATCAAGTCATTAACTCCAACGTGTTAAAACAGACCATGAGCAGCCCTTTAAATGTAAGCGATTTCAGCTTATATGGGAACCTGCGCGACGAGCTGCTGCACATGCAATCCTTCGATACCAAGCTCGAGGACGTCGTCTTGATCAATAACCGTCATAACTGGATGATCAAAAATTCCGGTCTTTACCGCTTCGACCAGTACCCCTACCATGACCAGCTGAACGGGCTGCTCGAGTCCAAGGAGGAAACCTCCTGGGCGATGAACCCTTCCGCCTGGTTCTACAGCGAGGAAAGCACCGGCAACGCCAGATGCGAGTATAACATTAGCCTGATCAAGAAGCTTCCCGTCACGGAGCGTAATCCTTACGGGCTGATCATGGCCAATATTCCGACCTGCAGCCTTCAGGCTTTGTTGCAGCAGGATGCCGGGAAGAGCGATACCACCTTGGTGCTGGACGATAAATATCGCATTTTGCTTCATCCCGACCCTTCCGTCATCGGCAAAAAGGTATCCGAGCTTGGTTTCGACGGAGAGCTTCGGCTTAACGAATCCTCCGGCCAATTCCGCTCCCTCCTTCATAACCAGGAGTATTCGGTCACCTATTACAAATCTCCGACCAACGGCTGGATCTACATGTCCATTACCTCGATCGCCAGCCTTACGAAGGAATCGAAAAAAATCGGGATCTACACGCTCGCCGTCTGCCTGTTTATGCTTCTGGTAACCATGCTTCTTGCCTGGCTGGGCTCCCGCCGCATGTATTCGCCTATTCAAATGCTGCTTAAGCAGATGAATGTCGGTACGCCCGAGATCCGGCAGACGCGAAAAAATGAATTTCAGGCGATAGGCGAGCAGATTCAGCAATTGTTCCAGTCCAAAAGCCGGCTGGAGAGCGAGCTCCAGCAGCATTTGAAGCAGGTACGCACTTTGTTCCTGGCCAAAGCTTTGCAAGGACAAGTAAAAAATAACGATCTGACCGAGCAGCTGGAGAGGTTTGGTTACATCGAACAGCTTAGAGCATGGGATGTGATGGCTGTGATTACCGTGCAGATCGACTCGCTTGAAGGCACCCGCTACGGCAAACCGGATACGGAGCTGCTGCTGTTTGCTATCCACAACATGCTCGAAGAGCTAATCCCGGCGGCTAACCGCCTGGGGGCGGTCACGATTGACCATACGGTCGTTACGCTGATCGGCAGTGCCTCCTCCAAGGACAGTGACTTCAAAACGGCCTTGTTTCCATTGACCGAGCAGCTTCAGCAGCAAATCCAAAGCCTGCTGGAGCTGACGATCAGCATCGGTATCAGCCTTCCGTTCGATTCGGTCAGCCAGATTCCGCTCGCCTATCAGGAAGGCTTGGAAGCGCTGAAGCATCGGCTTAAGCTTGGGGAAGGCATCGTCATGCAATACGAGAACGTCAATCAGGGCAAGCATTATTTCAATATCCGTTATCCGAACCATCTGGAGAACGATCTGATCGACGCGATCAAGCTTGCGGACAAGGAGAAAGCCAAGGAGCTTCTCCACTGCTTCCTGGTGCCCGTGTTCTCTGCGGAAATGTCGCCTCAGGAATATCAATTGCCGCTGGTCCGTTTATTGAACAGTCTGCTTGTCGTGCAGCAGGAATCGGGCATTAGCCTGAATCAGATCCGTCAAGGAAAGGGCTCTTTATTCGAGGAGCTGCTTAAGCTTAATACCGTGAAGGAAATCGAAGATTGGCTCTGGAGCAGGGTTGTTTGCCCAATGATCCAAATCTTTATGGATCGGCAGGATGCCCAATATCATAATATTTCGGAGAAAATAATCGACCTGATCCATAATCATTACGATACGGATCTGTCGCTCGAGGACTGCGCCGCAAAGCTGAATTATAACGCCAATTACTTAAGCAGCGTCTTCCGGAAGGAAACAAACACTTCCTTCAGCGAATATCTGGCGGCTTACAGGTTCAGCATGGCGAAGAAATGGCTGCGGGAAACGGATACGCCCGTTAAGGATATCGCCTCCCGCTTATGCTATAACAACCCGCAAAACTTTATCCGTTCCTTCCGCAAGCTGGAGGGCATAACGCCCGGCCAATACCGGGAGAAGCATGTTGCGACATAAATAATGAGAGGGTGCATTATGGGTGGGTGAGTTAATAAGTATTCGAGGTAGGAATCTTTATGTAGAGCAATACGGCCAAGGTTATCCTGATGCGCTCTTGTTTCTTCACGGCGGTCCGGGAGCCAGTTGTCTGGATTTTTGTTACCATCAAGCAAAAGCACTAGGCCAATCGATTTGGGTCGTTGCAATCGATCAACGCGGCGTATTACGTTCGGATCCTCTGGAACCGGGAGACTCATGTACATTAGATGATCTTATTGAAGATTGCGAGGCATTACGCAGTTACCTGGGTATTCAACAGTGGTCCGTATTAGGCCATTCTTTTGGGGGATATCTGGCTTTTTCTTATGCTTACAAGTATCCGGATTCCATAAAAAGGGTGCTATATGAAGCCCCCTGTTTCGATGTCAGCTCATCAATGGAATCTCTTATAAAGAGAGCTTACGAACTATATCGAGATATAAATCTAAACGATGCCGAGGAGATTAGAAAGATTCTTCGAAAAAGCTTTGGCGCAAAAGAGCTCTGGGAAGCGATAGGACCTGTATTTCAAATTTTGGGCAGTGATCATAAGGATCGTCTTTATTTGCATTCCATAGACCCCATGGAATTTAATGAAATCTACAAAGACCCTTCCATTCCGGAAGAGAATTGGTCGAGATCCAGGACGCATTCAGCCTCGCTAGAGATTGAAGGTCGTTTTTTCGAAAGTCTGATCCCCTTGTTCCCATCAATAACACAACCGTCGTTACTATTGCATGGACAATACGATCCCGTTTGTGCCGAAGATCAAAAGACAGCCTTCATAGAGAAAACTCCACATGCGGAGATTATTGTTTTTGAAAACAGTGCTCACTTCCCTAGAATTGAAGAAGCGGATAAATATACTCGTGCAGTAGAGCAGTTTATATTGTCGCATTGATAAAAAAAGCTGTGCCAGTAAACGGCACAGCCTCACGTATTTTCACTGGGCAAACTGCGCATGAATTTCGTCAAACAATGCTTTCAGGTTTGGAGCGGCATTGTCCGAGAACATCAGCTTCAGATTATCGTCGGACGTTTCTGCAGACTCTGCCGAATACTCGTACATCTTTTCCTCGTAGGCTTGAATGGCCTGATCGGTAACTTCATGACTGGCAATGGCAAGAGCAAGCTCCGCTGCGTCCCGCATGGCAAGGTTAACGCCTTCGCCTGCAAACGGAGACATCAGATGGGCAGCGTCCCCGATCAGCGTAATCCCCGGCTTATGCTCCCACTTCAAGCCTACAGGCAGCATATAAATGCGTCTTGGCAGAACAAGATCCTCGGACTTATGAATGTAATCCCGGAGCGGCTCTGCCCAATCATCGAAAAACGCTAGCAGCTGCTTCTTGGCCTCCTTCGGCTTGTCAAACGGGATACCGCAGGTGTCCAGCCAGCTTTGCCCGGCCGTAAAGGTCAAATATACTTTAATTTTACCGTCCCCATTTAGCTGCGCAAGTATTCCTTTGCCATCATCAAGCGCAAACACCTTGCCTCTTGCGTTAAAAGCCGCCTGATCCGGATGCGCCTTCGCATCCACATGCAGCTCAACCATCGTTAAACCCGAATACGAGACCTGCGCCTCGGTCAGCAGCGGGCGAAGCTTGGAGAAAGCGCCATCCGCGCCTATTACAAGATCAGCGGTCACTTTCTCGCCATTGTCAAAATGAAGCTCATGCTGACCGCCTTCCAGCGCAACGGCTTCCGTCAGCTTGCATCCGTAACGGACCGTTCCAGTCTGCAAAGCATTCAGCAGCAGATCGCATAACGCCCCGCGGTCAATCTCCGGACGGTCGCCTGGCTCACCGTTCTCCGCTCTTTCATCCATATAAATCTTGCCGGTTTTGTCAAACAGGCGGAAATCCTCTCCCTCATAACGGGCAATTGCCTGGAATTGCCCGAGAAGCCCCGCTTCCTTCAGCGCCATCTGGCCGGAATCCTCATGAATATCAAGCGAGCCGCCTCGCTGGGCGTTTCCATCCTGAGCGTCCCGTTCATAGACCGTTGCGGCGATGCCATGCCTTTGCAGGATGAGGGCGAGGGTAAGTCCGCCTGGACCTCCGCCGATAATCGCGATATGTTTCTCTGTATGATTCATCATAAAGTTCATCTCCTATATCCATGTTTGTTGTTTGTTTCTTACACGGA
Organism: Paenibacillus sp. BK720; assembly: GCF_011761545.1. NCBI lineage: Bacteria > Bacillati > Bacillota > Bacilli > Caryophanales > Paenibacillaceae > Paenibacillus > Paenibacillus sp. BK720. Next base: position 613,270 of record NZ_JAASRQ010000001.1, on the reverse strand, counting down.
TATAGTAACGCTGCTCCTTAAACTGAATTTAAACCCGACCAAAAACTTCGCTTTTTTTAAAATGACCGCCTCTAAAATAAAAAAAGAGATGGCCATTATGCCATCTCTCCGATAAAGCAAATGTTATGTTCGGCGCATATAAGCGCGAACCGTAATAGGCGCAAATACCGCAACGATAACCAGGGCGCCCACCAAAGACCAGACAAGATCCGAGCCAACCGTGCCGGAATTGGTCAACTCCCGGACGGCCGAGACAACGTGGGAAACCGGGTTGATGTTTACGAACCACTGCAGCCATTTTGGCATCGTATCTGCCGGTACGAATGCATTGGACATAAACGTTAACGGGAACAATACGAGCATTGAGACCCCTTGCACGCTGGAAGCCGTACGGGAGATAACGCCAAAGAACGCAAAGATCCAGCTCATCGCCCAGGAGACGAAAATAACGAGCAAACCGGCAAGAACAACGCTGCCGACCCCGCCGTCAGGACGGTAGCCCATAATGAAGCCCATGGAAAACGTAAGCACGGTAGCAATCGTATACCTGATCGTATCGGCCAACAGGGCTCCCGCGAGAGGGGAGATCCGGGCAATCGGCAAGGATTTGAACCGGTCGAAGACGCCTTTGTCCATATCCTCCCGGAGCTGAACGCCGGTTACGATGGACGTGGTGATTACCGTCTGGACAAGAATACCCGGTATGATCACCGGCAGGTAGCTCTGCACGTCCCCGGAAATCGCTCCGCCAAAAATATAGGTGAACATCAAAGTGAAAATGATCGGCTGCAGCGTAACGTCAAAAAGCTGCTCCGGAGTGCGGCGGATTTTCAAAATCCCCCGGTATGCCATAGTCAACGAGTGACGCAAGGATTGCGTAAAACTCGTGTGGTTTTTCAGATGACCTGTTTTTACTGATGAACTCATACGTTTACAGCCTCCGCTCTTTTTGTTTCGGTTCCCGCTTCTTGCGTTTTTTCTTCTACGCCATGTCCGGTAATGGTCAGGAATACTTCATCAAGGGTCGGCTTCTGAACGCTCACTTCGGATAAAGTAATGCCTTTCTCGCGAAGCGCAATTAACAAATCCGTAACCAGGTCGGCATTGGCCATAGGGGCCGTAATTTTGGCAGCTTCGCTTGTTAAGGTCGCTTGTACCTGAAGCACATGCTCGACTGTATGCTGGGCGATTTGGATATCGGATGGATTCTGAACTCTCAAATGCAGCGAAGACGTCCCTACGGATTGCTTCAATTCGTCTACCGTGCCCTCAGCCACGACATGACCGCGGTCAATAACGGCGATCCGGTCAGCCAGCTGGTCAGCTTCATCCAGGTATTGGGTCGTGAGCAGAACCGTCGAGCCCGTATTCACCAGTCGGCGGATCGTATCCCACATTTGGGCGCGCGTACGAGGATCAAGGCCTGTTGTCGGTTCATCCAGGAAGATCAGCGGCGGCTGGGCGATCAGGCTGGCAGCGAGGTCCAGACGGCGTCTCATACCGCCGGAGAAATTCTTAAGCGGGCGCTTGGCCGCTTCCGTCAGTCCGAACTCTTCCAGAAGATCGGCGGCTTTCTTCCGCGCTTCCGCACGTCCCAGTCCAAGCAGACGGGAGAAAATAATCAAATTCTCGGTTGCGCTGAGCGACTCGTCAACCGACGCGTATTGGCCGGTAACGCCAATTAATTGGCGGACGATCTGCGATTCCTTCTGCACGTCATGACCAAAAATCCGGGCAGAGCCCGCATCCGGACGCAGCAGCGTCGCCAGCATGCGGATCGTTGTTGTTTTGCCTGCCCCGTTTGGACCAAGCACGCCGTAAATGGTGCCGGCTTTCACGTTCAGATTGACGCCGTCTACCGCCTTGTTATCTCCAAACACTTTAACAAGACCGTTGGCCTCAACCGCCCAGTCGCCGTTGTTTGGCTTCTTTACATTCTTATATTCCATTCCTGTTTCCTCCCAAGAATTGTTGATGTCATCATCTTACCGTTCATTTTTAAACTGAATTTAAACGATCGTTACATTTCGAATCAATGCTTCAATCTTAAGTCAATCCCTTTACTGGTAAATCAGTCTGCAGATGTATTCGCGTATGACCCTCAGCACGAAAAACAAAAAAACCGCCCGGAACCCGGGCGGTTTACCGCTTAATTCGACAATCCGGCTGACCGGAGCATCTTCATGACCAGCACTGTCGCCTGCTCTTTGGTGACGGTAGTCTGAGGAGCCAGGCGGTGTGTGGACACGCCTTTCATAATTCCGCGCTCAACGAGAAGAGCAAGCGAAGCTTCCGCGTAGCCGGACAATTTGGAGCGGTCCGCGAAATGGTTCAGCACGGAGGAATCCGCCTGAGGAATTCAACTAAAGATAAGGATTCCTTAATAGATCTGAAGTCCGTTCGGCTCGCCCTTCTATCTCTAGTTTAGCCTGTGGGTTAAACTCCTCTTGCCATACGATCGTAAATATTCCTTTGCCGGGAATGGAAACTTGGCAAATCGAGTTTTCTCTGTTCATGCCGGACAGCCGTTCCATTAAATGTTCCGCCGTTTGGATTTCTATCACAGGAATCACCATCCTTATTCATATCGAGCTTAAACCACATGGACTGCGAATCTTACGGATTTACTCCTATTGCGAATGGACGAGCACCCACCGGAATGGTGAAAATAACGGTTTGGGTTTCTCCATCAATGACGGAAACGGTGTTGTCATCCTGATTGGTCACATAAATTCGATTCGTTATCGGATTGACTCCGACTCCGTTAGGATTGTTTCCAACAGCTATGGTATCAATGACGATATTCGTTAATCCGCTAATAACGGAGACGTTGTCACTGTCCCGATTCGGCACATAAATCGCATTCGTCGCCACATTAACCCCCACCTCAGCCGGAGTAATTCCAACCGGAACATTGGTAATGATCGTATTAGTTGCTCCGTCGATTACGGTGACAAAGTTACTAGTAAAGTTGGATACATAAATTCGGTTCGTTGCCGAATCGACGCCGACTCTAAAAGGATTGACTCCAACTGGGATGTTCGTAATGACCGCATTGGTCGCCCCGTCTATTACAGTAACCACATCTGAATTAAAATTTGCCACATAAATTCGGTTGGTTATGGAGTTAACTCCTAGTCCAGAAGGAAAAGGATTGCCTCCGACGGGTACAATAGTAGCCGTCACCGTGTTGGTTAATCCGTTAATGACGGTAACGTCATTGCTGTTGAAATTCGCCGTATAGATCGCATTGGTCGCTGTATTTACTGCCGCGTCCCCGGATCCATCCCCCACAGGAATGGTCGCAATTACCGTATTGGTTGCTCCATCAATGACCGAGACTTCGTCACTATTCACGTTTGCGATATAAATTCGATTGGTCAACGGATTGACATCGACTCCCGCCGGATTTACTCCGACGTCAATGGTGGCAATCACCGTGTTTGTCTCCCCGTTAACGACGGATACAGTGTTGCTGTTGAAATTTGCAACATAAATACGATTGATGGACACGGACCCCGCCGGTCCGGCAGGTCCTGTCGCTCCAACGGGACCTGTCGCTCCCGCGGCTCCTGTCTCCCCGGTTAGTCCCGTTGCACCTGCAAGTCCTGCTGCTCCAAGTGCTCCTGCAAGCCCTGCAAGTCCTGCGGGTCCTGCTGCCCCGAGTGCTCCTGCAAGTCCTGCAAGCCCAGCTGGTCCAAGTGCTCCAGCAACCCCTGCGGGTCCAGCTGTTCCAATAGCTTCAGCAAGTTCTTGCAGTAATTGCGGTCCTTCTAGCGGGGGTCCTGGAGGTCCTGGAGGTCCTGGAGGTCCTGGAGGTCCTGGAGGTCCTGGAGGTCCTGGGGGCCCTTGGGGTCCTCGTGGTCCCGGAAGCCCAGGAGGTCCATTTAATTTACCCATAGTGATCCACCTCGTTATTATCAAATAAAACATTGGTTGCAAAGCAGTAAATAATATTCATGAGTTAAGATGATGGCCATTAACAAATCCGGACTATTATCAACGTCTCCTACGATATAAGCACACTTAAAGATATGTATTGATATTATAAAAAAATGCATGGCTACTTTATCGTGAAACACAATTGAACTAAATGCTTCCGCCCTTTAGCGTTCACTCTAATACTTATTTTCTGATGACAAATAGAAAAGAAGACGTTACTCCCTGACCCCAGAGAGTAACGCCTTCTTTTTTTCTTATTTTTTTGTGAGGTCAACCCGTTTCTCCTGCCCGTTCCACTGTACCTTCGCGCCAAGCGCTTCGGCCAACGTACGGACGGGGACATAAGTGATGCCTTTGGAATCGTCATACAAGCCGTCGTCGATTTTCTTGCCGTTCACATAGACGGTGATGGGCTCCATTTCCTCTTCCCCTCTCTCCTCCTGCACGTCGTCCAATTCCATTTCAATGACATCAAATGCGGTCAAATCATTTGTTCTAATGATGGACATCAGCTTTGCCGCATAATCCGGGTCGGTAGCGTATCCGCAGGCATATAATGCCATCGTCTGCTGCTCCGGGGTTTTGGCTGACCGAACGCGGTCGTAGCGGCGCTTGGCAAACAACAGATCCTGGTCTTTATAAAAGTCGTAAATGGAATCATACGCCCGCCAATCTGCCTTCTGAGCAACCCTGGTCCCGTTATAGACCTCCCAGGTGGAAGTGCATACCGTACGCCCTTTCCAGAAGGCATTCGGACTCCCGCTGCCAACCTTGTAGCCGCCAAGATTGTTCCATTCATGAATTTTCCCGCCGGTCTCCAGCCAGTTCTGCGCCAGGCGTACGCTTGGCAGAAGCGGCGATCCTTCCTTCCGCACCTTCACAACGGTAGTTGACAGAAAGGCGAAAAACGCCTGTTTCGTAAGCAGCTGCGCCATTTGCTGAAAATGCACCCCCTTCGCTTTTTTGAGTGACTATTCGATGAAAAGCTCATTTCCCGAAACGGCAAGCCCAACCTTGCCGCCAGCCGGATAAAGCGACAGCTTGCCGTCGCGCCCATTGTAATAAGCAGATCCAGCCCGAAGCGGAACGTCTACCTCGGCAATCCCCCGGATTGCTACTTCCACAACCTCTCCGGAAGCGCCATTAGAGCAGGCTATCCCCTGCGGCGTTAGAAATGGCTTTCCGTAGGATAATTTTTCGTCGTCGCTGTAAGCGGTCATATAGATCTGATTGCCGTTCGGATCAGCGCCCATGCAGAAATACCGGTAATCTCCAAGCGGAAGAAACACGGGCAGCGTCCCCTCCGAACACGGAAACGGGTAGTGCTGATCTTCCGCATCCGAATCTATATCCAGCAGGCTTAAGAACATGGTTTGATGCGGATCCGATAAACTTGGGCTTCTCCCGCTATCCCATCTGGCCTGGTAGAATACAACGGCTTTGCCGCCGGACTCCACTCCAACTTTAACGTCCAGCGTTTTCCGGTTCACCGATCTGGTGTCTCCATATTGAAACAGCTTGTTATTGGAGAAACGGTAAGGCGTAAGCTCCAATAGCTCCCCATTCACATTGTGGGTCGTCACCTGGACAAATCCGCTTCTGCCGTCGGCAATGAGTCCTCTTGTTGTTCGGTCTACCAGCTCGAAATACTTGTCGGCCAGCTTGCATAACAAGCCGTTACCGTCCATCTCTACCACAATCATTTTTGAATCGGTGTGGATGGCGGCAAGGCTGGTACCAATCCGAATGGCAGAAGCATTCATTCTCTGATAATCCAGGTACTCCACCTGGTCAAGAGGCTTAAAAGTGACGCCGGACTCGTTAATCAGAAAGCGGATTACCCGGGCTGTAACGGAAAAGCTAGAGTTCACGCCTACATGGAGCAAATAACCGTTTCCAAGCTTTAAAATCTGACTTTTCATATAAAATTCCGATAGATTTAAGCTTGTTGTTGTCTTTCCGCCAAGCCCCGTGTCCGTTATGCTGCCCGTTAACAGCTTGAACTCCTCGAACGAGCTGCCCGTATTAAGCTGCTTCGAGTCGTAGGCAGGGGTAATTCTCTGTTTGTATAACAGCGCAATAACGCCGGGAGCCAGCTCCACGATGGATAGATTATCGACATGACTGTAAGAGAACGTATGAGACTGAACAGGCTTATAACCGTCTTCAACCGGCTGAAAAATGGACAGCTTTCCATGCCACGTATCCCGTTCCCGGTATGCGACTACGACATAACCGTTGGACAAAGCTAAAGAAGCCATGCTTCTTGTAATCAAGCTGTTATGGTCACCGGTTGCCGAATGAAATTCGCCGACTCCGGAGCTGATGAAACGGGCAGGCGACCACCCGCAGCGGAACAGCTTCAATCTGCCTTGGCCCGCCGCTATAAAACCTGTTGCAGCATGGGGGCAAAAAAGAAAGCCGTAAGCCTCGGCGCCTCTGTCCCAAATATTGATCAGCTGTTCTTTTACGTTCAGATCATCAATTAGGTTCTGATCAGGCGCCATCTTGAAAAGGATAGCCTGGGTATAGGCGTAGCCAGGCTCGGGTTCATGACTAAACGCGAGCACAAACAAGGATTGACCGATAGCCGTCAGCGTCAGCTTGTTATAACTGCTTTTGACCGTAGTCAGGAGTGTCTTGGACGTTATCTGTTTATTATTCCCGTCGGTCGTGTCAAAGAGAGTCAAGACAAGCGTTCCGGTTGCCTTATTGGATACCGCGGTCACGAACCGCTTCTCGGATATTTTGACGGCATCATAGTAGGCATCGGTTACATTGCTTGCCGTAGAACCTCCGTTAACCGGAATATTCGCGGCTTCGCGCAAAGTAATCGGATGAAAGGTCAAAGCGGTATCCAATTTGATACTCAAAATGAAATGGACCGGTGAAAGCACCCAATGCTTAAGCTCGATCTGCCAGCTCCCCGCCGTAACGATAACGGACTTATCGGCGCCCACGGCAAGCCTTTCCCCGTTCCAGGTCACCACTCTCGTAACAAGCGAGCCCTTCGTGTCGGATTCCTTCACCCAATAGCTTGCTGCGAACATACCCGCCGATAACCTGCTGAAGGCAAATCCCGAATACAGGTTCGCAGCGGCGTCAATCTCCGTCGCATCCCCTTCAAGGGAGATCTTATCATTGGGACCGATATTGCATACGGATGCCTTTAGCCTCCAAGGGGCTGCTTTCGTGCAATGCCATACCAGCAAAAACTTGCTGTCGCTTAAGCTTTCGATCGCCGGGAGCGAACCGGAATACAGCTCCAAGCGGGCTGGTTCACCAAGCTGCAAACCGCTATCGTTCCATCGGATCGTCAGCAACGTCCATAACGATGTATTGGATTCCAGGTAACAAAGGATGCCCATCTCTTCCGAAAGCGGCTTGAATTGAAACTCATTTATACCCTCTACCCCATAAATCGGAAGCTTCTTTACAGCCGATACGGACATTCCGCCTGCTCCCGTTTCCACCCGGTATATCGAAATGACTTTCTGCGATGCCCCGATATACAGATAGCTGTTGCCTCCCATGAAATAAAAGGCCTTACCGTATTCCTCGCTGTCCAAATAAAGCACATCCGGACTAAACCGGGGCAGCGCGTCAACAGGCATTTCGGCATTCCTGTAAAGCATGTTGTCAAAGATCGAGACGACGTCATCCTTCTCGATCGACTCTCCCGGCGCAACCGGGAAGGAGCGTCTGATCGAAGACGTTCCGCCGCCGCCGGTCAACCCTTTTAAGGAGCTATACACCCGGAATCACCTCGACTCCGGAGATATCGAGCGACAAGGCGCCGGCAACAGCTTGAGACGCCGCTATCTTTGTTCCTTTCGGCAGTACCGTCTCAAAAGAAAACTTGACGGTATCCTCGCCGCTGATGCTGGTCCCAATCCGCTGGGTTTCGGCGCTTGCCGTTTTTCCCGGCCGGATAATGTACAGCTTCAGCTTGGCGCCTATGCTTGTAGTGTTATGGATGACGATGCTCTTAAGGATCGTCTTTTGCTGCAGCGTCACAAGCTCCGTCAACGTTACGCCCGGCTGTCCCGCATATAAGTCCACCGCGGAATAGACTTCATACGCCATTTTCTAGCCCCCCATCCAATGCAGGCAAAGCGAGTTGCTTATTTTCACGTTCATTTCCTTCTTCAGCCGCTCGAGCTGCTCTTCCGTCTCATCCAGCGCCTGATTCACCTTCTGCGCCCCGGCATATAGGCTGTCCGGGGCAGCCGGATCCAGATTAATTCGGTTCGTCTTGCTCATCGCTACTCCCCCGCTTCTCCTAAGATAAAGTCACCATCAGCCGCTTAGCCCGCGGCGTCTCCGCTTGGCTGTTTACCGAATTCGATTGTTTAATGCGGATCCGGACCTTCTGCGAGGCTGCGACCGTTCCTTCATATTTGAACTGCGTATAGACGCCTGACTGCTGGCTTACCCTAGGCGTTGGAAAAGCTACCCAAGTAGCCGCTCCGTCCACGCTGTACTCTACGGTTTGCGTAGTTCCTGAAGGCGTATGGAAATCGACGTAGACAGTAATCTTCGTAAACGTTTCGTTCGTAAACCATTCCTTGCTGACATAGGTGCCGTTTGCTTTATAGGACAAAGCCCCGGCACCAATGGCACCGGTCTGGATGACCGGCGAGCTCTTCGCGTTGCCCGACAACAGAGCCCGAACGTAAACGTCCTTGGTCATCGTACCGAGGGCGGTTACTCCCGCGTCGTTAAGCGCATACCAATTGGCTCCGTCCGACGACCACTGCCATTGCAGATTGCTGCCTTGCGGAACGACCTGGCTTGTCGAGAGCAGCAGTTGAGAGACGGCGATCGGCAGCGGCAGCTTTCCGAATTTCAGGATTCCGGACGGCTTTTTGAACTCCGCAGCGTACAGACGGAACTTCAAATCCATATCCTGATGAGGGGTCCAAGCCGTCGCGTTGGAGCTCGAGAAGAGCAATCCAACGGTGTACGGCTGACGCGAGACGATATTGCCGCTCGCGAGATCCTCGCCGGACATTTTTGCAACAAACACCCGATATTGGCTCGAGCCCGTCAGTACCACAACGGCGTATTCCACATTGGCTTGAAGCAGTACCGGATCGCTGAACGCGAACTTGGTCGGCACGTCGCCCTTCAGCGATACTTTTACCGAGCCGGCTTCCAGTACTTTGGAGGCCAGGACGGTTGTTCCCGGATAACCGTTCACCACGTTGCGAAGCTGTACCGTAACCGGCTTTGCCTTATAAGCGCTGCCTCCCGATGCATCCGCATCCCTGGTTTCGAAAAAGAGCTCGATGCTTGTAACGAACCGCTCCTCCGGCAGCAAAAAGGTCTGGGCAAGCGGATCAATCTGATTCCACCACGGCACCTGCCAGAAGGTCTGCTCGATAATCTGCTTACGGCCGACGCCAACATAAGAGGTTCTTGATTCATTTTGAATCTGGGCCACTTTTACCCCTCCTACACGTAGTTAAAAATACGAACTTCCCTCGTACCTGTCCGGATGTTCGGCGGAATGGCAAAGGTAGCGACAAATTTGCCTGCGCCATTGGCCTTTATCGTGCCGGGCTTTGTTCCCGCTTCATAGCTATTCGCCGGAACCAGCATTACGTCCACGCCGTCAAAGGTGGCCTGCAGGTTATTGCTGTTTGGTTCAAAGCCTTCGCCGTACACCGTTACAACCCGCTGACGGATAAACGGAATATTCTCGTCCAGAATGACGCGGGTCTCCGTCCGGTTGCCGGTCCACCAAGCATCCCACCAGCCCCATACCGTCTGATAGATGTAGGATGTCTCCACCCAGGAATCCTGGGAAGGCGTCAGCCGGATCGTGGCCTGGGAGCCAAACACCTGATACGGATTGACGTTAAGCGCCTCCGTTCCATAGCTCTGATCAATGATGAGCTGCTCCGCATAGTCGAGGGTCAGGAGCCGTTCATGCTGATGCACCGAATCCAGACTTTCGACTTCCATTTCTAAGAAAAGCTGGTTTACCGGCAGCTGCAGCGTTTGATTCGAAGGGTCAATCATGGCATCGAAGCCTCGCTCGAGATCGGCGCGCTCAAAGTTCGTGAAGTTATCGGTAAAGAAGCCTTTCTTAAAAGTAGCCGGATCCGAAATCTGCGCCGTCCGGTCCAGCTCCAGCATCGCCTGGTTATATTCCGCCCGCTCCAGGCGGTCCAGCAGGGAGCGAAGCTCAAGCATCGTCAGCCGTTTCGGCTTGTTGTTCACGACAACAACGTCGGAGCCTGCCGGCGGATATTGCAGCTCGCCAAGCTCCAGAACATCCGGCGGCACGGGCGGCGAAGGCGGGTGAATATCGGATTGCCCGGTTACAATCCGGATCTGCCCGTCAGCGGTCAAATAGAAAGCGTCTTTGCGGGATAAATAGTAATCGTAGGTTACGTTAAAGATCGAGCCGGCAACCGGAAGATCGCCGTTCAGCCAGGTGACCTCATTTTTACCCGCCTCCAGCTTGTAGTCCGTGCCCTGCGCCATTTGCTTCATATACTCGAAGGTTACGCGGTACGTCTCCCCGATATTTGGCCGTGTCGTGCCGATAGACCAGTCGACGCTATTCTCGGTAAGCTGATAATCCTTGCCCTTCACGTAGATCTTTGTCCCTTGCACGATACTCACAATATCAACGACGGCCTCTGCGGGAAGCGCATCCTGTGCGGAGGAACCGCCTCTCGTCATGCTGATATCCGATAGTCTCACCCTGGCGGTAATTTCCTGAATGGCCTTTACCGGCTTGCTGTTCAGCGAGTAACGGGTCGTGCCGGCAGCGAAGGTTTTCACTTCGTCCGATACCCTGCGCGAATCGAGCGATTTCTTCAGCTTGATCCGGGTCGGAACCAATCTATTAATCTCGTAGCCCAGCACATAAGCCTTGCCCGCTTCAATGACAAGCGTTACGTAATCGCCTTCTGCCGGTTCGATAAAGCCGTCCATCCCCGAGACCAGGAAGCTTCCGCTTGCATCGTAGGTTCTTCTGGCAAGTACCGGCGTAAAGCCTTCCAGCTCCGGCGGAACCTTGGCGGTAACGACTTCCCCGTCAGCCAGCCGGTACATCGGAATAGCCGCCGCGTCGTTTAACACCCACTCGGGCGTCGCAACCAGCCGATCCATCCCCGGCGAGCCAAAGTTCGCGTAACCTACAGCCGGATCGAGCAGCTCTTTTTGCATTTCGTAAGTGACGGTTGTATAGGTAATCTTAAGGCCGATAATTTCCTCGCCATGACCCGTAATCGGAATGATTCTCTCGCCGATATCGTGAATCACGCCGTCGAAATAGACGGTTGCGGGAAAAATAATGACTTTCTTCTTATCATCCTGGACGTAAATTTGTCCGCCTTCGATCATATGGCCCGAGCCGAATATAACGTCGCCCATCCGCTTATCCCGGTATAAGGAGAGCGATTGCATCTCGTTTAATTCAGCCGACTGCAAACGCCTGCCGCTTTGCGCCTGCAGAGCGACCCAGCGTTTGTCCGGGGCGAAACGATTGTATATGCTCATGAACGTTCCTCCTAGAACTCTACGATAAATTCAAGAAACTCCCGCTGGTCCTCTGTCCGGTGAATCGGCGAGCGGTTGTTGACGACGAGGGCATAACCGTGGCTGCTTACCTCCTCCGCGGTAACGGCAAGCTTGCCGGGCAACGTGCTCTCGGCCAGAACCAAATCCGTTACAATGGCACTTTGCCGGTAGCTGACAGCCGGCAGCTCCGTACCGGTAATCCAGGCCGCAACATAAACCCAGCGAACGAGGCCGGACATGGCTTCCTCCTCCGTGATCATTTTCCAACGCTGCTCGAACTGGATAATATCCCCTTCGGGATCCGGGATAACAAAGCGGACCTTCTCAGCCTTCTTGTAGCCGATCGGCTCATTAAGCTGCGAGGAGCCTGATACCTCGGGTACCGTGTCGGTCTCATTCCAAGTTGACTGCTTGCCGATTCCGATCCAAATATTGTCGGTGCGGACGAGATGCAGCGCCTGAAACGCCCGCATCCCGGCGACCGAAGCCGTGTAACTGACTCCCATCTCATACTCCTCCTAAAAAGAATCTCGCGCTCACGTGCGATAATTCTTACTTCGTATGCCTTTCCTATGGATTCGCCGGAGCAATGGTAACTGCGGACTGCTGGATCCGCAGCTCCTTCTCCGTGAAGTACAGCTCATCGGTGAAAAACACGCCCGGCGACCACCAAGCACCCCGCTTTGCTTCCGCTTTACTGATTCCTGTATATATGGCCGCTACGGAACCCGTGCTGACCTTATTCCCGCTGACCTCATCATAATTCAGCTTTGTTTCCCGGTCCGGTCCCGGATACAGGCTGCGCATGGTCCCCGCCTTCGAATTGTCCAGCTTCACCGTCTGCTTCAGCATAACGGCAAGCCAATACTTGAAACCCGCAAAGCCGCTGATCTGAATCAGCTTGCGGACGATCTCGACCTGGTCCGGATTCACGTAAATCGCGGTAATTAGCGGACCAAAAAACTCGCCGTCCGGGAACATCGCGTCGTCGCCCGATAAGGTGTAGCCGTCATCCGGACTTAGCCGGAATGTCTCGAGCGCAGACAAGCCAAGCGCATCAATCGTTTCCCGGTTCAAGGTACCGGAAGAGCGCAGCTTGGCAAGAAGCGCTTCCCGGTCCTCCTCCTGCAGCTCCTGCTTCCACAAATAAAGCCACTCGTCCGGTGATTCGGACAAAAACAGCGAATGCAGCAGCCTCCCTTCCACATCAGGAATATCCGGCCCCGCTGCATCCATAATCGCATTCATCTGCCTGCTCTCGTGATAATAGTCAGGCAAATATTGAATTAGCGGCGAGGTCATACGATAATCACCTCCGCCTGAAGGCTCCGGTCAATCGGCAGCTCCAGATTCGCTTTGGGTTCAAGAATGGAAGCATCCTCCGCCCCGGCCGCGATAAGAGCCGCGACAATCTTGGACAAGTAGATCGTTCCGCCGATATCGACCTTCCTGAGGTATGCGTAAACGGCATTTTTCGCTGCTGCCTCATTTAATCCAATGACCTTGACCTTTACGGTCATCGGCTCCGGAATAACCGGCTTCACGATGACATCCACCCCAAGCGGCTTCTTCAACTCAATCAGCTTCCGCACCTCGAGGCACACATGCTCCAGATCGCCGTCGGCGCCAACAACAACATCCACCGTTCCGAGGCCGCGGCCGCAATTGATCGCCTCCGCGTAAGTGACGCCGGTTACGGACAACGCCCAGCGTTTGTAATCCGATTCGGTTCCGCCATGCTCGGGATTTCGTTTCTGGTACAAAATGCGGCCGCGAAGGGATTCATCGGATTCCTGATTCAAGCCGCCAGCAGCGGGAGCTATATGGTTAACCGTCCAAATATCCTTGACCGGATCAAATAAGAGACGGATCGTATCCGCTTTTACATTGCCGATAACACCGGGCTGTTTACACCTTGCCGTCACCGTTGTTTTCCCTTGGCTTCCGATCACCGCCTCCGCGGTTGTGGCATAAGAGATATCCGAGTTCTCGATACCAACCGTTGTCCCCTCCGGAATAACCGCATCCGGGATACCGGTAAACGTCAATTCGACCCAGGCTGCCGCAGCCGGCGTCCGTTCAAGACCGTAGTCTTTTGCGATTAAATCGAGAAAACGCCCCTCTGCCGTAACGGCGAAAGCCTGCTCCAGTATGCTGCGAAACTTGCTTTCCTCAATCCATAATTGCATGGCGATTGGCGCAAGGGCATCGTAGATAATCGAGCCTTCGCTTTTGTCCAGCCCGTTATCCACCCGGTCCAGCAGCTGCTGCAGCTTCGATTCGAAGCTAAGCGTATTTGTACCGTCCAAGCTACAACACTCCCTCGTACCGGATCAAACCCGATGTGGAATCCACCTTAAAGGCAGCTTTCACCTCGTCGTTTTCCCACAAGATCTCGAAATCATAGACACGGTTTATTCGTTCATCGTAAACAAGGGCTTCCGTTATCATCCGGCTCATCTCTACCTGAATAAAACCTTGCGTATAAGCCTTGCCCAGCATCAGCTGCACCTCGCACCCGTAGTCCTGCGAGTAGATGGGATAGGCAAAGCGGATCGTTTGAATCGCTTTATGTACAAACTGCTTGATGGCATCCAAGCCATCGATTTGCCGGCCGATTTCACCCGTCTCCAGATCAAGACTGTAGGTGCGCAAGACCGGCTTCTTCTTCACGATAACATCCGGAAACCCGATATCGGGGGTAAGCCCCATTTGCTCTCCGCCTTCCTGTAAGCAGTTAATAGGTTACGATCCGGTCGAAAACAAAAAACTTTTGTCCGCCCTCAAACGCAATGACCATCACTTTGTCGCCTTCTTTAAGCACGTCATCCTTCTTGTCGTCGTTGATGTAATGGATTTCGCCTTCCTTTAGGCTGAAATCTCTATCTTTGAGGCCGACTTCAACGGAGTAAGGATGGGTATGCGTGAAGGTGGACGATACTCCCGTATCACCATCGAATTTCTGAGTGCCAATCGTCGTTCCCCCGCTGTTAGTCAGATTCACTTTTCGCGTGAACCGGCACAGCCTCTCGGCAACCACGATCAGCTCCTTCGGAATAATCAGCTTGTCGCTGCCCCTCAGCTTGATTTTCAGATCGGGAGGAGCCGAGACAACCTCGGCTTCCATCAGCTCCGGCAGCTTCATCGCCTGGATGCTTTTGACGCTATGCTGTTTAATCAAGTCCCCAAGCGACATGGATGCACCTGCCTTCGGTTAATATTGGACAATCCGGTCGATGACGAAAAACTTCTGACCGCCCTCAAAGGTCATCACCATGACTTTGTCGCCCTCTTTCAATAGATCATCCTTCTTGTCGTCATTGACGTAATGGAGCTCGCCTTCCTTCATATCGAAGCTTCTGTTCGTCAAAGCCACCTCAAGCATCGTCTTCGGATGACCATGGGGAGAAGTATCGGGAGTAGGAGGCGGCACCGTGTGCGGCACCTCTGCAATGGTCACTTCAAAAGACTGCTTTCCGACATCCGTCTGCCTGCCCGCGTTCAGGTTGACCTTCTGCTTCACCTCGCATAGATGCTCGGCGACAACGATCAGCTCCTTCGGGATGATCAGCTTATCGCTGCCCTTCAGCTTTATCTCCAGCTCCGGCGGAGCCTTCGTGACCTCAGCCTCCATCAGCTCCAGCATCTTCAGCGACCGGGCGCTCTTCATGCTGTGCTGCCTGATCAGCTCGCCTAGTGACACTGCGGTTCACCTGCTTTCCATCCATTCAATTCAGGTCATCTCGGTTAAGGTCAGGGACATCTTGTGATAACGGCCGTTAAACTGATGATTGTCTTCCTCTACGGCATAGGTCTGTTCTATGCCGAGCTCCGGAACCTTCACCACGATAGCGGTGCCCGCAATAACCTCTGATATTCCGATAACCTCGTCAAGCTTAAGGGATTTCTTGACTTTCCCTTTCTCGGCGAGCAAGAGATCCGCCGCTTCCTGCAGCTGCGCGCGATTCTGCTTTTCCTTTACCTTCTCGTAATGCTGAAGGACGCCAAACTGCTTCTGCAGCGATTTGTTCTCCGCCGTGGCAATAATCGTCTGCTTCTCCTCGCCGCCCTGCAGCTTCACCTTCGTAACGGTCTCTTCAATCGATTCGCCGTACGAATAATCGATAAGGTTAATGCCGGTCTCGATGACCCAGTTCCGGCTGTTTTTCCTGTACGGCACGAGCTGTACTTTCCCTTCCTTGGAATACAGCGAGTAGCGGATGCCTTTCTGCCGGTAAGTGATCGCAAGCGCTTTTTTCGCCATATCGAACAAGGTCTCTTCATCGCATACCAGGTAAGGGATAACATAGCCGGTATCCTCGACGGTTCCTGCCGGAATGGAAAAGTCCGTGCACAGCTTGCTTAGAATCGCCGAAGCCTTCATGCTCTTGAACACGTAAGAGTCCTTGTTGTTCGAGAGATAGATTAACTGATCGTACGCGGTTAAGCTTAGCTTCCCGGGCTTGTATTCGGCGTTAAAGACAATCCCGCGAAACAGCTCCTCTTCCCCGTCATGCAGCATAATGCCGGAACCGTTAGGGATCATGGCAGGACTGACCTCGCCCTCCTTGGCAAAAAGCAGGCTGACCGCCAGCTTTCGCACCGCCTTCTGGGAGCTGCCCGACCATTCAACCGTTTCCACAAGCGTAGTGACATCCGTTGTTTTGCCGTTGTCGACAAGCATGACCCGGATCATGGAATCACCAGCACTTGGTTCGGATAAATAGTATAGGGCGGTTTAATGCCATTGGCCGCGGCAATTTTCTCGTAAGGCACCCCGACCATCCGGTCGATGGCCCATAACGTATCGCCTTTTTTGACGGTATAAGAGGCAGGCTTCACGGTCTGGTTCGGCCGCTGCCCCTTGCTGCTGATTTCCGCAACCTTCTGCCCGTTCTCTTCCTTCGTCTCGATCGTACGGGGCTTTGTATACTTGAACTCTCGAAGAGACAGCTCATAGTAGATGCTGCCGATATCGCCGGCAATCTCGCGGTAAGACAACGACTCGATCGTTACCGCCACCGTCAGCTTCTGCCCTTCGGGATTAATAATGACGAACTGGACGGGAAAGCCGCTGAACTTCCAGGTTTCAAGCTGGTCGACGCATTTCTTGGGAGGAGGAATATCCTTGTAGGCGCAATACGGACCGTAATGCTGGGGAAAATGGGAGGAGAATTCGTACGTCTTCAGCACCGGATCCTGAATGACCGTCACCTGGCCAAGTCCCTGAACGGTTACCGTTTCATTCGCGGAGCCCGCCGTCACCTTCAGTTCGGAAGGATTGACGGGCAGCCACAGCGATTCCGCTCCGTTGTTATAGGTGAACCAGAACTCAACCGGCATACACGCCTTCTCCTTCCGTTAATAAATCCTCTTCCAGCATCCGTTTCAGCTTCTCGATAAAACGGTCCTCGTCCGCCTCGTCATGAACGTGAATCTCGCCAACCAGGTTTGCAATCTCGACCGACTTCGAATTGTTCACCGAGCCTCCGCCGGAAGGGCCGTAAGGCTGAAGCATCGCGCTTTGCTGCTCCGCCGAAAGCTGACCGCCGCGGTACTGATTCGCCTGCTCCGAGGTGAGCACCATCTCGCCTTGGTGGAGCTCGGCAATGTAACCGTTGAAAGGCACCCGGTTCAAACCGTTCAGGTGGCTGCCGTTAATAGGCGTAACCGCCATATTCACCGTTGCCGTGGCGCTGCCGAAGATCGACTTGACCGAATCCCATATTTGCTGCACCGTCTGGACAAGCGTCCCCCACATCGATTGAAAGCCTTGAATGAGACTTTCCAT
This sequence comes from Paenibacillus sp. BK720, assembly GCF_011761545.1. NCBI lineage: Bacteria > Bacillati > Bacillota > Bacilli > Caryophanales > Paenibacillaceae > Paenibacillus > Paenibacillus sp. BK720. The sequence continues at coordinate 595,998 of NZ_JAASRQ010000001.1, read as the reverse complement.
AAACTGCGTTCCGAAAGACATCGCCTGCTGAACGAAGCCGGTCATCAGGTCATAGACGATCCGCACTCCCCAAGCAAAGGCGCCAACTACGATTCCCCACATCAGAGCGGTAAATTCGCCGATGCCCGTCAGTACGGGCGAAATAACCCCCCATAGCGCAGCTAGCGTGCTAGCCGCCCAGTTGTACATCGTTGTAAAGGCGTTGACGACAGCCGCGGAGACAATGCCCCAGGTCTCGATGAAAAAGGCTTTTATCGCCGTCATCGTGTTCGTAATGACCGACCACAGCGACCGCATGGCCGACTCCAATGTCTCCACCACGGTAAAAAAAGCTTTGACGGAAGCATCGATAACCGCTTCAAAGGTTCTTTTGATAAATTCGACGATTGCCGGCCCCGCCGCTTTCATAAAGCCGACAAAAGAATGAAAGCTTTGAATCGCAAAGGCAATTGCCGCGTCAATTGCGTTGCTTAGCCATTGCCTGATCGTTTGCACAGCCGTCTTCGCAAAGCCGACCGCGCTCCAAAAGCCTCGCCTAATCGCATCAATAGCCGTATTGAAGGCATTCCCAACAAAAGCGGATATAGAATCCCATGCCCTTTGAATGGCTGACCATGCGGTCTGGACAGCCGACACGACAAAGCTTGAGATGGCGCCCCAAACCTGCGTGACGATTTGCCATACCGGCATGATTGCGCCTTTTACCGTCTGATAGAGCTGACCTAGCCCAGACACATACCCGTATACGAAGGCCTTCGCGTAATGAATCGACTTGGCGGCAAAGCCGGTAAGCAGGCTGCCTATCTTGCCGATTGCTCCCATGACCGCGTTCCGGATCGTCTGTACAGCCCCTTGATGATCGCCGGCGGCTCCCTGCCATACGCCCTTGAATATGCCTCGCAGCATATCCATCGCCGCCTGCCCGATCCCAACAATGGTGTCGAAAGCGGCGGTAATGATGCCGCTCACCGATTGGAAGGCGGAACGGACAGTGTTGATGATAAAGGATCCCGCTCCGGCGACGATCTTCACCATGCCGTTCCAGACAAGCGAATAGAATTGGAAGATTCGCATCATGACGCCGGAAACGGTTGCCCATACGGATTGGAAGGCCGTGCTGACCGCCTGCCAGGCCTGCGTGAGCAGCTGCGTCGTCACCGATACGATCTTGCTCCAGGTCTGGGTCAGCCAAGCTTGCAGCTGCGCGCCAAGCTGGGTAACCGTGCTGACGAGCTGGTTCCAGCGTGCAATCGTTCCCGTTACCAGCCGGTTCGCAAATTGCTGTACGCCGGTTACGGCATTCGACCATAGCTGATTCATCCAGGCGCCAAGATCGGAGAACAGCTGCTTGGTATCCGCGATAAATTGCTTCATCGATTGAACAAAGCCGTTATACGCAGACACAATCCAGGCGATAGCCGCCTTGGTCTTGTCTTGAATGCCGCCCCAGTTACCCGTCCAGGCTGCCGTGAGCAGACCGATGGCGGCAACCACCCAGAAGATCGGATTGGACAAGAGGCCAATAAAGACGCCTATCCCCGAGATGATAGAAGCAACGGTAGAGATGACCGTAAAGGCGGCAAAGGCTGCTACAAGTCCGTTCAGAACAGGCCTTAACGAGTCGAAGTTGGCGCTAACCCAATCAAGTGCCTTTTCCAGCCAGCCAAATACCGGACCCAGCACATCGGCAAGCCATAAGAAGCTTTTCACCAGAACGTCTACGGTCTTGGCCGCTATGTTCTCCAGCTTCTTGAAGCCGCCGTTCGTCAGCCAGGTTACGAGCCGCTGCATGATGGGCTTCACCTGATCCAGCGCGGCAACTCCCGCATTTTGCAGGGAGCCCTTAAGGCCCTCCGTGACGATCTCCCACATGCCGTTCGCCGATTCGTTCAGCTTTTTGGAGCCGCCATCGAACCATTTGCCCGCATCCGTCAGGAACTTGTTCCAGCTGCCTTTCTTAAATTCGAAGCCGAATTCCTCCAGCTTCTTGTAATCCTTGCCGTTCGCGGCTTCAATCGCTTCCATGGCTTCGGCGACGGTCTTGCCGGGGTTAAAGCCAGCCATATTCTCCGCCAGCTTGACCAGCTGCATCGCCTTGCCCGTATCGCCTTTAGTCAGCTTAATAGCCTGGGTACCGCCTTTGAGCACATCATCGGCCGAGAACGCGGTTGTCTGGGCATTATCCCGCAGCGCCGTCCAATAATCGGCAAATGACTTCTGAAGGGCGGCGGCGCTTGCCGGCCCCTTCCCTTTCCCGCCTTTGCCGCCAGGCGGCTTTAGCTTGCTGACCACAAAGTCGAAGCCAATCCTGTCGGTTTCAAGATCTGCCGCTGCGCCAACGGTAGCGGTACCGAAGCTTTTCAACTGCTCGCCAACTCCGCCGAACACCTCCTGCATGCTCTTCAGATGATCGGCGAACGTTGGCTTCTTCTCTTCGGCCCCGGCAGGAGGCTTTGCGGCTGTCTTCTTGCCGAAGATAGCCTGCACCGCCTGCTTGCCAAGGCCTTGCTTCTTAAAGGTTTTAAAGCTGTTCAAAAAAACGGAGGCTCCTTTTTTCTTTGCGCCTTTTTTGAGAGCCAGTTTAAATCCTGCGCCTGTCAGTGCGGCTGCGGCTGCCATTCCTAACCGCCTCCTTCCTCTCCCGCTTGCATGGGCTCACTTGCGGCCCTGCGCGCGCGCTGCCTTTCGTTCCGCTTCGATCTCCGTAAACTCGGAGGCATAAATAAAAGCGCGGTGGTAATCATCCATTTGCCAAAGCTCCTGCGGGGGAAGATGATGCTTCTGCCAGACCCGGTGGGAGATCAGGGCATGATAATCACCACTGCGGATTAGTTTTTTGCTTCTTCCACCAGCTCTTCAAAGTCCGTATCAAAGCCGTTCACGCGCTGAACCGCTTGAATAAGCTCGGCGTATTCGCCGCCTACGTTCAGAATCTCTTTGACCAGATCGCATGGGTCCACCAGACCGTAGCTGCCCAGCAGCTCCTGATCGCGGAAATCCGGATAAACGGTTGTTTCAACGGCCAGACGGCAGGCGAACCGTTTCCAGTCCACTTCTTCGCCGACTTTCTTGCCTTTTTTGAATTGCGGTACCGTGCATTCGTCCTGCAGCTCTTCGATCCGCTTAGTGTCCACAGCTTTCAGCCGGAATGGAATCGGGTTGCCTTCCTCATCCTCGTAACGCCGCGATACGAGGATCTCCTCGATAACTGCCTGCTTCGCCTTGCCCTTCATGAACACATTCATCGATTTTGTTGCCGTTGTCATGGTCCATTCCCCTTCCGAGTTAGAGAGTATTATTCAAAGCCGTCCTTAAGAGCCTCCGGTATTTCGGCACCTTCGAAGGTAAACGGAATTTCCTCTTCCAGCACTTCGGCTTCTACGTTGAACTGTCCGATCTTTACCGAATCAATATTGCAGTTCAGCAGCGTTATGCGTTCTGTACCGCGGCCGGAGCCCGGATCGTCAAGCACGCCCTGCAGCGTGAAATACACATCTTTGCCCGAGGTTGCGTATTCCAGCAGCATTTTGGAGAACTTGGTCGTTACTTTATAAAGCGTCAACGTACCGGTACCGCTTAAGGATGTTGTCTTCTTGCCAAGCCAGCGGTTGCCGAGAACGGCCACGTCCACCTTGTTCTTCTCGATCGTCGCTTCAAACGACTTGGCGTAGCCGATTTCCTCGCTGTCAATAAACAGTCTTGCTTCCCGGCCGTTGATCGTATTGTCCGCACGGAATTTTGCCATCGATTATCGCACCTCCACTGTAAAGAAAAATTTCTCCATACTGTCTACCGGCTGAATGCCCAGATTGACATACACTTCGTCCCCAACCGATCGGACCGTGTCGATCTCGAAATCTTTAATAAAATCAACGTTCTGGATTGCCCCGGCATCCTGCAGATCGCGCAAATATTGGTTGGCGGCAGCCTTGAGCAGGGCATGGCCGTCTCCGTTATTATCGATTTTGCCGATATAGCTGTCGTTAGCCACGCGCGCGAAATCGTTCGCGATCGCGTCAAGGACACGGACCACGCGATTTTTCGAGAAGCGGCCGTTGCGGGTCTGCGAATAGGATACGAGAGAGTTGATATCCTGCTCGACCTTCACCTTCACGCCGTCGTGAACAAAGACGAATTGGCCTTTCTTCAGCGCCTCGATCACCTGGCTGTTCTTCAGACGCGGATTCGCGTCAACCGCTCCTTCATAAGCGCTGTACGTATTGGACTGAATGATCGAAGCTCCGGCGGTAGCTCCGGCTACCCAGGCAACGGCATCCAGCGCGCTCAGCGTGGTGCCGTCCAGCAATACCACGCCGTTGCCAACGCTGACGATTCCTTCATAGTCCGAAATATTGGAGAATGCTCCGTCTTTTACGGGCGACGCGATAACGCCTTGAATTTTCTTGCCTTCTTCCTCGCGCATCCGCTTGATAAACGATATAAACGAGATTTTGAGATTATCATCCGAGAATGGATAGGCGATAACGTCAAAATGCTGCGTCTCCGTCGCTTCCAGATACTCCGTATGATCTCCGCCCGTTACCGAGCTGTTTGTACCTCCCGCAAGCGGGGAGCCCGCTGTCTTCTCAACGCCGCCCGTACCGGAGAACGTTACCCAAGCGTTAGCCTTCAGCTCGGACGCGCTGCCGACGAGCTGCTGGTCAACAACACGGCCGCTCACCAGCGTTTTAACCAGCTTCTTTGCCGCTCCGGACGGGTCATCCTCTGCAGCTATGGCAATATCATTGCCTCTTGATCCGGTATGTATGGCCGTTGCCGTTACGGCGTTAGTATCCGCGCCAAATGTCACCTTCGCACGTTCGCCGGCATTCAGCCTGTAGAGAAGCAGCGTCTTCGCCCGCTTCTTCGCTTCGCGCACCTTGATCATCTTCGGATCGTTGATGTCGTAGCCAAGCAGCTCAAGCACATCGCTGTCGGTCTCAATCTTCAGGAACGTTTTCGACTGCCCCCAGCCCAGCTCAAGCGGCATCGTTACCGTGCCTCGCTCGCCGGATTTGATCCGCTCGAGCGCGGCGATTTTGAAGTTCATATACAATCCCGGTCTTACCTTCTCCACGCCTTGAATCCATGTTCCTCCCGCCATCTTAACGAACCTCCCTTTGCATATAGGCCTTGATCAGCGCTTGCGCTTCCGCAATGGTCAGCTCATGAGCGCTTGCTCCGTATAAAGCACCGTCAACCACTTCCGGATTTACCCGGAATAGCTCCCGCGCGTTTCGGCGCAGGCTTTCCGCCGTATAACGCGTCTCCGCCGTTTCTAATCCCGCGGCAGCCGGCGCGCTTTCGAGCGCATCTCCGGGTACTTGCGCCGGTGGCGGCTGGACCTCGCTTTTTCTAGGTCTAGGCATCGCTTTTCATCCTTTCCGTAACCGTTACGGTATTTACTTTCTCGTACGTTTCCCTTTCAAAGCCGATCTGTCTGGACCACTCCAGCGTTAATTGAGCTTCTCCGGTGCCGCCCATCTGAAGATCGAGCTTGTCAATTCGAATGAACTCGCCGGTCCTTGCACCATCCTCGGCGAGGCAAGGAATCCGGTACCTCGGCGCGCGGATCGCGTCCGCTATGCTGTCGGCCGTCGTAAATGCTTTGCTGTCGGTCTCCTCGAACACCTTGATCACTAGCGTATACGTCTTGCGGAACGACACCAGGTTGCCCGGGCTGTCTGCAATCCGCGGCGGCGGGAACGCCAAGGCCGGCAGCGTCTTCTCCTCCGGCACATCGCCTATATACAGTTCGGCGCTGATCAGCTCCCCGCAAAAGGACGCAATCGACACGATGTCGGCAAACAAAATCGACCAGCCCCTTCATGAACGTAATCTGTTTCAGTGTAAGCTGAGCAGAGCTTATTTTCGGTACATGCCCTGTATGAGTTCCGTATGAATATGGCTTAAGAAATGCCTAGTTTTTGACTAAAGCTAAGCGAAACGCCTCTCCGGACAACAAAAAAAAGCCTCCCGCAGGAAGCTTCTGTTTTCGTATCGTCTGTCAGATCATATTGGCTGCTTTTAAGATGGAAGATATCGTATGTATGGCTCTCGACTTGTAAACATCGTAAGTGCTCTTTGGTATCTTCAGCACAAATTCGTATATGTATTTATCCTTCTTCTGCTCAAAAAAACATCGGGTCAAAATTTCCTTCCCCTCATAAGGCAGCGCCTCCAGCGCCCGTTCGATCGCTTTGCATTTTCCGGCATATTCAGCAATTTGGTCAACCCTATGATCCCACTCGGAAATATCGACTACCGCTTTCATTGACGGGTAAGCTTTCAGCAGCTGCTTCACCATCCGGCGATCGGAGTCCGTCACCTCTACATGGGCCTCAAGCAGCATGCTATTACATTCCTCCATCAGAATCAAAATAACCTAGATTACCTAGCTGAACATCACCCTCCATTTAAAGGTAATACCTATTTTACCAAAATTTTCTGTTTTGTGAACAGTTCCTTTGAACTATAAAAAAACGGGAATAGTCACCATGGTTTACCATGCGATCTATTCCCGTTGTCTTCAGGAAGCTGCTATTTCACCCACAATTTAAATAGTCCTTCCGTAATCCCAAGGTTGTACATGTAATAAAGGCCGAACAAAAAGCTCACCGTGCCCGCGGCCTGCATCAAACCGCGGTTCCATTTGACGCTTGTCTTGCTATATACAAACGGAATGCCCAAAATCGTTGTGAAAATCAGCATGCCCGTAATCGTTCCGATGCCGAATACCAGAATGTACATCGCGCATTCCCATACCGATTCTACCGTCGACAGGGTCAGAATAACCATAGCGGCGCTGCCGGCCAAGCCATGAATAAATCCGATGACCGTTACTTTGATGAGGGAGGACTTGTCGTGCTGATGGGAATGCTGGTAAGCGCGCTTTACCGATACGACGTTTTTATATCCCAAGTAAACGAGCATAATCCCTACCAGAAACTCCAGCGACATCGCCCACACTTCCGGAAGCTCTCCCTTTAGCAGGACAAGCACCATTCCTACGATAAACAAGGTGCTGGTATGGCCGATGCCCCAGAAGATCCCCGTTAACGTAGACCGCCACAGCTTTTTTTGATTGCTTACCATCGTTGACACCGCGATAATATGGTCGGGTTCAATGGAATGCTTGATGCCAAGCACCAGACCAACAAGCAGAACCGTTATTAAACTCCCCATCCCCTATAGCCTCCCGAAATTCCTGTCTCTCTTCGTCCATTTAACCATTTTGTTCCATCCGAACTCTATCATAAACCTGTTTAAGAGGGATGCCAAGCGTGCTTGCGATTTTTTTGCAATCCTCGTATTCCGGTGCCCATTGGACTACTTCTCCGTTATATAAGCCTTTCTTGACCGTGACTGGCCCCCATTCCGTATGGACGGTTTCAAACACCCGCTCCAGCCGGTGAACGGTCAGCGGATAATAGCGGATGCCAAGCGTGGTTGTCTCTCGGAACAAGATCGCTTTCATCGCCTCTACTTTGTCCTGCGCGCATAACAGCTGAAGCATCGTTCCCGGTCTGTTCTTCTTCATATAGATCGGGGTATAGAATACATCATTGGCGCCCGCCTCAAACAGCAAGTCCATTACGTACCCGAGCCACTCGCCCGAAATATCGTCCAGGTTCACTTCGAGCTTGACCATTCCGCTGTCTTCATGCTCATATGCCGGCTGATTTAACATGACTCCCGACTCCTATCCCTGCAGCTATTCGCCAATGACAACGCGCAGCACATTCGGATGTTCCGGGAACGTCTTTGTCCCAGCTCCGTATCCGATCGCCTCCACCTTGAACGAAGGCATGGGGCCAAAGCTCTCGGCAAGCACCGCTGCGATAGCGGCGCCGGTTGGCGTAGTAAGCTCCGCGCGGATCGTCGACTGCTCGAGCGGAATGCCCTTAAGCATTTCGAGCGTTGCCGGCGCCGGCACCGGATAAATGCCGTGATCGATCCGGATTTTGCCGACTCCTACCGGTACGGGCGCGCATTTCACCGTTGTAATCTGCAACTGGTGAAGCAGAATCGCCGCACCGACAATATCCACGATGGAATCTACGGCGCCTACCTCGTGAAAATGAACCCGTTCCAGCGGCAAGCCATGAATCTTCCCTTCGGCCTCGCCAATCTTCTTGAAGATCTTAAGCGCGGTCTGCTTAACCGCGTCCGTCAAGTCGGACTTTTCGATCAGTTGGACAATGTCTTTATACGCCCGATGATCATGGTGGTGATGGCCATGATCATGCGAATGACTGCGGCCGTGATGATGCTCGTGATCGTGCGAATGGCTGTAGCCATGGTTGTGATCATGACTATGCGAATGATGGTGATGGTCATGCTGGTGCTCGTGGTCATGTTGGTGGTCATGATCATGATGATGCCCGTGATCGTGGTCATGATGATCATGATCGTGCTCGTGGCTGTGCCCATGATGATGCTCATGACCATGGCTGTGCGCATGGCCCTCATGCTTCAGCTCGACATCAAACTTCAAAGCCTTGATGCCGTTCTTCATCACATGCTTCCAGGTGAGGTCGTATTCGTCGCTGATCTGAAGCTTTTTCAGCTCTGCCTGCAGATGAGCGGCGTCGCCTCCCGCATCCAGGAGAGCGCCGATAAACATGTCTCCGCTAATGCCGGAGAAGCAATCGATATACAAGGTTTTCATAGGCCAGCGGCTCCTTTGTTTATAAGGTGATGGATAAGCGCGGCGTTGTATCCGCCGCCAAATCCGTTGTCGATGTTGACTACGCTGATGCCGGAGGCGCATGAATTCAGCATGGTGAGAAGCGCCGACAGTCCGTTGAAGCTAGCGCCGTAGCCCACGCTGGTCGGCACCGCAATAACCGGATGGGCGACAAGGCCGCCTACAACGCTTGGCAGCGCCCCTTCCATTCCGGCTACCACGACGGAAACGGCGGCTTGCTGAATCTCTTCCGCATGATGCAGCAGGCGGTGAATGCCCGCAACCCCAACATCGTAGAAGCGGCGTACGCGGCTTCCCAGAACTTCAGCCGTTACAGCCGCTTCTTCGGCAACGCCCAGATCCGAAGTGCCGGCCGCCACAACCGCAACATACCCGTTCAGCTTACTCTCTTGATTATCCGCATGCTTCCAGAACAGAAGTCTCGCTACGGGATCGTATTGATAATCGGAGCATTCGATCCGAATCTGATCCGCCTTTTCCCGAGACACGCGAGTAATAAGAACCTCATGATTTTGCGTCTGCAAAGCTTTCGCAATCCCGATGATTTGCTCCGCCGACTTGCCTTCCCCATAGATGATTTCAGGGAAGCCCTGGCGTTTTTTCCGGTGATGGTCCACCTTCGCAAAGCCCAGATTCTCGAATGTCGCCAGCTGCTTGGCTGCATCCTCTACGCTAAGCCCGCCGTTCTGTACCTGTCTTAGCACTTCTTCAAGCATGTATTCACCTCTTAAGCCTTTTCGGATCTTTAGAACAATGCTGCAATACTAGCTGCCAATTTCTCGTAGCGATCATAAATGGCTTTATACGCCTTGCTGTTCCCGGAATTCGGATGCACCGCTTCCCCCATCGGGATATTAGACTTGATTGAAGCCAGATCCTTTTCTTCCCCGATAGCGACCAGCCCAATCCAGGCGGCTCCCCAAGCCGCGCTGTGGTGGTTCTCCGAAACGTAAATCTCCGCTTCGAAAATATCCGCCATCATCTGCAGCCAAAACGGCGAACGCGCCAAGCCCCCGTTGACGTAAATTTTCCGGGAAGGTCCGGCAAGCTGCTCCAAAGCCCGTCCAATCTGATACAGATTAAACGTAATGCCTTCCAGCACGGCGCGGACATAATGCGCCTTCGTATGGGCAACGGTCATGCCGTAAAAATTGCCTCTTGCCCGCGGATTCCAGAGCGGCGCTCTCTCCCCGTTAATATACGGGAGGAACAGCAGGCCTTCGGCACCGGGAGCGGACTTATCCGCCTCCGCGAGGAAGCTCTCGTAGCTGCCTTGATCATTCAAAAGCTGCTTCAGCCATTGCAGCGCGATGCCGCCATTGTTCGTAGGTCCGCCGATAATATAGGAATCCTCGGTAAACGAATAGCAGAACGTCTCGCCGCGGCTGCTGACTTTCGCCTCATGGGTTACCTGACGGATTGCTCCGCTTGTCCCGACCGATACGGCAACCTCCCCGGGCAGCAGCGCGCCAATCCCCAGATTGGCCAGCTGGCCGTCTGCGGCGCCAATGGCCACGGGCAGCTCCGGAGCGATTCCCATTTCTTCTGCAATATCAGGGTTTATCGCACCTAAAAGGGTCGTAGGAGCAACAATCTCGGATAGCTGGCTTGCCTGAATACCGACCAAATCCAGCATTTCCCCATCCCACTCGCGCGTATGCGGGTTAAACAATCCGGTAGCCGATGCCATCGAATAGTCGATGACCCGCTTGCCAAACCAGCAATAAATCAGATATTCCTTAATCGACATAAAGAAGGCTGCTTGATGGTAAGGCTCGTAGCCGGCGTCCTTCATCCATAACAGCTTCAGAAAGGGCGACATCGGATGGATTGGCGTACCCGTCCTTGCATAGTAACGCTGACGCTCTTCCTCTGTCAGGCGTTCCGCCTGATCCGTACCTCTTCCGTCCGACCAGATCAAGGCAGGAGATAACGGCTTGCCATCCCCGCCTACCGGCACAAGAGAATGCATAGCCGCGGAAAATCCGAGGACGGCAACGTCGTCCTTTCCGATTCCCGCTTTTTGAATCGCATAGCGTACAGCGAGAACGGCCGAACGTTCAATCGCTTCCGCGTCCTGCTGAACATAGCCTACCTGCGGGTATTCGGAGTGAATAAGCTCCTCCGACTCCGCAACCAGATGGCCCACGCGGTTAAAAACACAGGCTTTGGCGCTGGTTGTGCCCAGATCAAGCCCAATGACGTAATTTGACATTCCGATAAACCTTCCTTTTCCCCAAGCGTAAACGGCTTTTGGTCCGATTATAGATGAAGCGATCGATTCATGCTGCCGCTCCGGTATCCGAGCAGGTCAAGGGTTACGTATTTATAACCAAAGGCTTGAAGCTGCTCTACGATTGCCTCGTGATGAGCGAGGACAAGCGGCATATCGCCAGGCTCTACCTCTATTCTAGCAATCTCGTCGTGAGTACGCACGCGAACTTGGCGAATACGGAGCGATTTCAAGTAAGCCTCCGCGCGTTCCACCTTCAGGAGCTTCTCGTTCGTAATTCTCTCGCCGTAAGCAATCCTTGAGGACAAGCAGGCAAAGGAAGGCTTATCCCATGTCGGCAGGCCAAAGGAACGGGACAGCTCCCGGATTTCCTGTTTATATAAATCCGCCTCCAGCAGCGGGCCTCTAACGCCTCTTTCCTTGGCCGCCTGCATGCCGGGACGGTGCTCATTCTTGTCATCCGCGATTACGCCGTACACCAGATTGGCGAAGGAACGCTCTTCCAGCAGCGGGAACAGGTGATCAAACAAGCTGCTTTTGCAAAAATAACAACGGTTCTTATTGTTCTCCGCATATCCGGGAATGGCGAGCTCCGAAGTCGAAACGACCTCATGCTGAACGCCGATTTGCTTCGCCAGCCTCTTGGCCTCTTCCAGCTCGCTGGACGGATAAGTCTCCGAGTCGGCCGTAACGGCAAGCACGTTCCCGGTCCCAAGCGTCTCGACCGCCGCTTTTAACAGAAAGGTGCTGTCCACCCCTCCGGAAAAAGCAACCACAACCGATCCCATCTCGCGAAGGATGTCCTGCAGGGCAACATATTTTTCAGTCGGCACTTCCATTCCCCTCTCTAGATCGTCATGCTGCCGAAACCGCCGTCCACGCGGATCAGGGTTCCCGTTACGAAGCCCGATGCTTTCTCCGAAGCCAGCCATACCGCTGCGCCTTGAAGCTCCTCCGGCGTTCCGAACCGATTCATCGGCGTATGCCGCATAATCGAGGCAACACGTTCCTCGCTTAATATTTTACGGTTCTGTTCAGCCGGGAAGAACCCCGGAATAATGGCATTCACCCGGATGCCTTGCTCGGCGAACTCGCGCGCAAGGAACTGCGTAACGCTGTTAAGACCTGCCTTGGATACCGAATAAGTAAACACTCTGGACAGCGGAGTTGTGGAGGATACGGAGGAAATATTAATAATGCTGCCCGTCCGCTGCTGCTCGATCATCCGCTTCGCGAAGATTTGGCAGGTGAGCACGATTCCTTTCAGGTTGACGTCCATGATGTCGTCATACTCTTCCATTTCCAGCTCGAAGAATGGCGTTGCGCTGTTTTTGCCAGGAGCATTCAGCAAAACATCGCAACCGCCTCTCCATGCTTCAATCTCCGACTGCACCTTAAGCAGCGATTCCTTTGACAATACATCCGCATGGAACGCCTTCGCGCTGCCGCCATCGCTGATAATGGAGTCCACGACATCCTGCGCCTTTTCGAGATTCCGTCCGACAATCGCAACATGCGCGCCATGAGCGGCAAGACCTGCTGCCATCGAAGAACCCAGTACGCTGTTGCCGCCGATTACGACCGCCGTTTTCCCCGTCAAATCAAATAGATTAGCCGTCATTTCTCTTCTCTCCCCATGTCTATGATCTAGAACAAGTTCCCGTCTTTATCGAAATCCAGCTCATACAAATCCTTCACAATTTCCATGCGCGGATGATGCTTCACGTATTCCAGTAGAGCTTCAGACACTTCAATCTCGCCGATCTCCAGCGTGTTTTTGATTCGTACCATTTTCACTTGGTCAAAATGCAGAATATTGCAGGTCTTGATCGATGCTTGAATCGTCTCGCGGTCATTCGGAAGCGTCGTGGCAATCTTGGTTGGCGCCACAACCGTCGAAGTTAGACCGTTTGCATACGTCTTCTCAAGGTCCATCTTGTCTACGAGACGCTGCGTTGTGAAATCCGCCGTTCCAACGCCGTTCGCGTTGCCTTCCGTCTGATGCGTCAGGTCAAGCACCGCCATTTTGTTCACGTCCGGCCCGCCGTGGGCGTAAGGCGTCGGATAACGGCCCGTAATGTTCGGATCCATGCCGTCGCCGCTGATGTTCTTGCCGATCTGGTCAATAATGAGCACGTCAAGCTGGTCGAAGAAAAGCTTAGGCAGCAGCTCTTTCGCTTGGGCAAGGAATTGCGGCTCCCGCTCTACGATTTCATCCGGCGTCAGCGTTTCGATGAACCGTACTTTATCGAAAGCATTCTCGATCGACGCTACGCCAAACAGCACCGGCTTCTGCTCCATAATAAGCTTTGCCATAGCCGGGACATTCTCCGCCATGTATTTGAAGCCAAGCTGATGGCACGCCTCGGCGCCTCTTTGCTTGCCTAGACCGATGCTGATCATCTTCATGATACCGCTTTCCACATTACCCCTAAACGCCGTATGCGGCTTCACGCGGTTAATCACGACAATGCCGTCGGCCGCGGCGGCGAATTTATCCAAATAGACGGGAAGGCCGTTCGGAAGCTCGCCAAGCTGCACGACCTCCATCGAGGAGCGAATCTCGCAGCCTGCCGTTTCCTCCGTTACGCCCAGATGCGCCAGCACCTCGCGTTGTCCTTCCGCCGTCGCGCCGCCATGGCTTCCCATGCTGGGAACGATAAAAGGCTTCGCTCCGGCATCCTTCAGGAACTTCACGGTAACCGCCGTAATCTCCACCAGGCGGTCAAGTCCGCGGCTGCCCACCGCGATTGCAATCTCCATCCCCGGTTTGACGCGGCTTGTAATTTGCTCCCGCCGGAGCTTCGGCAGCAGCTCGCTTGCGATATCCTCTATTTTTGTATCGTCGAAGTTGACTTTCACCTTGGCCATGCGCGGAATCGGAATATCCTTGACCAGATCCTGCAAAATACCCATCCTGTCATCGCTCCTTTTATCGCTCTAATAATTTGTTTGTTTAATGAACAAATTAATTGTATTATCAATGTAACAAGCACTATCTCCATTGTCAATTCCGTATTTGCTACTATGCTTACGATGCAAGAATCGTCACAAAAACCGTGTGACGATTCTTTTTAGGAGGATTACGATGATTACCGGCGACGCTTCTTATATAAAGAAAATGAATCGCTCTTTGATTCTGAAAGAAATTTTGAAGGAAGGCATGCTTTCGAGAGCCGACGTCTCCAAAGCAACCGCCCTTACCCGGGCGACGGTGTCGGGACAGGTCGCGGACCTGCTTGACGAGGAACTGGTCGTCGAGAAAGAAATCGAATACAACCAGGTCGGCCGCAAGCCGATTATGCTGTCCATCAACGCGGAGGCCGGATACGCAATCGGCATCGATCTGGAGTATGATCAGATTTCCTTTGCGATCTCGGATCTGCAAGGCTCTCTTGTCTTAACCGACACTATGAAGCTGCAGCAATACAACGCTTATGAGGATATCTTGCTCTTGCTGACCGGGCAGATCAAGCGCTACCAGGAGCGTTTCGCGGACAGCCGATACGGCATTATCGGCATCGTAATCGCCATTCACGGCCTGGTCTCAACGGATGAAGTGATTCATTACATCCCTTCTTTTGACTGGCATGACGTACCGCTAAAGCGTGATCTGGAGAACGCTCTCGGCCTGCAGGTCAAGCTGGAGAACAACGCGAATCTCAGCGCATTCGCAGAGCGCGTATTTTTCCATCACGAGACCAACGATCTGTTAAGCGTAACCTTGCATTCCGGCATCGGGATGGGTATGATGTTTAACCACTCCTTCTTCCGGGGGCAAGACGGCTTTGCCGGGGAGATTGGCCATATGATAGTTGTTCCCGGCGGCATTCCGTGCAATTGCGGCAATAAAGGCTGCTGGGAGAAATACGCTTCCGAGACTAGCGTCCTCCAGCTATTGCGCGCCAAAAAGCCGGGCGAGGACATGACTTACGCGCAAATCGGGCGCTGGATTGAAGCGAAGGATCCGGACGTGACGGAGCTCATGGAGCAGTTCATCTATTATCTGTCCATCGGACTCAATAACATGATCAATATTTATAATCCCGAGGTTGTTGTGCTGGACAGCGAATTGCTGCGGATTTATCCGGATTCCCTTCAGCTTATTGAAGCGAATTTAAACTCCAGGGTCAGCCACTACCGCGAGATCAAGATTTCGACCATCGGGAAAAAATCCTGCGTGCTTGGCGCATGCGCGATTGCCATTCAGAGCTTCCTGCAGGTCCCCGTCTTGAATCTTCCGTATAAAGGGTAAGAAAAAAAGCGGTGCAGAGTTTATTCTCTGCACCGCTTTGCTTTTATTCGTGGAAATTCGTTCCGTCCGTTACAGCCTTCACATAACCCGCACGGATGACAAAGTCGCCGAAATTCTCGCCTTGGTTGCGCTCGGCCGCATACCGGTTAATGATTGGCGCAAGGGTATCAACGATTTCGTCTTCGCCGATATTTTCTTTGTACATCTTGCTGAGGCGGTCGCCCGCGAAGCCGGCACCCATGTACATGTTGTATTTGCCGGGCGATTTGCCGATAAAGGAAATTTCGCCAAGCGCCGGACGCGCGCAGCCGTTCGGGCAGCCTGTCATCCGGATGTTGATCTCTTGGTCCGCCAGTCCCGCGTTAGCAAGGATTGGCTCCAGACGGTCGATCAGGGACGGCAGATAACGCTCTGCTTCGGCCATGGCAAGACCGCATGTCGGGAGGGCTACGCAGGACAAAGCGCTGCGGCGAAGCGCCGAATAGTTGGAGCCTTCCGCAATGCCGAATTCCTTCAGAAGCGCAACGATTTTCGTCTTCTTCTGAGCGGAAACGTTAGCAATCACCAGGTTTTGGTTAGCCGTCAAACGGAAATCTCCGGTATGGATCTTGGCAATCTCGCGAAGCGCCGATCTCAGCTTATTGCCTTCCGTATCAACAACGCGGCCGCCTTGAACGTACAGGTTCAAATTCCATTTGCCGTCTTTACCTTTGATCCAGCCGTAACGGTCGCCCGTATGCTCGAAGCGGAATTCGCGGGCAGGCGCAAGCTCCCAGCCGAGACGGTCATGCAGCTCGTCAATGAACCAAGGCAAGCCATGACGGTCGATCGTATATTTGAAACGAGCGTATTTACGTACGGAACGATTGCCATAGTCGCGTTGGATCGTCACGACTTTTTCCGCCACATCCAATACTTGATCAGGGGTTACAAAACCGATGACTTTGGCAAGCTGCGGGTAAGTCGCCGTATCGCCGTGCGTCATGCCCATGCCGCCGCCAACGCTGACGTTAAAGCCGGCAAGCTTGCCGTCTTCGCCAAGGATGGCAATAAACCCAAGATCCTGCGAGTACACGTCCACGTCATTCGAAGGAGGAACCGCAATACCGATCTTGAACTTACGCGGCAGGTAGACCGGTCCGTAGATCGGTTCCACTTCGCCTTGCTCCGCGCCGTCCACAACCTTCTCGCCGTCCAGCCAGATTTCATGGTAAGCGGGCGTTTTTGGCGCCAGATGCTTCGTCAGCTGCTGCGACCAGTAGTACACTTCGCTATGAAGCTCCGATTGGTACGGGTTAGGATTGCACATGACGTTACGGCTAACGTCCCCGCACGCAGCCAGTGTAGACAGCATAGCCGCATTGATTTCTTGAATTGTTTTTTTCAGGTTCCATTTCAATACGCCATGCAGCTGGAACGCTTGACGCGTAGTCAGCTTCAGGCTTCCTGTCCCGTATTTATCGGCCAGGCTGTCCATCAGAAGCCATTGCTCCGGAGTCGCGACACCGCCGGGCGTAACGACGCGAAGCATAAATTGATAATAAGGCTCGAGCTTTTGCTTCTGACGCTCGTTGCGATAATCGCGGTCGTCCTGCATGTAGCTGCCGTGGAATTTCAGAAGTCGGTTATCCAGCTCGGGAAGGCCGCCCGTAATCCGGTTCGCCAGCGACTCGGTCAACGAACCGCGCAAATAGTTACTTTCGAGTTTCAGATGCTCCACGTCGCTCGGCGGTCCGCCGACGGGCTCGACTTTATGGTTCTTTGCCATTGCTGTTAGCTCCTTTGCCCCATGTTATGGGTCCATACTTATCTATTGCTATGCGCTGCCGGTCGAGCGCCTAGTATACGTCGCGTTGGTAACGTCCTTGCTCTTGCAGAGCGGTCAGGTAAGCTGCCGCATCCTCAGGCGATTTGCCGCCGTATTGGCCGATAATCGACAGGAGCGCGGATTGAACGTCATGAGCCATATGCTTCTCGTCGCCGCACACATAAACATGAGCGCCGCTTTCCAGCCACTTGTACAGCTCAGCGCCATTCTCCAGCATGCGGTGCTGTACGTAAACCTTCTCGTCCGAATCGCGGGAGAATGCTACGTCCAGCTTCGACAATACGCCGTCCTTCAGCATGCGCTGCCAATCCGTCTGATACAGGAAGTCGGTTACGAAGTGACGGTCGCCGTAGAACAGCCAAGTCTGACCGCCGGCACCCGATTCCTCGCGCTCTTCCAGAAATGCGCGGAACGGAGCAACGCCCGTGCCTGGACCAACCATGATGACCGGCGTTTCCGGATTAGCCGGCAGCTTGAAGTTCGGGTTCTGCTGGATAAACACCGGCAGCTTGTCGCCAGGCTGCAGTCGTTCGGATACAAATACCGAGCATACGCCTTTGCGGTCACGGCCATGCGCTTCGTACTCCACCTTGCGGATGGTCAGATGCACTTCTTCCGGATGCGCTTCGATGCTGCTTGCAATCGAATAAAGACGCGGAGGCAGCTTGCGGAGCAGGCTTGCGACATCTGCCGCTTTCAGCGTCCAAGGCGCGTAATCGCGGAGCAGGTCAAGCAGATCGCGTCCGTTCAGATACGCCTTCAGTTCTTCTTTATTTTCCGGTTTAACAAGCTCAGCCAGCTTCGCATTGCCCGAGAAGGCAACGGCTTTTTCCAGCAGCGGCTTCGTTAATACCGTAATTTCGTAATGATGGAGAAGTGCATCGCGGAGCGAGGACGTCTCGCCGGCTTTGCCCGTTACAACCTTCTCATCCGCATTCCAGTTCAGAAGCGCGATGATGTCGTCCACCAATGCCGGATCGTTCTGCGCGTATACGCCAACGGCATCGCCAGGGGCATAAGTCAGACCGGAGCCTTCGAGCGACAGCTCCAAATGGCGCGTCTCGCGGTCGGAGCCTCTGCCATTCAGGTTCAAGCTGTCAAGCACCTCGGCCATAAACGGATTCGAACGGGAATATTCGGACTCGCCCGCTGCTGCCGGAGAAGCCGATACCGCCGCTCCTTGCGGAGCCGCTGCTGCCGATGGCGCCGCGCTAACCGCGCTGCTGACTGCTGCAAGCCAGCCGGCTGCCGCATCTTCGAAATCAACGTCGCAATCCACGCGGTCAACGATACGTTCTGCGCCAAGCTCGGCAAGACGGGAATCGAAATCCGCGCCTGTTTTGCAGAAGAATTCGTACGACGTGTCGCCAAGAGCCAGAACGGAGAATTTCAAGCCTTCCAGCTTGGGAGCGCGTTTGCCATGCAGGAATTCGTAGAACGTTAACGCGTTATCCGGCGGATCACCTTCGCCGTGCGTGCTTGCGAGTATAAACAAATAACCGACTTCTTTTAATTTGTTGGTCTTGAACTGGTTCATCGCCGACAACGTCACGTCAAAGCCTTGTGCTTTCAGCTTTTCGGCCAGACGGCCGGCAAGTCTTTGCGCATTGCCTGTTTGCGATCCGAACAAAATGGTTGCATCCTTAGGACCTTGCGGAACCGCAGGCAACGCAGGTACTGCGGCCAGTGCGGTCACAGGCGCGTCTGCAACAGCCGCTCCTGCGGCAACCGATGCCAGAGCCGTGTTATTGCCCGCGCCGTAAAAAGCCAAATAACCGCTCAGCCATTGCATTTGGGATCCTGTTAAAGTTGGGAGCAGCTTGTTAAGCAGTTCTGCCTGCTCGCCCGTAAACGGACTATTCGTCACTTGAAGTTGCAAACAACATCCACCTCACATCAATCTATAAAATCCGACTTCGACACTCTGTTTTTTACTATACTTAATACTAACGCAGGCTTTCGCAAGGTTCAATGCGTTCGTCGAAAAATGTCTATAAGATATTCTGTAATATTAATCACTTTTATTTATAAAGCTGCGAATCCGGACGAATACGGCTTAATTTTTCCCTATTTATGGCTGTATAATGCTTTTTGACCTCTTGCAGCCGGAGCAACCGGGAAGTTTCATACCATTACGTGCAGGTGTAAAAATGATTATAAAAAATGCACCTCATTAAATGAGATGCATCGAGTATCTTATCTTTTTATCTTGCGAAGTTATGTCCGCCAATCCGGGCTACAACCTCGAGGTTGCTCCAGAACGCCCCTCTGGTGACGTTCGGATTATAGAAATAAACGGCATCGTATACGTTATTTCTCCCGTTCAAGGCATCCTTCGCTGCGCGAAGCGCGCTGGCGTTCGGCTTGCTCTTGTCTAGCAGCCCGTTGTGGGCTGGCGGGAATTGCTTGCCGGAGTAGATTACATCGTGAATGGAATCCGGAAAACGGGAGTCCTTCACCCGGTTCAGAATAACATTCGCAATGGCAAGCTGTCCTTCGTAGGAGTCTCTGCCCGCTTCGATTTGGGAAATCTTCGCAAGCAGCGTTAAATCGCTTTGCGTAAAAGAGGAAGCCGGATTATCCAGGAACGAAGGGATAATGACTTTTAATTTAGATCCGGGCTTTACCTGATCCTTGCTGTTGAAACCGTTACGCTTGAGCAAAGCTGCGGCGCTGATTCCGTATTCCTTGCTGATCTCGGCAAGACCGTATTCTTCGGTTACGGCCGCGCGGTCCACTTCGGTCAGCTTTGCCGTATTCGAATCGGTATCCCACGACAGATCGGCGTGGAGCACGTCTGCAAGCTGGCGGAGAGTCACATACATTCTGCCATCCTCCATGAATGGCACCGCGTCCATCTTGTAACGGCTGTCGTTGAAATACACGACCGGTACGCCGTTTCCGAATACAACTTCATCGTTATAGGCAGTATCTATTGTAAGTTCTTCATTATTGCTGTCCCAGCTGATCTCGGCGCCAAGCATCGTGGCAATGCGTGCTGCCGGTACATACATTCTGTTCTTTTGCGTAATTATGGAATCTGACAGCTTCGCGTTCTCGCCGTTTACCCGAACCGTTGCGCCCGCTTCTGCCGCAGAAACGCTTGCAAGCGGTCCAGCACTGAGCCAGAGAAGCGCTAAAGCCATTACGCAAGACATGATCTTCACAGATTTTTGCATGCTATGTATGATCATATATACCTCCTTGAATAAATGTAGGTATAAAGCCCTGAACCATTCATGCTCTGGGTAATTGTACCACATGCAAATATGAAGTTTGGATTAACATTTTCACAGAAAAGCTGAAA
The DNA here is from genome assembly GCF_011761545.1 of Paenibacillus sp. BK720. Taxonomy (NCBI): domain Bacteria; kingdom Bacillati; phylum Bacillota; class Bacilli; order Caryophanales; family Paenibacillaceae; genus Paenibacillus; species Paenibacillus sp. BK720. Next base: position 575,665 of record NZ_JAASRQ010000001.1, on the reverse strand, counting down.
TACGCTTGAAATTTTTTCATTTTTCTCATAAAAGGCCGATTTGTTTCTCATTTATTATTAATTTATACTATTAATAAATAGTTGGTCGTGAAGCAACCATAGGCGGTAGTGCCGGTCGCTCGTAACACGCGGACAAACCAAAGACCTCCGGGGATCCGGAGGTCTTTGGTTATAAATCCAGGTTACTTTTTCTCCGGCAAGCCGTTGGCTTCGCGGATCAGCGAGAAGTATTGGTCGGCGAGGACCACTTGGTACTCAGGGCCAAGCTGAGCCGTTACGCCCGCCAGATCCGTTGGCGTCATGCCCCATGCCAGGATGCCGAGGGAAACGAAGAGCGGCGATTTGCCGTCCCATTTCGCTTTCGCGTCCGCGAGAGCTTTTTTCGTATCGTTCACGGAGCCTACGCCTTGAATGTTGGACGTTGGAACACCGTCTACGATGTCTGCCTTGGTAAAGTTATCCCAGCCGATGAAAAGGCCAGGCACATCGTATTGATCGCGGTACGCCGCATTGTTCGCTTTGCTGAGCGGCAGGTTTTCACCATTCAGGCGGTTAAGCACATAAGGGATGTTCATGCCGGTTTTCTTCAGGTAGTCTTTCGTATTATCCAGATAGTCGGTAAGAGCCTTCTCCGGCCAAGCCGCAGGGTAGAAGTAACCCGCTCCGGAAGGTCCGGCGATAATCTGATCGTTAGCCGTTGCCGTGCCATAGAAGTAGTTCAGCATGGCAGGAGCGGCATCGTACAGCAGCGGGCTTGAAGTCCAGTTGATCGGCACCTGGCCGCGTTTTGGATCATCCCACAAATTCCGCAGTCTATGCTGGTTGTATTGCAGGTTGTCGCCTTCGCTGAAGGTATACGTGACGTAAATCTTGTTATCCAGCTTCACCGGCTTCGGAGCCTTAGGCTTCGAGAATTCCGGCTTCGTGCCGGAGAATACGGTCATATTGCTGAACCAGTCCGCCGCGAGGACGTATACGCCATGATTCGAAGCGACCTCAACGCCGCTGAACTCGCCTTGGAAATCGTTGCTGAACCATCCGAGGTACGGTGTTCCCGGCTTCACATCGGACAGGATTTTCTCGAACAGCTCCTTCTCCGCAGGATCGTTGGAATCCAGCCAGAAGACCATTGCTTTATTGGCTACCGCGTAATCGCGCAGGTAACCGTATGGCTCCTTCGTCAGGGAAGAGAACGGCTGATCGTTGGTTGCGCTCACCTTGTACTCATTCCACATCTCAACCGACATGGTCAAAGCTTTTGTGCCTGCGGGCGCCGTGAACTTATACGTGAAATAGTTGCCGCCATCCGCAAAACGGTGGCCGCCGCTGCCCGAGGATACCTGAGAGCCTTGCGGATCGTACAGGTAAGGCTTCTCTGCATCCGTACCCGGCAGGAAGTGAGCAATCTCTACTCCGTCGGCCTTCACCGAAATTTCGTGAACCGCCGATCCCCAGCCATCCTGGGTGAAAGCGTCCCCGAACTTCACGTACACATCAGGCTTCGCCAAGAAGGACGACAGGTCGAGATCATACACTTTGCGGTTCTTCGCATCGCGCTCTTCCGTCTGCTCCTGCGCTACAACCTTGTAAGTATCCGGCTGATTCGCCGGCGGACGAGCGGATACTTCCGGGCTCAAGCCAACCAGCATCCGGTGGCTCGTTTCCTTCCACAAATTCTCGTACTCCCATGTATAAGCATCTACGCGATCTTTGAATTTGCCTTGAAGATCCTCGATGACCTTGAAGTTATACGGCGCGGCTTCCAGCTTTGCGGCCAGCTCGGGGCTTACGGCCACGCCGTCGCGAAGTCCCGCCAGCGTTGTTGCCACGTTTACGGAATCCGGTACGTTAGGATCATAGATAATGATACCTTTTACTTCTTTTTGGAACTTTTTCAAAAGATCGAAATGATCGTCGCGTACTTTATAGTCGACGTCCAGATCGTTCAGCCATTTGAACTTGCCTTCTTCCTTGCTCTCCAGCAGGTAGATGCGGGGCTCTTTACGGTTGACGATCCCCTGCAGGGTAGACAGCATAAGCTTCACATCGCCCGGAGCGTCATAAATGTCGGCAACCTCCAGCTGCTTGGGCTGCTTGAAGGTCGGAAGCTGTTGTTTGTCCGGCCATGAAATGGCGGATCCTTGTGCAGCCGGCTGCGGATCGGCATACGATCCTGCCGCCGTGAAAGACAGCGTACTGACAATTGCTAGACTGATTGCCGTTAACTTTCGAATCATGTTCTCACACCTCTTATGGTTTAATTAGTGATGCTGCAAATTCGAAAACGAAACGCTGGCTTCCCACCTCCTAGCCGTGCATCATAGCTGTGGCCTTCATACAAGACATATTATATATATTGTATATATCATTTCAATAACTTCGACAAAAATTACCAAATAAATAGTTCTTCTCGTCTGCCTTAAGGTCTAAAGTAGGAGACCATTGCTTTCGCAACCCATCAAAAAAAGACTTCCGGAATACCGGAAGTCTTACTCGGTTAGAGCTACTTATTCTCCTTGATTACCTGTTCAGTCAACCCTGTTATAGCTGCTTCATCTAATTTGTTATACTCCATCGTAATTGAACCTTCCCTGCCGTTAAATACCAGCTAGTCACGGTCGCCTGCAGCTGCTCTCTGAACCTGCTCACCGTCAATTACAATATCCTGACTATCATCCAAATCGGACTCGAAACTATTATAGGTTATTGTTATGAACGTTTCACCTTGATAGGGTCCGTATAAGATATCCTTATTTGCTTTCTGTTCATCTGCCAGTTTAACCAGCTTGCCTTTATGATTGGTGTAAGCAACAAGAATCTCATGCTTGTCCCCAATAGCATTTCCCTTCTCATCCATTGGTGGACTAACGTGCTGAACATAAGTGGCTTCATAGCCATTCAGCTTGGGGATTTTAAATGTAAGATTGGATTGCTCAATCTTTTCCTGGGCTCTAGCAAGCCCGTTAGCGGAGCTCTGACATCCGGCTAGCAGCAGCAAGCACGCACAGAAGAACATACCTAACTTTTTCATATGATCACCTCGCTGTTACTTATTAAAGAGTCTCCCTCCCTATTCCTCCTTATAATCGGGAAAAAGACTTCCGTTTACCGGAAGCCTCCTGCATTCATCAGTCCTCTATCGCCGCCTTGCGGCTATTAATACGGCGGATCAGCTCGGGGTCGAACTTGGCCCGTCTGTCGTACGTATACAAGCCGTTTACTTCCTGCTCCACGTCGTACAGCTGCGTATAGCAGAAACCGAACATCTTAGGATGGTCCAGCAGCGTATCCGTCAGATCCGCATAACGGGCAATGAACGCCTCCTCCGATACCGGACGGTCGCCGTAACCCCACGACTTCTCGTCCTTCTGTTCCGGATTCCACCAGATCCCGCCGTATTCGCTGACGAAATAAGGCTGGCCTTCATACTGCTGCCTCTTAGGGAACGTATTAAACACTTCGCCGCCGTTTTTCATCGGCTCGTATCTCGCCTTAAACGTCTCCGGATTCTGGTCGTAATCATGGACGTCGAATATATCCGTGACGACATGGAAATTGCCGCTAGTATCGATAACCGGACGCGTCGGGTCCATCCGCTTCGTCACCTCGTAGACGATGCGGAGCACCTCGTTATTTTGCTTGGTCCCGTCCTTATCCCAAGTCTCGTTAAACGGACACCAGCCAATGAGCGCCGGATGGTTGAAATCCCGTTCCATTCCTTCCAGCCATTCCGGCAAAAAGCCGGCCAGCCCCTCCGAAGTCGTGATGTCCAGTCCCCAGTTGGCATGCTCGCCCCATACCAGGTAACCAAGCTTATCCGCCCAATACAGGAAACGGGGCTCGAATATTTTCTCATGCAGCCTTGCGCCGTTAAAACCAAGCTCCATCGAGATCTCGATATCCTTGCGAAGATCCTCGTCGCTTGGAGCCGTATAGACGCCATCCGGGTAAAAGCCCTGATCCAGCACAAGCCGTTGGAATACGGAATTGCCGTTAATGCGGAATGCCATGCCGTCCAGCTTCACGCAGCGAAGCCCAAAATACGATCGGACCGTATCAAGCGTCTGCCCGTCCCGAACCAGACTGATCTCCAGATCGTACAATTGCGGATTGCCCGGCTCCCAAAGATGAACCTCCGATAATGGGAGCGTAAGCCGCGCCGACGGACCGGATACCGTCCCACTCGCCGAACCGGCCGTTGCCCCATCGTACGATGCGTTCACAGCCAGCGTTGTGCCTACCTGAACCCCGCTTCCGCCAAGCTGCAGCTCCAGATGCGCGCAAGCGTTATCCGGATCTGGGACAAGCTTCATCCCTGCCAAATAAGTCTCCGGAACCCGTTCCAGCCAGACTGTCTGCCAAATGCCCGTTGTACGGGTATAATCGCAGCCCGAAGAGAAGTAGCCACCGCATTGCTTGCCACGCGGCTGACGCCCCGAGCGCTGATCATCTACCGCATATACGGTAATCACATTGCTGCCCGCCGACACCGCGAACGTAACATCAAAGCTGAAGGAGGAATAACCGCCTCGGTGCCTGCCTACCGCCGTACCGTTTACCCATACTTCCGCTTCGTAATCCACAGCGCCAAAGTGAAGCAGAATCCGCCCGCCGTTTGCCCATTCATCCGGAAGTGTAATTTCTCTCTTGTACCAGACCGCCGCCATAAAATCCTTGTATTCTACGCCCGAGAGCCTGCTCTCCGGGCAGAACGGGACGGTAATCGTACCGGAGAGCTCAAAGCCGGGTTCCTGGAACCCGCGCTCCTTGCCGCTTTTGCCGTGGTCGATCTCGAACTGCCACTGTCCGTTCAGATTGATCCAATCAGGCCGAACCCACTGGGGACGCGGATATTCGGGACGGGGAATCGTAAGTTTCATAAGTTAGCAAGCTCCTTTGCAATTAGCCTTTAATCGAACCGACATAGACGCCTTTAACAAAGTATTTCTGCAGGAACGGATACACCATTAGAATCGGCAAGGTGGAAAATACGATCGCGCAATACTTCACCAATTCCCGGAAAGCGGTCGCGCTGGATGCGCTGTCGATCACAACGCCGCCGGCGCTGCCCTGAGTCGTAGCCGTGGAATCGTTCGCGACCAGAATTTCCTTCAATAATAGCTGCAGCGGGAACTGATCCCGGTCCTTCAGCAGCACCATCGCGTTAAACCAGGAGTTCCAGTTGCCCACGAGATAATAGAGGAAAATAACGGCGAGCGTCGCCTTGGACAGCGGCAGAATAACGTTCACGAGCAGCTTCAGCTGGCTTGAGCCGTCGATAATCGCCGCCTCCTCCAGCTCGGCCGGAATCGACTGAAAGCCGGTACGAAGCACGATCATATTCCAAGTATTCAGGGCCGTAGGCAGAATCATCGCCCACAGATTGTTGTACAGACCGATATCCTTCATTAATAAGAACCAGGGAATCAATCCGCCGCCGAAAAACATCGTCACGGTAATGATGATCATGATATATTTCTTGAAATACAAATCGCGCCTGGACAGAACAAAAGCGCCCATAATCGTCATGAGCATATTCACCAGCGTTCCAAGCCCTACATACAAAATTGTATTCTTGTAGCCAACCAATAGACTGTTATCCTTGAAAATGAGCTTGTAGCCGTCCATCGTAAGGCCAAGCGGCTTTAACAACACGCCTTTATGCGCGACCAGTCTTGCCGGGTCGCTGACGGAAGCGAAGATGATATGGACGATCGGATACAGGCAGCACATTGTTAATACCGTAAGCAGGACATAGATCATGACATCAAATGCCCTGCTGCTAAGCGAATCATATCTCATCGTAATAGCCTCCCCTTTCTACCATAAGCTCACTTCGGATTTGCGGCTTGCGATTTTGTTCGTTACCCAGAGCAGGGCAAAGTTGACCAACGAGCTGATAAGACCTACGGCCGTCGAATAGCTCAAGCTTGCTTCGCGCAAACCTCTCCGGTAGACATAGGAAGCAATAACGTCGGCTCTATCATAGGTAAGCGGATTGTAGAGAAGGATAATCTTCTCGTAGCTGGACGCCATGATGCCGCCTACCGCGAAGATAAACAGGATGATGATGACCGGGCTAATCTGCGGCAGCGTAATATGCCACATTTTCTTCAGCCTGCCGATTCCGTCCATATCAGCCGCTTCGTACAGCGTTGAATCGATCGAGCTCATGGCGGCGAGATAGATGATGCTGGACCAGCCGATCGTCTGCCAAATGTCGGAGAACGTATAGATTGGCCTGAAGAAACTCGAATACCCGAGCAAGGAGGTGTAATCCTTACCCGTGATCAGCTGGAGCAGCTGGGTAATAACCCCTTCATCCGCCGTAAAAATATGAATCATCCCGCACACGACAACCAAAGAGATAAAATGCGGCATGTAAGTGATCGTCTGGACCAGCTTCTTGAACTTGCCGTCGCGTATTTCGTTAAGCAATAACGCCAATACAATCGGAGCGGTGAAGCCAAAGGCAAGGCCCCATGCGTTAAGAAGCAGCGTATTTTTGACGACTCGCCAGAAGTACGGACCTTCAAAGAAATCGATAAAATGCTTCAATCCGACCCAGTCGCTGTTCGAGAAGCCCAGCAGAGGCTTAAAGTCCTTAAACGCGATTAACAGTCCCCACATCGGCCCATAGCAGAAAATAACAAACCATGCGATGACCGGTACAGCCAGCATATAGACAAACCAATTTTTTTTAACGTCCTTTTTAATGATTTGACCCGTTCTCATGCATCCACCGCCTTATATCCCAGGTAGGGCATCGCCGACTGCGGAGTCCGCAACACGGCCATGCCCGTTCATCTCCTGTGTGAACCTTAACCTGAATTTACCGCGCGTTATACCGGTCAAGCGCAGCCTGATGGATGCTCAGGAACTCGTCAAGCCCCATCTTCTTCGCTTCGCTCAGGAATTTGTCATAGGCATCGACCGGCAGCTGGCCCTTGATGATTTTGGCAAAATATTCATTGCGCAGCGTCGACAGCTGGTTGCCAAGCTCCGCTTCGCGGGAGGCTTCTTCCGTCGTGAACGTGATCGGAGGCATCGCTGCGCTCGTATCCATATTTTCCGTCCAAGTTTTCCGGATATCGCCCGAGTAGCTGCCCTCTGCAACGATCAGCGGGTTGGAGTTATGCTCGTCGCGGATATCCGGCCAGGAGTGCATGCGGTATTTGACAAGAGTAGTCGCCACCGGCTGACCGTCCGGATCCTTGTAAATATAGCTTTCCGGCTGGAAGTAAGGCTTGCCTGTCTCGTCAATCAGATGCACCTTGCCGTATTCGCCGTAGTTCAGAATCTCCCAGCCCTTCTTGCTGTAAGCAAAATCCAGCCATCTCATCGCCGCTTCCACATCGTCGGCTTGAGTCGTAATCGCAGCGGAGCGGCCTGTTCTTTTGAAATTTTTATAGGTGGTAGCCGCCTTGTCGCCGGCATTCAGAACCGGGTTTAAAGCGCCAACGAAGTCGATGTTGTTTTGCTGCTTCCAGTAGCTCCACATCGTATCCGGAGAATCCATCATGACGGCCGTTTTATCCGAAACGGCGCTCGCCATCCGCTGGTTGAAGTCCGCCGTCGCCCAGTCTTTGTTCAGCAGTCCCTCTTTGTTCCATTGCTGCATGGTGGCCAGGTAGTCCTTCGCCTTAGGCTGGGCGGGACCCCATTGCACTTTGCCGTCCGCATCCATAAACGTCCAGTCCCATACGCCGTAAGCGCCGTTAATGATGCCGGTAAAGATCTGGCCGTAAGTCGAACCGTAGTTAAGAGGTTCGCTGTAACCGGCTTCCTTCGCTTTGGTCAGGAACGCATGCCATTCGTCGATCGTATTCGGCACTTCGAGCCCCGTCTTCTCGAGCGCTTCCTTCTTGATCAGCATGCCGAACCACATCCATTCGGAATAAGGAGCGATGCCGTAGAAGCCCAGCAGCTTGCCGTTGTCCGTTACCGTTGTTTTTCTTCTTGTCTCATCGGAGTTGCGCCATTCGCTATAGTTCGGAGCGTATTTATCCATGTCATCCGTCAAATCCAGGTAAGCGCCGTCTTTAACGCCCGCTTCCATTCCGCCCGGGTAACGTTCCGGTTCGATAATAATGTCCGGCAGCTCGCCCGAGGACATCATCAGCGTAAACGCGTCAGCTTCTTGGCCAACCGGCGGCGTAATGAAATTCACCTTGATGCCGGTTAATTTTTCAACCTGCTTCTGTACGACCTGATTATTCATATCCGGAATTTGCGAATCGGCCGGCAGCCACACGTCGAGCGTGACGTCCTTTTTATAAGGGTAAGCTTCATAATGGCTCGGAATTTTCTCGTCGTACAGGTCGCCGAGATAAGTATCGTTTAACGTGTTGTTGACTTCATCCATCTGCTCTTGGGTTGGGGCTTTATTGCCGCGGATGGTTGGGCTGATATCCGAGAAAGCCGTCGTTTCCGCCGGCGCCTGCGAGCTATCTGCTGTTGCGGCCGGATCCGCGGACTCCTTCGAATCATTATTGTTGTTGCTGCAGGCCGCCAGAGCGGAACCGGTCAGTACGGATACAAGCAACAGGTTAAGCAAACGTTTCTTCATCGTTCCCATATTTTTATCCCCCTTAATGTCAACGTTTTCATTTTAAAATAATGGAAATAAAATGATTAAACTCGACCTTTTCAGCATATTCAGGAGCTTTTTCGCCGTTTCATCTCGCAAAAAAACTATTTAGTTACAGAATTGATGTATTAATTGATAAAAAAAGAGGTTGCTTATTCTCCCGACGGAACCTTCAAGTCAATCGCATCCCCGTAAGGCGCTCCAAAATCGGGCGTTCCGTCCGGATGCCAGCCAAACTTCTGAATACGGGTCGCTCGATGCTTGGTCTCTACTCCAGGCGCGTGCAGCGCATGGTAAACCATCCAATCCTCCTGATCATCGGGAGACTTGGTAAAGCTGTTGTGTCCGGTTGCGTACACACCGTTCTCCACGCTTTTCTTAAATACCGGCTGCATCGTTTTCGTCCAGGAACCCGCAGCCATCGGATCGGCCGAATCCTCCATGGTCAGCATCCCCAGCGAATAATCCTCGGACCAAGTCGTGCTGGCCGAATAAATGAGAAACACTTTTCCGTTGCGCTTCAGCATGACGGGGCCCTCATTAATCGCCATGCCGCCTTGCTTCTCCCAATCCAGGGTTGGCGCCGTCAGCAGGGTCTGCTCACCGGTTACGGTCCACGGATTCGTCATCCGCATGATATAAATGGCTGATCCGTAATCCGGGAAGTGACCATAACCGGCGTACAGGAAGTACAGCTCCTCCCCCATCTGAAGAACAGTGCCATCCAGACCGGGTACGGGTGTTTGCAAGGCTCCTTTCCAAACCCATTCGCCTTCAAGCGGATTTGTCTGCTCATTCTCCAGCACGCAAATCCGTCGGGAAACATCCCCTCCTCCGTCATTTGCGGTATAGTAGATATACCATTTGTCATTCAGGAAGTGAATTTCCGGCGCCCACAGATTGCTGCTGTACGGGCCCCCAGCCTCAGGTTTCCAGATGGTTTGTTTGCGTCCCTCTGCAAGTCCGGTCAAACTGGCCGATTGCGTCAGTTCGAGGCAGCTCCCCCGCGTGCACATGTAATAGTAATAACCGTCCGTATGCTTATACACCCATGGATCGCCAGCGTTTGCAACAATAGGGTTGCGGAATGTCTTAGCTTGTGCCATCTACTCTCTCCTTTTCTTGCTCCTTCATGACTGCGCCTTGCATCTCCTATTATCTAGGAGACTCCCCTCGACTTACAATTACGAAAGCGCTTTAATTTTTGTTCAAAAAACGGAATAGCCAAATCGGTTTCGACGGTCGAAAAAAAGCCGTCTGTTGGAGCAATGCCATTAAGATAGACTTCACTTAATGACATTGCTCCAACAGACAGCTACATAAGAATCGTTATTTCATGTTTTGCTTGCGCCATTCGAACGGAGTGACCCCAACCGATTTCACGAAGAAATCATAGAAACGGCTGGAGGAGGTAAAGCCAACCTCGGAGGAAATCGATTCAATGGCTTTATCGGTCTGCCGCAGCAGACGCTTCGCCTCTTCCATGCGCAGGTTAATCATATATTGCTTTGGCGATACGCCTACGATTTCGGTAAACTTCTTGCGCAAATTGCTCTCCGATACGAAATGCTTGGAGGCCAGCTCATGAACCGTAAGCTGACTGTAGAACCTGGCGTGAATTTCCTTCAGTACTTCCTGTACAATCGTCTGATCATTCTTGCCTCCGGCTGACTGGGAAGAAAGGGCTTGATAACGCTGAAACAGGACGATTACCGTCTCCAAAGCGATCCTCATTATAGTGAAGGAATCCATGCTGCTCCGATCCTTCCTCCATTCCTTCTCCAGCTGGCTAAAGCTGATTTCCGCCCAGTGTGTATCTTCCTCGTCGAGCTGAATATGATCAATTCGATTACTATCATAGTCGGCATGAAACAGGAACCGGGATTGCAGCGGGATCCGTTCATGGCTGAAATGAACGGACACCCCTCTCCAAGGCTTCGTGCATACAAAGCCGTGATGCAGCCCGGGAGGAATCAGGATCAGGCTGCCCGCGCTTACCTTTATGTTTTGTTCCGGGGAGCTGTAATAGCCTTCACCATCCAGAACCAAAGTCAATTCGTCATAATCATGAGAATGCGAAATAAAGAGGCCGTCTCCTTCTTCCAAATGAAAGGTATGCGGCTTGAAACGATCGATGCTTACAATAAAGCTTTCATTGCAATGCTCCATCTTCCATCCCCCTTTTGCATTTGCATGCTGCAACTTTTAAACTCTATTAGGAAATTATAGCAATAATTTCAAGAGATGCTCAAGGAAAAGGACAACCGGAAGGTGGACATATCTATTGAGTTTCTACTCCTGTGCCGGAATCTTGACAATTATGGTCGTTCCGCATCCTATTCTGCTAATGATGTCTACTACGCCGTAGCTTTCTCCAAACAGCAGCTTTATCCGGTGATTTATATTCGGCAGACCGATGCTTTTCCCCGACCCTCTATCCGAATGCTCCGTATTCAGCTTCTCCTTCAGCTTCCCAAGCTTTTCCTCATCCATTCCTCTTCCCGAATCCGTTATCGTAAAGCATACGTCTCCATTGTCGTCGAAATGGCCGCTGACTTTAAGCTCTCCACCGGCATCCACTCTCTCAAGCCCGTGGTAAACGGCATTCTCCACAATGGGCTGCAAAATCATTTTGGGTGTCTGCAGGTTTAATAGCTTCTCGTCTATCCGCACTTCCATCGCAAACTTGTTCTCATATCGAATGGAGATAATATTCAAATAGGCCTTAATGCATTCGATTTCCTCGCCGATCCGTACCAGTTCGTCCTCTTTCACGCTGTACCGGAAAATCTTGGACATGCAGGAGGTAATTTGGGCGATTTCCTTACTGCCGTATTCCAGCCCGATGCCGCTGATGCAATTCAAAGTATTATAGAGGAAATGGGGATTGATCTGGCTTTGCAGAGCGGAAAACTCAGCCTGCTTCTTGTTGAGCTCCGATTCGTATAGTCTTGCTTGCGTTCTGATAACATGACTGGACATACTCTCCATTTTGTCAATCATCCGATTAATATCGTAAGCCAACACCCCAACTTCATTCGTCGAACGCACCTTTACTCTAAATCCCTCCAACTTCCCGATTTTCCTCATATCCGCTACAAGGCCCATAACCGGCCGCGTCAAATTGTTCAGAAAGAAATAGCCCAGAATAAAGAGGCTTAGAATGATTCCGACGCCGGCTATAATGCTGTTATGTTTAATCGGGTTCATGTCGGCCGTTAATTCATGTACCGGAATAATGCTGACGATGCTCCATCCGTCGGCTTGCTCCAGACCCTTTTCCTGAACGATAACCTTTTCCCCGTTAATCTTCGTTTTCATTCCGCTTGTCAGATTGTCCCGGTCCGCCGACAGAATATCCTCGAATAACACGCCGCGGAAGCTTGCCTGATTGGAAGCGATGACCTCATTGCTGCTGTTCAGAATATACAAGGCGGAATGAGGCGTAAGCTCCGTGTTTTCGATCAGCTCCTGCAGCTTTTCGATATTGACCATAACGGAACAGTAACCGGTTCTTTGGGAAAAATGAACGCCGCCTATCGATTCGATAATGGGTGCCACATAAAAGAAATACTCATTTCCGGATTTCCCGTCTTTGAACAGATCCGTAAAACTTCCCTTGTCTAAAGCCGTGCTATCGTTTTTATACTTATTGATAAACGCGTTATATTGATTCATGAAAAAGATATCGCCGGTTATCGAATCCACGCTGTAAACCTTTCTGCCTTCATTATCATTAATGACAATGCCGCTTACGTAGGAATTAAAGGCTCTCATATACTCCATTAGGTCGATGACGTAATTGCCGATATCGATATCTCTCGCGTAATCATTGTCCGCCGTTGTAAACTCCTGAATTTTTCTATTGTCTACCGCAATATTCGTGCTGATCTTTATGTCGTTGAACACCGAATCGATCTTTTGGCGCGTCTGCTCAATGATTTTGTTGCCGTAATTGGCAGCACGTGTCTGGGTCAGATTATAAAAGCTGAAATAAAAATAAGCCTCCATAAAGGTAAAGAGGATCACCGTAAATAACACGATAAGGAAGATCTGATGCTTAAGCTTTAGTTTGCTGATCTTCAAGCTGCACACACTCCGATACGTTTTTTAAAAATCAGCATTTTCTGTACTTTGCCGGGGTTATTCCGCATTGCTTCTTGAATACTTTATTGAAATAATAATAATCCATGATTCCTACCTTTAACGCTACTTCCTCGACGGACATTTCCGTATGCTTCAACAGCTCGCAGGCTTTGTTTATCCTGAGTTCCGTGACATATTCCGAGAAGGTTTTCCCCAAATTCTTCTTGAACAACTGGCAGCAATAGACCTGATTAAGGAAAAACTTGGCGGATAAATCCTTCAGGTACAGCTTGGTAGAGTAATGATTATCGATATATTTCACCATCTGAGCGAAATAGGAGCCGATATCGCCTTCACTTGCGCATTGGCGGTTCAACTGCCTGATGTAGAGAAGAACGTCATATAAAAAGCCGCATAAGGACTCAAAATTCTCAAAACGCTCCTTGAGCTCGGCATAATTGAGAAAGCCCAGCTCCATGTCTTTCAGCTCCTCATAAAAGGAAGCCAATAATACGCCGACCACCTGATTCCATAAATAAACAACCTCCCCCATGCCCGCATTATTTTTGCTGAAGTCGTTTTTAAGCCTCCCTATGGTATCTTCCAATGCCTCAAATTGTTTCTCCTGGATCATGACGGAAATGCTATCTATATACGGCTTGACCGTATCCAGCTTTTGTTCGTACTCGAACAGCCCTTTCTCATCCTCATTCAAAAAAACCTTGGAGGCCGCCAGATCCGATTCCTTAATCAGCTTGGCAAGATCCTTGTAATGATTCGAGATGCTGCTGATTCCCGCAGCTTTAATGTCCGTCCCCGCCCATTCAAGCCCCTGCAAGTTCGCCAATTGGCCGCTTTTTAGGATGTACAGCGTTTTCCTTGATCCCAGCTCTATCTCCAAGGTTTGCTCGACATCAAACCTCTTTCTGCCGCAGATTTGATCACGATTCGAATAGACGATAAGCGCGCGATAATAGTCTTCACCCGAAGAAGAATTAAAAAAAGGCGTTAAACGGCTCAATTCATGGTTGTCCGTGGACATTAACGCCTCCAGAATAAGGTTATTGCGATGACTTCTTTTTTTGGCAAAATGGACAGCCAACTTATGTATGAACGATTCCGCAAGCTCAATATCGATAGGCTTCAGGAAATAATCCAGCGCCCCGAATCGTATAGCTTCCTGCGCATAGGCAAACTCGGCGAAACCGCTTACAAATACAAAGTCGGCTTCCACGCCCTTTTTCCTGGTCATCCTCATCAGCTCAAGCCCGGAAATTTCGGGCATTCTAATGTCCGTAACGATCAGATCGGGATTTTCCTCGCATATAAACTCATATGCTTTGTGGACGCTAGTGAACTGACCCGTTATTTCGAATCCGTGTTTACTCCAGTCAAAGGCATTCCTAATCCCTTTAATCGCCCAAGGCTCATCATCCACAATAATGACACTATACATAAGTACCTCCCGATAGGTTCCTGTCGTCATAATCGCAGTCATTCGCTTTATATAGACAAAGGCCTATGGACCCTTAAGTCCATAGGCTTGCCAGCCAGCCAACCCCTTATATCACTTCTTGTTTGCCTGCATCGCTTCGTAAATTTTCGCATTTTCTTCCATGACAGCCTTGCCGCCAGCTGCCATATACTCGTCCACAAGCTTGTCGTATAAGCTGTCGAAATCGGAAGGCTTGCATACAATCAGTTTATCGGTCATTTGTTTGTTCATATCCCCAAGCGTTTTGCCGAACTTGATGTTGGCATCATTTGGCGTATCGTAGAAGAAGGCGGTGTAACCGTCCGTCGTATTGATTTTGTAGGACTGCTCTGCCGTCTCTTCTAATCCGGCATACGAAGCGGAAAGGGCTTTAATATTCTTCTCTTGATCGCCAAGCTCAACGCCGTTTACCACCAGGGTATAGTCGAGGTTTTGCGGACTCGTCTGCATATTGTCGCCGGTTTGCGCGATAACCTGCGGGATTCCGTCAACCGTTTTGTGGTTAACTCCTTCTTCCCCGTATTGCAGGAAAAATAACACCTCGGGGTTCGCCATCCAGTTCAAATATTTAATCGCCAGCTCCGCATTTTTGCTGGATTTTGGTATAAAAACATTTAAGCCGTTTTCATTGTAAATCATTTTTTTGTATTTGCCTTCCTCGTTTTTAAACGTATCGATCGGGATAAAGTTAGCATCCGGCACATTGGCTTTTAGCGGCTCGCTTATATTTTGTCTAAACGCGTAATCCCAGTTCGCGCTGAAAAATCCGACCTTGCCGTTTGTCACGTCCGCGTCCGCCTGCTTTGCCGTCTTATCCAACGCAAAATCGGGGCTGATCAATTTTTCGTTGTACAGCTTGTTGAGGAATTTCAGCGATTCCTTGTTTCCGGGCTTTAACCAGTTCGGAGACGTTACGAAATCCTCCTCCGACTGCTCGCCCCAGAACGATTCGGCCAAATTGCCGGTTCCGTAATTCATGCCGGTCGCCGCCAATCCCCATGGAATAACGCCGTCAACCCCTCCGGGATTTTTGTCTCGGAATGCAACAAGAGTATTATATAACTCATCTCTGTTCGTCGGAACCGGCAGCCCTAATTTGTCCAGCCAATCCTTACGGATGAAACTGCCGATCCAAGCCAGCGATGTTCGTTTTGCGGGGATCGCCATCTGTTTTCCGTTGAATTGCCCGTAAGCAAGAACGGTCTCACCCAGATAATTTTTCAAATCCTGGCCGTACTTTTCAAGCAATTCCTCCAGTGGCATAATCCCGTTAATCTTTGCGTACCGGGATACGGTTGCGCTGTCATAGGTAAAGGAAATATCCGGCGCTTCGCCCGCTGCCATCATGACGTTCAGCTTATCAATCTCCTGCGATCTCGGAACCGGAACAAATTTTACGACCGCATTGTTTGGCTTGCCGAAATGCTCGTTAATATACCTGGTCCAAGTGTTGTTGTTCAAATCCGGCTGGCCTTGTATGCCTCTGTCAAACACCTCCACCGTAAGCGTAACCGGCGAGCCCGAAGAGGCCTTCGTCTCCGTAGAAGTGGATTGGCTCTCTTTATTATTGTTGTTATCGTCGCCGCAGCCAGCCAATCCGCCCGCTAACAGCGTGAGAACGGGCAGTAAAACCAACATTTTTTTGTTCATATTATCAACCTCGCCTTTTCCAATAGTATACTTGCCTCTTTTCTTTAACCTTTAATTGCTCCCGTCATTACGCCGTCAACAAAATATTTCTGAAGCTTCGGGTAAACCAGCAAAATCGGAACGGTAGCGAACATAACGCTTGCAGCTTTCAAAGATTCGGGTACGATAAAAGCCCCCGTGCTGCCTTCGCCTTGCTGCGTATCTAACTGCTGGTTGGCGGTAATGATTTGATAGAGCTTTAATTGCATCGGATACAAATTCTTGTCCGTAATGTAAAACAACGCGTCCTGGAAGCCGTTCCATCTATCAACCGCGTAAAAGAGGCTAAGCGTTGCGATAGAGGGCATGGACAACGGCAGAACCACCTTGAAAAGAATCCCCCATTCGTTGCAGCCGTCGATCGCGGCCGCTTCTTCCAGGCTTTCCGGAAGGGAAGAGAAGAAGGTTTTGAGGATGATCATGTTAAAAACGCTCAAGGCGCCGGGTAAGATCAGACTGCTCACCGTGTTCATCATGTCCAGGTTTTTCACCAGAATATAGCTGGGAATCAGTCCTCCGCTGAAATACATCGTGAACACCATGGCGGTTAACAAAAAATTTCTGCCCATTAATCGTTTCTTCGTAAGCGGATAGGCAGCGCATATCGTTAAAAACATACAACATGCGGTAAATAAAATCGTGAGCACAATGGTATAGCCGAGTGTATAAAGCATGTCGACATCGCTTAGAATCGTTTTATAGGTTTCAAGCGTGAATTCTACCGGCCAAAGCGATACCTTCTGCGAAATGATAGCGTTATTGGAGCTGAGAGAAAGCGCTATCATATACAAGAACGGAACGAGACAGGTTATGGAGACCGCCGTGATGAATAAAATAATCAGAATGTCCACGAGATTTGTTTTTGACTTGTTCAATCCACTCACGCCCTTTACCAAATTCCTTGCTCGCCTATTTTCCTGGAAATATAATTAGCCGACACGAGAAAGATCAGCCCTACAACCGACTGGAACAATCCGACAGCCGTTGCTTGAGAAAAGTCGCCGGACCCGATCCCGATTCGATACACGTAAGTGCTGATCACATCGGAATAGTCGCTGACAAGCGAATTGCCCATGACGAATGGCCGGTCGAACCCAATGGAAACCATTCTTCCGATCTGCAAAATGAGCAGGATAATGATGGTTGGCTTGATGCCCGGCAAGGTGATATGCCAGATTTTGCGCAGCCTGCTGCATCCGTCCATATCCGCTGCCTCGTACAAATCCTTGTTTATTCCGATAATGGCGGCCAAATAAAGGATGGTCCCCCAACCCGCGCTCTGCCAGATTCCGACGGCCACATACATGATCAGCCAGTTTGTTTTGTCGGAGAGAAACTCGATTTTGCCAAGACCAAGGCCGGATAATATCGTATTGGCCATACCGCCGGACGAGAACATCAGGTATACCATGCCGCCGATAATGACCCAGGACAAAAAATGCGGCAGATAAAGAACGGTTTGCGTAAATTTTTTGAATCGCGTAAATCGGAGCTCATTCAACAAAATCGCCAGTATTATGGGGGCCGGGAACCCTGCCGCCAAATCCAGCAGGTTCAAAATGAGCGTATTTTTCAAAGCGCGGTAGAAGCTGTCCTGCTGGAATATAAATTGAAAGACGTCAAATCCAACCCACTCGCTGCCGCTGATGCCTTGAAAAATGTTGTAATCCTGGAAAGCCATTAATACGCCGTAGATCGGCGCATATCTGAATACCGCGATATACGCCATGGGCAGCAGCAAGAGGGCATATAACAAATAATCTCTTTTGATGTTTTGAACGAATCGGTTTTTTCTCCTTAGATTGACCCGCTGGCTATCGCTGCCTAAAACCGCTTTCACTTTTATCAACCCCTCTTTCCGTATAAGGTGAGCTCATGTAAAAAATTATACCTGTTGGGATTTTTAATAAAATGTAATTTATTAAGTGCTGACTTGTAATATATTAAAATAACAAAGAAGCACGCCGTTAACGGCGTGCTTCCTTTCTATTCTCGTTCTCGGTCACAGCGGCAAGTAAAGCTAAAGCAAGCCCTTGCCCCCAGACTTGCTTCCATTTCTTGCCGATGCTCAGATAACCTTCAATATCGTTCATAGCGGCCGTTCCGCCGGATACATTTAATACCCGGCCGCTGCCGCAATGTTGGCAAGCACGCCGTTAAGCGCCTTCTGCGCATACTTGGCGTGCAGCGGATTGTTCTGCGTGACCATCGCGGCGGCTATCCCTGCGGTGGCCGAGACTTCCGCAGGCTTCCGGATAATCGAGCACCGTTCCCCGGAGCCCATCCTCCTTCTGCAGCCTCTAAAGAAAATACGCGGCCATACCAGCACTGCTCCGGGAAAATTTTTCGAGAACCAAAGCCCCCGCTTGCGCAGGGGCTCGTATGGCGTTCTCATGTTTACTTGAATTGACCCGCGTCGATAGCTTTTTGCTTCTCATCCAGGATTTCCTGATAACCGGCATCCAGATAAGTCTTCTTCGCATCCTCATAGACTTTGTCGAATTGATCCTCCGGCGCCAGAGCCACCTTCACGTAAAGCTCCTGGAAGAGCGAGTTCAGATCGGCTTTGTACTCGTTTACTTTCTCGAGCACAACGCTGAACAGCGCATCCGGCGTACGGAATTCCGCTAACTTCTCAAAATTATTCAGCACATCTTCAGCCAGGTGCTCGTAGCCGGGAGGCGACCAGTTTTGCAAGTAGGCTTTGCGCGTTACAGCCGGATCCGTGTATTGCACAACTTCGCTGACGAGTGCGAAATAGTCTTTATTGTTGTTCTGGGACAGTACGGATTCCCCTTTGTAATCCGGATTCTTAACGGCAAGACCGTCTGCATCCAGCGTATAGTTCTGGCCTTCAACACCGTTCTGGAGGTAGAACAGGTTCTTCGGCTGACTCATCCATTCGAGGTACATCCATACAGCGGCACGTTCCTCATCCGTCGATTCATAATTGATACCCATAATCAAGCCGAATGGCCAGTATGCACGGCCTTGCGGCTTATTGCCTTCCGGAACTCCAGCCGTTCCTGGAAGAACAGCAAATTGCGCATCCGGATTGTTCTTCAGTGTAGCGGTCAGCACGTCGGTATTGCTGGCGAGATAAAAGCCGTAAGTGCCTGTTTTGCCTGCAACAAATTCCGCTTTCGTCTTCGCATCGTCATTGCGCAAATAGAATTCTTTATCGATCAGCCCATGATTGTACTGGTAGTTCAGGTTTTTTAGGTATTTCTCCGTTTCCTTCGTAGTCAAGTCCGCTACGCCAAGATCGGAATACAGCGCGCGGTATTTAGGATCAATCGGCCAATCGCGGAAGGCATAGTTGAAGGTATAGTTGTTCTGCAAGAGGGATGCGCCGGCAACGCCAAGTCCAGCCGCCTTCCATTTCTCCAGCATTTCGTTATATTTCTCAAGAGAAGTCAGATCCTCTACTTTCATGCCAACCTTCTCCACCCAATCTTTGCGGATCAGCGTGGTGAAGTTATCGGCTGGCGGACGCTGTGCGAAGAAAAATACGTTTTTGCCGTCTACGACACCGTATTGCTTGATTGTCTCGCTCATATTTTTCCAGTAAGTAGGCGCGTAGTTGGCAATTTCATCGTAGTCCAGCTCCTGCATGACATCCTCGCCGTAGTAGGCAAGCGCTTGTGGCATATCGTAGTGGAAAATAATATCCGGAGCCTTATGCGAAGCAAGCAGCTGCTCATAGTCCGTTACTTCGCTGTTTCTTGTGATCGGTATGAATTTAACGTCGATATTGTATTTATCGCCGAATTCCTTCTGAATCCAGCGCGTATAGTAGTTATCCGATACATTCCAGCCTTCGAAAGCGCGTTCATAGACCGGAATCTGAAGCGTAACTTTCTCCGGGAAGCCTTTCGAATAATCCGGATACTTGCCTGCCGGGCTTTCGCTTGGCGTATTGCCCGCAGTATCGCTTGCGGAAGGAGAAGGTTCGGTAGAGCTCTTTGTATTCGCATTGTTGTTATTCGTGCAGCCCGACAAAATGCCGAGTGCCACAAACAAAGCCATAAATATGGATACCATATTTTTTCTGCTCATTGCTGGTTCCCCCAATCATTCATTTTCGTATTCGAGATTATTCCTTCACGGCTCCAAGCATAACGCCTTGGACAAAATACTTCTGGATAAACGGGTACACGCAAATAATGGGAAGAGTCGCGAATACCACGCAGGATGCTTTAAGAACTTCGGGATTACTGAGCGATACCTGAGTCGCTTCCAGCTGGAAGCTTTCGCTCGCTTGAATAACCAGGTAATACAGCTTCAGCTGCAGTGGCCGCATATCCACGTTTTGCTTGATGTAAAACAATGCGTCCTGGTACGTATTCCAGCGCCCAACCGCATAGAAGAGAGACAAGGTTGCAATGATTGGTTTGGACAGCGGCAGCACAATGCTGACAAGAATCCGGAAATGCCCGGCCCCGTCAATCCTGGCCGATTCCTCCAGACTGTCCGGTATGCTGCTCGACAGCGCCGTCTTCATGATCAGCAGGTTGAAGGCGCTGAAGGCGGGCGGCAGGATAATGGACCACATGGTGTCCAGCAGCCCCAGGTTGTTCACGAGCAAATATTCGGGAATGATACCGCCGCTGAAGTACAGGGTGAAGATAAAGATAAACGTCAGCACGGTACGTCCCTTTAATTGCTTGCGGGATAACGGATAAGCGGCGCAAATGGTAATAATCATGCCAATGATGGTGAACAGCACCGTTACCAGAACCGATACATACAAGGAACGCAATATACTGCGGTCCGCGAAAATTTTCTTGTACGCCTCGAAAGTAAACCCTTCCGGCCAGATGAAAACTTTATTCGCGATAACAAATGCGTCTTCGCTTAAGGATTTGGATACGACATGCAGAAACGGCAGCAAACAGGCAAGCGAGGCAATGATGATAAAGAGGTGAATAAGCACATCCCAAATATCAAACCGCCTTCTGCGATGAACAGCAAGTGTGCTGTTCGTTGCTTTCATGGTCACCTCTCCTTAAAAGAATTGCCACCTTTATGCTCTATATTAGGGCATTTGTGGGAATTCTTACTTCGTAAGAATTAACTCTATAAAATTCCGTCCTCGCCAAGCTTCTTCGCAATCCGGTCCGCCGCGAGCACAAGCACAAGTCCGATGACAGCCTGGAATAATCCTAGCGCCGTTGCCCGGCTGAAGTTGCCGCTCTCGATCCCCCACCGGTACACCAGCACGGGAATCGTAACCGTGTATTCCGTCGTAGCCTTGTTTTGCAGAGCGAATACCCGTTCGAACGAGCCTTCCATGACTTTGCCGAGATTCATGATAAGCAGGGTAACAATGGTCACTCGAATCGATGGCAGCGTCACGTTCCATACCTTCCTCCAGCGCCCCGCGCCGTCAACGATGGCTGCTTCGTACATTTCCGGGTTTATGCTGCTGATCGAGGCAAGGTAGATGATCGTTCCCCAGCCCATGCTCTGCCAGACGCCAATCGCCAGATAACTGATCAGCCAATTGGAATCGTCCTGCAGGAACGGAATCCGGTCGCCGCCCATCATGGCAATGAGATTATTGATCGCGCCGTTACTCTCGCTGAGCAGCTGGTAAGCAATTGCGCCGATAATAATCCAGGATAGAAAATGCGGCAGATACAGCAGCGTCTGGTTCACGCGTTTGAATCTTACGCCTCTTACCTCGTTCAGCAGCAAGGCCAGCACGATCGGCATCGTAAAGCTGAATAACAAATCCAGGCTGTTAAGCAAAAGCGTATTGCGGACGGCGCGGCCAAAGTCATGCTTGGCGAATATCTCCTGGAACACTTGAAAGCCAACCCAGTCGCTCCCCCAGAACCCTTTGGCAATCTTATAGTTTTTGAAAGCAAGAATGAGGCCTGACATCGATGCGTATTTGAAGGTCAGTACAAAGGCCAGCGGAATCATTAACAACGCGTAAAGCTGCCAATCCCGCCGAAGATAATACGCCATCCCGCGTCTGTTTAATCCGAGCTGTTTTATAGCGGTTTCGTTTTGTTGTGAAGCGCTTTCAATTTTCACATTCTCACCCCCCTCAGCCTTTAATTCCCCCGGTCCTTTGCTCGCTTCAGACATCGTCCGCGGCTGACCTCATCATACCCCCGCTTTTTCCAAACGGTAAATCTTGAGTATTGATTCTCCCTGTCATTTTTGATCGCAAAGGCATCATTTCTGCTTATCCGGCGCGGTTTTTGATCAAATCTGATAGGCATGAGCAAAAATAAAAGCTGTCCTGCAGGCGGCATGACAGCTCTCATTCTATTACGCTTACGAAGTCTTGGATCTCGACGTCTTATAGCTGCTTGGCGGCATCCCTTCATACTTGCGGAAGAACCGGTTAAAGCTTTGCACGTTATAGTAGCCTACTTCGGAAGCAATTTGCGTGATCGTCATTTTGGATTCGATAAGCAGCTGCTTTGCTTTTTCGATCCGCAATTGATTCATATAATCGATGAGGCTTTTGCCGGTTAATTCATAGACGATCTTCCGCATGTAGGAATAGCTGATGCCAATCTCCTTCGCCATCTCCTCGAAGACGATTTCCTTGCGAAAATGCTCCTCCAGATAACGGATAATCCGCTCGCCGTGATTCGCTTCTCCCGTACTCCGCTCCAGATGCTGCACGATCTCGGTAAAGAAATCGCGGAGATGGTTCTCCAGCTCGTCAAGCGTATCGGTGGAAGCAATCGCCGAGTAGATATTTCCCCGTCCGGAGAAAATCCGCGACGTGCTGACGTTGTTTTCCCGGAGATGACGGATCGTAACGCCAATCAGCTGATTGTAGATAAACAAGATATTGTCATAGGAAACGTTGGAATCGGAATAAATGTCAGCCCGGATACTCTCCAATTCCTTCAGAATGCTGCCTAGGTCAGCACGCTCCAGGAAATTCACGATACGCCGCTCGCTGTTTGCCGGGTACATATATTTCTTGCCGCGGTCTTCCTCTGGCTTCCAGTAAAAAATACAGCCGCTCCCCTTGATCATGCGTTGCTTGATGGCATCCGTCGCCTCCGCAACCCGCTCGGGGATCGACTCGCTGAATTCCGTCCGGCCGCTGACGCCGGTCGTAACCGAATGACCAAGCAGGTCAAGCGCCGTATCGCGGATTTGAACAAGCGTCGCCTTTATTCCTTGAAGCCCGTTCTCCGCCTCCTCCTGCCCGTAGTTGATCACGAATGCGAAGCAGCCTTCGCCTTGATAAATTCCCCGGGCATGCAGACCATCCGGAAACAGGCTCTCGCATTTCGTGAGAAGGAGATAACGGTGGAAGCTGCGGGTCTCCGGATTATTTTTGCTCGCGTATCTCCTATACCGGTCGATGGAGATAACCGCTACGGTGTAATAGGGCCCGGGAAACATCTCGGCGATCTGTTTCTTCACTTCGCCGCGCAGCAACTGATGAATCGATAAGCTTCGGGTATCCTGCTCCCGCTCTTGCAGCAGCGTATGCAGGCTTTCCTCCTCTTCCTGCATCCTCCTGAAAGCCGACTCCAGGAAAGCCAGCTCGTTTTTGTTCGTGCCGCCGTGATTGCTGCGCTCGCGCATTGTGCGGACAAGCTTCCGGAGCGGCTGGGATAACCAGGTGGCCAGCAATACGGCAAGAATGGTGCCTGCGATGATGATCATGCCCGTAATGAAAATGATGCCCTTCTGCAGGTTGTACGTCTTCGTCATTAACTGGTCCATCGAATAAATATTGACGTTCCACCAGCCGAGCTGCACCGAGCGGGACCAGGTATACAGCAGCCGCTGGCCGTTTAATACATGGTAAGCATAGCCTTCCCTTTGGCTATTGCTTAGGATTTGCCGGATAAAAGGCTGCTTGTTGCCGTCCGTCAGAAGCAAAGACTTGTCAGGATGCGAAATAATCGTGCCGTCGGATCTCAGAAGCATATAGCCTTCCGAACCCGGTTCTGAGGATTTTAAATAGCTTGCAATCTGGCTCTCCTTCAAATTCACGACAATCGTGCCGCGCGTAGTCGTTGACAAGCGGTTTAACGGCAGCACATAGGAGACGACCTGCATGCCGGATTGCAATTGGCGGGGGTACCAGACGCCTCCGATTCCTCTCCGGCCGGCAAGCGCCTTTTCCATCCAATCGACCGGTTCGTAACGGTCCAGCGTCGTAATTCCCCGGTCGGTCGAGACCACGTAATCCGCTTCGTCAAGCAGGAAATAGGTCGAGTATACGCCGTCCACACGGTGGTTCAGACTCGCCAGTTCATTTAGTATTCTTAAAGCGCTGTACACGTCGCTATAGTCCGAATTAAGCGCCGAATACGTCTTGAAGCTGCGGATCCGGTCGAATATATTCGTGCCGGCCAGCTGGACCGCATCCTGCGCCAGATTGCTCAGCGCATTCTCGTTAAGCTCCCTGTTTGCGATAAGTCCCTCCAGCGAGGTATCCGCAATGGCGCCTTCCGAATAACCCACGATCTGCGTCCCGCTATACCAGGTCAGTATGGCCGTCGGAATAGCCATGACACAGATCAGAATCAGCATCAGCTGAAGCATCATGGGAAATCGTTTCATCCGCCCGTCCTCCTATCGTTATTCATAATAGCCATGGAGTTCCTCTAAGCCGGATTTTTGTAAGCGCTTTAAATTTGTTCGAAAAAACCACCGACTCAACTGCCAATATTGGATAATTATACACGATAAAGAACGGCTGGGTCTATTTCCCTATTTGAATTTTCACTATAAAAATAAGCCAGCCGTATAAAGAGCGGCTGGCTTATTTTTGAACCGGAGCTGCTATGCCCCTACACTACGCTTGATTAAGCTTAATGATCCGCACGTCATAGCCTTTAAGCTCCGTTGCGCCGCCTTGGACGCTGGCGCCCGTAAGCAGATCGGTCCCGGTCTGCTCTCCAAGCGCAACCGTAACGGCATCCGCATTGTGATTAAGCACAAACAGATAATCCTGGCCGTCTTTGGAGCGGACCGTTGTCTCCACGCCTTCCGGCGTGCCGGAGACAAGCGGCTTGATGCCGCGGGAAGCGCATAGCCGAGGCAGCCAGTCCCGCAGGAAGGCTTCTTCCGGGCTTGTCGCCAGGTACCAGGCTTCGCCTTCGCCAAACTTGTTAACCGTCAGAGCAGGCATGCCGCGGTAGAAATCATCCCCGTATACGGCCTTTACTTCGGCGCCTTCCGAATGAATCAGATCGCAGAGCATGCCGCACTCGTATTCCGCCTGCGAGCCAAGCGTGCCATCGGACAGAACAATCCGGTTGCGCTGCGAAGGAAGCAGGGCATCAATCTCTTCCGCCCAGATGCCGAATAAGTTACGCAGCTTGCCCGGGTAACCGCCCAACGTTACCAGGTCGGTCTCGTTTACGATACCGCTGAAGTAGGTTGTAATGACCGCGCCGCCGGCAGCCGTATAAGCTTCCAGCTTCTCCGCCACGCCATCCTTCACCATGTACATGACTGGCGCAATCACCAGGTCGTAGCCGCTGAGGTCCGCTTCCACGCTGACCACGTCCGCCGCAATGCCGGCACGGTACAAAGCATCATAGAATTTATGCGCTTCATTCACGTATTTAAGAGCAATGGACGGACCGCTGGACATTTCAATGGCCCACCAGTTTTCCCAATCGAACAGGATAGCGACCTTTGCTTTCACTCTCGCATCCAGCAAAGCATCTCCCAGCTTCCCAAGCTCTGCGCCAAGCTCCGCGCATTCGCGGAATACGCGGGTATGCTCGTGGCCGGCATGCTCGATAACCGCGCCGTGATATTTCTCGCAGGCGCCGACGGAACGGCGCAGCTGGAAGAACAGGACCGTATCCGCTCCGCGGGCAACGGCCTGGTAGCTCCATAAGCGCATAACGCCCGGGCGCTTCAGCGAGTTGTACGGCTGCCAGTTCTGCTGGCTTGGCGTCTGCTCCATCAGCATAAACGGCTGGCCTTCCTTCAGGCCGCGCATCAGATCATGCATCATGCCGGTATAGCTGTGCGGCGTATCGAAGCGAGGGTAGTTATCCCAGGATACAACGTCCATATGCTTCGCCCATTTATGATAATCCAGCTTTTTGAAAGCGCCCATCAGGTTCGTTGTAACCGGAATATCCGGCGTAACCTTCTTGACCGCTTCGTACTCCAGCTTGTAGCACTCGAGCAGGCTGTCCGAATGGAAACGCATGTAATCAAGCGACAGACCTTGGAAGTTTGTCTCCGTCCGGCCGTTGGCGCCGTACCATTCCTCGCTGCGGCCGCTCGGCAGAACGATATCCTCAAAATCATAGAAAATATGACCCCAGAACGCCGTATTCCATGCTTTGTTCACTTGTTCAATCGTTCCGTAACGATCCTTGAGCCATACGCGGAATGCCGCTTCGCAATTATCGCAATAGCAGTTGCCCGCTCCGCCGTATTCATTGTTGATATGCCAGATAAGCAGGGCCGGATGATCTTTGTACCGTTCGGCGAGCTTCTCGGCCATGCGCACCGAATACTTCCGGAATGTCGGGCTGTTCGGGCAGGAGTTATGGCGTCCGCCAAACTTGCGTTTGTTGCCGTTGAAATCGACTTGCAGCACATCCGGATATTTACGGGCCATCCACGCGGGATGCGCCGCCGTGCTTGTTGCCAGACAGACGCCAACGCCGTCCGCATGAAGCTTGTCCATCATTTCGTCGAGCCAGCCGAAATCGTAGGTATCCTCGTCAGGCTGGTTTTTTGCCCAGGCGAATACGTTAAGCGTCGCCACATCGATTCCGGCAAGCTTGAACATCCGTAAATCCTCGTCCCAGACTTCCTTCTCCCATTGATCCGGATTATAGTCACCGCCGTACCAGATCTTCGGTTTTTTCGCATTTATCATCTTGTCACACCTCATTGTATATGATAAAACTGCAATATCTTTTTCTATTGTAAGCCCTAATATTTCTGTAACCCATATAAAATTAACGATTTCACATATAAAAATAGGGAGGTTCTTATGATGCGACGAGTTGTTCCCGCCTTCCCTTCGGAGCAGCTGCCCCTGCAGCTCGAAACGATTGGCTTGAACCCCGACCAGGAAACCTTGGACAGACCGGAAGGCTATCCGTATTTCCACTGGCTCCAGACGCAGGAAGGGGAAGGCGAATTAACGGTCAGCGGTCAAACCTGGAAAATGAATGAGCGCTCCGGCGTCCTTCTTGCCCCGGGCACGCCGCACCGGTACGAGGCCAGAAACGGCTGTTGGCAGACGGGTTATATCACGTTTCGCGGAGGGATGGCCGCCAGTATCGTGCAAGCCATCGGCTGGGGAAATGCCGAACGCTTCCAGTGGGAAGCCGGCAACGACCGGATTAGCGATCAGTTATTCCGCATGCTCGCCTTTGCCGAAGCCGGAAGCGATCCATCCGGGTGGCAGTCATCGGCCGATTTATACCAATTCCTGACGCTCCTTCGGACCAATGCCCGCACGGATAACCGACCGTCCATGTCCAAACGGCTGGAGCGGATTCAGGTGCTGCTGTCCTGGCTGGAGCAGCATTTTGCCAACCCGGAGATCGGATTGGCGGACATGGCCGCGCAGCTTGGAATCGGCGAGAGACAGCTGAACGAAAGATTCCGCGAGCTGTTTGGCCAAACGGCCTACTCGTATCTCATTCAGCTTCGGATCCGGAAAGCGAAGGAATGGCTTCCTTCCCGGCCGGACTGGACAGTGCGCCGCATCGGGGAGGCGGTAGGCTTTCGCGACGCGAGCCATTTCGTCTCCACCTTTCGCCGACGGGAAGGCATGACGCCGGAGACCTACCGAAAGCTGTATGGACGTTAATATTGTGGAGGGATCCATCTATTATGAATAGTAACGGTCGCGATACTCCTGCGGCGTGCAGCCTTCGTTTTTCTTGAATTGATACGTAAAATAAGCAGGCGTTTGAAACCCTATCCGTTCTGCTACTTCGTATATTTTTATGGTAGGATCCTGCAGCATTTCCTTCGCTTTTTTCATTCTCAGGTTTTTCACAAAGTCGGAGATCGTCTGTCCTGTTTCTTTCTTGAATAACACGCTTAGATGGCCTGCGCTAAGATGAAACTTGTCAGCGAGCTGTTTCACGGTTATGCTGACCGGCAGCTGGTCTTCCATATGGGACACGATGCGGCTAATCAGATGATGCTGTTGGAGTGACCGTTCTTTTCTCGCAAACAAAACAGCCGAACGAATATAATCGATGACAATATCCTTCGTCGCATCGATTGTTTTGCAGTCCAGAAGTCGATGCCAAGCGCGCTTGTTCAGGAAATTAATCTCTTCCGAGTCTTGCCATACTTTTAAAGACAGCTCGCCAAGCAAACTGATGCTAAGCGATTGGATATAAGCGAAGGTATGCTCTCTTCGCTCCAAATCCTTAAAGGACTGTTCAACCTTATCAATCAATAATATCGGATCGTCACTTTCAGCCAGCATTAGCAACTCGGGCAGCATATTCTCATGCATTCGAAAGTCCTCAAATGCTTTTCTCTCCGCATTTCCTACATAAACGAGCTGCCCGCTCCCGCTATGCCGGGCATCGGCGATCGTAAATTTCACTTCCCTGAAGAGCTGGTTCATTTCCTGCCATTCGCTGCCCCATCGGCTGATCCCAACGGTAACCGATACACCATAGCTATTGTGCATATATTCCTGAACGAAATTGATTTGTTTGCTTATATAGCTTCGTTTATCAATCGGCGGACTAACAAGAATTGCTACAAGCTGATCCGGCCTAATTTTTGAAACCAGAACATCGCCCAGCTCCCTTAACGCTATAGACGTCGATTGTTGAAGGGCCGAACCAACCATAAGCCTGTTGTGCGCACTGACGGAAGAATCGGCGTAGTTGTCGAGAACAGCTGTAATCAGTTGTATACCATCCGTCGGCCTCTGGGGCAGATGAAGTAGTTGGCACCAGGAGTGCAAAGTCTCCTCCTCCATCGCCTCTTCCTCCAGCAGATCGAAAATAAACGTGTCCTTGAGCATCTCCTGGCTATCCGTTACGATTTCCTTAAGCTTTACGGTCTGTTCATTAATCTGGGTTATCCTTTCAATCGTCTGCCGGAATGCAGACAGCTTGCGTTCGATTTCGGATAATTTGAGAGGTTTAAGCACGTATCCCTTTGCCCCAACTTCAATCGCTTCCTGAGCAAATTCAAATTCGTTGTAACCGCTGATGACTAGAATTTGAATATCGGGATATACCCGTTTGGCTTCCGCCGCAAGCTCAATGCCGTTCATGCCGGGCATAGAGACATCGGTTATCAGCACATCAATCGGACTAGCTTCCAGTATAGGGACAGCTTCCTCGCCTGACTCCGCTGTAAGCGGGTTTGTATAACCAAGCTTAGCCCAAGGGATATGCCTGACCAATCCATAAACATTTGACGGCTCGTCATCTACAATAAGTGCTTGCAGCAAGATTATCCCTCCCGTTGAATATGCGGCTTATGGGTATAAACAGGCATTGTAATTCTAATGAGAGTTCCCGTGTCGGGGCTGCTCTCAACGTGCAATTTGCCTGCTTCGCCAAAGTACAAATGAAGGCGTTCTCTAATATTTCTTAGCCCAAACCCATTCCCTTTTCCAGCTTTTTCTCCATTTTGAATCCGTTCCAGCGTTTTGGAATCCATCCCGGTGCCATTGTCCATTACTTCGTATCGAACCTGATTATTAAAACGTTTTACACGAATGACAATATAAGCATGAGGCCGGGTAAAGATCTTCCCGTGTATATAGGCATTTTCTACAATCGGCTGCAAAATCAGCTTGATTGAGTACAACTCCGGTACATCCTCGTCGATATCCCATTCTATACGGACGCGTTCCGGATAGCGCAGCTGTTGAATATCCAGATAAGCTTTTACATGTTCCAGCTCATTATGAATCAACGTCACGTTAGAGGTATTATCAAGGGCGAACCGGTAAAAAGTTGTTAAGGCTTCAATGGTCTCAACCTGAGTGTGATCGCCTTGATCTAGAGCACGCCATTGCAGCAGACTAAGCGAATTATAGATAAAATGCGGATTAATCTGTGCTTGAAGCGCCCGGAAGGAAGATTCCTTCTCTTCCAATTTGGCGCTGCTCAGCATTTCTATCACCGAACCGAGCTTACCCGCCATTTGGTTAAACATAAGCTCGAGATCCCCAAGCTCATCCGTGCTTTTGCTTTGGACAGATACATCAAAATCACCCTCGGCGATATCGCTCATCCGGTGACCAAGCTTACGAATACGAAAAACAATGTTTTTCAGTACAATCCTCACAAGAAACAGAGAGAAGAACAGGAAAAAGACAGTTATAGCAACAATACTGTAGACAATAAACGCAGACTGCTTCTCCATTTGACGCATCTGGATAAGAGCGGCCACCTTCCATTCGCCATTGATGTGACGAACCGTGAAGTATTCGCCGTTATTCGTTCGGCTCGCATCTTCTTTCACGCTCGTCCAAAGCTTGGATAAGGCTGTCTCTCCAACGGGCTTGCCTATCAATGAACGGTCTGAAGCCGCAATAATCCGGTCATTCTCGTCTAATAAAAACAGGCTTCCCGAGCCTTTGAAAGGACGGTCCATTAGTTCGCCAAATACGCTGTTATAGTCGAGAAGCATATAGATGGCACCATAGGTATAGCCGGTAGCGTTCGTAATTTTTCTGGAGACAGCAAGCTGTGCATGTTCCCCCGGTGCATCGGACCATTGCAATGCGATGGGCGAAGCCATCACGCTATCATACCAGGATTTCTCGTCGGTATGATTTAACAGTCTGCCAGACGGTTTCCATAACAGTCCTCCATCTTCCGTAAGCGTTGGATTGTCATGATAAATCCGAAAGTTTTCAATACCCGGCAAATAGCGGCTCATCACCTGAAAGGAGCGGTCAATATAATTCACCGATTCCAGCTGTTCCGTAAAGCTCGTATAGGTTCGGCTTAGCCTGGAAATAAGCTCTCCGTCGGTCCCCGTCCGGTTCGCAAGAAGATCATAGCTTTGCTTGCGGAATTCAACGCTCTGCGTCGTCTGACGAACCGCTTCATTAATCGTGACGATATAATTGTCCCTGACGTTCTGAAGAGCCAGATAACCCGCTCCAACTCCCAGAATAATGGTAGGTATAACTACGATCAGTCCATAGAGCAAGACAATTTTGCCGCGCAGACTCATCCTGCGGGTCAATCGGATCGTATTTCTCTCAATCCAGCGTCGCATCAGGCATTTCTCCCATTCTTTGCCCGGTATCGTTATCTGCCAGGAAACTGCAAAGGGAGCATCCCCGGTAAAGGGGCTGCTCCTCGATATGCGTTTATCTCTTTATTTATTGCTCATTGCTTGGTATAACTCTTTCCATTCTGTCTTCAGCTCGCTCCAATGTCCGCGTTTCTCAAGCGCGGAAGCGAACTCCGTCCATGCTTTCTCGAATTGCGCGTCATCCTTCGCCATAAGAAGCTTGGCGCGGTACTCTTTATATACGGTAGTTAATTCAGGTGCGTATTTTTCCCAAGCGCCGCCTGCTTTTGCTTTAACCATATCATAATTTTCCGCAACGCGAGTAGCTCCCATTTTGGCAATCTCTTGAGAGAACTCTCCTGTCTTCACACCGCCGGCATGAACATTTTCGTTAGTCCACCAAGCATACCATTCATTGCTGTAGTTCGAAGTCATATAGAGCTCCGGCGTCACTTGCGCTTTCTTGGCCTGATCACCCGAGTTGCGCAGTGCTTTGTAGTTCTCGTCCGTAAATGCCCACTTGCCGTAAGGCTGATCCACCCATCCCCAATATTTCCCTACCGGACCCTCATTGACGACCATGTTCTGCTCCGGCTTCTGCGTTAAGGTATAATCATAGAATTTAAGAATCGCATCCAGGTTTTTCGTATTTTTGCTAATATACGTATCGAAGCCTGGATAAGGATTAATCACTTGCGTAGTGCCCAGTACGTTTACGCCTTCAATTTTCGGGAAAGGAATCGGTTTGTAGAACCAGCCCGGTCCTGTCGGGCCATCCAGCTGCTCCCATAAAGATGAGTCAAAATTCCAGAAGCTTCCGATGTTCATTGCATAACGGCCGTTTTTGTTCTTTTCAACATATCTTTCACTCTTATCCGTCAAAGCCTCAGGATCAATGAGCTTATCACGATACAAACCGTTCATCCACTTGTAAGCAGCCTTGAATCCCGGATTATCGTACATAAAGATAAAGTTGCCGCCATCTTGTTTCACCGGAGTAACCCCGCCAGCCGATGCAACCGTTACGCCAAAAGCGGCCAGAACCGCATTCTCATCGTTTTTATCCGTAAGAATACCAAGCGGCAGCAGGTTTTTGCCCGACTCATCCTTAAGCTCTGCCGCTTTCTTCAGATACGATTCTACGCCATCAAGGGTAGTCAGATCATTCTCCGTCATACCCACCTTCTCCAGAACGTCCGTCCGGATAAACCAGGCACTGGAAGACCAGCCCGGCCATGGCTCGGAAGGATTACTGTCGAACCAGCTAGGAAGCGACCAGATATGACCATCAGCATCCTTCATCTGCTCCAAATATTCCTTCGGAATAGCAGCCAGACTTGGATACTTATCAGGCATGTTAAAATATTGCTCAAGAGGCATTAGCAGATTTGAACGCTTCATCGCATCGTCAATCACCTGGCTGCGGTTGAAGATCGCCGCGTCATCAAAGCCGCCTGTATTAAGCTTGAGGTTAAGCGCTGTCAGCGCGTCGCCT
The DNA here is from genome assembly GCF_011761545.1 of Paenibacillus sp. BK720. Taxonomy (NCBI): domain Bacteria; kingdom Bacillati; phylum Bacillota; class Bacilli; order Caryophanales; family Paenibacillaceae; genus Paenibacillus; species Paenibacillus sp. BK720. The sequence goes on along the minus strand of NZ_JAASRQ010000001.1, from coordinate 543,088 downwards.
TGCGTCGCTTCAAGCTGAACGTCAACGCCCGGCTCTTCTGTTCTCCAGTATTGCTGCACCAGGCTGTCATTGTTAACCGTTGCCGTCCAGCCCAGCCACAGCTTGAACTTGCCTCCGCTGTCCTTCGTATTTGTATTCGTTGAACTAGCTGCTGCATTATTCGGTTCTGTATGGCTGTTTCCGGAGCATCCGGCCGCTATACCTACCGTAGCTGCCAGGGTTAGAGCAACGATACCGCTTCTTTTCAATTTCATGCTTTTTCCTCCCCTATTTATGCGAGTCTAGTCTTTCCAATGGTATATGGTAGATCAATTATACCCGAAGGTGAAAGGGCTATCGCCATCCTTGGCGAAGCTCGTTTCAATCAGCCTTTGACCGATCCGATCAAAACGCCTTTGGCAAAGTATTTCTGCAGGAATGGATAAATGGCGAGAATCGGAAGAGCACTGATCATAACCGTAGCCATTTTGACCGACATCAGCGTAATATTATCCATTGAACTCCGTGCCAGTACTTCCTGATTTTGATTAGAGCTCATGATCGCAGATAAGTCTTGTGCTGTCAGCAGCTGCTGCAGAAAGGTTTGGACCGGGATTAAATTCTGGCTCGTTACATAAAAGGCGCCCGAGAACCAGTCATTCCAATGGCCGACAGCCGTAAATAGTCCTAGAGCGGCAAGCATGGGCTTCGACAGCGGCACGATAATCTGAATCAGGATCCGAACGGGGCCGGCACCGTCCAATTCGGCGGATTCGAACAATGCTTCAGGAATGCCATGTATAAACTTTTGCATAACGAACATGTTCCACGCCGAGAAGAGACCCGGGATGATAAACACCCAAAACGTATTGGTTAATCCGAGCTTAAACAATTGTATATAGAAAGGAATCAAGCCTCCGCTGAATAGCATCGTTAAGAGAATATAAGTCAGTATGCCGTTTCTGAACGGAAGGCGTTTATATGATAATCCGTAAGCAGCTGCCAGGGTAATGGCAAGCCCGCCAATAGTGCCAATAAACGTTCTTGCAATCGTGATCAGATAAGCATGGCGGATGACCTGATTCCCAAGCACGATTTCATAGTTGATCCACGTAAATGACCTCGGCCAGAGATACACGCCGCCTTTTGCTGCATCTGCTCCGGTATTAAGCGAGATAGCCAGCATATACACAAAGGGATATATAATGGAAACGCACATGAGTAAGAGCAGGATTAGGATAATCCATTGCCCGACCCGTTCAAGCCCCGTTGCCTTCATCTGTCACCACAGCCCCTCGCCGTTGATTTTCTTGGAGAATGAGTTTGTTGTCACGACAAGCAGCAGACTAATGATCGACGAGACGAGGCCAACTGCGGTTGCCATTCCAAAATACCCCTGTTGAAGCCCGTTGCGAAGCACATACGTATCGAGAACATCGGCAACTTCCTGGTTCGCTGAGTTCATCATCGGATAAATTTGATCCATCCCCACTGTAATCAAGCTTGGAATACTCAGAATAAGCACGATGGAGATTGTTGGCAAAATGCCCGGAAACGTAATATGCCGAATCTGCGCAAATTTCCCTGCCCCTTCAACCTTTGCTGCCTCATAAAGCTGCGGATCAATCGTGGAAATCGCTGCCAGATAGAGAATAGTGTTCCAGCCCACCTCTTTCCACAAGCCGCTGGATACGATCATCGGCCGGAACCATTCATTGGAACCAAGGAAGAAGATCGGCTCGCCGCCTACACGTCCAATAAGGTCATTAACCAGCCCGCCGTCCAATGTCAGGAACGATTGCAGAATATAAGCCACGACAATCCATGAGAAGAAATGCGGAAGATAGCTGACCGACTGGACGAACTTTTTGAAGAAAGGATGCGCCACCTCATTAATCATAAGAGCAAGGATAATCGGCAGCGGGAAACCAAAGACGAATTTCAATACCGAAATATAAAGGGTGTTCTGGACCACCTTCCAAAATTGCGGCTCATGCACGAATGAGAAATTGTCAAAACCAACCCAGCTGCTGTCCCAAATCGAAGTGCCGATGGAGAAGTTCTTGAACGCGATCTGAATGCCCAGCATCGGAATATAGTTGAATAGAAACAACAGCACAACCGCGGGCAAAATCATCAAGTACTGCCAGCGGTATTTATACATCTTAGCTATCATGTGTGTCCCCCTCCTTAGCTACACCTTCATTCTAATCGCAGGGCAAAAAGGGAGAAATGTAACAACGATCAGATTTCTATCAATTTGATAAGATGTTTGCAATAAAAAACAAGCAGTGACAGTCCACTGCTTGTTTCTTTCACAACGATTGACGGCGGTACCAGGGCAGTCTGGACAGTGTCGATACATCCAGCCACACAGGACAACAACCTTAAACTATTGCAACAGACTATAACGAAAAGCCCTCGCGCAAGCTAAACTTGCGCCAGGGCTCTTTCTCTGCGTACGACAAACAGGATCCACCATCCGAGAAGTCCGCCAAAGCCATTCAGAATAAGGTCGTCGACATCAAAGCTGCCCATGGCCAATAGTAGCTGCGAGCATTCCAGGGCCAGGCTTAGGCCAAACGAAAGCGTCGCTGCGCCAAGGAAAGATATGGAGTCATGCTTCGTCCATAATCCGACAAGAATTCCGCAGGGCAGAAATATCGCGATATTGCCAAACAGATTGACCTGCTCGTGACGGTACGACAGACCGTGAAGATTTTGCGCGATCGATTTGAAAGGGGTAAAATTAGCCCGCTCCAGGCCGTACCGCATGTATTCCGGATATTCTAACGTCCAGTGAAGCTTTTGCCATAGAAACGCTATATTAACCGAGCCGAACTTAAACAGAATCACCTTAAGCAAAATATAAAGATAGAATAAGAAAAGAACCGATAGGATGCTGCCTCTCGTGTATTTCATCATATACTTCCCTGCCCTTCCGTTAAGCCAATCGCCACCTGCGTTGACTTAATCAGAATAAGACTCATAGTTTAAAAATTAAGCAGGGCAAATCTAAAGTTTTTCTTAATTATTCTCCGCCCAGCATTGGGTTTCCGTCGTGACCGTTTCGCCCGTCTGCACGGATTGCTTCATCATAAGCGCCAGATAATGATCCTGGCAGGCTTCCGCCAGGCTGTAGAAAGCTTCGCCTCCGGCAGCGTATACGCCCATCTTCTCGAGGCATGCCGTCACCGCAATCTCGTCGTCGGTCAGACGCGCCGGCGCCGTGTCATTCTTATAGACGATCTGTTCGCCTAAGTGAAGGCTCTTCAAATAATAGCCTTCCAAATTGCCGTCCAATCCCGCCTGCTGACGGGTCAACTGCAGATGGACCGGCGTTAAATGATCAAGCAAATAACGGACGTCAAAGTTGTTGATTTCACCGCGTTCGCCCCTCACAAGCAGGCGCGGCGAGCGGATCCAGGAGAAATACTGGTCGCCCGTAAAATCGTAAACGCCGTATTTGCCGCCAAAATCGAAGGAGGCCATAACCTGCTGCGATTGAACGATGCGGCTCTCCGCGGGCGCACCGGAACGTCCCGGCCCTTCGATAATCGGCGAAGCGAAATTCGCTGCGCGAATGCTTGCGTTCTCGAAGCCAATGCCGAGATAACGGCGCATCAGGCTGATGCCGTGGTAATCATGCGCGGCCGACACTTGCGCCTGCGTCACCTGGCCAAGCTTGCCGGAGCGCACGATGGCCAGCCTCCCGGCGTGATTCGGCTGAAACGCGTATTGCTCGGCAACCTGAATCCGTCCCTTGCCGCCCACCTGCCGGTATAAAGCGATGAGATCCTCCAGCTGCTCGGCTGGCGGCGTTTCGCATAATACCGCAACATCGCGAGCCGTCAATTCCAGCATCACGTCCGGAGCAACCTTCCGCGGCACGCTGACGACAACAAACGCAAGAGAAACCGCATCCAGCATCGCGGCAGCCGTGCGGAAGGTCGGCACGCCCCATGCTTGCTCGAATGCTTTGCCCTTCTCCTCATCCCTCACAACCACGCCTGCAATATCAAACCGTTCGGGCAGCGCTTGTGCAATGCGCAGAAAAAACTCGCTGCGCCAGCCGCCGCCCACAATGCCGAACCGTACAATACTCATAATATCCTCCTCTTGCCCGCTAAGTGTATGTTTAATTCCTTACTCCCTTTAGTATACCAGCTGCAGACGGGCGGCACGAAGCCCGCAGTCCGAAACGTTTCCGGACTACGAGCCTTAGAGACAAGCTGAACCATCAGGATGAGTTTTTTTCGCGGAGACGATCGTGGAGCGAAGCATGGTCAGGCACGGCAGCGGACTGCCGGATAGACAGCGTGGGAGAAAGCACGATCCGTTCGCTCTCTTCTCCCGGCTGACTGATCTGGCGGACAAGCAGCTGCACCGCTCTTTGCCCCATCTGTTCAATCGGCTGGGCGACCGTTGTCAGCGGAGGATCCGTGACGGAGGCAAGCACCGTATCGTCAAACCCGACAATCGAGCAGTCCTGCGGAATCCGCAGTCCCAGCTCCTTGGCGGCGCGGAGCGCGCCAATGGCCAGGAGATCGTTGCAGCAGAAAATCGCGGTCGGACGGTCCTTCATCTGAAGCAGCTCCCATGCCCGGTCCTTGCCGTCCTTATGGCCGCAGCTGACGACGAATAACGGATCGAGCATAAGCCCCGCCGCTTCGGCGGTCTGCCTGAATCCCCGCACCCGCTCCCGGCTGCTGCTGATCGAGCCCTGCTCGGCCAGAACGGCAAGCCGGGTATGCCCAAGCGAGATCAGATGCCCGGCTGCCGCAGCCCCTCCCGCGTAATCGTCCACGACTACCGTCGGAACCTCGACGGAAGGAAACTCCCTTGCCAGCAAAGCAACCGGAACTCCTCCCTGAAGCAGCGGATTTAATGCGGACAGCTCCTTCAAGCCGGTACTGATAATAACGCCGTCGACGTTTTTCTGCTGCAGCAGCGCGGCATAATGCTCCACCTTCTCGTCCTTGTTGTCCGTGCTGCATATAAAGACGCTGTAGCCGTGCCGCTGCCCTTCATCCTCAACCGCCCTTGCGATCTCAGCGAAAAAAGGATTAGAGATATCCGGCACAAGCAAACCTAACGCATACGTTTTTTTACCGGTCAGCGCGGATGCGATCATGCTTGGCTTGTAACCCATGCGCAGCATGATTTGCCGGATCTCTTCCCGGCGCTCCTCGCTGATTTTCCCTTTGCCGTTAATGACAAGGGATACAGTGGCAATGGATACGCCGGCTTCTTTAGCTACATCGTATATGGTTGCTTTCATCATTGACGGTCTCCAATCGCGCGAAACATAGTTAAGTCCATTATGCGCGTTAAGGAGAGCGCTTTCAACGTTTATCTGGAATATTTGAAAATTGCTTTTTTAAGAGCTCAAGTTTTCCACTTCAACCGATAGAACGTTTTTAAACCGGCGCATTTCCTCATAGATCGAAGTCGTCGGATACGGCTCTCCGGATGACAGGACAAGCCGGATTTGCAGCCGGCCCTCCCCGATATCCTTGATCGTTGTATGCTTGATCTGATGATCCGAGCGGATGCTTGCCAGCATCCCGTCCAGCTCGGCCGAGCGGTCGAAGATCAGGCAGACCGATACGTCGCGCTCCCGCAGCTTGGAAGGGCCAAGCGCCCGAACGGCAAGGGGCACGAGGTTAACGGCAAGAATGATAATGCCGGCTGCCGTGAAAGCTTCCTTGTAAAAGCCCGCTCCCGCCGCGATGCCCAGCGCCGAAGCGGACCACACCATCGCGGCTGTGGTCAGGCCGGAGATGACATCGTTGTTCCGCCGCAGAATAACACCGGCCCCGATAAAGCCAACCCCGCTTACGATTTGCGCGGCGAGTCGCATCGGATCCATGTTGGTCATCCCCGGATGGGCAAGCCTGGAGGCCGCTTCAATGGACACCATCGTAATGAGGCAGCTGGCTACCGAGATGACCATGCTTGTCTTAATGCCAAGCGGCTTATGACGAAGCTGACGGTCCACGCCGATGAGCAGACCTAGGGCTAACGCCGCCCCAAGCTTAATTGCAAACAACCGTAATCCCCTCCTTGCGAAGCCGCACGCCCCCGTTAGACAACGCTTCCTGCGCGGTTAAGCCTGCTTACCTCAACTCCGGCAAGCATCATAATGCCGATGCCATGATTGTCGTTAACGACCGTGCGCAGGTCGTGCATATAGTAATCCGGCGAAAAGGAGTATCGCGAGCCGCTGCATACGCCATGGACATTACCTCCGCGGTCGATCGCATTCTCGGTCAGACCTTTCCAGGCTTTCCTCGCTGCGGCCGCGTAATCGCGGTCCCCGTTATCCAGCCAGCCGAAACGGACGCCTCGGGAGAAGGCATAAGCGAACATCGCGGTACAAGAAGCCTCCTCGTACGCTTCGGGCTCGTTCAGCACTTGTCTCCAAAGGCCCGAGCCGCTCTGCAATTCGGCTACTCCGGAACACATCGCCTTGAAGAAGTCCAGCAGCGCTTCGCGGTCCGAATGATCCTCCGGCAGACGTTCAAGCAGCTCGGACAGCGAGAACAGCACCCATCCGTTGCCTCGTCCCCAAGGCACTCGGGTTGCCTGGCCGTATTTGAAATCATAGACATGCGACATAATCCGTTCTTCTTCTATAAACAGGTAACGGCGGAACAGCAAAAACTGCCGGGCAGCTTCGTTCAGCACTTCCTTGTCGCCGGTTATAACGGCGTAACGGGTCAGGAACGGCGCGCTCATATAGAGATCGTCCGCCCACATGGTGTTGTCGAAGTATTCTCCTTCGCTCAGCCGGAAGAACGCTCCGTCTTCTCTCCGCTCCAAACGCTTCAGCATAAAGTCAACGATGGAGTCCGCAATGCGGCGGAACACGCCGTCTCCTTCCTGAAGGCAGGCTTCCAGCATCGCCGAGCCAAACGAGCCGCAATTGTCCAGCATCTTCATCAGCACCAGCTGATGATTAACGCTCGGGAATCCGTACTCTTCCCGGTCCCATAAGGAATAATCGTACATATCCGTACAGGTGCGGATATGCGACAGGGCATAACGGGACCAGTCCTCCCGGTTCAATTCGCGGGCCGTTCGCAGCAAGCCGTACATCGTAACGCCAAGCGGATAGTCCCACCGCCCGTAATTGGTAGCCGTGCCAACCGTCCATTTATTGCTCAGCATCGCATTTTCATAATAAGGACGCAGCCGGGTCTTAGGCATATCCAGCTCCCAATACGAGCGGCCCGCATCCTGACCGTCTAGTCGAACGGCAGGCAGCAGAGCCGACAAACGGCCAACCGCCGAAGGGTCCAGCTCCGCATTTGCCGCGATTGGACCGGCATAGATCCATTCTCCGTCATAGCCATGAATGTGTACGGGCTGCCGAAGAGCCATCGGCTTGCCGTCCGAGGAAGCCTTCAGCTCAAAGCCCCAGCCTTGCTCTCCGCTTTCCGTGCGAATTATCAGATCACCGTTACCGGTATCCGGCTTAAGACTTTCGCGAAACACTCCCGCTTCAGTCAAGCTTAGTACCAGCTGGCCGTCCAGCCATACCGACGCCGGTCCCAATACCCGTCCTTCAAGCACGAGCGAATCGGTTCCCGGCAGCAACGGAAGCTTGGTCCAGCCGCAGCCGGCCACGGTTGTCTCCGGAGTACCGAAGAGGCGCTCCAGGTTCGGCTTCGAAGCTTCATCCTCCTGCCACTTCGTGCGGGGAAGCCAGCGGATGCCGGTCTCTTCCTCCGGCAAGCGTTCGTTAGGGAATCCTGTCTCCCCGTACAATGCTTTCTTTACCGGTTCGGAGAACACCCATCCGGCGCTTCCGTCCCGTCCCGCGAATGGAGCAAGCACGTTCAGAATGCGCACCTTCGCCTCATCCGCCCCAAACCGGCAGCCAAAGCCCGCAGGGGTCCGTCTCGCCTCGACTAGAATCCGGTTCCAGCCTTGCGTCAGCAGCATCGGAACTACGACGCGGGCATCCGGCTTCATTTCCTCCACGGCGGAAGTCCGGAACAGCAGTTGATCGTTCATGTATAGCCGAATGGGGCCGATCGGCTCCAGATTGCAATCGATCGAGCGTTCATTGTCGCTCCATACAAGCCCGTAGACGTAAGCGTAATCGCCGGTTACCGCATCCGGCCATCTGGAGCCAAGCTCCATGTCGTACAAGCCTTCTTCATTTTGCAGAATGCCTTGCTTCGAGAAGGGGCGATACGCAAACGGGATTGGCGGATTTGCGCCGACATAACGGCTAGCCAATAGCTCCAAAATGCGGTGCTCTTCATCGCCAAACGCAGATCTGGCACTATCCCGAGGCTCTATATACACGGTCATTGTCCGTTTCTCCCCCCATCATTTGAAGACGACAGCCGAATATCAAAGGTCCGGTCGTACGGCGTCAGCACATTCACCACAAGCGTCTGGCAGTCAGCCGGGTAGGCTGCTCCGCGAATCGACTTCATCCGATGCTCATGGGCGCCTCCGTCCAGCTGAATCCAGTCTTCGCCGGCCATGAACGTTACGATGCCCTCTTTCCAAAATTCGGTTCCCGTCTCCGCAGGCGTCCGATCTCCCCCGCTAAGCTCTCCGTCTTTCCCGAAAATAAAGGAAATCTGGGTCAACAGCACATCCGGCTTGCCGCAGCTTACGCGCAGTCGCCAGCCTTCAACGGTTTCAGTCAGCTCCACCTCCACCTGATGCTGCTGAAGATGCGTGACCTCGCGCAGCTGATGCGGCAGCAGATACCAAGGGCTTACCTGTTCTGCAGCCGATCCGGGCAGTTTGTCAGCGGCAATCGGACCGTAATAGCCCTTCGTTTCCGAACCGCTGAGCCTGTAGCCATTCTCCGCCTGATCCAGCTCGTTCATCTTGATAAAGCCCGGCTCAAACGAGCTGCTTACCTGCACGCCAAGCAGCTTAGCTTTGCCATGGCGAAGCGCAAAGAAGGAATTCGTCTCCGCCATTACCGTCACGCTGGTCCGCCCATCCCGCTGCCGGGCAACCGGTGCGCCAAATTCCGGATGAAGCCGGCTGTGATAAATTTTCCCGCCGTGTCCGGCGGCGTCCATCCGGCCTAAATAATGGTTCCTGTCGAACTTTCCGTTAATAACAACCTTGTAGGACTCCGGCAACCGGCCTGCCTCAACGGAGGGACTGCGCAGCTCCGGATGCAGCAAGAAGCCCAGCAAAGCGTTGTTGGGAATCGCGCCCGGATGGGTGGACGACTCGGCGCCCAGCTTGGCAAGCGCGGCGAATAACGGATCCTTGTCGTATTCGGCCATCAGGCAGGCTACGAACAAATAGCCGGACATATCGTATTTATGGCCAAAATCCTGCCGGCCGGAATAGTCGGTTACGACTTCCCCGTCCGGATGAATCAGGTAAGCCATCATCCGCAGATTGCGGCGAACCGGCTCCAGCAGCTCGGGACGGCCAAGCAGCTCGGCGGTGTGGAAGAGCATCACGTCGCTTACGCCGTTATAAATCCCGTTGCTTCGTTCCGTCCATTCGCCGTCCTCCGTGCAATCCATCCCTTCCGCGAGCCATGCTTCGGCGCGGGCAATCAAAGCCTCATTGCCCGTAAGTGCATAAAGGAAGCCAAGCGCAGCCGTCAGCACCCAGCGGTGGTTAGGGGTATGGCAGCCGCCGGTAAGTATCGCCGGAACCGATTGCTCCAGGAAACGCCTAATCTTTAGGCATACGGGCTCCAAGGCCTTCCATTCGTGTTTGTCCAGCAGCTCGTACAGCTGGGCAAGCCCAACAACGGCAAACGCCGTGTCCGGCGGCGAATGCATATTCGTCCAGCCCGGGGAGATCGTGCCGTCGGCATGCTGCTGGCGGACAATAAATGCCGCCGCCCGATCCAGGCTGGCGAGCAGCTTCTCGTCATGATAGTAACGGGAATCCGCATTCACCAGCGCGCAGCCCCAAATCGCCATTACGGCTAACGTGCCGGTATGGGTAGGAAACGGAATCCCGCTGTCCGGATCCGCAACCCCGCCATAAAAGCGGCTTTGGCTGTCCTTTATTTGATTATCCAAACCTGGCGCAACCCAGTCGTCATTAACGGCTACAAGCTTCTCGTACATCGTAATCATCCTTCCAAAGGCTCCTTCAAGCCGGCAAGTGTATGTCTGATCGTTGCGAGTTCCGCTTCGATCCTATCCGGTATTTCCTCGTACAGCGATTTCCATGGAACAAACAGGCTTTCCTGCTTCGCAAGCTCGTAAGGGACAAATTCGAAGGACGGCGTAAACCGGTGATACCTCTGCTGATACGCGCGGACCAGCTCATTCGTCTTGTCATCGTATTGCCCCTTGGTCTTATACCATGCCGGCAGCGTCAAGCCGTCCGAACCCGCCCCTTGCTGCGTTGCCGTTCTTGCATGGGGCAGCAGTTCGAATAAGACGGGCAGCGGCGAGAAAGCATGCTTGCCCGGCTGGGAGTAGAGGCTTACCGTTCTTCCGTCGAGGTTCGAGCGGTCCGGCAGCAAGGCTTTCAAATACTTGCCGTGAAAGCTCGCTTCGGCATCCGCTACTTCGCCGTTCGAATCGGCGTAAATCCATACATGCTCGAGCTCGTATAGATGCTGAATATCGTAATCCCAATAAATAGCGAATTCAATCACGTAATCGATTCCGCCCGCGAAATGCTCGAGCCTGCGCGGAAAGGAAGGGGAACTCTCGCCCCGATGAAGAACAGAAACCCCAACCCGCACCGGGTAAAAGGGTTCCTGTTTATCGAAATATAACCGCGGAGCGTATGCGGCCAGTTGGCGGATATCCATCTTCTAGCCTCCGAATGCCGCAAGCTTCCCGAGCAGCCGGTCATGGCTAAGCTCGATTTCTTCCGGCGTGCATGCCGCTTTCAGCTCGTACACCTTGACGGGAGCGGCTGCGATAATCGGGAGGAAGCGGTCAAAATAATGCATGTCGCCGCTGTGTACGTAAGGGCACCAATGATCCGACAGCCCCACCGTCTCGTGAATATGAATGCCGACGACATGATCCTTGATCGCTTCCATGTCGCGGGCGTTATCGTACAGCCCCATCCGTTCCATCATCATGCCATGGCCAAAATCGTACCATAACCCGACCTTGGCGCCCTTCAGCCGGTCAAAGACCGTCTTCGCTTCTCTTAACGTCGGCATTTGATAGCAGCGCGAGCGCGTCTCGATGCCGATCGATACGTTTAAGCCTTTCGCCTCGAGCCGGTCGCATACCTCCTCGAGACTGTCTCCAATCCTCTCGAGGTAATGGCCGGCTGCCGATTCCCGGCGTTCAATCATTTCGCTCCACAGCTTGACGTACGCAGCCGATTCCGGACCTTGCTCGTTGTAGATCTTTTTGAGCTCCTGATCGATATTGTAGTCGAACGGCACCTCTCCAGGATGGACCACAACCGCTTTCGCGCCATAACGATTCGCGTATTCGGCAGAGCGGAGCAGCAGCTCAATCGAACGCTGACGCTTCTCTTCGTCATCGAAGCCAAGCAGAACCGAATCGGTACCGTAATCGGGATCCGCCACATGCGGGAACGTATTATGCACGCTCGACACCCCGATTTGTCCCCGTTCAATCATCGGTTCAATCGTGGACAGCAGCTCGCTCGTCACATTGTAGTTCAGCTCTACGTACCGGAAGCCAAGCCCCCGGATCTCTTCGATCATGCCGCTGCCCGTTTGATGCCTTTTAATATTCCAACAGGTTGAGAACGAATATTGTCCTTTGTCCTTCCCCATGTCTTTCATCCTCCAGATGCATAGCGGCGATTGCCGCCTCTTTGGTTAACCTTTTACCGCGCCAAGCATAACGCCGTTTACGAAATAGCGCTGCAGCCACGGATACACGATCAGGATCGGTACGGTTGCGAAAATAACGCTTGCGGCCTTCAGGCTTTCCGGCTGCAGCATTTGGCGTCCGCTTGCGCCCTCCGCCGCTATCAAATCGGTGACCATGTTGTTTTGAACAAGCTGGTACAGCTTTAATTGGAGCGGATACAACTCCGGGCTTGTAATGTACATCAGCGTATCGGTAAAGCCGTTCCAACGGCCTACCGCATAGAACAAGCTTAGCGTAGCGATAACCGGCATCGACAGCGGCACGATAATGCTCGTTAACGTACGGAAATAAGAGCTGCCGTCGATCTCGGCCGATTCTTCAAGCGAATCGGGAATATTTTGAATAAACGTAATCAGAATAATCAGATAAAACGGACTGATTAGTCCCGGCAGCACAAGCGCCCAAATCGAGTCGAGCAGGTGAAGATTGCGCACGAGCATGTATTCCGGAATAATGCCGCCGCTGAAAAACATCGTGATGATGATAATAAACATGACAACCTTGCGGCCTTTTAATTTGGTTTTGGCCAGCGGGTACGCTGCCGCAATCGACATCACCATGCACAACACGGTGAATAGCACCGTCAGCAAAATCGTAAAGCCGAGTGAACGGATCATAGACATGTCCGTGATGACCTGCTTGTAAGCACCCCAATTGATTTCCACCGGATAAATACTGACATCGCCTGACATAATAGCGCGCGACGAGCTTAAGGAAATCGCAATTATATGAATAAACGGAGCCAGACATATCAGCACGAATAGAAGTATCGCAAGAGTGTTAATCACGTCAAATGACCGGCTGGCGTTTCGATCTCTCATGTCTTACCGCTCCTTTCCCGTTTTCGATAGCATAGATTACAAAATACTTTGATCCGCCAATTTCTTGGAGGCATAGTTCGCGCCGAGTACAAAGACGAGTCCAACAAGAGCCTGGAATAAACCAACTACGGTAGCAATCGTATATTGCCCGGATTCAATGCCGATACGGTATACGAACGTGCTTAGCACATCCGCGTAATCCCGAACCGCGGTATTGCCGATAATGTAAGGACGTTCAAAACCGATTGCAATCATATGCCCCAGGTTGATAATGAGGAGAGTTACGATTGTAGGTTTCAGCGATGGGAGCGTAATGTTCCAGATCTTTCTGAGACGGCCCGCGCCATCCACGTCTGCTGCTTCGAACAATTCCCTGTTAATACCCGTAAGAGCAGCCAAGTAAATAATCGTACCCCATCCGGCACTCTGCCAGACGCCAACGGCCAAGTAGGTAATAAGCCAATCCTTCTTATCCGTCAGAAACGGAATGGCATCAAAACCAAGCGATGTAATGATGTTGTTAATCATGCCGGACTGCGTACCGAATACCTGCAATACGATACCGCCGATTATGACCCAGGAAATAAAATGCGGAATATACAAAATCGTTTGCGACAGCTTTTTGAACCAACCTATTTTCAGCTCATAGAGCATAATGGCCAGAAAGAGTGGAGCCGGGAACGATACAATGAGGTCCAAGAAGTTAAGCATCAACGTATTGCGCAGTACCTTGTAAAAGTCCGGCATCGCGAACACTTCCCTGAATCCGTCTAAGCCGATCCATTCGCTGCCGTTAATGCCCTGGAAGAAGTTGAAGTCTTTAAACGCGATCAGAATGCCGTACATCGGACCGTATTTGAAAATAATAAAGTAACTTACCGGTAGTATCAGTAGAGCATATAATTGCCAATATCTGCGTAAATACGAGAGTCCTTTCAATGCCATCCACCCCTGTCCGCTTACGATGTGCCGGGAGACGAGAGCCTTATGCTCGCTCGTCGTCCCCAGGCAAATATATTGTAGGATCTGCCTCTATTTCATTGCCTCGTAAGCTTTTGTGCGTTCATCCAAAATCGCTTGACCGCCGTTTGCCATGTAATCCTTCATTACGGACTCATAAGTGCTCTCGAATTGGTCCGGCTTCGCCATTGTTGTCTTTACAATGATTTCATTGAGCTTATCACGTAAAGCCGTGCCGTATTTCGCTTGCGCTTCAATCGGATGGTCGAACAGAACAGGCTTGATTGTGTCGGATCTGGAGATGCTGAGCGCTTTGCGTGTCTCATCCTGGTAAGCCTCAGGCATACCGTATACGTAAGCCTCTACGTTCTTGTCTGCATCGCCAAGCTGCTTTCCGTTCGAGATAATCGCCATATCGCCCCAGTTGTAGATGCGGTTCTTCACATCATCCGATGCATCCGTTTTTACAATGGGAACGCCGTTTTGAAGAGTATAATTCTCGCCTTCGACGCCATTCTGCATGTCGAACAAGTTATTCTCCGAAGCCATCCAATCGAGATATTTAACGGCTTCCACCGCATTCTTGCTGCTCTTAGGAATCATTAAATACATGCCGATTGGCGCATATTCCGGTTTCGGATGCTTGCCTTCCGAGTTGGTATAAACATCAATTGCCGACAGCTTTGCGTCAGGAATATTTTTCTGAAGCGTTGCGTACGTGCCGTCCGCATAGAAAGGATTCATGTCATCCTCGCTGTAGAAACCGATTAAACCTTTTGCGGCATCCTCTCCGAGCTTCTTCTTATCCTCATCAAGACTGAAATCGGCGCTCATAAGCCCTTCGTTGTAGAGCTTATTCATGAATTGCAGCGCATCCTTGAAGCCTGGCAGCAGCACCGGATAATCATTGGAACCAAGCTGCTGCGTTAAGGTGTATCTCTGTTCCTCCGTCACAGGCTGGATGAAGGACCAGATCAATGGCTCGAATTGGGCCGGTGCAAGCGCCATGCCAAGCGGAATGACTTTGCCTCCGGTTTGACCCGGGTCTTTTTCCTTAAACGCTTTCAAGGTATTGTAAAGCTCATCGGTTGTTGTTGGAACCGGAAGGTTCAGCTTATCGAGCCAATCCTGACGGATAAACGACGAGTATTTGCCAAGATGCGAGCGTTTCGCCGGCAGAGCAAACTGTTTCCCTTGATATTGTCCGTAAGCAAGGGTTTCTTCGCCAAGGAATTTTTTCAGGTTAGGACCGTATTGATCAAGCAGCTCGCCAAGATCCGTCAGACCGCCTTGCTGGGCGTACCTGTAGAATGTGCCCGAGTCGTAAGTAAATACGATATCCGGAACGTCGCTGCCGCTCGCCATCAGTACGTTCAGCTTCTGAACCTCTTCCGACCGCGGAATCGGTACGAATTGCACGTTAATGTTGTTCGGCGTACCGAATTTGTCCTGTACAAGCTTCGTCAAGTAGTTGTTCGTAATGGTAGAGCCTGCAGGAGAATTGCCCCGGTCGAATACTTCAACCTTAAGCGTGGAGGCTTTGCCGCCGGAAGCCGTTTCGCCTCCTTTTGATTCATTGGCTTTCTCGTTGCCGCCGCTATTGCTGCATGCGCTGAGCAGCATCGTGCCTACGAGCGTAGCCGTTAATAGAGTGCTGGCTGTCTTTCTTCCTTTTCTGCTTTGTTTCATTCGAATCCAACCCCTCTTTCATCCCTTTTCGATTTGCTTCCTGCACCCGGTGTAATGTATTGAACACGCTTACATGCATCGCTGCCGGCCCGTGTTTGGGAAGTGCCCTCAGTATGGCACGGACTTCAGGAAAGTGACAATAAACCAGTTTCGGCGATGCAAACCATTCCGCCAATGCCTTGCCCTATAAGGCTTTCGGCGGTTAGAATAAATCATTTTCCCGACATAAACCGTATAGCAAAAAGCCCGTAATAAAGCCGTTTCCCGCGATAAACTTTTGCGTTCCGGCTGACGGCACAGCCGTGATCATAAAAGAAGACAGCGGCTGTCCGAATAGATTGCTTATCCGGAACGCCGCTGTCTTAATCCATTAATCGTTAGCCTCATCATCCGCGATGGACTCGTCTCGATTGCCCTGTGCGCCAATAAGAGCCGCGGAAGGGCGCATCTTCAGCTTGCGGAATTCGCCCGGCGTTACGCCGGTCAGCCGTTTGAACACCCGTCCGAACGTTATAGAGTTAGCATAACCAACCTGAAGGGCAATATTTTGTACCGTCTCGTCCGTTTCGGCGAGCAGACGCTCCGCCTGCTGCATCCGAAGCTGCACGAGAAAATCGACGAATTTCATATCGTACTCCAGCTTGAACAAGTGGCTGGCGTATTTGCCGGATATTTCGAACTTGTCGCTTAAATGCTTGAGAGACAAATCCGGATCGGCAAAGTTCTCTTGGATATAAGCTCTAATCTCGGTGATCATTGTCTTATAGCCTTTGGTCTGGCTCATCGCAACATAGGTATCATAGACCTGCACCAAATAATCCGACAGCTGTTCCTTCATCTCGCCAAGCGTTGCCGCGCCTCTTAGACCTGCGAGCACCTCCGCAATCCGGGCCTCGTCCAGGCATTCGTTCAGCGTATCCGACAGCTCCTTCAGCTCGCGGCTCAGCATCTGCAGGAAAAGCTGGATTAGCGATAAAATATCCTCGTCTTTCATGACATCCGTCTCGAAATGCTTGAACAGCTGCTCAAACGTATCCCGCCAGCCTTCATTGGTCAGCCGGAATTCCTGCACGCAATTGGTGCATTGCTGCGTGTAATTAAACATGCCGCGCGGTTGATCCTGAGGGATATCCCCGCTGAACGTAACCGCATCCCGGCCGATGGCGAATTGATATTCCATGCCGTTCAGCGCTTTGCGATAGGAGCCTCCGATTCCGTTCCAGTCCTCAACGATGGAGCCAATGCCGAGGGAAAGATTAAATCGCAAATGCCCCTCTACCCATTCCCTTGCCACGATGGCGGTCCGGCGAAGCTGATTCAGCATCTCCGTTACGGCAGCTCCTTCAGCGGATGCGAATACGAACGTAATCCGGTCGGATGCCGACCATTCTCCCCAGCCTTGCAGGCCTTCGTTATTCGCCAGCTCCTGCATCACGTTGCCGAGCGCGAACTTTAATACATTCTGCTCATGAAGCGTATTATCCGCCTGGAATTCCTCGTACTTGTTCAGCTTGACGACCATCACCGCGAATCGTCCCTTATCCGGCAAAAGCTTCAGCCTGCGAAGCCGTTCCATCAACTGATCGCTGCGCTGTCCGCTTATTAACTCATTAAACAGCTGTCTGCGCTGAAGCACGACGCTTTCGCGCTGCTCCTTCTCGTGATCGCGCGATTGAACGATAAGATTCTCGAGCGCGCGGTCAATCATCGTCAGATCATCCAGCTTTACCGCCGTGCCGTCGCTCCCCCGCAGGTGCAGCGCTTGAATCCGGTTCATCATGAGTCTGATCGGCTTATAATTTCGCCGGGTAACCCAAATAATATAAACAATGGCAGCTCCAAACGTCAGAACGGCGATAATGACCCATACATACGAGACAACCGATACCCAGCTCATCAAATGACCGGCTTGAAGACCGCTCTCGAAGGTCCATCCAAGCGGCTGCGAGGTAATCGTAGTCAGCACGTTGCCGCCCGAGGCCGAGCCGTCATCCCCCGGGTACACGGGCTGCTTCGCCGCATCGGTAATTCGCATGAACGATACCTGATGGTTGGTCATGCTTCCGATCATCTGCCCGACATTGTAGAGATTGATGTTAATGACGAGAATGCCGTCCTTGCCGAAAGGAAGCGGCGTCTCCTTGTACATCGAAATGACTTTTACCGGCTTCAAGCCGTCGTATTCCTTAAATTCGCGGCTTGCCGACCAGCCCTTGTACTCGCGGGATTCCTCCGCCTTGCTCAGGAAGTCCCGGTCGCCAAACTCGGACAATTCGGTCTCGCCGCTCGACGTCAGTACAATATTATCCGACTTCCTGTATAAGTAAATCGATTCGACCAGATCGTTATCCTCGATCAGCGACCGCAAGCTGTGAACCACGTTATATTTGATCGTCGTGGATTCGGACGAGCCGTTCAAATAAGCCGCATAGCTCTTGTTCGACTCGACCTCTCCCAGCACATTAAATTCCACTTCGTGAATGGACCGTTCCACGCTGTCTACGACATATCCGGTCGTAATCCGGTCAGCCTTGGCCGTCTCGGACCGGGATATTTCATTTACTGCGATAAAAGACAAGAAAATGATCATGGATACGGTCAGCACCAGGATCGGAAAATAGGAAACGAGCAGTCGTATATACCAATTGTTCAGCTTGAGCATGTTTTTCCTCCTGCCACGCCCGACTCTGCAATGTAAGCGTTATCACAATCATCAGCCTAAATGAGTAAAGCGGTTTACTTGCCTACATTGTAGCATGGCTCACCCCGATTCGAAACCGTTTCGACAGTAAAAGTTGTAGCAATTTCTAGTTTTCATGCCGTTTGCGCAAAAAAAAGCCAGCCCGTTATTCGGGCTGACGGAAAATTATATTCGTCTTAGGTCTTAATGAAATATCCAATTATCGATTACGT
The DNA here is from genome assembly GCF_011761545.1 of Paenibacillus sp. BK720. Lineage (NCBI taxonomy): Bacteria > Bacillati > Bacillota > Bacilli > Caryophanales > Paenibacillaceae > Paenibacillus > Paenibacillus sp. BK720. The sequence continues at coordinate 524,895 of NZ_JAASRQ010000001.1, read as the reverse complement.
GTTTGCCTTGACCGTAAACGACATCTCCGCATATAGCCTTGACTCCTTGCGGTACGGTTATTTCTAGGCAACCTGTATCCAATGCTGTCAAAAGCCGTTCCACCCGAACCGCCAAAGGCCCAAATGTTGTTGGAATAGAGCCTGCCGCCCACATTAAATCTTTCGGCAGCTTTGGCTGTATGATAACTACCCTCTTATTGGCTTCCGAAGGCTGAATGCCAAGGATGCTATGAAGAAACATATAGACCGGCATACTGCCCCATGCATGGCAGGCGGAACTAAAGGAAATGTCTTCCTTATGCTCGTTCCCGTAAAATAAATCCCACCATTCCCAAACCGAAGCAGCGCCGGCATCAATCATCCTGCCGTATCGCTCTCTCACCAGCTCAAGCATACGGTCTTCCCGCATAAGCTTCATGAGAGCCCTGTACACAACCGTCATAAAGAAAGGGCTTGCCTTAATCGATATCCCGTCCGCTTCCGGAGCGAACACTGACCTGTAGATCGTTTCACTGCGTTCATCTCCCGCCTCATGCAGAACAAGCAGGGCCAAGGCGTTGGCTGATTCGCTATAGAAGCGGCTGGCTTCACCGTTTACGAGGCACTCCGTGTATGCGCCGCTGTCCGGCAACCATAAATATTGCCGAATACTGTTAGCCAGGCTGCCTGCGGCTTTCCTGTAATAGGCCTCGGCTTCCCGATCGTCGACAAGTTTGGCGTATTTCGCGGCGTTTTGCATCGCTTCCAAATAGAGCAGATTCAGCGAGGTTACGATTCCCCCCCGCTCTACATCCGGCCACCGGCCAAGCGGCGCTTCGCCGGCGTCTATATAGGCCCAATAAGGGACGTTTTCCAGCAACCCCTCCCGGTTCTCGAAGCCCGAGAACCAGCGGAGCGCCTGAACGATATTGGGCCACCATTCAATGAGCAGCCCGTCATCCCCGTAAGCATCCATATACTCGTTAAAAGAACTAACCCAATGCAGGCAGAAGGAAGGGATCGGCGGATAATTGTGATGGCCGTCCGGATAACGCTGAGCCGTCATGCCCTGCCAGTCCTGCGATTGTCCGACCTGCTCCAGCAGCTTGCGGTGCAGCCTTCCGTCACCGGAATAATAGGTCTGATACAGCCCTTGCCAACGCCCGTCCCCCATCCATTGCTGCTGCTCTCGGCTTGGTGAATCGACGAAGGCATCCTGCATGCAAATCCGGATCGTATGCTCGGAGATGTCCCAGATTTTCTGGAGCCGCTCATCGCTGCACTGGAAGACGGCGGGTTGATCAATCGGATATTTGCGAGTTCGCATTCCAACGCGATGCAGCATAATCGAACGGGAATCGGCATGTCTTATTCTTAACTGGACAAAGCGGCATGCTTTCCAGCCGAACCGGACCTCGAGCCGCTGCCAGCCCTCTTTAAGAATAAACCTGTCAATGGAACGGTTATTATTGACGTTAAGAAGCGCCTTGCCCTTCCACAGCTCTTCGGCATAGACAATATCAACGATTGTACCGTCTGTTCCCGTTACATCCAGCTGAAGATAGCCTGGCTCAATCCTGCCAAAATCATAGGTCAGCACCTCAAACTCGCCATGTGAAGCCTGCTTCGACGAGATGTTGTACGGAGTTGAGGATAAGAGATTGATTTTCATATTTTTTGTTTCTTCGATGATATCCAGATGCAGTCTTCCCGAAGGTTCCGCAAGCTGGCGGACGCTACCCCGGCTTACCAGCCTGAGAGCATCCAACTCCTTCTCTTCCATGAGAGGAATCGGTCTCCTTCCGAAGTTCCAGAAAGGCGATAAACCGATTCCGCGCGTCTTGGCTTTCTGCCATCCCTCCTCGTCAAAGCCCGGCAGCTGCCAGCCTTCGGGTTCTTGCCTGGCATCATAAACTTCAATGGGTCCCTGACAGCCGTTTATCCGCGGAGAGCGGGAATCGTAAGCATCAGACAGACGGCAAACCCAGGAGGAATCGGTTCCGATGATTACATTTTCCTGCTCCGGGAGAGTAACCTTCAGCTCCGCGGCCAATGCAGGAATGCGGTCAATGGACTGCCCCGTCCCGTAACCGTAATACAAGACCATAACCGCTATCGTGTTCGTTCCGGCGTTAAGCAGCCCCGTAACGTCCAGCTCATCGACATACTGCCAGCGGGGATCGCTCCGGCAAGGTCCTCTTCCCGCGTATATTCCGTTCACGTATAAGATATACCGAGAATCGGCAAATATACTCAGCTTGCCTGTTACGGCTTCATCCTGATCTAATGCAAAGCTTTTGCGAAAATAGCAAAAGGATTGATAAGGATGCTCGTAATGATTCTCAACTTCCGCAGGATGCCAGATAATGCTTGTGCCCTGCCCCCATTCCCATACGGATGGATGCTTTCGAACAAATCGTGCAAGACCCACCTTATGCACCTGCTTTCATTTAATATTCATAAACGCGCAATTCAATAATTTCGGCATGCGGGCTGCCGTTTGTTGATTCCACCACAATTCGGATTTGGTTAGTAACAATCGTCTGGTCCAGCGTATGAACAACCTTCCTCACGCGGTTGCTTTGTCCGCGCGTGATTTCGATCCATTCTCCTCCGGCCAGCGCTTCAATGCGATAGTCTTTCACCAGCTCGGGCATGACTTGAAACGGGGTTTCATGATGATGCAGATTAATAAGGTCTTCATTAACATCATCATTAAAAGTCACGTGAATTTCACCCGCAACAATTTGTACCGGCCAGGTCAGCTGCAGCCATACCTCGCGGCCTTCCATGATCGGTTCGGACAGCCACATATGCGGTCCGCCATAAGGGCGGGTTACCCCGTCAATTGCTTTCTCAGGTGAGAAAGCCGTTGTCTCCGGTTCGACGCGAATGGCTGGCAGCTTACGAAAGACGCGCTGTTGAGCCCATACCTTAACGGCATCCGGCTTCTTTTCTTCCTTGCTGCGATTCTCAAGCATGATCATTCCGGTTTGAGGGCGAGCTGCCATCTGAACGGAAACAAGCGGGTTCTCCCGCAATATAACGAAACCGTTCTGTGGACGGTCCGGGTACCAAGTGAGCGGGAAGCGGATCCACTGCCCTTCTCCCGCTTCGATCTTAACGCTGGCCACGGCGATCTGTCTGCTTGGGATGTAACGCTCCTCGCGCCCCGTATTCCACAGCTCGGCGGTGAGCCCGGTCTTTTCCCCGCTGTTAACAAGGAACGAAATAGCGTCCATACCCGGTTCTAGCGGGACGATTAACGCAATGTCCTTATCCAGAAGGTAGGTATCCTTGCCTGCTTCCAAGGCAAGCTGCTTCCATTCGCTCGAAGCGGTTACGCGGGCCTTACGGGCCAGATCCTCATGATCCTCGTTGGAATAGCCGATAACCGAAGCGTCGCTTTTCAGCAGGGTTTGGCGCAGATCCTGCAGGTGCTCGCGGTATAACGTTCTAGGCGTTACGCCTTTTTGCACGCATAAAGCTGCGCCGGTACCGGCCGCCTCGCCTATCGCGGCGCATGTAGCCATCACCCTTGTTGTGCCGAATGCCACGTGTGATGCGCTTATATTGCGTCCGGCAAACAGCAGGTTGCTTACGTTGCGGGAATATAGCGATCGGAAAGGAATCGTATAAATACCATCCGGGTGCATATGCTTGGAGCCGCCTTCGAGGGAATACATCCCCTGCGGCGGGTGAAGGTCAATCGACCAGCCGCCGAACGCCACACCGTCTTCGAAACGGGTCTGAGCAATAATATCATTCTGGTTCAATATATAATCGCCGACAAACCGGCGGTATTCGCGTTTGCCAGGAAGCGCTCCGACCCATTCCAGCGTCATATGATCGGCGTCGAATTTGCCGGAGTTCTTGATATAATCCCAAATACCGTAAATAACCGACCACAGCTCGTCACGGATAGCCTCGTTTTCGGTTACCGTGTCAAGCTCGCCGCCGAATTCGATCCACCAATAGTCGCAGCCCGAATCGCCGCTTCGGATGACGCGCTTCATCGGAAGCGTTGTCTTCGTAATATCCTTTGCAAAGCTTGGAGCGATATATTTGACCGGCTTGCCCGCATCCTTCGTATAGAACAGAATGGTGCTGCCGAGCGTAATATCGTCCGCGATTTCCGGTGCCCATTCTTCATTAAACTCCGAACGCGCCTCCCGTCCAATCCGGAACTCGGCGCCTGCAAGGAACCCGAGCAGTCCGTCGCCCGTACAATCAAGGAAATATTCGCTTTCAAAGACAATCCGTCGCTCCGAGCCCATCATCCAGCCGGTTGCGGATCGAATAACCCGGTTCTCCTTGTCGCCATATGCTTCAACCTCATGAACATCGGTATTCAGAAACAGACGGATATTGGGTTCCGCCCGCACCTTCTCGAGCACGACCAAATCCCACAGATACGGATTGCCCTCTTTGTTCCGATACTGGTTCTCTACGAACAACTCGCCCATAATGCCGGTCTCCCTGGCGTAACGGTTTACCCCGTGACCGGTCGCGCCGCATACCCAAACCCTGACCTCGCTGCTAGAATTGCCGCCGAGAACAGGACGGTTCTGGACAAGCGATACCGTTTGTCCAAGACGGGCGGCAGCAATAGCCGCGCATACGCCGGCCAAACCTCCTCCAACTACCGTAATATCGGATTTCACTGTTTCTTCTCTCATTTCGCCAGTCCTCCATTCTCTCCTGCAAGAAACAGGATGCAAAGCGCCAGCGCTTTGCATCCTGTTTGATTGAACATCTTGTCCTTACTTAGCTTGGTTAGCCAGGAAAGCGTCAATTTGACTTTGCAGTTCAGCTTGAATTTTGTCGATGCCGGCTGCTTTCAGCTGTTTCTGCAGCGTGTCGAGACCTTTCGCCGTATCCGGAATCAGACCGTATTCCAAAGGCACGCCGTAGCGCATCATTACGTTGCCGACGTTTGTTACTTCGTTCAGTACTTTCGAGTTATCAAAAACGAACGTTTCAAGCGGGTAGTGGTACACTTGTGCCGACCATTTCTTCTGAACGTCCTGCGCCGCTTGCGGGAACGTGGTATCCACACGGTTCAGCGGGGAGTTCCAAGCCCAGTTCGAGAAGCTGTTGAAATCGCCGAATTTGTCCGTTTTGGTGTATTGGTTATCGCCAACCGGCTCGTAATGCGTACCGGAAATACCGTACATGATCAAATCGTGAAGCGTCTTGTCGTTTTGAAGCAAGTCGAGCACCATCAGAGCACGCTCCGGATTTTTGGAGGTTGCATGCACGGCAACACCGTTTTGCGTCGAAATCGCTTCCGATTTCTTGCTGTCCGGAGTCAAGTCCGCAAGCGCCGCTTTCCATTCCGGATGATCTTTGTTCACGGTTGCCAGGATTCCGCCAAGCGCCGTTACGTTATGAGACATCGAAGCTACTTTGCCCGCCTTGAAATCGCCTGTTGTATCGCCTTTGTTAGTCAAGGCGTTGCGCGACCAGCCGCCATTGTCGGCGAGCTCTTTGTAATAAGCAAGCAGATCTTTAAACTCAGGCGTATCATAGATATTGAATACTTGACCTTTTGGATCGTCTACTTTATAAGCGAGCGGTACATCGCCGAGCATGTTCCAGCCATTCTTCTGCAGCAAAAGCTGCTTGTCCAGGTTATGCGTTTTGGAATCGCTAGCTTCGAGACCGTATGGCGTGATGCCTTTCTCGTTCTTCGCTACCGCTTCCAGATATGCCTTGTAGGTCTCTGGGCTATTAATCGGCTGCAGGTTGTATTTCTCGAGCAGATCGCCGCGGTACAAAATAAGCTTGTCGGTAAATTCGGTGTTTTGGTTTTGCGGCACCATGTACACTTTGCCATTAATTTTGGCTTGGTCCCACTTCACTTTAGGCATGGCAGCCCAAGTCTGCGGCATGTATTTCTCGAGCAGATCGTCCGTCAGCTCGAGGAAGCCGCCCTTAAGCGCCTGCTGGTTGTACTGCGCCCAGTTCGAGGTATAAATAAGGTCGAAGTCTTCGCCTGCCGCGAACTTTAGCGGATACTTCTGCGACCAGTCGGACCAGTCGAGGAACTCCGTATCCAAGGTTGCGTTTACTTTTTCCTGAAGCTGCTTGTTGATTTCGCCAAATACTTGATCATAATCTGCCGGTTTTGGTCCAAGCATGATCATCTTCAGCTTAACCGCCTGGGATGTGTCGACCTTGTCGTCAGCAGCCGGGCTTGTTGACGCATTGCCGTTTTTGTTGCCTGCATTATTGCTTGCTGCTTCGTTGTTGCCGCTGTTGCCGCATGCGCTGAGAATCATCGATGCTGCCAGTACGCTAGACAGCGCCAGACCCCATTTTTTCTTCATCATGATGCCTTCCCCCTTAAATGTATGAATGCCAGGAAAACTTTATAATAAACCAGGTTGCCCTGTGTTTATCCTTTTACCGCGCCAATCGTTAAGCCTTGCACAAAGTATTTCTGAATAAACGGATAAGCGAACAGGATCGGGCCGCACGCGACCACCGTCATCGCCATCTTCAAATTTTCTCCCGGAATATTGGCGTCCACTACTCCACCGGCTCCAAGCATCGCTTTACGCATGCCTTCAAGGTTGCCGAGCATCTGATACAAGTAATATTGCAGCGGCATGAGCTTGTCGTCGGAAATAAACAGAAGCGCGCTATACCAATCGTTCCAGTGGCCAAGCGCCAGAAACAGTCCTACTGTTGCGAGTGCCGGCTTGGAAAGAGGGAGAATGAGACTAATGAAAATCCGGAAATCACCGGCGCCGTCGATTTTGGCCGATTCGGATATCGCATCCGGTATACCGGCAAGGAACGCCCGCATGACCATGATATAAAACACATTGATCAGCGATGGAATGATAAGGGCCGCCAAAGTATTTTTCATATCCAGATAGTTCACGATAAGCAGGTACCAAGGAACAAGCCCGCCGCTGAACAACGTCGTAAAGAAGAAATAGAATGCGAAATGATTGCGCCACTTGAAATCTTTGCGGCAAAGCACGTATGCCGTCATGGCTGTCAGGAATACTCCAACCGCCGTACCGATTGCGGTGACGGTTATCGTTACCCCGTAAGACTGCAGAATGTCATCAGGGTATTTAAAAATCATCCGATAGGCATCCGTTGAGAAAATCGTAGGAATTAAGGTATAACCGTGCATTCGGATCGCTTCTTCATCGGAGAACGAAGACGACAGAATAATGACGAATGGCACGATACAGATTAGCGCAAACACCGCCAACGTTACGTAACCAATGATGGCAAGCAGAAGCTTGTCCTTCTGTTGGCGTCTAGCAGCCGCTCCACTCATTTTGTTGTCCCTCCCCGTTTAGAATAATGCGCGATCTTTGTCGTATTTGCGTACGGCGTAGTTTACGGACAGGATGGTTACAAAACCAAGCACCGATTGGTAAACGCCTGCTGCCGAAGACATGCCGAAGTCGTTGGTATCCATCAGAAGGCGGAAGACAAACGTGTCAATGACGTCGGTTGCGGAGAACAGCATGCCGTTATTGCCTACCATGTTATAGAACATTCCGAAGTCCCCGCGGAAAATATTGCCTACAGCCAGGAGCATCAGGATGATGAAGGTAGGCGCAAGATTTGGAACCGTAACCTTCATAATGCGCTGAAACACGTTTGCTCCGTCCATTTCGGCTGCTTCATACATCTCGGTATCAATGGCCGTGATTGCGGCCAGGTACATCACCGTGCCGTACCCAAGGGTCTTCCAGGTGTGGAAGAACAACAGAATATACGGCCAATAGGATGGGGTATTATAGATATCGATCCGTTCCAAACCCAAAGATGTCAATACACTGTTGATTGTGCCCACGTCGTAGCTGAAGAAGTTGTAAGCGATCGAGCCTACGACAACCCAGGAGATGAAGTACGGCAGGAACAGAGCGGATTGCATAATTTTACGGAACCATTTGCCTCCGACTTCAAACAGCAGGATGGCTGCGGCGATCTGCAGCACATTGCTGAGCACCATAAAGCCGATGTTGTACAAAGCGGTATTTCTCGTTACGCGCCAGGCATCGCCGGATTGAAAGAAAAATTTAAAATTATCCAATCCGATCCAAGGACTTCCGAAGATGCCGCCTTTGTAATCGAACTGCTTGAAGGCGATCACGATTCCAGCCATCGGTACGTACGAGAATAGCAGGATCAGCAGAACGGCCGGTGATATCATCAATAGCAGCGTTCGGTATTTCACGATATCGCGCCAGAAGGTATGGCGTCTTTCAGTCATTTACGCTCTACTCCTTTCTTATGTCTGTGCCTTTATTATAAAAAAAGGACAAGATTCGACATAAGTAAGCCGAGCAACTAAAACTAAAACAAATCCACGTTCGTGTTTAGATTTTTTTCTTTTTCCGGTATTCGCCCGGCGTCATGCCAGTGGCCTGTTTGAACATGCGGTTAAAGTAAATGACGTTCTTATAGCCTACCCTCTCGGCAATTTCATAGACCTTCAGCCTTGGATCGTCCAGCATGACGCTTGCCTTCCTGATTCTTATGTCATTCAGGTAGTCGCTGAATGCGACCCCGGTCTCTTCCTTAAAGAGAAACCCCAGGTAATTGGGCGTAAAATGAAATTGGGCAGCTACCTCCTTCAGCGTGACCTTTTGGACCAAGTGCTCCTCCATATAGCCTATAATGTCGGCGATAAGCTTCCTGTCCTTCTTGCGCCGCTTGTTGAACAGGAGCTCCGACAGTTCGAAGAAACGCCTTCTCAGCCATGACACGATATCGTTCATCGTCTCGAATTCGAAAAGCATGTCCGGTTGTTGGGCTTCCCAGTTCAAGAGACCGTATAAATCCTCGTTCAGAAGCTGCAAATCACTATGCAGCTTGGACGTAATGCGAACGATCAGGTCATAGGCCTCGCTCTTGCGAAGAGGACCATAGCCGTGCCAAAATAACGCCACGAGGCAATCGTCGATTTTGACCAGATCATAGTCGAGAATCGCCTGCAGCATGTCATTCACATGCTTATCGGTGCCAGCCGCCGCCGGGGACCCTAACGAGCGCGACGAAGCATCCCGTATCACCCTGTCCTTGCCCATTATCCACTTGATGCTAAGCGCCGCCTCCGCTTGCCGGTAAGAGTCGTGCAGTTCCTCTGCCCGATATGCACGATCTCCAAGACCAATCGTGATCGTAAACGGAAATGCCGCTTTGAATTCGCGAATCATTTTCTCCAAGGCATGATCCGCGTCCGCTGCCAGAAGCACGAAGCGGTTGTCAAACCCGTGCATAAGCTCGCCTAACCCTTCTTTTTGGGCGAAGTCTTTCAGGAAGTCCTCTACTTTAAGCCACAGCTCGCGTTTCCCCTCAACGGACATCTCCTTGGCGTACCGCTCCAGATCGTCGGTCTCGACGAGGATGGCCGCAACTCCCGCGTCCAGATAGGGCGCAAGGAATTGCGCTACGCGTTCCTCGACGGGGCTGGGAGAGGCCTCGCGGAACCACCGCAGCAGCAATTCCCGCTGCACGTATGGCAGCGCCTCCTGCACGGTGGACCGGTTGCGGCGGTCCTCTTTTACCTTGGCGCATACCCCGGTCACCGTTGTTTCCAAATCCCGATCATCGACAGGCTTAAGCAAATAGTCATAGGCTTTCAACTGAATGGCTTCTTTGGCATAATTGAAATCTTCGTGCCCGCTTATGAAGACAATGCGAACGTCGGGATGAAGCTCCTTTGCTCTCCGTGCAAACTCGATGCCCGACATAATCGGCATGCGTATATCCGTCAGAATGATGTCGATTCTCTCTTGCTCCATAATGGAAAGCGCGGCGAACCCGCTCTTGGCGGTACCTACGACCCGCAGGTCTTTAAACCCGCCATTCTCCACCCTTACCTGCAGCCATTCCAAATCTATCGCTTCGTCATCCACAAGCAGCATCGTGATGTCCATTTATTTATTCTCCTTTTTCCCGGTGTAGCTCGGCTCGTCATTCATTTCGCTTGCTTCCGTCTGAATGGGAAGCTGCAGCCTCACGGTCGTACCTCCGCCATACACGCTCGCGATTTGCACGCCGTATTCGTGGCCGTAACGCAGCTTGATTCTTTCCTCCACATTCTTGTAGCCGTAAGCGTTAGAGGGCGTCGTGCTTCGCCGCACGCGATCAATCGTCTCTTGCCTCATGCCGATTCCGGTATCGATTATTTTCAGCTCAAGATTGTTTCCAACACGCCGCGCCGTTAGTCGAATGGCAATCGTCTCGCCAAACCAGGCATGCTTAAATATATTCTCAACGAATGGCTGATACAGAAGCTTGATGATTCTGACCTCGCTTACTTCCGGCTCCATGTCTACGTACACCTTAAACGAGTCTGCGTATTTGACCTTCTGGATATCGAGATAAGCTTGAACCTGCTCGAGCTCCTTGTGAAGCGGAATAAGCACCTGTCCGTTGTTCAGCGTAAGCCGGTAGAACCGGGAGAGCTTCTTCACCATTTCGGTAACTTCCTTTGTTTTGCCCAGATTGTTCAGACTGCTGATCGTCGACAGCGTATTGTATAGAAAATGGGGATTGATCTGCGCCTGAAGCGCCTCAAGCTCCGCCTGCTTCCTCCGGATGCCCTGCCTGTACACATCTTGAATCAGGTTCTCGATACTGGCAGCCATATTATTGAAGGAATGAGCGATAAGCACAAATTCGTCATTGCCGCTCATCATAAGCCTACGGTCGAGATTGCCGTCCTGGAAGGAACGTACGTGGGAAACGATCCTCTTCATTCTTCTTCCGGACAAAGTGGCAACGGCGAAGCCGATAGCTCCCATAACGACAAAGCTGATCGCGCAGATCAAGCCCAGCGTAAGCTGGAGACGCTTGGCATCCTTGTTCAAGTAATCGTGAGGGACCTGAATTTCGATGGCGAAAGGCGTCTCTTCAAGGTCTTCCCTCAGATTCAAGTAAGCTTCGTCCTTCTTCAAGGCCGAAGACGGGGTGCGCGAGTATATAACTTCATCATCATTGGCACGGTCGATGACGCGCAGGCTTAGCCCCTGCTCATCCGGATACTTCGTCAAGTTGCTAAGCAGACCGTCAAAGTTGACGGTTATCCGGATATAGCCGATAACGGTCTGATAATCGCCGAATGAAACAAGCTTCCTAATATGGGATACGTTGTTCAGCTGATGATCCGTGTCGGCCTGGATCCAGACGTTCGTATCCTTGCTTTTCGTCTTTAGCTCCTGAAACCAGGTGCGGTTCTTCAGTGCGGAATAGGATTGCACAAAATATTCGCTTTTGGTAATCGGAGTTTCGTCGGCATACTGCTTGCCCGTCTCTCCTATGTCCGGATTAACGGCGTATAGGGTCAACCGGATCGGACTGCCGTACAAATCCAGCGGAGCATTGAGCTGCGGCAAGATGTCATCAATCATCGTGTAATACATTTCCAGTCGGTCTCCATGCTTCTGCAAAGCCTGCTGGAAGGCTAGGTTGCCAAACAGAAGGTCCGAGATCCGCTGAATTTCGGTCATTCTGTAGTCGGCATTGTTTCTGGTTTGTTCGAGTGCCGCCCGAATACCCGTCTCGGCAACCTCGGTGCGCGATTTCACGAGCATGCCGTACGATACGAAGCCAATAACGATGTCGGTGACGAAAACCAGTACCAGATAGGGAATCATCATTTTATAAGTAAACGGTAAGTATCTTCGAATGGAAAAAAGACGCACCATTGCACACCTGCCTTTAAAGAAATAGTTCGAGCGACAGCTTGGGAATAAAACGGAAAAAACCGGAGACACCTATAAGGTCATCCCCGGTAAACTTTGAGGAAAAACTTAACGATTAACTGAATTTCAACCTTTTACTTCATATAATTTCCATTATTTACGCTTTTCATTTTGATGTGAGGATCGTCACATTCAACCTGCTGTTTCTAAACTTGCTGCATCCGAGCAAATGGAGAAATACTCCCCCTATTTTTTTGTCCCACCTTCCGCTCTTTAAGCGCTTCCAACTCATCTGCAAATCCAGTGTAGGGCATACACGTAAGCTTTGGACATACAGCAACGCAACGATAAATAATACAATTCAACGACGTATTGGACCAATGCTCGCAATCAAATCCCATTGTAATATGGGTAAAACAAATCTCAATGAACAGATCCCGATAAATGTCGATCATCGCCAAGAAAATCTTGATAGTCTATTTTTCATGCGCCGTACATATTCTCTATTTGTCCCTCTTTTCCCGGTAATCCCGTTAAATTATCAGATTTGCGTGAAGATTGGATGAATTTTTGCAACTTGGATTGATTTCGGTTTGATAACGTTTTATAAAGAGGATAAGTGCAAATTTTTTTCTACCATTTGCTACTTCAATAAAGCTAATAGGAGATGATTGGATGGACGCTACAGTTCCTAACGCAGGCAAATGCCCGGTGATGCATGGAAGCGCTACAAGCTTCAAATCTAGTGGTACTTCAAATAGAGATTGGTGGCCCAATCAGCTGAACCTTAACATTCTGCACCAGCATGACAGAAAATCGAATCCTATGGGTGAAGACTTTGACTACGCGGAACAATTCAACAAGCTTGACTACCAGGCCCTTAAACAGGATCTTCGCCATTTAATGAAGGACAGCCAGGAATGGTGGCCTGCCGATTACGGACATTACGGCCCGTTCTTTATACGCATGGCCTGGCACTCCGCGGGTACATACCGGACCGGCGACGGACGCGGCGGTGCCGGCAGCGGCACGCAGCGCTTCGCTCCCCTTAACAGCTGGCCGGACAACGGCAACCTGGATAAAGCGCGCCGCCTGCTCTGGCCGATCAAGCAAAAATACGGCAATAAAATTTCCTGGGCCGACCTGATGATCCTGACGGGCAACGTAGCCATTGAATCCATGGGCGGCAAGACGTTCGGATTCGGGGGCGGACGCGAGGACGTCTGGCATCCGGAAGAAGATATTTACTGGGGCAACGAAAAGGAATGGCTGGGCGACAATCGCTACTCCGGCGAACGGGATCTGGAAAATCCGCTTGCCGCCGTACAGATGGGTCTCATCTACGTCAACCCGGAAGGTCCCAACGGTAAGCCCGATCCGGCCGGAAGCGCCCGCGACATTCGCGAAACGTTCGGCCGCATGGGCATGAACGATGAAGAAACCGTCGCGCTTGTTGCCGGCGGGCATACCTTTGGCAAGGCGCACGGCGCTGGCGACGCCTCTCTTGTTGGTCCTGACCCGGAAGCAGCTCCACTCGAAGCGCAAGGTCTTGGCTGGCTAAGCTCGCATGGCTCCGGCAAAGGCCGCGACGCCATCACGAGCGGCGTTGAAGGCGCGTGGACGCCAAATCCGACCCAGTGGGACAACGGCTTTTTCGATATGCTGTTCGGTTACGAATGGGAGCTGTCCAAGAGCCCTGCCGGCGCGCATATCTGGGTAGCGGTCAATCCTGACGAGAATCATCTTGCGCCGGACGCGGAAGACGCATCCGTCCGTGTTCGGACCATAATGACCACGGCCGACATGGCTTTGAGAGTGGATCCCGAATACGAAAAAATCTCCCGCCGTTACCACCAGAATCCGGAGGAGTTCGCGGACGCTTTCGCCCGCGCGTGGTTTAAGCTGACTCACCGCGACATGGGACCCCGGGACAGGTATCTCGGACCCGAAGTTCCAACCGAAGAGCTGATCTGGCAGGATGTTGTACCGGCTGTGGATTATACCTTGTCCGATGAAGAGATTGCCGAGCTGAAAACTAAAATTTTGGATTCGGGTCTCACCGTCAGCGAGCTGGTCACTACGGCATGGGCGTCGGCCAGCACCTTCCGCATTTCGGATAAACGCGGCGGCGCCAACGGAGCCCGTATCCGGCTTGCTCCGCAGCAGGATTGGGAAGTCAATCAGCCGCAGCAGCTCACTAAGGTCCTGACGATTCTCGAAGGCATTCAAGAGGACTTGGACAAAAAAGTCAGCATCGCCGACCTGATTGTGCTGGGCGGCAGCGCCGCGGTCGAAAAAGCCGCGCGCGATGCGGGCTTTAACGTCACGGTTCCATTCTCCCCGGGGCGCGGCGATGCCACGCAGGAGCAAACCGATGAAGAAAGCTTTGCGGTCCTGGAGCCGGTCGCCGACGGCTTCCGCAACTATCTGAAGAAGCAATACAGCGTATCCGCCGAAGAGCTTCTGGTTGACAAAGCACAATTGCTGAACCTGACCGCGCCGGAAATGACCGTTCTTGTCGGCGGCCTGCGCGTGCTGGGCACCAACCACGGCGGCACCCAGCATGGCGTGTTCACCGACCGAGCGGGCACTCTTACCAACGACTTTTTCGTGAAGCTGCTCGACATGAACATTGCGTGGGAGCCTAGAGATGGCGGCATCTATTACGGTCGCAACAAGTCGACTGGCCGGGTTGACCGCACGGCAACGCGAGTGGATCTCGTGTTTGGCTCGAACTCCATCCTTCGCGCGATTGCCGAAGTGTATGCGCAGGACGACAACCGAGAGAAGTTTGTTCGCGACTTTGTGGCCGCTTGGGTTAAAGTGATGAACGCGGATCGTTACGACCTTCGTGTGAACTAATTCTTTCTTATATAAACAGCCTGCCCGAGGTTCTCGGGCAGGCTGTTTAATTTGCTATTCTCTCCTTCCATGCCCGCCGGCTATAAAAATGTCCTTACGATCTATAATCCTGTCCTGTTTCTCCCTGACCGGAAATGATTAACTATACATGAACGCACACTCAATGCGAAGGGCTGGTGTATTGATGAAATCGAAGTTTTTTGAAAGCGGTGTCAAAGGCTTGGTTCTACTCCTGTTGTTGCTGTTTGTTCTGCCCGGTGCGGCAAGCGCAACTCCCTCAACGCAAAGCAGCAGCTTTTATAACGTGATTTTCCAGGACGGCGCGGACCCTTGGATCTACAAGCATACCGACGGCTTCTATTACTTCACGAAAACAACCGGCGGCGACGTGACCATCTGGAAATCCAGCTCGCTTACGGGCGTTGACGCCGGGACCAAAAGAGTGATCTCGACCGGCTGCTGCAATGTCTGGGCTCCCGAGATTCATTACGTCAACGGTGCCTGGTACATTTATTACGCCAAGGATGACGGCAATAACGACAATCACCGCATGTACGTTCTGGAAAATACCTCCGCCGATCCCATGACGGGCACATGGGTGAACAAGGGACAAATTACCGACTCGACGAACCGCTGGGCGATCGACGGAACCGTGCTTCAAGTAAATAGCAATCTGTATTTCATATGGTCAGGCTGGGAAGGGACAACAAATGTCTCGCAAAAGCTGTATATCGCCCATATGAGCAATCCGTGGACGATCGACTCGGCCCGGGTTGAAATCGCGCATCCGACCTATTCATGGGAGACGAATACTTCCCCTTCGGTTAACGAGGGGCCGCAAGTCATCGTCCGCAATGGCGTGATCAGTCTTGTCTACTCGGCTAGCGGAAGCTGGACGGACGGCTATTGCTTGGGGCTGATTACCGCAAATACGGGCAGCAACCTGCTGCAGGCTTCTTCATGGACCAAGCGCGGCCAGTCCATCTTCAAATCCGGCAACGGCTTGTATGGCCCGGGTCATCATTCTTTCACGAAATCTCCTGATGGAACGGAGGATTGGATTGTCTATCACACGGCCAAATACGCCGGCAGCGGGTGGAACCGAGAAATCCGTGCCCAGAGGTTTACCTGGAACGCCGACAATACTCCAAATCTCGGATCCCCGGCAGCCCCGAATACGCCAATTGCGATCCCTTCAGGTGACACGACCCGCACCCGCTATGAAGGCGAAGCCGGCGTATTCGGAGGAGCCGCTTACGCTTCCTCCAGCCCGAACGGTTCGGGCGGAAGCAAAGCCGGTCACATCGATACGGCAGACAGTTATGTAGAATTTGACGTCTATGCGGCAACGGCGGGAAATTATGTGCTGTCCGCGCGCACCGGCAATGGCACTGCTGGATTGGACTGGTCCTATTGGATTATGACGATCAATAATTCAAGCTCAAGCAACTTTTACATTACGAATAAAGGCTGGGAGAACTGGGGGGCTTCCGTCGCGCGTGTCACGTTAAACGCCGGCTGGAACAAAATCCGTTTTTCCAAAGGGGAAGGTTACGGGGAGCTCGACTGCTTCGACCTGTTCCCGGCCTAATTCCATACCAAAAAACGCAACCAAACCGGTTGCGTTTTTTGGTTCAGCCGTTCGCTTTCCGGTAATCCCCCGGCGTTAATCCCTCGTACCTTTTGAAAAAGCGGATAAAGCTGTTCGCGTTGTTGTAGCCGATATTGGCCGCGATCTCAGTAATGGTGTGATCCGTTTCCCTTAACAGCACCTTGCTGGCCTCAAGCTGTTTTACGGTCAGATATTCGAGGAGAGTTTTGCCTACCTCCTGCTTAAACATGCGGCTTAAATAAGCATGATGAAGATTAACCTGCTCCGAAATCGTTTCAACGGACAGATCGAGATGATAATTCTGGTCCATGTACGCCTTCACGATTTCAATATAGCCGTTCCTTTTTAGCTGCTGCTGCAAAGCTTCGCTTATTTTCCGTACGATGCCGCATGTCCACTGATGGATGGCATGAATCGTTTCTTTTGCCGCAAGCTCGCGGAACAGATTGTGGTTGGGCCCAACAAGCTGATTCGTATTCATGTTCAGCTCATTCAAGCTCCGCAAAATATCTTCGACAATAAGACTATACGTTCGGAAAATAACCTCTTCGCTGAGCTTGGCGCGCGCCTTGATCTGCTCATACAGCTCGTTTAAATTGTTATGGGCTTCCTCCAGCTGTCCGGCCTTCAGGAAATTAATCTTCAAGCCGAGGACGGTACCTATAACAGCACCGCTCAAGTAAAAACGCTTGGCAGCGGCTGGACGGGAAGCGGTTTTGTAAACTTTATGAATGCGCCTGGCAGCGTGCAAATGAATGTGAACATTTCGGCCGAGAATGACTATGTGCTTGATATCAAATACGCCAATGGCGGAGGCAGCGCGGCGATTAAGCTTACGATTGACGGCGTTGTCGTGAATCCGTCCGTTACGATGCCAACCACGAACAGCTGGAACACCATATGGAGCAGCGTGCAGCAAGCGGTTCATTTGACGTCGGGCAGTCATGCGATTACTGTGGAAACCGTCGGTACGGCCTATATCAACCTGGATGCCGTTATAGCGACGGAGGTGACCGTGCCGCCGACTCCTGGTCCATTCGATGAGGCGTTGCAAGCGGAGGATGCCGCTCATAGCGCAGGTATTACGACAACCTCCTACGGATCCGGCTGGAATGGAAGCGGCTATTCGAACTTTAATAACGGCCCGGGCTATATCGAATGGACGGCGGACGTTCCGGAAGCGAACTACACGCTGAAATTCGCTTATGCGAACGGCAGCGGCAGCCGTTCAATGAAATTGATCGTCGACGGCAAAGAAATAACGACCTTGAGCTTCCCCGGAACAGGGCACTGGAATTTGAATTGGTCCGTGGCAGCTTACAGCCTGGATCTGACAGCCGGCGAACATACGATTCGTCTGGAGACAACAGGGACAAGCGGCCCGAATATAGACCAATTGCTATTCACTGAAAACTAACGGCTCTTCCTGTAAAGCAAGAGGGTTTCAATCGTCATTCGAGTGACGATTGAAACCCTCTCTTGCTTGATCCGTCGGCCAGCTTTATAGAGCCTGCGCATATTGTAAATTTGGTTATTCGTATAGGGCGATTACGGCTTTTCCCTGATTCACGATCCTCTTAATCAAATATTCCGGCTTAACGAGTTTAATGGCCCCGCCAAAACCTAATATATATTCCACGGCCTCCTGCTCCGCATTAAAGCGAAGCGTTGCCGGCATCATCCCGTCCACGGCCGGTGCAGCCATGTCGACCTTCTCGACAAACCGGTCCGTGAAGGTAAGGCGTCCGATAATCGACGGATGTACGAGAACCTGCACTTCAAACGTAGGAAGCGAACCGGCAAAATCCAGCTTGCTTTGCTTCCAGTATTCCGCAAGCTCGAACCCGGCAGGCCGCTCAAATAATTCTCCGGTTGCTTCGGCTTTCCTGATTCTCGACACCCGGAAGCTCCGGTAGTTTCCGTCTTCGTTCATGGCAACCAAATACCAGGAGCTGCCCTTCGCTACCAGCCCCAAAGGACTAACCGTTCTTTCCGAGCCGGTTCCGTCGGCTTTCTGATAAGCTATGTTGATCTTGGCATCTTCCCATAACGCTTTTTGAATCGTGAGCAGCGCTTTATTCTTGTCCGCGGCAGGCTTCCACGTTCCGGTATCCATATAGATTTTCTCCATGTAACGCAACGCTTCGCTCTTGGAGGCATCGGGCAAGGAGGCCAGCAGCTTCTGACGGATATCCAGCCCCTTAATCTCCACGCCTAAATCCTTCAGCATTTGTTCGGCCGGAAGAATAAATAAAGCCTTTGTGTCCTCCAGCTTCAGGCCGCTTAAGTAGCTCCGGAAATGATCCATCAGCCTCCATCCGCCTGTTTTCCCCCGGTCCGCTATGACAGGCACGCCAGACAGACTAAGCGCATCCATATCGCGAAGAATCGTCCGGTCCGATACCTCGAGCTTTTTGGCAAGCTCCCTGGTCGTCATAATTTCATGATTCTGGAGCAAAATCATAATGCTAAGCAGGCGGTCCGCCCTCATTTCGCATTCACCTTCGTTTTATTTTATATATGACAAAAGATGTCGTCATTATAGTTTACAATGAGGAAAGAATCAATAAAGGCACACACTTATATTCAGGAGGCTTATATGGAGATGAAACCTTTACATGGAAAAATCGCTCTTGTAGCAGGAGGAACGCGGGGCGCCGGGCGTGGCATTGCCATAGAGCTGGGAGCGGCAGGCGCAACGGTGTATGTCACGGGGCGCACGACGCGGGCGCAAGTATCCGAATACAACCGGCCGGAAACCATCGAGGAGACAGCGGAGCTTGTTACGAAAGCGGGCGGACAAGGAATTGCCGTACAGGTGGATCATCTGGTCCCCGAACAAGTACAGGCTTTGGCGAACCGCATTGAGCGGGAGCATGGACGGCTTGATATTCTGGTCAATGATATATGGGGCGGCGAGAATCTCGTGGAATGGAATATTCCGGTATGGGAGCATTCGCTCGAGAAGGGGCTGCGCATGCTAAGGCTCGCCATTGATACCCATCTGATTACGAGCCATTTTGTTCTTCCTCTTCTTATCAAGAATAAGAACGGGTTGATTGTCGAGATGACGGACGGAACGGCCGAGTACAATCAGAATCATTACCGATTGTCGATGTATTACGATTTGGTCAAAAACTCTATCAATCGCATGGCTTGGGCGCTGGCTCAAGAAGTGAAGCCCCATGCATGCACGGCCGTTTCCTTGACGCCGGGCTGGCTTCGTTCCGAAATCATGCTGGAGATTTTTAAGGTAACGGAGGAGAATTGGCGGGATGCCGCGGCCGAAGAGCCCCATTTTATTATTTCCGAATCGCCCCGCTATGTGGGACGTGCCGTCGTTGCCCTTGCGGGAGATCCGGAAGCAAGCCGTTGGAATGGGCAATCCCTGTCAAGCGGCCAGCTTGCGCAGGTGTACGGCTTCACGGATGTGGACGGTTCGCAGCCCAACTGCATGCCTTATCTGGTTGAGGTTATTGAGGCGGGCAAACCGGCGAATACGACAGGTTACAGATAAAAAGAACGCCAAATCAATAACGCACTGCGGCGATGCCGGGCTTTTTGCGTACCCTTTCTTCTTGCCCGGGCGAAGGAGGGTTAAGGCCCAATACATT
Organism: Paenibacillus sp. BK720; assembly: GCF_011761545.1. Taxonomy (NCBI): domain Bacteria; kingdom Bacillati; phylum Bacillota; class Bacilli; order Caryophanales; family Paenibacillaceae; genus Paenibacillus; species Paenibacillus sp. BK720. The sequence continues at coordinate 505,141 of NZ_JAASRQ010000001.1, read as the reverse complement.
ATGGACCTTAACCTGGGCCGTAGAGCCTTTCCCGATTGCTTTAGCGTTTAGCGGCTAACTGCCGCTTTATCCTTCTCCGCCTTCTTCCCGGGAAGCGGCAGACCCAAATTCCCGCGCAGCGTGCTGCTCTCGTATTCGGTACGGAACAGTCCCCGCCGCTGCAGCTCCGGAATGACAAGCTCGATAATGTCTTCGAATCCGCCCGGGAAATACGGCGACATGATATTGAAGCCATCCGCTCCTTCATTCAGGAACCATTCCTCCAGCTGATCGGCAATTTGCGAAGGCGTTCCGACGATTTCGCGGTGTCCGCGAGCCCCCGCAATTCGTTCGTACACGGCGCGGATCGAAGTTAAATTCTCGCGCCTTGCTATTTCCCGGATAATATTGTACCGGATGCGAGGATTGGTCTTATCCTCTATCGAGCTTATATCAGGCAGCGGCTCATCCACATCGTAACCGGACAAATCGATATTGGTAAATCCGGACAGATAAGCCAGACCAACCTCCGGCAGAATGTAGCCATTCAGCTCCTTCTGCTTCGCCAGCGCTTCCTCTTCGGTCTTGGCGACCGTAATAAAGACGCCCGGCATAATTTTCAGCTCGTCTCTTTCACGTCCGTATTTGGCCAACCTACCCTTCACGTCTCGGTAAAAAGCCTGCGCCTCCTCCAGCGTCTGCCACGCCGTAAAGATAACCTCGGCCGTCTTGGCCGCCAGCTCCTTGCCGGACTCGGATGAGCCGGCCTGCACGATAACCGGATTGCCATGCGGGCTGGCCGGATTATCGAGCGTGCCCGTTACTTTGAACCATTTGCCGTCATGATCGACAGGGTGCACTTTATCAACATCCAGGAACCGTCCTTGCTCCTTGTCGATAACAAGCGCATCGGCGTCTATGGTTTGCCACAGCTTCTGAACAAGCTCAACAAATTCCTCCGCCCGCTCGTAACGGCTCGCATGCTCCAAATGCTTATCCTTGCCAAAAAGGAAGGACTCCTTGTCATTAGCGGAAGTTACGACATTCCAGGCTGCGCGGCCGCCCGACAGGTGGTTGATCGAGCCAAACTTGCGTGCGACATGGAAGGGCTCGTTATAGGTGGTTGTTAAGGTAGCGGCTAATCCGATTTTCTCTGTTACGGCTGCAAGCGCCGAGATTAGAATAACCGGATCCAGCTTAAGCGCGGAGCTGGAATGCTTATTCAGATTGGAGCCAAAGCCGTCCGCGAAAAAGATCATGTCGAACTTAGCGCGTTCCGCCGTGCGGGCGATCTCCGATAAATACGCTAGATCAAAGGTACGGTCCGCCCCGGAATCAGGATGTCTCCAGCTCGCCACATGATGTCCGGGCAGCATGATAAAAGCACCTAGCTTCATTTGTCTTACCGTCATCTTCACCACTCCATCTCTTCTTATATATTCAGGTTTTCCTTATTTCTTGGCGTAGGAATTAAACTCGTTGGTATACAAGTCTTCCGCCTTAACCTGCCCTTTCTTCAAATCGCCGTTAGCGACCAGCCAGTCAATCCAGACCTGGTATTCTCCCGGCGTTATGACGCCTCCGGCCTGCGCAATCCCGGTGCTCTTCCAATATTTCAGGTTTTCGGTCGGTTCGTTGGGGTCACGCTTCTTGATAATCGCCTCGAACCTCCGAATGACCTCTTCCCGCGGGGTCGTGCGCGCCCATTCAATAGCCTTGGCCACCCCTTCAACAAACTGCCTCACCGTGTCCGGGTTATTCTTGATATACTCCTCCCGGAAGAAATAATCGCCTGCCGTAAATTCGGTCTTATAAACGTCCGTATCCTTAAAGAGCTCAACGATGCCCCCTTTGTCCAGGGCACGGTCTCTTGCGATACCGCTCATGAGCACAACGTCAATCTGCTTGCTGCGGAGAATTTGCTCGGCATTCGCGGACGGGATCGTCACGAGCGTCACTTGTTCGATCTCCTTCTCGGTTAAGCCGCCTTTCCTTAAATAATCCTTCGTAACAAATTCCAAGTGGGCCCCCAGCGTATTCACGCCGACTTTTTTGCCGATAAAATCCTTCGGCGATTTAATCGGGCTGTCAGCCAGCACGTAAGCGCCGATGTAAGTGTTCTTATCGCTGCCGTACGAGCCGATAACGGATTTAATCTTTACGTTTTGCGAGATGGATTTGATAATCGCCCCGTTAAAAGCCGAGCCAAAATCAATCTGTTTGGTTGCCGTTAATTGAATGCTTTCCGGTCCGCCCGTCGTGCTCCCGATCGATTCCAGCTCCAAATCGCCCAGGTACCCCAAATCCTTCGCCAGCTCCGGAAACGATACGCTTCCCGGCGCCGAATTGTATTGAAGCACCTTGTCTTCTTCCCCCGGCTTGGCTTTGCTCTCCGAGCATCCTGCAAGCAAAGCGCTAACTAAGCCCATCGTTAACAGAAATGCATGAACGTGAGTAAATCGTTTCTTCATAAGACCCTCTCCCGACCTCTTCGTATTTATTCATGCGATTGCTGCGGCTGCTTGCGATAGGGATTAACCGGAATAGATAAACCCAGATTCCCCCGCAGCGTATGGCTTTCGTATTCCGTACGGAACAATCCGCGGCGCTGCAGCTCCGGAATAACAAGCTCAACAATGTCGTTTAAACCTTCCGGGAACGTAGGCGGCATCATATTAAAGCCGTCGGCTCCTTCGTTTAAGAACCATTCTTCCAACTGATCCGCGATCTGAGCCGGCGTGCCTACAATTTCCCGATGCCCACGCGCACCCGCGATAAATTCGTACACCTCGCGCAGCGTGCTTAAGCCTTCCCGCTCCGCGAGTGCCCGAATAATATTCGTGCGGGTCTGCGGGTTCGTCTTGTCCTCGCTTTCCCCGCTTGCCGGAAGAGGAGCATCCACGTCGTAACCGCTCAAATCGACGCCGATAAAATTCGATAAGTACTCCAGACCAACCTCTGGCGAAATATAGCTGTTTAACTCTTTACGCTTCGCAATCGCTTCGGCTTCCGTGCGAGCAACCGTGATGAACACGCCCGGCATAATTTTCAGGTCATCCGGCTGGCGTCCGTATTTGGCAAGACGTCCTTTCACGTCCCGATAGAAGGCCTGCGCTTCCTCCAGCGTCTGCCAGGCGGTAAATATCACCTCGGCCGTCTTCGCGGCGAGCTCTTTCCCCGCCTCGGAGGATCCCGCCTGCACAATGACGGGATAACCTTGCGGCGTCGACGGAGCATCCAGCAGACCCTGCGCTTTAAACCATTCCCCTTGGTGATCAACGGGGTGAACTTTGTCAACGTCCAGGAACCGGCCATTCTCCTTGTCGATAACAAGCGCATCCTCTTCAATGGAGAACCAAAGCTTTTTCGTCAGCTCAACGAACTCTTCCGCCCTCTCGTAGCGCCGCGCATGCTCGAGATGCTTTTCCTTGCCGAACAGCTGCGCTTCCTTCTCGTTGCCCGAGGTTACCACATTCCAGCCCGCACGCCCTCCTGACAAATGGTCGATAGCCGCGAACTTGCGCGCTACCTGGAACGGCTCGTTGTAAGTGGTCGTAAGAGTCGCCGTGAGACCGATATTCCGCGTGACGGCCGCTAGGGCCGAAATAATAATAAGCGGATCAAGCTTGATCGTAGAGGTCGCGAAATTGCCCAAACGCTTAAGACCAAGGATATCCGCGAGAAAAATCATATCGAATTTGCCCCGCTCCGCCGTCTGCGCCAGCTCCTTTAAGTACTCGAGATCCAAGGTCCGGCGAGGATCCGTAGACGGATAACGCCAGCTAGCCACATGATGGCCCGGCAAGTTAAAGAAGGCTCCCAGCTTCATTTGTTTTTTGGTCATATTCCACACTCCTAGTATTCCTATATTTTTAATAGACTTTGGAGCAAAAAAAGAACCGCTTCGTTTATGCATGCTGCTTCCATTTGGACAACTTGCGTTCCAGCACGCTTAATCCCTGATTAATCAACAAGCCAAGCAAAGCGATCGTGAGGATACCGGCAAACATTTCGGGGATTTGGAAGTTATATTGGGAATACGTGATGAGGTAGCCGAGACCTTCCTTGGCGCCTACCATCTCGGCGGCGATAAGGACGAGAATCGCTCCGGTTCCCGCCATCCGGATTCCCGTAAAGATCGTTGGAACCGACGCCGGCAGGATGACCTTGAGGAACAGCTTGAATGACGAGAGATTCATGGACCGGGCTGATTTGATCAGCAGCGGATCAACGTTGCCTACGGCTGCGATCGTATTCAGAAGGATTGGCCACGTGCAGGCAAACAAGACAATGGCGATTTTGGACGTCTCTCCGATTCCGAGGATAAGCATAAACACGGGAAGCAAAGCAAGCGCCGCTGTATTGCGGAACAATTCCATCACCGGATTGAGAAGCTCCCTGGCAAGAGGATACCAGCCAATCGCAAGCCCTAACGGGATGGCGATAACAAGGGCTAACGCAAATCCGCTTAACGAACGAACCATACTCGCCGCAAAATGATGGAACAGCTCGCCGGACAATATCAAATTCCAGAGCGCCTGAATGACATCGGAGAACGGGGGCAGGAAAGCCGGATCCGCGAAGCCCGCAAGGGGAGCAATCTGCCAGACGAGGGCCAGCAAGATCAGAACGATAGACTGCTTGAACAGCTTGCGGATATGAAGCGAGACGCCCAGTTTGACTCTTCTGCTTTGCAGGGGTCTAGGAACCGCTTTAACATTTTCCATTTCGATACGCTCCTTTCGTAAATCCGTTAAATATACGCGCCTTGGTATTCCAGCTCGTGCAGCAGGCTCCATACCTCGTGCCGCGCCTTGACAAACTCCGGATTGGAGCGGATATCCGCATCATCCAACCGGTGCTTCAATGGAATATCGACGATCTTCTTCACGGTACCCGGACCGGGAGTCAGAACCACAACGCGTTCTCCCAGGTATACCGCTTCGTCAATGCCATGCGTGATGAAAATAATCGTTTTTTTCGTTTTCTGCCAGATCCGGAGCAGCTCGCTTTGCAAGGTTTCCCGGGTTTGCGCATCCAGCGCCGCAAACGGTTCATCCATCAGCAGAACATCCGGGTTAAATGCAAGGCTTCTGGCAATCGCTACGCGCTGCTTCATGCCTCCGGACAATTCGTGGGGATACCGGTTCGCGAATGCGCTCAATCCAACTAACGCCAGAAAATGCTCCGCCAATTCCTTTCGCTCCTGCTTCGGAATGCCTTTGGCCTCCAGTCCGAACTCAATGTTCCCCCTTGCCGTCTTCCAGGGAAATAAAGCATATTGCTGAAAAACAATCCCTCTGTCGAGACCGGGGCCGGTAATTTCCTTCCCGTCCATGTAAATACGCCCGCTAGTAGGAAGCGATAAACCGCTAATGAGATCAAGCAGGGTTGATTTTCCGCAGCCGCTTGGTCCTACCAAGGTAATAAACTCGCCTTCCTTAACGGTAAAGCTTAAGTCCTTAACCGCCGTAAATGGCTGCGTCGCCCCTTTTTGTTTCGGATCGCGCACGATAAAGCTTTTTGCCACATTCTCGAATCGAAGCTTTTCTAATGCCGGCATCTCTCTCACCCTTTCTCTTGTACCCGGGAATAAACAAAAAAGCGCAGCCGACCACAACAAGCGTTGGTCTTCTGCGCTTCCGGTTGCCCGGTCAGCGGTTCAATTGTTTGGATGGTTCATTCAATAGGTGCCATTTAATTCCAAGTAAAACCATGAGATTAATATATCATAAACGCTTCGGTTGTCAATATAGGCCATTTAGGCCAATTTCAGGCGCCAAGCAAGGATTGCGCTACCTCATCGACAATACGGTTAATTCCCGTTGGACCGTAAGAGCCAATCCAGGTCGAGGCATCCACGGTGTACACGCATTGCTGCTTCACGGCATGAAGCGAGTTCCACTCCATGCTTCGCTGCATGCTCAAGACCTGCTCCTTGAACATGTCGTTGCTTAGCAGGAAATAATGATTGGCGTTCACGCCGGGCAGATCTTCAATCGAGATATGGTAGGCCGTATCCGAGACGGATTCCCCCGTTATATAAAAGGGAGCAGGCAGCCTCAAATCCGCGTACAAGACTGCGCCGGTACGGTGGGATGCCGTATGCAGGCGAATGGACGTTTCGCGCGGACGAATGATCGCTACATGCTGGCCTCTCAGCTTGTCGGCAAGCATGTCCGATAGTTTCTCCGTCTTCTCCCTATACGCCATTAAGATTCGCTCCGCTTCCTGTTTTTTACCCGTGATGACGCCAAAAATGCCCAGTATCTTGCGCCAATCCTCATTCCGGTCAAACAGAAGGGTAGGCGCGAATTGACAAAGCTTCGGATACAGCCTCTCATGCAAATCCGTACAGACGATCAGGTCAGGCTGCAGTTCTGCAAGGGCATGCATATCGATCCGCTCACAGGTTCCAAGCACCGTAAATTGACCCAGCTTGTTCTGCAAATAATCCGGGAAGCAGGAAATTTCAGCGCCTCCGATCCCTACGCTGCCGGCAGGCTGTTCTTTCAGCGTAAACAGCTGGTCGGCGTATTGAACGTCAAGCACCGCAATCCGCTTAGGCAGCCGCTGCAGCCGAAGCTCGCCTTTTCTATGCTTAATGACGGCCGCGTCATCTATGGTTTGCGAAGCAGCCAATGCGTAAACCTCGCCTGCCAGAGAGGTACGGCGGAAGTCCTGCGGAGCGATCCCGTAATAATTTTTAAAGGCTCTGCTGAAATAATACAGATCACGATAGCCAATGCTTATCGCAATTTCCTGAATCGTTGCGTCCGTATGCCGGAGCAGCTCGGCCGCGTGGCTCATTCTGACCTTAATGACATACTCCATAGGGCCCAGCTGCTTCTGCCCGTTAAACCATCTCTGCAGCTGCCTTGAGCTGCAATGAACCAGTCCGGCTAGAACGTCCAGTTTTAACGGCTTATTATAGTTTGCGTCAATGTGCTTCATTACAATGGCAACCGCTTCCGAAGGCGTCTGATAGCCTTCCGCCAGCAGCTGCTTCAGCAGCTCGTAAAGCAGACCCTGCAGAAGCGCATTGGCATGGAAGACTTCGATGCCTTGCCTCATGCCCCATTTGAGCTCCAGCTGTTCCACGACCTGATGCAGCGACAGCCGCTTGGAAGGCTGAATTCCAAACGGCATTTGCAAAAGCGCTTCCTCAACAGCGGCGAGCTCCCCTCCCGCAGAAGGCATGAGCTCGGCTCTGTAATAGATGACGGTATATTCGATTGGTTCGGTAATGGCTTCCATGCTGATGGCTGCATCTTTGCCCGCATGGCGGACTGAAAAGGGGCTTATGGAGTACGTTGTTCCGTCAATTAGCAGGCTGCCATAACCGCTCCATGCAAAAAACAGCATATTCTCCGGCAAACGCTGAAGCTGGCTGCCCGGAAGCAGGATTTCCCGCCGAACGTCAAGCACTCTGACCGCAATATCGTTCCAAAACGATAAATGTTCCTGTAATGGCATTTGACACCTCTCCAAACCTATTGTCTAGATTATTTTAATTGAAAATGATTTTCATAGTCAATTAGAAGTCTCCAACTCGTTTAAAGTTTAGGGCATTTCGAGCAATATTCGGGTGCCATTTGATAATACAGACAACAGGTCAGACGCTTGCTTCTTCCCGTGAGCCAACAACCGTCTCTGATCTCCGCAAAGGAAGCGAACGGGTTTTTCCGCATGCCAAACCGCTCTCCCGGAGCCTCCTTCGCAATATAGAGAAAATCCTCCCTTAACCTTCGGCTGAGTTCGTCATCATGATCCTGGTCATCGCCATATATAGGCGCGATACGCGCCATGACGTTCTCCCATAGAATGGCCATCGATACCGGACCTTCCGCGGCTGCTAGCTTTATTATCGGGGTCAGGCTTTCTCCAAATAACTGTTGAATAACTTCCGCGCGCCACGCTGCTCTATTAAGGGGATCGGGCGCTGTAACCATAACTTCGGTTAGCGCCATAAACGGAAAGGGGGTTCCGGAAATGGATGCTTCCTTATGAAAAAGCCGGCTGTGCTCCAGCGTAATGCCTATCCCCTTATTGTAATAGGTCATCGCGCCAAGCACCGGAGCTACAAGCAGGCTGGCTATTCTCTTTACCAGCATGGATGCAGCGACGCTTTTGTTCGGAGCGCCGATATGGTTCATCAGCCAATCCATATAAGCTCTTCGCGGCTCCGCATTAAGCAGCTCGCTTAATGCGAGCTGCTTAATGTTATGCTCCGGAGCCTCCCCAACCGTCAGGCTATAATCGCAGGACAGCTCCGCCCAGGCATCGGATACAAGAAACGGATCCATTCTATTGCTGGCCTAGCAACGCTTCCGCGGCTTGTTCAATTATCAGGCTGTTGGCGATTGGCCCGTAGTAAGCAATCCACAATGTGCTGTCTGCTTTGTAGACATGATGGTTTTTTACCGAATCCAGCGATTTCCAAATATTCGTGCTTTCCAGTTCCTTAACCGCATCCGCAAACATCGCATCTGACAACAGGAAGTAATGATCCGCGCCAATCTCGCTTACGGCTTCCAGCGATAGCTCATAGGCGGTATCGTCAACCGCCGCAACGGATGCCGGTACCTTTAATCCCAAATCGTTATAAAGGATAGCTCCCGTCCGGTGATCCGGCGTATGCACGCGAATGCCTTCGATTCTTGGACGGATTAGGGCAACGGTCTCCTCGCCCAGCTTGGCCGCAAGCTGCTCCTTCAGCTTGGTTGCTTTTTCCTCATAGGCTTGCTGAACAGCCTTGGCTTCTGCTTGCTTACCCATGATTGTGCCCATGGTATCCAGGGTAGCGCGCCAGTCCTCATCGAAATCCAGCACGATGGTTGGCGCGATTTTACTAATATTCGCGTAGGCTTCCTCCTGGAAATCGGTCATCAGAATCAAATCCGGCTGCATAGCCAGAATAGCTTCCAAGTTCGGCTTATCCCGCGTGCCTAACAACTTGACGTCTCCTGCCAGGCGGTCGCTCAAATATTCCGGAAAATCCGTATCCGATCCGGCGGCGGTTGCGCTTCCCGCCGGCTGCTCGTCCAGCGCAATCAGCTGATCGACAAACTTGGTATCCAGCACCGCGATTTTTTCAGGCCTCTTCTCGAGTTTATATTCACCTTTCAAGTGCTTAATCGTGACGGGATAGGCGCTTCCGCCTTCTGGCTCAGAATTGCCCGGCGCTTCCTCTGCTGGAGCTTCTGACGGCGTGCTGCTTGGCGCGTTAGCGTTATTTCCTCCGGAACCGCATGCTGCCAGCATGAGAGCTAAACAAATAAACAACGAACAGAAACCTAAATTGCGTCTTTTCAATTTCCGATCCCCTCTTCTTCATTCCTGATAATGATTTTCATTATTGATTGTACTGGTTTTTCATTCCTTTTCAATGAACGATTGCGACGAACCGTTTATCTTTTTGCGACAACCCTGTTCTGGAAATAAAAAAACCCGCCTTCTCCTTGGAGAAAGCGGGTTCCTATTTCGCATTATTGACGGCCTAAAAATGCCGCTACTTCGGCGAGGCGTGAGGCATAACCCCACTCGTTGTCATACCAGGCGGCAACGGATAAAAGTCCGCCTTGTACATGGGTCAGCGGCAGGTCGATAATCGAAGAATGGGAATCCCCTACGATACGCGAGGAAGCCCACTCTCCTTCCAGCACATCAAGCACTCCGTTAAGCGGACCCTCCTGCGCGGCTTTACGGAACATATCGTTAATTTCCTGGGCGGTACACGGCTTCTCCGTAACCAGATTCAGCTCCGCGATACTCCCGGTGCGTGTCGGAATCCGGTAAGCTTTACCCGTAATTTGCAGATCGGGCCAAATAAACTTAAGCGCTTTTGCCGCACCCGAAGAGGACGGGATAATATTTTCCGCGGCTGCCCAGGAATCCCTGCGGTCTCTCATCGGCTGATCGGTCAGCGATTGGGTGTTCGTATAGGAATGCACCGTGGAGAATAAGCCGTATTGAATGCCGAAGTTTTCACGGACCAGCTTGACGACCGGAGCGAGCGCATTGGTCGTGCAGCTCGCCATGCTGATGATTTTGTGCTTGTCCGGATCAAAGCTGTCTAGATTGATTCCTTTCAGCAATACCGCATCGCAGTCGTCAAGGGTTTTGCTTGGTCCGCTGACGAGAACGCGCTTCGCGCCGCGCTCCAGGTGAAGCTCCGCTACCTGTCTAGTTACCGCCCGTCCCGTGCAATCAATAACAAGCCCGACGCCAAGCTCGCTCCAGTTCGGTATTTCCTGCGACGAGTTCAAATAAAGAATGGAACGGTCGCCGATTCTAATCGTTCCTTCCGTGCCTGCCACAGGCTCCGGCCAACGCTTGTAGTTCGTATCGACCTCAAACAGAGCCGCGAGCGTTGCTTCGTCTTTAATATCCGAGATGGATACGGGGACAAACAGCTCATTTTCCAAAGCTACGCGAAGAAGCTGTCTGCCGATCCGTCCAAAGCCAAAAATAGCAATATTGTTCATGTTCATTCTCCTGCCTGCGCATCGTTGGCGCAATCAAATTTTTACCGTTGCGAAAGGTTAAACGGCTATTCCTTCAGCCACGCGTTCGCCAGCAGCATCGCTCCGCGGGCGGCCGCCGTGTCTGCCAGGGCATTCAGCATGACAAAGTCGTGAATCGTCCCCTGAAAACGCGCTTGCGTGACCCGCACGCCAGCCTCGCGAAGCTTATTGGCATAAGCCTCGCCTTCATCGCGAAGGACATCCGCTTCTCCCGTAATGATTAGAGCTTGCGGCAAGCCCTTAAGCTGCTCGGTTGTCGCGCGCAGCGGAGAGGCATAGATTTCATTCCGCTGCTCTTGATTTGTCGTATATTGATCCCAGAACCAGGCCATAGCGTCCCGGCGAAGGAAATAACCCGTCGCGAATTCCTTGTAGGATTCCGTATCATTACCTGCATCCGTTACCGGATAGAACAGCAGCTGCTTATGAATCTGAGGTCCTTTGCGTTCCTTTGCCATAATCGTTATGGCAGCCGTCATGTTGCCGCCAACGCTGTCCCCCGCCACATAAAGCCGGCTTGTATCAAGGCCATGCTCATCGCCGTGCTCCGCTATCCACTGCAGGGCTGCGTAAATTTCTTCGATCGCAGCCGGGTATTTGGCTTCCGGAGACAAGCTGTAATTCGGAAAAACAACGGCGGCCTCCGCCCCAGCTGCCAGCTCGCGAATAAGCCGGTCATGCGTATGGGCATTGCCGAACACCCAGCCGGCGCCATGAATATAGAGAATAGCCGGCAGCTTCTTTGCCGTATTTGGAGCGCGCAGAATGCGAATGGACACCTGCCCGCTTGGTCCGCCCTCAATGGTCAGGTCGGTGATATCGACAGGCGGCTTCTCAATATCTCCCGCTTGAACGTTGTCCACCGTTTCGCGGCCTTTTTCCGGACCAAGGTCGAACAAATATGGCGGATTTGCCGTATCCTGCGCGAATTTCAAAGCCTCCGGCTCCAGCACGATTTTCTTGCCAGCGTTTTTTTCTGTCATCTCTACCTCTCCTCACATAATTGGATTGCATCCGAATGGACTACCTATACTTAATCACCGTTATGCCAGGAAATGAATCCGGCGATGTCCTCCTAGAGGGAAAGGAATATCAATCTTAAGTCTAGGATAAGATGTCGTCAGAATATAGTGATAATTTTACTATTTTTTTGTTAGAAAGAGTCCTATGGTTTGTAAAATCTATATAAATTAAAACCGGTACGACGAAAGAATCGCGCGTACCGGCCTCATTAAATGTACTGGGGCTTAGCCAAAGGGGTGAGCCAAATCTCCTGCAAACAGAAGAACAACCGCGGCAGCTATAACAAGGTTCAGAACAGCCGGGAACATCTTGCCGAACGGGTGCTTTACTCTCAAATGCGACAGAATCGCTAATAACATGGTAACTCCAATCCAAACCCCCGACCAGCCCGCCATGCCGGGATACCAGTAGCCAATAAGGAGTCCGACAGCCCCAAGCAGCTGAACAAGTCCCGTAACCACGCGGAACCACTGCGGCAGCTTGATCGAATCAAACAGCTCTACCTGATGTTTAGCTCCCGTAAGCTTTGTAATTCCGAAGAAAATCATCGAGAATAGCAGCCAGCTTTGAATAATAATGGCTAAAATATGCATGTTGAAATCTCTCCCTTGTTTTGTTTGGATGTTTCTCATTAAATTAGACACCTTACGGTGTCCTTTTCTGATTTTATAATATAACACCTTTTGGTGTCCTGTAAAGGATTATTTTTATTAAATCAGCGTAAAATAAAAAGCCGCCTTCTCGTCTAATCGACGCTCAAGGCGGCCTTTCTCTTCCTGTTACACTTTCAAATCGATATTGCCGCCCAAATGGGGCTGCACGCTTTGCGCCATCATTTGGATCAGCTGCTGCGACTGCTCCGTCGAATGGTCCTTCGCCATCTTGAGCACGCTGATTCCAACCTCGTTCATAAGCTTGCTTTGGGACAAAGCAACGGACATAGCCGGAATATCCATCATTTCCCTCCATTCCAGATTTGACTTCACCTTTTGTATCGGAACATGATCCCTTATTCGTTAGAGGGTCTTCGCGGAAGGGTTTAGATCATAAATCCTCCATTAATATCCAGCGATGCTCCGGTAATATAGCCGGCTTCCGGGCTCGATAAGAAGGCTACTAAGCTGGCAATATCGTTTACCGTTCCATAACGGCCGAGCGCAATGACATTTTTCAAAATTGCGGCCATCTCTCCTTCAGCGGGATTCATGTCCGTATCCACCGGACCCGGCTGGATATTATTGACGGTCACGCCTTGCGGAGCCAGATCTCTGGCCAGACCGCGGGTCATCGCGGCAACCGCCGCTTTGGACATGCTGTACAGGCTCATGCCGGGGAATCCGGTCACATCGGCATTTACGCTGCCAATATTAATAATTCTGTCTCCGTGCCGCATTTGCGGACCGGCTGCCTGAATGGCGGCAAACACCGCTTTGATATTGACGGTAACGGTTCTGTCGAAATCCTCCATGGTGAATTGATCATACGGCTTTACATCCAGAATACCGGCATTGTTAACCAATATATTCAGATGGCCAAATTCATGAATGGTCTCTCCAACAGCGGATTTCACGGAATCGATATCTTCGCCTTTTGCTTGAAGCGCTAAAGCTCTCCCGCCTGCCGTTTGAATTTCTGTAACTAGTTCATTGGCTTTTTCAACGGAATTCGCGTAAGTAAACGCTACAGCCGCTCCCTCTTGACTCAGCCGCCTAACAATGGATGCCCCTATGCCGCGGGATCCGCCTGTCACAAATGCCGTTTTGCCTTGCAATTTATTTGAATTCATCTTATTTACTCTCCTTTTTGAATAAGGTTAAGATATATTTTAAGGGAACGATCATTCCAATTTAGAGCAAAAAAAATTAGCGCAGGAAAAAAAGAGACATCTCTAATATGTTATCTAACGTATTCCTGCCAGCAGATGCGGAAGTAACCGTTATACCGTTCGCCACATTTACAAGGTATTGCGAAAGAACACGCAAATTAGGGTTACCCTTAATTTCACCGTTGGCAGTCCCCCGTGACAGCAATTGAAAAAACGCTCTTTCTCTTAAGTTGTTGTTGGTGCTGACTCTTTCGCGGACCTCCGGATGCTCGCCCATCTCCAAAGAAGCATAAACCAGCAAACACGTTCTGACGCTGTTATGTTCAATCAATTTAGCAAAAAACCGCATCAGCACTTCCCTGCAGGTACCCGGCTCGTATAGAATCGCCGTAATGTCGCTCGTCTGGTCACCATAACGGTCCAGCGATACCAAATACAACTCTTCCTTGCTGCGGAACGTCTGATAAATACTGCTACGGTTCAGGGACAATGCGCTGACCAAGTCCTGCATCGATGTTCCTTGGTAGCCTTTTTCCCGGAATACATCAATCGCCTTATCGATTGTCTCTTCAATCTGAAATGTTTTTACTCTGGACATTTTTTTAATCATCCCCTGCTCAGTATGCTAGCCGAATATGAATTCCGTGTCAACACTTTCAGGAATGATCGTTTCAAATAAGTTAACTTTTCCCGCGTAGCTGTCTGACCTTCTTCCGAAGCAGAACGCAAAGGAATGCAAACGGGATATAGACGTATATAAAATAGAGTCCCACCTTGGAATAAATATCCGCCAGCTTCTCAACGGTTCTGTGGTCTCTAATGGCTTCGCAGAGTATCGCCATCGCGATAAGACTCAAGACCAAAAACAATCGCGGCCTTATGCGAAAGGCAATCTTGGTTGCGCGGCAAGCCGCCCAAATATAGATGGAAATGCCCGCTATAATTTTGATAAACCATAAGGAGATCGCTATATATTCAAGCCGTTGAAGCAGCGGCACTTCAAAGATCCCGATCATATTCAAGGTCGGCCAGATCGTATGGCGCAGCTGTTCCTCGGTGAAAAACATAAAGGCCAGAACCAAAATGACCCCATACAACAAGATGACCAAAAAGAGGATAAGATGCGCCCATTTCTGCGACTTTTCCGGGGTTTTTATAAACGGATAAAACAAAAGCAGGATTTCGAAGCCGAGAAAATTAAAAGCCATATCTTCGGAAGAAAGCAGAATGTCGGATACGGAGTGATTCCATAACGGCAGCAGGTTTAAAGGATGCAAATACGGAAAGGCAAGCAAAACCTGCGGGATGATCGACACGCACGAAATGATCGTCGCCCATACCGCAATGCCCGTTACGGTACGGAGACCTCCCGATACGGTGTAGTAAACAAGCAATAAAATAACGATGCTGACGTATAGAAAATTCATGCTGGGAAACAGCCAGACTTGAATTAGCTCGATATACACTTTGAACTTGACGAAAGCGCCCAGAACAAAATAAATCACAATGGCCGCATTAAAAAAGCTGCCCAAAAATTTGCCGAACAGCTTGTTATTAATGGCGGCTATATCATGTGCCCCTTCGGTTGTTGACAATAGCTTATAGATCATCCATAGAAGAATATGAATGCTGATCCCCGTTAAAATAACCGAGATCCACGCGTTATAACCGGCATGCTTAATGAGAGCCCTTTGGTAAGAAAGAATGCCGATTCCCACCATGCCAACATATAGAGGGAAGATGATTAAATAGGGAGATATCTTGTATTTCTCGCTGATCTCATTGCTCAAGTCCGCTCTAACCTCCCGCGCCCGTTCGGATAATACGAGCCGTTACGCTTACTGTCGTGGACAGCTCCTTGTAATGCCTCTGAAACGCCTGCGGGTCCCAGTCTTTCGTCCTGCTTCTTATCAAATCCCCCAGGCCCAGAGGATCCACGTCATTGCTTTGCAATAAGGCGATAAACTTCCGAATCTCGTTCTGGCAGTAGGTCTCTATGCATCTCTCCAGCAAAGCAATTTGTTCCTTCGAGGTCAGATCAATCCATTGGGGGACATCCTTGACTTGGGCATCAAGCTTTACCTTAATGGCAATGGAGGCAGGAGGGCCCGTCTGAATCACTTTATACCTTGTTTTCGAATGGATGCTGTTCATCAGGAAAAACTCGTCGCCGCCGGCCTGATCCGAGCCTGTCACGGGAACCATAATGCTCCCGTTTAACGAATTTTCCATCAACAGCTTCATCAGGAAGGAATCCTTTATGCCGATTTTGGTCTTGAATTTGTCCTCTTTAAACAAAGCGATGCCATCGAGCTTGAGTTCATCCCGTTCCACGGTGAAATGAGGAAGAAAGAAATCTCTGCCGCTTCCGTAGAAATCAAAAAACGTCAAGTGAAGATTGATTCTGGGTAAATTTCCGTATCTAATATTCTGCTCGATCATATCGGACATGAAATAGGGGTCATTGCGATTTTCCTTTATGTTAAGTATCTTCAGAGCCTCTCTGTCCGCAACGCCAAGATGGGTTCTAGAGGATATTTTAGGATCGCGGATCAGGCTTTCGATCGCCGTTTTTATGCCCTTGCGCGCAAAACGCTCTCCGAATAACGCCATTCTCAACTGCCCGTACTCTATCGGAAAATCAAGCTTCATATTGAGCTTTGGCATGCTGTCGTAGATGGATTTGGACTCCGTCACGTAAAATTCCAGCTTTGATTTCCCCTGTTCCTCGTAATTGGCAATAATAGCGCTGCTGGTTACCCCGTTCTCGACGGCATCGTACCCAATCGTTTGAACGAATTTAATGCTATTGACAACGTTGGTATCGCCGCAAGCGGACAGCAGCGCGCAGAGGACAATGATCAGGAAAGCCTTGCTTCTCAACTTCATCATTCCCGCCTTCTAAGTCATTCTCTATCCAGATCGTTCCGCCTTTTCACCTTGCCCGGCTTGTATTTGACGGTAGACTCCGTTCTTAAGTAGCCCGGTCTTTTGTTGCTGAATTGGTAAGACGGGCGTATAAAGCTGTCCTTCAAATCCTGGATCCGCAAGGGATTGATCGGTACGATATACGGGACGCCAAGAGAGGTCAGACGGGTTAAGTGGACAAGCAGGAACCCAATCCCGATAAACATTCCCAGCGCTCCCCACATCGAGGACGCAAGGATCATGGGAAAGCGCAAAAAGCGGATTGCGTTCGACATCTTATAGATCGGCGTGGCGAACGAAGCAAGCGCCGAGAAGGCCACGATAATAACCAGGATATTGCTTGTCAAACCAGCCAAAACCGTGGCTTGACCGATTACGATACCGCCAACGATACCTAACGTCTGACCGATCTTTGTCGGAAGCCGGGCGCCGGCCTCCCGGAGAAACTCGATCGTGATCTCCAGGAACATGACTTCAAGCAGCGGCGGAAACGGGACGTTCCTCCTGGAGAATATGAGCGGCTCGAGCAAATCCCTAGGGATTACCTCGTAATGAAAAGTAGTGATCGCGATATACATGGAGGTTGCAAACAACGAAAAAATGATGCCCAAAATACGGATAAGCCGGAAGAAAGATCCCAAAATCCAAGGCAGATAGTAATCTTCCGGAGAGATGAAAAAATCAAATAAGGTAGAAGGGCCCGTAATGAAATAAGGCGACCCGTCGCTAATCACCGCCACTTGCCCAATAATGAGCGCGTAGACGACGCGGTCTCTCCGTTCCGTGGACAAGAATAACGGAAATGGCGTCAAGGAATTGTCCGAGATAAACTGGTCCAGCTGGGAGGTATCGAAGATAACGTCATAATCAATAGCTTCCAGCCTTTGTTCGACGGTATGCACATATTCCTTGTTGGTTACCCCGTCGATATACACAATGGCGACTCTTGTTTTGGAAGTTGTTCCAATCAAGATTTCTTTCACAACGAGGTTAGGAAGATTGACCTGAGACCGCAATAATCCGATATTCGTATCCAGACTCTCGACGAATCCCACCTTGGGCCCAACCACGCTAAATTCATTTTCGGTATCGTTGTTTTGGCGTACTCCCTGAACAGTCGCGATAGAGATGATCGCATGTTTGCCGGCTTCTTGGTCGAATGAAGCAATCACGCACCCTTTTAACAGCTTGGCTTGAATGGCTTCTACCTCTTCCGATATGGTTACGTCTTCAATCGGAATCCAGTTTTTTATATCCTCCAGGCGTTCAAGCTCCGAGTCCAGAGCGCGGTTTTGCAAAGGGTGGATGATATTCGTCTGCAGGGACTTTTCGTCAATCAATGTACTGAAATAGCAGATGTTCAGCTGTTTGCTGCCCGCGGACACCAGAATCGATTTATAATCGCTGGATTGGCTTATAATCTTTTTTAATTGGGCAATATCCCGAATATCGGTTTTCAAATCATTAGCCATTACCAATCCTCGAATCTCCGTTTTTGGTAAAGGTATTTTTACCAAAACAACCCGCATTCATTCTCCAGCTAAACAAACAGGAACAAAAAAACTCCTTGAATATCAAGGAGTCTCCATGCTTCAGCCGTTGCTACAGCTTGTAATCGGGCGTATAAAACTCGGTAAGAAAGCGGTAAAACAGTTGCTCCGTCGGAAGCAGTTTGCGCTGGGTCGGGCAAATGACCCCTATGCTTCGCGTAACCGTTGGATCGGCCAGCGGAATTTTCACCGTCGATTGCGGGATGGTCTCGACCAAGGTAACCTCCGGCATAAGGGCAATCCCGAGGCCCGCCGACACCAGCCCTTTCAGCGCATCGATATCATCCCCTTCAAACGCGATATGAGGCGTGAAGCCGATTTCATGGCAGGCATTCAGCACGATTTTACGGAAAATGGTCCCTTCGGGAAGCGTCACGAAGGACTCGTCCTTTATCTCCGACAGCTGTATGCTGGACCTGTTGGCAAGCGGATGATGGATGGGCAGCAGCGCAACAATCCGTTCCGTAAAAAGCAGCTTTTGCTGAATAGGTTTATCCTCTTCCGGCAGCGGGGCAATCATGGCTAGATTAAACTCGCCGTTGACTACGCCGTCGATCAAATCGCCGTAAAGGGCTTGTCTCATCTGAAACTTGGCTTCCGGGTACCGTTTGCGAAAGGCGTAAATCGCCTTTGGCAGGACATGCGCGGCCAAGCTGATCGGGAACGCGATACGAACGATCCCTTTTTCCGGATCCAAATATTCCTTCACTTCCCGCTCGGCCTCGTTCATCATGTTCAGCATTTGCTCCACGCGTTGCAGCAGAATCTTTCCTATCGGCGTCAACTTTACTCTCCGTCCATTCCGGATAAATAAATCAACGCCTAATTCGCTTTCCAGTTGGGCTAGCTGCCTGCTGACGGAGGATTGCGCAACATGCAGGACATTGGCGGCTTCAGTCACATGCTCTCTCTTCGCAACTTCCATAAAATATCGCATTTGTCTAACTTCCACTAAACTCACCCTATCCTTCATGCGCTAAACGCATCAACTTTATCCTAACTGAATATTGTTGCGATTAAATATTTGATATTAATATTAAACTACTAAATTAAAAAAGAAAAATGAATATGTTTGCCTACAAACCTTGAGGGAGTGTTACCGCAATGAGTATCGTAAAAGAAGTCGAGCAAGCGAACACAGAAGCTGCTCACGGCTATATTGATGATCTGTTTGAAACGGTGCAAAAACGCAATCCCGGCGAAGTCGAATTTCATCAGGCGGTGAAGGAAGTATTCCTGTCCCTTATTCCCGTACTCGCTCAGCAGCCGAAGTACATCGAGCATGCCGTTCTCGACCGCTTGGTTGAGCCGGACCGGATTATCTCGTTCCGCGTACCTTGGACGGATGACAAAGGCAAAGTACAGGTTAACCGCGGTTTCCGCGTTCAATTCAGCAATGCAATCGGCCCTTACAAGGGCGGCTTGCGCTTCCATCCATCCGTAAACGCCAGCATTATCAAGTTCCTCGGGTTTGAGCAAATCTTCAAAAACTCCTTGACCGGCCAAGCCATCGGCGGCGGTAAAGGCGGCTCCGACTTTGATCCCAAAGGCAAATCGGATCTTGAAATTATGCGCTTCTGCCAAAGCTTCATGATGGAGCTTAGCAAGCATATCGGCCCGGATACGGACGTCCCGGCAGGCGATATCGGGGTTGGCGCAAGAGAAATCGGCTATATGTTCGGCCAGTACAAAAAGCTTGCCGGCGCTTATGAAGCGGGCGTTCTGACGGGCAAAGGGATCGGTTACGGCGGCAGCCTCGGCCGTAAGGAAGCAACGGGCTACGGAGCCGTATACTTCGTTGAAGAAATGATGAAGAGCGTAGGCCTGGGCTTCAACGGCAGCACGGTAGTTGTTTCCGGCTCTGGCAACGTATCCATCTATGCCATCGAAAAAGCGATTCAACTCGGCGCAAAAGTTGTAGCCTGCAGCGATTCCAGCGGTTATATCTATCACGAGGCCGGTATTAACCTGGATACGCTTAAACGACTGAAAGAAGTCGAAAACCGCAGATGCAAAGACTATGTTCTTGCGCATCCGGATGCGATCTACGTTGAAGGCTGTTCCGGCATCTGGTCGATTGCCTGCGATATCGCGCTTCCTTGCGCAACGCAAAACGAAATTGACAAGGCTTCGGCTGAGCTGCTTGTGGGCAATGGCGTAAAAGCGGTTGGCGAAGGCGCCAACATGCCTTGCACGCTGGAAGCTATCGATGTGTTCCTGGACAACAAAGTACTATTCGCTCCGGCGAAAGCGGCAAACGCAGGCGGCGTGTCCGTATCGGCTCTGGAAATGGCGCAAAACAGCGCAAGACTGTCCTGGACGCTTGAGGAAGTGGATACCAAGCTCCAGCAAATCATGCACAATATCTATACGGCGAGCATGAAAGCCTCCGAAACATACGGCGTTCCCGGCAACTTAGTTATCGGCGCTAACATCGCCGGCTTTGTAAAAGTTGCCGACGCGATGATCGCTCAAGGCGTATAGGATCCAGCGAATCATACTGCAACAACAGCAAAAACCTCTTCTCCCTTTCAAGGGGAAGAGGTTTTCATATTATACAGGTTATTGTTTAGCGATTTGTTTCATGAGACGAATTTCCTTGAAGCCCACGAATCTCTTGTTGGCCTCATCCCAAAGGCGGAAACGGATCGCTTGCAAGCTGGAAGCTATCGTTATCGTGGTCACCTTGTGCAAGGCAGGCGTTTTCTCATGAGCTTCTTCCAATAAATAATTCGGTACTCTCGGACTAAGGTGATGGACGTGATGAAAACCGATATTCCCTGTAAGCCATTGCAGCAGCTTGGGCAGCTTGTAATACGAGCTTCCGTCTACCGCTGCCTTCACATAGTCCCATTCCTCTTCCTTCTCGAAGTAACTATCCTCGAATTGGTGCTGGACATAAAACAACCAGATCCCGGCTGCGCCGGAAAGATAGAAGATCGGAATTTGAACCAGCAGGAACGCCTGCCATCCAATCGCCCAGCAAAGCAGCGCGGCTAATCCCGCAATACCCAGATTGGTCAAATACGTATTGATTCGTTCTTTGGTTTTTGCATTTTTCCGGTTAAAACGATTCTCAATGAGCATCGTGTAGAATGGCCCAAGAACAAACATGACAAAAGGATTTCTGTATAGTCTGTACCCCAAACGCCTCCAGAAAGAAGAGGTTAAATACTCCTCTACCGTGAGGATCCATACATCCCCGGTTCCCCGTTTATTCAGATTACTGCTCGTAGCATGATGGATCGAATGCGCATGCTTCCACTGCTGATAAGGATGAAAGGTAAGAATGCCGGTAATCGTTCCTACGATTTCGTTCAGCCTCTTGCTTTTGAACAGCGACTGATGACAGCAATCGTGAAAAAGGATAAAGATCCGGATGACGAAACCGGCTGCCGCAACGGAAAGAGCAAGCGTAAGCCAATAGGATATATCAAGCGCCCAATAGGCTAAATACCAAAGCAGCACAAACGGCAAAACGGTATTCAGGATCTGAAGTATGCTGGTCCTCGCATGCGATTTTTCGTAAGGAGCCATGTCCTTTTTTAGTTGACGTACAGTTGGAGTAGGCATAGTTGTTCCCCTCTGTCCCCATGGACTTCGTTTATTTGTTGGCACATCAACTCTTTATTCTTTTGACCCCGAAATAGTACATGCTAAGCGGCCACCATAAAATGGCGAAGATCGGATAAATCGCCCAGACGGTATCCGGCGAAGAAACCAGGTTAACCGTAATAAAGAAGGCAATCATCAGCGCGCTGGCGGAGATGGAAAACGGGTAATACTGCTTCTTCCGGACATAATGCAAAGCGAGCGGCCACCAGATTACGGCAAAGGCCGGATAGATCGCCCAAGGATATTCGGGTGACATTACGGCGTTCAAGATCGCATAATACATCGTCGCGCTTATGCTCGAAAGGATGGCGAAGGCAATCGTCTTTGCTTTGGATCCGCTCCATATCGTTACCGGCCACCAGACGAACGGAAATATGGCGTAAACAAACCAAGGAAACTCTGGAGATTCCATGTAATTAAGGGTAAGCAGAAAGACGATGACGAGCAGACTTCCGAGCACGGAGTACAGCCTGTAATAGCCCTTTCTAACGGAAGCCAGACTTAGCGGCCAGAACAATAACACAAAGGCCGGGTAAATGAACCAAATTTCACTTGGAGATGTCAAAAAATTGACGATCATAAAAAACAAGATGCTCATCAAGCTGCCAACTGCGGCAAATCCAACTTGCTGCCTATCTATCATTAGGTCGACCTCCTCACCTTAAGCGCAACCAATTAAACACCATGGACAACGGCCACCAGAGAACGGCAAATGTCGGGTATACGAACCAGATCACATCCGGCGTGTAATAGAAATTCACGAATACAACAAGCGCGATAATGAGAAGGCTGCCCCAGATCGAAAAGCCGAGATTTAATTTGGCATTGTTTCTTCTTGTGGGAAGCTTGTGTCCGAGCTGCTGCTTGATCTCCTCGATATCGCCGAATTCGACAATCGCTTTGTTGATGGCATCCTCTTCTTCCTTCCCCTGCTCCATCAGGTCGAATACCTTCTCCTGGAGATTGGACACAATTTCCTGCTTGATAATCTTCTTTTTCTCGCTCTCCGGAATACCCTTAAACAATTCGTCTACATGCTGCTTTATCGATTTCAATTCAATCCCTCCATGAACACGTCGATAATTTCCTTGATTTCTTCCCATTCTTTAACCATTTCCCGCAAATAGGCCTTGCCTAACGTCGTTATCCGATAATATTTCCTTTGTCCTCCGTGGGAAACATCACCGTAATAGGATTCGATAAGGTCTTTGTTCTCCAGTCTTTGAAATACCGCGTACAAGGTCGCTTCTTTGATCTGGAATCTATCCTTCGTCCGCAGGCTGATCTCTTTAGAAATTTCATATCCGTACCGATCCTTCTCCAGAATCAGGCGCAGGATGATTGGATCCAAATGCCCGCGAATAATGTCGCTCCTAATGATACAAAGCCCTCCTTGACCTAACTATTCTATCTGATAGAGTAATACTAACCGAAATTACTCTATGTGTCAAAGTAATTATGGATTATTGAATTTTAGGCGATCGATGCTGAACGAGAAATTAAGAAGTTCTTCAGAAATTTGAACACCGGATATTAAGATTTTCCATTTATAATGAGTGAAAAGGTACATTGAGGGGGGTTACTATGGAGCAACGCGTGGTGCTGGTGGTGGATGACGATAAAGAAATACGGGATGCCATTGAAATTTACTTGAAGCTGGAAGGCATCGCCGTATTAAAGGCGAAGGACGGACTGGAAGCCTTGGAGCTGCTGGAATCCAATCCGGTGCATCTTATCATCCTGGACTTGATGATGCCGCGGCTGGACGGTATAACGGCAACTTACAAAATTCGTGAGCGCATCAATCTTCCGATTCTTATCTTAAGCGCCAAAAGCGAGGACAGCGACAAGATACTGGGACTCCATGTAGGCGCGGATGATTATATGACTAAACCGTTTAACCCCATGGAGCTTGTTGCGCGGGTAAAATCCCAGCTTAGGAGATACGTCACCTTCGGCTCCTATGAAGGGGTAAAAAAGACCATTAACCTGCGGGGACTCATGCTTGACCAAGAGGCGAAGGAAGTGACGGTAAACGGCGAAGCCGTAAAGCTGACACCCATCGAGTTCAAAATCGTGGAATTGCTGATGACGAATGCCGGACGAGTCCTCTCCATCCACGATATTTATGAACGAGTCTGGAAGGAGCCGGGCTATAACGCCGAAAATACGGTGGCTGTCCATATCCGGAAAATCCGCGAAAAAATCGAGATTGAACCGAAAAACCCAAGATATCTGAAAGTGGTGTGGGGTATTGGTTACAAAATGGAGAAATAGGACTCATGTTGTCCTCTATGCGCTCTTGCTGGTTATCGGTCTAAGCGGACCCTTAACCTTAGTGGATCAGGGCAGCCGTTATCTTCACCGCGATTATTTCCATACGCAAGAGTTTCGGATGCAGCTGGAGCAATTCGCTGCCACGTTGAACCTATTCGAGCTTAATTCGATATCGAAGCAGGAGGCCAAATCCGCCATCACGGTGGAAAAAGCGGAAATCGCGGACTACCGCAATCAGCTTGCTCCTCTTACCGAACAGCTTAATGTCATCCGGGACGAATACGAGCTCTCTATTCAAGATGCGCTTGCCTCAGGCAACAGCATGGCTGCCGAATATTACAAAGCAGAAAAAGAGCGGAAGACAGCCGATCTGTTGAAACTGTATCAAGATGATGATCGAATCGCCGCCCTCGTAAGAGAAAACAAGGAGAATCGTATAGACAGCTACTACAGAATAAGGGAAACCTACCGTTCGGAGTTCAACCGCTTCCATGACCAGTTCGATTATTACTTATGGAATTCGGCTTCAGGCATTGTCCATTCCAGCTTAAGCGCCAATAATGAACAAGCTGCGCGGAATGCAATGTCTGCCGGTAGCCACGTTTATGTAACGGACTATACAATAGATATTACAAATTCGCTGCATTACCTTATTGGAGCACATGAATTGCTGGATGCCTCCATCCTGCCTTATCAGGGCTGGATCGCGGTTCCGAAGAACAGTCCCCAACAGGCATTGGCCAAGCAATATCGTTGGGAGCAGTTCTCGCTGTTCGCTTACGTCTTGGCTGGCAGTATCTTGCTTATAGTATGCTCTGCCCGATTGAAACGCGTTATGTCCTTCCGAATGGAAACAGGCCTTTGGACGGGATTCTATACCAGACTGCCGATAGATGTCAGAAGCATAATATTTATGGGAACGGCTGTGATGACGGCCGGTATACTCGTGAACTCGGCGGGCTTCTATCCTTCGCTGTTTCATTCGCCGTTGTTGTATGCGGGCAAGCTGCTTGCTTCATTCGCGGCGGCGGCAGTCGGACTGGCCTTAACCTTCTGTCAGGGGAGAATTCTGGCAAACGAAATGCGGAGCTGGAGCAAGGTAAAGGACGAATGGGCACGCTCCCTTTTGAAGCGGACAAGCTCACGCGCAGAAGCTGGCGTCACTCAAATAAGGAGCCAAGTCAAGGACTCCTTCCTATACAAAAGCGCCGGAGTCAGACTGTTCTTGTTCGCTTTTCTTATTGCCGGATTCGGTTTTGCCGGAGGATGGGCGGTTGCCGCTTACTTCTACTATGGCGATGCCTTCTACTTCCTGCTTGCTCTGATTATGGCGGTAACTGGGGTTGCGGCGTTTATGCTGTCCATCAGACAGCTCGGATATTTGAACCGGGTTGCCTTCGCTGCGGATGAGCTGGCATCCGGCCGGATGCCGGATGCGGTTCCCCAATCGGGAAGCGGCGTGCTTGCTTCATTAGCGGATAATATTAACGCTCTCAGGCAAGGCGTCCGCATCATGCAAAACGAACAAGCCAAAAACGAGAGGCTAAAGACGGAGCTCATTACCAATGTCAGTCACGATTTGCGGACTCCCCTTACTTCCATTATTACGTATGCCGGGCTGCTCAAGTCCGGAGATGCAACCATGGAGGAACGGGCGGCTTACGCCGAGATTATCGACCAGAAATCGAAGCGTCTAAAAACGATGATTGACGATCTGTTTGAAGTATCGACCATGGCAAGCGGCAATGCGAAGCTGCTGCTGGAGCAGACGGATCTGGTTCAGCTTATGCAGCAGGCGCTGGCGGAATATAAAGATGGAATGGACGGCTCGGATATTCAATTCCGACTCTCGCTGCCGACGGAACCGGTCTACGTCTCTGCAGACGGGCAAAAGCTGTGGCGGGTATTCGATAACCTGATCGGAAATATGTTGAAGTATTCTCTTGCCCATACGCGTGCTTATATATCGATGCGGCTGACCGGACATCAGGAGGTTGCGATTATTTTCAAAAACGTATCGAAGCATGAAATCAATGATAACGCCGACGAGCTTCTCGAGCGCTTCAAACGCGGAGATACGTCGCGCCATACGGAAGGATCGGGCCTTGGACTTGCGATCGCGAAGTCCATCATAGACCTTCACGGGGGCAGCCTGACGCTCGAGACCGATGGGGATTTATTTAAAGCGACGGTTATGTTAAAGGTTGTGTTTTATTCTTAAGTCCGTTCCCTTGCCATAATAAGGACATACGGATGCTGGTGCGGCGGATCTTATCCTTACGCGTCTCGTCGGAATCCGTAAAAAAGCAAGCGTCGACGGCAATGCTGAGCAAGGCCTCTTTCGCTGCCTGGGAAGCATCCGGCTCCCGCTGGATGAGATAATGGCAGATTTGATAACAATAGGACTCATACCGCCGCAAGATACCGATTTTTACATGCCGGTCCATAGAGAAATGTTCTCCCTTCTCTTCCTGTGCAATCTATGCAATAGCATAAGAAAAACTATTTAATAAAACCTGAGGAAAAACCTTAAGTTTTTCTTAAGAAGAAGCTGGAAAGAATAAAAGCTCCCCGCGCGGGAACAGGCTGATTCGCCTGATTGCCCTTGAAGGGAGCCTCTTTGATTAATCGGAGCTTGATCCTCCGCCCCCCGAATCCGAGCCTGAAGAGAAATCGCCGGAAGGGGAATGGCTGCTTCCATGATCATGATGATGATGATCGTGATGGTGGCCGTGATGATGGCGGTGGATATGATCATCCGATTCGTTATTTATGACGGGAGAATGCAAATTCGGATCTGCCGAGGAATGTCCCGCTCTTCTATATCCCCCATTGGAGCGGTCTCCTCTTTGATTGGAGGTTCCCATCACGTTCGAAATGATCATGAATGCGGCCGCTACAATAACGATGACGATCACAATGGACAACAAAATCCCCCCTTCTATAATATCCATATTTTACCTAGAACTCATTGGTAAGATCAATGCTTTTTTTGCAAGAAAAATACGGCAGCCGGTCACCTAGCGACCGAATGCCGTAACTGTTGAACTTATGCAATACTTACTCTGCTTCGCTGCAATTTCCGCCTCACTTCCAGCATAAAAACGTTTAGACTTACCCAAACCCCGCCAAATACGTAACCCGCGGCTACATCGCTTGGATATTGCAAGTGGAAATAAATGAGGCTGATCCCCAGCAATAGGCATAAAAGAAACGCGGCGGCAATCATGAATAAATGAATGATTGCCTGACTGTAATGCCGCAAAATCAGAAAGACGCAAAATCCCATCACGGTAACTGCCGTAAAGGTATCCTCGCTTGGAAAGGTGTTCATGATAGGAAAACCGTACTCGGAAGAGACCGGACCTGTCCGGTGAAAGACCATCCGAAGCCCTTCGTTTAGAACGACCCCTCCAGCTGTCGTCCAGCACAAAAACAATAGTTCAAGCAGCTTGTTGTTCCCCTTGAATCGAATAACGACAAAGGTAAGGGCGATCACCGAAGCATGGAGATAAATGCTGCCAATTTGCAGGAAATCCTCCATCCGGTCATGCCACCTTGAGCCGATTATCATTAAAACCAAATAATAAATTACTTCATCAAACTGCCCAAACTCCTTCGCAACGAAATCCTGAATCATTCCGAACATAACGGAGAGTAATAATAAGAAGACAGCAAAGGAAGCGAGTATCGCATATTTGGCTTTGCCCAATGACTGTACCTGTCGAACCCCTCCGCTGACCAGATCGAGCAGGAACGCGATGATACGGTACTTGTACTTTTTCATGAGATTGTACAGCAAAAACAGCAGACCCGAAGCAATCGCAAAGATGATCAAATAACGATTCACCGTGGAATGGTACGTTTCCCATTTAGGCCCTAACACTTTTCCGAGCGAGATAAATAAGCTGACCCAAAAGACAGCCCCGGAATAAGCGTAAATCGCATACCGCCGAAACGGCATACGGGTTACTCCGCAGAAGTACCCCGTAATATGCCTGATGCCCGGTATGAAGTATGCGATAAACAACAGCTTATCGCCATATTTCTCAAACCAGACCGTTAAGCGCTCCATTTGTTCCGCACCCATATGGAACCGATGGCCGTATTTCGCAATAAACGGTTTGCCTAACCAATAACCGATCCAATAAGAAAGCGTTATACCGGCGGTTACACCGGCTGATGCGGTAAGAATGCTAAGAAGCCAGCTCAGTTTTTTCTCAAAGACCAGCATTCCCGCATAGCTCATCATGATCTCTCCGGGAAGAGGCAAGGCCAGCATTTCAAGGCATAATGCGAGAAAAATAATGCCGTAACCATACTGTTCAAGCCAAGCTGCGATATCGATGATGTATCCCCCCTTGCATCTTCCATTATTGTGAACCGGATATCAGCCGTTCATCCTAATAGAAGAACACTGTGCAATATGCAATATCCTGCACCCTCCTCCGAGACCGTGAAATAGAGCGATTAGTTACCCGTAACCAGCAGATATACCAAGAAGACGGCCGCAAGCGCAAAGCGGTAATAAGCAAAGGGCGCAAGCTTAAAGCGTTCAAGCAGCTTCAAGAACGTAATAACCGCAACGAGGGCCACTGCAAAAGCGACAAGGAAGCCGGTAATAAAAAATACCGTATCCGACGCGGTCAAGGTATTATAGCTTTTTAATAACTCGAATCCGCTGGCGGCTACCATCATTGGAATTGCAATCAAGAATGAGAAGTTTGTTGCCGCTCTATAGCCAACGCCGGCTAATAATCCTCCTGCAATGGTTGCCCCCGAACGCGAAAAGCCGGGCCATAACGCCAGACATTGAAATACTCCGATAGCAATAGCTTGCTTGTAGGTAATCTGATCCAAGCCGCCGGATGGGGCAGAAGAAGACTTGCTGCTCTCTCCGAACAGCATAAAGATTCCGCCGAAAACCAAGCCTGCAAGCACGGTGTAAGCAGAAAATAAGTACGAAGTAATAAACGAGTGCAGAACCAGCCCCATCACCATCGCAGGCAAGCAGGCTAGAATAACATGAAGAAGATTAAGTCTGCCCGGCAGCTGATCTTGCTGATCCCCGGCGATATCCGACGTTAGTCTCCCTATCCCAAGAAGGCTTAAAATTCTTCGCCAATAAATAACGGCAACAGCCAAAATGGCTCCAAGCTGTATAATAATCTCAAAGGTATCTGCCTTGTCCCCAGTGAAGCTCAACAGCTTTCCCGACAAAATCAAATGCCCCGTTGAAGACACCGGAAGAAATTCGGTTAAGCCTTCTATGATGCCCTGAACGACAGCCGTAAAAATATTTTGCATAACGGAATTACTACTCCTCTCGTAACTCATGCCTTAATTTAACCTCTCCTAATGTAAGGCGGAGATCTCAACAAGCCGTGAATATTCGATTAAATTTTTATTAATTATTATGAAGAAAAATAAAAAAGCCTGATCCTCTGATCAGACTTCTCTTTACCCTCTGCAGCGATAGCCGGCTCCCCATACCGTTTCGATATAGACGGGGTTAGCAGAGTCCTTTTCGATTTTTTCGCGAATTTTCCGGATGTGTACGGTAACGGTCTGCAAATCTCCAAGCGCGTCAACTCCCCATATCCGTTCAAAGAGATGCTCTTTGCTGAATACTTTATTGGGATGACTCGCCAGGAAATACAACAGATCGAATTCTTTCGCAGTTAATACCGCTTCCTCCTCATTCACGTACACCTTGCGCGTATCCGGATCGATATACAGATCGCGAATTTGAATGATGTCTTTGGCGTCCTTTTTGCCAACTAGCCTTTCATACCTGGCCAGATGAGCCTTCACTCTTGCAACCAGCTCCGCCGGCTTGAACGGCTTGGTAATGTAATCGTCAGCTCCGAGACCTAACCCCCGAATCACGTCGATGTCATCATGAAGGGAAGTGACGATAAGAATCGGAATGTCCTGCTTCTCCCTTATTTTCTTGCATACCTCAAAGCCGTTCATCTTGGGAATCATCAGATCCAGAATGACCAGATCATAATGGCCGGACAAGCTCATGGCGAGTCCCGCTTCTCCATCGGCGGCTACCTGCACTTCAAACCCGTTAATCTCCAGGTAATCCCGCTGAAGCTCCGCAATCGATGTATCGTCTTCAATCAGCAAAACCGATTTCACCATTTTCCCCCTCCTCCCTTGAATGAATAGGCAAATACAAGCTGATGGTTGTGCCGGCTGTCCACTTGCTTGCTGCCGTTATTCCCCCGCTATGGCTCTCCATAATTTGCTTTGCGATCGCCAGGCCTAGCCCACTGCCGCCCGTCTTCATGCTCCGCGATTCGTCGGCGCGATAGAAGCGCTCGAATATGTGCGCGAGATCTTTGTCTTTCATCCCGATCCCGTTATCCGAAATCCTCATGACTGCCCGATCACCCTCCAGAAAGGCCTTCATCCGGATAACCGGCAACGGTTTGTCCATGTACCTGACGCTGTTGGAGATAATATTGTTCAGCACGCGCTTGAACTGATCTCTGTCCATGCGAACGAAATATCCGGCGGGCACATCCATATCGGGCTCGAACGCGATTGATTTTTTCTCAAGCTCGAATTGAAGCTCCTCCGACAAATCGTTAAGAAAAGGCAAGAGCTCCACCGCTTCAAAGAGGAACGGCTGGCGGTTAAGATCAAGCTTGGAGTACAGAAAGAGTTCGTTAATAAGATGTTCCAGCTCCGCGGCCTTGGCATCGATTGTTTTCATGTACCTCGCGTTTTTCTCGGGCGTGTCCGCCACCCCTTCCGTCACCCCGTCAATATAACCCCGGATGGCGGTAAGCGGCGTTCTCAGATCATGCGAGATGCTTGCAATCAATTCCTTGCGGTTCGCCTCGTATTGAGCTTGGATTTGAATAGACTCCTGCATACGCGAGCGCATATCCTCAAAGGCCATGCCTAATTGACCAATCTCGTCCTTGCCCTCAACCTGAAGCCTAAAGTCCAGGTTGCCGTTCTTCATCTCCCGCGCGGCTGTCCGCAAGGTCTGCAGGCGGCGAATAATATTTTTGGACATATAAGTCGTCAGCAGGACATGCGTAATGATCAGGATCAACAAGGAACAGACAAATAAGGTAGGGAAATACTTGCGGATGAAGTAGGTAAGAGGATCTTCCTTCGATATGATGAACAGGCTTACCGGTTCGTTCTTAAACATGACGTCAAACTGCAAAAAAACATAATTCGTGCTTCCTTCTTTTTTCTCGGTATAACCGTTCGAAGAATTAGGCCTTGCGTATTCCGGTAAATCCGCTGCCAGCCGGGGGCTTTGCTGCATATTATCGGAGCGGTAGTAGATCGCATCGCCTTTTCTTACGATAATGCCGGAATCGTTCTTCTCCAAATCAACGGACATATCCTTCAAATACGTGGAGTCCAGCAATAAATCGGGATGCCGGACCGAGGTGCGTTTGATTTCTTTGACCGCATGCTCGACGGCTTCATGACCAAACCTGTTTTCCGTCGTTTCATAAACGCCCTTTAGATTTTTCACGTCTCCTTGATAGAAAATAACCAGGAGCAGGCTGATCACCAGGATCGAAATAAGCGGTATGACCAGCATAGCCGCATAAGATAACAGCAATTTAAAGCGTATGGACATGCGAGGTAAATCTCCTTAGGGAAACAAAAATAAGTTGCGCGCTTGCGTTAAGGATTGTTTCTCTATTATTGGCAATGAAAGAGAAAAGGTCAATCTCCACGATCGTGGGGCTTCCTCTAACCTTGGATAATCCGGGTTACAAACCAATAAAGTCCGATGACCGCGACAAACGAAGAGGCGGCGTAATTGGCGTACTTGTAAGCTTTGTAGCGGCCGATCCAAATAAGCAGCGGAAGCAATACGGCGAGAACGGCCAATTGGCCGATTTCGACGCCAACGTTAAACGAGAACAACGTCAGCAGGAAACGGTCGCTCATCGCGCCGCGCAGCACCTCGGCGAAGCCAAAGCCATGGATGAGACCAAAGCCCATGGCGATGATCCAGCGGCGCTTTACCTTTTTGAGCCAAATATTCTCGACGGCCACATACGCGATGCTTAAAGCAATGGCAGGCTCGACGAAAGCAGGCGGCAAATTCACGATATCGAGGGCGGAAAGCGCAATCGTCAAGCTGTGTCCGACCGTAAACGCCGTCAGGACCTTCACGTAATCCCGTTTCCGCTGCTTGGCGATAACAAGCGCGGCAATAAAGAGCAGATGGTCAATGCCGCTCAAGATATGCTCGACGCCAATCCGCAAATATTCCCACATCGACATAAGCCAGTTCGGTACCTCTACCGTCGTTTTGGAAGCATCCGCCTCCGATGCTCCAAGCTGCCCGGTTACCGTATGATTGCCGTTATTAAACACGATATCCTTCGATGAACCCGCTTCGCGGATCGTGGCAAAGTTCTGATGAGCCGGATCGGTATCGAAGAAAAAGCTGTAATCGATGCTATAATCCGAAGCTCCGTCCGGGAGCGGATAGTCAAGCTTCACAAACAGGCATTGGCCATTATTTCTTTCTTTTGCCGCAATATCGCCAATCGTTGGCTCCACGGGCTGACCGCCTGCCTTGACAATGAGCGAATCCGCAATCAACGGTCGCAAATCCTCGTCCGTCCAGGACACTTCCCCTTCAGCCGGAGCTCTCGATTTCCCGGGATCAATGACAAACACGCCGCCGGAGCGCATGTCCATCCACTGGGACACTTCCGTAATATCCAAATACAAATCGTATTCCAGCTGCCCGCCGCTTACGCTGATGTCCGAATAGCCATACGTGTTCATATGCGCGTACGCATGCGGAACGATGCCAAGCAAGAGTAGACAGAACGCCAAAAGCGCAATCGCCTTTTTCATGGGATTCGCAAGCCTCCTTGGTATGCCAAACCCGAGCGGGCGCATGGAGATAGATTCTCCATGCGCCGGTCCGGTAAAAGCTGTACGTTATTTCAATTGTTCCAATAGTTCATAGACGACTTTCGCGCTTTCCAGACGCGTTGCATTCGCTTGCGGAGCGAATTGCCCGTTCTCGCGGCCGGTCATGATGCCAAGCACGTTCGCCTTCTCAATGGCTTCTTTGGCCCAGGCGCTGATCTTGCCTCCATCCGTATAAGCAGCATTGCCCGAGTCTGCGACAGCCGTACCTTGCTTATACTCGAGAGCACGAATGATCAGGACGGCCATCTCTTCGCGGCTGATCCGTTTGTCCGGCTGGAAGCTGTCCTCGGTAATGCCCGTTACGATTCCCGCTTGAAGGGCTGCGGCTACGGCATCCGCATACCAGCTGCCCGCTTTCACGTCCTTGAACTTCGATGCCGCCGAATCGGACCCGCTAAGTCCAAGCGCTCTAGCGAGCAGCGTCACGAATTCCGCGCGCGTCGTAGACTGGTTGGCGCCAAACTTGCTGTCGCTGATGCCATTTACGATACCGCGGAACGATAGCTCCTGCACGTAATGATAAGCCCAGCTGCTTGAGGAGACGTCGCTGTACGGCTTGTTATATTCCATAACGATATACTTGCCCGGTTGATCAACGGACGCCGTAAAGCTGCCATCCGCGTATTCGCCGCCGATCCAGACGGCATTGCCGCTCTCGTCAATCCGGTAAATGCCCGCAAGCTTGACGTTATTGATCGAATCCGCCTTCAAATCAATCTTGACCGGACTAGGCAGCGTGCCGATATTGGTCAGACCGCCGGATTTGCCAAGCTCGCCGAAGGAAAGCTGCAAGGCCGCGCCTTTCGCTTCCATATTCGCATTACGCTTACTTCCCGCGGCCGCTTCTGCCTGGTCGATTAAACTCTGCGCCATTTGGTCCAGCTTGATAACGAGCTGTCTGCCATCGCCGAGCTTTCCGCCGAGAGACTGCAGAACCGTACCCGGTATGGTAACCATAACGCTGCTGCCGATGTCGACCTTCACTTCGCGGCTGCCGATTTTGGCCAGCGTTTCTTTGCTAAGAGCGATTGCGCTGTCACCCTTATCCGGCTTCAACGTCACTTCCCCCGCTGCAGGGATCGCATTTGGTGAGATAACCGTTACATCCGGACTTGAATCCGGATTAGACGGAGTGCTCGGATTCGATGGAGTTGTTGGCGGTACCGTCTTAGAGCCCGTCGAGAAGCTCCATATATCCGAAGTCGAGCTGTCGCCGTTTATGTCCGTGGCCGTTGCGTACCAATGATATGCGGTATTGCCTGCTAGACCAGGCCAGCTTGCGGTAGCCGTGCTGCCGCTTGCCACGTTCTTCTGACTGCCGATTTCTTTGCTGCCATAGACGTTTACTCCGATAAAATCGGTCGAAACCTGCTTGCTTGGATCCTGCGTCTTGTAAGGCAGCAGGAAGTCGTCCTTGCCTTCTTCCTCGAAGAAATTGCTGTCGTTCATGTAAGCCGAGTAAGTCGTTACATGAATCTGATTAGCGGCCAAATTAAATTCCAGGAATCTCATGTAGCCTTGTCCGCCCTGCGGGCCGGATTGGTAATCCGCCAGCATCTCGATAACGACGCGGTCGCTGTTCTCGACGTGCTTGACGTTATAAGCAACGCCATGCAAATGTCCGCAAAGCACCATCTTAACATTCTCATTCTTCGCTACGATTTCGTTCCAGATCATCTCGCCTTGACCGGAATAAGCGCCCGTCGGTGAAATATATTCATGGGTACCGATAATGACGTAACGGTCCGGGTACTTCTTCAGCACGTCGTTTGCCCATTTCACCGTGCTCTCCTGAATGTTCCAGCCCAGGTACATGATCAGGAAATCCTGGCCTTTGACCGAAATCAAGTCGTAGTGGTCGCGGTTATTGTTCAGGTCGTCGCCATAATACGGCTGATCCTTGAACCGCTCGCGTCCGAAGTACTTCCAATATTCCGTGTAGTTGGATTCGTCGTGATTGACGTCATGGTTGCCCGTTACGACGCCATACGGAACGCCGGCATCCTCCAGACGCTTCATGCTGTCGCTCGCAACCTTCCACTCGTCCGGACGGTTGAAGTCATCGACCAAATCGCCGGTGTGAATGAGATAGGAAATTTTCTTCTCGTCCTTCATGTCGGCTACGTATTTCATTTCTTTGTCGTAAATTTCCGGATAGGAATCGGAGTAATATTGCGTGTCGCTCGCCCATGCGAAGCTGAAGTCGACTCCGTCTTCGGCAGCCGGCACGAGATCCTGGACAAGCACGTGAATCGTTTTGTCTCTAACCATATCCGACGCGCTGACCTTCGCCTTCAGCTCGAAGTCTTCCGCCCCAACGCCCGATGCGGCTCTTACCCACTTGTTCGTATTGTAATTCCAAGCATACAGGGTCACTTGACGGTCCGGCAGCGAATGCCCTTTCCAGACTACTTCTACGTTTGCGATATCGACCGGCTCTTGATCCAGCTTGAAGTCGTAACGCTGGTACGGGAACAGGCCGTCCGCGTCGGTGACGAAATAACTGCCGTCCACCGCTTTTACCTGATTAACCGCTTCCGCGGAAACCGCCGTTTCGCCAGCCGGGTTCAGCTCCAGCGGAGGTTCGCGGTCCGTCGAATTGGAAAAGCCCGCAATGTCCGTACGATTGCTGTAATTGTATCGGTACGCTTCGCGGAAGCTGACATCCATCGCATCCCCGTTCGGATCGCTTACCTTTACGCTAAGCTGCGCATTAGTTCCAACGTTTGCAGCGTTATCCCCAGGCGTTGGCTCGAAAGATTGACTTGGTGTCTCGTCGCCGACGCTGAAGGTCGCGGAAGAAGCCGCAGCATTACCGGCTTTGTCCGTAACCGTAACGGTAAATACATGGTCGCCGGCAGACAGCTCGGATGCTTTCACTTGACCTGGCAGCGTTACGGCTTCACCATCCAACGTAGCCGTCGTTGTGCGAATACCGGAGGTTGCGTCTGCAGCTTTAACGTTCAGCGCGATATTGCCGCTGTAGGTTTCGCCGTTCTTAACGGAGAACTCTTCGAATACCGGGAGCGTGTTGTCGATGATAGCCGTTACGCTTGCCTTGGTTCCCGCTTCGGCATCGGACACCTCGAAGACGTGCTCGCCATCGGAGAGCGTAGTTGTATCCAGCGTTGCTGCTGTGCCTTGGAACAACGATTCGGGCAGATTGACGGTCAGCTCGAGATATTCGAAATAGCCGGCGCTGTCGCCGACCTTTTGCCGTTTGGCCGGATCAACAACGGTAAACTGGTCTTTATCGAGCACCTTGCCTCTCGCAGTGATAGCGGCTTGCCCGCCATTGCCGAGCAAGAACCTCATGTTCTCGATCTTGTAGTCATCGTTATTGCCTTCCGTGCCAAGCGGATCCAGCTTGTTGCCGGCCGTCACGAGCAGCACGTTGTTGCCCGGCTTCAGCAGACTTTTAGGTACGGTTGCGACATGAGGCGCAAGGTAGGATATGTTAGGGAACGTCGATACCAGCTGTCCGTTCACGTATAAACCGTCATTAAAGCTCTTCTCCATATTGTCGGCGTCAAACGTCAGATAAGCATTGTCGTTTAACGCCTTCCCGCTGTTCAGCGTCTGGCCGTCCGCTTTCAAGCTTAACGCGCGTCCCGCATCAAGGGCATTGCCTTGAATGCGGGCATTGCCTTTCAGGAAGCTGTTCGGAGCTGTATCAAGCCACAGCTTGCTTTTTGGTTCAAAGGTAACCGAGTAAAGGGCCCCTCCGCCATCCGTCGAACGGGAAATGTTCTGGCCGTCCGCCGCTTCGATATAATAGTCGAGAGCTTCTGCCCCAAGTATTTTATCCAAGGCGATTGTACCGCTGTATTCGTTTGGATTGGTCAACGAACGAAGCATGTTAGCTTCCTGATAGGCGGAATCGCCCTTCTTTTTGAAGAGGAGAGTTGCCCGGTCAACTTTGACATCGTCCAAGATGGTCGCCGCAACGTTCAAGCTGCCAAATGGCTGGTTGCCTGCGGGAGCCGTATAAGTGATTTCCGGCTTTGTCGCGTCCTCGGGAACCTCGACGGTTATTTCCGGCACCTGTCCTTCGACGATTACGCCCGGCGTAGCCGTCTGGCCGGCGGAGCGCTCGAACATCCGATTCAAAAATTGCGGATTCGAATCGCCTTTCGGATATTCGTATACAACGCTTTTTCCGTCGTCATTCACTTCATCCTTGCCAACGTTATACCAGGCCTGCGAAATGGCGCCGCCCCAATGGCCAACCCAATCGGCGGCGTCCGGAGCGATCAGAATACGTCCCTCGCTTGTATTGTCCATTCCGATCGAGTAAAGAGAAGTCAATTGCGCGCTTGTCAGATTTACAGGCGAACCCGTTACCGAGCTCCAATGCGCGTTGAAATCCGCCAGCGTCTTGTCAAGGCTTAAGTCGGATTTGACCCAAATGACCGCCGATTGCTTCGAAGGCAGATTAAAGTCCTCCGATAAATCCCATCTGATCGTCGCGCCATGCGAAAATTCGTAATAGATCGCATAGTCCTTCAGATTAACGGATCGATCCGTGTTGTTGTATACCTCGATGTACTCGTACATATCGCTGCCCTTATCATCCGGAACAAGCTCCGTAATGAGAAGCGCAGGAGCGGCATCCGTCACCGAGTGGAATATCCGAACCTGAAACGGGCTGCCGGAGAAGGGATTCTTTCTTGTATGAAGCCCGTCCGTCGCCTCAATGTAGTAATAGAGGTATTCGGCCTCCTCGCTCATGGCTTCCTTTGGAATAACCCCGCTATAGCGGTTTTCCGCACCCGCGGTCATATTGACGGAGCCGTAATCCGCATCCTTATCCGTCTTGAAGTAAAGCTTGGCGCCTTGAACAGTGCCAGCCGCACTCGTAATAACGGCATTGATCGGAATATCTTTAACCAAAGTCGAGCCTGCTACCTGCGCATGCTCGATTTGAGGGGAAAGCTGACCAGCGGCCAAAGAACCCGGCGTTGGCGCAACCTTGCTTCCGACCTTCTCCATCAGCTTCGTTTTTTGGCCATCCACTTTATAGATCACGGCCGTATTGTTCAAGTCGTCGCAATTGGTAGCCGCTTCGGCCGGGCAGCCGTCGTTGTATTTGGCCGATACGATCGTGTCGACCGTTTCTCCGGTCTTCTTCACGATCGATACCGTATGCTCATTCGTATTGATCAGATTGCCGGACGGGTGATTAAACGAGACGATGTCGTTGTCGGTAAGCGACACGTTATAAGCTCCGTTGAACTTGTCCAGCGAGCCGTTTTGTTCATCGCTGTAATAAGCGCGCACAACCATAGTCTGGTTTGGCTGGATCGTCTTGTTATCCCTGAACGTCCACTCGTATGCGAGCGCAGAACCGTTAAAATACTGGATTTGGTAGTCATTCAACGCGATTGGCTCGCTGCTGTTGTTATAGATCTCGAAATACTCCCAGGCATTTACGTCCCCGCTGCCGATATTCGGGGTGTTAAACACGATTTCCGAAATGAGCAGAACCGGGGGCAGCTCCGGCTCTTCCGGCTGCTGGGGCTGCTTGATCTGCAGCTCGTAGAAGCTGTCGGCCGCGGACGGGCTTCTGGTCATGCCGGCAGCGTTCGTTGCTTCGATATAGTACTCCACCTTGCTTGTCCCTTGCATCACGCTTGCGGGGATTACGCCGGTCAGTACGCTAGAGGAATCCTTGACGTTAATGTCTGCCGGCGTAAAAGCAGCATCTTCCGCTTTCTTGTAATAGAGCTTCGCGGAGAGCAAAGCACCGTCGCTGCTCACGTCGGCTGTCACGGAGAAATTTTGCGGTTCGATTGGT
Source organism: Paenibacillus sp. BK720 (assembly GCF_011761545.1). Taxonomy (NCBI): domain Bacteria; kingdom Bacillati; phylum Bacillota; class Bacilli; order Caryophanales; family Paenibacillaceae; genus Paenibacillus; species Paenibacillus sp. BK720. The sequence continues at coordinate 466,678 of NZ_JAASRQ010000001.1, read as the reverse complement.
ACAGTTGCCGGAACATGGGTTAATACCGGAGGCGTAGTCGCCGGAACGCCCGTATCCGCAACCGGCTGACCCGCAATAAGGCTTCCCGGCGTTGGCGCTTGCTTGGATGCCAGCTTGGTCATCGCCGTTGCTCCGCTTAACGGATTATAGGCAAATACGATGCTTTTGCCGTTGCTGTCGTCGATGTTGTTGGAGGAGTTGATGAGCGGAGCCCCTGCGGCATCCGCATCGTTATATCTCGCGGAAATAACGGTTTCTTTGTTTGAAGAACGCTTGACCGATACCGTCTGTGTACCGGTGTTCGGAAGATTGCCGCCGCTGGACTGGTCCATAAAGGCGACTTGTGTCTCCGTCAGTTCGGCGTGGTATGCCGAGTTAAAAGATGCAAGCGCGTTATGCTCTGCTGCCGTAGCAGGATCGGAAGCATTGCTTTGACCTTTTACAACAATCGTCTGATGAGGCTCAAGCATGCGGCCAGCTTCGATGGGATACTCGTAATGAGCGCCGCCGTTATAGCTGTCGCGGGTAATAAAGTAGTCACCCAGCGAAATCGCAGTGTCGCTGTTATTGTACAACTCGACATATTCCCAAGCGTTATCGTCCGTACCGCTTCCGCCCGGAGGGGTATAGTTCGGAGAATTAGCCACGATTTCCGTAATCAATAGCTCCGGTCCGAGCTGCGACGCCTCCGCGTTAGCCGTCCCGGACGCGCCAATCGGCAAGCCCGTTACGACAAGCGCTACCGTCATCGTTCCCGCGATGAACCGCCGCCGCGCTTGTTTGAACAACCTATTCATTCCTCACACGCTCCGCTTCTATTAAGATTGCTGCTGCCTAATTCACAGACAGTGTAATCTAGCGGATGCGGAATGCCTATTCACATTTCATTCGATAGCATACAGCTCTTTAGAATGGAAGACGGTTTTCCGGCAAGTCCGTACTTTCTGCATATTATCTAATATAGGGTCTATCATTTTTTTGACATTCAGATAACACTAGCTTAACTCCAGACTCACTCTATGGAAGTATTATGAATAAATGGACAAATACAACTGGAAAGCAGGGTGCCTTTCATGAGAATATCTATGCGGAAAGGGCCTTCCCACAGCTACAGAAAGCTAGGTTCGAATTTACCCCAGTCCGCTCTGTCTCGCTTGGAATGCTTAAACCGTTTAAGGAATATTAACGGAGTCTTGGGTGCGGATTGGAGCAACCGGCTGCCAGCCAACCGTAGCTGTCATGTTGTGCTCTTTCATTTTCGATTTTCCAAAGAAGCTTGCGCCAATGATGAACAACCGTATATCCTGCATAGCGTCGCCGAATTCCTCCATAATCGGATAAGCGAGAGGTTTAACGACACCGACACGTTCCAGATCGAGACGGATTGCGTGGTAACGGTCCTTTATGGAGGTATCCGCGAGAAAATCGCCTCTTTCATGCATACCTTGCAACCGCTGTTGAAACGGCAAAATATCCGCTGCCCTGTCACTATAGCCGTCGGCACGCAAAGCGTTTGTTATCATGACCTTGGCGCGGCCTATCAGGAAGTACGGCAAATGGCCATGCAGGCAAACCTGACCGAGGATATACAGTTTATTGACAAGCTGCAGGCAGCCCCTCCAATGCTGTTAAACCCGAAACACGAGCAGGCTCTGGGTTCGTTTATGCAATCGGGCAACGCCGAGGGTGCCATACAGCTGATGTCCGAGATTATCGATCTTTTCGTCAAAAACGGCGCCTCCGTTCAAGTGTATCGGCACTTGGCCGATCTTATCGCATCCAAAGTGTGGATTAATCTGGAGCCGCTGCACTTAAAGGCCGAATCCGTTGATAAGGTCTACTCCATTATCAGGCAGGTGAGGGAATGCGTCACCGTGCAAGATTATTTGGATACGTTTACAGAGCTTTTTGAGTGCGTAGCCGCCTTCATCAACGAAACGCAAGAACGTCAGGATCCAATCGCAGCCTTGATTATGGATATTTTGAACACCCGTTACTCTCAGGATTTGTCGCTTGCCTATCTGGCCCAATTGCTAAACATGTCACCCGCGTATTTGTCCGTCTATATAAAAGAAAAAACCGGAGCCAACTTCAGCGACCATCTGAACGAAATCCGCATCCGCAAGGCCAAGGAGCTGCTTATCGTCACCGGGATGTCTATCCACGACATTGGCGTACATGTCGGGTACGAGAACATAACGTCGTTCAACCGGATGTTCAAAAAGCAGATCGGGATGCCGCCCGGCGAATTCCGAAAGCAGCAAATTTCTCACATTCATAAGGTCAAATAAATGGAGAAGGGCAGTATCTCGGGTGAACCACCTGAGATACTGCCCTTCTTGTCGTTTTATCCGAGGAGATCCGAAATAACCGGATCTTTTTTCATTACGCGAAGGATAACCGTCAAAGCTTCAGCCCTTGTAAGGGTATCGTCCGGCGCAAACCGGTTTCCGCCCTTGCCTTGGATAATTCCGGCTGCCGTCGCTTCTTCAATCATCTTCTTAGCCCAATGCTGGGGCGCTATATCAATGAAAGTATTGGATTCACCGGAATTGCTTTGCATAATAAGTATTTTCGAAAGAATGGCAACCATCTCGGCACGCGTAATCGTTTGGTCAGGGTGGAATGTTCCATCGGGATATCCGCTGATAACGCCGTAGTCAGCAAGAATTCCAATGGACTCTTGTGCCCAGGAGGTAGGGGTATCCTCAAACTCTTTCCCGCCATTGCCCGAACGTAAAGCAAATGCTTTAACGACAAGCGTACTAAACTCAGCTCTCGTAACAGAGGCATCCGGGCGGAAATTGCCATCCGGATAGCCCGCGATTATGCCTATCTTAGCGCCAAGTGAAATATCTTTGGAGGCCCAATGGGACGCCGTGTCTTGGAACGATGTTGGTTTCCCGGCGTTTAAGGAAGCTTGTATTGATACTTTAAGCCGGTCGGTAGAGACGAAATCGCGGAAGATCTTCGTAGCCGGGAGCGTTCCGGGACCCGGGCCGGAGACGCTTCTCACTGTCACGCTTATGTCTATGGATTTGGTTCCGTAAACGGCAGTGATCACTGTACTGCCTGTCAGGAGACCTGTAATGCTTCCGTTTGAAACGCTCGCGATTGCAGGATTTTGAACAGACCAAGAAACCAATGAGGTCACATCCGCCTCTGACAGGTTGGAATACTTGGCCGTAATGACCGTTGTCGCCGTTTGACCTGCCAACACGCTAAATGTATTCGGACTGGAGCTTAAGCCGCTTAACGCGATCAGGGTAATGTTCTTTGTTACACTGCCGCTGTTGCTTGCTCCGTCGTTTACGATGAAGCTGACCGTGCGAGCCGCCGTATCCGGTGCTGCGGCTATATTGTTATAGGTAACGGCTCGCAAGGCGTTTTGCCATTGGGGCAAGGTTGCAGCACTTCCTGCGGAAGTCATCGTCAACTCCCCGCTCGTGCTCGAAAAACTAGCCGTAATATTGCCGTATTTCGCAGCATTGTCGTTGGTGAATGCCAGCACATCCTCTTGGGTGATGAAGTGGCTTGAGACGCTAACCGATGCACTTGCAAGCGTCGTGTTGTCCAAGTCGGTTATCGTCAGACCGCTGTCTACGGCTACCGGAGTTGAAGCTGCCTGATCACCGGACCTAAAAATGACCGAACTGTTGCTAGCGGTTAGGATAGGCGTCTGATTCGTGGCAGTTACGGTAACGGTTCTCGTTGTAGTATTGCTGGTATTGCCAGCACCATCGATGGCACTGAAGCTGATTGTACGCGTTGCCGTATTTGGTATGATGGCAGCATTTGTATAAGAAACAGTACGCAAGGCGCTTTGCCACTGCGAGAGCGTAGCCGTAGCACCCGCGGACGTCAGTGTCAACACACCCATGGCTGCATCATAGCTAGCCGTGATATTCCCCATTGTTGCACCGTCATTGGTAAAGCGAAGGATGTCTTCACCTGTTTGGAAGCCGCCCGCAATTTCCACGGACGCGCTTGCAAGCGTAGCACTGACTCCATCTGTCACCGTTAGACCGGAGTCGATAATAACCGGTATAGAGGTTGTGTTATCTCCAGCCACGAAGGAAGCCGAGCCGTTGCTCGCGGTCAAGTTTGGCGACCCGGCAACATGTACCGTATTCGTAGCAGCGGCGCTCGTTTTTGAGCCGTCGCTCCCTTTGTAGCTGATGATTCGGTTTCCTGACGCAATGCTCGTTGTCGAAAACGCAACTGAACGCAAGGCATTGGACCATTGCGCCAACGTGGCTGTCGCGCCAGAGGATGTCAGCGTCAGCACGCCCGAAGCTGCATTATAACTTGCGACAATATTGCCGTACATGGCTGAATTCGTATTGATAAAAACTAGCATATCACCAGACATGTAGCCTGCCTCGATGGATACCGTAGCGCTGGATAACGTCGTATTATCCAAATCGGTTACCGTCACGCTGGAGTCAATCGTGACAGAAGAGCTGCCGGACACGTAAGTTGTCGTCCCGCCGGACACGGTCAAGATAGGCGTCTGGTCCGTCGCCGACACCGAAACGCTCCTCGTTGTTGTATTGCTGGTATTGCCAGCCCCGTCAGCCGCATTGAAGCTGATCGTACGCGTTGCCGTATTCGGCGTTACGGCCGTATTCGTATAGGCAATTGAACGAAGGGCGCTTTGCCACTGCGCTAACGTTGCTGCAGCACCAGCCGACGTCAGCGTCAGCAAGCCCTTAGATGCATCATAGCTTGCCGCAATATTCCCCATGGTCGCTCCGTCGTTAATGAAAGCCAACACGTCTTCCCCAGCAAAAAAGTTGCCTGTAATAGCCACTTCCGCGCTTTCGAGCGTCGTACTAACCGCGTCGGTTACGGTTATGCCAGAGTCGACCGCAACCGGAGTCGAGACCGTGTTGTCTCCTGCAGCAAATGAGGCTGAACCCAAGCTGGTCGTTAAATTAAGACCCGAAGCGGCGAATATGGTAGGCGTAATGTAATTTCCTGCACCCAATTGAAAGATCAATGCGACAATAACCATAAACATCCATTTTCGTGATAAGTTTTTCATGAGAACCCCTGTCCTTTTCCTATGAATGTATAAAATACGGTAGATAAACTATATTAATTATAGCTCTAAATATCTATATGAATAGGACTTTAAGACTCATTCACTGTCGCTTATTACCATTTCACCATGCAGTCTATTAAAACACAAAAAAACTTCGATTATCAAATGTTTTCTTTGTGTTTAAAATATCGCGACATTGTTCGATGCGGCCGCGCGGATAAACAACCGGGTCTCTGCAAATACTTTGCAAGAGGTGATTGACTGTGGAAGCATCCAGAGCGAAGGAGATCGCCGAATCTCCGGATATGATCATCGTATCGTACTTCGGCGTCCCCGTTTTTATCGAGCACGTGAATGTAGGAGCAGGAACGGCGAGAATTCATCCGACAGCCACGCCGGAAGAAGAACAAACGGTACCGGTCGAGGTGCTGGAGGAAGAATTCAACGAAGAGTTAGATCTGCCATTCGTGTGAACGAGGAATGGGATAAGATTCTTGTCATCCGCTTGACAGGAACCTTATCCCACCATACATCCGCGGCCAATAAATGAAAACATCAGCTAAATGTGAGAGTCGATAAAACTACCTAATATGCGACAACGGAAAGTGACATTATTTATTCACCGCCTTCTATATAATCGAGTAGCGGCATAAACTAGGATTACCCGAAAATGATAGCTTGGGTAGCGACTATAGAAGATTGCTGCCACACTAAATATGAGGCACAAGAAAGGTGGAAATGCATGTACGTAAGTCAAACGATGCAGCAGGTGAAAGAAGAGATATTGAATGGAGAATGGGTGGGCAAGCTCATCCATATGCGCGACACTACCAAATCGATTAACGTAACCCTTGAACCTATCCAATCCATACACGGATTCCTAGAGTTCTATGAGGGGCAGGGTTACGGCTTCTATAAATGGAGTCAAAGCGCAATAAGCGTGTAACGGAGTAACTGTAATATAAAATAAAAGGACCAACCTTCACGTTAGTGAGCTTGGTCGATAACTATAATAGGCAAATGGAATTAGATGAATGCCTCTGAGGCAAATACCCAAGCAACTTACCTCCCCGCTCATATTGTAGAGTATACTCCAAGGAGGTGTTGTGAATTATGTCAGGATTTGGCCATGGCAATCAAGTTGGGGCGATTCTTGTACTGTTCATCTTGCTGGTGATTATCGTCTGCGGATGCGGCTTTTTTGGCGGCTGGGGCGGAGGTTACGGACCGCAAGTTGGTGGCGTAGGCACAGGTAAAGGGCACTACTGATTGTTATAAAATTCGTTTCTTCCCTGAAATATAAAACAAAGGACCTTCCTGACGGAGGTCCTTTTATGTTTAAGCGAAACATCGGAGATGGCTATTTCTCCAGCTCATAGCGGGCTGCGATAATGCCCGACTTGAACGTCCGGCTTGACAGCAGCTTGAGCCTGATTTTCTCGCCTGCGCCGTCGAATACCGATGTTCCGTCGCCAAGGACGACCGGACAAATCGTAAGCAGGAATTCGTCAATTAAACCGAGCTCAAGCAGCGTCTTTGCCGCTCCCGGGCTGCCGAAGATGACGAGATTTTTACCAGGCTGCTCCTTGAGCGCTCTTATTTCCTCCGCGATATTGTCCTTGATCAGCATCGTATTGTTCCATTCCACCTTGTCCATCGTCCCGGAAATAACGACCTTCTTAACCGCCTGCAGCCATTTGGCATGCTCCAGTTCGTGCTTCGACGCATTCGGATCGTCCAACAACGTGGGCCAGTAGCTCTCCATCATCCGATACGTCGTGCGTCCGTACACGGGAGCGCCGACTTCGGCTACGACCTCCTCGGCGTATTTTTCCAATTCCTCATTGTACGGAATCCAATCGAGTCCTCCGTTCGAATCCGACGCATACCCGTCCAGCGACACATGCATAAATAATACGAGCTTCCTCATGTCCGTTTTCTCCTTCGATTTTAAATGTATTTTGTTATTTTTTACGCCGTTAGCCAATATCTCATCCTGCTGTTAGATTCATAATAAATCATTACGTTACGTAAGGTTCAAGCAGAAATTTATAAAAATAGAGCACCTGCCGGCGGCAGAATGCTCCTTTGTTCGTTTTGCATTAAAAAGGAACAGCTCCCAAATCGGCCAGCTGCTCCTTGATCATTAACGAATGACTCTCTTAATTGAACGTATTTTTGAATTATACATCTTTACTTAAATGCCGAGAATGGGATAACGAACGTAGGAAAACCCTGTGCAGCGCCCATTAATTCCCCCTCGGTGAAGTAAATGGCTACTCCGTTATGGGTTAAGTAAAAATTTTGATCAGCCTTAATCGTTTTAAAAGGCGTGATCACGTCAAGCTTACGGTCTTTGATTTGTTTTTTGATCTGGTCGTTAATGATCGTCACATAGCTTGCCTTGCCTTCCGTCACATCCTTCAAGGTAAGTTCGTTCCCCGTACTCAAATCGAACGTATGAGGAACGAGATTATGGAGGTCATGCGCTCCGCCTGAATCCATGCTGTAGGAAGTATATAGACTTAGCTTTCCTTTTTCGTTGTACGTAACTTCGAATGCTCCTTTAAGATTGCTGTTGCTGATCGTGTCATACTCATTATGCTGGCTCGATAAGGCTATTGTTTTCTCTGCCTCTTGCTTCAACAGCGCATTGATTTTGGTCTGTACGTCCGTATTTCCCATGCCGGAAATCACAGGGTAATAAACCAATCGCTTTTTGCCGCCGCTGTTATCGCTTAACGAGTGGGCTTGGATCGTCAACTTGTTCTCGGCAATAGCTTTAATGCCGATTTGTTTGGAAGCTGATGAGTACGTCACTTCATAGCCCATGCGTTCCAACAAAAAGCGCAGCGGAAGATAGGTCGTGTTGTCCTGTAGAATCACTTGTTGGCCATTAATGAGCTGACCGTTTAACGTCACGGTGTTGTTTTTTAGATCCAGCTTCAATATCCGGTTGTGCCCGGTAACAGTAACCACTTGAGTCTTTTTATCGAAATTTGTTCCTAGTCCCAACGCCGTATTTAAGTTTCGCAATGCAATATAAGTGGAACCTTTGCTATTGATGGTACCAATGCTGCTCTTAACTCCCTCAATGCTAAAAGACTGATTGATGATGCTGAATTTGGCGTTGGTAACAGCCGCTGCTGCTTGACCTGCTGGCAGCGACAGGGCCACCGGAGAAGCTAATAACGCGATAGCAAGGGCTAGCCCAAGTCTTTTATGTTGTTTGAATTTCATATTTAACATCCCTTTCATAGAGGGCGTTACCCCCTTCGATTTATAATTAGTTTATGACTAAACGATCCTTCCGCCGAAATGTTTTGTTTTAACCTTTTACGCCCACAGGATTAACCGAAAAGTGGCATACTTAACATCGGCCAGCACCTCCATTTGTTCTTACAAGTTGAAGTATAGGAGGTTTCTGTGTCCAACGTGTGTATTTGAAATGGATATCCGGAGAAACTAACAAGGGTTCAATAAATTTGCTTATAAAAAAACGGCTGCTAAAAGCAACCGTTATCTTCACTATAGTTTCCCGTCGTTCAGGCTATGTACTTAGATAGGACTATCCAAGTTTCCGTCTTAACTATTTTTTTCTAACGGATGTTGTTTCACAATAACAAAGATCCGTAAGTTGGCCGTTACATTCGCGAAGCGTCCATTCTTACGGATCTTTTATAAGGCAGGTCTATTTTTTCAAACGATTTTTGGAAGATGCTTTACCTTTCTTTCTGCTGTTCAAGCCAGAAACCATAACATTCTTCTCCGTATGGGTGTAATAATGTTGATAAACCGGACAACAATGATGTTTCTTTACCGTTTCAATATTTTGAATGACGTTCACAAGCTGTGGATGGTAGTAGTCCTCGTATATGGTAATTGGAGGATCATAAATCGTCTGCGTTGGACAATCGGGACAAAAGTTAGCTTCATTCATACTACCTACATTGCCCATGTAATAGTTACGATTCACTTTCATTATCCCCTTCCAGTTTTTTAATACAACGTATTGTATTCACAGAGTTACAATACGGCCTGTACGCTTGACCCGGAAGGCGATAGCCTCCAATGCTTTCAAGGGTTGAAAGGCGAGAGATTTATCGGGTAACCGATATGTACGTCTTATTTGGGTCCTCTACTATATTGGTATCTAAGCTAAGCCTTGCAAACCATCAACAGGTTCCCATCCGGATCGCGGAAGGCGAACCAGTGGTCGTGCTCGATTGGAGTGACGAGTTCAACGCCGTGCTCCTTCATAAATGCGTACGAAGCGGCAAGATCGTCCGTCAACAACGTAAAAGCCGGGGTTTTGAAAGTCGGCGGGCCGCCAGGCTCTTGGCCACCCCACATTGGCATCGTGTCCAAAATGATTCCGGAGCCCTCAACAGGAAGCGAGCACAGATGACCGTTCATAACATGAACGGATTCAGCAGGTATCCCCATCATCCGGCAATACCAATCTCGCGCCTTTTCGATATCGCGGACCGGAACGAATGCCGCGCCGGATCTTTTCAAGAGCGGCGTCAACTGGGGAGGCTCCTCCTGAAGTTCCTTGTCTTCCGATTGTCGCTCCGCTTGGTAGCGCTTGAGCAATTTTGAAACATCGATTCCGTCAATTGTAAGCCCTTCGATGTTACACCTTTCAATGTGAACGCCGCTAAGATCGGAGGAGGCTATCGTGCTGCCCGCCAACTCACACATCTCGAATCGCAGCGGCCGCTGACGCCCTTGATCTTCCCGGTAAGCCGGGTGCCCTTTCGTGGGCAGTCCTATATTATGTATAAAAGCTCCGCCCAGCTGTGCTCCGTCAATTTCAAGGTCCGATAGGTTTGCATCGGTGATAAGCATCCTCGACATATTGACGTCCTTAAACCTTGCTTCGCTTAAATCTGCACATTCGACTCGGAAATTGGGCAGCGAAGTATTTCGGAACGTTACTTCCTCCGCGCGGCAATTTTCGAACTCGGCCCCTGTCAGACTGGAATTCCGTACCACGACTTTTTGCGTGTTTTCCCGCTGATTGATAATCTCCATTTCATTTCCTCCTTTAATAATAGGTAGACCGGAAGGCTAACATCAGTGTCTGTGCGAATAAACACTCGCATTTAATAACTTCTATATATGCCGAACTTTCCCTCCGTTTCCAAAATTCATTTTACTTACCGCTCCAACCTGTACAATAGCGGGCACGCGATCCATAGATATTCCTGGTATTCCCAATAAAAAAACAGCAGCCGGCAGCTGCTGTTTAGGTTATCAGGTTGTCTCTGATGGATCCATTCCGTCCGGACCATCGATGATGTCGATTACGCCGACGGCAATGATGGATACTGCGGCTGCTTTACCGAGTTTCTTGGCGCCGTCTTTAATGAGCTGCTTATCGTTTTCCTTCATGCCTGTCACAACTTCTTTTCCGCTTTCAACCACGTATTCGATTCCTTGGCCCGCACCTTTAACGGTAATCGTAACCGCATCTCCAAGATCATGCAATCCGGTCTTCGTCTGCTGCTTATCCGCTGTTATTAAACCTGCCCCAACATCCCATACACCGCTCGCTGCCCGGCCTGCCAGTTCACCTGTCTTTGCCGTAACTCTTTCCACATCGTTACCGATTTCTTTAATGTAATCGCTATGAACAAGTTCCCCGGCAACGCGCACGGTTCCTCCAAGCACTCTGCCCGTGAAATCGCCCGCCAGCTTTCCAAAGCCTTTCAGCAAATCCATCAGAACACCTCCGTATCTTAATTTATTCAGTATAACGATTATTGACGCACTTCGTTTCACTCCACTTAAGATTCGCTTGTGAAATCAATAAACACATTATGTTTCTTTTTGATTTGATATTCAAGAATGCCTTCTTGTCCAAGAATGAATGATTGATACTTCTTTTTTCTCCATATTCGGAACTCTACATTTTCACCTTTGACTTCGAATTTAATAAAATAATGAATCATCTTTGGAGAGTTAGGACCATTTTGCCATTCCTCTTCTCTCATATTCATAACTCTTGATTTTATTTTCTCAATGGGCAGTTTTCTATCAATTCTTCTGATGGAATAATCTCTTCGTAAGAGTGAAAAAAATATAGTGGAGATAATCACGAACATTATTACTGCCGTTAATTCTTCTTTTGTAATGATCCGCAGCCTCCATTCCGTTAAAGCCTGGCGAAGGTGATGTAATCGACTTGGACAGGCTCCGCCGATTCGATGCGTAGTGCCCGGTTGATCTGTCCCCGGTGATATTGCCCGTGCAAGAGAACCTGCAGCAGAATGTCCCGGACGGACGTTCGGAACGGATCCCCGCTCTGGTTGGCATAGTCGACCATCTCGTCCAATTGGGAATCCTCAAGCCCTTCGATATAGACGCGATATTGCTCGGCGTTTAGTTCGAACATGGTGCGGATCGCCGTCAGGTCTTCCGTCTCCTCCCATAGCGAATATTGCGCGCTGCCCTTGCCCTGCAGCCGGGAGAGCCAGACTTGTTCCGCGACCGCGACATGACGAACCAGCTTCAAAAGGTCCTTGTTCTTCGTCTTACTCTCCTCGAGCGCATCCAGGATGCGTCCGTCCGCCCAGTACAGGTGTTCCATCATCAGCTTGATTGTCTTCATATCGGTTTCCCCCTCATCGTCTCATCCATGACTTGAACCTAATTTCCCTTAAAAAAACTTGTTTCCATCATACTACCACAATTTGCAATCCTTCTGCCCGATAACGTAATAAGAACAAGATGCCGCTGTCATAGCCGTCCGCATCTTGTTCTTATTACGCTAAGTCACTCTTCTATCGCCTGGTAGACCGTGGTCCTGAAGTCGTGGATAACCCTCGCCGAATCCGGGGTGTACATTCCGACTTGGGTGAGCAAAATCCCGGTGAGCTGTTTATCCGGGTCGGCGTAGGTCGAAATCCCGCTTCCGCCATCCCAGCCGAACTGGCCGATAGACGCGTAGTCGCCACGGTAGGTGCGAACCGCCATCCCCATGCCCCAACCGCCGTGCTGACCTTGGCCGAATGAAATATGCACGTTATTGGCGGCCATGGCGTTTCTGGCAGCCTGTTGCTCTGGCGTGAGGCGGTTGGTCGTCATCAGCTCGACGGCTGGCCTCGACAAAATTCGTTCCCCTTCGTGCATCCCGTGATTTAGCAGCATCTTGAAGTAGGCATGGTAGTCATCGACGGTTGAGACTAGACCGCCACCGCCGCCCTGGAACGCCGGAGGCTGACTATGACGGCCCCCTTTCGCCTCGTCCCATACCAAAAAAAACAAGGAGCAGCTGCCGCAGCCATCGCTCCTTGTTCATTTAACTGTAAAAACCTCAGATCGTTAAATCGTTTTCCGATTTTATGCGAATCGCTTCTTGTAATAGTCTTTGCAGGACAGAAGAAAAGACGGCGATGACGATAGAGGCGAAAATGATGGTTGAAGCCATGGGTAGGAAACTGGGAGGGTCAACCCTCTTTGCCATCAGATAGTAGAGTGGCATACCTAGCAGGTACAAAGCACTGATTGTGACGGCGCAGTATTTAATCTTTGTTAAAGCCCTTACCGATAAATCCGAGAACGCATGTTTCTTATCTAAATAGCCTAAAAGCTTATAGGCTTGATATAGAGCAAAATAAAAAGGGATTGCTGCCGCATACATATCGATGAAAACAAGAAATTTCATATAAGCAATATCCGGATACGATTCCCCGGCAAAATTCCCGATCCAAGGCACCAAAAATAGGCACACGGCAAGAACCGGGATTGCAATGAGAATAACCGCCATCTTCAAAAAGAGGGTTGTTCCCCGATTCATAAGAGCACCTCACTAATATTATCAATAAAACGAAATTAACACATTTTTTATTGTTTTACAATAAATAATAATTGTTTTTAATTTCTTTTTTGTTGAATAAACAAATGAACACTACTGTATGGCAAAATAAGAAAAAGCCGCATTTTTTGCGGCTTTCCATGCTTTATATCGTTTTTTGTGCCATGAACCTTATTTATCAATCGAGCCGAGCTCTTTTAATAGCCTGATCAATACGACTGCAGCTTGCGCGCGTGTTGTTTCGGCCTTTGGGCTAAATGTATGCTCGCTTGTGCCTGACATAATATGAAGCTTAACGATTGTCCGAACGTCCTCGAGGTAAGCTGCATTTATGCTGCCTGCATCCTTGTAACCGTCCAGGCTGGCAAACTCCAACGTTGTCGGCAGCTTTTCCAGAGCTATAACCGCCGCCAGCATGCTAGTCATTTCCTCACGAGTCAACGGCTGGTCAGGCTTAAAGCTCTTGCCCGTCACAAAGTCCAGCAGTCCAAGCTTCTTCGCTTTGGCTACGTCATTGAAGTACCAAGACCCTTCCTGAACATCCTCATATGACGCCGAGCCCGCAATAGCCGTGCTCCGTCCCAATGCCCGGACTAACATGGCAGTGAATTCTGCCCTTGATACTGGCTTATTAGGATTATACTTTCTGCCGCCCATGCCATTAACGAGTCCTTTGGTTGCAGCAAGCTCAACCTCCTGCTGGCTCCAGTGCTGCTGCACATCGGTAAAGCTCACCGGATTTTGCGCGACAACGTACACGCTATTAGAGTAAGAGTTAATCATGACATACCAAACGTTATCGATCAGTACCTTCTTCGCTGCGACGAACTCGAACTTTTTGGTTGCTTCGTTAAAGCGGAACGCACCCCATTGCTCCGGGATGACCTTCATATTCTTTGGCATCGGTATGATTCTCGTAAGGGCCTGGTTGAACTGATCTGCCGTTCCAATGCTTTGACCAGTCTTGCCATTGATGATCTCAATGCTGAAATCTACAATCGAGCCTATCGCTGTACCATTAGGTAAGCCGCCTGCAAACGCCGCTTGAATGTCCTTGTCGCCCGACTTATCGGTCAAAGTGATCTTAAAGCTGATATCCTCGGCATGGAGATTGTTCTGAGCAAGCAAATCCTTCAGCCCTGGCACCAACGAAGCTAGATTAACCGGTACTTGGTAGCTGCCATAAGGCGTCTTGATATCGATAAAAAAAGTTGAATTTATGCCCGCAATACTGGATAAAACACTCGCCGGAATGCTGACATACGCCATACCGCCCTTAGGCGTTACATCAAGCGTAACGAACGGCTTCGATGTATCGATAGTAGCCGGATCAAGCGTGATGCCATTCTGGTCAATGACCGGAATCGTATGGACAGGTGTTGTACTACTGCCGCTAGATAAACCGTTTACCGTGATAGGTGCAGATTGGTCTGGAGCTGCCGCGCCGTTCAAATAAACGGTCAAGGTATGAGTTTGTGCGCTTGTCGTCGTGTTCCGTGGAATCGTGACGGTTGCTGTTGCACTAGTAGGACTGTCTACAATGGCTGTGGCCGCCATCTTTCCGTCCAGATAAACCTCCACAGTCTTACCTGTAAGATTGATTCCTGCCAGAGACACCGTAGTGATCCCCCCAGTGCTTGCAAAGCTTGATGGGGCTGCCGTTATGTCGGTAATTGCAGGAACCGGTACTGGGTTAATTGTACATAGCACGTAGTTGCTGGACAGATCAGGGTCATGTTGATCGGATTGGATAACATTCATACTGAACGAGCTTGAGTCCAGCGAGGTTACTGCAGCAGTAATGGTAAGCGTAGCTTCTGCAGCGACGGTTCCGACCGTCCATACTCCGGTACTCGGATCATATGTGCCTTGTGACGGTACAGCGGAAACCAAGGTTACACCTGCCGGAAGCAGGCCGCTGACTGCTGCATGTGTTGCGGCATTAGGCCCTTTATTCGTTAATGTTGTTGTATAAGTAACCATACTCCCCAATGTTGGAGTTGATTCATCTACTATTAATTCCACTTCCAAGTCGGCTTGCTGTGGTGTGATCGTTCTAGACGTAGAGTTATTAGCTGAAGCAGGGTCTGGTTGATCAGAATGCAACACCGTCATAGTATACGTGCTTGGATCAGGTGAAGAGATGACTGCAGTAATCGTCAGTGAAGTTGACTGTCCTGCCTGAACGGCCCCGATTGACCATACCCCTGTATCCGGAATGTAGGTGCCTTGGGAAGGAGCAGCGGAAACAAAGGTTACACCTGCCGGAAGCATTGCGCTGACTGATACATTTGAAGCATCATCAGGGCCGGCATTTGATAAAGCGGCTGAATAGGTTATCGTATCGCCTACATTGGGTGCTGCAGGCCCTGTTAGTATTAATCCTAAATCAGCTTGCTCAGGTAATAGGGTAATAGAAGCCGCGTTATTATCCATGTTCAAGTCGTCTTGTTCCGCAGAGACCGTGGCAGTGAATGTACGCGGAAGGGCATCGACTCTACCCGTAATTTGAAGTGTATAGCTACCTGGCGAAACGGTCCCTACTCTCCAGTCCCCTATACTCGGATCATACGAGCCCTGTGAAGGCGCAGCGGATACGAAGGTTACACCTTCGGGAAGCATAGCATTCACTTTTACATTTGTCGCATCATCAGGGCCGGCATTTGTTAAATTCGCTGTAAAGACAATTAGATCTCCCACAGTTGGAGTTGCATCGTTCACGGCAACCTGCATCTGTAAATCAGCTTGCTGCGGGCGGATTGCTCGGTTGATTTGAAGCGTATATGTCAACTCATAAGCATCAGGTAACGAACAAGGCTCCACGCAAGAAGTCGGAACCGCCGCGCCGGCGCTTGTAACCTTAATAGGGATTAGGTTATCTCCTTCGTCCAAATCAATCGTTTCCAACGCGGTTCCGTTGTTGATCGAAGACACGCTCCCTTGCGCGTCCACGTATACGGTCACTTGATCTACTCCATTTGGTACATTGCCCGAATAAAATAATTGATCACTAGCGAAAGACGGCTCGAGCACCACCGGATCGCCGTTATCCCGATCAGATCCTGCCGTAACCTTGAGCGTATCCAAAGTAATTCGATCGAACGTCGTGCGAAGCATAGGGTAGGTCAATCCTTCGAATATTCCCCATTCGCTATCGTCTCCAGCCCCGCTGGTGAAGTACCAGTCTGTAAAGCTGGCGCGTCTCTTCATGTCCGCTTCGGTTAGAGCCTGTCCTCCTGCCGAAGTGCTGGTCAAGGTTGAATTATAGTAGCTTTTTTCGACTGACAAATATCCCTCCATCTTGCCGTTTAATCCACCGACGTCAGCTGATCCGGTTACTTTGGCAGAAGAGTAAGCATAACGTATAGCATCACCGGGCATCCCGGACGAATACCCGGTCAAACCACCCAACATCTCATCGCCTTTGATGGTTCCGGTTACGTATACATATTCGATTAGAGAACCTTCGTTATATCCAATCAACCCGCCGATATAATCGCCGGTGTAAGAATCGATATTTACGTTAACCAACCCGACATTTCGAATGTCGGCATTGGAAGCGTAACCGAACAATCCGAGATCATTTGTGCCAGCCCCGCCCGTGTCTATCGTCAAATTCGAAATCGTGTGTCCGTCTCCATCGAACACGCCGGTGAAAGGCTCGTTCGGCGACCAACTCCCGATCGGCTCCCAGTTCTCCCCGGATAAATCGAGATCCGTGCCTAACCGATAGGCCGCATCCAGATCGTCACTTATTTCTTTTAATTGTTCGATGCTTGAGATAATATAAGGATTCCCAGTAGTTCCATCTCCTTCACCGGAGAACGCAGCATACACTTTGCGACCTCCCCCATACAACGTTGCCGAACTCGTGAGGATAACCACAACAAGCAACAATACCAACCATCTACGATTGAACAAAACCCGACAGCCTCCCTCTACTTATTTCAATGAAAAATATGTTAATTATTGTGATTTAATATAAACATATTATGAGACATATTACTATCCCTCATAGCGAGGATTGTTTCTATTTTTATACCGGGGAAATAGGAATATAAGGCAGGAGTATCGGTCTTGATCTGATCTCCCCACCAATAAAAAACGCAACCTGTAATGGTTGCGTAAAAGTTAAAAATACGATTGTCGCTTGATGGGAACTGGGAGATCCCTTTGGAATGCCCAAATCAGCTATGCGTTTTTCCGTGGAAGCTCCACGATTTCGACCGCATATGGATCCATGGTTAAGGCATGTTCAATATCTCTATGGTTAATGATACTTCGATATATCCGGTCAAGCTGCACTGTCTGTTGCTTTCGCGTAAGGTTCATTAAGAACAAATATCGTGTTGATTCATTCGCGCGCAATGAGATTTGAACACCTTCCGGCAATCCAGAGAAGAAGTGAATTCCAGATTTCTCTGCCGCAGCCTGGAAGAAGTCTACATAGAAATCTTCCTCGGGAAACGTTCCCAAATAGTAAACCTTCCCTTTACCCAAAGCATGAACGGTTGCTGCAGTCTGACCGGCGAAGAAATCGTCTTCATAATAGGCTATCGGTTCCGCGCTTTGAGGTGTTAATATGTCGCACCATTGACTGCAGGAATAAGACTTGTTCTGCCAGCGAATAGAATGGGCATCTCTTCCAATCGGATCATACTCAGCTACAACGACCCCCGCAGCATCGGCAAACGGTCCGGGTAAAGGGCGAATCCAACATACATTATTTTGATTCTTCACACCAGTACGAGGCATCAATACGAGAGTTGCCCCATTCTTAACGTATTCTTCCATACGAGACGCGAGCTCCGGGTCGAGCAAAAAGAGGGAAGGAGCTACAATGAGCTTATATCCGCTTAGATCTTCATTCTCGTTCAGTACATCAGTCATAATGCCTAGTTTAGTGAAGGCGCGATGAATCGTTTTTATATTATCGAAATAATCCATTCCATCTACTTGAGGCTGCATCTGAAACGCGTTATATTGATCATGCGAATGAAGGATGACCGCTTCGCTCTGTACCTTTGTTCCTTCTAAGAGCGGAGCAAGTTTCTGTACTTCTTGGCACAGTCCACGATATTCTTCGAATCGCCTGCCGGGCACATTGCTATGGTCAATCAGCCCGTGCCAGAATTGTTCTGCTCCCGACGGAGCACTCCGCCATCGGAAGTGGACCAAAGTATCCGCACCACGCGCGATGCATTGCCAAGCAAACGCTCGAATAAATCCAGGATGCGGCGTACGCCACATCGGCATCCAGCAGCCTGGAGGACCGCTAATGGTCTCCATGATCCAGAAATTTTGCCTTTTGATTCCGCGCGTCAAATCCAAGGTCAATGCCCCGCTGTATCCACTCGCAACAGCTTTTTCGGGACTTGTACTCGGATAGTAATCAAGGGAAACCAAATCTAAATTTTCGCAAAGCTTATAGTAATCCAAGCTCATCGGATAACTCCAAATGTTATGGGTAACGAAATGGTTCGGGCAATGCTCCTTCAAGATGTTCAATTGCATCTGTTGGAAATCAACCACAGAAGCGGTCTCGAAACGTTTGTAGTCCAGTAAATAAGATGGATTCTTATGTCTAGTACCCCCAAGCGGGGTAGTGATCTGTGACCAATCGCTATATTCACCGCTCCATACCACCGTACCCCAAGCCGCGTTGATTGCGTCGATCGAACCATACTTATCCTGCAGCCAAGTCCGAAACCGCAAATTGCAATGCTCGCAATTGCACTCCTGCAATCCGAACTCGTTATCAATCTGCCAACCGATAATTGCTGTATTATTCGCATAATGAAGGGCAAGCTTCTCCACGATTAATGCTGAGTAACGCCTCATGGATGGGCTGTTAAAACATCGGTGCCCCCGAACTCCGGGATAGTGTGGATGTAGCTGTGAGTCTATCGGCAACACGTCCGGATACTCCTTCACCAGCCAGTTAGGCGGTGTGCAGGTCGGCGTTCCGATGACCACCTGTATCCCATGTCTTGCGAATGTATCGATTGCATCATCGAGCCACGCGAAATCGTAACAACCTTCTGTCGGCTCTAGTCTAGACCACGCGAATTCAGCAACACGAATCAGGCTGATGCCTGTATCTTGCATGAGCTTCGCATCTTCCTCCCACATGGAGCGGTCCCAATGCTCCGGATAGTAATCCATTCCCATTCTCATCTGATAATTCTCCATTTCCAATATCATTATTTTGCTTGCTATTCATTCAATAGATTAATTATATTATTTATAAAAAGCGCATTAAATCACATTTTTTTGCTTTGCATATCACAATTATGCTATTTGAGGTGAGATCATTGCGCATAAATCACTTTGTTCCGGACCCGCGATTCGAACGCTTTCCCTGTTACCCAGAATCATTTGGCCACTATGCAAACGAGCTAGAACATTACGAGAACCGGCCGAATGGACTTACCACATACAACTGGCATATCGTTCGGGCGGGTAAGGGATACGTTCGGATCGGAGAGAAAACCGTGGAACTGAAAAGCGGCACCGGCTTTCTTTACGGACCAGGTGTGCCACAGCACTACTACGCTGACAGCATGGAGCCATGGGATATCAGATGGGTTCATTTTACGGCTCGCGGTTTGGGTGCGCTATTGCACGGACGCGGGGAACGAGAGCCTTGGCTCTTCTCGTGGGAAGGAGTCTCACGGCTTGACCAGCTGTGGTCAGAATTGTTGGACTTCCGCATGCCTCCAATGCAAGAAGGAGCAGCGAGATTATCTGCCCTTACTTACGAAATGATCGCTCTAATCGTCCAGCACGCCGAGACTATGGAGGGCATCCCTAAACCCGGAATGCGGGAAAGGCTAACCGAGGCAGCGGAGTGGATACGCTCACACTGCCGTGAGCCGCTCACGCTCGAACAGATGTCATCACAAGCTAGCTGCAGTCCATCGCATTTCAGCAGGCAGTTCCACAGCTTAATTGGAAAGACTCCAATTGAGTATTTAACGGAATGCCGTATTCTCCAATCCAAAAACCTACTGGTATCGACGAGCATGACCATAAAAAATATTGCTGAATTAGTCGGTTTTGCAAACAGTACATACTTCATTCAAAGGTTCCGAAAGTCAGAGGGAATGACTCCGGAACAATTCCGAATACTCCGGGGTGCCGGACACAACTAACCCTAACAGGAGGGTTAGGAAACAACAAAAGGGACAGCTGAAATCACTCAGTTGTCCCTAAAGTATACAGGCATCGCCTGCATTACTTGATTAGCCGGATCATCGTCTGTTCCGACTCATCCGTGCTTGCAATTGTATGTACCTTTATTGATGTTCGACTTCTATGGAATCAATGAATCTAAGCTGATAACGACACTGCCGTGTAACTTGGGATTTCCTGCAACATCCGCTTTATTGATTTCAGTCGTTTTTGAATTAGAGAGAGACATTAAACTTACTTGGCAGAAAGCTCACTTTGTGTCACCCATTTGTGGTTTTTAACAGGTGCGCCACCCGTAGTCGGTGTATAATCTACCACATAAACGGTTGTTTGTTGGGCAGAACCAATCGTTGCTTTGGCTCCGTTCATGCCCTTCATATGGTCAGCCATTAGCGTCACTTCATCCCCCTTGGCAAATGGTTTATCATCCGCATTCCTAATTTCCTCTTGAACAACCCACTTATGATTCGCAACCTTTTCCCCGCCTGTTGTCGGAACGTACGAAACGGCATAAACCGTAGTGTCGTATGCACCAACGATAGTTGCGGTCGCGCCTTTCATGCCAGGCATATGGTCATCAAGTATAACGGCTTGACTCCCCACCTTAAATTTAGGATTTTCGGCTTCTTTAAGACCTGCAGGAAGCTTATCCGAAGATGAATGTTCCATGTTCATTCCGGAATGGTTCATATTCATTCCCTGTTGACTGTTGTTTGCAGCCTTTCCTTGGTCCGAGCTTTTACCGCAAGCACTTAAAGCAACAGCCAGAATCACAGCAGCTCCGAGTATAACAATCTTCTTCATTACATTAACCCCTTCCATTGGCAATAATTCTAATCTCCTTTCATTCTAATAAATAGTTGTGTAGATCTTATGAGAACGATCATAGCGATTTAGGCAAACGAAACTCAACCGTGGTTCCTGTTCCCTTTTGGCTGCGGATTTCGATTGTACCTCCATGCGCCTCAACTAGTTTTTTTACAATCGTTAATCCAATTCCGCTCCCTCCGGAATTGCGGTCTCGGGACTTGTCCGCACGATAAAAGCGTTCAAAAACAAACGCAAGTTCTTTTTCATCAACCCCGATTCCCGTATCCGTTACCGAAATAGAAACCATGTTACCTTGCTCCGCTACAGCGACCGCAACATTCCCATCCGTTGGTGTAAATTTCAAGGCGTTGCTGAGCAAATTTGCCATAATCTGCCCAAAGCGCAACCTGTCTATAAATGCACGGACATTCCCTTGGCCTTGAAATAACAACTCCACTCCCTTATTTTTAAAGGCGGCTTGACTGGCTCCAATATGATGACGAACGATGGAATTAATGTTCTCCTCTTTGAAATTCAATCTGAAGTTCGGCGATTCCACTTCGGTCAATTGTTCCAAATCGCCAACAAGGAACCGGAGCCGCTCAATCTCTTCAAAACAAGACTCCAACCGCTGGGGTGTTGGTTCCCAAACCCCTTCGATCATAGCTTCCATATGGCTTTTAAGCGTTGCTAGCGGCGTTCTTAATTCATGGGCTGCATCGGCCGTCATTGTTTTCCGCAGCTGTTCCTGAAGCAGCAGCTGATCGGCTAAATAGTTAAGCGAATGACCAAGTTCGGCCAATTCGTCTTTGCCGCTTACTTCTGTACGGGAAGTAAGCTCGCCTTGGGCCATTCGTTCAGCAACACTCCTCATCTGAATAAGCGGTGCCGTTATTCGTTTTGCCACAAAGAGGCTGATTACGATAGCAAGTACAAGTCCGAATATTGCCGTCCACAGAACCGATTGAACAAGCGCCTGCTCAAAATGCGCATCAAATGCCGGCGATGAAGCCATATTCCTATCCTGAGACTGATGCTGATACATTGAAAGGTGATAGTGGGTTTCAAGGATAAACGTAATCGTCGAAATGAGCAGAACCCCTGAAGCAATGCCAATGCATGCAATTGCGATACGGGCATATAACCCTTTCATGCGGATTCGCCTCCGGCAAACCGGTAGCCTACGGCAAAAACGGTAATCACGTATGCCGGGTTTTTAGGGTCGGACTCTATCTTTTGTCTTAGATTTTTGACATGCTGATCAATGGCACGCGCATCACCTTCGAAATCAAATCCGAGCACCTTTTCAACCAGTTCTTCTCGCGTAAAGGTTCTGCCGGGATGCCGGGCAAAAGTCAGCAACAATTTATATTCATTTGGCGTAAGAGCAATGGAAATGCGGTTTTTAAAAACTTTATGCCTTAAGGGGTGGATGGTTAGATCTCCGTTCTTAAACGTTATGATTTCAGCGAGCAAAGTATCGTCATGTGCACGGCGCAGATTAGCCTTCACTCTAGCAACCAATTCACGCGTGCTAAACGGTTTTATAACGTAATCATCTGCGCCGAGGGATAGTCCTTTCACGCGATCGTCCTCCGTTACCTTAGCCGTTAACATGATAATCGGTATCGTAGACGCCTGCCGAATTAACTTGCACACTTCCTCTCCCGACAGATCGGGAAGCATGAGATCCAAAATTACAAGATCGATATTTCCGCAGCGTACCAGATCAAGAGCTTTATTTCCTCTTTCCGCTTCAATCGTTTGAAATCCGTCTTTCCGTAAATATGATACAATGACCTCGCGAATCTTTTCTTCATCGTCTACCACCAGTATCGTCTTCATGAAATCCTCCCCGGTCGGTTCACTTAACTGGCAACCGCATTGCGTAACTCTTCCATTGAAATCCGCCCAATAAACCTGGAGAACTTCTCCTTATTCTTCCCGTTTGTTTGAAAATACGCAATGAGCCTCTGAACAATGTTCATCATCCGTTCCGCATCTACCCCAGCAACGAATAATTGTGCAAAGGCGGGCTTTATTGATTTGGGTTCGCCGCCGATATAGATATCGAAGTTATCCCGCATTTTCACGACTCCGATATCTTTCAGCAGCGGCTCGCTCGTGCCGAGGGCACAACCGGCGTATCCGATTCTAAGCGGCGATGGCATTGTTATTCCCGCAATCACGCGGTTTAGCTTTTGTGCAATCTCAACCCCGGCATCTTCGGCGCCGCGACAAAAGTTACAGGTTATTAGGCTTTTGGTTACAAATCCTGCCGGATAAATTTCAAGCCCTTTCTCCGTCAGCTTTTTCTTTACTTCTTCGAAGCTTTCCTCTTCCATCTCCACATACAGCTGCTTGAAGTTTGTAAGTTCAATTCTTGCCTTCTCCCCAATAATCGACCCGAGAAGCGCAAGCTGCTCCGGTTTAAAAATGGTCCCTCCAACTTCAAAGCCAGGCGTGATCGCAAATTTCACCATCCCCATGTGTTCCTCTCCCTTTACAGTTTGACTCGCTGCAGCCGCAACGCATTCAACACAACCGATACCGAGCTTAGCGCCATCGCGGCACCCTGCACCCAAGGCGCGAGAAGTCCAACAGCTGCGATGGGTATGCCAAGCGTATTGTAGCCAAGCGCCCAGAACAAGTTTTGCTTGATATTAGCCATCGTATTGCGGCTTAAGAAAATGGCGTCGGCAATGCTAGTAAGCTCGCCGCGCCTAAGCGTCACATCAGCGGCTTCCATCGCGATATCCGTGGCCTGCGCCTATGGCGATGCCTACATCTGCGGTTGCCAGAGCCGGCGCATCGTTAATGCCATCGCCCGCCATCGCTACCTTTTTGCCTTGAGCCTGCAGTTTTTTACTTCCCTCGCCTTGCCTTCCGGCAGCACTTCGGCGAGCAAATGATCGATACCAACCTCATTTGCGATCGCTTGAGCCGTCCGCATGTTATCGCCTGTAATCATGATCATTTCAATGCCCATCTGTTTCAACTGCCGTTTTTGTTCACTGTTGGACCGATGACAGCATTGCCGGCTCTTTTCTTTACCGGGATGCTTTCGCCGGTCAGCATGGATTCGCCGATAGCGGAATTCCCCTCTACGACTTCTCCATCCACCGGGATTTTGTCGCCTGGTCTTACAAGGACGATATCTTCGATGATGACCTCTTGAACCGGGACGGTCATTTCCTGGCCGTCGCGAACATATAAGCGTAATCAACATCGCGCTCGGCCTATAATGAATTGAACCGGGGTAGCCAACGCTAGCTGCACCCAAGAGTTCATCAGAAAATCAGGCAAATAAATCCATGACGTGAACGAAAAGTGGCTGACCATCAGGGGAAAAGATAACACTGCGGATATCGCTAGCTGCAGCTTTTTTGCGACGAATTTCCTTCTTTTTGTAGTCGCCCGTTGCCGCTTCCTTCTCTTTGCGAATGGCTTTGTAAGCGAGCTGTTCGACCTTTCTCGTCATATCCGCTACGGAGACTTATGTCGCGTTGTATTTCGAGTGCGAAATTCAAGGATACCTTTTTCCATTGTCAATCCACCTTAGTGAAATACCCCTTGGGGGTATATATTTTTGAAAAAAATAATTACTTCTGCAGAGCCGCCTGAGGCGGTTCGCTAATTAATCCACTACGTCGTAGCCTTGCCCTTCAATCGCTTCTTTGATCGAATCAAGCGACACTATGGACTCGTCGAATTGAATCGTTACGGAGCCCGCATTCAAATCAATCTTACCGGATGCACCAATTTGTTTTACCGCACCTTCAACTGTATTGACGCAATGCTCGCAGGACATTCCTTCTACTTTGAGCGTTACAGTTTGCATATGGCCGCTCGCCTTATAGTTTGATCAATTTATTCATGGTAACCATAAGCTATTTGAGAACCTCTGTATCCCCTTCTTGAATCCGTTCGATTACGCAGCTGTTCATGTGATGCTCAAGCTGAAGCTTTCCAACGCTATTCAGCGCGGATTGAACTGCAGCGATTTGATTCAATACGCCGTCACAATACGTATCTTTTTCAATAAGGCCTTTAATGCCGCGTATTTGTCCTTCAATAAAAGATTTAACTTGAGGTAAGATTGCTCTCTGTCTTTTCGGAGTGGTCGCATAACCTCTTCAATATAGCATACCCCCAGGGGGTATAACAATAGGCAATAAAATTTCTCCAGCATTCTACCTCGTTACTCTGTTCCCATATAGAGTCGCCAGTTAGGTTACTAATCCTCCGGCGAGAACGTAAAAACGTTTTACATGTAACATATAAAACGCTACCGTCAATGATGCTTGGCGACAGTGCGGGAGTATACACCCCTCTGGCTCAAGAACCATTTCCACTGCCAATCGATTAATTGTAGCGCTTTTTCTTGCTTGTTATTAACGAATACAAAATACTCGTGGCTACACGAAGTTCTTGTCCTAATGCGGCGAGGTATAGAAGCTCTTGTCTTGAACAAACGATCTATACATAAAATAAAAAGCCGCACACACTACTGTCCATGAACGCAAGAAAGCTGCCGATCATACTTTGGCAGCTTCATACACTTTTGACAATTCAATATCGTTTCCCGGTAGTTCAATTTCCCAATTTGAAAAATTCAGCTTGATTCATAAAATACTCATCAATTTTTTCGACTATGAGCCCTCCGTTTTCTTCCGAGTTGCGTTTAACTTGAATCCATTCGATGTCTTTCTTAAACTGCTCCCAGAGCCTTTGACGCTGCGCCATATCCTTAAATTCCATCACATAATATAGTTTATTTTGGCCTGTTGCATCTATCCAGAAATTCACGACTTTCATTCCCAGTCTTGTAAAAATTTTAAACGTATGATCCTTAAATCTGTCTTGAATGGCATCCATTCGACCTTCGTAAATCGTATAGATTCGCAACTCGTATAGCATGTTATTTCCTCCCCGAATGAACCTGATTGGTAATCCAGCACACATCTATTTCGACTTTTTAAAAATCAGATCGAGCGCAGAAGCGGCTGGGAGTGGCAAGCATCTTCTTCGTGCATTGAACTAAAGTTTGCCTTTAGTTCAATCGGTTAAGAGAAAATCAGCTGTATAATCACTAACCTCATAGATGAAGTCCTTTATCCTTTATCCTTTATCCGTGAGATTCAGATATTTTCTTACCTTCTCTACATTCTTTCCATTACCCGCTCCAGCAAGCGAATAGTTCCAAACTTTATCGCCAAAGTAATCATTAAAGGTAATATCTAAATCATTTAGGATACGGTACGCATACTGAATAGCTTTTAGGTCCTCACGTATAACACCGACTTTAAGAAGGTCTTGAGCATTTTGTAAATCCGCACTTAAAATGTCACTTGAAAGTGGCGGAATGCCATCCATTTTGTCCATAGCGGCCTTTAACTGTTTTTTATCAGAAACCGTGAATTGAAACTCCTCATCCGCACCCCAGCCGAGTAAATCATCTAAAATCCCATGAACTACTGCGATGATTGCTTTAACCTCTACCGGCACTTCATTTAACATAGGTTTACTTTTAGCTGTGATGATTACCCCATCATCCCCATAATAGGTGCGTTTGGTATATTGGATGCATAAAACAACGGATACAACAACAATAGTAATAACGGCCAATTCCCCTAATTTAGACATCTTCACTTTCAATCACCTGCCTGTGTTTCATGGGTTCTAAATAGATATAATCCACATTTTACCATGATTAACACAAGGCTTAAATAAGCTCCTTCTTGTTCATTTATTTCAACGAGTTTATCCGTCTTCAGTGGCCAGTGTTATGCCTATTTGACGAGGCAGAATCACTTCAGGGCTTTATCCCCTTCAACAAAAATGCAACCGAACATTGTACGCCCCGGCCGCTACCTTCATATTATGCTATACTGACCGTTAACGTAATAAAACTGCCCGTTTGCATGCCGGCAGCTTTATTGGTTTAGCTTTTAACTATTGTTCTGATGTTAGCTTAAGACTGCGTTCCATTATTACAAATTAAGCAACCATAGCAGGATAGAATAACTTTATGCTTGGAGCATTGAGGGAAACCAATAGGGATTGTAGGTACCTCATCTAAATCGTCTTTGGTCGACCAGTTTATATAATGAGCTTCATCTACAAACTCTTCTTTAAAATTGGTTGCTAACAAACGTAAGTGATTTAAATTACTTACCACTTTCTCCTCTTTAGGACTGCAATTTAACTTTTCCCCTCTGTGTCTTTTCATTGCAGAATTAATTACAGATAATAAAAATCCCTTTAACTGATCGAAATCATTTCTGGTCCAAGGCATTACTAATGCTAAATCCCACAGTTCCAGCACCTATAACTGATTGATCCCTTTGGTTCAACCACACGATAAATTCCTTCTCCCTATCTGTTACTGCTAAGTCTGACCCACTTAGTGCCAATATCTGTAGAAACACACTAGTTGCTGTATTGGACATAGTGAGTGACCCAACAATTCTTTCATCGGAATTGTCACACAACCATATTGTGTCACCCATTTAAAGGTTCACCTCGTCCTTATTCCATAGAAAACAGCAACTGAGCATCAACCCTAGTAACTGACGTATTGTTTTAAACTACTGTTCTTACGTTAGTTGAGCAACTTGCGCACCTTTAAATAATGTAGAAATAGGGCAATACCATTAACTCCTGCTATTAATAACGGATATAAAAACAAAATTGCAATAATGATTAACCCTGAAACAGGATTAGGATCATCAGCTGGATTATTTGCAGGAAGAAGAGTAACAAAGATATACACATACAAGCAGTAATATGGGAACCACATAATGGATGTCAAAAGGTTTGTTAACTTTGATGGTAAAATCAGAAGAACTAAGGGAACAAAAATAACAAATATAATAATTAGGCTTACAAAACTCATAATTAAAGTAACCCTATTTATAACGTCTATTTCAATCCCAGTAATTCGATTTATTCTATACACGTTGGCTAATAGTTCGCTAATAATAAATGGTATCCATGCAACGATAGCACTCAGAGCATTTAGCTTGATAAAATACCGTATAATCCACGCCTCCTAGAAACAGGGAATTACTACTATTCATTAGACGCTGCTGAATCAATACAGGTTGCATTAATGAAACAGGAGCAGCATTTGCCATGCTCCCTACTGACATTGAACAAGCATTCCCCGTTAACTTAACATTTAAATGAATATATCACAGAACGCCCGAAGCATTCACTTACATCTCCCGATATATGTCTCGTCCCTCGGTTATGACGATTTCCCAGTCCAAGCCTATGAAGAAAAATGTAAAAAAAATGTATAAAACTAAGATCATGTATACCCTCCCAAAAGAATTAGTTGACTGGGATATATCTTATACAAGAAACCTTTCTTCAACCAACTTACATTATTACGATATTATATGGATGTCCATTTATCTTGTTGTTACAACTGTTCAAGATTTGAAGGTTGGAGGATATGGATTAAAATGAGAGTATTGAAGTTATCATTGATTTACGAGGAGAAGCAGCAGAATGTGCCTACGGTATACAAACAACTCCAACATGAAATGAGAAGAGAGGTTATTTAGCAACACAATAAATTGTGAACCCTGGATAAAATAAAATAGATTTGGCACGATGAAGCAACCCGAGCAAGTATCAATGTTGAAAGTAAGAACGACGGGAACTCAAGATTGAGTTCAGTTTAAAAATAGAGGCAACGCTACTAATTTCATACACTGGTCGATCCACCTGGTAAACATGTCATGTCGAACCTACGTTAAGTCCGTATTAAAAAACTACAAAATTGATGGAGGTGTTAGAACGCTTCTTACTTAATTATTAATTCATCTATTTTTGAAAGGTTATTACTTGAGCGCTTATTGAGAAAAGACTTTAGAATATATGTGTAATTTCTATTGAATTGATTATCGTATTGAAATAAAAATTCAATTATCTCTTTGTCGCTTAAACAATTTGAGCGGTAGCTACGCGGCAACTTTAATGCTGAGTATATATCGGAGATGGCCGCAATGCACCCAATTTCATTTAAATTCGTTGTACCTTGAGGATAACCACTACCATCAAGTCTTTCATGATGCGAGTAGCAAAATTGAAGTATATCCGGACCAAAATCAAGTTGTTTTAAAGCGTCATGTCCAACCTTCACATGTTCAATTACTAGCTTTCTTTCTTCAGTGTTAAGACGCTGTGAGGACTTCAAAATACTATCCGGCATTGATAATTTTCCTATGTCATGTAGCAAACCGGCTAGAAACATCCTTTCTGCATTACAGGAGGCAAGGCGAATGTTTATTGTTATATGGTAGGCAATATATCCAACAACCAGAGAATGATTAGCGGTTGCCAGATCTCGGCAACTTATGGATACGAACAGTGCTTTCCCTTTCTCCCACTCCTGCTCGCCATTGTACATATTAAACAGCTGAAGAAACAAAGATTGAGAATCCAACAAAACATCGTACATGTGACGTCCCCCTTGTAAAAAATAGGAAAGGTATGATACTGTATTAATGACATAACCTAAAAGTTTAAGTGAATTTTTACGGAAAGGAAGCTCTGGTAATTTTTCTTCTGATCTCAGCTTTTGTGAAGTTTCTAGTATCAGAAATCTTAACAATTAATTGTATTAGCCCTCTGTTGGTATGCTCCTAATAATTCAACGTAGGAATCCTCCCTGCTTCAGCAATCGGTCTTCAAACTTTTTAGCGAATTAATATTGTACGTGACTGGAATTCCTGCTAATCTGCGAAGCAGCATTAGTTGGCCGATATGGCTGGCCGCATCCGTTAAAGGTCCCTGAGCAAAGGTTTCGACAACGCTTTGATCTGGTATGAATTCCAAAATTGCTTCATCCAATTGTTCGACTTTTTCAAAAAATCGCGCCGCTTCTTCATACCAGCCTTTAGATTCAAGTCGTACGTGCGGCGAACCCGTAATTAATGAATAGCAGCTTTTAACAATTGAGATAGGTGATATACAATTTCGATCGGAAATTGACGCCGTGAATCGGAACTTTATAACACTTAGCCAATGACGAATGATTAAAAAGTCAGCGCATATTTTTCTGCGTCCGATTTACCCTTTCGAATAATCTCTTCTGCACGTGCTCGGTCAAAATCATGTCCCTCCACATATAATACTTGTACATCATGTATACCTATGATATTAAGAACTTGTTTTAAATAGGGATGACTATGATCCATTTTAGTCAAAGGCCCATACGAATAAATGCCGCCGCTCACTTGTATATGAATAGCTTTTTTCCCTTTTAAATGCCCAACGGGTCCATCCTCGGTATAATGAAATGTTTTTCCCGAGACTACAATGGAATCGATAAAAGCTTTTAATCGTGGCGGAACACCCCAATTCCACATAGGAGATACAAATATATATTTATCAGCGCTCGCCACCCGATCGATAAATTGATTTAAAGCATTGATTTTTTGTTGTTCGAGTTGACTTAACTCCGAAAATGGTATCCCCTCTCGACGCATTTTCTCCCAGCCGTTGAGGATATCGCGATCCACGATTGGGAATTCCTCTTGATATAAATTTATTTCCTGGATCTCATCATTTGCATGAGTTTCACGGTAAGCTTTAAGAAAAGCTTGTCCTATTCGATGACCAATTGAGTTTTCAATCGATTTCGGATTAGCAGTAATGTATAGAACTTGTGCCATATTAAATCAAACACTCCCTTTTCTTAAATTGATTAAATACCAAATAAATGACATTTCATTCTTCTAGGGTTGTTAAAATAATTACCGTCACCGACAACGATGCAAGCATTTCCTGTGAGCGACTGTGTTCACGGAGTCCCCTAAAGAATCCTACTCGTTAGTACCATAAAAAAGGAGTTGCCACACTCGTAGCCCCCCCCCTTCTTAACCTCAAAGCACCTGTCAGCGAAACATGTCCCCTGATGCTTGGTAATTCCTTCTTAAGTTTATCGCCACTCCACAATCTCATCGAGCTGTTGTCTTGTTTGTGGACGTTTGGGATGCTTTTGACGATATCCGAAAGCAACCATACAGGCTACACCGAAATCGTCGCCATTAATGATACCCTCATTTTGTAAAATAGCGGTAACCTGTTTTTTATCAAAACCTTCGATCGGACAGGAATCAATACCGATAAGAGCCGCAGCTGTCATCATATTTCCCATTGCTATATAGTTTTGTCTGATTGACCATTCAAAAATGAGACGGTCATTATCTTCGATTTCTCTTTCAATGAAGGATTTGTAAAAATCACGCCAATCTAGCACCACTTCTTCTGGCATATGATGAATATCTTTCCACATTTTATTTACATAAACCGAGTCAGGCCGTAAGCTATTTTCTCTTCTGGCCAATATAATTACAAAATGGCTGGCAGTTGGCAGTTGTCCTGTGGCTCCGCCAGAAACAGGTTCTAATTTTTCGCGAAGAGCTGCATTCTGAATCACGACAAACTTCCATGGTTCGAAACCAAATGAACTTGGAGACAGTCTTCCGGTCTCTAATATAAAGTGAAAATCCTCGTCAGGAATTTTTTTGTTGGTATCAAAAGCTTTGCAAGCATGTCTAAACTTGTAAGCATTTAAAATTTCTTGTTTTTTACTCTCAATCATGTAGAATCAACCTTCTTCTTTATTTTATTGTAGTTAACTGATGTACCGCCACTTCCAGCTGTTCGGGTTGCTCATTGTTTCAGAACTTCGATTATATCAACTGATATTTTGATTGTAAGTCTAATTAAAACGGAGTTCTGTTAAGTAGATTACAGTTCTCCATCTATTTTTTAATCATTTTCATTAAGTTGAACGTTAGCATAAACCTTCGGTAGAATTTCTCCTAAAGAAGTTCATTTCATAATAACTTTTGTACTTATGTTAAAACCACACTCGAATTTATAAAAAAAGCGATGCCCTATTTAGGACACCGCTCTATATATGATTTTCGCTTGCCTTAATATTAGTCTACGACCACAAATATACAAATTAAAAATTGCGGTTAAAGTACTTAATTTATCCCTTTTGTTCAATATGATTTAGGTGTGCTCTGATTTTTTGTGAATGAACCGAGATCTGCATTCTACCGGTTTGAAGAATGCCTTTTTGGGATAAGTCTTTCAAAACCGTCGTCACTGATTCGCGCGTTACGCCGATCATATTAGCAATTTCTTGGTGAGTCAATGAAAAATCTATTTTGACGAAATCTTCATTTTTCGTTCCGAACTGCTCAGATAATTTAAGCAGCAGATGCAACACGCGATCTTCGATATTGCCGATGGCCAGTTTTTCAAGCAGCTCCACTTTCTCTTTTAACTGATTGCTTAAAACCTTTAGAAATCGCATGGCCAATTCCGGTCTTTTTAGGAGGAATTTTTCGAAATGCTCGCGTAGAACAGAACAGATCAAGGTCTCTTCAATCGTTTCGATGTACATGTCATGCGTTCCGAATGATAAAGAGTCGATTTCGCCGAACATATTACCGACCCCCAAAATGGCAGTCGTAAACTGCTTGCCTTCAGCGTTTATTTTGTACATCCGGAGCTTACCTGTTTTTACGAAAAATAAGCCTTCACGATGTTGTTCGGGAGTTTGGATAAGCGTGCCTTTCGGAACTGCATTAAAATGGGTTAGTGGGGCCATCAAATCGATTTCCTTAAAATCCTCAGGGGAGAGAGATTCAAAAATGCTAATTCGCGATAGATACCAAAGCTTATCCATGAAGTTTCAGTGACTCCTTCAATTTTTGTTGGTCAAATGAATGAAGTACGTGTGTACCGGCAACTATGAAAGGTGTTGCGATACCTCCTAGACGAAGTACTTCGGCAAAAGCCTCTTTGTCGGTTCCTACGTTCTTATATTGGAAAGGAATCCCTTGCTGTTGAAAAAACTTTATAGCTTCTGTGCATGCGGCGCAATGATCGGCTCCATACAATACAACATTCTTCACTTCCATCTCCTCCTTTCCCGCTGAATGATAAAGAACCGACCATTCAACATCTAGGCTTGAATAAGACGATTGATTTGTTGAAACCTCAAGGTGTTATTTCCTTTTATATCGATTACTCGCTGATATTACAAACTCCCTGTAGCGCCTGTCAATATCATGATCGCAGGCGTTAATATAACGATATTAAAGAGTGATGATTTGGTAATCGTCCGCAATTAATTTCGAAATGCTGAGGTGTCCTTCAACTTCAGCAAAAGTTGGGAGGCCGGCGGATTTAGCATCCTCGGTTACGCCGAATACGTTCGCACAGAAATTGCATACCCCGGCGATGAGGCCCATCCCTTTAACGGCTTTATATAAAGGATTGAACATATGGGACGGATCCTCCAGCGTTTTTATCCAGGTCGTACCTTGGCCATCAAAATAAATTTTGACATCAAAGTTAGCCTCGTGTAGTTCTTGGCCATATAGCAGGGCATGAGACAGTCTACCCCCTTCATTCTCCGTGGCATGTACGATAATAGCTACTTTTTTCATGATTAACACTCCTTGTTTTTATTATTTGTGTTCATGTGCTTATCATAACCGGAATGAGACAAAACCTTCTGCGAAATATCTCACATTACAGATGTGATTTTTCGGGCTGTGCATGATGTATAAATATGGGTTTCACATTTAAGAATAGGTCAAATTCTACTCTGGAATAGGTATACGAAAGCTGAATAATCTCTTTAATCCAAACTGTTGTAATGGAGTTATGGTCGTATCATGAAGCTGGCGATTATACAGGTCGATGGAAGCAGGCGAACATCGACTCAAGCAATCCCAAAGTAAATGTAATTACTCTACGGCGAAAAGTGGTTATGATTGCAGGTGAAAGCAGCGGAATAGGAAAAGCAGTGGCACTTGAACTGGTGAAACGAGGAGCCGTCTCCAGTTTAGAGACTTCTATACGATATGCGTAATTCGTGTCAATCCGGCTAAGCAGCAACTCGAAGAAGATGTTTTTGACCCCAACAGTAAACTAGTTCTTATAAAAATCCTCGCCAACGTCACCGATCCTTTGACCTTTCATTATACTTCAACAAAATTGGAGTTCAGTAATGTAGATTACAGAATCCGATTCAACCAGCATGTTACTCTTCAAAGATAACAGGCGTCATTGACAATGGGACAGGCAGGAGAATAAAAAATAAAAATACAAACATGAAAGGCGGTATAGATGCAGATACTTTGAAGAACACACTCTATGGTCTACGTGCAGCAAGAGGTTAGACACCATAAAAATGTTTGAAACGCTGTTAACCGTAAAAAAAGTGAACCGGTCAAATCAGGATCCATAGATAATAAGTCATTTATAAAGGAGATTATCGGGTTTGAAAAATAATTTAATTGAATATTGTCTAAACAAAAAAGGAGCGATTAAGGATTATCCTTCGGGACCCGATCCAATTGCAATAAAAATTGCAGGTAAAATATTCGCTCTATTTTTTGAGAAAAAAGGATACCTGGTTCTAAAGTGCGATCCAGTGATTGCAGAAAACTTGAGAGAGCAGTATGAAGATATTCGACCAGGGTATCATATGAACAAAAAGCATTGGAATACGATTATTCTTGGAGGTTCTTTACAAGAGTCATTTATCTTTGAAATGATTGACCACTCTTATAATTCCATTGTTAAAGCTCTTCCTAAGAACATACGAGAGTAGTTTCTGGACATTCATTCTAGATATCTAAAACATTGAAACACGAAGGTTATGGAATGCAATCACAAATTGATTCTGAACAAATAAGGGAGCAATACAATTTTGAAGACAACATTAAAATCTATATTGGAAGCTCAAGCAAAAATTAGCTCAAACAATCCAGATGCAACTGCTGCATTTGAAAGATATTTAGAAGATCTTCGAAGTAAAGGAGCCGGAAAGGGATTAAGCATCGGTGACTTGGCTCCTGATTTTGCACTGAAAGACGCAACTGGGAATATGATCACATTAGCAGAGGAATTGAAGAAAGGTCCTATCATTCTTATTTTTTACAGAGGAGAATGGTGTCCATTCTGTAATTTGCAATTAAAAGCCTACGAACGTATCATGAAAGACATTAAGTTAGCGGGTGCTCAACTTATAGCCATAAGTCCTCAGACACCAGATCATTCTTTATCTCAAAAAGAAAAGCAGGGGTTGAGCTATATTGTTTTAAGCGACCTTCAAAATAAAGTAGCTGAAATGTATAACTTGAAATACACGCTTCCCCAATTCATGCACGACAAATTAAACACGCTGTCGAAAATAAATGGTGACGATTCGTTTGAATTGCCCGTTCCTGCGACTTATGTCATCAATCAGAACCGCATAATCGTCGCTGGCATATCGAATATTAATCATAGAACAAGAATGGAACCATCAGAAGCATTGGATATCATCAAGTCTTTATAATCGGAGCCAGGATGCATTAGACACCCACGAGTATTATAATATACACTGTCCCGCGGTCCATAAGTGCAGGATATGATATTTGATCGCCGAGAAGTAATAAGGCTGATATCCATTATTACATGGTTTGCATCTAGTACGTTACTCTGTTGCAAGCCTTACCTGCAACGGAGTAACGTAAGGTTAAACCATCGGGATTTTGAGCATTAACAATTTACTTAATTTATTGAGTTAAGCACGTAATAACATTTTCGACTTCCCTCATTGAGATGGTTTTTTCCTCTACTTCTGTTCGACGACAACCTCTATTCAAAAACGACAAGAACTTCTATACTACATGAATGTTCTTCTGGTTTACTTTCAGCTGTGATGACTCCCCATCATCCCCATAGTAGGTACGTTTGGTATATTGGATGCTTAAAACAACGGATACAACAACAATATCAATAACAGCCACACAAAGCTTATTGGGATGAGTTCATTCATCTTCGGTGGCTAGTGTTTGCAAATTAGACGAGGCAGATTCACTAGCCTGGCGTAAGCCTGCCGATTTACCTATATTCCAAGCCGCATACCACCCACTAGACTGAGTGTAATTATTGTTAAAATTCTCCTTAATGTTAAATCAGCCTTAGTAAGCTGTATATATCGTTGCCTAACCCGTGCGATATCCCTATCCTGCTTTATCTGCTTGAATGCACCAAAGTCCCTTTCAATGGCAATATGAGAGCTATAGCGAGGTTTAAGAGCCTTAGCAGTAATATAATTAAGAAAATAGCTGTGAAGTTCTTTGTTTTACATATGGTAATGGGATGACGTATCTAGGCCTTGCGGCCGTTTTTTGCAGTACGTTGCCCCCACAAAATCCGGACAAGGTACCCTGTTGCTCTCTGATCTGGTAAGTCAGGACGCGGCAAATGTACTGCTTAGTCAACAGTAAAAACAACAGGTTTGAGTCACGCATACCGCGGGTATAATGGTTGAGGAGCTCACAAAAGCTCTATGTTTATTGAAAAACATTACCTTTTCAATGCGGATATGGGACATCCTAGATATGGAGCTCCGAGTGATCACCGATATGCAGCTAGGGTCTAGCCCTCCGTTGGGTGGCCAAGTTTCACAACCCGATCTTTCCGCAAACATCAACGAGTTGCGGGACACCTCCCATGGGACGGTAAGGACCGAGGTTAGATCCACTCACGGCGACAGCCATATCGGTCACGTCTTCCCGGATGGCCCGGCTAATCGCGGTGGCCTACGCTCCTGCATCAACTCGCGTTGCTCGGATTCATCCAGGCGCGACGACATGGAGAGCGATGGCTACGGCAAATATTTAGATCAGATTGAGGAGGTTTAACATGCATCAACGCGCAGTACTCGCTGGGGGATGCTTCTGGGGAATGCAGGACTTGATCCGCAAGCTTCCCGGCGTCGTCTCGACTCGCGTCGGCTATACTGGCGGTGACACTCCGAACGCAACCTATCGCAACCATGGCACTCATGCGGAGGGGATCGAAATCGTCTTCGATACAGCGGAGACGAGCTACCGTCGCATCCTGGAGTATTTCTTTCAAATCCACGATCCTACGACGCGGAACCGTCAGGGCAACGATATCGGCACAAGCTACCGTTCGGCGATCTACTATGAGAACGACGAGCAGAGAAAGGTGGCGGAGGAGACTATCGCCGACGTGAACGCGTCGGATCTGTGGCCGGGCAAGGTCGTCACCGAAGTGACGCCTGTCGGCGACTTCTGGGAAGCAGAGCCGGAGCACCAGGACTATCTGGAGCGCTATCCGAGCGGCTACACCTGCCACTTCCCGCGCCCCAACTGGGTCCTTCCCAGGCGGCAGGCCGGTGATGACCCGTCAAGTAGACAACAATGAATAAGAGCAATAAACAGCCTTAGTTCGGTACTCCACCGGACTAAGGCTGTTTATTTTCTTCTGAAACCGCTTGACGTTGTAAAAGTGAATGTACAGATGGACCTCATCGATGAGGTGCTTTTGTCCCTTCTTCATTCTGACTACAGGGTGAAATCCTACGAATTTATGAGTCTGAGTGAGGAAAAAGGAATCATTTCGAGGGAGCTTAAGACAACGGAATGCGCTTAACTCTTCTTCATTCCGTTGGTGCTTTTTTCAATACAAGAACTTCTTTAGCGGTAAAATTTCTGTGTTTCTTAAGTTTAATTGGCTTTAGAGGTATGACTCTGACTTCATCTCCATTTGAGATATCATTTAATTGAAGAGTGTTCCCTTTTTCATTTTTTAAAAAAACTCATCCGTCAAGGTCTCAAAACCTGTGAACTAACCTTTGCTGGAAAGCCTTCTACCTGAGCTTGTTTTTCGTTTCGCTCTGCATAATACCGTGCAAACTTAACAGAATAGCCCAACATGTAGAGAACTATCAGAGTGGCGAGAACATTCAGGACGATTAGAGACATGTACAAATTAAATAAAAAGCTTAGGAGACCAACCCCCACGATCGGAACAATAAATCCGATGTAGCCAGAAAAGTAGTAAGTAGTTATTACCCTTGACCGCTCCGATACATGAGGAAGCTCGCCTGCCAATCGTAGGCTGATCTGGAATGTCCAACCGCTGCCCAACGCTTGAACGAGAACCCCGGCCCACATCAAACTTATGCTTTCTAATGTTCCAGAGAGTACAACAAGCCAGGCTCCGAAAGCCAATAAAGTGATACCTATTCGAAGGCGTACTACCGGATGTTTGAACCAAGGCAGCATTTGCATCATAGTGCCGCCCCCCATAAGCAGTAGAATCAAGAGACCAGAAACGGCAAGATTGGAAGTGTGAATCACATTTTTCACGAATGAAGGTATCAAAGAGAGAACGATTCCGTTCAAGGTAAACAATGTAAAAACGGGCAGCGCACTGAAGGATAAGAAATGAGGCTTAATGTCAGCAGACACCCTAAGCGAGATCGGTACCGATGCTGCTTGCTGACGCTCCTTGTGAGCTTGATAATCCTCGTCACGCAGCGTTTCCAGTCCAGCCCAAGCGCTCAACAACAAAACGGTTAAAACCCAAAAAGGTGCGCGCAGTGGCATCAAATGTAAATACTCAATGATTAAACCGGCCAAGGCAGGTCCTAGACCGAAACCTACAGAAACAGCCATACCTGATAATAAAATGGCTTTTCCGGATTTCTCTTTGGGGGTTTGCTTCAGCAAGAACGCGACAGCAGTACCAGTAAAGCTTCCATAAGCAATTCCTACAAGCATTCTCGCAGCATAAACGAGCCAAGCCTGATGGCTTGCCATAAAGAGAATGCTGGCCAAGATTGATAATAGGATGCTGATACGAAGAACCCGCTTCAGCCCCCAACTGCTTCCTCTGGAACCGACAATAAACAATGTTGGGAGAAGGGCGACCGCATATACCGCAAATAAAACAGTGATTTGTAGGCTGCTTAATCGGTAATGCTCCTGATACAGGGGAAATAAGGGTGACGTAAATGAAGTTCCGGTGGACATCATGAGGATGACCCATAACATTTTTTTCATTAGTAACAACCTCTTTTTTATTGAATGATAAACTTTTATTGCTCTCTTTTTGCTCAGGATAGGATAACATTGCTTGAGAATAATTGATGTACGTTACCGGACATCCGCATCCAGCTACTCAGTTAGAGCTTGGTTGTTCATCGTATTAAAACCTCCAATTTAGAATTTGTAACTTGATTATAATTATTAAAATATTGTAACTCTGTAATGCACTTCACATTTCTCTTTATTATTTGAAAATGCAGGAATGAGGGAAATATTACTCTAACCAATCCAGCCACCACAAACAAAGACCACAGGATTTCCGGTGGTCTTTGTTTGTGGTGGCTGGATTGTATTATTTTGTTTATCTTTTAACGTTGCGCGAACATGAATAACGAAATCGTCACCGCTTACAAGCTTATTATCACCGCCAAACCAAGATGGTTTGCCACAAATGATAATATGATCTCAATACTTGTTATTCGGTGATCGAGATCCGGGCGACGCCACTTCACACCATTATTAAGTAGCCGATGTTGGTCTTGTCGGATTTATTGCGAATTATACATATGGCGCCATAATGTATTTTATTCATTTAACCCATTTTACAACATCCTCAAACGGAAGGCGTATTCTCGGTCCCGGATCTTTTTTGCGATAACCAAAGGCAATCATGACCGAAATTGTAAAATGTCCGTCTTCCAGCAGCCCTTCCTCGTTCAACAGCGTATTCATTTTCTCAATGTCAAAGCCTTCGATCGGACATGAATCAATGCCGATTTGCGCTGCAGCCGTCATCATGTTCGCAAGCGGAATATAAGTCTGCTTGATACCCCAATCGATAAGAAAACGCTCATGATCAAGGAGCTTGAAATCATTTCTCTGAAACTCTTCATAGATTTCAAGATGCCTTGTAAGGCGTTCCTTCGGAACAGCTTTGGACTGCTGCTCTTTCTGGTAGGCGGAGTCATATCGCATATCCATTGCAGTCCGGGACAGAATAATGACGAAATGACTGGCCTCCGGCAATTTGCTAGCCGCTCCATACGAAATATTTTTTATTTTATTCCGAAGCTCTTCGTTTTGAACAACAACAAATCTCCACGGTTCAGAGCTAAATGAGCTGGGCGAGAGTCGGCCCGTTTCTAAAATAAATTCGAAGTCGTCGTCAGAAATGGTTTTACTTGGATCGAATTCTTTGGTTGCATGCCGAAAATGATGAGCTTTCAAAATTTCTTCCTTGGTCATTGTCATAATATATTCTCCTTTTTAAATAACATTTGAAATTTGTAATTCACCAATCGTTTACTCTTTTTCAAGGCAGCCATCTATGAAAATAACGTTATAATTTTTTTAATTCTCTCAAAATTTCCTCCGGACTTTGACGTTGCATGAAATTCGGATTAACATAAGCAGAGCGAATTATGGCACTCTCATCAATCATGAAAGTAGCCGGAACCGGCAAGATCCATTTCGAGGTATTGTTGTACTCCGTAAGATCAACTCCGATACCTTCCATGAGCTCCCTTACGCCCTGTGGAACATCGAAAAGCAAATTATACTTAGCCGTTACCAATCCGCTCGGGTCGCTAAGAACTTGAAATTCCAATCCTTCTTTTTCCTGGAGGGATAACGAATGATCCGGTTTTTGAGGACTGATCGCTATTAGCTGTGCTCCTACCGCATGGATTTCAGGCAGTAGCCGCTGATAAGCTCTTAATTGCATATTGCAAAATGGACACCATCCGCCGCGATAAAAGACCAACACAACCGGTCCCTTAGCAAGCTCATCAAATAAAATTACATCTTGGCCAAGTGCGTTTGTTAATTTAAAGTCCACTGCCTTTTCGCCTTGTTGCTTCCCGGAAGCGATCCCCGATTTCTGAAGTTCCTCAATCATCTGACCGATCTTGATTTGCGCTTCAATCGGAGAATTGGCTTTAAACTGCTTTGTCGCCGCTTCCAGTTGTTCAGTTAAAGTCTGGTTGCTCATCGTTTTGAAACCTCCAAATCTTAATTTATAGCCTAATTATAAATTTAAAACAGTCAGAGTTCTGTAATGTAGTTTACAGTTCTTGTGTAAAAGAGATACGATAATGGTTGACTTCTTAGGCATTCAATCCAAGCGTAAGATGAGAATATCGAGTTGTAGAATAGCGTTCAACGCCTATTTGGCCGATAACACTTTTTTCACAAATATGTATCCTTATTTTTACATGAGAAAAAGGGCACAGCGTAAACCGCAGATTTCTTAATGTGCATTACAAAAATTGTTAATCATTTTTTGTAATAGCATCTGCTGTGCTACTACTACCCTTATTCCAATTTTTCCTTACCTGTGTGAGTACGAACATAATCGGGATATATCCGTAAATAAAATAAAGTCCAACGTCTGCATAAAACTCGGAAGTCCATCGAAATATGCTACGGTCCTTCAGTAAATAATCTAATATCAGAAATCCGACCAGAAAAGTAAGCAAGCTCGCACGCGGTTTGATCTGAAAAACGTTTTTCATTCCACGGCATGCACTCCATAAGCTTAAAGATATACCTGCTAAATTTTTAACCAACCACAATGAAATCGCTAGATATTCTATTCTCTGAAACACAGGTCCTTCAACAATTTTAAGCATATTAAGCGTAGGCCAAGAGATTTCGCGTAGCTGCCCTTCACTGAAATACATAAATGTTATGATTAATACCATCAAATATATTAATGTAACAAAGAAAACCATAAAGTGAGCCCATTTTTGAGACTTTTCCGGTGTTTTAATAAATGGGTAAAAGAATAGTAAAGCTTCAAATCCCAAGAATTGATATACCATGCTTTTAGAAGAGAGTAATATGTCCGTTATTGAATGGTTAAAAAGAGGCATCAAGTTTCGCGGATGTGTATACGGCAAAACTGACAAATTTTCTGGAATAATAAAAATGAGCGTCAGCAGAAATCCCAAAAAACTTAGTCCGGTAACGGTTCGAAACCCACCTGATAAGGTATAGTAAATAAACAACACCAAAATGGTGCTTATTGGTAAAATTTTCATTGATGGAAACACCCAGACTTGAATTACTTCAATATAGGATTTGAATTCAATATAAGCTCCGAAAAAAAAATAAAGAACAATTGCGATATTGATTGTATTCCCTACAATTTTCCCGAAACATGTATGGTTGATTGCAGTTACATCTAGAGCTTGATTAGAATTTAAAATTTTATATATCATCCATAAGATTAAATGTATACTAATCCCTACTAAAATAACAGAAATATAAGCATTATATCCGGCATGTTCGGCCACTTCACGTTGGAAATTCAGAACTCCGCTCCCGACCATACTGACATACATCAGAGGAACAATTAAGAAGGGAGATATTAAGTATTTTTCGTCAACAGCTTTTTTCATAAACTAAACACCTCGCTAAATTATATTTCCAGATTTAAGCACTACCAGTATTGGCGATTTTAACCTGAACGCTTACTGTTGTTTTTATTTCTTGATAAATCTTTTCAAAATCTTGGGCACTCCATTCCTTAGATTGACTTCTTACTAAGTCCCCCAGGCCGATTGGATCAACCTTATTTTCCTTCAATAGCGACAGAAATTTTTCAATTTCTTCTTTAAGATAAGAACTCATCGTCTTTTCAAGCTGTGTAAGCTGCTCTTCTGATCTCAAATCCATCCAATCCGGGACATCCTGAAGTTTTGTCACCAATTTCAACCGAATTGAAATAGAAGGGACTGGATTAACTTTATTCACAATATAGTTTGCTTTTGAATGCATGCTTCTAAATGAAATAAAATCTTTACTCTGTTTGTTTGATGTCTTTCCTGTAACTGGAACCTTGTAAGTCCCATTCTTTGAGTTCTGAATAAGCATTTTTAATAAGAAAGCGTCCTTCATGCTGATTTCGGTTATCTTTTGATCCCTTCTAAATAAAGCCAGTCCATTGATTTTTGCTTCACCGTGATTTATTTTAAAATACGGTAAAAACATGTCTCGTCCATCACCATAATAATTAAACAAGGATACCTGAAGGTTCGTCATCGGTAAATTTCCGTTAATTATGTTTTGCTCGATCATATCCGATAAATAAAACGGCTCTTGAGTTTTTTTGATGACTTCCAACAGTTCCAAAGCGTCCTGATCCACGACTCCAAGCTGAAGCCGCGATGAAATTTTAGAATCGCGGAGTAAATTATGGATTTCAGTCCTGATCCCTTTTTCTGCACGCGTTTTTCCGAATAACACTATCCTTAGCTGTCCCAGTTCAATGGGATCATTTGTCTGCGTATTTAGTTGAGGCAGAATGCCATTATTAGCGTTGGATTCTGTATGTAAAACTTGTAATTCTGTTTTCCCCTGTTCTTTAAAGTGAGAAATTATTGCAGCGCTTTTTATGCCATTCGCAACGTTATCAAAGCTAATGGCATGGACAAGACAAACCTCATTCACAACTTTTTGATCGGTACAAGCCGATAAAACTGCACACAAAATGATCAACAGATAAATTTTCCTCCTATTCATAATGGACCTCTTTCATGATTTATTCTTCATCAAAGACATTTTTCTGTTTTACAGTTTTTTTAGGCACATACTTAACTAAAGATTTTGGTCTTAAACGTTGAGGTCTTTTATTCAAAAATTGAAAGGATGAACGTATAAAACTGTCTCTAAGTTCCATAATCCTTAAGGGGAAAATCGGAACAATGTAAGGAGAGCCTAATGATTTTAAACGAATAACATGGACAAACAGAAAAGCCACCCCGATAAATATCCCAATTCCCCCCCATATCGCTGACAGAAGGATGATAGGAAATCGTAAAAATCGTATCGCATTTGACATTTTATATATCGGTGTGGTAAACGAAGCTAAAGCCGAGAGCGCGACAAGAATGAGTAAAACATTACTTGTTAAAGCTGCTTCGACCGCAGCTTGACCGATAACAATTCCTCCGACAATGCCTAAGGTCTGACCAATTTTTGTTGGTAATCTAGCCCCTGCTTCCCGAAGAAATTCAATGGTTATTTCTAAAAAAAGCACTTCAAAGAAGGGCGGAAAAGGAACATTCATTCTGGAAACAATAAGGGGGCTAAGCAAATCTTTTGGAATGACTTCATAATGGTATGTGGTTATCGCAACATACATTGACGTGGCAAACATCGAAAAAACGACACCAAAAATACGAATCATTCGAAAAAAAGAACCTAATATCCATGGCAAATAATAATCTTCCGCCGAAATGAAAAAGTCATACAAGGTAGATGGGCCAGTAATAATATAAGGTGAACCATCGGCAATGACCGCGACTTGCCCACTAGTAAGTGAGTACGCCACTCGGTCCCTGCGTTCCGTGGATACAAACAATGGAAATGGCGTCAAAGAGTTGTCTGATATCATTTGGTCCAGTAGGGACGAATCAAAAACGACATCGTAATCAATATCAGTAAGCCTTTGTTCAACAATTTGAATATTCTGTTCA
This sequence comes from Paenibacillus sp. BK720, assembly GCF_011761545.1. Taxonomy (NCBI): domain Bacteria; kingdom Bacillati; phylum Bacillota; class Bacilli; order Caryophanales; family Paenibacillaceae; genus Paenibacillus; species Paenibacillus sp. BK720. Next base: position 422,425 of record NZ_JAASRQ010000001.1, on the reverse strand, counting down.
TTTGTCACTCCATCGATATAAATTATTGCGACTTTTGTTTTTGAAGTTGTTCCAATGTGAATTTCTTTTATAATCAAGTTTGGAATATTGAGTAGTGCTCTGAGCAAACCGATGTTTGTATCCAAGTCCTCTACGAATCCGATTTTAGGGCCAACAACACTAAACTCGTTTTCCGTGTCATTGTTTTCTCGCAATCCATGATTGTCGGCTAAATTAACCAATGCACACTTTTGATCGTTTTCACGAAGTTGAATGATCGCATAACCTTTCAGTAGTTTGGATTGAATATTGGTTACCTCATCTGTAATCTCTATATCATTAATGGGAATCCAGGTCTTAATATCCTCGATTTCTCTGATTTCAGAATCCAAAGAACGATTTTGCATTACAAGAATCAAATGTTGCTGCATCCATTTCGCATCGATTAAGGTACTATAATAGAAAATACTCACTTCTTGTTTACCAAGTGAAATCACTGTTTTCTTAAAGTCACTCGATTTTCCGGATAATTTTAATAATTGATCGAGGTTTTTAAATTCAGTATTCATTGTGAATAAATCCTTCCTTGATAAATTCGCTAAATGTTTGTTGTCTTTGGTACCGTGTTATTTTCTGGTAAAAACACTTTTTTTATACATTGTTCATTGATTTGTACGTCGTTCAGCCTGGTAATTCGATTTGAATGTCAAATCAAGAATAACCTAGCATTCAAGCTTTTTCTGCTTCACGGCATACAGAAAGTAAGTAAGCCTGGGATGCATTGACATCATGATTTTTATAAAGCATTATGAATGGAAACAGACTTCTAGGAGGATTGTTACATGGAGGAATACCAAATAAATAAATTATGGTATTTATCTCAAATCAGCATTTTTGAGGAAATGACCAGTGAAGAAATGAAGGAAATTGATTTACTAAATACCATTCGCCATTTCAATTGGGTACCGAAAGACGCAGTGGTTCAAACTCCTAATGCTATTCTCGAAGGTCTTTCTTTCGTCAAAAAGGGCAAGCTTAAAGTATACAAATTAAACGACAATGGGAAACAGTTCACTCTAAGTATATTGACTCATGGGAATATGTTTGGGGAAATCAATTCCATCTCGTTTGGTACAAAAGATGTTTATATTGAAGCGATGGAACCAACACTAGTTTGTTCCATATCCGAATCAGAATTCGACCGGCTTATGAAAAGCAGACCGAGTCTGGCGTTGAAACTTTTAAAAGTTGTCAGTGAACGGTTGAAAGAAAGAGAAGAACAATTAGAACAAATTGCATTTAATGGTCTGCGCGATCGGGTGATTCATATGTTGACGATGCTTAGTTCAAAATTTGGTATCATCGTAGATGGTTATGCTTTAATTGATCTCCCTCTTACACATCAAGAGATAGCAAACATGCTTGGTGTAACAAGGGAAGCCATCAGTGGAGTTATGAGTGGGCTTCTAAAAGATGGTGTTATCAAAACGTCTCGTAAGTCTGTTCAGGTAGATGCCAGAATGCTAACCCGATCAGAATAATCTCACTATGGAAGGGTGCTGCAAACATTCTTTTAATACAATAATAATGCTCGGAAGCTTCACGCTCATTTTACTCAGCGTTGACATCACGCTTGACTCATTTCTTTTATGGATGTACGTGCGCAATATCGGCATAGAATTGTAATAAATAAAAACCGGAAGCGAGCTTGCCTCCGGTCGTTTTTATATATAAAAGGTTATAGAAACCTGTAAGAGCATTATTATAGACTTGTAATCTTCATACATCAAGCTCTGCACTTAAACATGGGTATGTGGTCTAAGAGGATTCCAACCGTGTACCCTCGATTTTATGATTGTCGTAAGATGGAGAAAACACTATTCGGCGGGAAAACGAAGTTCCAGAATGACATTGCCTCCAAATTTCAGACTGTAGTAATCGAATCTGAATATGGTCACAAAATTTAAATTGTTTCTTTTAGCCCTACCTGTTGAGCGACGGGAGCGCTAATCCGTGATATCTTTTTCCGTTTTATAGCAATTAATAACATACCAGAAATCGTCATGACTCCCCCGAGAAGTTGTGACATCTCCAGTGCATGGCCCAAGATAACCGAAATAATTGCTGTAAAGACAGGGATCAGATTCATCGTTATTCCAGCCCTGCTCGCACCCAGTAATTTAACACCGTGATTCCATAATATAAACGAACCAACTGACGGAAAAATTCCCATGTATATAACCCCTACAACTCCCAAAAAAGTGATTTTGTCATAGTGAATTGGATGTAGAAATAAGAGAGGAATCATCATAATAGCACCGACTAGCGCAATCATCGCAACTAATGTCACAGGCGGAATGCCCTTTGCTTTTTTTAGAAGCAATGAATAAGCAGCCCAACATAAGACTGCGAAAAGCATGATGGCATCGCCCTCGTTATACTTAGTGTGAAACAACTGAAGCAGGTTGCCTTTCGTTAACACAATCATAACACCAACAAACGAGGTGATTAATCCAATGAATTGAAAGGTACTCACCTTTTCTCTCAGGAAAATCAACGAAAAGAGCATAATTAAGCCTGGTGTAAGGGTAGTAAATAATGCGTTGTTTGTCGCAGATGTGAACTGCAATGAAGCATACGAGAGATAGGTGTAGAGCACAATGGATAAAATCGCTAGCAAAATGATCAACACCCAATTATTTCTCCAAATTTGATTCCATGAAGGTTTTTCAATAAATTGGGCAATGGGAATAAGAAGAATCAGTCCGACTACCCACCTTAGAAAAACTGTCCATTCAGCAGGAAATTCAGCTACAATCAATTTCCCAAAAATGATATTACCTGCCCAAAATAAATTAGCCCCGATTAAAAATGTCCACGCCTTGTATTTCACCATAATTTTCACCTTCACTTGTTCTCAGTTAGTTAGTCATCAGACGATTCGGTTTCACTTCGTGAGCTCTGAAGTCCCGAACGAACAATGGCTTCTTATAACTATTTACTTAATTCATCTTTTTGCCTATTTGCCCACCCGGCTCTCCATCCAACATTTAATCTCAACAAATCGTCTAACCGAAACATTATTTTTTAAATGATATGCTGATGATACTCTTCATTCTGATACGGACAACAATCAATAATTGTAAAGTGAATGCTGTCCGACCATCCTCATTTCTTAGATAGATTGAAAATTTATGAAAGAAAAGGAAAATAAATTTCTTAATTCATTAAGGATAACTTCCTGATATTCGTTGCTAACTTGATATAGATCTCCGATCTCACGATATGTTTGGTTCAATTTCTTCTTATAATCGGCGTCCTGTTTATTTGGATTGTTCTTCTTAAACCGATCCATCACAGCCTGAATATAGGCTGGACGCGCCCCCCATTTACCTAGGACATCTCCGGACGCATTCAAGAAGACCGCGATTGGCTGATTTCGCCCGCCATTTGTGAGAAAGAGATCCATGGTTTCCAGATGCTCTTCCATAAGCAACACTTCAGTCGAAATATTGCTCTGTTCCATTACTCGAAACAATAAGGGAACGTTCCAGATGACGTCCGGGCACCAGTCTGTGCATAAAATTAAACAGTGCAGGTCGGATCGATTACTTAAACCGGTAAAGAAAGCTTTCTGATCTTCTTGTGCCCATTCGAAATTCTCGTAAACAGAGATAAACTTCTCTTTGGTATTCGTGATATTACTGGTTTCCATTGTCCGATTCTGCATACCATCCATGAACTGTTGAGGTGAAATTCCTTGACCGATTTTGTGTATTAAGTTCAAACGTGCTTCCATTTTTTCACGCACCTTCTTCATTATTTGGGGATATCACTTACTATTGTTAACATAAAACCTAGGCCTTTCAAACAAGTGAAGGTATACCCTTTATCCTCCTTCTTAAGATCCCCTTTCGGAATAAAACGAAACGCTGCCGAATTAATGTAATAACTCAACCTGATTTTTCCTATTTCATCTGCAAAGTCATAACCCAATTTGATTCATCTTCCTAGCTCCTCACCTCGGCATAAATCATTGCATGAATTTGATCCAGTTTTTCCTGTTACCTTGATTATAATTCTAAAAAAATTGGAGTTCTGTAATATAGATGACAGATGTCGATTCTGTTGGAATGTTAATCTTCAAGCAAACCGCGAATTACCATTGAGTTACCATTCAATTTTAATTTTTCCTAGCTGACAGGGATAAATTTTTTCAATAATAAAAATGGTTGTAAAAGTGAAAGGAGAATATGAATGAAAATACTCGTTGTAGGAGGAACAACAGTTCTTCGGTCGCCGGCTAGTCCCTTTATTACTCCGGGGATGGCCATGATGTAACCATTGTCACAAGAGGTCAGACACCGGATAACTTTGGCGAGCTATGACCCGAATAAAGGTTAGGTTTATCGTACGAATCAGGATGCCATGAGGAAGGCAATGAGGAAGGTAATAAGTTACAGTGTGTTGAATGTGTCTGTATCGCAACTTACAATCGCTGCATACTGATGAGAACATTAAATGTATGGTCAACGAGACTGTTAGATTTTCCGTTTTGTTATAACAAAGAGACTGTCATTAAGACAGCCCCATGGTAAGTTTTATTTAAAAACTTTTATGCGTTCTTGAATCGAATTAAATTTCTTTTCACCTGCTAAGGCAGACGGTTTACCGAACGGCATTTGGGCAGTCAGTTTCCAACTTTCCGGCAAATTCCATTCTGCTTTTACTCGTTCATCAATCAATGGATTATAATGCTGTAGGTTTACTCCTAACCCTTCAGCCTCCAGGGCCATCCAGATAACCAATTGGTGCATTCCATTTGTTTGCTGCGACCAAATCGGGAAGTGTTCTTGGTAAGATGGAAATTGTTCAGAAAAACTTTCAATAACTAACTGGTCTTCAAAGAAAAGCACTGTACCGTATCCGTTTCGAAATCCGTTCAATTTTTCCTGAGTAGAAGAAAACTGTTCGGTAGAAATGAGTGATTTGAGAACCTCGGCAGTAATATCCCATACTTTGTCATGTTGTTCACCTAAGAGTAGAACAACGCGGGTAGTTTGATTATTAAACGCCGATGGTGTATGTTTAACGGTTTCCTCAATTATTTCTTGAATACTTTGATCCGAAATTGGCGATTCTTTGGTAATTCCATAAATTGAGCGCCGTTCGCGCAGTGCAGTGAATAAATCTTTCTCCAAGGTTTTCATGATATCTCTCCTTACCTTATCTTTCAATAATTTTTTTCGACTGAATCCGGTGGTGATTTCAACTAAATTAATTCGAAATCGGGCATGAGTGACAACTATTTTTCAAACAATTATGCCCATTTCATTGTCAGTTACGGACGAATACGAATGATCGTCTTACCCTTGATCCGCTCAGTCGGGTTAAAGGCGGCGACAGCTTCATCGAGGGACGCCACTTTACCGATGTTTGTCCGTAATCGTCCATCACGCACTCGCTGGGCGATCTCAATCAGTTGAGCACGATCGGAAACGACAATGAAATCGATCGCTAAACCGTTTACAGGCCGCACCTCGGGCGGGCCGGCGACGGTCACCAACCGTCCTCCCTCTCGCACTAGACCCGTGGACCGACTCCCGATATCGCCACCGAAGACATCAAAAACTAGATCAACGGAACCGATGTCTTCCAGCGAATCGTTTTCAAGGTCTACGAACTCCTGCACGCCGAAGTCGAGTGCCGTCTGACGGTGTGCAGCTCGTCCGGTTCCGATAACGTAAGCGCCGGCTTGACGTGCGAGCTGTGCCGCCATCGATCCGACAGCACCGGCCGCTCCGTGCACAAGGACACGCTGACCCGACCGGAGGTGACCGTGCTCGAACAAACCTTGCTAGGCAGTCAGGCCCGACATTGCTACAGCTGCACCAACCGTGAAGTCAACCTCACTCGGTAGCGGAGCGAGGTTGCGTGCTTCGACGACTACATACTCCGCGAGGCTGCCGTCGCGAGTCCAGTCCGTAAGACCGAAAACCCGATCTCCAACCGACAGGCCAGTTGTGCCATATCCGAGGGCGGTGACCACTCCAGCCACCTCGTGTCCGGGGATCGACGGCGTCCGGTCCCGCCCTAAACGATCGATCCAGGTCGAAGGCCACGTCAACTCATCCCCTGTGAATCCTGATGCATGAACCTGAACAATGACATCGCCGTAGTTCGCGCCTGAAAGGCTTGAGAGCATCGCCACGTCCGGCTTCGGCCGTTCCACCAGTTTCATGCCAGCTGTTCCCTCAGCTTCGTCCGTCACCACAATCGCTTTCATTTGCTCCCCATATAGTTTTGCCTGGTTCTCCAAGTTATCCATGAAACCTCTCCTTACATACTTTTGAATTTTCTATCTTTCAAGGTTCCTATGTCCACGGGACATCATCTGCGGCATGGAGGTTACTCATTCCTCCTTTCTGCACATAATTTTATTATAAACATTACAAAAAAAAGTTATGTGAAGTAGATTACAAACTTGAATTTATCTTATAACTTAGAGAAAGGTTAATATAAAAAGAGCTGTTTAGGATAGGGATTGCCCCTTGGAACTGAACTCCTATTGTTAGACACGACTAACAATGGAGGTGCAGTTTTTTTCCTTATTACAGTTTAGAAGTGAAATTAGAAGCTATTCATTAATATCAAAATGGTGCTGAAGGAGTAAAAAGCATCATTGCAAAATCAATAGGTGTTAATCAGTAAGCTCTACGTATGTCAATGAGACAATGTGAATATCACGGGCACGGCTTAAAAGGTTTTGAAAAAATACACAGCATACTCCATGGCATATAAACTAGACGTACTCAATTACATGAACGACAACGGGGACGTCTCCAAATAAGCAGATCTCATTTTCAATATCTCATCTGCAGGGATAATTAGAAAATGGCATAGCCTATTCAATAAAAATGGGATTGACGCCCTAAAACCAAAGGAAAAGGAGCGTCGCTGTATGACGGAAAAGGATAATAAGGGGCACAAAAATCAAGAAGCTGCAGAGGGGTCAATTGATACGCTAAGAGCTGAAGTGGAGCGTCTGCGCAAGGAAGATGCCTATTAAAAAAGTTGAATGCCTTAGTTGAAAGGCTTCAATTCCGGTGTTGCATTACTAATGCTCGCTGAAGTCAACCGTAGTAATACACATTCTCTGGTCAGTTGAAAATTAATTAATAAAACATCTGTAACGAAATCGAGCAAAGCTGCTATGCGGTACTCCAATATGCTTACTTTCATTTAAATCCTGATGGTAATAAAAATTCCCTAAAAATACATCAAATAATTTTCCTCCCCAATTACCGAAAAGTTTAGTCGACGAGGACTTTTATCAGTGAATTCAGACGCCGTGCTCCTCCATTAAAAATATACCTTCGAGGCCTTCTCACTTCATTGCGTCCGCGCGGACGAACCCGAGTTCGCCCCCTTTTGGGCTCCACCATAATAAACAGAAAACCACGTCAAATTTGACGTGGTTTGATTGTTTATTATGGTGGAGCCAAGGGGGATCGAACCCCTGACCTCATCGCTGCCAGCGATGCGCTCTCCCAGCTGAGCTATGGCCCCGGACAAGCAAAATAATAGCACAGACATTTCCACACTGTCAATGATTTTGCTTGTTTATTTTTACAGTCACTTCACATAGCCAAAACCCTAGTATCGAAAATCTCTTCTCTTCGTGTCCGGCTGCCATTCTTATCTCGACGCAACGCTCCCTTGTTTCCTGCTCGTTATACAGAATTACCGCATTGCAATGCGTCCAATTATTCTCATGCAGATCCGCAATCGTCTCCTGCATCATTGTGCGTGTACTTCCCATCCTGACGGGCGCTTGCTTCTATTATGGTATCGAAAAGAATAAAAAATCCGCTTATCTCCATTCATTATAGAGAAAAGCCAAGCGAGCCCGCGCGGTAGAATTAATATAGAAAAAATGATGTATAATTCGATACTTCCACCAGATTGTGATCCGGATCGCGGAAGTACACCGATATTATTGTTCCTACTGCCCCTGTACGGGCAACCGGACCCTCTTCGATGGGCACCTCGCAAGCAGCCAAATGTCGAATGACCTCATCGATCGGCGTCTTCGTAAGGAGACAGAAATCGGCAGAGCCCGGACTCGGATTTTTTGCCTTCGGTTCAAATTCTTTACCGGCTTCATGCAGGTTGAATTTCTGCTGGCCGAATAACAGCGCCTTCCGGTTATCTCCAAAGACGATGACCTCCATATTCAGCACCTTTTTGTAAAAAGCGACCGTCTTCTCCATATTGGCTACGGTCAATACAAGATGATCCAACGCTTCGATCTTAACCATTTCCCCACTCCCGACTTGTATAGATGCAAAAATAGTCCTTCCCATAAAGGGAGGACTATTCACGCACCATATTAATGTTAATTGTTCATTGGATGTTTGGATAACAGGCTGTTCAGTTCCTTCATGAACATGTCGATGTCCTTGAACTGTCTGTACACGGATGCAAAGCGCACATAGGCCACTTCGTCAACCGGATACAGCTGGCTCATCACGATCTCGCCGATCTCGCGGCTTTCGACTTCCGCGAGCGCTGTTGTCCGAAGCTCCTTCTCCACTTCGGAGACGATGACCTCGAGCCGTTCAACCGAGACGGGACGCTTCTCGCATGCACGGATCAGACCGCGCAAAATTTTATCGCGGCTGAACTCTTCCCGGCTCCCGTCTTTCTTAATTACAATAAGCGGTGTTTCCTCGATCATTTCGAAGGTCGTAAAACGGCGGCTGCATTTTTCGCATTCACGCCGTCTGCGGATGGACTTGTTCTCGTTAGCTGGCCTGGAATCAAGCACTTTCGTACCGGCAAAATCGCAGTAAGGGCATTTCATTTTTTTCACTCCTTCCGAATCCTGTTTTTATTTTTTAAGAAATTTCCAGTCGTTACCTGAATGAAGTTGCGAATTCCGCACATAATACATTTACCAACCGCAAGGAGGTGAACATCAATGAGCTCGAACAACAACAACAGCAACCAACTGCTTGTACCACAAGCTAACGCAGCACTGGACCAAATGAAATATGAGGTCGCTCAAGAGCTGGGTATTACGTTGTCGCAAGACGGTTACTACGGCAACCTTCTGACTAAAGACGCAGGTTACATCGGTGGTAACATTACTCGCCGCCTGGTGCAAATTGCAGAACAATCCCTTGCTGGCCGCCAACAATAATTTCATTAGTCATGTATAACAAATGCTTTGGCTGTTCGTCCTGAAGCGACGGACAGCCAAGGCTTCTTCTTGTCCAATTTTAAATAACAGGATAAAGATCTTTGTACTTATTATAATAATAAATAACGCGTTGTACATAGTGACGGGTTTCCCCGTACGGAATTTGATCCGTCGTTTCTAGCTTCCCATCCCATTTGCCCGAATCCAGCCATTTTTTCACATTGCCGGGACCAGCGTTGTACGCTGCGATAACGGCTACCGTATTCTGTTTGAACTGTTTATGCAGGGACTGCAAATACCAGGCCCCTACTTCAATGCTGACATCCGGCCGGTTCTGCAGCATTTCTCTTGTGACATTGTTGAAATCTGCCTGCTTCACGATCCAGTCAGCCGTATCTGGCATAATCTGCATGAGCCCAAGCGCCCCTTTTTTAGAGACTTGTCCGGTAGAATAATTCGTTTCCGTCCGGATAATGGCCGCAATCAGATGCGGGTCAACCCCATAATTGGATGCGCTTGCTCGTATGTCTTCCTTGTACTCAATCGGATACATCATCCGGGCAAGCCAATTGGAATTAAGGAATAAGACGCCAATGAAGCCAATGAGCAGAATGAGCAGCACTCTTTTTCGGACTAACCACCTCATGGCAAACCCTTGCTCTTCCAAAATTCGTCCACCTGCCGCCTTGTCTCATCAAGTGAACCGCTATTATCTATAACCCAATTCGCGCGGCTTCTCTTCTGCTCAATGTCCATTTGAAGTCCAATGCGTCTCCATGCTTCTTCTGCTGCTAATTCGTTCCGCTCCATCAGCCTTTGTAACTGAAGCGTCTGGGGAACATATACGACCATCACCCCGTCGTATAGCTCTTCTTGGCCCGTCTCGTATAAAAGAGGAATATCCGCAACGACCAATTGACTGGGGTTCTGTTCTTCATACTGTTTGATCCGCTGCCGCATGCGGCCCCGTATAGCCGGATGCAGGATATTCTCAAGCTGCGCAAGCAAATCGCGGTTGTTGAACACGATGCTGCCAAGCGCCTTGCGATCCAATGTTCCATCCGTATGTATAACAGCTTGTCCAAACGCAGAGGCGACCGCTTCTAAAGCCGGTTCGCCGGGCATAACAACTTCTCTCGCAACCTGATCGGCATCGACCAGCATCGCACCGCGTTCTACCAGCATGGCAGCCACGGTGCTTTTGCCGGTAGCGATTCCGCCGGTTAAACCGATCTTCATTAGCTTTCACCTCATTCAAGTGAATCCCGTTCCCGTAACTTTATAACAGCTTTAATATGCCGATTATGATTAATAAGATGCCCGGAAGCACCGATATCGCCTGCATGCCTTTCCAGTTCGAGAACCGGAAGCCGAACCGCATCCCGCCAAGCAGGAATAACGCACTGGCCGCAGCAATCATAATAGGGGTTAATAAAGGAGATAATCCGATCATGGCCGCTCCGATTCCGGCGCCAAACGCGTCAAACGACAAGGCTACGCCAAGCATTAACGCTTCGGTTGCGGAGATCGTTCCCGACTTATCCACGTCGGCGGCTTGCGGAGTCCGCAATATTTGTATAACCAATCCCAAGCGCTTCAATTCAACAATCACCACTAGAACCGGATGCGTGCGGTCAATCTGCTCCGTATCCGCCGCAGAATGATTCGAATCATCTTCAGCTTGGCCTTCGCCAGCTCCCGCTTCCCGACCGCTCCGCCGCAGCTGCAGCAGCGCCCATGTGCCGATGCACACAAGCACAACCGCTCCAATCAGCTTAGCCACAAAAGGCGATAAATACCCCGTAATCCATGAACCAACGATCATCGATAAGAAAATGACCAACCCTGAGCAACAAGCGATAATGATAACCGACAAGAGCGGTATTCTTATTCGCCGCAATCCGTATGTCACGCCTACTCCGAAGCCGTCCACACTGACAGCGAAAGCAAGCACCAGCAAAGAAGCAAAATGCGCGAACAACCCGCAGCCCTCCCCGCATACCGGACGTCTCTAGCCGCACAGAAGCGCTTATCTAGACATCCGCCTATTGTTTCGTAACAACAATAGCATATGCGGGGAAATCGTTACGGTGCATTAAACCTGAGGGACAGCCTTTTTGCGCGCCTTCGGCAAAGGCTGGCAGCTTGCGCAGGTATGCGTTCCTCTTCCGCCTACAACCGATTTCTCGATTAATCTGCCGCAGCTTGCGCAAGGCTCGTCTTTTCTGCCGTACACCAGCAGCTGGTGCTGGAACATCCCCATTTCGCCCTGGCCGTTCACATAGGATTTAATGGATGATCCGCCTGCCGCGACAGCCTTCGCAAGCGTCGATACGATCGCCTCATGGAGACGTATCCATTCCGCCTTCTTCAGAGAATCCGCTGTCCGCTCCGGATGAATGCCTGCCAGGAACAAAGCCTCATCCACATAAATATTGCCAAGCCCCACCACATATTCCTGATTTAAGAGAAGCGGCTTGATTAGACCTGATTTTTTTCCAAGCAGGCCTCTCAAGGCATCCGCCGTAAACGCCTCATTCTCCAGCGGCTCGAGGCCAAGCTTGCTTAACGGCTTCATCTCGAATTCCGTACCCGGCTCGAACAGATGCATGGTGCCGAATTGGCGTACATCCTTGTATCTCAGGTCCGTTCCGTCATCGAAGTGGAACAGGACATGCGTATGAAGCTCCACCGGCTCGTCGCTTGGGAATACGCCGTAGCGTCCTTCCATCCGAAGATGGGAGACCAGCACGAGACCGTCCAGCACGATTCTCAAAAACTTTCCGCGACGCTCAACCGTCTGAATCGTCCGTCCGGCAAGAGCCGCTTCGAACGCCTCCGGTTCTTCAGGGCGTTGTATGATACGCGGCAGCTTCACTTCTACCGAAGCGATTCGCTTGCCTGCGACTAATTCAATTAATGTTCTTCTGACCGTTTCTACCTCTGGCAATTCGGGCATTCTTATTCACCTCAAACCCATTATACCTGATTCGGATGGGCTTCGGGACGGGATAGTTTTGTCAATCCCGTTGCTTAGGCGAAACTTTCGCCCTGCTTGGATTGGCTCAGCCACTCCAAGCTTCTAATTGCGAAACTTCGCTTTGGACAGGATAGTTGTCAATCCCGTTGCTTAGGCGAAACTTTCGCCCTGCTTGGATTAGCTCAGCCACTCCAAGCTTCTAATTGCGAAACTTCGCTCCTGCTCCTTACTTCGCCTCGTACCAGTTGACGCCATAGTTCACGTCCGCCTTCAAAGGCACGTCCAGCTTCAAAGCGCCTGCCATGGTGCTTGGCACAAGCTCCTTCATGAGCTCGAGCTCCTCTTCCGGAACTTCGAATACCAATTCGTCATGCACCTGCAGCAGCATGCGGCTCTTCAGACCGCGCTCGCGGAGCGTCTCATCCATGCGCACCATCGCCAATTTGATAATGTCGGCTGCCGTGCCCTGAATCGGCGTATTCATCGCCGTACGCTCAGCGAACGAGCGGAGATTGAAGTTGGAGGCCTTGATATCCGGAAGATACCGGCGGCGTTCCAGCAAGGTTGTCACGAAGCCGTCGCGGCGGGCTTGCATCACAATATCGTCCATGTACTTGCGTACGCCTTGGAACACTTCGAAATATTGCTCAATGAACCTCGCGGCTTCCTTCCGCGTAATATTCAAGTTTTGCGACAAGCCGAAATCGCTGATGCCGTATACGATACCGAAGTTAACAGCCTTCGCCGAGCGGCGCATATTCGCATCCACCTGATCGGCCGATACGCCAAATACGTCCATCGCGGTTTTCGTATGAATATCCATGTCATGGATAAAAGCTTCCTTCAGGCGCTCATCGCCCGAAATATGGGCGAGAACGCGCAGCTCGATCTGCGAATAGTCCGCCGCTAGAATGTACCAGCCCGGCTCGGAAGGCACAAACGCCTTGCGGATTTGCCGGCCTTCCTCTAGCCGGATCGGAATGTTCTGCAGATTCGGGAATTGGCTGCTGAGACGCCCTGTCGCCGCGATCGTTTGACGGTAATACGTATGAATTTTGCCCGTTTCCGGACGAACCTCTTTCAGAAGCCCCTCAATATACGTTGACTGCAGCTTGGACAACGTACGGTAATGCAGAATCAACGGAACGATCTCGTGATAAGGAGCCAGCTTTTCCAATACTTCCGCATCCGTCGAATAGCCGGTCTTCGTCTTCTTCTGCGCGGGAAGTCCCAGCTTCTCAAACAATACCTCGCCAAGCTGCTTCGGAGAGCCAATATTGAACTCCGTTTCGGCCAAGCGGTAAATTTCGCTCACGGCTGCCGACAGCTTGCTCTCCAGCTCGCTGCCGAGACGCTCGAGCTCCGCCTTTTCCACCTTAATGCCTTGTCGCTCCATGCCGGCCAGCACAACGGACAACGGCTGTTCCAGCTCGAAATACAACTCGTTCATGCCCCGCTTCTCGAGATCCGCGCGCATCAAAGCCGTAAGCTTGCGGACCGCATCCGCCTTCACGGACAAGTGGCGGTATAACGCCTCATTATCCGGTACTTTGAATTTCGCGCCTTTGCCGTACACCGCGTCGTCATGAGGAACCGAGGACTGGCCGTAACGGTCGCATAACGCGTTTAGCGTGAGGTTCGTATCGGTCGGGTCGAGCAGATAAGCGGCCAATTGCACGTCAAAAGCTACACCGCGCCATTCGATTCCTCGCCAGCCAAGCGCCAGCTCCGTCTTATGCGTGTCAAAACCGTTTTTAGGCTTGTCCGCATCCTCCAGCCATTTCCGCAGCTCCGCCGCGAACGGTTGTTGAAGCGCCGCTATCGGCACCACGTACGCCGTATCCCCTGCCGCCGCAGCAAGACCCAGTACTTCCGCCTGATGAGGATTCTCGCCGATGGCTTCCACGTATAAGCCATGCTCCGTGCTTTGCAAGGCGGACAGCATGTCCTTCAAAGCTTCACCGTCATTATCGGAATCGATAACCACGATGTTAAGCTCTACCGCGGGAGCTGACGTATCGCCGTCGCCCGCACCTGCTCCATTCAGGTCCAGCCGCTCGATAAGCGACTTGAACTCTAGCTTGCGGAACGCTTCGGCAAGCGTTGCGGGCTGGTAGCCCTCGTAACGGATATCCTCCGCGCTGTGCTCAAGCGGCACCTCGCGGAAGATCGTGGCCAGCTTTTTGCTCATGATCGCATCGTCTTTATGCGTCTCGACCTTTTCCTTCATCTTGCCTTTGAGGCTGTCCGTATTAGCGAGTACCTCCTCGACCGTGCCGAACTCATGCAGCATCTTCAGAGCGGTCTTCTCGCCTACGCCGGGGATACCGGGAATATTATCCGATGCGTCGCCCATCAACCCCTTAAGGTCAATGATCTGCATCGGCTTCAATCCGTACTTCTCTTCAATGGCGGCCGGGGAGAAATGCTCAACCTCACTGATCCCTTTGCGCGTGATCGCGATCGTGACGTTATCCGAAGCGAGCTGCAGCATATCCTTATCGCCCGTCACGACCAGCGTCTCCACGTTCCGCTCATCGGCCAGCCGCGTCAGCGTACCGATAATATCGTCGGCTTCGTAGCCGGACAGCTCGAATTGGGAAATGCCAAATGCCTTCAGCAAATCCTTCATAACCGGGAATTGCTCCGACAGCTCCGACGGCGTTTTCGCGCGGCCGCCTTTATATTCTGTATAGCCTTCATGGCGGAACACGACTTTACCCGCGTCAAAGGCAACCAGCACGTGGGTCGGCTTCTCGTCTTCCAGCAATTTAAGCAGCATAGTCGTAAAACCGAATACCGCGTTCGTATGTAAACCTGCTGAATTCGTAAGCGGCGGCATCGCATAAAAGGCCCGGTTTGCGATACTATTGCCATCAATCAATATCCACTTGTCCATTCAGACACCTCACCTAATCGTTCTACCCTCTATCATACCATATTTATCAAGCAATCTCCTCGCAGGCAGACGGGCAAAAAATAAAACCGCCAGGGCATCCGCCCCGGCGGTTTACTTCTATTCATCCCGATTATTTCGCAAATGTCAGAATCGGCAACAGCCTGTACAGCATGGCCACGCTTTCGGCGCGTGTAGCTTTACCTGCAGGGTCAAACTCGTTCCCCGGTTTGCCGTTTACAATGCCAAAGCCCGCAAGCTGGCTGATCGCTTCAGCTGCCCATGCCGGAATTTCGCTCTGGTCCGTAAATGCTCCCGCGCCGGAAGCCTCACCTTTATGCCCCGCAAACGCCAGACCGCGAGACAGAATGACTGCCATTTCCTCGCGCGAAATCGTCTGGTCCGGTCTAAACTCGCCATTTTCATAGCCGTTGATAAGACCGGCTCCTGTTGCAGCGGCTACAACGGAGGCAAACCAATCATCCGCTTGCACATCCCCAAACTTGCCGTTTCCTGCAGCGGCCGGTGTCGCGAGACCAAACAGGCGAACGACCAGCGCCGTGAATTCGGCACGGGTGATGGAGCGGTTCGGATCAAATGTTCCATCGTCCACTCCGTCAACAATGAGGAGGCTCGCGAGCGCATCAATTTCTTTTTTCGCCCAATGGGTCGCTGTGTCGTCAAACGATTTGTCTGTCCGAACGATCAGGAAGGTCCCGTCGGTACGACTCATCACGGAAACCTCGGAGCCGTTGACCGTAAACGGTACCGGAGTGTAGACGGGACTTTTATCGAATCGGTCATCGCCTTTAGCATTGTGTACGTCGCAATCGAAAATATTTTCTCCCAAAAGGTTCGGTTCCGCTGGCTCGTGACCTTCGCCTTTGGTCTGATTCATGGCATGGGCTTCGCGGATATCCTGCTTGGCATGGACATACCCAAACCGTACGTAGCAATCGACTTGGCAAGCTTCAACATCGGGATCGAAATCATCCAGCTTTGCTTAATCGCATTGGCCGTCCCTGTAATCCGGTATGCACAGCATTACAAAGGTTATTTCCGGACGGTACAAGCCGCATCTATTCTGATTGCCGCAGCCGGCGCCTTCTGGTTATGCGAGCGTCTTCTGTAATGAGAGATAAGAAAGCCTGTTACCCGAGTCACTCGGATAACAGGCTTTATATAACTTCTTAAATACTATGCTGCGTGTTCAAATCAGGGCGTTTGTTCGTTACAAGGTACACGACGCTTTCGCCGATGTTGGTCGCATGGTCGCCAATCCGCTCGATATTGCGGGCTACGAAGTTCAGAACCGTTGCCTGCGAGATGTTGCGCGGGTTCTCCATCATTAGCGACAGCAGCTCGCGCGAGATTTGGGCGCAAAGCGCATCCACCTGATCGTCTTCCGTCGCCAGCTTGTAAGCCAGATCCACGTTCTCCTGCACAAAGGATTGAATCGACTCGTACGTCATCGTCTGCACGATTTCCGCCATGCGCGGCAGGTCAATCAATGGTTTGATCAGCGGCTGGCCCTCGAGACGGATAACAAACTTCGCAATGTTTACGCAAAGATCGCCCATTCTCTCCAGATCCGATGCGATCTTGAAAGCGGCCAGAATCCGGCGAAGGTCCTTCGCAACTGGCTGTTGCGTCGCGATCAATTTCGAGCCAAGATCGGTAATCTTGTCCTCCAGATTGTTCAGATGCTGGTCATTGTTGATAATCGCTCTTGCCTTCTCCGTATCCGTGCCGCTTAACGCCGTCATTGAATCAACAAGCGCTTCCTCCACGAATGTTCCCATTTCAACGAGCAGATTGTGAAGCTGCTCCAGGCCATGGTCAAACTCTTTTCTTGTCGTCATCATTTGTACACTTCCCCCTTGTGTTAGCCGAAACGTCCGCTAATGTAATCCTCCGTGCGCTGGTCGCTAGGATTGGAGAACAGCTTCTCCGTTTCCGAGAATTCCACAACCTCGCCGTTCAAGAAAAATACCGTTTGATTCGAAACACGAGCCGCTTGATGCATGTTATGCGTAACCATAACAATCGTATAACGGTCTTTCAGCTCTTGCGCCAATTCTTCAATCTTCAGCGTCGAGATCGGGTCAAGCGCCGAAGTCGCCTCGTCCATGAGCAGAACATCCGGATTAACGGCAATCGCGCGCGCAATGCATAGACGCTGCTGCTGACCGCCGGAGAGGCTAAGCGCGGAGCGCTTCAAATAATCCTTCACTTCATCCCACAGCACAGCCGACTTCAGGCTCGTCTCGACAATCTCGTCCAGCTGCTTCTTGTTCGTAATGCCATGGAGACGCGGACCGTAAGCTACGTTATCGTAGATGGATTTCGGAAAAGGATTCGGCTGCTGGAACACCATGCCAACCTTCTTTCGAAGCGTCTCGACGTCTACGTCGCTCGAGTAGATTTCCGTTCCGCCAATCGCGATGCTGCCTTCGATTCTTGTGCCGGGGATCATGTCGTTCATCCGGTTCAGCGTCCGGAGCAGCGTCGATTTGCCGCAGCCGGAAGGGCCGATGAAAGCGGTGATCGCTTTCTCGGGAATCGTGAGCGATACATCCTTCAAAGCATGGAAAGCTCCGTAATACAAATTCAATTTGTTAATGTTAATTAAGGGTTGCGTCTGCAATAAAGTTTGCATGATCGTTCTCCTCCGTATATACATGGATAATGAACAGCAGCCCCAGATGAACGAGTTTCATACTGAGGCTTGGCCATTCATTTCGAATCATAACCGTAAGTATAATGGGTAACCTATTGAATAATCGTGAATTGCGATTTTTTTGCTCTGATGTATCTATCCTACTAGCCGTTTGTAAATCGGGTATTGTCGTTTTGTAAATTCCGTGTTAAAAATAGGACCCCAGAAGCTTATCGATCTCCTTGGAGACATGCACCGTCTGCTGATAGGCCTGCTCCGACAGCTTGCCAATCTGTTCCGTGCTGTTCTTGCTGTTCGCCGATGCCTGGAAC
This sequence comes from Paenibacillus sp. BK720, assembly GCF_011761545.1. Lineage (NCBI taxonomy): Bacteria > Bacillati > Bacillota > Bacilli > Caryophanales > Paenibacillaceae > Paenibacillus > Paenibacillus sp. BK720. The sequence continues at coordinate 404,374 of NZ_JAASRQ010000001.1, read as the reverse complement.
AGGTGACTGAACACGCTGCCTGCTTCTTGAACGCAGGATTCGCTGACAACGGCCTCTTCCCGGCCTTCACGGGCAAGCGAAGCGGTCTGTTCAATCGCGGCGACGATCGTCTTCGTCAGCGTCGTAATCGCCTCGGCGGAACGCTTCGTTTCGCTGGCCAGCTTCATCACCTCGCCCGCTACTACCGCGAATCCTCTGCCATGCTCGCCTGCGCGCGCCGCTTCGATAGAGGCGTTAATGGCAAGCAGGTTGCTCTGCTCCGCCAGCTCTTTGATCAGCTTGGAGACATGGCTGATGGAGCCCGCTTCGGCCTGCAGCTCATTCATCCGGTGCTCCTGCTGCATCGAATTCGCGGCAAGCTTGCCGAACGCCGCCGTCACCTTGTCCAACTGATTTTTGCCGCTTAACGTCAGGTCCACCATATCCGCGGAAATCTGCTTCCCGCGCAAGGCCGATTGACGCACCGAGCTTACGGCCTCGTCGATTTCTTTCACACGGCCGCCAACGCTTTTGATTGTCTTCACCTGCCCGTCCACCGCTTCCTGCTGAAGCTGCCTGGACATCCGAAGCAGATCCGATACGGTTAATATCCCGATTATCCGTTCTTCTCTTGTTACAATTACGCAATTATATAGAACGCTGTCATCGCGCTTTAGAGCATTATCGATCAATTGCTGCGGAGAATACGATTGATCCACGATTAACGGGGATGGATCCATCAGCTCCGTTATCGGCTTTTCGTAATACAGGTCTACGCCAAACCTTTGGCTCAGCCGCATAAAAAACTGATTGCGCATCATAAGCCCTACCGGCTTGTCCTTATCGATCCCCTCACCGGCTATAACTACGCATTCACTGTCCGGATATTGCTTGAATAACGCAATGGTATCTTTGCAGGAACAGGAGGCTGCAATAACCGGCGCCCTGCGGGTATATTCCAGCAGGCGGGTTGAGGTCGGGGCAGCAGCTTCAACTGGTTTCTCTTGCGGTTGACGATCCAATACAGCAATGGTCATAGTCTCTCACCTTTCTCTCTATGAACTCCTTTAGCACTACTATAGGGCTTAAGCATCAATTCCATTTCATAGAAATGTTTTCGCAGCGTAAAAAATTGCCGAAAATGACCGTTTTAATATCCAGGGAAGCTGCCTATGGCAAAAAAATAACGGCGCATCTCTGCGCCGTTATTCGTTAAACCTCCAAGTTAGTTCCAGACCGCTTCCACCAATACGCCTTCCGGCTTGCCGGAATGACGGATGAGCAGAGTTCCCGATGCTGAGTCAAACACATGATCCGCCGCAAGTCCGTCCGCCGTCACGAGCTTCGGAGCCGAAGCGGCAAGCAACCGGATGCTGACCGTCATATCCGACGGGCTCTCCGAGCGGAACGCAATCGTCTTCTCATCCGCCGCTTCGTCTTCGATACGCGAAGAGCTGACCAGAACCTTGGCCGCCTTGCCGTCCCCTGCCGTACCCGCAGCGTCCAAATCGTATAATAAGCAATTGTCGCCCGGCTTCAGTTCCACGCTCTGGACGATCGGGAGATCATCCTCAAAAAGGTCGATAAATTTTCCTTCGAGTATACTGCGGTCGGCAACCTCAGTCTCGTCCAACGCTTGCGCAATAACATAAGGACCGCGTTTGACGCGAAGGATCCCGCTTTCCCGGTAAGCACCCGCTTCGCCTCTAAGCTTCAGCGCCAGTTGCACGTCGCTGCGGACGGAATCCGCGCCTTCGCCGGTACGCGATAGAGCGGCCGGATGCACGCGCCGCACAAGGACAAATCCGTCCCCGCAAGCATACTCGCCGTCCTCCTGATTCGCCGCTAACCCCAGTGTTTCGAACAAATGCTGGTCCGGACGCTCGTAAGAGCGGCGGCTTCCTTCCCGGTTCCACCATTCGCGTACGCCATGGAAAGCATCCGTTCCGTCGCCGACGTAAATAAGCACGCCTCCGTCTCTGACCCAGCCCGCAATCGCTTGGTGCAAGCCCGCATGCTCAGGCTTCATGAACTCATAGCTGAGCAGCAGCACCTTGTAATCATCCAAGTATCCCGGGAAGGTCAGCGCGTTATCCAGCTGCACGGGGCGCAGAGGGATGCCATGCTTCACAAGCGGCAGCGCCAGCCCGTAAAACGCGGAGAAATCGAGCAGCTCCCGTTGTTCCGGCGACAGCATATCCGACGTTGTCACGCCGCCTTCTTTTTTGCCCGTAGAGATTTCCGGCTCTTCCGGCAGAACATCGCCCCGCTGGTACATCGCCGAATTGGACAAAAACAGCCCGATCCCGCTTGTATAGATGTCAGTCTGCTCTTCCTCATGACGATGAAGATCCCGAAGCACGTTCATCACCGTAAGAAGAACGGTCTTGTAGCTCGGCGGTATTCCTTCCTTGCCTTTGCCGTCCTCTGTCAGGTAGTCTCGAGTGAATACCCGCCAAGGCCAAGGGCAGACCTCAAACTTCGATACGCCGGGATGAAGAAGGGAAGCGATAACGGTCGCCCGATAATTATAACGGTAATCACTCCAGCTATAACGGGGATTGTCCTCGATCGGATCGTGAAGGAACCACATGTCCCTTCCCGTACCGCGAGTCAGCTCCTGCATGACGCCGTATTCCAGGAATGCCGTCTCGAAGGTACGCTCCCGCCGGATGCCTCTGTATACATTCGGCGTTCTGGCCGTACCCGTCCAGATCTGAGCGATAAACCCGTCGCAGGACGGCATCGACACAAGCAGCGCCTCCGGGCTGATAATGCGCCATTGCGTGTAGTTAATCAAGCTGTGAGTAGGAACATAGAACCGAACCTGACGGTTATACGTAACCAGCGCGTATTCCTTCATCTGCGCGCAGAGCCGGTCAAGCGCGCGGTAGTACAGATACGCCTTCAGCTTCGAAGCCCGGTATTGCGCGTCCGGCGAGAGGTGGGGGGCCGTCCACGGCTCCCCGTAATAGGTCAGCCACTCGCGCTTGAACGCCTCGGAGTAACCCGATGCCGCCCAGTACTCCGGCTCCTCCAGATGGATGGCTTCGACGCCGCAGTCAATCGCCTTCTTGATATAGGTCGCCAAATATTCGGAGAAAGCGATGGTTGGATCCATATACGGCACGTCTTTCCCATGCTGAATATAGTTCCCGAACCGGTCCATCTGGGCCTCGTCCCAGTGATTTCTTCCGTCGAATTTCTCGTACAGATAATCCTGGTACTCGCCCCATGACACGCCGGTCATGAGATGAATCGTATAGCCGGCTTTCCTCCAGCCCTCGATGCGCTCCTCCAGCTTATCCGACAACCCGTACACCATGACAAAATCCGTTCTTAGATCATACTTCGGACCATAGGGACGAGATTCTTGAAATCCCGTCCACTCGGCGCGTTCATGCTGTTTCCCCACTCGCATGATGCCTCCTTTGCGGCCGAACCGTCCGTTCGGCCAATCTTCTTCATTTGGTTTTGAAGGTCATTGATAGGCTGCGAAAAACCCTGAAAGGATAAGAAGTAGTTCTTGCCCCACATATTAATATAAATATTAGATATAATCAATATTTCATTAGTACATTTAAAAGGAACGGACATCTATTAGACTTGGCTATTCTAAGGATAAACTCGGTATATTTCGATAAGTTTCGTGGATTTTAGTCTGGTTTTAATTAAATTAATATATTCAATATTATAAATTGAGATCTTATTTTACGTTTTTTCCTTTCACTAGCTAAAATATAGGGCGAAAGAATCATTTTCTGGCGGCACAACAAAAAACGGCAAACCGGAACGCATGATGCGTTTTGGCTTGCCGTCTTTAGGGCTGCTTTGAGCAGCCTGCGCATTTTATGCTAGAGTGCTAGAACGTCTCCAGAGGGATGGTTAAGACGTTGATTCGCGACCCGTCCTTCGCGCTGTTTTCGAAAAGCTCGAGCGTCAGCGTCCCGTTCGCAGGCAGCTGCTCTGGCGGAATCGTGATGTCCAAGGAGAACGGCGACCAGGCGGGCGCCCCCTCTTCCAGCTGCTGATGGCCTTCGAGCAAATAATCATGGCCGTCCTCCACCGCGTATTGCATAACCGCCTCAAACACTCTGCCTTTTCCGGTCACGGTATAATGACCTGCCGAGCCGGTGACCAACACGTCGCAGAACGCGTTATTGCATGGGGCGATTGCAGCTCCCGAGGAAATGACGACCTTTCCCAGCTTGTCATTCCATGCCACGGAAGCGCCCAGCATATCCCCCATCGCCCTAAGCGGAACGTAAGTGTTGCCTTTATAGGTGAGGACAGGCAATCCCTGTCCGGTATAGGCCGAACCGTTAACTTCGATTGGATATGCCGCTTCCGTCAATGAATAACTTTTATTTGTAGCTGCCATGGAAGGCAAAGCCGACATCAGCAGACCTCCCATTACTAAGCCAACCATAAATCCTTTGTATCCCCGAAGCATGTCCGCACCTCATCTCCAGAATTCGCCTGCCTACCTTCTGTATTCCATTCTATGTGGACAAGCGTGCCGAACATGCCTGTTGCTGCGATAATAAAATTCGACAAACAAAAATACCCCTGCCTCCTCCCAAACGGGATTGAAGCAGGGGTTTTTCTTCAGGCGGCCTTACGCCATCTTCACCAAACTGTATTTTTTCTTGCCCTTGCGGATAATGATGAAGCGTCCTCCAATCGCGTGTTCCGAGGATACCTCGAGCGCTAGGTCGGTTACGCGCTCGCCGTTCATGGAGATGGCACCGTTCGTAATATCCTCCCGTGCTTGGCGCTTGGAAGGCTCGATCCCGAGATCAACCAGCCAATCCACGATGTTCTTCGCTTCGTTCGTCGCTTCGAATGTCGGCATTTCCTTGAAGCCCTGCTCGATCTCTTCCGCGCTAAGCGACTTGATATCGCCGCTGAACAACGCGGCCGTAATGCGCAGCGCTTGCTGCAGCAGCTCTTCGCTATGGACAAAGCGCGTCATCTCTTCGGCAAGCTTCTTCTGAGCTTCACGTTTATGAGGCTCCGTAGCCACTTTCTCCGCCAAGCCTTCAATCTCTTCCTTCGAGAGGAACGTGAAGTATTTCAAGTATTTGACGACGTCACGGTCGTCCGTGTTAGCCCAGAACTGGTAGAACTCGTAAGGAGTGGTCTTCTCCGGATCCAGCCAGATGGCGCCGCCCGCCGTCTTGCCGAACTTCGTTCCGTCAGCCTTCAGCATAAGCGGAATCGTCAGGCCAAACGCCTTCGCTTCGCTGCCTTCCTTCTTGCGGATCAGGTCAAGGCCGCTCGTGATATTGCCCCATTGGTCGGAGCCCCCGATTTGAAGCTGCACGTCCTCCTCCCGGTACAAATGCAAGAAGTCGAGCGATTGCAAAATTTGGTACGAGAACTCCGTAAACGAAATACCGCTCTCAAGCCGGCTCGATACGACATCCTTCGCAAGCATCGTGTTGATGCTGAAGTTTTTGCCGTAGTCGCGAAGGAACTCGATAACGTTGATCTTATGCGTCCAGTCATAGTTGTTAACCATGCGCATATTGTTATCGCCTTCGGTGAGGAACAGCTTGCGAAGCTGCGCGCCAAGCGCTTCCACGTTCGCCTGAATCTGTTCCAGCGTCTGCAAAGAACGCTCGGATGTGCGGCCGCTTGGGTCGCCAATCGTACCGGTCGCTCCCCCGATCAGAATAACCGGACGATGGCCCGCCAGCTGGAACCGCTTGAGCACCATAAACGGGATCAAGTGGCCGATATGCATGCTGTCTCCCGTCGGATCAACCCCGCAATAGAGCGAAACAGCCTTCTCGTTCGTCAATTCTCGCAATCCCTCTGCGTCGGTTTGTTGGTTAATGGCATCGCGCCATTCCAGTTCGTCAATAATGTTCATCGGTTAGCTCTCCTTTTTAATCGTGGTGAAAACAAAAAACGCCCCTATGTCTGAATAGACATAGGGACGATTAGTTACCGTGGTACCACCCAACTTGCATGAAGCCGCCTTGCGCAAGGCTGACCTTCATACCGCTCTAGGCGAGATATCGTTCGCCGCAACCGCCCGGCATTACCCGGGATGCTCCAGAGTGTATTTCGCGGGACTTAATGTGTGCCGGGTTCCATCGCCCCCCGGCTTTCTAGAACAGGGATTAAGCCGCTACTGCGCTCTTTCGCCGCATAAGTTATATCAAGTTACAGAAATTATAGAGAATGGCGCAATAAATGTCAATCGCTTATCGCTCGCAGCCGGCTTAGGAGTGAAAGCTTGCTTTTCTTTTCAGAATCCTTACTCCGTTAAGCGGAAGGTCAAGCACATTGCCTACCTTGCCGCCGGCAAGAACATCCTCGTACGCCTGCTCGTCGAGCTTTACTTGCTGCGCCGACTCGCTGAAGTTCATCACGAACACATAATCGAACTCGCCGTCGGAGCGCAGTTGGGCCGTAACGCCTTGCGGAAGCTCCGTCTCCACGACGCGCTTCAGTCCTTCCTGCTCGACCAGCTTCTTGAAGAAATCGGTGAAGAACGGCTCCGTATTGCGGGAAGCGACGTAATACGCTTTGCCTTCGCCAAGCTGGTTCACCGTCAGTGCCGGACGGCCCGCGTAGAAGTCATCGCCGTATACGGCCAAAGCTTCCGCGCTTTCCAGGTGAATCAGGTCGCAGAGTTCAATCGCATCGTAAGAGCCTGCAAGACCCAGCTTGTTGCCTTCCGACATAACCACGCTGTTCTTTTCCCCGTCGTACAGGGAGTCAATTTCTTCGGACCAGATGCCAAGCGTCTTGCGGAGCGGTCCAGGGAAGCCTTCCAGGAAGCACAGATCGCTTTCGTTCACGATACCCGACCAGTACGTCGCAACAAACGTGCCGCCATTTTTCACAAACTCCTCAATCCGCTCGCCAACGCCCGGGCGAACCATGTACAGCATTGGCGCAATCAGCAGCTTGTAAGAATCAAACGCGCACTCCGAATCAATAATGTCGACGGGCACGCCCATATCCCACAGAGGACGGTAGTGACGTTTCAACGTTTCTTCGTAATGAATGCCGCAGTTGCGCGGTCCTTGCGAGTCCTTCACCGCCCAGCGGTTCTCCCAGTCATTGATAAGCGCGACCTCGGGCTTAACCGAAGAACCAACAACCGCCTGCAGCTTCTCAAGCGCCTGGCCAACATCCGTCACATCCTTGAAGACGCGGGTATTCTCGTGGCCAACATGGTCTACGACAGCGCCGTGCAGCTTCTCGCTGGAGCCGCGGCTTTTGCGCCATTGGAAATATTGAACCGTATCCGAGCCGTGGGCAACCGCCTGCATGGAAGCGAGCAGATGCATGCCCGGCTTCTTCAGCTTGCTGATCGGCTGCCAGTTCGTCATGCTTGGCGTGCTCTCCATCAGCATAAACGGCTTGCCGCCTTTGAGCGAACGGAATACGTCATGGTTGAAGCCGATCCACGCCGCAAGCTCGCTTTGATCCTTCGCGTCATGCCAGGTCGGATAAGCATCCCACGAGATCACGTCGAGAAGCTCGGAGAATTTCCAGTAGTTCAGCGGCTCAAAGTCCAGCATGAAGTTGGTTGTAATCGGCAGCTCCGGATTAATCTCGCGAAGCGGCTCCATTTCGTTGCGGCAGAAATCCACCGTTTGATCGGTTACGAATCTTCTCCAGTCCACGTTCATGCCGTGCACCGCTTTTTCCCCGCGGTAGGTTGGCGTATCGATCTGGCTGAAGCTTGTATATTTATGAGCCCAGAAGGTTGTCCACCAGGCGTGGTTCAACGCTTCAATCGTGCCGTAGCGCTTCTTCAGCCAGTTCTGGAAGGCTTCTCTGCAGTAGTTGCAATGGCATTCGCCGCTGTATTCGTTGGAGATATGCCAGCCGATGACTGCCGGATGCTGCGAATAACGCTCTGCCAGCTTGCGGTTCATCTCCTTCACCTTCGCGCGGTATACCGGAGAAGAGAAGCAATGGTTATGGCGCGCGCCGTGCATATTGCGGATTCCGTTCTCCTCTACGCGGAGAACCTCCGGATATTTCTCCGACATCCAGGCCGGTCTTGCGCCGCTTGGCGTGGCAAGCAAGGCATAAATGCCGTTCGCCGCGAAACGGTCCAGCAGCCGGTCCATCCATTCAAACGTATATACGCCTTCTTCAGGCTCATAAGCTGCCCAAGAGAAAATGCCGACCGACATCACATTGCTGCTCGACAGCTTCATCAGGCGGATATCTTCTTCGAGAACATGAGGATAATCAAGCCATTGGTCCGGGTTATAATCCGCTCCATGGAGCATTTGCGGGAATTTGGGGCTGATTGGCGGGAACTTCAGGGTCATCGGTGTTAACCTCCATACAAGTAAATTGTCTATTACGATATTAATATTGTAATACGCTTTCAGATCCAATAAAATCACATTATATTCACATCATTTTAAATATATGAAACCGGAAGTGGCTCCATTATGGATAAATTGGTATTTCCGATTCTGGCCGATTCCGACCGCAAGCTCCCCCTTTTCGTAGACATTATCGGCCACTGGAATAACCAGGAGACGATCGACCGTCAGCAGGGCTTTCCGCATTATCAGTGGCTTCAGTCCACCGGCGGAGAAGGCGAGCTGTGGATCGGAGACGAGCGGTATACCGTAAAGGCCGGTCAGGGGTTTTGTCTCTTCCCCGGCGTTCCCCACCGTTATTATGCGGTCCGGGAACCGTGGGATGTTTATTTCATCAGCTTTGGCGGCAGTCTGGCGCAGGACTTGCTTGCCCAAGCCGGCATCAAAGAACCCGGTCTGTACTCCGTTACCGACAGCGAAATGATCGTTGCCCATCTGCGCGGCATTTCCGCCATGGCGGAGTCGGGACTTCCTTTTCTCGGTCTTGAATGCTCGAAGCTGTTGTATCTGTTCCTGCTCGACTTGATGAAGGTGGTACAGGTCAGCACCCAATCCGCCGAGCAATATTACATGCGGCTCAATCCGGTCATCCGTTATATCGAAGAGCATATCGACAGCGTCATGACCATGCAAGATTTATCTTCGCGCATTGGCGTTACTCCGCAATATCTGTGCCGCTTGTTCAAGCAGCTGATGGGCATGCGGCCGATGGAATACGTGAACCGGGAACGGATTAACCGCAGCAAGGAACTGATGTTTCTAGGCCGTGAGCATAAAATGCACGAGATTGCGGCGAAGGTTGGCTTCGACAGCGCCAGCTATTTCAGCACCGTCTTCAAGAGGCTTGAGGGCATGAGTCCGGAGCAGTTCAAGAAGATGCATGGCATTCATTAGCAAGTCTGAGCTTCTTTAATGGCCGGCACGAGCAGGCAACCATGCGGCTTATCGGTTATAATGGTGGGGATAAAGTTTGATAGAAGGAGGCTTGTCCATGACAAGCGGCAACAAACAACTCGTAATTGACACCATTGAATCCCATGCGAAAAACTTCAAACAAATCTCGCGAACGATTGGCGCTAATCCGGAGCTGGGCCACCAGGAGTTCAAATCCGCGGCCATGCTGACCGAGGAGCTGGAGAGACAAGGCTTCTCTGTTGAAAAGGGTACGCTTGGCATTCCAACCGCTTTTATCGGAACCTATGCGACCGGCAAGCCGGGTCCAACCGTTGCTTTTCTATGCGAATATGACGCCCTGCCGGAAATCGGACATGCCTGCGGCCATCATCTCATCTGCACGATGGGAATTGCGGCAGCCGTTGGGCTAAAGGCCGTCATGGATCAATTTGGCGGAACGATCCGCGTCTACGGAACGCCTGCCGAAGAAACCAAAGGCGCCAAGGTGCCGATGTCCGAAGCCGGTCTGTTCGACGACTGCGACTTCGCGCTGATGGCGCATCCTTATTATACGTTTGAGAAATCCGGCGATTCGCTTGCGCTTGACGCGATCCGGTTCGAATATTTCGGCAAGCCTGCCCATGCGGCGGCAAGCCCTTACGAAGGCGTGAATGCCCTCGACGCGGTTCTGCAGCTGTTCAACAGCATTAATGCTCTCCGGCAGCAGACACGAAGCGATGCCCGCATTCATGGCATTATCGATAACGGCGGCAAAGCGCCTAACGTCATTCCGGACTACGCTTCCGCCCAATTTTATGTCCGTTCCGCTACCCGGGCCTACACGGACGAGCTTGCCGAGAAGGTTCGCCGCTGCGCCGAAGGTGCGGCTCTGCAGACCGGCTGCAGGCTGGAAATGAGCAATTATGAATTTTCCTATGACGAGCTGCTCACGAATGAGGCTTTGTCCGAATGCTTCACCGCCAATCTGCTTGAGCTAGGCGTGAAGCCGGAAGAGATCGAGACCGGGAAGGATCATGGCTCCTTGGATTTGGGCAATGTATCCGTCCGCTGCCCCGCCATTCATCCTTATGTCAAAATCGTCGAGGAGCGCTTCCTTCTCCACACCGTGGAATTCCGCGATGCCGCGATGACGGAGCGCGCGCTCGAGCGGATGATTTTCGCCGCCAAGACGCTGGCGGCTACCGCTTACGACGTGGTTGCCGATCCCGCTTTGCTCGCTAGGATTCGCGAGGAATTCGAGCAAAGAACCCGGACATAAACGCAACTTGCTGAACATACTTTCATGAAAGGCTTCTCTTCGCCTGAGCATTGGTGAAGGAAGCCTTTTTGCTTGCGGAAGAAGCAGGATTCACCGCTAATCCTAACGAATAGACATCACAAGGCGATGGTTCTACCATCCATTTCCTATTTTCAAAACCCATGAACAAGAGAGGTCAGGTGTATCCAAGTGAAATTTAATGAGTATCGTTACGAACGTCCCGATGTAGCGTCCTTCGAGAAGCAGTTCAAGGAGCTTCTATCCGCCTTTAACGCGGCAAGCCGATTCGAGGAGCAGGACGCGGCAATGACCGGCCTCAACAAGCTGCGGAGCGAATTTGATACGATGCAGCAAATTGCGAGCATCCGTCATTCGATTGATACAAACGATGAATTTTATAAAGCCGAGCAGGATTTCTTCGACGAGAACGGACCTGTCGTTCAGGAGTACATAACGGATTATTACCGGGCGCTTGTGAATTCGGCGTTCCGAGCGGAGCTTGAAAACAAATGGGGCCGTCAGCTGTTCCAGCTGGCCGAACTCTCGCTGAAGACGTTCAGCCCAGAGGTTATCGAGGACCTGCAGCAGGAGAACAAGCTGTCCACGGAATACACGAAGCTTATCGCTTCCGCCAAAATCATGTTCGACGGCGAAGAACGGACGCTTTCGCAGCTATCGCCGTTCCAGCAATCGACCGACCGCTCCGTCCGCAAACAGGCTTCCGAGGCTTCTTCCGGTTTCATGAGCGAGAATGAAGCTGAATTTGACCGGATTTACGACGAGCTTGTGAAGGTGCGTACCCGCATCGCGAAAAAGCTGGGCTTCACGAATTTCGTTGAGCTTGGTTATGCCCGCATGAGCCGCACCGATTATACGGCGGAGATGGTGGCGAATTTCCGCAATCAGGTGCTTGAGCATATCGTGCCGGTGGCGAGCAGGCTGAAGGAACGCCAGCGCGAGCGCATTGGCGTCGACCATCTCTATTACTACGACGAGAACCTTGCTTTCCTGTCGGGCAATGCGAAGCCGAAAGGCAGCCCGGATTGGATCGTCGAGAACGGAGCTCGAATGTATGCGGAGCTGTCGCCGGAGACGGACGAGTTTTTCCGGTTTATGCTGGATAACGGCCTGATGGATCTCGTTGCGAAAAAAGGCAAGCAAGGCGGCGGTTATTGCACCTACATCAGCGAATACGGCGCACCGTTTATTTTCTCCAACTTTAACGGTACCTCCGGAGATATCGACGTGCTGACGCACGAAGCCGGCCATGCCTTCCAGGTGTACGAGAGCAGAAGCTTCGCCGTGCCGGAATACGCCTTCCCGACTTATGAGGCCTGCGAGATTCATTCGATGAGCATGGAGTTTTTCACCTGGCCGTGGATGGACCTGTTCTTCAAGGAGGAAGTGGATAAATATCGGTTCCAGCATTTGGCGAGCGCCCTTCTCTTCCTCCCTTATGGCGTAACAGTTGACGAATTTCAGCATTTTGTCTACGAGAATCCGGATGCTACTCCTGCTGAGCGGAAGGCTGCTTGGCGCGAAATCGAGAAGAAATATTTACCGCATCGCGATTACGAGGAGAACAGCTATCTCAAGCAAGGTGCTTTCTGGCAGCGTCAGGGGCATATTTTCGGCAGTCCGTTCTACTATATCGATTACACCCTGGCTCAAATCTGTGCCTTTCAGTTCTGGAAAAGAATGCACGAGGACCGGACATCGGCATGGGCCGATTATCTCAAGCTTTGCCGTCAAGGCGGTAGCCTTTCCTTCACCGAGCTTGTTAAGGTTGCCGGCCTGATCTCGCCGTTCGAGGATGGCTGCGTTACTTCCGTCATCGGCAGCATCGACAGCTGGCTGGAAAGCGTAGACGATAAAGCGCTGTAAGGAGGGGGTAATGGTGAACGTTATCTTCCGCCCGCTGTGTGAGCTTCCGATTAACGGGGTGTCTGAGCTGTGGAACCAGTCCTTCGAAGGTTATTTGGTTCCGGCTGCGCTTCCGCTCGACCGGTTCATCGGCCGGACCGCTTCTGAAGGTCTCTCGCTTGAGCATTCCCTTGCCTGTTATGTCGACGGCGAAGCGGCCGGACTCGTTATGAACGGCTTCCGAGAATACGGAGGCCGAACGCTGGCTTGGAACGGCGGTACCGCCATCAAGCCGGCGTTCCGAGGCAAGGGCATTGGCAAGGCCCTAATGCTGAGGAATCTGCAGCTATACGAGGAATTAGGCGTTGATCAAGCGAATCTCGAGGCGATCTCGCAAAATGCGAATGCCATTCGGCTGTACGAATCCATTGGATATAAGCAGATAGACCGTCTCCTGATCCAGTCCACGGAGCAGCCGATTCCGGATATGGACGATACGTACGAGCATCCGTTCCAGATTGCGCTAGGCATGGCAGCGGAAGCCGCGCGGCTACCGTTCTACTCCGCGGGCGAAGTCTGGCAGGCCGGTCTGACCAGCTTGAAGGATGGCGAGAGCGTTGCCGTCTTTGACGGCGGAGAAGCAGCCGGTTATGCCTTGTACAGGAGGACGTTCAGCCCGGACGGCGATCTGACGGGCATTGTCCTGTACCGGGCTGAAGTCGCTCCGGGCCGTACCGACGCCAAGGATGTATTGGCGGCTGCACTGCACGAGGTATGGCAGCCCGGCGAAACTTGCCGGCGCTCGGCCTTTAATATCCGGGCATCCAATACGGCCCTTGCCGAGGTGCTGGCCGGGATGGGACTTGCAACCACCATGGAGCAGGTGTTGATGGTGCGAGAGATGTAGCTGTGATTAAGATTAAGGTCCCTAAGGGACTTAAACTTACTATCCCGGTTACGCAAAAAGACCCCGCCGGGGTCTTTTTTCCATTATCTGCTTACCTTACCATCAGCTGTCTCCATGATTAACCCGCCGATTCTAGCCTTCTTCCGCTTATCATTGCCATTTAGTCTTCCGGATTTATCCATAAGACCCTCTCAGGGTCTTACTCAAATCCAGGGGCAGAGTCTGCCCCTATCGAACAAAATGACTCAGAACAAACACGGCAGGCGAGTTCCAGTAGATCGTCACTTCGTTTGTCGAGTAGCTTTCCATCGCATCGGCGAAGGAGGCGGCAGGAGCTCTGCCTGCCAGATGCTCGCGGGCATAGTCGTCCTGAAGGCCCTGGTTAGGACCGCCGGATACCAGCCCCGGAACCGGCTCTTCCACGCCGTCGCCTTCGGATGGGCGATGATGCGGATGCTTAACCGGCCGGCTGCCGAACCCCGTTACATAACTAATGCCCATTACATTCATCCCGAACAGATAATGAACGTGATCCAGCGCCAGATCCGCATACGCGGCCGTTCCCGCAACACGATCAGCCATTAACAATAACATCGCATGATTGAGCACCAGCATATTGCTGCCCCATCTGTACTGCTCCGCCTGTAAAGATACGCCGTATCCGTCCTTCCGGCTTACATCGGCAAGCCGCTCGGCTCGTTCCGACAGACCGGCCCGCAGCCGCTCCGCAAGTGCCTGATCCCGCGTCCGTTCGGACAAGAGATAGGAGATGGTCCCGTAGCCGCCCATATCGGCCCAGCCGAGCTCATACTTGTCGAATTCCCGCTCCGCCAATAGAAGAAAAGCGTCATGATACCGTTCCTCTCCCGTTGCACGATACAGCTCGGCCGCCGCCCAATACCGCTCATCGTCATCGAGCCTATCGCCGTATTCCCCCGTTACGATCTCGGGCGGATTGCGGAAGCCCGGCACCTCCGGATGCCGCTCGAGCCACTCCCATGCCCGCTCGGCTGCCGTTTTGCAGCCGGACGCAAACACCGAATCGAAGCCTCCGTAGACGCGCGATGCCATTGCCATAATAGCAGCAAAGCAGCCCGTTGCCGTTGCCGATACCGGGGATACGTACAGCTCGTCCGTATCGTCCTCCGGCATGGTATCTGCGGCAGGGAACCGCAAAGTCGTCAGCTTGTGAAACACGCCGCCCGACTCCTCATCCTGCATGCGCTGCATCCATTCCAGCTCGTACCGGCATTCATGAAGCACATCCGGCATCACGCCGTCTGTTTCAGGCAAAGGCAGCGCTCGCGCGAATGCATCCGGATAACATTCGTAAGCCAGCAGCAAATCGGCAACCGCTTTTGCTCCCGGACCGACGTATTTGCCATAGTCGCCGGCATCATGCCATCCGCCCCAGGCATCCACCTGTCTCGTTTCATCTCCGTACACAATCGCAGGTGACAGATGGCACGCATCATGCTTCCATACTCCCGCATAAGACTCGTCCAGCTCGCTTCCGCACCGGAAATAATAAAACGCTTTCAACAAAGCCTGAAAAGCAGACCCATAAACCTCATCTCCAATAACAAACCAATCCGAGACTTGCCCTTCCTCCGTCTCCAGCCTGTAGGTCCCCGCTTGCTGCACGCTTGAAAAATCGGCCCGGCAAACTTTCATGCCGCTGGATCCGTCCTCGGCAGCAGTCCCCGTTTCCCCTTCCAACACCACTTCGCCAGTTGTCTGGTTAATCAACCTGAACGTTCCGCCGTCTCCTTCTATAACTGCCGTCTTCCGGTCCGTCCTCCGGAAGCCCAGTTGATTAACCGCAATGACACTCCGCTTTGCTTGTTCCATAAGCAGCCCCTCTTTTCCCGTGAAATCGATTATGCCGCTACAGTATAGCCCATCCTCTTCTTAATTGAACTACCGAAACTAAAGAACATGCTGCAAGATCTTCACATCAATCCTTTCCAACAATCGATATCAACACAAAAAGGCCCTCATTGCTGAGCAGCCTTTGCAGCCAATCGCATGTCTATTCTATCGGTACAACACCTTGTCCACATTGTATTTCGCCCGGAATTGATTGATCAGGTAGGTCTCGTAAATTTCTCGCTCCACCGGATCCTCATTCACGTAAATCTCGATCTTGGTCACTTCGTCGCGGTAATTCTTCATCGGCGACACGCTGTCCTCGAAATGCTTCTTTATGCGGGGTCTCAGCTTTCTGGCCTTGCCGACGAACAGCACGTCTCCCTTGAAATTGTAGAAAATAAAGAAGCCGCCCTTTTCGCGCGTGATCAGATGGAAATCCGTGAAATTGTAAATATGGCTGAGCTGCGGATTCGTCTGCTTGTAAATCGTAACGTCCGGTTCCGGAATCGTAATGGTAATCAAAAAATTCACTTCTCTTTCCTTAATTAGGTCTCCATCGTATTGTATCACAATTTAAGGAAACCAAGCCTTGCGCAGCCGAATAATTCCCTCGCGGATTTTCCGCTCGTCAAGTCCGCCGAATCCAAGCATGATGTAAGAGGGAGGACATGCCTCCGGATTCAGCCAATGCTTCCTCGGCGTATAAGCGATGACCCCGTACTCCAGTGCCTTCTCCACAAGCTCATCGCCGGAGCGCCCGTAGACGTCAAGCAGCAGATGCATACCCGACCGCTCCCCGATAATGCCGACATGGCTGCCAAGCTGTTCCCGAATCGTGCGAAGCAGCATCCGGTGACGGGTCTGGTACAGCTTCCTCATCTTGCGGATATGGCTTTCGAAATAACCTTCCTTCATGAACCGGTACATGGCGGCCTGAATAAGCGGCGATACCGACTGGCTGTAAGCCTGCAGCTTGCTGCCGAAATCCTGCGCTGCCCTTTCCGGCAGCACCATATAGCTTAGCCGCACTCCCGGCAAGAAAGACTTCGAGAACGTCCCCAAATAAATAACCTTGTCCCCGGTATCCAGCGCCTTAAGCGCCGGAATCGGCTGCCCCTGATAACGCAGCTCGCTGTCGAAATCATCCTCTACGATATAGCCGTCCTGATCATAAGCCCATTGAAGCAGCTTGATCCGGTTGTGAACCGGCATAATCATCCCGAGGGGAAACTGATGGGAAGGCGTCACGTATACCAGGCGGGCCGCGCTTTCCCTCAGATGCTCGACCGAGATCCCGTCATGCTCCAGCGGCATGGGAATAATCCTTCGCCCCATGTTCATCAGAACCGTTCTAACCCCGTTATAACCGGGCTCCTCCATCGCAATCGCCTCGGGCAGAGGCAGCAGCTGGGCCAGCAGGCTGACCATCGTCTGCGTCCCGGCGCTTAAGAAAATTTGATCCGGCGCGCATACCACTCCGCGCGACTGGTACAAATAACGGGCAATCTCGGACCGAAGACCCTTGTGTCCCTGGCGGTCGCCGTAGCCGTATACCTCCGTCGTGCACTCCTCGAGCGCGTCTACCAGACACTTCTTCCACAGCCGCACGGGAAAATGCTCCAGCTCTACATCGCCGTATTCAAAGTTAATCGCGCCCGGCGGCAGCGAGTCCAGGCTTGACTCGACCGCCGCTCTGACCGGCCCTGTCTCCTTAATCCCCTCGAGCTGATCCAGCGACATGACGTATAAGCCGCTGCGATGCCTGCTCTGAATATAGCCTTCCGCCAGAAGCTGCTGATAGGCCGTTTCGACGGTGTTTTTGCTGACGGACAAATAAACGGAGAGCTGGCGGATCGAGGGCAAACGCTCATTTTCGCGCAGCATCCCCTGCTCGATCTGTCCCTTTAAATAGGCAAATAGCTGCTGATAAAGCGGAGTCCCGCTCTGTTTATTCAAATCCGGCGTTAAACCGATCATCCTGCCACCTCAATCTGTACCCCTCATTTCGAACGAAACTGTACCTTTTGACAGGGACAGAATCCTTCTACAATGATAACACAATGAACCCGAAAGAAAGGCAGTGAAGTGAAATGTTTCCTATTCGCTTGCAAAAAAGAGCCTGCACCGATGCAGGCAAAATCGAACGTTTCCTGGGGCAGGCCCGAACCGGATTTCTTGGCCTCGCCTCAGGCAATGTTCCTTACGTCGTTCCTTTAAACTTCGTCTGGAAAGACAACGCCATCTATTTCCACGGTGCATCCGAAGGTCGGAAAATCGAAATGATTGCCGATAACCCTTCCGCCTGCTTTACGGTCAGCGAAGAGTACGGCACGATCGCCGATCCCACGCCCGCCCATGTCGATACCGCTTATATGAGCGTCATTATTTACGGTACCATCGAGAAGGTCGACGATTGGGAGGAAGCAACCGCCGCCATGCAGGTCATGCTGGACAAATACGTTCCCGGTTATTTCGACCGGCCGCTTGCGAAGACCCATCTGGAGCGCTACGTCTCCTCGATGGGCAGCAAGACCTCGGTATTCAAGCTGGTATCCAGCTCTCTCTCCGCGAAGGAAAGCGAAGTGAACCCGGCAAAAATGTACCATTCCGGCCGTACCGCCCACGACGACCTTCGCTAAGCGCACGGGAAGAGCCTCTGCAGCACGCAGAGGCTCTTCCCGTTAGTTTTTCAATTCCGGAATCACGTATTGCGGCTCCCTGCCGTATAACGCATCCACCAGGTTGCGGGCCGCAACCATGGCCATGTCGTTCCTCGTCTTCTTCGTTGCCGATCCGATATGCGGCAGCGTCACCACATTATCGAGCCGGAGCAGCGGATTATCGAGGCTGACCGGCTCCTTCTCGTATACGTCAAGTCCTGCCGCATAAATCCGTTTCGTGCGCAGAGCTTCGATCAGAGCCGCCTCGTCAACCGTCTCGCCGCGAGATACGTTAATAAAGATCGCCGTGCGTTTCATCCGGTTAAACTGCTCCTCGCCAATCATATGCTTGGTCTCCGGCGTAAGCGGAGTCATCAGCACGATAAAATCCGACTGCTCCAGAAGCTCGTTCAGCGGCAGATAATTTACGCCAAGCCTTTCCTCCGTCTCCGGCTTGCGGCTGCGGTTGTAGTAGGAGACCTCCATGTCAAATCCGAATTTGGCGCGCTTTGCGATTTGCTCGCCAATGCGTCCCATCCCGATAATGCCTAGCTTCGCGTGATGCACGTCCAGACCGAACAGCTGCTCGCCCACGCCGCGCTGCCATCCGCCGCTGCGGACGAGATTATGCAGCTCGGTCACTCTTCTGGCCGCCGCCAGCATAAGGGCCAGCGTTAAATCCGCCACCGTCTCATCCAGCACATACGGCGTATGGGTGCCAATTATGCCTCGTTTTTTCATCGCGTCCAGATCGTTATGGTTGTAGCCTACCGAAATATTGCTGACCGCCCGCAGCTTCGGCGCTGCGCTTAGCAGCCGCTCGCTGATGGCATTGCCGGCTGCAAGCAGCCCTTCCACGTCGCCGAGCTTTTCGGCAAGCTCCTGCCCGGTAATCGCTCTCTCCGGGTTTTGCCACATTTCGCAATCGCAATATTGATCGAGGTATGCTTTTACCTCGTCGGATACTTTGGATGATAGGTACACTTTTGGCCGCATGCCGTCATCTCCTCTCGCGTTATGACTCTATTATACCTATGTCTCCGGCGATTTGGCGAATGGTTGCCTTTAACGCCGAAGCCCACTACAATGAAGAAGGCAACCTGTCGCCCGGGGCGGCAAGTGCAATAAGATACTTCAACGTAAGGTGGGACCGGCAAAGGTGGAGCCGTTTAACGAGAAAGTTGTCTATGAAAACCCTTTGTTATCCTTGCGTGTCTGGCAGCCGATCCGGAAGGATGACGATTTCACCAACTGGCATTATCACCGGCAGCTAGAGCTGCTCTATATTATAAAAGGCAGGCTTGATGTGGATGTCGAGGAAGAGAGCTACCATCTCCAGCCGGGCGACATCATTATGATCGGCGCTTCCCAGCTTCACCGCGACCGGAGTGTCGGGCATCTCGATTACATCGTCCTGCAGTTCGAGCTGGAGCCGTTTTTCGATCAGAGCACGATCGCTTATATGCGCTACTTCTCCGAGACCGAGAATCCGCTCAGCATGGCCAATTATATCTTTCAAGAGAACGGCAAGGTGAAGAAGCAGATCGGAGACTATATCCGACAGCTGCATCAGGAGGCGGAACGCAAGGAGACCGGCTACGAAATCGCGGTCAGCGTTCTGATCAAGCAAATTCTGCTGACCCTGCTGCGCAACGATAACCGGAAGATGCTCGCCGAGCAGGACGACTTCGACCGCCTCCGGCTGAAGCCTGTCCTGGACTATGTCGAGAACCGGCTGACCGACCGGATTCAGGTGGAGGAAGTCTGCCGGATCGCCAACATGAGCTATTATTACTTCGTCAAGTTTTTTAAGAAAACGATAGGGATGTCCTTCACGGAATTCGTCAATTACCGGAAAATCAAATGGGCGGAGCGCATTCTTCTTACGAAGGATCTAAGCATTACCGAGGTCGGAGAAAGGATCGGAATGCCTAACATGGCCCACTTTTATAAGATGTTCAAGAAGTACAATGACTGCTCCCCCAAGCAATTCCAGCGCAAGATGCTGGATTGGAACCGACAATAGCGGAAACAAAAAACTCGTCCACCTTATCCCTTTGGTGTGACGAGTTTTTTTGACATGACCAATTTATAACCAACGCCGCGAATCGATTCGATCTGTACGGATTGACCCAGCTCCAGCTTCTTGCGCAGCGAGCTGACATGAACGTCAACCGTACGCTGCCCGCCGATATAATCAAAGCCCCACACCACGTTCATCAAATCATCTCGCGTAATAACCATCCCCGGACGCTGTACGAGATACAGCAGCACTTCGAATTCCTTCGGACGAAGCGGAACGGTCTCCCCGTTCAGAATGACTTCGTATTTCTCCGGATAAATCGACAAATCTCCTACGGTAATAACCTTCTCGGACGTTTCGATCGGCACCGAGTCATCCTGCTGCGTCCGGCGCAATACCGCCGATACCCTCGCGAGCAGCTCGGCAACGCCAAACGGCTTCGTGATATAATCATCCGCGCCATGCTTCAGCCCTTGAACGACTTCCTCCTCCGCATTGCGGGCGGTCAAAATAATAATAGGCGTCTTTACGCCATTCTGGCGAAGCCTTGTTAGTATTTCAAAGCCGTTCAAGCCTGGCAGCATGATGTCCAAAATAATGAGATCGAACGTGCGCTGCAAAGCGGTTTGAAGCCCGGTTGCACCATGATCAATGACAGTCGTATCGTAACCCTCTTGCGTCAGATTATACGACAAAAGACGCGCGAGTGTCGGTTCATCCTCAATAACGAGCACTTTATGTGACATGAGTACCTCCAGCCTGTCCAGCCTGGACACAGATTTCTACCTTATTTTATCACGATTTCATGAAGAATGGGTAAATTTTTCGACCGGCTGTTATTGCTGAAGAACGGGCAGCTCGATGACAAATGTCGAACCGACGCCTACGGCGCTTGTGACCGTTATCGTGCCTTTGTGCAGCTCAATCAGATGCTTGACGATCGACAGACCAAGTCCCGTGCCGCCTGAACTTCGTGATCTTGCCTTATCGACCCGATAGAACCGCTCGAAAATCCTCGGCAGATCCTTCTTCGGAATGCCGATGCCGGTATCGCTAATCTGAATCCGGATATGATCCTCATCGATGCTGGCGATATTCACCGACACTTTACCGCCTTCTGGCGTATAGTTTATGCCATTTGCGATAACATTCATCATAATTTGCCGTAGACGGTCCTCATCGGCTTCCACGTACAAGCCATGCTCCATCTCCAGCTGCAGCTTGATCGATTTCTTCGCCGCCTCCGACTCCATCATCGTTACGGTCTTCGTCATGAACGAATCCATCTCCACCGGCGAGAAGTAAAGCGGAACACGCTTCGATTCGATTTTCGACAAGGCCAGTATGTCCCCGATGAGACGGTTCAGCCTGTCACTCTCGTCATAAATGATCTGCAGGAAGGAACGCGCGGTCTCCTCATCGTTCACCGCGCCGCCAAGAAGCGTCTCGGCGAAGCCTTTCACGGCCGCGATTGGCGTCTTCAGCTCATGGGATACGTTCGCGACGAACTCGCTGCGCATCCGCTCCAGGCGGCGGATCGCCGTTACGTCCGCAAGCACGAGCAGCACCCCGCCGAATTCCTGGTTCTCCTGGAGAATCGGTACCAGGTTAAGCTCCAGCAAGCGCTCCTCCGGAAAGTAGAACGTAATCTCCTCGCGGATATGCTCACGGCTCTCCAAGGCCTCCTGAATCAACTGGGAAAGCTCGTATTGCTGCTTGGCTTCCGCGTAATTCCTTCCGACGAGCTCGCCGGACGAGATACCCAGCAGCTCGCCCGCGCGGCGGCTCATCAGCAGAATTTTGCCGGCCTTGTCAATCATCATAACGCCGTTAATCATGTTATCAAGCACGCTCTCCAGCTGGCTTTCGTTTTGCCGGATCCGCGTCATTTGCACCTCAAGGCTTTCGGCCATGGCATTAATAGCATGACCAAGCTCGCCAACTTCATCCTGCTTTCTGACCTTCACCCTCGCTTTATAATCCATCTGCTTGATGCGCTGGGCAACCTTCGTGATTTGCTCTAGCGGACGCGTTAAGCTTAAGGCGATTCGATAGCTGATAAAAGCGGCAACGATAAACAAAATCAGCAGCCCGATAATGAGCACGGTCCACAGCTGATTGATGCTCTTGTCGACTTCCTTCAAGCTCATCGCCAGGCGGATCACATTGGAATGCGGGTCCGAAGGATCTACCGCCAAGGCTACATACAATAAATTTTCCTTCAACGTATCGCTGTACCGGATAGCCCGTCCGATGCCGTCTTTATGAGCTTCCACAACCTCTACCCGCGTGCTGTGGTTATCCATCGTTTCCGGGGCATGATCCGAATCGCCAAGGACGGTGCCGTCGCCGGCTATGAAGGTCACCCTTGTATCGGCATAAGTCTTAAGATTCTCGGCTTCCTTCGTGAAATACGGGAACAGCGCCGTATTATCTCCCTGCTTCCACTCGGTTTTGGCCAGAATGATATGCATCTCGCGGATCATGTTATCCTCAAGCGCATTGATATGGTTATCCTTAAACGTCTTTGCCATGAAGAGACCGGCCGCGGTTACGGATAACGCAAGAATAATGATCATGGTTAACGTTAATCGGTTGCGAAAGCTGTTCATGGCCCTTCATCTCCAATTAGACTATTTGTCACTCGTATTATCGTACATGCCGTCATGCGGCTTTGCCAGTCTTGTTTTTGTTAAGTTTTTGTAAAACAAAATGATGCACCGTCGCAAGCGGCTGCTGCACAAGGATGGAAAGCACAACCGGCACGGCAGCCAGCGGGCTGAAGTAACCCAGCGCCAGCACGATGCCAAGCGAAATATTCCGCATGCCCGTCGCGTAAGACACGGTTACCTGCACTTCCTTGCCGCCGAATTTGGCCGTTCCGAGGAAGCCTACTGCATAACATACCCCTACCAGCACAATAACAAGCGGGATGAGCTTCAGCATGTCATGCTTCAGCTGATCGACATACGGCGCAATCGCCGAAGCGTTCAAGGCTACCACCGCAACGAAGCAGAGCTTCGAGATTGGCATGGCAACGGGCTTCACCTTCTCCTGAATCCGCCCCTTGCTCAGCTCATGCAAGACTACGCCAATGATGGTCGGAAGAACAACGATAACGAACAGGTCGAACATAATCGGTCCAATCGCAATATCCACGGTTGTATTAAAAAAGAAATGAATGCCGTAAGGGACAACCAGCGGACTCAATGCGGAGTCCAGCACGACCATCGCAAGCACAAGCGGCACGCTGCCGCCCGACATTCCAACCCATAGGACGGTTGATACGCCAAGCGGAATAATCGTAAAGAGCACTAGCCCAACAACGTAAGGCGAGGACGCTCCAAACCATAACGAGCCAAGCCCGTAAGCGACAAGCGGGGAAAGCAGATGCGCCAACAGGAGCGTCCACACCAGAATGGCGGGCTTTTTGACAACCTCATACAAATGCTTGAGTCCGCAGCCAATTCCCATCGTTAAGGTGACGTAGGCAAACAGATACGGAACGGCATCCACCATCGGAGCAAGCGAGTCGGCAAAAAGAAAACCCAGGACAAGCGATCCCGGGATCAGCAGAAACATCCATCGTTCAAAAAAAGAATTAAACCGAAGTCCAAACTCCCTCGTAAGCCATCCCTCTTTTCGATATAATGTCGATCGATATGATAGCCTTTATAATAGCATACTCCTCAAAAGATAACTGCCCGAACATAAAGAAAGACACCCGAGAACTTCGGCTGCCTTATCTATATCTTTCCCATTCACAGCTATCCCGCTACAACCCCATCCTGTAAGCTTGCGGCCGGCAAACAAATATGAATCGCAGTCCCTTCGCCTACCTGGCTTGTTATATCAAGCGTCCCGCCATGCGAATGGATGATTTGCTGGGTGGCCATCATGCCAAGGCCCGTTCCGTTTTCTTTGGTTGTATAAAAGGGAGCGCCGATCTTGGCAATAAGCTCCTGCGGAATGCCTTTCCCCGTATCGGACACCTGAATCATTAGCGTTTCCGGGCTTGGGCTGGAGGCGTGGATACCGATGACCCCACCGCTAGGCATAGCCTCCATGGCGTTTTTAATCAGATTGATAAATACCTGCTTCAATTGAGCCGCCACGCAGCGAATGGCCGGCAATCCGTCCAGACCCGATAATCGGATTTCCACGTTATTCATTAACGCTTGGGAGCTCATCAGCAGGCTGACATCCTGTACAATCTGGCAGATTTGTTCAACCTTGAATTCCTGCGCCTGCGGCTTGGCCAAGTATAGCAGCTCGCTTGTAATCAGCTCGATTCTCCGCAGCTCATCCTTCATAATCGTAAAATATTTTTCGTTAACGCCGGGAACGGCTTGCTCGATCAGATGAACGAATCCTTTCAAGGAGGTGAGAGGATTCCTTATTTCATGCGCAATGGAGGCTGCAAGCTGACCAACCGCCGTCAATTTTTCAGCTTCCAGCAGCTTTGTCTTGTTTTGATTCTCCTGCATGATGTTTTTGGCAACGCCAAATACCCCCATGGATTCATTATTGACGATAATCGGCATATTGGTCACCTTGACGTCAATAACTTTTCCGTTCTTGTGAATCGCCTTCGTTTCATAATGCTGCGTAATCCCCTTTGCCGCCAGCTTGAAAAGACTCTTTGTCTTCTCCAGCTCCTCCGGGGGAATGAGCGGAATATAGGACATCTGCAAGAACTCTTCCGCCCTATAGCCTAACAGCTGCTCCATCGCAGGATTTACGCTAAGATAATTCCCTTCCAGATCAAAGGCAAATACCGCATCCGGATTGTATTTGAAGAGCGACGCGTAGTGCTGCTCCTTCAGCAGGGACAGGCCCTTTTTCTGCGTAATATCCTGCAGGTAAACCGACAGCCCGTCGGAGGAAGGAAAAACCTTCACCTCTAACCAGATAGAGATAGGATGACAATAGGCCTCGAATTCAACCCGGATCTGTTCCTGCATCGCTTTACGGTAGTGCTCATAAAAAATCGAATAGGCTTCCTTCGGAAATTCACTCCATATATACTTGCCCATCATTTCATATGACCTTCGCCTGAACAATCTGGCCGCTCCATCAT
Source organism: Paenibacillus sp. BK720 (assembly GCF_011761545.1). Lineage (NCBI taxonomy): Bacteria > Bacillati > Bacillota > Bacilli > Caryophanales > Paenibacillaceae > Paenibacillus > Paenibacillus sp. BK720. The sequence continues at coordinate 379,448 of NZ_JAASRQ010000001.1, read as the reverse complement.
TCATATAGGTAAATTCCCAATTGTTATTAAGGGCAAAGATAGCGTCCGTTATCCGATCAAGAACCTCGTTCTGTCCATTATAATGGTTCATATTTCCTCCCAGTTATGCGAAAATAATTTACCAAATAATAAAAAGCCTAAATAAGAGCCTTATTTCGGCTTTACTTAGGCTGATGTCCAGCGATCTTTCTGGTTCATTACCACCAATTTATTGACCCGGATTTAAAATGAACACCATGACGCTTTTATCCAGATGAAAATCCCAGTCGACGAACAGATCCGTAACCTTTGCGTTTAGAAATTTCTGGAAATGACCGTTATTATGCAGGTGACCCTTTTCAAGATTCCGTTTAGCCAGCTTCAAGCTTTCTTCATGACCGATCCGAATTAATTCTTTCTCTATGCTGATCAGAATCCCAACGCGAATGACGAGCAGGGTTCTATCATTGATCAGGCAAGAATATAGGACGTCCGGACGTTTCTGAACCTGTTGGCTGATTAGACTGATCTCGTGCTGAAGCTCGTCTTTTCCTATATAGTCGCTGCCGAGGTATGGCTGTCCCCGGTCATCATGGCCCTCAACCCCAACCATAACGCCGGAATGATTGTGCAGACCCCAGTCATAATAAAATTCCTGAATATTCATACCTGCTAACAGCAGCAGGTAGGCTTTGATCTCCGGAATCAACGACTTCATTAGTAAGTCTCTAGTCGATTGAATCGAGTGGATTTGATCTTGCTCAAGAAGGATCTTCTCCGTCGGCGACAAGAAGTTTCTTAAATACAATACGACATACGGCCGATTGATGCTGACATAAATGGACTGCGGTCCTCTCCCGAAAGCCTCTCTCAGCAATCTGCCCACGTAGCTCGCTATTTCGGCTTGAGCCTCTTTCTCCAAGATCATTCATCCTTAATTTAGGCAAAAGCATTATTTCTTCCGCCCCAGATTTATTGTAGTTATATATTCGGAATAACACAATCGAAACTTTACCTATTATTTGCCTTTTTCCGCATCTTATCCGTTTCTTCATTTATGATTCGGATTCAATATAAATACGATAACGCTTTTATCTTCATGGAAATCCCAGTCGACAAACACGTCTAAAATCTGCGACTTGATGATCTCCGGGAAGCGGCTGCTGTTCATTAAATAGCTTTTTTCAAGATTGCGTTCCGCGAGCTTCAAGCTTTCTTCGAATCCAAGACGGATCAACTCTTTGCCGAGGCTGATCAGAATTCCAGTTCTGACGACCAGGAGCGTCCGGTCATTGATCATGTAAGAATGAGTTTCATCCGGCTTCTTTTGGATTTGTTGACTAATGCGATCGATCTCAACGTGCAGCTCCTCTTTGCCCGAATACCATTCCTGCGGTCTGAACCCGAGAGACTCATCCTCCGCCTCTATGCCAACAAGCATGCCGGAGTGATTATGAAAGCCCCAGTCATAATAAAATTCCCTGATGTTCATATCGGCAAGCAGCAGGAGATACGCTTTTATTTCCGGCATCAGCGATTTCATGACCAGGTCACGGGTATGCTGCACGGAATTCACCTGATCCTGTTGAAGAAGAATTTTTTCGGTTGGCGATAAGAAATTTCTCAAGTAGATTACGATAAACGGGCGGCTGATATTAACAAAAATCGATTGCGGTCCTTTTCCGAACGCCTCGCGGAGCAGTCTTCCAATGTGGCTCGCAATTTCCTTTTGAATTTGCTTTTCATTCTTTTCCAAAAAATCCATCCTTAGTCTTAGGTAAACCTGCTCTTTACCTTCAATATGTAATTCTAATAGAGACAAAAAAAGCCTAAATAAAAGTTGTAAGAAACCAACTCTTATTTAGGCTTATGTCCAGCTCCGTCTCTGGTTCATTAACGCCGAATTAGTCGTTAACCATAAAAAAACAATTTAAATAGGCAAAAGCTTTATTTCCTTTACCCTAGCATTATTCTAATGACTTTTTATCATTTAAACAAGCAAAATTTCAAGGGAACATGATGAACAAACGGAAAGCCTCCGGAGTCAAGGTCGTCTTCGGCGCTGTTATGGCCCGGTCCAAACAGGCCGCGCCTCATCCGTCTTGAGCAGATGTGATTAGTGCAAGGCTCGGGGAGCCCTCGCCGGAAGAGAAAGGACGCACCCGCTGAACGAAATCCGTCCGTTATTATTGGATGGTTTTCTCCCTCCCGGTCCCGATTCTAACGAAACGTAATTGTCGCAATTGAACTGCATTCGCTCATTCGCGGGCCTTTTTCGGCTAATAGCGTGCCTACATTCCTTTTGGATTTACCGCATGTGGGAGTCTGTCCGAATTGTGATAGGATATAGGAAAACAAACATAGCTGCACGAGGGATTAGAGAGGAGTTTGAGAAACAGATGGAAAGTCATTTTTTCGCTTATATGTACCGCCTGAAATATATTGAACGATGGAGTCTGATGCGAAATACGACCAAGGAGACCGTTGCGGAGCATTCCTTCCACGTTGCGCTGCTTGCCCATATGCTATGCGAGATCGGCAACAGCTTTTTCGGCCGCAGCTATAATGCCGACCGTGCCGTAACGCTGGCTTTGTTCCATGATGCGACTGAAGTTTTTACCGGCGATATTCCGACTCCCGTGAAGCATCATAATCCGAAAATGCTCGCAAGCTTCCGCGAGATAGAAGCAATGGCCGCTGAGCGGCTGCTCGGCATGGTGCCGGAGCCGCTTCAAGCCTCGTACGCCCCGCTTCTCGGCAAGCCGGGAAGCACGTTATCCGAAGAAGACCGGCTGCTCCACAAAATCGTAAAGGCCGCCGACCTGCTGGATGCTTACTTGAAATGCCTGACCGAGGTTTCCACGGGCAACCGCGAGTTTCTCGTGGCCAAAGGACAGACGGAGGCTGCCATCGAGCAGCTCGGGCTGCCGGAGACGGAATGGTTCCTCGCTCATATGGCGCCAAGCCTCGGCATGACGCTGGATGAATTATCGTAATAAGGCGGGTGAATCTTTTGTCCATTCAAAGCACGATGGAGCAGATAAAGAGAGAGTTGAATAAAGTGCTGGATGATTACGAGGATTGGTTTCATGCTCCGGTTGCTTTGCAAAGCTTCCTGCCTCATGAAGGATGGAGCATTGCTCAAATTTTGGAGCATGTCACTCTGACGAACCATTTTCTGCTGATCCTCATTCGAAAAGGAAAAACCAAAGCTCTTATGCTCGCAGCCAAATCGAATTTGGAAGATGCATTAAATGATTATCATCATAATCTGGGAGAGCTGGATCAGATCGCGGAGCATAAGTCTTTTAAATGGATCAGGCCGGAGCATATGGAACCGAAAGGAGAGATGCCGCTCGAGAGGGTTCATGCTTTGCTAAGGAGCCAGATCGAGGAATGCCTGGGCATCCTGCAGGACTTAAGCAATGGCGAAGGAATCTTATATAAAACCATGATGAGCGTAAATAACTTGGGCAAAATCGATGTGTATCAGTACATCTATTTCTTGGTGCTTCATGCCAAGCGGCATATTGCCCAAATGAAAAGGGTAAAAGCAGAATACGAACAACCGTAAAAGCCGAGCCCATAATGGACCCGGCTTTGCTTTTAATAATGGCAGCTGCATCGTCGTTGCGATAGACATGCTTATGCCGGATGGTCTTATGTCTCCTGCCATAGCCGCTTCACGTTATCCATGGCAATGCGGGAGGCCATGCGGCATTCCTCCATCCCTTCGAATTCGACCGTCAGGAAGCCGTCGTAGCCGGACTTCTTGATCAGACGGAAGATTCGCCGGAGATCGAGATCGCCGTGGCCGACAATCGCGCCGCGCAAATACGTGCCGTGGGCAGATCTGAACCAATCGCCGCCGCCCGGGAACTCGTCGCTAGGCCGGATGTAAAAGTCTTTGATATGAAGAAGCGAAGCATAAGGCAAATTGCGGCTCACCCCAACGAGGGGATTCTCGTCGACGCACAGAAAGTTGCCGACGTCGAGCGTCGTCCTGAAGTTAGGACGGTTCACCTCCTGCAGGACGCGCAGCACGCGGTCGCTTGCCTGCACGCTGAAGCCGTGGTTCTCGATGGTTGTCGTAATGCCGTATGCCGCGGCGTAATCGGCAATGAGCAGGCTTCCCCTCACCATGCTGCGCAGATTCTCCTCGAACCATTGAATCGTCATGCTCTCCGGCGGAAGCGTAAACGCCGTCACGTCGTGGCGCAAATGCTTCATGCCAAGCCTGTTCACAAGATCGACGTGTTCCTTGACGCGCGAGACTTCAGCTTGGAATGCTTCCTCGCTGCCTTGCACGAAATTAGCCGGCATCGAATAGTTGGACAGCTCGATTCCAGCAATCTTCGCCTTCTCCCGGACCGCGTCGGCAAGCTCCGGCTGATCGACAAGCGTAAAGCCGTAGGGCACGATTTCCATATGCTCGCCGCCGTTTTCGGCAATCCATTCCACAACGTCAAGCACCGACATTTCCCCTGCCTTAAGCGCGGGCAGCAGGCTGTACGTGCTTAATCCGACCTTCATAACCTGTCGCCTCCCCGAAGTCCGTCATGCATCGCATTCAGCAGCCGGCGAGTCCGGTCGCAGCCGAATTCCCAGAACATTAGACCGCCTAAACCGCTGTCTTTTACATATCCGCACTTATGCCGGATCGATTCCTCATCGTCGTAAGAGATAAAGCTAGACCCGTTGAACAGGTATGGCGCGCAAGCCTCTTCGTCCCAGTAACGCACGTATCCGTTCTTGCCAATGTATTCCGCGGTTAGAGCGGTATAATCAGGCCCGTATCCGCCAACGCTCCCGGCCATCTGGTGAAGCCCGCGGTTTAGGTTCGGCACCTGGTTCCACATCCGGGAATAAAAGGCCGCTCCGATAACAATCTTCTCCCTCGGCACCCCGGCGCGAACGAACAGATTGACGGAGGCATCCGCGCTGATCCGGAAAAGGTCACCCGTCGGCGTATACAGATTGGTATGGTGACCGGTCAGCACCTGGAACCCGCCGCGCATATCGTAGGTCATAAGCTGAACCAAATCCAAATATTTCTGCGCCTGATCCATCTCGGTGCCGTCTATGTAATACTGATCGGCTCCCGCCGCAATCGTAAGCAGATAATGCCGGCCGTCCAGCTTCCCTTGCTTATCCAATGCTTCTCGGATGACGGCGAGCAGCAGCGTAAAGTTCGCGCGGTCCGCCGGGCTTGCCCCGATTCCGGCTTCGCCGTAGCAGGGATATTCCCAATCCAGATCCACCCCGTCAAAAGGATGCTCCGTCACCGCGCGAACCGCCGATTCCGCCATGCGGCTTCTTCCCGCTTCGGTAGACGCCGCTTCGGAGAAGCCTCCGGCGCTCCAGCCGCCGACGGAGAGCAGAATATTGAGTTGCGGGTGTTCTGTCTTGATCCGCTTCAACTCGTTTAGATGGCGCAGATGATCGATGGTAATAGCATCGCCCCGGACATGGCCAAACGCAACATTCAGATGCGTAAGCTTCGTCAAGTCTTCCCTTGTCAAATCGGGAAGATGGTTATCGCTCGCATATCCGGCGACCACGTAGTTCTGGTTCGTCATTTAAGATTCGCTCCCTTTCGCCGGTAATGATGGGGTAGTCTGCCTTGCGGCGGCCAACGCTTGGATGGCCTCCTTGCCCATTCCGATCTTATAGCCCGATGCGGCGTAACGGATGCGGTCTTGGCTATCCAGCACGAACAGATGCGGAAAGCCCGCCTCGCGGTTTGCGGATGGCGGCAGCGAAGCTTGCCAACAATCCCTCGCGAACGTAACTTCTGACTGCAATTGCGGGTATTGCGCGGGATTAAACGACAAGGTCGATTCGGCATCGCCGATCAGGAGAAGGATCGCTGCCCCGGTATATGCCGCGGAAACCGCCAGCTCTCCCAGCTCGCGCAGCAAATGCTTCGTAGGCTCGCGCTCCGGCTCGATCCAAGCGACGATTGCGTCATCGCCGGTGATCAGATCGCCCATCGTCAGCGGTGATCCGTCCAGTCCTGCGAGCGGTCTCGCCCGGTCCATTACGCCCAGTACCGGAAGCTCGAGCGCAGCCTTGCGATAGGTAAGCTCAACATCCGTATTCTCGCCTTCGCGAACAGCGAAATGCGAAAACCGCGCCAATACCGTGCCGTCCCGAAGCCTTACGCCCGTCGTAATCCGGTAGGAACCGGGCTCTGCTTCAAACAGCTTGCCGTATACGTCGCCAAACTTAGGCGGATAGATTAACGTTTTGTAGAACCCGTTCTTCTCCAGACGGGCAATCGTGAAATTCTCGGCGTACGACGGCTCAGGCGCGTCCTCCGCAGCCTCGGGATCGCGAAGCAGCCGAATGCTGCCATCCCCCCCGGACGAGGGCTGCGGCGACTTCGCGTCCGGCATCGCGTCCCGCCACTCGCCGCCCGCCTTGTATTGCGGCTTCAGCTCTTGCGGATGCAGCCGCGCCGGAATCCCCAGACTCCGGCAGACGGCTACGAAGAGAATGTCGAGCGAGTCCCTGTCTCCCCGTCTCAGCCTAAACGTGCCGACGGGATTGCCTTTGCCCTTCAAATTCGGAAGGTCTTCCCACTCGCCGTACCTGTCGTTCAGCCAATGCGCCAGCGCTGACGCGTTCGAACGGAAAGCTTCTCGCTCCTGCTCCGTAAACGCGGCTTGAAAGAACTGTCGGTAAGGCACAATCATCTCATGCAGCACGCGTGGGCAGAGAATGTAAGGGATGAACTCCTCGTCCGGCCATTCGCCGCGAACCGCAAGCGAACCGATCAGATGATCGTTCAACGTCTCCTGCCGCGCATCTATCCAATCCTTCTCGCGAAGACTCTCCATCAGGCGCAGCGGCCACGGCCCATATTCGGCTGTTCGCTCGCGCAGGAAAGACGCAATCTCGCGGAAGTTTCCGCGCGACAGGCTCAATATGCTCCACACCCGTTCCGCCGGAAGCCCTAACGAGACAGCCAATTCCTCGGCCTCCGGTTTGCTTGCGAACGTGCTCTCATAGGCGGTACGCAGCTTTGTTCCTTCTTCGACCCGGTGAGCATGCCTGCTTCCCTGCTCACCGGGCAGTGGTTTTGCCGGTTCTCCTTCGCCTTCCGGCGGAGGAACCATATCGAGATCGAGCGTACCTCCCGGCTGCTCCGTCCGATCCAGGACAAGCTCGCGGATAATATCCCCGCCAGCAGCCAGCTTCACCTCGCCCCAAAGGTTGTCCCAAGCCGCGCGAACCAGCAGATCCCCATACCCCGTCTTGAAGCTGATCTCTCCCCGTTCGTCCGCCAATAACGTGGCGATCGGGTAAAATTCCGCCATATTGTACAGCTCGAAGCGCACTTCGGCGCCCGGGACCGGATGTCCGGCCCCGTCTTTCACCGTTAACGCAACGATACGGGTAGGCGCATAATTTTCGAGCAGATTAATCTCCGTAAACCATCCGTTTGCCGCGATAATATCCTCCGGGCCGGGATAGTCGGCCAGGATTCGCGTATTCAGCAGCATCGCCCGGCGGGCCGGCGGGCCGAACCACCCCTGGTTGAGCCGAGCTTCCGGCTCGCAAGCGCCAAGAAAGTGCCATTTCCCGTCCGCCCAGGCCTCTACCCAGGCATGATTATCGTCGCAATGCGCCCAACGCGGCGTGTAAATCTGACGGGCGGGAATACCGATGCTTCGCAGCGCCGCAACCGCCAGCGTCGATTCCTCGCCGCAGCGGCCCCTTGCGCTCTTGATCATCGTAAGCGGCGACATCGTTCTCAAATCGCTGCCGATATAGGCAGCCTTCTCGTGACACCAATAATTCGTCTCCAAAATGGCTTCTTCCATCGTCAGCGACTTTGTGCGATAGGCTAGCTCATTGAACAAAATGCCGCGGTGATCTTCGATATTTTCCGTATTGACCCGGTAAGGGAGAACATAATGCAAGAACAGGGAGTCGGGCACCCGGTCTCCCCAAGGAACAAGCCGGCGGATCGCCAGCGTGCTCCGCACATGGCTCAAGAACAAGGCGCCGTCATAATCGGCGAGATCGTTCACCGGCATGTAGGCGAACAAATACTTGAGCGCCCAGCTCTCCTCCTCGGACAGCCCCTCCCGGAGAACGTCGAACAACTCGCGTTCCCTGGCCTGCGCAAGCTGGCGTTTTATGCTTAATTTGCTTTCGATGAGATCCCGTTCCGCTTGATTCAGCGAAAACGGCGAAGTCCAGTCTGTCATGCTCCCGCTCTCTCCTTCCACAGCTTCCCGTCCTCGCGAATGCACCAGAGCGATACTCCGTCCGACGACAACGCCGAGATTTGAAACATACTGCGCGTCGTTTCGACCGTTGCTTCAATGCTCCACGTATCGCCTTTCATCAAACGCTTCGCATCCGCTTCAAACCTTCCTTCAGCCGCGTAATGGTTGCGCTGGCGGTAATACAGCTTCCGCAGCTCCCACTTGATGCGCTCGTCCTCCGGCATCGCAAAGGAATCCGGGCCTTCATCGCCGGAGAACAACACGTAACCCCACAGTTCCGGATAATGCATGTTGACGATGCCCATCGGCGTCCACACCCAGTTGTCCTCCGGATAGGGCTTGCCCGTCTTCGGATTGATGACCTTGCGGTAGCCGCCTTCCGCCGGCTCCGCTTGCCATTCCACTCTGGAGAAGTTGATGCGCCAGAATTCCCCGGCCAGCGGCGGCCTGCTCTCCGCCGCGCATTCGCGCAGACTGGCCCAAGGAATAGCGATTTCGACGCTCCACATCCGGTTGTCGGCCGCTGGATTGTTCAACTCGCCTTCGATATAAACGGCGCTTCGCAGCCCCGCGATATCCCAGCCGTTCACCGGCGGACCGCCGTCCCGATACGGCTTGACGAGCAGCAGATCCCATACCGTATTCAGCGCATTGATTTCAATCTCGTAATAACCATGCGTGTCCCCGTCCGGATCGATAAAAATTTCAAAATCGTTGTCGTAAAAAATAACCGAATCCCGCTCGGTGAGCATTGCCCAGATCTGGTCCTCCAAGAGCTCCGCTCCGACATACAAATAATCGTCGTCCCACAGCATTTTGACGCGAGTCCGCTTCGTAGGCTTGGAGCGGACTTCGCCTTCGATATCTATAAAATCCTCGGTCCAGTCCGCCGCTTCCCAGAATGGCTTACTCAAACGTCCGTCAAGCGCGAACGGCTCCAAGGCCCGCCGGCAAATATAATGCCTTGGCCCGTAATCGATTACCGGCTCCGGCACTCCGCTAAGCATCCTATCCTTCCCCCAATCGCTTCCGCTAGTTAGTTATGGGTCACTACGGCTCCCGTGCCTCCGTAAAACTTTACTTCCTCGTCAAATTCCAGCTTCAGCACCGTTACGTGCTTGTGCGTGTCTTCCGCCGTCAACCCGATCCAGGTTGTTCCGGGGATGTCAAACCAAGGCACGCCGCCATGAATTTGATGCGTCAGCTCTTTGCCCGAATGCAGCACGGTAATCCGCCTAATCGGATTGCACAGCCCTTTCAGGCATAGCTGTTCCTTCGGATCGTCATAGACGAACAGGTAGAGCGTCTTCTTATCCGGCGTTAGCGTGCTTCCGCCCGAATAATAACGCGCCATGATGCCTTCCCGCGTGCCGTAAACCGCCTCCGCGTGCTGCCGGATCCACTCGCCGAGGCCAAGCAGAATATCTTCCTGCCGCTTGTCGATTGTCCCGTCCTCCCGCGGCCCGATGTCCAGCAGCATATTTCCGCCCATGGAAATACAGTCGCAGAACATCCGGATGATCATGCCAAGGGATTTGTAACGGTTGTCCGTCGGCACATACCCCCATGAGCCGTTAATCGTCGTGCAAAACTCCCATGGCCCTTCCGGTCTCGTTATGGGAAGTCCCTGCTCCGGCGTCTTGTAATCGCCATGTCCCTGCAGCCGCGAATTGATGATCACATCCGGATTAAACGATTTCAGGTACTGCTTGAACGCCGGCAAATTCCATTGGCCGGCGCTCCGCTCCCAATCCCCGTCGAACCAAAGCAGGTCCACCCGGCCGTAATTCGTAAGCAGCTCCCGAAGCTGGCCATTGTTGAACTGCAAGAACCGCTGCCATTTCCCCTCGTCCTCAAGGCCGTCTGGCGGACTGGAAAACCGGTTAACGGTGCTGAGGTCCTCGGGAATCCTGCCGTCCTGATAGACGCTTGGATAATCCGGATGCGACCAGTCGATCAGCGAGTAGTACAACCCGAGCCGAATCCCCCGCTTCGTAATCGCATCGGCGAATGGCCTAACCAAATCCCGGCCTGCCGGCGTCTTCTTCACGACATTCAAATCGCTAAGCTGCGTGTCCCATAAGGCCACGCCGTCGTGATGCTTGGTCGTCAGAACGGCGTACCTCGCTCCAGACTTCTCAATCAGATCGGCCCAACCTTCCGCATCGAACCTTGCAGCCGTAAACCCGTCAAGCTGATTCATATATTGTTCATAAGACATTTTCCCGTTGTAAAAAGACCAGGATTCCGCCACGCCGTCAACCGCATAAATGCCGTAGTGAATGAATATGCCAAGCTTTGCGTCTTCGAACCATCCCTGCATCCCGCATCATTCCTTCCTCAAAGATTTACGCCCGAATCCGGAAGACATGCGCGATTGGCGCTTCAGGAGCGCAACGCTCGGTTTCCGGCAGACGAACGGCAATGCCGCTTTCGGTCCGGCGATAGTCGAGCCGCTCCTTCCCGCCAACCAGCTCGATGCTTCCGGCTCCTCCGTTCCAAGGAAGATGGATCTCCTCCGGTACCGGCTCGCTCGCGTCTTTGTACAGGTAAAACGCATAGACGAATCCGTTTTTCTGCGTAAAGCATGTATGGCCGACCGAATACGGCTCGATGACCCTTGTGCCGTAGATCGCTTCTCCGTTAACGTTCAGCCACTGTCCCATGCCTTTCATGCGGGCGATTGCCGTCTCCGGCAATCTGCCGTCCGGCTGCGGGCCGACGTTTAGCGCCAGGTTGCCGCCCTTCGCCACGATTTCGATGAGCAGCTGGATGAGCTGACGCACCGATTTGTAACGGTCCTCGTAACGGAAAGAAAACGACGTGCCCATCGTGATGCAGCTCTCCCACGGCACGTGGAGCGCCCGTTCCGGCAGCGTCTGCTCCGGCGTAATCAGGTTCTCGTAAGGTCCTCCGACGGTCCGGTCCGCCGAGAGCAGCCAAGGCTGGAGCTGGCGCGCCTTCTCCACCACTTCTCCCAGCCGGATATTTTGCTTGCGGTAATCGTTCACCCAGCCGGCGTCGAGCCACAGCACGTCGATCCGGCCGTAATTGGTCATCAGCTCCATGATCTGCTCATGCGTAAATTGAACGAATTTCTCCCACAGCCACGGGTATTCCTTCGGGTCGTACGACGGTCCCCTGGACGTCTTTGTATCCGGCCGTATCCCCGGGGTCCAATAATAGGGAGAATGCCAATCCGCTTTGGAGAAATAGGCGGAGATGCCCAGCCCCTTGGCGCGGAACGCGTTGAACAGCTGCTTCACGATATCCGCATGCTTATGCGTATGAAACGGACACTCCTCCCCCGTAATCCGGTAATCGGTCGTACGCGTATCCCACATGCAAAAGCCGTCATGGTGCTTCGTCGTAAAGTTCAAATAGTTGAAGCCGCTCTCCGCCGCAAGCTCCGCCCACAGCTCGGGCTGGAAGCGAATCGGATTAAAGGTTTTGTTCAAGGCGAAATATTGCCGTTTCAGCTCTTCCGAATCGATGTCCCAATCGATACCGTTCCGTGACCAATCCCCATCCTCGTCGCTTAACGCCCAAGATTCCACAAGGCCCAGCTGCGAGTAAGGCCCCCAGTGCATCATCAAGCCAAGCTTCTGATCCTTGAACCACTCAAGCCGCTCAAGCAGCAAGGGATCTTCCGGCTTCACCCAGCTCTCCTCGCTGCTGTAATTATGTACACCCTGTTCGATTGATTCTTCGTCTGCGGCAATTGCCTGTTCCTTCTCACTCATCCTATTTCCTCCTAAAAAACCATTCTTTCAAACCGACGGACGTTGTATAATAGATTTAATTTTCAGATATTTAAGATTTGTAAAAGAGATAGATAACCGTAGTCAGGGGGCATACCATTTGAACCGGAACTATTTCAAGTCCAAGCTGTTTCTGAAATATACTTGGTCCTATTTGTTCATCTTGCTGATTCCTTTGATTTTTACTTCTATCTTTATTTACGAAAACGCCTCGCACCGCCTTCGTTCCGAAATCGAACGCTCCCATCTCGACCAGCTGACGCAAGCCGAAACGATTATCGACGGCCGAATGAAGGAACTAAGCGAGATTGCAACCCGCATCTCTTACGACCACAGACTTGCCTCTTACCTCGTGCACGATCCGATACATAGCGGAGAAGCCATTGAAGCGCTCGACCAATACAAAGCGACAAGCTCGATCATCGGGGAGCTGTACTTGTATTTCCACAAGGACGACCGCATCTACTCCAGTGAAGGGATGAACCACTTCGACGTATTCACGAGCAATCTACTGTTTCAGAATTGGGATAAAGACGCGGTCTACCAGGATTTGAATAACGTCAAATTCCCGACGATGCGGCCTGCCGATATCGCAAGCAATTCCTCCGGCCGGAAGCAATCGATGCTCGCCTACCTGATTCCGATCAAACCCAATAATCCGAATCCCTACGGAACGGTGATGTATTTGATCCGGAAAACCGAGCTGACGAGCCTCATCGATTCCATACTGGGCAGCTATCAGGGCCAGACGTACATTCTGGATAACCAGGGCCAGATTCTGGTGGATAATCGCCAAGGAGAGACGTTATCCGACACGGACACCCGCTCTTTGTTCGGCCATCTGACCCCGGGCATTCAGAAGCATGTCCTAAACGGCAAGGAGCACTCGATCGTCTCCGTTCGGTCGCCGGTCAACGGCTGGACCTACGTGACCATCATGCCGAGCGAGCAGTTCTTCAGCAGCGTCCTGCATGTCCGAAGCTTCATCATTATGCTGCTGATCTTTGTTGTGGCCGCGGGAGCGGCAATCGCGCTATTGCTTGCCCGGATGCAGTATCGGCCGATTTCGACCCTTGTCGAATTTGCCGCCTCCAAATGCAGCAAGCCAATTGGCCGTCCCGGCGAGTCCCGCAACGAATTGGACCGGATTCGGACAACGCTGCTTGAATACAGTGCCAGAGTCGACCTGCAAGAGCCGTTTGCCCGCCATCATCTGCTCTCCATGCTGCTCCGTTCCGGCAGCTCCCGGATTCTGACGCCGGAGCTGAGAGAGGTGCTGGATCTCCGGTTCGACCGATCTCTTCATTTCGTCATGGTAATCGGCTGGATGAAGAGCGATAAGAACGGCGTATTGGAGCACCAGGAGATACTGGAGCTGCTTACCCATATCGAATTGCCGAATCTGAACGGTCACGGGTACGGCGTCGAGCTTTCCCAATTAGGCCAGATCGGCTTACTGGTCAACTTCGACCCGGACAAAGACGTGGACGAATTCGAACATAAGCAGCTTATCGTTGAAGCCTTGCGCATCCGCTTGCTCGAATCCTGCCACATTCAACCGGTCATTGGCGTCGGCTCGAGCTATACCGGTCCGGATCAGCTGAATCAGAGCTATATCGAAGCCTGCTCGGCCTACGACCTGAGAGTGTCCTCCAACGCCGGCTCGGTAAACTATTTCGAGAAGCAGTCGTATCCGACGGATCAGTCGTTCTGGATTCCGAACAACACGCTGTTAAAGCTCTCTCAGAGCTTAAAGCAAGGCAGCTTCGAGGTAGCGTCGCAAATGATTAAGTCGGCCGTCCTGAGCCTGCGGCAGTCCGAGCTGTCCACGCTGCTTATCCGTTGCATCGGCATCGATCTATTGAATACCATTCTTAAGACCGCGGCTGAACTCGAGAACCAGCGGCTGATTCAGGAAATGGCACCGCAGATGATCTCGGGCCAGTCGCTTGACGAGCTGGAGCGCAATCTCCTCCATCTGGCTTCCCGTCTATGCGAGCAGGTTGAGCAAGCGAACCAGAAGGAAGAGCAGTCGCTTACCGACAGAATGATCGCTTACATCGAAGAACATTTTGCGGACAATGCCCTCAGTCTCGAGACGGTCGCTTCCGAATTCAGCCTGTCTCCGTCCCACGTCAGCCGCTCCTTCAAGGAGAAGATGGGCGTGAACTTCGTCCAGTACATCTGGCAGAAACGGCTGGAAGAAGTGATGCACCAGCTGAAGACGACGGATGACTCGCTTAAGGACATCATTATCCGGGTCGGCTACGTGGACGCGCCCAACTTCATCCGCAAATTCAAGAAGGAGACCGGCTATACGCCTGGGCAATACCGCAAAATGTTCTCGTTAGGCCAATAATAAAAATTCCGTTTTCAAATGGACGTCGAACTTATCAATTCTGCAGGCGGTGGCCGAAAACTTCGGCCTTCTGCCCTTTACTTGCCCGCCTTCCAGCGGTCGTACGCGCCTTGATACACTTCCGCTATGCGGTCGCCGCCCATTTTCTTAACCTGTGCCAGATACTTGTCCCAGCCCGACATCGGCTCTTGTCCCGTGACGAACTTCGCTTCCATCTGCTGAACGTAAGTGTCCAGGTCGGACAGCAGGGACGTAATTTCGCTTTGCTCGTCATTCGTCAGATACACGTTAGGGAAAGGAGCCTTGCCGATAGGCTTCAGCTTTTCCTCGCTTTCCTTTTGAATCCAATTATCGAATTCCGTCGTAAGACCATTCGTTAATTCGTTAATTTTGATGCCCGGGGTCAAGATCCCGAAGTTTGGCGTTAGCGTGCCCCGGAAGTCTTCGCGGTCCTGGCCGCTGGGAAGCTCGACCCATTCCTTCTCGTGAGTATCCTTATTCTTGTACTTCCAGAGCATGCCTTCAGGTCCCTGGTTCATAAGCGTTGCGCCTTCGTAGCTGTATTGATAGTCAACCCAGCGCATCGTCGCCTCCGGATTCGGGTCCTTGCTCGTGATGGCGAACGTTCCGTTGGCGGAAATGCCCGGATGCATGCCGTAAACCGGCGTTCCCGCGATTTCGCTGCTGACCGGCGTCATGAGCGGATTATCCCCGCTAGGCTCGCCGCCCAGCGTGAAGTAAGGGAAATAGTCGTTAAACAATGCGATTTGGTTATTCTGGCCTTTCGCCTTCTTCTGGTCGGAGGTCTGCGAGAAGGTCTCGTGATCCAGCAGATTCTCATTCCACAAGCGGTTCATGAAGGTCAGGTAGCCCTTGTAGCCTTCCTCTTGCGGGGAATAGTGAACCTTGCCATCCTTGTCGGCATAGATCGTCTCGTCATACATACCCCAGAATCCGAAGAAGAACATCCGCAGATCGTCCAGCTTTACGGAAGTGAGCGGAATTTCGTCCTTCTTCCCGTTTCCGTTCGGATCCTCGTCCCTCACCCGCTTCAGGAAGCTGTACAGCTCCTCCGTCGTCTTCGGCAGCTCCGTTACGTTTAAGGCCTTGAGGAATTTACCGTTGTACCACATCGGACTGCGATACCAGATGGCCGACAGGTCGATGTACGGAAGAGCATACATATGTCCGTCAGGCGTCGTAAACGATTTGCGGATGTCCGGATGCTCGTCGAAAATTTTCTTCAGATTCGGAGCGTAGCCCTCATCAATATACTTCTCCAGCGGAATAAGCACGCCTTGGGTTCCGTACGTCACCTGCTCGGCCGGAGTCAAATCCGGGGCATAGAGCACATCCGGCAGATCTCCGCTCGCGAACACGAGGTTCTTCTTCGTGGAGAAGCTGTCGAGCGGCGTTAATTGGTAAGTGAACTTGATATTCGTCAGCTTTTCCATTTCCTTCAACGCCGGCATGGTGTTCCAGTCTGCTTTGCCCACGTCCTGCGACATCATCTTAAGAGTGATCGGCTTGTCAACGATAGGAAAGCCTTCTTTTTTTACGCCGCTATCGGCGGAAGCCTCAGGCGAAGAAGAATTTGCAGAAGAGGATGGCGAAGCGGAATTGTTGTTCTCGCTGGATGAGCTGCTGCAGGCAGCCAGCATGCCGGCTGTCATGGTAACGCAGAGAATAACGGATGATGCCCTGGAAATCCTGTTCATGCAATACACACTCCCTTTATTAGATGAATGATATGGGAAGATCAGCCCTTGACGGAACCAATCATTACACCCTGTACGAAATAACGCTGCAAGAAAGGATAAATAACGATAACCGGAATCGTAGCGACGATAATGACGGCATACTTGACGAGGGCCGCAATCTCCGCCTTGCTGTTCATGGCCGTTGCCGAAGAGAGGTCGATCGCGCCGCCTCCTTGCGCCCCCATCTCCTGAAGAACCAGGATTTGACGCAAAACAAGCTGCAGCGGATACTTTCCGGCCTCGTTCAGATAAATCAGCGCCGAGAAATAACTGTTCCAATTGCCTACCCCGTAAAACAAAGCCATTACCGCGATGATCGGCAGCGAGAGCGGCAGAATGATTCTCAGAAACAGCCGCATATTCGAGCAGCCGTCAATTTGCGCGGCTTCCTGCAGCTCCCTCGGAATGGAGCTTTGGAAAAAGGTGCGGGATACGATTATATTCCAGATGGACGCGGCGGACGGAAGAACGATCGCCCACATCGAATTCATCATGCCTAGTTGTTTCACGAGCAGATACGTTGGGATCAGACCTCCGCTGAAGAACATGGTCACCATAAACATGCCCATGAAGAAGTTTCTCCCGACGAAATCTCTGCGGCTTAACGCGTAAGCTGCGGGCAGCGTCACGAACAAGTTGATCGCCGTCCCAACCACCGTATAAATGATGGTATTTTCATAGCCGATCCAGATGTTGGTGTTCTTGAACACCATCTTGTAGCCCTCGAACGTAATGCCTTTCGGCCACAGCCACATCGCTCCCGAAGCCACCGCCTTCGGATCGCTGATGGATGCGCTGATCATATACACCAGCGGATAGAAAACGATCAGAAAGGCGAGAAAAACGTACAAGTAATTGCAAGCGAGAAATAGTTTATCGCCCCTGCTCTCTTTAATGCCATGGAACATGCGTCTCCAGCCTCCTTCTTCGTAAGCTTTAAAAAGAATTGTCACACAAAAGCGCCGTTCCTGTCATTTGTGATCATTCTTTTTACCACAAGCTGTTCTCGCTCGTCCTGCGAACGATCTGATTTACGGCTATCAGCAGAATGGCGTTGATGACGGAATTAAACAGGCCAACCGCTGCCGAGAAGCTGTATTGGGCATTCTCCAGACCGGAACGGTAGACGAAGGTAGCGATGACGTCGGAAGACTCCATATTAAGCGGATTTTGGAGCAGCAGGATCTTTTCGAACCCAACCCCAAACAAGCTTCCCATGTTCAAAATAAGCAAAATGGTCATCGTCGGAATCAAGACGGGTATATTAATGTGGCGAATGCGCTGGAACCGCGAAGCCCCGTCGATAATGGCTGCTTCATGAAGTCCGGGATCCACGCCGGACAAGGCGGCCAAATAAATGATCGTCCCCCAGCCCGCGCTCTGCCACACATTCGAGAATACGTACATCGTCTTGAACCATTTGGGATCGGTAAGAAATTCCGGCGTGCCAAAGCCAAGCCATTGAATGACATGAACCAGAATTCCGGTAGACGGCGACAGGAAAGATATGATCATCCCCGCCATGACGACAACCGATATAAAGTGAGGTGCATAGGTGACCGTCTGGGCCATCTTTTTGAAAAAACCGTTGCGCACCTCATTAAAGGCCAGCGCCAGTATGATCGGAATCGGAAAGCCAATCGCTAGATCATAGAGACTGACGCTCAGCGTATTCCAGATCAAATCCCTGAAGTAATAGGAATGGAAGAATCGGTCGAAATGGTCCAATCCCACCCAAGGACTTCCTATAATTCCTTTGGTCGGGATAAACGATTTGAACGCGATCTGGACGCCGTACATCGGCAGGTAACAAAAGATAATAAAGTAGAAAAACGCCGGTGCAACAAAAATGTACAATTCCCAGTTCTGCACGATCCTTCTTCCGAGCCGCTTGGTCGAAGTCCCGGATCGTAGCGCCATGCTGCCCGTTGCGGCAGCTTTCGAATCTTGCATCGGATCACCTCTTCCAAATAGGTTCAAGCGCTCTCGCCGCGAAGGAACGTTTGCTTGTCCTTGTCAGCGCTTACTTCCGAGGATAGAGCATGGAAGCGGCCAACGTAAATATGTCGTTTTCGTGAACGTGAAAAGCACCACCCGACAAGGCCGGAGCGATGATGACAATCATGCAAGACAATCGGACAATATGTTATTTTCGCAGCGGGATTAGGCGCCCAGCCTGTCTTTGTCAAAATTGACATATTCGAATCTATCCGAAGACAAAGAAAAGCCGGGTCAACAAGGACCCGGCTTTCACTATTATAAGGGCAGCTTTTTCGTTCTGACAATGGAAACATTCCCTGTTACGGCTTCAGGCAGCCGAACATCAAGTTCAACATCCTCCGGAGCCGAAATTCGAAGGGACATGACGTCATTCGCGATGCTCCAGTCCACCTCGATGGTTCCTCCGTTAGGCAACGGAACGGCACCTCTTGCCCATGTCAAATCGCATGGAGCCGGCTCGATTCTCACTTTGCTCCAGCCGCTGTCCAGCCGTTTGACTCCAAGCACGTTTCGGCCGAGGAAATATGCCGGCCCTGCCGACCAGGCGTGGCAATGACTGCGGGTAAGCAGCTCTGCATTGGCGCGATTTTCCGTGAAATTCGGGTACATCTCCCAGCATGTCGTTGCATCGTTTGCGATCATCAAGCCGTAATTGCGGCGGATATCGTCAAGCATGTCGGGGATATGCCGCATCGCTTCCAGCGCTTCATAATAGAAGAAGGACATAAACGGACTGCCGATCTGCACAAACGAAGCCGGCGGCTGAAGAAGATAGGCTTCCAGCTTTGCTCGGCGCTCCCCTTGAGCGATGCCGCACAATAGAGCAACCACTTGGGTCTGCATGCTATAGATATCCGAGCGCCGTCCGTCGGCATGAATGCAATCGAGGTAAGCTCCCCGCTCCTCATCCCATAAACGGTCGTTTATGGCCTGTTCCAGTAATCCGGCTGCTTCGGCAAAAGAGGCTCCTTCATCTGCTTGCCCTGCTTCTACGGACATTTGTACCGCCTGCCGGAGCGTTTTCGTCAGGAACAGATTCTGATGGGTGACAATCCCTTCGTTCGGCTGGTCAATCGGCGCCCAGTCGAGCAGGTTCCAGCCCCGCATGTCGAGCAGCCCATCCGCATTGATATGGGTCAAATAATGCTCGAGCGTAAAGCGGACATGGGGCCACATCTCGGCGGCAAAAGACTTGTCTCCCGTATGCTCCACATATTCCATCGTCGCGAGCACCCAGAAGAACGTCCAGTTCGGAATAACGCTCGTCCAGCCGCTTGGCACCTGATCCATATAGAGCGGGGATCTGTCCTTCGAGCCCGGAACGAGACGCAAGCAGCGTTTAACGATGTCCAGCTCGCCAAACACATAGTAGTTAACCAATGCCTCATTGCGGCTGTCTCCTACCCAGTAGGTCTGCTCGTAAGAAGGACAGTCCACAAACGTATCCTCCATGCAATTCCGGGTCGTATGCTGGCTGATCGCCCAGATGTCGTTCAGCAGCGGGTCGGAGCTACGGAACGTTCCGGCTTCCGCAACCGGATAAGTGCTTTGCACCATATACACCTCATGCAGCTTAACGGGTCCCGCCGCTCCCCTTATGGTCAGCACCGCATAACGGAACCCGCGCCTTACAGGAGATTCGTATTGCTGCCGTCCTTCCCGGCATATGTATCTGAACGTATTATCGAGGCCAAACGTATGCTGTCGGAAATCGGCTTTTAAATATTCAAGGCCGTATACATCCACAACCGTCCCAGCCGGAGCCTCAATCTTGAAGCCAAAAAAGCCGGTCCGCTGCTTGCCGAGGTCAATCACAAGCTCCGTATCGCCATCCCGGAAACGAGGAATATCCGCATACTCCGGCGCTGCCGTCAAGCAGGCATTCAGGCCGGAAGGCATAGCATACCGCTCGGCTTCCGGACGCCAAACATTGGAGCCGAATACATCCTGCTCGGTATAATAAGGGCCGGCCAGAGGACGGATCCAATCCTGTACGGCGGCCAGCTCCTCCATCGAAGCCGCTCCTGCCGCTTTTAAATAATTCGGCTCATTCCGGTCTATCTGTCTGTTTTCCCTTGTATCGATGTATTCCGTATCGTCAAACGGTCCAATAAGCAGCCACGGCGTCTCCCCTTCCTTATCGGGAGAATGAAGCGAGAGCTTACGCTCCGAATGAATCGCCACATGGTAAGCTCCCCCGTGATCGCCTTGAGTAATATCAAGCAGCAGGAAATGCTCGCCGGCTGTAAGCTCTGCCTCGTAGTAACGCTCCGGATCGTTGCCATGACTCTGCTCGATCCGTTGTCCGTCGATCCAGAGCTTCTCGCCGCGGGATTGCAAAATGCCAACCGTCACTTGACCGGCTTCATCCAGTAATAGCGTCGTAGCGATGTAACCCATATATTGAATGGGATTAGCATGCTCGACCGAACCGGGAACCATCGCATTCCGAAGATCGATAGCTGCCGTCCAGGCAGGCGGCCTCACCCGCTGGAGAGACTCGATGCGGGAGGGATACAGCTTTTCCTCCGTCAGGAACGGAATGTCGCGGGGGATCAGCTTTTTCCAAGGGCCTTCCCCGACTTCAGCTACGTGTGCAGCCTGCAACCATGAAGAATCGTCGTAGGTTGTCTCTGTCCAATCTCCGTTCCATTCCCTCGCATCATAAATTTCCGCAAAGCCCTGCTGACAGGACATGCGCGGAGCCGCGGTATGATGGCCTCTCAGCTTCTCCGTTTTCCAGGACGAATCCGTTGCTGCCAGTACGCCATCGCCTGAAGCGATCTCCGCAAGCAGACCGCCTTTCCCCCTCAAGTAATAGAAGTTGGTTACGCCAAAATGCAGCACGAGAACGGCAATCGTGTTCTTGCCGCCAGGCTGAAGCAAATGGCCGACGGAATAGGCATCGTAAAATTGCTCCTCCGGCCAAGAACGGACCGGACCTCTTCCGATTTGCACCCCGTTCACGTAAGCCACGTATCTGGAATCCGCGCTAATCCGCAGCTGCGCATCGGCTGCTTCTTCAGACGGCACGTCAAACGTTGAACGGAAGCAGCGCCATTCGTTGCGGGGGCTTTCCTCTTCCCCTCCCCAAATCCATTGAGCCTTCCAAGCCGTATCCTTCATCCTCATTTCCTCCTAGCCCTATTGAAATCATTTCCTGACTGCCTCTTCCACCGCAACTTCGTTCCAGTTTCTGGCGTTAAATGAATAGAGTTCATTACCTAACTACCAAGGAGGAATCGATTTGTCGGACAAGCTGATGGGCGCGGCAGCGATTATTACGAATGCCGAAGGCAAGGTGCTGCTGGTCAAGCATAGTTATGGCAAGAACAATTGGGATCTGCCGGGAGGCAAATCGGAAGCAAACGAATCGGCGCAGCAGACAGCCGCTAGAGAAGTGGTCGAGGAAACCGGGCTGACGGTCGGGATTGGCGCATTAACGGGGATCTATTACGATCCGGCGTATGATATGCACCACTTTGTCTTCTTGGCGGATAGTCATGGCGAACAGCATCCCGTGCCAAGCTCTACGGAAATACTGGAATGCCGCTATTGCGATCCCGCCAATCTTCCGCGGCCTATCAGCGATTTTACGTGCAACCGAATTCTTCACGCGCTGGATCCAAACCATAAATCTCTCTTCCATACCATTGGCCCTAGGCAATGGATTTAAGACAACGCTCAGGCTAAAAAACAAAGCTCCTTCGCATCCAGCTCATGCTGGCACTAGAGGGAGCTTTATTTTGTTTCTTATTTTCCGCCAAGGGCTTGCCGGATGAGCTCAACTTCCTGCACGGTCAGGGGCTGGCCCGCTGCCAACGCGTTGGATTCCACTTGGCGGATATTTTTGAAGCCGGGAATGACGCATGCATTTGGAGATTGGGCCAGCGCAAATTGAATAGCTGCTCTAACCAAATCCTGCGTGCTTTCGCCAAAATGCTCTTTAAGAGGCTGAAGCTGTCTGCGAATCTCGTGCAAGCGTTCCTTGGAATAGGATTGATTCGTTGAACGGATATCGCCTTCTCCAAACTTTGGAGGGTGCTCCGGATCGAATTTATCCAGCAGCAAGCCTTGTGCAAGCGGTCCGAACAGGACCATGCCTAGGTTCTGCTCTTCCGCCCAGCGGAACAGATTGGTATTCTCCCGATCAAATTCATTGCCGAAGGCATTGTAATGGAACTGAAGCACATCCGGACGTGTTACCGGACATACCCGCATAAAATCGGCATAGCTGTAAGCCGATTGGCCAATCACGCGGACTTTGCCTTCCTTCTGAAGCTCGCGCATCGTATCGGCCGCTTCCTCCAGATAACGGTCATCCGGGCCAAAGTTCGTATTATGGAAATAATAGAGATCTACATGGTCCGTTCCGAGATTCGTAAGCGTCTGCTCCAGCTGGTGGCGGATATGAACCGGCTGCATGGCATTAGGAGCGGTTCCTCTGAACCATCCTACCTTGGAGGCTACAATGACGGAGTCGCGCGGAACATCCTTCAGGAACTGTCCGATGACCCGCTCCGAATGGCCGTCTCCATAAACATCGGCTGTATCCAAATGGTTAATGCCAAGCTCATGCGCCCTGCGCAAGCCCGCGAGAGACTCGTTATCATCATTGCCCGACCAGCCTACGGGTTCGCCATCCCGCCACGATGGACCGCCAATCGCCCAGCAGCCCAAGCTAATCTCGCTTACCTTCAATCCGGAACGTCCAAGTACACGGTATTCCATGACTATCACCTCTGAGTGAGAATAGGAACATTTGATATAACATATAATTCAATTCATTATAGCATTAGAAGTTTTTCGGAATAAGAAGTGAAAAATTATTTACTTAGTTACTCGAGGATACTGTGGGATTGCGACAAGATTGCGACATCGAGAGTTGGACGACCCGGTAGTGACTAAAAAAAGCCCTGCCTCACGAATAGTATGATATAAGTCTGAAATCAGCGCCTTATTAATTCTATCCCGTTGCTAGGAGGGAAAATGGATGACGATCCAACTCGCAAAAGGAATGAACCTCTCAACTCAAAGTAATTCCAATATAATTTCTATTATGGCCGAAATGATCGCAACAATGGAATATGACGCCAAACTCAAAAAAGAGATTCTTTTTAAAGTGGATGAAATCAGCATGGAGATATCCAGAAAAGATAAACTCTGTTATGACGTAGTGAATGCTACTCGCAATAACGGTGACTATTACAAAGCGATGAGGGTATGGAAACAATTTAGAAACGAAATAGAACAAGCCCTGGGAGAGTTGCATAAGCGTATTCAGAGGACAAGATACCCTGACGAGTGGAGCGAGACCTATGAGCTACTAAAGCGTAGAGCAGCTTTGCATGATGATGAGGTGGAAAGATTAGAGCGGCGGGAATTATTGAGCGGCTAGCCGGTTTTATAAATTAAAAAGGCCCTATCCACCCAGAAGGAGGAAGAGGGCCTTTGGCGTACCTGAGCGCTTGTGCGGTCAACCCGCCTTTGCAAGTCTACTGCTGCGTACGGATGACACGGCGTATACGACGAGCGATGTCCAGATGAGCGCGAAGCCGACGAGCAGCACTGGAGAGACCGACTCCTTGAACACGAATATGCTCAAAAACAACATGATCGTCGGCCCAATGTATTGCACGAATCCAAGTGAGGACAAGGACATCCGGGAGGCAGCCCTTGCAAAGAACAGCAGAGGCAGCGCCGTAACGACGCCTGACAGAAGCAGTTCGACGAACGTGGATGCGGGCAGAGTCCATGCCGTCGTCTTTCCCACGGCGGCCAGGTAGACCCAGTAGCCGAGCGCAACGGGCAGGACGACAGCCGTCTCCGACAGCAGACCTACTGATGCGTCCTGTACAATCTTCTTTTTCGCGAAGCCGTACAAGCCAAAAGACGCGGCGAGCGAGATCGCGACCCAAGGGAACCGCCCGTAATCGATGGCGATGATAAGCACCGCGGCGCCCGCGATGGCAATAGCGAGCCATTGGCCACGGTTTGGCTTCTCGCGAAGGAAGAGAACCGCCAGAAGCACATTCAGCAAAGGATTCAAATAATAGCCGAGACTTGTCTCTACGACATGGCCGTTGTTAACCGCCCAGATGAAGATGAGCCAATTCGCCGCGATCAGTAGTCCGCTGGCGGCGAGCTGCAGCAAGAGCGGGCGGCTAGCCGCAATCCGCTTCATATCGCCCCATCGGCGCTGGACGGCTACAAAAATCCCCATAAAGACGAATGACCACACAACCCGATGCGACAAAATCTCTCCTGCCGGCACATCGTTAAACAGCTTCCAATATAGCGGGAGAATTCCCCACATGATATACGCAATAATGGCATTGACCAAACCGTTGTTCATAACCAATTCCTCACTTCTTACTCCGATGTCTGAACGGATTATACACCTCGATCCGCGATTAAACAAAGGAAAAAATTGGTTATTTGGAAAGCGACCATGTTCTCGCCAGGCCGCCGTTGTATTTCTCTATTTAATAAATTTTTACATGAATAGAGATGATACGCAGGAAAGTAAAGCGAATGATCGAACTATTGTAAGACGTTTCATCCATTCGCGCGACCGAGCCTTTACTATTATAAGAAAAGAGTGAAGCAGTTGAATGCCTCTAAGAAGTTAATCATTAGCTTTTTTATAACCTTATTCGTGTTTACAACCGCGGCAAGCGCCTCGGGCAAACTGAAAGAAATTAAGGCTTATTTGGATCCGGATGTTTCCGTTGCGTTAAATGGGAAATTGGTTGTCAGCAAGCCAATTCTATATAACAATTCTACGTATGTTCCGCTTAGGGAAGTGGCGGCCGCATTCGATGCCCAGATTCTTTTTTCTGATAATAACAAGAAAGATATTTCTGTTGAACGAATCCCTGAACCAGCTGTCGAGGATCCTAATCCGGTTCCCTACCATGACGTACAGGTTACCTTTTACAGCGGATTCGGAAAACCTCAATTATTTCATAAAGGCATCGAATTTATCGTTGACTCGGTAAACAAAGAAACCGTCGAAGGCCAAGCTGCTGCTGTTTTAACGATTAGCGTGTTGAACAAATCCGAAAAGGAATTTAATTTCAAACCGAATGTGTATATAGAATTAGAGGACGCAACGGAAGAATTTGCTTTTAATAATCAGAGGTTTGAGATCGTGGGACCAGATTCGGTTCCGGCTAATCAAACAATTAAATATCAGATCATTTACCATGAACTGCCGAAATCAGCCGTTACCTATGTTTCAATCGTGCAGAACAGACTCCATGATTTGGTTTGGGTACCTTTAAAACCTATCGTACTCAAATAACTAAAATAGCTCTATACCGTATAAGCTAACAAGCCTCCCGTCGAGACGGAAGGCTTCTTTCGGTCTTTGTTAACGCTCGTAGCCGGGATATTCGTAATCGGTATTTTGCAGCTTATTAAGTATGTTCCTATCATGAATATGAGCCTTCGTCTCGTCCGTTCCCAATTTGTAGATTGCTTGATAGAGCTTGAGCAGATCACCGTTAAACTGATCCGTTGCTTTATCGTGATCGGCGGATTTATACGGAATCGGAGCTCTGAATTGGGTCGCTTCATCGTCCTTCTTTAGTCGCTCAAGCATTCGACGCAGCTCTTCGAGCTCCTCCGCTGTCCCCCGGATCTCAAGCTGTTCATTCATGGAAGCTTCCGCATCAAGACTTTTGTTGGATACGGAAACGTATAATGTTTTTTTAGAAGACATTCCAAGCCCTCCTTTTTCGATAAATGAATTCGTCTAATTTCGGTTTTTAAAACCGGCTTCCTCTAGGAGATGCGCCGGGTACTTCCTGTCCAGCATCAAAATAACGTGTTCAATGAGTCCCTCCTCCAGTACGGAAGCTGTCCTTTCCTTTAACCCTTCTAGTGTTTGTTTAATAAAATCCAATGATTGTTTGTTCATCGAAAATCCCCCCATATGATTAATAACGTATTCCAAACAAAATAAAACACTTGCTCCATGGACCGACAAAAAGGAGCAAGTGTTCAACAAGGCCTAGCTTTAGGCGGTATCAAAAGAATGAAACGACACGCTTGGTTCTTTTCATTCGCATCATGCAAAACGAATAAGGAATGATACGTTGAATGCTGCTTCTTTTCTAAACAAATAACCTCTAGAACGGAGTTTGAATCACTAGCTTACCGGCACTATATCGTTTCCAATGCTTTCTGTAGTCACTCTTTGACGGAGTTTTCCTCATAGGGATAAAGGGTTGAAGGAAACGTTAAACAACCCTTCATGACAAGTGAAGGGTTGTTTGCGCATTTTTTAGCTGTGGACCATTAAAGGCTTTACGCTTCGAATATGTTGAATATAATCGGTCTTGCTCTGAGCAAGTCGTTCATCCGTAAGATTCGAGGTGTCGTTTAATGAAAAATGAGGCAGGTATTCCGCGCTGATAAAACGAGCCGAAGCTTCAACCGGGCGCAATAGCTCTTGAAGCGTAAACCGATTAAACCCGCTGGCTTGGTAGGACTCTTCGGTACCATAGGTCGAGATTGCCACTCCGAATTCTTTCCCGGCTGTTTTACTGCCATCCGGTCCGTATGCCCAACCGTATTGCAATACGTCATCCATCCACTTTTTTAAAAGCGGAGGCATGTTGTACCAGTAAAATGGATATTGCAATATGATTCTGTCGTGGGATTCGATCAGTTTTTGTTCATTTGCAACATCTATTTTCCCATCGGGGTAGGTTGCGTACAGTTCATGGACTGTAATGTCTTTTTGTTTTTGCAATTCATCACGCCATGCCTTATTTACGCGCGAGTTCTCCATATTGGGATGAGTGACAATGACCAGTATTTTCATCGATGATCCTCCATTCAATATTCGAATCGAAAAACTGCATACCCGTTGAAAACACACGCTCAAGGTTTAAATCAGTGCATCTCATTCGTGCGGAATTCGGTTTTTAGGATACCCAAAACATCGTCTTATTACTTCATAACAAAAAACACGAAAAAGCCGTCTCAGACGGCATAAAAAACGCCCCTGATCGTCTGCCGCGACGAGATTCAGGGGCGGTTCCATTTTACAGCGGTATATTCCAGCCAAACGGGTATTGCGCGGATAGCTCAAGCGGCAGCGCGCCGGTAGGCTTCAGCTCGCCGGTCAGTACTTTAGCTGCCGATTCAAGGGCAAGCGGACGGCATTCGTACACGGCCAGATAAGCCTTAGCATCCGGATATACCTTCAGATCAAGCGGGTTGCGGACGGAAACCGCAACGGTGCGGTCGGCTGCCAGCTTAATGACCTGCCCGGCGATCTCGCGCTCAACCTTATGTTTGGTCGCATCATAGGTTACAACGACAATCTGTTCGAACGCATCCAGACCGGAAAGCGGATCGGATCCGCTCATGGAACGCTCCTCGACTTGATCAAGGCGGCCCTTCAGATAGTCCCCAAGCGTACCGTCTCCGGATAACATCTCATCGGCAACCGATACCGGCTTGATGTCCGGCCACAGCACAAGCGTACGGCCTTCCCTGCGAAGCGGAAGCAACGAGCCTTCATTCTTCACCAGGGTTGCAGAGGCTTCGCTCCACTTCCGGGCTGCCGCTTGGCTTGCGGAAGTCGCAAGCTTCGGCTCAACATCGTTCCATGCCAAGAGGGGTGCGTCGATCTCATAGTCTTGTTTCAGCCGCATTACTCTCGCGAGCGATTCGTTAATCCGCTCCTCGGATAGCTCGCCGCTCTCAACCGCAGCCACCACGGCCTCAAGCGCAGCTACCTGCTTTTCATGCGTATGGCTGACGAGAACCATGTCCGCTCCGGCTTGGATCGCCTGGACCGCGCCATTCGCCGGACCGTAAAATTTGTCGATGGCATCCATCTCGAGGCAATCGGTGACGATAACCCCATTGTAGCCAAGCTCCCCACGCAGTAACCCGGTTAGTACCGGCTGAGACAAAGTCGAAGGCTTCCCTGACGGATCGAGAGCCGGCAGGCAGACATGCGCCGTCATAATAGCCGCGGTGCCCGCCGCGATTGCCGCGCGAAACGGCGCAAGCTCAATCGCATCCAGCCGCTCCCGGCTATGAGGCAGCACGGGCAAATCATGATGGGAGTCTACCGAGGTATCGCCATGGCCCGGAAAATGCTTTACCGTTGCCGCTACCTTCGATGCCTGATAACCAAGCAGGGCAGCTTTCCCCAGCTCGCTTACGATTTGCGCCCGGTCTCCGTAAGAACGGACATTAATAACCGGATTATCCGGATTGTTATTAACGTCGAGACATGGCGCATAGTTCATCGTAACGCCTAACAAGCGAAGCTCTTCGCCGCATATGCGGGCAGTCTCGCCTGCTCCCTCAGCCGAACCCGTTGCTCCAAGCGCCATATTGCCGGGCATCAGCGTCACGCCTTCCACAATACGCGCCACCATGCCGCCTTCCTGATCAATCGCCACAAGCATGTTCGGCCTGCCCGCGCGATCGGCAATGCCCTTCAGCGAGCTGGATAGCTGATGAACCTGCTTCGCATTGCGCACATTACGTCCGAAGTAGATCGTTCCGCCGATGCCATACTTTTCAATTAACGAAGTAATCTCTTCCGTAGGTTCATAGCCGTGAAATCCGAATACAAACAGCTGTCCGACCTTCTCCCGCAGCGACCAGCCATTCCAATTATACTCTCCCATTACCGTCCCCTCTTTCCCCGCTAAACTAGCTTTCCCGCTCCTCCTGAACCTGCTGATGCCTGCTCCGGTAATCCGTCGGGTTCTCCCCGGTATATTTCATAAAGACCTTCGTAAAATACCGCCGCTCCGCATAACCCACTTCCTTGGCGATCTGCGCGATACTCTTCATCGTATCGGCGAGAAGCGACTTCGCCTTCTCCATCCGTTCTCGGGTTACGTATTCAATAAAGGTTTCGTTATAGGTTTGTTTGAATAGCAGGCTGAAATAAGAAGTGCTTAAACCGACATGAGTCGCCGCTTCCTCTACGCTCAAATCCCGGTACAGATTGCGGCCGAGAAACGCCTTGGCTTCCGCCATCGAGCGTTCGGACTGTTTTTTCTTGTCCGTCGATTTCTCGGCAACGGCCTTGGTCACCTGCAGGATGACCGACAGCAGATCCTTAATGCCAAACCTCCGGTCCAGCTTCAGCCATAATAGATCCTCCTGCTCGCGCGAAAAGATTCCCATTTCCTTCGTCTCGCGCATCAGGTTGAGCACAAAGAAGTGAAGCATCGGCTTAAAACGGCCAAGCGAGGTTTCGTTCATCATCTGCAGCTGGGCGGTCAGATGCTTGAGCTCCTCGTCAACAACCGACGTATCGCCGCGTTTGACTGCCCCTATGAGCTTCTCGGAAGTATCCCAGAAAGCCTGGTCCTCTCTCGAAGCACCTGCACAATCGTTCGGGTAGACGCAAATCTGTTCTTGTACCGGCGTAAGCTGCATGCCCTGCTGTACCATTTTATAAGCCTGCGACAATGCCTTGATATCCGCATAATCCCGGTAAATACCGGCATAGAGCGATAACTTGACGTGATTTTTCACCGCCGTGAGCAGCAGCTCCGTCCAGAGCGTAATCTGCTTCAAATTATAGGGTAGCGTCTTCTCGCATTCGATAAGCACGCACCATTCGCCGTCGCGGATTTGGATAACCGCATGATGAAGACCGTTCTGCTGAAGCCTCTCCCGCAGGACATTGCACACCGCGAAGTTCCACAGCTTCCGCTCCTTGTCCGACCATTCCCGCCAATCCTTCGTCCGCTCCGAGCTGACGTCGAGATCAAGCACGATCAGCACATACTTCTTATCCAGCTCCTGCTCTTCCCCGTTAAACAGCCAATTGCCGCTTGTTACTTCGGTGTAATCCATCAAAATATCATACAAAACCTTCTCGCTCGCTAGATCGATCATACGGCCAATCTTTTGCTGCTCCTCGCTTTGCTGCTTCTTCTTCTGGCGCTGATTAGCCATTACCCGGGCAATAACTCCCGTTAATTCGTCATAAGGAATAGGCTTTAAGACATAATCCTTTACGCCGTATTGAATAGCCGCCCGGGTATAGGCGAAATCCTGATAGCCGGACAGCATAATAATGTCGCTTTCCGTCCCTTTTTCCCGAATATGCCTAACAAGCTCCAGCCCGTCCATAACCGGCATCCGAATATCGCATAACACGAGGTCGAACGACTCCGATTCCAGGAGTTCAAGAGCCTCCATCCCGTTTTTCGCCGTTCCGCCAACGGTCAAACCAAGCATTTCCCAAGGAATAACCTTCTCGAGATTGCGGGTAATGTGCGGTTCATCGTCTACGAGCAATACTTTGCCGTTCATAATCGTTCACCTCTGTTTTTCGGAATGGTGCAGCGTATAACCGTGCCATATCCTTCCGCGCTGCAAATCCTTAATCCGTAAGATGGACCATAATGAATGCGAAGGCGATCCGCCACATTGCGGAGCCCTAGTCCCCGCCGTTCTCCAAGCTCTGCGGCATTGCGCCGTTTCCCGCTTGGCTGCTGCTGCTCCCGCTCGGAAAACTTTCTGAGCGTCTGCTCATTCATGCCATGTCCGTTATCGCTGACCGTAATGACAATCTGATGGGCTTCCACGGCGACCTCAATCGTGATGATTCCGGCCCCGTCTTCCAATCCCTCAAAGCCATGCTGAATGCTATTCTCAACAAGCGGCTGAAGCGTCAGCTTAAGAATCGAATAGTCAAACGCTTCTTCCGATACGTTTAATTCGTAAGTAAATAAATCCTCGAACCTGTACTTCTGGATTTCCAGGTAACTGCGTACATGCTCGATTTCCTGGCTGAGGAAAATCTCTTCGCTATGATGCATGCTTGTGCGCAGCAGGTTGCTGAGCCGCCGCACCATCATCATAATCTTCCCGCCTTCGTTCTGGGCGGCGAGCGCATTAATGGACTCCAGCGTATTAAACAGGAAATGCGGCTTGATCTGCGCCTGCATCAGCATCATCTCGGCATGCTGCTTGCGCTCTTGCTCCGTTCGCACCTCCGTGAGCAGATCGCCAATCCGCTGCACCATGCTGTTGAAGCTGTTGGCGAGCAGCACCGTCTCGTCCTTGCCCTGCGCGTTAACGCGGATATCGAGGAGGCCTTGCTCAACGAGACGCATTTTGCGAACGACCTTAATGATGCTCTTCGCGACCCGGTTCACAAAAAAGATATTAAACAGAATGGCCGACAGAAGGCATAGGATCGTAATCATCCCGATCCATTGAACGAAACGCTCGTTCTCGTTCGTCAACATATCCCATGATTTGACGGATACGAGCACCCAGCCGTTAAAGCCGAGATTATAGGAAGAGACTAGGCTGTCCTCCCCGTTAAAACGCAGTCTCGCGCTGGAATAATCGGCCGTGTTTTGCGGTAAAGCGCTGGAATATTCCGATATGTTGGTCCCTTCGAAATGCTTGCTGCTGTCCAGCATCACCAGTCCTTCGGAATTTACGATGACGTACCTGGAATTCGGGCCCTCCGCCTCCGGATTAAGGAAGGTATTCAGCATCGTGTAGACCTCTTCAGTCTTGTATTGCGTAATCATAAGGCCAAGATCCGCAAGCGTTTCGTAATCCTTGACAAGTCTGAGCTGGGTAAACAGCGGCGGCTCCACCCCCGTCAGCTCTTGATGCTCGTATGGGCCAATCCATTTCGGACGGCCTCCCAATTTAATCGTCTCATTATATAGGGGCTGGTCCTTTAACGCCTCGAAGGCAATCGGCCGGAACGTTGTCGGGTCATTGCGGAAGGCGCGAAACATCGTGCCATCCATCGCATACAGCACAACAAAGCTGACAGCCGGATGCTGGAACAGAATCCGTTTCATTTCCTTCTCGGATTGGTTAATCGCAATCAGGGTGCTGGCATCATCGCTGGAGTAATATTTCGTGTAATTCAGCGTGTCCTGCACCTCGGAGCTCGTTAAATTTCCGTCGGAGAGCTGATCAAGCTCCTTGAAGAAGTACTTGATATTCCCTCCGACAGCCTTGAGAGAGATCTCGGTCTGCTCGCTGTATTTTTTCTCCAGCACGGTTTCCGTATTGAGAAAAGACACGATGCCAAGCCCAATCATCGGAACCACAACCAGAAAAATAAAAGCAAGCATCAGTTTCGGTCTCAAGTTCATCTAGCGGGCCCCTTCCGGTTCGGTCATCCTCAGCCCTTCACGCTCCCCGCCGTCATGCCTTCGATAATCTGCTTCTGCAAGAAGAAGTACACGACAAGCACCGGAATAATGCTCATAATAACGGCAGCGGATAAAGCGGCAAAATTCGTGCGGTAGCCGTCATTAAAGCTGGCCATACCCGTCGGAAGCGTGCGAAGCGATTCGGATGTTATAAATAATTGGGATAAAATGTATTCATTCCAGTTGCCGATAAAATTAAGAATCGTTACCGTAACGAGCGCCGGCAGGGAGATTGGCAATACAACCTTGACGAACAAGCCGCCGGCCGTAAGCCCGTCCATAATTCCCGCCTCTTCCAGCTCGCTGGGAATAGATAACATAAATGCATAAATAATAAATACGGTAATAGGCAATGCATATGTGCAGTATACCAAAATAAGGCCAAAATGCGAATTGTATAAATGGATGCCGCCTAGGCTCATTTGCTGGATCAAACGGTACAGCGGAATGAACAGCGCCCCCGGCGGGACAAGCAATCCGAACAGGATAAACTGGTACACCGTTTTATTCATCCGGGAATATTTCATGCGGGACAAAGCAAAGGATGTCATTGCCGCAAAGAGCAGCGTTACAAGACAAGCGATGACCGTAACTTTCACGCTGTTTAAGGCGTAAAGTCCGATTTTGGCCGTCTCCCAGGCTTGCCGGTAGTTGTCAAAGTTGAAATGCTTCGGGAAGGCCCAGGTATTAACCGTAATCTCGCGGCTCGTCTTGAAGGAAGACAGGAGCAGCCATAAAAGCGGGAATAGCGTTGCGATAATGTACACGATCAAGGAAAAGTGAATCCAGAACTTCCCTCTGCGCAGGCCCGTAATCGCTGCATTCATTAGTACTGCACCTCCTCATGCTTCGTCAGTTTTTGCAGGATGCCCGTAAGCACGAGAATCAGAATAAACATCGTAACGCCAATCGCGCTGCCGTAACCAAGCTCCATCGAACGGAAGCCAACCTTCAGCATGTACGTGGACATAACCTCGGTCGACTGGAACGGACCGCCGTTCGTCATAATTTGAACGATATCAAGCACCTTCATCGTGCCGGATACCGTAAGCAGCAGCATAACGAACAACACGGGACGGATCAGCGGAAGCGTAATGAGCCAAGTCTCGTTCCAGCCGTTTATGCCGTCGATCTTCGAGGCTTCCACGATTTCCTTCGGAATGTTCAAGATAGCGGCCAGACATAGAACGATGAAGAAGCCGATATTCTGCCAAGCGTTAGCAAGCAAGATGGAGAGCATGGCAAGCTTGGGATCCGACAGCCATTCGCGCGCCCAGCTGTCCGGAGCGACAAGACGGATGAACTGGTTGATTAGACCCGAATCGTAGTTGTACAACACGCCAAACAATATAGCGACCGTTGCCGTCGAGATGACGACGGGAACAAACACGGCCGACTTGTAAAAGTCACGCATACGGCCAACCTTACTGATCAGAATCGAGATAAGGAAGACGAGCGGAATATTCACGATCAGGGAGAACGCCATAAAGTAGAAATTGTTAACAAGCGATTTCAGGAAAACATGGTCTTTCCACAGCCGGGTGAAATTGTCCAGGCCGATAAACACCTTTTGCGTTATGCCATCCCATTGAAAAAATCCGTAAACAAACGATACGATAACCGGATACACAAAAAACAAAGCGTACAATACAAGCGTTGGTAGAATGAACGCGATATAAGTATACGGATTTCTGAGAGCCTTGTTCATAACTTCGCCTCCTGCTTCCTTTGAAAAAACCACTATCGAAGCCATTCGAAGATGAGCGACCCCGATGAGAGGTGGGTTTCTGGTAAAAAAGCTAAGGTTCGCAGAAAACCTTAGCTTTTCCCTTCTTATTTCCCTTGCCTGTGAAGTTGTAAAGGACCCGCACTAGCGGAGCGGAAGTATCATTCTGGAGAAGCGTAGCGTTCGCTTTTGTCATCCGAATTTCATCCGCTATGCGGATTATAATGAAGAAATTCGGTGGCAATGGCGATTGGAAGAATGATTCTTTCGCGGAGCGGCCTTACTTCGCAGCATTCGCCTTATCTTGTGCGGCCTGAATATCCTTAGCAACCTTCTCAGGCTTGCTCACCTTGCCGATCAGCTCCTGCAGGCCTACGTTTACGACAGCGCCTACGGCAGGTTGAACGATAGCGTCATAAGCTTTCCAGGAAGTCGAAGCATTAGCCATAACCGTCAGCACTTCGGAGATCAGCGGATCCACGCCGGACAGGTCGGACAGCTTCATCGAAGGAAGGACCTTGTCTTCGAGCAGCGTGCGTTTTTGGATTTCTTCGCTGTAGAAGTTAGCGATAAATTTCTTAACCATGGCCACTTGATCTTCGTTCAGGTTAGCCGAGAAGCCGAAGCCGTTCGAATACGAAGCGTTGATCGACGTTTGGTCGCCTGCGCCGCCTGCGATGGACGGGAAGTTGAAGTAGCCGATTTGACCTTTCAGGTCTCCAGCCTCGTCGCCAGTGAAGCGGCTGGCATCCCACGTGCCCGTGAATACCATGGCTGCTTTGCCGGAGAGCAATTGCGCGCCTTGATCGGCATAAGCGAGACCGAGTGCGCCCTTCGTGAAGTAATCGCGGTTTACAAGATCCGCGTAGTCCGAGAAGCCTTTGATGAAGCCTTCGTCTGTCCATTTGGTTTCGCCGGTTACCAGCTTGTTGATCGCGTCGATCCCTACGTTGCGCTCCATAACGGTGTTCCAGAGCATGCCGTTAACCCAGCCGTCTTTTGCTGCCAGACCAAGCGGCGTGATGCCTGCTGCTTTGATTTTGTCAGCTGTTTCGAGCAGTTGATCCCAAGTCGTAGGAACGGATAGACCCAGATCGGAGAAGATTTTCTTGTTGTAGAAAATGCCTTCCGAATAGCCGCCGAACGGCAAGCCGTATACTTTACCGTCAACCGTGAACTCGTCAAGGCTGGCGAATTTATCTTTAATGCCAAGCTCTTCAATGATTGGCGTCAGGTCGAGCATGCGGCCTGCTTTTACATACAGGTTCAGGTCGGCGCCGCCGAATACTTCGAAGATATCGGGCGGATTGCCTGCCGTCATCTCCGCCTTCAGCTTCTGGTCGCGGTTGACAACCTCGTCGATGCCCTCCAGCTTGAAGGTCAGGCCAGGATTCTCATCCTGCGTTTTCTTCACAACATCCTCGAGAATTTTGAGGCGGTTTTTGCTCGTTTCTTTAATTTGCGTATGGCGCAGGGACAACGTTACGTTTTTCGCTTCCGGAGTAGGGGTTGCTTCCGTTGTAGCTGCCGGCTCTTGCGAAGCTTCTGTGCTTGCAGGAGCGTTATTGCCGCCGCTATTATTGTCCGATCCGCAGGCTGAAGCGACCATGGTGAATGCTGCAAGCAACGTGGCGGTGAGCAAAGTACTTTTTTTCATTTATAAAGACCTCCTCGATATGATCTTGCTTGTTTGCCTTGCACCTTAATTATAGATTCGATAATTCCTTGCTCGGGAGGTCGAAAAAAAGCAGGATGAGGGATACAATTCTATTATTTTTCGAAACAGGGATAAAAAAACACAGCTCCTCGGGTTACTATTACCGACAAGCTGTGTAATATTAAATTACTTATTACTTACGCATACCCTCAATGTGGGCTCGGATTGCCTTATAAAAGGCTCTCCATTCTTCATTTCCTTGCTCAGAACCTGACGTATCGGGCGCCGAGCGCCCCTGATCCGGCTCACCGGGCCCTGGGGAACCGGTGTGACGCTCGCTCATCGCTTTCGCCCACTTGTCCTTCTCTCCAGACATTTATCCCCCTCATCCCTTCAGCCAGTTTTTGCGAAGCGCGAACAGCTCCTTCAGCTCATCCGTGGACAGCTCGGTAATCCATTGCTCCGACTGTCCGACGACCTGCTCGTTCAGCTGCTGCTTGCGGTCAATCATCTCGTCGATTTTTTCCTCAAGCGTG
The DNA here is from genome assembly GCF_011761545.1 of Paenibacillus sp. BK720. NCBI lineage: Bacteria > Bacillati > Bacillota > Bacilli > Caryophanales > Paenibacillaceae > Paenibacillus > Paenibacillus sp. BK720. Next base: position 343,240 of record NZ_JAASRQ010000001.1, on the reverse strand, counting down.
CCTAGCGTAATAAATTTGTGAACCTGCACCTGCTTCGTCTGACCGATCCGGAAAGCACGGTCCGTCGCCTGATTCTCGACTGCCGGATTCCACCACCGGTCGAAATGGAAGACGTGATTGGCCGCCGTCAGGTTAAGACCGGTACCGCCGGCTTTAAGCGAGAGCACAAACGCGCAGCATGGCTCCTCCGGGTTCTGGAATTTCTCGATCATCTCGTCCCGCTTGGCCTTAGGCACCCCGCCGTGCAAATACGGAACCGGAAGCCCCAGCCGCTCCTCCAGAAGCTTCTTGAGCTGCTCCCCCATATCCACGAATTGAGTGAAGATCAGGCAGCGTTCGCCCTCGGAGGCAATCTCCTCCACCATCTCGAGCAACCGAGCGACCTTGTTCGAGCGGCTGTCGTCCCACCGCTGCTGGAGCTCGCGCTCTTCGCTGAGCATTGCCGGATGATCGCATAGCTGCTTCAGTCTCGTAAGCGAAGCCAGAATCAAGCCCCGGCGCTGCATCGGACCCAGCTTATCCAGCTTCTCGAGCAGATCGGCAACGATATTCTCGTAGATCGCCCCTTGCTCGGTCGTCAAGGTCAAATACGTTTTGGCTTCGTTCTTTTCCGGCAGCGACAGCTGAATCGCGGGATCCTTCTTCACCCTGCGCAGCATAAACGGCTTAACCCAACGCTGAAGGCCGCTAATGACCTGTTCGTCGCGGGTGCGTTCAATCGGAAGCACAACCGCCTTGCGGAACTCTCCCATGCTGCCCAGGTAACCCGGATTAATGAAATCGTAGATCGACCATAGCTCGGTCAGCCGGTTTTCCATCGGGGTACCGGTCAACGCAATCCGGTGATGAGCCGGCAGTGCGCGGATAGCCGCAGACTGCTTCGTGTATACGTTTTTTATATTTTGCGCTTCATCCAGACAGAGAGCATCCCACTCGATCTGATTAAGCTCTTCCTCGTCAATTTGGGCAAGAGAGTATGACGTGATGACGATATCCGCATCCGCGACCGCTTCTTGAAGCGCTTCGCCCTTCTCCCTTTTTGGGCCGTAATGCAAATACGCCGTAAGGGTCGGGGCGAACTTCTCAAGCTCCTTCTGCCAGTTGCCGATGACGGAAGTCGGACAAATAAGAAGAGAAGGTCCGAGACGGTTGTTTCCGTGCTCCTTCACATAGGATAGATAGGCCATGAACTGAATCGTCTTGCCAAGACCCATATCATCGGCAAGCACGCCGCCAAGACCAAATCTCCGGAGAAACAGCAGCCACGAGACCCCTTGCAGCTGATACGGACGGAGCGAACCCCGGAAGCTGCCCGGTATATCGACCAGAGGGATTTCCGCCGTATGCTGAAGCTGCTCGAGCCATCTCGTCAGATGATCGTTCAGCTCAACCTCCGCCCGCAGCGCAACCGAAGCATCCTCTCCGTCTTCCATAACGGTGCCGCCAAGCAAATGCATCTCCATCACGTCGCGGAACGACAGCCCTTTGCGTTTGCCGACCCGCTTGATCCAATCGCGAATCTGGGCGACATCCTGCGGATCGAGATGAACCCATTCGCCTCCGATATTCATGAGCCTCCGGTTCTCCTCGGCAAGCCGCATGAACTCGGACTCCGACAGATCGACATTGCCAAGCGCCATCTTCCAGTCAAACTGTACGATCTGGTCAAGACCAAACATCGGCTGCGCGTCCGAGCCAACCGACGATTTCATCTTAGCTTTCAGCCTTAAGCGGCGGGAGCGCACGGCCTCCCACCAGCTTGGCAAGAGCACCGGGCAGCCTGCCTCCAGCAGCTGCAGGCTCGCCTTCTCCATAAAGAACCAGGCATCGTTATCCGTCAGCTGACCTCGCAGCTTCTCCGGATCCGCTTCATCCTTCCAGTCCGGCAGGGCAGCAAGCCATTTGCCGTGCTCCTTTGCCAATCTCGCCTCCAAATGGGGCTCCCAATCAGCCGGCAGCGGTCCATCCTGAGGGAACAAAGCCTGCCATTGCCCGTTCGCCTGCGCAACCGGAATCCATGATCCGCCGTTTCGGTCCTGCAGCGCAGGCCGAAGCTGCCAGCTCGCGCCTTCCGCAGGCTCCGCGAGCTGCAGAGCCACCTTAAACGGCATCGTATCCTTATGAAGACCCAAAGCAATCAGCCAGTCCTCTTCATCGCCTGCCTTATGAAGAAGCACGGATTCCCCGCCTGCAGCCGCGGCAATTTTGCGCCAAGCCGCAGCGGCGTCGCCGTTTTGGGCTAAAATCTGTTCGACCGCTTCGCTTAACCACTGATCCGCACCGGTTATCCCGGTATCCGTTATAAGCCGCTGCCATTCCGCGGCAAAAGCAGCTTGTTCCGCAGGGATTTCCAGCCGCCACGCGCGCCGGTGCTCCGACCATCTGCCCCAGTCCGGCTGAAACCATCCCTCAAGCAGTGCCTCGCGGAGCTTGCCCGCCATGCGCATCAAATCCTGCAGCCGATCCGTCCATTCCACTTGCAGAAGCCGCACATGACGAGGCGAGGACAAGTAATCGACGGCAAGCAGGGGAGGAAGCTTAAGCGCCTTCCCGATTTCCGTATCGATCTCCTCAACCTCCGCGCCATACCAGGAAGCCTGATGCCAGGCAAAGAGCACCTGCTTCAGCCTTGCCGGACTATCCCCCCGGTCTGCCGCCGCGAGGATAATCGCACTGTCTTCCGCTTTGTCGCCTTGCTTCCAGTAACCGTCCACGAGTAACGTCCGAGCGCCGATGAATGATTTCATGTTACGATTTTTCCTTTCCACAGCTCTTCCTGAAACGCGCGAAGCCGTTGATACTTGCTTGCGATTCCTTCAATGTAACGCTCCCATTTATCCGCATGCTTATCGGCCTTGTATAGCCTCTCAAGCTTTTTCAGCTCTTTGACGGCAAGGCGGTAGCCCTGCCGGTTGCGCGACTGAATGGCCTCCTCAATCGACTGATGATAGATAGGAATCATGACGCCGGGAGCTGCCTTCGAAACTTCGCGAACATTCTGAATGCCAAGATCATCCGGCTTCATGCCGATCAACAGCTGAAGATCCGCCCATTCCTCGTACTTTTGCACCGCCAGCCAATGATCGGACAAATCCGCATAGGAATGCGGAAGAAGCTCAACCATATACCGGGTCCAGCGCGGCTCATCAGGCCGGTCCGTATCGGCTCTCCGGCATAAGGTCATAAAGGGTCCGATGGTTCTCGCATTTTTCACCTTGGAAATATGGTCGTACAGGAAGCTCATCCAATGGCCGATCAGCTCCCAGTCTCCTTCCTCAAGCCGCTGCGCGACGCAAGGGTAAATCACCTTCTGCGAGCGTTGGAAATCCGTCTTGCCGAAATGCGCCAGCGCCTCTTCGTCCTTGCGGCCGAAGAAACAGAGCATCGCCGCTGCCGTATGCACGAACGTCCTATTAACCGGCTCTTCCGAATCCCGGAGTTCTTCCTTCCTCATCGCATCCAGCTCATGCTCATACCAAGCGGCGTCCGAAGCCATCCGTTCGCATATGGCCAAATAGATATAGGTCCAGTCAAACAGCTGCTGTTCATTTTTCACGGCTCTGCTCTTCGCGTAACCGGCAACGTAATCCACCCAGCTGCGGTCATGGCCGGCAACCTCCGAAGGTTCCAGCTCAAGCGCCAGCGTATAATAATGCTCCACCCACGGCTCCGCCATGCGAAGAAACGACATTTCATGATAATAACGGCTGAACGTATCGACCGTCTTGATCGCCTGCTCCGCCTGGTCGAGCACAAACAGGATCACGCTCATCCAGTGCAGCCGCTGACTTTTTTTGTCCCAATGCTTCGTCGTCCCCTTAAGCGCGGACAGAACCGGCTGCAGGGCGTGAAGCGAATGACGGCAGCTTCGCCAGGTTTCGCCGTATTCGGCGTCCATCCACAATCCCCATTCTACCGGCGGCGCATTATCGGAAGGCTGTGCGTGACGGCCGCTAAACTTCGGCACGCTTACGGTAACCGTGCTGCGCTGCTGCTTCCCGTCGCCCCTAATCCGGTCGTAGGCCGCTTTGGCCGCAGCCTCGCCGTCAAGACTGTGGCAATAGGCGAAATAGACCGCCGCCATATGCTTGCAATAATCATTAAAAGGACAAGTGCATTTGCTGTATCTGAAATGGTCTGAATCAAGCAACACCGAGTAAACGTCGGACCCTTGCACGGCCCCGTATAACGTATCCGCGTCCGCCTGCTTGACGTTCAACACCTGGCCGCTCCGATAATAATCCCATCCGCGGCGAATGATCTCTTCGTTCAAATGCTGCCCCAGACTGTGTTCAAGCACTGTATGAAGCTTATCATCAAGACTTGCCAAGTTCGTTCACCTGCCCTCTTTCCGTTCACCTAGCATCTTATTAGTATACCACAAAAAATGCGCCCTCTGAAAAGCCAAAAGCAGCCCATTTCGCTTCGTTAAAAGCGAACGGGCTGCAAGCGAATAATATAGTATTAGTGCGGGATACGGATAAAGAAGGTAATTCGGTCCTCAACCTCGGCATGGATCTGCACGGTTCCTTTATACTGCTCGGTAATGGACTTGACGGTAAACAAGCCAAGTCCTTGATGAGCCTCGTTCTTGGTGGAGAAGCCGGCCTCAAAGAGCGGCTTTTCCGTAACCTCCCGAGCATTCGAGCAGGTATTTGTAATGCAGAACTCGATGAAGCCGTCAACCTGTTTTCCCGTCAGCTCAACCATGCGGCATTCCTCGGGATACTTCATGACCTCGTCAAAAGCGTTATCGATCAAATTGCCAAGCATCCGGTTCACATCCAGCGTCTTAATCCCCATCTCCAGACGGTTAAGCCCGCTGAAGGAGCAGGTAAAGGAGATCCGGTAGCTTTCCGCCTGCGAAATTTTCGAGCGGATCAACGCCGCAATCGCCGGATTCCCGATATTGATAATATCGTTCATCAGCCGGATCTCGCCGGTCAGCTCTTTCGTATACGCAACAAGCTCCCTCGATTTGTTCAGCTCCGCGAGGGAATGAATGGTCTGGACATGGTTCAGAAAGTCATGCCTCTGCGCCCGGATGGACTGGAACATGCTATTGATTTCGTCGACGTACGTCTGTTGCGTGACCACAACCACCTTCTCGCGCGTCTGCCGGAAATAACGCATCGCAAAGGCAGCGATCAAGAGGCTTATGCCCGTAACGAGGAATATAACGATTCCGATATTCAGAAACTGGCTGTCGAGCCTGTCCTGAATGACCTGGTAATCGGATACGAGAGAGAGCACGTAACCGTGAATCGGCGCCCCGTTCTCGTCGACCAGGCTAACTCCCGATCCCGTCGTGACCGGGATAAACATTTTGAGCACATGCTTGCCGTCGATATTTTCTTTAACCGAGAGGCTCTTGCCGGTCGCAAAAGCCTTCTTCACATAGTCGACGTCTTTGTCTCCCTTGTAACGGTAGGTTCCATAGAAGATATCCTTCTGCAGCAAATGCCCCTGGACTTCGCCCGCTTCGTTTACCGTATCGAAGGAGCTTTTGCCAAACGTCTTCGGATTAAATAACGTCGCTTCGAGCAAGGAATCGCTGCTTCCGATTGATTTGTCGATCAGCTCGTTAATGCCCGTCAGCTTCTCGTAATCGGCAAGCGTCGTATAGTTGACGTACGGATCAATAATATAATTAGTCGTTCCGTCGTAGTAATAGCCCCATTTGTAAATGCTGTCCGGATCCGTTGAAGCAACCTCGAACGGTCCGCTCCAGAAGTTCGGCAGCGTCTGGCCAAGCCAGTCGATATTGACCTCGTGCCGGTCGAACAGCTGATAGAAGGCGACATACCAGGGATCCCAGGTTTTCGTCCCTTTGCCCAGCTCGTTCTCATCCGAGGATTTGTACAGGATAATGTTGTCCTTGGTCCGCTTCATCAGCGTAATATGCTCGACGCCAAGCTTGGCGCTTAATTCCTTCAGCTGGTCGTTCGTCACCTTCTCGACGTCCGGATCAAGCGCGTATTGCGCCGCGATCGATACGACCCGGAGCTCCTTCCCGATCTGCTCCTGGAACTTCTCTGCCCCAAGCCTCGATTGCTCAACGGAAAATTCAATTTGCTTCGCAACAGCCCGCATCTCATGGTTTAGCGCATCTTCCAACGTTTTTTTCGTCAGAAAATAATAAGCGGCATTGCTCAGTAAAACGATGATAACGCTCAAGCTAATCGCCATGAGCCAGATATTGCGCGGCATATGATGCTCCTTTAAGCTCTCGTAATGTAATTCGATTATGGATGATTTTCACGGAAACAACAATATGGCAGGCGGCAAATCAAACAAGCAGTTCTTTCCATCATCCTCGGGTCTTCCGGATGTACAAACGGAGCGCCCACTTGCGCTCGACCCGCTTCTTGTAACGCGGCAGGGAACGGTAAATCCGAAGCCCTTCGGAAACGGCCTCCATCGCGTCTTCCTTGCGGCCCATCTGCTCGTAAATATCCGCGAGGCGGCAATAAGCTTCGCAGGAGGACGAATGAATCTCCTGAAAGGCTTCCATATAGGAGAGCGCCCTTTCCGGGTCCAGCTTGGAATAGTAGGCGGCCAGCCTCAAATAAGGAGCGCCGTATTTCACTCTCGGATTAAGCAGCAGCGCCTTGCTCATGGCGGCTTCGGCGGCTTCCGGTTGTCCGGTCTGCATCAGGCAAAGGCCAAGATCATCCCAATATTCGGCGGAATCGTCGAGCATACGCTCGAGCGGCTCAAGCAGATCCAGCGCTTCCCGGTATTTCTTCTTCTCGATCAGAATTCGGGCAATTTCCGCTTTGGCGGATGTATCGTTGGGAGATTGAACGACATGTTTCTTCAGCTTGCTTAAACGGGAGGACCGGCGAATCGGCTTTAAGAGGCTTGGGGACAGACCGATAAACCGGCGGTCTATGACATACACGATAACTAACAGCGCTATTATGGCGATAATCGGATTTCCGAACAGCCACGTAAAGAAAACAAATAACAGAAAGGGTTTTCCCATTGGACCCTCCTAAAAAGAATGATCACCCAAATCGGCTGGGTTTTCGTTATGCATAAACTTATTTTGCGTCATTTTGTGTCGATTTTCTTCGTATATGCACTTATTAAGGTATATTTTGGTGAAAGATGTGTTTATTAATAGTAGCATAACCCTATCATCTTGAGAAATAGATTTCATCGATAACCTTATCCCCGGAAAGCATGAAAGGCTTGTTACAGGATATTCCGCAAACCGTCCGATTACCATTAAAAATAGGCGGAGTGATGATTGTATCAACGAAAAAAAGAGCTGTCTATACAACCTTTTTGAAAGGCTGTACAAACAGCTCTTGCTTATCGCCTTAAAGCCTGGCTTAGGTTACCGGTACAGCCTGCGGTCTTCGGCTTCGCGCACCCACACCTGCATAAAGCCCGCTTCCCGGTTATCCCACGCATAATACGGGATCAGCTCGCATGAACGGCCATCCTCCGTCCTGCCGCGCAGCACCGTTACGCCGCCAAGCCGGTCGCCGGCATACTCGACAGCAAACGGCTCAGCCGCCTTAAACGCGAACTCGTCGTAGACAAGCTCCTCATTGCCGGATTGCTCGATGCAATACACGACCGGCCCGCGCTGGAAGGCGAGCCTTCCGCGATTAGCTTCCGCCTCTTCGCGTGAACGCACCGCGGTTACCGGCATATCCAGCTCCACCACAACCGTATCGCCAGGCAGCCAATGCCTTTTAAGCACTACATATCCGTTCTCTACCAATGCCTCTGCACCGGTTACCGCTTCGCCCTGCGCATAAACCCGGTAGCTTCTGCACCAGCCCGGCACGCGCAGACGGATAACGAACTCATCCGCTTGCTCCGGAGTCAGGGAAAGCTCTACCCGGCCATCCCAAGGATAAGCCGTTGATTGGGCAACCTTCACGCCGCTTCCGCCGGCAAGCCGAACGGTGGTCTCGCTGCTCAAATACTGGTTCACCGAAATGCCGTCTTCCGAAGCGGCATACGCGTATTGCCCGATCGACGGCAGGAATCGCGCAAGGTTGGTCGGGCAGCAGGAGGTATGGAACCATTCCACCCGGTGATGCTCTCCCTTGGAAGCAAGCGGATTCACATAGAAGAACCGGTCGCCGGACAGCGAAATGCCGGACAACGCGCCGTTAAACATCTCCCGTTCTACAAGGTCCGCATACTTGCCGTCGCCATGCAGCAGATTCATCCGGTGATTCCAGAAGGCCATCGCAATCGCAGCGCAGGTCTCGCAGTAAGCCGACTCGTTCGGCAGGTCGTAATCGTGCGTAAACCCTTCGTTATGGACGGAAGGGCCAATGCCGCCCGTTACGTACATATTCCGTTCAACCGTATGGGCCCATACGCGGTCGAGCGCTTCCATATAAGCGGGGTCGCCGGAAGCCAGTACGACGTCGGCCATCGCCGTATAGAGATACATCGCCCGTACGGCATGCCCTTTTACCTCCCGGATATCCCTTACAGGCACATCGTCCTGGCAATACGCCGGTCCCCAGTCTTCTTTGTCCCAGATCGCGCCAACGCCATGGCCGTGGCCGCGTTCCTCGAGAAGCCACAGCGCAAGCTTCCAGTACCGGTCCTCTCCCGTCGCGCCGTACAGCTTCACGAGCGCCAGCTCGATCTCTTCATGCCCTTCCGCCCAATGACGCTTGCCCGGACCGAACAGCGAATCGTAATGATCCGCCATGCGGCAGGCGACATCCAGCAGCCTGCGCTTGCCTGTCGCTTGATAGTAGGCTACGGCTGCTTCGATCAGATGGCCGCCATTGTACATTTCATGCTTTTCCATGTCGGTCCATTTAAGCTCCGGCGCTTCCAGGGTGTAGTAAGTGGACAAATAGCCGTCGCTCTCCTGAGCGGCTTCGATCAGCCCCGCGATCCGGTCAATCTCCGCCTCCAGCTTGGGATCGCGGTCGGTCATAAGCGAGTACGCCGCGCCTTCGAGCACCTTGTACACATCGGAATCATTGTAGTACATGCCCTCAAATTTGCCTTCCATCAATCCGCCGGCAACGGCGAAGTTCGCAATCCGCCCCGTCTTCTCGCATTGGTCCAGACAGACGCCCATCGTTACGTTTTTGAGAGTCTCAAGGCGCGGACGCCAGAAAGCGTCATTTATCTTCACTTCCGAGAACGGAACTCCGCGCCAGCCTTTAATCCGTTGGTTCGTAACGGTCACGTTGCTTCCTCCCTATTCGTTTGGTTAAGTTGGGTTAGCCTTTCAATCCGGTAAGCGTAATGCCTTCCAGGAAGAACCTTTGACCGATCAAAAAGACAAGCACGCAAGGCAATACCACCGCCGTTGAAGCGGCCATCAATAAATCCCATTGCGCGTTATAGCTGCCCTGGAACATCTGCAGGCCAAGCGCAAGCGTAAAACGGCTGTCGCTCTTCAAATAGATGAGCGGGCCCATGAAATCATTCCACGAAGCAAGGAACGTGAAGAGCGCAACCACGATAACGGCCGAACGGCTGAGCGGGAGCAGGATGCGCCAATAGATCTGGAAGTAATTCGCTCCGTCTACAAGCGCCGCCTCGTCGAAGTCCTGCGGGATCGACATGTAGAACTGGCGCAGCAGAAAGATATTGAACATGCCGCCGCCGAAATACGCGGGAACGATCAGCGGGTAGAACGTATCGTAGAAGCCAAGCTCCTTCCAGCCGATAAAGCTTGGAATAAGCGTTACCGCTCCCGGCAGCATCATCGAGGACATCAGGATGGCGAATACCGTGTCGCGTCCCTTCCACTTGATGCGGGAGAAGCCAAACGCGGCAATGGTGCTTGAGACGACCGTTCCGAGCAGAACCCCGGCTACGATAATGAGTGTATTTTTGAAGAAGGCCCCAAACGGCACGACAGTCAAGGCTTCCTTGAAGTTTTCAAAGTGAAAGGGCTTCGGTATCCATTGCGGCGGCATGATGAAAATTTGCGACAAATCCATCACCGAGCTGCGCAGCAGCCACAGAAACGGCACGATAAACATCGCGGAAACGATCAGCAGGGAGGTAAACCCGGCGGTAAGCTTCAGCCTGGACTCTCTCATTGTTTTTCCCCCTCATAATGCACCCAGGATTTCGAGGTCTTAAAGACAAACACCGTAAAGATCATAATAATGATGAACAATACCCACGCCAGCGCGGAGGCATAGCCCATTTCCGTATCGCGGAATGCGGTACGCCACAGATAGAAGACGAAGAACAAGCTTTTGTTGTTGGGTCCGCCTTGGGTCAGAATGTACGCTTCGCTGAACACCTGGAAGGAGCCGATAATCGTCATAATCGTATTGAAGAAGATCGTAGGCGTCAGCATCGGTACCGTGATGTGGCGCAGCTTGCTGTACCATCCGCCGCCGTCAACGTCAATCGCTTCATAGTAGGATTTCGGTATGCCCGACAGGCCGGCAAGGAAAATGATAACCGTACCGCCAATCCCCCATAACGTCGTGAGCACGATGGACGGGATAACGCTGCCCTCTCCGAACAGCCAGTTGCTTGTTGGCAGATGAAGCCAATCGAGCGCCATATTCAGCAGGCCCAGATCCGGGTTCATAAGCCACAGCCAGATCATCGAAGCGGCAACCGCCGGAACAATGCTCGGCAGGTAGATAATCGTCCGGAAAATCGCCCGGCCCTTCACGTTCATATTTAGCAGAATAGCCAAAAAGAAAGAGATAATGATAACCGCCGGCACGCGGAGAATAACGAAATAAAAGGTTGTGCCAAGCGACTTGTAGAACAAATCGTCTTCGCCGCTGAACAGCTTGACATAGTTGTCCAGACCGATAAAGCTGGTCGTGTCTTTAAAAACGTTGTAATCCGTTAAGCTCAAATATAAGCTGGCAATCATCGGCCCTAACGTATAGATGATGAAGCCGAGTATCGCCGGCGCTGTAAAGAGCAAGCCGTAGAACAGGGCCTTGCGCTCCCTTTTGCTGCTCTTTCTGGCAACCGTCTTGACGGACTTGCCCGTGTTTGCCGAAATCTCCATGCCTTAACCCTCCCTGTCTATGGCAGAGGACAGCGATTCATCGAATTCCCGAACCGCTGCCCTCTCCTGTTATCCGCGGTCTGCGGACAGCTTACTCGACGTCGCGCCGGCCTTGTACTTGCTGCTGTGCCTTCGCGGCAATGGAATCAAGCGCTTCCTGGGCGGATTGTTTGCCCAGCCACACTTTATCCAAAGCAGGGTTAACGACATCCATGATTTTATTGAAGTTTTTCACGTAAGCCGTTGGCGTTGCATGGCTGTGGTTCAGAAGCATGTCAATGATCGCGCCGTTATAGCCGGATGGGCGGGCTGCCAGATCTTTTGTCCACTTGTCCAGCTTCTCGCTGTCGGTGTACCAGTCTTTCGGAGCAGGCATCCAGGTTCCGTTGGTCAGCATGTCGAGCGAAGCTTCCGGATCAAGCAGCGCCTTGAGCAGCTCCCAAGCTTCCTGCGGATGCTTGGTCGATTTGAAGATGGAGAACATGCCGGCTACTACGGTTGTTACCGGCTCTTTCATGACCGGCAGAACGCCTACGTTATAGTTGAACTTGGATTCCGCAAGCGACGACGAAGCCCATTGTCCGTCAATGGCCATCGCAACCTTCTTCGTCTGAAGCGCTACGTTAGTTCCAGGGATATTCTTCGACTGAAGCGGGGATGGAGCAACATGATACACGTTGATCAGGTCGGCCATCTTCTGAAACACTTCTACGGCTTCCGGCTGATTAAGGGCAAAGGTTTTGCCGTCGGCCGACAGGAAGTCGCCGCCGTTGGAGTAGATAAAGTTACTGTAAGCACCCCACCAGGTCGGCAGGTTGATGCCGAATTGCTTAATATTTTTAGGGTCGAAATTCGGGTCCGCTGCATTGCGTCCCTTGTTGTCGAGCGTCAGCTTCTTGGCAACGTCGACGAATTGATCCCAGGTCCACGCTTTGGAAGCATCGGAAGGAGGCGGTTCGATGCCGGCATCCTTGAATACGTCTTCGTTATAGAACAGTCCGAATGTCTCGGGACCAGGACCGATGCCGATAATGTTGCCCGGCGCTTGGGAATACGTAATATTCGGAACAATCGAATCGAGTGTAATCTGCTGATCCTTCGCAAGGAAGTCCTGCAGGTTCAGGAACTTGCCTTCTTCCGCAAGCGGGAAAGCAATGGTGGCGGATTCCATCATCGCGACATCCGGCTCGTCGTTGCCGGCTACCATTGTCGTCAGCTTCGTATCGTAATCACCGCTGCTGATGGCCTGAAATTCGACTTTTACGTTCGGATGAGCCTTCTCGAAATTGGCAATGGCGGATTTGTACGCCGCTACCTCAGCCGGCGCGCCCCATCCGGTCAGCTTCAGTGTAATTTTTTCGCCGCTGCCAGCCGTGCCGGAATCGGTGCCGGAACTGGCCGTATTTGCCGAGCTGCTTGCGTTATTGCCGGATGAAGAATTGCCATTGCCGGAACTATCGGACTTGGTGCAGCCGGACATGACCAGCACGGCCGACAGAACCGTAACCATAAATGCGGAAGTGTATTTCCATCGATTCATAATCATTTTTTTCGAGCCCCTCTCTCATTTCATCCTCATGGCTCATAGCTGCAGTCTATGATTGCTTTTATTGTAGATGATGGATAACGCTTACAAAACCCGAGCATTTCTAGAATGGTGGACTTTTATTGGGTCTTGCCCGGCAGATGGATGACGATGCTTGTCCCCTTGCCCGGAGCGGAATGAATGCGGATGCCGTATTCGTCGCCGTAGGCCATCCGGATCCGCGAAATCGTATTTTTGATTCCGACAGAAGCGGATTCCTTGTACAATATCGCGCCGATCCCCTCCTTGCTGATCCCCCGTCCGTTATCGCGCACCTCGAAATAACGGCCGTCCTCGTCGATCCAGCCCCGGATCGTGATTTGCCCGCCTTCTTCCACGCCGCTGAATCCGTGCAGAATGGCATTTTCCACAAAAGGCTGGAAAAGAAGTCTTGGCAGCTTGATCTCGTAGAGCGCCGGCTCGATCTCGTAAGCAACCGTAAACTTGCCTTCGAACCTGGCGGACATGATAAAGAAGTAGTTGCGCATCCATTCCAGCTCCTCCGACAGATGAACGGCTTCCCAATCTTTCCGGGACGTATAATGCAGCATATTGGACAAGCAGACCAGCATCTTGCTCAGCTCCGTCTGACGGTTCTCGAGAGCCGTCCAGTTCATGATATTCAGCGTGTTATACAGGAAATGAGGATTCATCTGCATGTTAAGCGCCTGAATCTCCGCTTCCTTCTCCTTCAGCTTGATCTCGTAATTTTCTTTCACGAGCATGGCGATTCGGTCGTTCATCCGGTTAAAGCGCTGGGACAGGAGGCCAAATTCGTCCTTGCGGTCCACGTCAACGCGTGCTTCGAAATCCCCTTCACCTACCGAACGCATCGCGCTCATCAGCTTTTTGATCGGAACCGTAATTCGGCTAATGATGAAATAAGCAAACACTAGAGCTACAACGCTTAAGGCGATGGCGCTCACTATGGTCGATGTCCGGAGCACCGGAACCAGGGAGCTTACGAGCGCGGATTGCGGCGTAATGACAATCGACATCCAGCCGGTCACTTCCGAGCGGGCGAAGCTTACGATCTGGTTATGCCCGTTCAGCTTGATCCGCTCGCTCCCGCTGCCCTGCTCGCGGAAATTATTGATCCAGTCTTCATCGAAGCGCTTCGTTACCTGGGACTGGTCGCTTGAAGCCACGACGATATTGTCGGGGTCAAGCACCATGTAAGAGGAGCCCGCCGGGATACTCCGCTCGAACAGCTCGTCCATCACCGTCGACTTGAAGCTGATCGTGAGCACCGGGCGCTCGACTTCAGGCTTCAGCTTGACCAGCGTGCTGTCTTCCATGTGAGAGAAGTTAAGCAATCGGGTTGCGGAGAACAAGTAACGGTAATCGATCGTCCCGTCTTGCAGCCACGGCTGATCGTACATCTTGATGAAATCATAGGTCGGGTACCAGACCATCTTGCCCCCTGCCTTAACCGCTTCTTTGTAAATCGCGGACTGTACCGGATTACCGAGCGGCATTAGCATGGTGCTTCCGAAGGTGTAATACGAGGTCCATAGCTGCGCGGAATAGACATCCGCATTCTGGGAGAAATATTTGCTTAAGATGGCGGTAACCTGCCGGTCGGCTGCGACAAGCTCTTCTTCTTTCGCCGGGTTCAGATTATTGAAAATCTGGAACAGGTCCTTGTCCACGAACAAAGACCTGCTATTCTGATCGACGATCCCCAGCTTGGTGTCGATCACGTCGTTATTTTTCATCACGACATCGTAAACATTGTTTTGCGCCTGCTCGGTAACGACCTTTAAGCTTGAATTGTAAAACAGCGTGCTCAGCACAAGCAGAGGCAATGCGATAAGCGTCAGATAGCTGAGCAGCAGCCTTAATCGAAACGTCATGATCTATCCCCTCTCCCCGTCTGCGGACGCAGCGTATGCTTGTAGGCTTCCGGCGACAAGCCAACTTGCCGCTTAAAAATCCGGGTGAAATATTTCGTATCCCGGTAGCCGCATTGCTCCGCGATTTCGTAGATTTTGAACCGGCCGCCGGCGAGCAGCTCCTTCGCCGCCCTCATACGGGCCTCCGTCAAATGATCGGAGAACGAGCGTCCGGTGCGGCTCTTCATCAAGGTACTGAAATAGGAGGGATTGAAGTGAAATTGCTCCGCTGCCATCTCGAGCGTCAGATCCTCCGCGTAATGCCCCTGAATCCAATTCAGGCATTGCTCCACCGCCAGCTCGCCGCTGCCCTGCTTCCGCTCCGTCAGCGATTTGTGCACCTCGGCCAGCCTGCCAAGCATCAGCTCCATCAGCATACCGCTGCTGATACAAGACGGAATGGCTGTGGAAGCGGTATCCGCGAGAGCGCTTCCAACCTGCTGGTCGATGATGCCGGAGGTCCTGCTCTTAAGCTTCATTAGCGTAAGGGACGCATAGTTTTTCATCAGCTTTGGCTCCGTGCGGCCCTGCGAGGCCAGCTCGGCAAAGGCATCCCGGCACATCGCCTCGGCCCTTGCGAAGGACTGCTCCTGCAGCGCTTCGAACAGTTGCTCGCCATCGAGCTGGAAAACAGCGCTCGTATTGCCCAGTCCAGCGTCAGGCTCAAAGGTCACGACACCCTCCCAGACCTCGTGGAAAGCATATTCCAATGCTTCTTCCGCCTGTCGGTACAGGCTCGAGATATAGGTCTCGGCAGGTTTCACCCTATGCTCTTCCCGCAGAGCCGCAATGCCATGGGATACCATGCCGCAAGCTCGCCATATCTCCGTCTGCCTCATCAGGCTGGAGCGCAGCTCCTCTATCCCCTCTGCTGGCTTGCTCTCCCGCTTCAAGACGGTCACCAGACGAATGCTGTGCTGCGATACCGTCTGCAGAGGGAACACGCAAGCCTCGCCATAGGCGGATACCCGCTGCTTAAGCTGTTCGACCAGCTCCTGCACGGGAAAAGCTTCTCCTTCAGCGCGGATTTCCGTCAATACGAGAGTGTTCATTTGAGCAAGCAAAGGCCACTCTTCAAGGTCAACCGGTTCGCCCGGGGAAAGCTCGCCGTTCAGCCATTGGTGAAGGAGCCGGCTCCTGTAGGCGGAGGATGCCAGCTCAAGCTTTTGCTTCATTTCGGCCGATTCGCCTCGCTCCCGCTCTTCTTCCGCAAGCTGCCGGTCGAGCCGCTGCAGCAAAACCTCCACCTTGTCCATGTCAACGGGCTTGAGCAGATAGTCGTAAGCGCCGTGGCGGATCGCTCTTTGGGCATACTCGAACAAATTATAAGCCGATACCATCACTACCTTGGTCTGCAGCTCCTCTTCCTTCAGCCGCTGCAGGAACGCAAGCCCGTCAAGGTTCGGCATTTGTATATCGCTAAGCACGACATCGGGCTGTTCTTCCCTGACCAGGGCAAGGGCGGCTTCTCCGTCCTTGGCCGTTTTCACCTTGGCGCCCGGGCGCATCATTTGAATCATGCCGGCCATTCCTCGCAAATGCCGCGGTTCGTCGTCGACGATCAATATGTTCATGGGACTAGTCCTTTCCACCTTCTGATAAGCAGGCTGTTTTCTAATACAGTACTACGCGCCATGACGCTTGAATAGGGGGATAAGGCTTCAACTATATTCCAATTGCTTTTCATAAACTCTTTCGGAATGAGGAATAGTATTGGAGTATGAGGTAAAATCGACGTGAAATTGGAAATGGAGGAAAGTCAATAATGTCCGCAAATGATACAAACGGCACTCATGCGGCAGGCGCGGGCGGTGCAGCCGATAACCGCAAAGCGGCAGGCGAATCCGGTCTGACGCTTACGACCAGACAAGGCCATCCGGTATCCGACAATCAGAACACGAGAACGGTTGGCAACCGCGGTCCCGCTACCCTTGAAAATTACCATTTTATCGAAAAAATCACCCATTTCGACCGCGAACGCGTTCCTGAACGGGTTGTACACGCCCGCGGAGCCGGCGCACACGGCTACTTCGAAGCTTACGGCACGTTCGGCAACGAGCCGATCGGCAACTATACGAGAGCGAAGCTTTTCCAGGAAAAAGGCAAAAAAACGCCTGTCTTCGTCCGCTTCTCGAGCGTTATCCATGGCGGGCATTCGCCGGAGACGCTCCGCGACCCGCGCGGCTTTGCGACCAAATTTTACACGGAGGACGGCAATTGGGATCTGGTGGGCAACAACCTGAAGATCTTCTTCATCCGCGATGCGATGAAATTCCCGGACATGGTTCATGCCTTCAAGCCGGATCCGGTAACGAACCTGCAGTCGATGGAGCGCTTCTTCGACTTTGTCTCGAATTCGCCGGAAGCGACCCATATGATCACATTCCTGTTCTCCCCTTGGGGAATCCCTGCGAACTACCGCCAGATGCAGGGCTCCGGCGTCAATACATACAAATGGGTAAATGCGAAGGGCGAAGCGGTACTGGTCAAATATCACTGGGATCCGCAGCAAGGCGTCAAAAACCTGACTCAAGCCGAAGCCGAGCAAATTCAGGCGAAGAACTTCAACCATGCGACGCAGGATCTGTACGAGGCGATTGAGCGTGGAGATTACCCGGCCTGGGAGCTGAAGGTGCAGATTATGGCGGACGGCGAGCATCCGGAGCTTGACTTCGATCCGCTCGACGATACGAAGCTGTGGCCGGAAGAGCAGTTCCCGATGGTGCCGGTAGGCAAGATGGTGCTTAATAAAAACCCTGAAAATTATTTCGCCGAGGTGGAGCAGGCGGCATTCGGAACGGGCGTATTGGTGGACGGGCTGGACTTCTCGGACGATAAAATGCTGCAAGGCCGCACTTTGTCCTACTCCGATACCCAGCGTTACCGCGTAGGCGCGAACTACCTGCAGCTGCCGATCAACGCGCCGAAGAAACGCGCCGCAACCAATCAGCGCGACGGTCAAATGGCCTTTTATGTCGATGTCGCTCCGGGGCAAAATCCGCATGTGAACTACGAGCCCTCGAGTCTGAACGGACTTTCGGAGGCCAAAGCTTCCGGTATGCCGCATGAGCCGCATTATGACGCGAATCTCGTCCGGCAGACGATTGACCGGACCAACGATTTCGCACAGGCTGGCGATACGTTCCGCAAGCTGGAGCAGTGGGAGCGCGACGAGCTCATTCATAATCTGGGCGATGCCTTGTCAACCTGCGCGCCCGTCATTCAGGACAAGATGCTGTCCAATTTGACGAAGGCGGATCCGGAATACGGCCGTCTCGTGGCGGAAGCCATCAAGAAGTCCTCCGCTAGGAAGCCGGGACACGAAGGCACCTTCCCAGCCCGCGAGGGGATGGAAATCGCCGAGGAGCTTGGACACAAAACGGATGGATACTAAGCCTTCACGAAAACATTAAATAAACAAGGGCTGCCCCCGCGTCAAGCCGATTGACGTCCGGGACAGCCCTCTTTTATTATAAGCGCCCATTTTCCCTGCATACAGCACCATTGCTATAGCCATTTCATACAATAAGTTGACTGTATCCCTTAACCTTGTTAAACCATAAAAACCCGAGCAAGGAGGGGTGACAAACTTGAAGGGTAGCGACCATAAAAGCAAGTTTTTGTTAACGCATCGTGAACGCGAGGTATTTGAGCTGCTGGTGCAGGATAAAACAACTAGAGATATTGCGCAGCAATTATTTATCAGCGAAAAGACCGTCCGCAACCATATTTCGAATGTCATGCAGAAGTTAAATGTTAAAGGTCGTTCGCAAGCGGTTGTCGAGCTGATCAAGCTTGGGGAGTTGCAAATCTAACCATCCCATTCATGATTTGGGCGTTTCCAGTTTCCCCCGCTCCCCTTAAAAGGCGCGGGGTTTTACTTTGTTTCAATTTCGACAAAGTTCTTTAATCTTAGGCTAAGGTTTCTTCGTTACAATCATATGCATCAACCCCACAGTTGATACCATTTCTAGGACAGGCCCGCTTGCTTCGCAAGCGGGCCCTTTTTTGTTTATATCTAGCTGTTAGCGGTGATCGTAAATATAAGGAGTGGTGTGCTTCGCCGAACTCGAATTCAGCTTGGTGGCATTGGCGGGGAAAATGCGCTCAACCATGGCGTTAAATTCGGATACAAAGCCTTGAATCGGATGACCCAGACGAACGTCGCCCATATAGCTGTTCATGCGGTCCACAAAGTCAGGGCTTGCGGATACATAAACGTTCTGGACCGAAGGATGCAGCCGTTTTACTTCCGCGGCGATATCGCTTTTGATCTTGTCCGTAAGCTGGCTCTCGCCGGTGTCGGTTGTGCTCAGGCCGCGCATGCCGTTGTTGGAATAGCCGCCCATCGTGCCGTTCATGCCATACGTTCCGTTCATGCCGTTCATGCCGTATTTCCCGCCGCTCGCGCCATACGTGCCGTTCATGTGGCGGTTCGCGTCGGTGATCGGACTGCTCATGTTCGTACGGTTGTAGCTTTTTGCGCTTAGACCGCGCGTATGATCCTCGAAGGATACGGCAACATAAGCATTGCGGTCAGTAAGCATCACATTGGCTGTCTTGACCGTATTCATGGCGACAAGCTTCTTCGCGATTTCCTCGCTCATTTCCATCTTATAATTTTTATGACTGCCAACGATGTTGTTGCTGTTGAGACGGCGGCCATTGACGCGATTCATTTCGTTCATTTGATCATTCGCGAAACGTTTGTCGGTCAATGTTCCCGGAGCCGCCAAATTTCGGATCATATTTCCGTTAGCATCGTAACGCACGCTGTTGGGGCGGATATTTTTGTTGCCGATATCTCCCTGATTGGACGCGCAACCCGCTAACGATGCCGCTAAAGCCACACTTGCTGTAAGAAGAATGAATTTGTTTTTCATGAACTGGCCACTCCTCCATTCGATTAGTCAGGCTTTGACCCGTGACTTATTGTGCTCCGTTATGTGGAAGCTATCCTCAGCAATGCTTGACAAATGGATTCAAATTCAGTAATTTAATATCAAGTGTTAGTACCAGGTACTAAGATAAATGCCAATCATGCAAATCAAAGGAGCTGTTCCAATGGAAAAGCAAATGCAATCCAACGCAGCTATAACGGCCATAGGCACTTATACTCCGGATAAAGTTTTGTCCAATGCGGATTTGGAGCGTATCGTCGACACCTCGGACGAATGGATCGTCCAGCGCACGGGCATCCGCGAACGCCGGATTGCGGCGGATGACCAGTTCACAAGCGATTTATGCATCCGGGCGGTAAGGGATATGCAGGAGCGGTACGGGGTGGAAATCGAGGATGTCGATTACATTATCGTCGCTACCTCGACACCGGATAATGTCATCCCAAGCGTTGCCGCCCAGGTTCAGGCTGGCCTTGGAATCCGTCATTGCGGCGCAATCGATATTCAGGCCGCATGCGCGGGCTTTACCTCGGCAGTCCAGCTGGCGAACGGACTGCTCCTGTCAGGCGTTTACCGTAAAATTCTCGTCATCGGCGGAGAAACCTTGTCCAAGGTTACGAACTACGAAGATCGGACGACTTGCATTTTGTTTGGCGACGGAGCCGGCGCATTTTTAATGGAAGCCCGCGAAGAAGGAAATATCCTGGCGGTCTCCGCTCAGACGGACGGCGCTGGCGGACACCATGTCTACCGCAGCGGCTTGTCCCCTGTCATTAACGCCGCGGATATCGATACGACAAGCCGCATCGTCCAAAATGGCCGGGAAGTGTACAAATGGGCACTCAGCCACGTATCCGAGGGAATCGCCGGATTGCTGCGTGACAGCGGACTGGCGCCATCCGAAATCAACTGGTTCGTTCCGCACAACGCGAATCAGCGCATTATTGACGCGTTATGCGAACGGACCGGCATAAGCGAGCAGCAGGCTTTGTCGAGCATCGAGCATTACGGCAACACTTCCGCGGCATCCATTCCGCTTGCTCTCGATGCCGCCGTCCGCGACGGCCGCGTATTGCCGGGACATTTGCTGCTGCTCTATGGCTTTGGCGGCGGATTGACCCAATCAGGCGTCTTGCTTCGTTGGTCCATTTAATTCATGAAGTGCTAGAGGAGCGGGAATAATATCGTAAGCATCGTCTGAAGACGGTTCGCGTATTTATGGTCCCGGAAAGCCCGGTACATGCCGCGAAGGGCGATTTGCTGCCGCTCCTCCTCGTGCTTCAGGTAATAATCCAGCTTCTCGATTAGCTCCACCGGCGAGGAATAGGTTACGATTTCCACTCCGGGAGTGAAAAAGGAAGCAAGATCATCCCGGGTATCGCATACCTGCAACACGCCGCATGCGGCAATTTCGAAGGTCCGGGGATTAGGAGAAACAGCCGTTAATCCGATCCGGTTGCTGTTGTACAAGGCATCGTCATGCGCGCGATGCATATTGATCACGATTTTGGAAGCATTGTAAGTCAAGGCCGTTTCTGCCGGGCCCATCCAGTTGTTCAGCTTGATTTTCGAGCGGAGCAGGTCGTATTGGGATAACCGGTCCCACCAAATACCGGATATTAACGTATTTTTCTCCGCCAGATAAGGCGTTAATTCATTGAAATAACTAACTCTGTTTAAATAGGCGGAGCCGATAAACGTAATTTCCTTGCGGCTGGAACGCTCCGGATTCGTCGGGCGATACTGCGCCGGATCGAAGCAGAAAGGCAGGTAATGCACATTCTGGCAGCCAAGCTGCTTGTAATAGTCCACCGAGTTGCGCTCCAGCGTAAATACCGTATCGTAATGCGGCACAATCATCGTCGTAATATCCATATAATAAGGATCATCGGTCAGCCAGATTGCCGTCCGGATGCCGTTGTTCCGAAGCGTCGCGATCTGGCCGACATCAAACTGCAGTCCGTCCAGCACAATAACGACGTCGGGCCGATCCGCCAGCGCGATCTCCGCCACCGCCTGCGTTGCGTTCACAACGGTCAACCTCTGAACCATCGCCGCTAAAGTGCCTCTAACGGCTTCGTCGATCGGCGAATAAGGAAATCCTTTGCCCGTCTCCACGTACATCGCGTGAACCGGCCATACTTTATGGGTCTGCGGGATACGGCTGATTGCTTCCTCGCATAACCCGATCCAGTACCCGTGATCCCAGCCCAGCTTATACCCCGCCGCTCGCCCTGCCTCCTCGTCAGTCTTCCGTTTGACTACTGGCGCCATATTCGTCCCTCCTACTTCAATAGATTCAAAAGCGCGGCGATTCGCGCAGTCATCGTATGCTCGCGTAAAGTACGGTACAAGCCTCTCATCGCAATCCGCAAACGCTCCTCTTCATGGGTCAAATAATAATCGATTTTCTGCAGCAGCTCCTGCGCATTGCCGTAAGTTTCGATCTCGTAGCCCGGACGGTACTGGGAATACAGATCATCCCGGATATCCGTTAGCTGCAGCGTCGCGCATGCCGAAACGTCATAGGTTCTCGGGTTCAGCGACAGGCCCGGTGCCTGGGCTTCAATCTGATTATCCTTCCCGGGGACATCGGACCGGTGCATATTGATGACAATCTTGGAGCCGTTGTAATAATGGGCGGCTGCTTCAGGCGCAATGCCCTCCGGATGGATACTGGATGCTAACAGCGGATATTGCTTCAGACGGTCCCAGTGCCCTCCGGCAATAAACAGCTTTCGCTTGGACAGCTGCCCGGCGATTGAATCGATCAGCTCTACCCGGTTCCAGAAGGCTACTCCTATAAAACAAACCTCGTATTCATACGCCTTCTCCGCGCGAAAGGGACGGAATACGGACTCGTTGACCGCGAGAGGCAGATGATGCACCTGAAGGCATCCATGCTGCCGGTATAGAGGAATGGTCCCCCGCTCATGCGTCAATACAACATCGTAAAACGGCGCGATCTGGACCGTCTGGGCCGTCATGTACGGATCATCCACAAACCAGATCGCCGTCTTGATTCCCAGCGCCCGGATTGCGGCAATCTGTTCCAAATGATCCGGCGGAAACGTGTATAGGCCGTTTAGTACCAGCACAATGTCCGGCGAAAGGGCGGCCGCCTGCTGCAGCAGGCCTTCCTGCACGCCTACATGCAATTCGCTGACGCATCTTTGCAGCGCCTCTATGATTCCGGAATCAATCGCGTCAAACCCTAATGAGCCTTGCGGAATATACAACACACGCAGAGGCATTACTTCCGGGACCGGGGTTACGAGAGAAGTCTTTGCCCATTCGCAAGCTCCGTCCCGCCATCCTGCATGAAAACCGGCCGAATACCCCTGCTGCCTGCCTTGTTGAAAGGACGTCGCCGCTGCCGTGTTCAAATTTCACACTCACCTGCCCGTTATTCGAAGTTATACAAAAAAAGCCTTATTCCTGATTTGTCCATGCTGGGCATGAACAAGGCAGAGCTAAGACCTCTATCTTCCGTTTGCGCGATTACGCCTGCGTTTCGTAGGCAATCTGATGGCCGTCCTCAAAGCCTTTGGCGAAGCCGGCGTTATACCCGTCGTTATAGGCTTGGTTAAAACCGTTATCATAGCCGGCTTGATCAAAGCTGTAGCTTTTTCTTCTTTTTCTGGCCGAAGACTTCCGGCGTTTCATCGTGCTTTTGCCCGTCTTCTTCCCCGCTGTCTTCCGGGCTCCGCTTACTTTGCGTTTCGTCCGGACACCAGGCTTGCGTTTGGTTCTCCGTTTCGCCGATACGGCGCTCTTCTTCTTCATATCAAACGCCTCCTTCCGCGATGACCTCTGTCTTGCAGCCTGCTGATCTTGGCGTTCAGCCAAGGGCTGCCGGGGCGTCCGCGCTTCAGTCGCCTGCCCCGCATCGTTAGCCCCGTTACGGACTCCGCTATATTTTTCTGCATGGACGTTAAGAGCTTTACATTCTCGGCAATGCTTCTGGCGAGCTCGGGGGAAGCCTCCGATACGTCGGCGATGCTGTTCAGAATGCGGGCAAGCGCCGTCTGGCTGCTGGCGAGAGACGAGAGAATCTCCAGCTTCACTTGCCGTTCCTTGGATGCCATTAATTTCAATTCATGTCACCCATGCCGCCGAACAGCATCTCCTCGTCGTCCCCGTCATGATCGCCCCCGCCTTCATTGCTTTTGGGCAGAACCGAGCGCATGACGGACAGGATCCCTTGGCTCATTTTGTTAACGCCGTCCAATAATTCAATCACCTGCTCGTTGATTTGAGCTGTCTGTTTAAGCTGGGTCTGATCGCCGAGGAAGGATGCCTCGGTAATATGATTGCATATCCAATTACGCGCTTTCTCCGCCTCTTCAGCCTTGGCTTCCAGCATCTTGGCAATGTTCCACTGCATATTGGCGGTAGCGCCAAGCATACGCATATAGGCCTGTTCCCGATTCATGACTAACATCCTCCTTCCGGCGGCTTACTCTTCTTCTTCTGCACGAAGCTCGCGGACCGTAAACGTCAGCTGCGCGGCAAGCGTCTCCTGCAGCTCAGCTATCGTTGTCAGATACGAAACAACTCCGCCCAGCAAAGCCTGCGTGTTCGACAGCAGTCCCTCGGTTCCCCCAAAATTCGGATTGTTGTCGGGGATGGCTTTCACGACCTCAGCCATCCGCACGACAACATGGCGCTTGGAGTCGATCATGCGTGCCATTTGTTGATGGGAATGCGATAAATGCTCTATGATTTCGTTAACGATCTGCTGCAACTTCAAGCCCCTCCTTTGCAGCAATAAACGTCTCCAGTTCAATTGTCGCTCGTCATCCTAGCATATGCATCTTTGAAAAAGGGTGATACTTGCGTATGCCTACAGGACTTGGCGAAGCTTAACCGGCGGAATCAGCGGCAGCCCTTCCGGCATTTCCTGCAGCTGTTCCACGGTCAGCGGATACTTCGCCCTTTCGTTCAAATGCCAGGAGACGGCCGCTGCTTCGGTAATAATTTTTCGCTTGGTGCCATTCTCCAGATAATACAGGAAGCCGTCCAGCCCGCTTGCTATCTGCCCATGCATGGGAGCACCGTAATGAACGGAATGAAGCGCATGCCATTTGGACATCGCTTCAACCGAGGGCAGCGCTTCTCCCGCCGGCCAGCTCCGGAGAAGAATTTGCGGCAGGCGTACGACGGGTCCGAACCATTCCCCTTCGATTGGACGTTTGATCCCTTGCTCAATCCAATAAACCTGCGGGCCAATCCCTTTCACTGCGACGCCTTCCGGGTAAAAGGCGGTCTCTCCTTTTGCCATAAGCGAAGTCAGCTTCGGATCGCTCGTGCGGACTTGATGAATCCACGCATACGGATTATTCCATTTGGTCATATAGTAAACCATATTCCGGGTGTTAACCTGTTCAAGCTGATCGCCCAGCGCCTTGATGCTGACGCTCCCGAAATGATGGATAAAGGAGTCCCTTGCGATGACGAGGGAGTAACCGAGCAGCCTGGTCCGAATATTATAATCATCATCCTCGTAATTGCCGAATTCGAACCCTTCGTCCAAGAATCCGATTCTCTCCCACAATTCGCGGCGGAACAAGAGGCAGAAGCCCGGCAGCCTGTCTGTTCTCTCCCAGCGCTTCGGATCGGAAATATTATTGAGTCTAGCGAATTCCGGCATATCTTCGATTCTGTCGTAAGGGACCGGGATTTGCTGATCCCCGCTAATATAATTCGTGACCGGACCCACCATACCGATAGTAGGGTCGCTGTGCAGACAGATCAGCAAGTTGCCCAGCCAGTTATCCGTCACAAGCGTGTCATTGTTCAGAACAAGCATCGTTGTGCCTTTTGCCATCATCAGCCCCATATTCACCGCACCGGCGAACCCGTAATTCCGTTCGAGCACCCGGTAACGCACCTGACCGTCCAGCTGCTCTAAATATTCGGCTGTCCCGTCTGTCGACGCATTGTCGACTACGATAATCTCATGGGGCTGCTCCGTGTTGTCCACGATGCTGTCGATGCAGCCGCGCAAATAATCCACCTGATTGTAGCTCGGGATAATAATACTTGTTCCCTCAAACAAAGAATGATAGCTGCTTCGACCGGCCAGAAGTCCCTGATTGTACCCTGCCTGCAGACCGGCCTGATAGTTAGCCGTACGCCTTCCCTCTTGCGTTGGTTTGAGACGACGAATGCCCCGCGGTTTACGTCTCACTCAAAAACCTCTCCCGTCTAGTATTCTGTATCCCAATATCGGGCGGACGCTTCCTTAAGCGACTCGAACGTTCCCGCATCCATCCACCAGCCGGATAACGTCCGGTAGGTTAATAGACCGGCAGCCGCGTAAAGATTATTCAGATCCGTAATCTCGAGTTCTCCTCTGCTTGACGGGCTGATATTCTCGATCCGCTCGAACACATCCGAGCTGTACATATATAAACCGGTTACCGATAGATTCGACTGCGGCTCCTCGGGCTTTTCTTCAATACGCTTGATCGCGCCGTTAGAATCGAAGACCGGAATCCCGTACCGGTGAGGATCGTCGACTTCCTTGAGAAGCACCATCGCCCCTTCCGGCTGCTGCCGAAAATCATGAATATAGGGCTTTAAATCCTCTTCGAACAAGTTATCGCCAAGAAGAACGAGAAACTTCTCGCCGTCGGTAATAAACGGTCTGGCCAGCTGCAACGCATCCGCAATGCCTCCGGCCCCTTCCTGGATCCGGAATGCCAGCGATACGGCCCGGTCTTCGCCGCTGCCGAAATATTGAATGAACATTCCCGCAGACTGACGGTTCGTAATAATCAGAATTTCCTTGATCCCGGCCTTGCGCAGCGTCTCGATGCCATGATGGATCATCGGATGCCTGCCGACCGGCAGCATATGCTTATTGATATAAGAAGTAAGAGGCATAAGCCGTGTACCGGTTCCTCCCGCCAAAATAACAGCTTTCATAAGTGCAGCCCTCCTAACCATGTGCAGACTTACAAGGCCATCTCGCGCTTGCGCAGCCGATCCTCGAACCCGCCCCGTTCATCTGTGCATGACAGCAGCCAGTAGATCGCCTCCAAATGATCACCCAAAATCAACCGTTCAAGCGGGTTTTTCCTCTCCCGCTCCGGCCGGGGTTTATTTATTTTGCCGACATTAACGGTGTGTACGGCCTTCACCTTAAGACCTTGCTTCACAGCCATCGCGTGGGCAAGCGGAGGGACCAATAAGGCCTCCGCGCCTATCGTATCCAGGCATCTGCGGCTGATCGCATGCGGTACGGCCGTGAAGGACATTCCCTTCAGGTCTGGCCTTTGAAGAATGGCATTCAAGGCATGTTTGGCCAGCACAACGCTATGAACCTTCGCTTTGCGAACCGGACCGGAGTAATTATTCAACGCCGCGTCTACTCCTTTTTCTCTCACCGCGCGAATGAAAGGGCGTAAATCGGCAGCCGGTATAACCATATCTCCGTCAATAAACAGCAGTACCTCGCCTTTGGCTTCCAGCGCCCCTATCGTTCTCCCAACGTCATGGCCAAGAGGCTTATCGAATTGCAGCACTTTCGCCCCCGTCTTTCTAGCAATCGCTATGGAACCGTCTGTAGAACCATTGGCAACAACAATAACCTCCGTACGGGGATGTACCTTTGCAGCTTCGCGAATCACGCGCCCGATGGTCGATTTTTCATTCATAACGGGGATAATGACCGATACGGCCGGATTAGGATGAGGTGCGCGTTTCATCCACTGAATCACCTCAGTTTTTACACCTATTAAAATTTGCAAGCAGATTGATGCACATCACATAGTATGTATGCGGAATGCTGGCGCAACGGCATTTGTACAACTTCCAAGACGTCTGTCCCCCTCCCAATTAAAAAAGAGGATAGGAGCATAGATTTCGCTCCCATCCTCTATTGAAACTATCAAATCTTACCGGCCAATGGCGATCCAGTTCATGTATCCCTCAGGCTCAAACGAACCTCTGGAGCGGACAATGTTCAGAATGGCGCTGCCTTCCGATTTGCTAAAGACGGATACGTAACATTCCGGATTATCGCAGATGGCGGTAATGGCATAGTTCGTATTGCTGAACGGCTCCTCGAAAATAATTTCAACCTCCAGTATCTTTCCTTTCTTGAAGAACGAATACGGCGCAAGACCAAACTGTTGAATGACCTGACCGGTTCCCGCGGAACGGATAAAGGAAGGCGCAGGTTCCGATTCTTGTTCGAACTGTTCATCCGCAGATCCCATAACTGGCGGGAATATGGCAGACACAAGCTCGGGGGCTAATTTATCCAGCGTTATGGCCTCTGATGCAATATGCCAACCGCATACGCTGTCTTCCGCCAGCTTCTCTCTCGTTACGCTCTCATCGGCCAGCTTCTCGGTTATGATGCTTTCATCGGCCAGCTTATCGGTTGTGATGCTTTCTTCGACCAGCTTATCGCCCGTGATGCTGTTGCCGGCGAGCTTATCGCCCGTCACGCTTCCGAAAGCCAGCTTCTCGCGAGTTACGCTGCTAGTTGCCAGCTTATGGCTTGTAACACTCTCGTCGGCAAGTTTATCGCTGGTCACACTTTCATCAATCAGCTTGCGGCTCGAAATACTGTAGTCGGCTAGCTTGCCTGTCGAGACGCTCTCATCCGCCAGCTTGCTTCCGGTGACAGACAAGTCGGCTAGCTTGCTCGTAATGACATTTCCGTCGGCAAGCTTCTCGGAGGTTACGCTCTCCGCGATCAGCTTGCGGCTTGTAATGCTATCGTCGGCTAGCTTCTCGGTTGTCACACTTTCATCGGCAAGCTTGCGGCTTGTAATGCTATCTGTCGCAAGCTTATCTTCCGTGACAGTTCCCGCCGCAAGCTTCTCCGTTGTGATGCTCCCATCGGCTAGCTTATTCCAAGTGACAGCCAGATCGGCAAGCTTGTTGCTTGTTACAATTCCGTCGGCCAGCTTTTCGCCGGTTACACTTTCATCCATAAGCTTGCCGGTTGTAATGCTATAGTCGGCAAGCTTCCCGGAAGTGACGCTCTCGCTTGCCAGCTTCTCCGCCGTAATACTGCCGGAAGCCAATTTGCCAGTTGTGACACTTTCATCGGCAAGTTTATCGCTTGTGATGCTGCTCTCGGCAAGGTTCCAAGCCGTAACGCTGCCGCCCGCGAGCTTGCGGGTTGTAACGCTTTCGTCGGCAAGCTTCTCGGTTGTGACGCTCTCGCCTGCCAGCTTCCAGGTCGTTACACTTTCGTCGGCCAGCTTCTCATTGGTTACGCTGCCGCCTGCCAGCTTCTCATCTGTAACGCTCTCGTCCGCCAGCTTGCTGCCGGTAACAGTCAGGTCGGCAAGCTTTATGCCGGTGATACTCTCGTTGGCCAGCTTGCTGCCGGTCACACTTTCATCAACCAGCTTGCGGCTTGTAATGCTATCGTCGGCAAGCTTCTTGGTTGTGACACTTTCATCGGCAAGCTTGCTGCCGGTAATGCTATCTGGGGACAGCTTATCAGCCGTAATGCTTCCTGGCGCCAGCTTATCGCCGGTAATGCTGTTATCGGCAAGCTTGCTGCCCGTAACGGCCTGATCGGCAAGCTTCCTATTCGTCACGCTCGCATCGGCAAGCTTCTCGCCAGTGACGCTTTCATCGATCAGCTTGCGGCTCGAAATACTGAAATCGGCAAGCTTCCCGGTTGAGACGCTCTCATCCGCCAGCTTGCTGCCCGTAACGGATAGATCGGCAAGCTTGCTTGTAATGACGCTTCCGTCGGCCAGCTTCTCGGCAATAACGCTTTCGTCCGTCAGCTTGCGGCTTGTAATGCTGTCGTCGGCCAGCTTCTCTGTCGTTACGCTTTCGTCCGCCAGTTTACGCCTTGTAATGCTGCCTGTTGCAAGCTTATCGGAAGTAACGCTTTCCTCAGCGAGCTTTGCCGTCGTCACGCTCTCATCGGCCAGCTTGCTGCCAGCAACAGCTTGCTCGGCAAGCTTGTTGGTTGTAATGCTGTCGTCGGCCAGCTTCTCGCTGGTGACGCTCTGGTCAATCAGCTTGCGGCTTGTAATGCTGTCGTCCGCCAGCTTATCGGAAGTGACGCTCTCCGCTGCCAATTTGCGACCCGTTACCGCCTGATCGGCAAGCTTGCTCGTTGTGACGCTCTCTTCGGCCAGCTTCTCCGCCGTAACGCTTTCGAAGGCCAGCTTGCGGGTTGCGATGCTATCATCCGCCAGCTTATCCGCCGTAATGCTCTCGAAGGCCAGCTTGCTGCCCGGCACGCTTTCATCCAACAGCTTCTCGGACGTAATGCTCCGATCCGCCAGCTTATCGCTTGTGATGATGCCGTCCATAAGTTTGTCGCTTGTAATGCTTTCGACAGCCAGCTTACTGCCGATAATGCTCCCGTCTGCCAGCTTGCTGCCCGTAATAATGCCATCCGCCAGCTTCCGGCTTGAGATGCTTTCGTCCGCCAGCTTGTCGCCGGTAATACTGCCTCCGGCCAGCTTGCTTCCCGTGACGCTCTCGGCTGTCAGCTTATCGCCGGTAATACTGCCTTCGGCCAGCTTCCGGCCGCTCAGGCTTGCGTCGGCCAGTTTATCTGCCGTAATGCTGTTGTCGGCCAGCTTGTCGTTTGTAATGCTGCCTGCCGCCAGCTTGCTTCCGGTAATGCTCTCATCCGCCAGCTTCTCGCTCGTGACGCTCCCGCCAGCCAACTTGCTGCTTGTGACGCTCTCGTCGGCCAGCTTGCCGGTTGTGACGCTCTCGTCGGCCAGCTTGCCGGTCGTGATACTTTCATCGGCCAGCTTGCCGGTAACGACGCTTCCGTCCAACAGCTTGGAGGTTTGGATAATTCCTTCAGCCAACTGCTCCGGCAAAATCGTTTTCGGCTTGAATTCATTCAGAACCTCCGCGCTCAGATGATCGAAGGATACCGTGCCTTTCCGGAGATGATAGCCTTGGATGGAGTCTGCCTTAATATGCTTGCTCGCGATTGTCTCCAGGCGCAGGTGATCACCGGACACGGTATCCACTGCCAGCTTGGAAGAGGTTACCGCTCCGTTTTGCAGCTTGCTCTCATCAACAATTCCGGGTGTCAGATGCTTCTCTTGAATCGATAACGGCTGGATATGATCGGCATTAACGGATAAGGAAGCCAGCTTGGTTTCCTGAACCGCGCCGTCGGCGAGATGCTCCGTTCCGATAATTTCTTCCTGCAGGGCCCCGGCATTCACCGCTCCGGCTTGGATATGGGCTTCCCCGACGCTCAGCGGAGCAAGCTTCGCTTCGGTTACCGCTTCATCGGTGAGATGGATATTGCGGACGCTGCCCTCGACGATATGAATGCCAAGGACGGAATCATTCGCCAGGTGCCGGCTCATGACCGCTTCATTGCCGATATGGGCGGACTGGACAGCGCCGGTTGTCAGCTTCGACGACGTAACCGACTGGTTAGACAAAGCGTCCGTTCCTACCGCTCCGCCGCGAATATGATTCGCTCGGATAACGTCTTCCGCCAAATGCTCGGATTGAATGGAGAGCGGCTCGATATGGTTCGATTGAATCGAGAACGGACGAATCAGCTCCGAGTAGATCGAGCCTTCGGCAAGTTTGCTGGCCGTAACGCTGCCGTCTGCCAGCTTGGAGGTGGTTACGCTTGAATCATTCAGCTTCTCGGTCGTTACCGCATCTCTTGACAGCTTGCTTTCCGTTACCGCCTGGTCGGCAAGATGATCCGTGTTCACGATATCGTACGACAAATTCATCTCGGTAACGGATTGATAGCCCATATGCTCCGCTTGAATAATACCCGACTGCAAATGCTCGGACTGGATCGCCCGAAGGCCAATGGATTCAGACTGAATCGAGCCCGGAGCAATATGATTCGTTTGCACGCTGCGATCAGCCAGCTTGGAGGAGGTAACGTTCAAATCCGCCAGCTTCTCGCTTGTTACCGATTGGGCAGCCAACTTGCCGGTAGTTACCGATTGGTCGGACAAATGCTCCGTCTGTACGCTGCTTTCCGACAGATGCCGCATCGTTACAGCTTCGTCTGCCAGATGGACCGACTGGATGGCTCCGCCCGCAATATGCTCGCTTGCAATCGAAGAAGGCTGTACGTGGCCCCCATGAATGGAAGCAGGCTGAATCGCATCCGAATTCACCGCGTTTTGCGCAATATGCTGCTCGTTGACGCTGCTGTCGCCAAGCTTCGAGGCGGTTACGCTTCGTTCAGCCAGCTTGTCGGTTGTAACGGATTCAGGAGCAAGCTTCTGAGAGCCGATAACATGGTCGGTTAGATGATGCGGATGAACGGAGTTCGGAGACAGGTTAAACTCGGTAACCGCTCCGTAAGCGATCTTGCCGTTCGTAACCGACAGATCCTGAATGGCATCCGTATCGACGGCTTGATTGGCGAAATGCTGCTTCTCAATCAGCTTTGGCTTCAAATGCCCGGTGGAGATCGCTTCCGGGGAGATCGCGTCTTCGGTTACAGCGCCTGCCGAGAAGTGATAAGCACGAAGCGCTTCCGGAGCAATTTTCTGAAACGTAACGATTTCGTTCTTGAGATGAACCGTTTCGATGGAGCCGGCAGCGAGCTTGGAGCTTTTGACCGCTCCGTCGGCCATTTTCTTATCCGTAACGGCCTGGTCCGCAAGCTGATGGGTGCCAACCGACTGATCGCTTAGATGTTCGGTCGTAATCGCTTGGGGAGCGATTTTCTCCCCTTTCACTGAGCCGTCCTGCAGCTGCTCCCTGCCTACGGAACCGGACTGCAAATGCTGACGGGATACCACTTGGTGGGCAATATGGCGCTGCTCGATCTGACCGATGGCGATATGATCCGAAATGATGCTGCTTCGTCCGATATGCCGGGTCTGCACGGCTTCGTTCGTCAGCTTGCTGGAATTAACGCTTTGGTCGACAAGATGCTTGCTTCCAATCTGTCCGGCCACGATATGCTCGCCGGAGACAGTCTCCTGCTGGAGATGACTTGCGTTAACGGCTCCGGGTGCTATCCGCTCGGCGTTTACGGATTGAAGCTGAAGAGCTCCTGTCCCTACCGCTCCTTCCGCCAGATGCTCCTGCGTGATGGCGCCTGGAGCTACGTGCTTCCCCAGGATAGCCCCAATCGATACATGCTCCGCAAGGAGCAGCCCTTGCTTCAGATGAACGGATTCAATCGTATCCGCGGCCAGCTTGCTGCCGGTAATCGCTCCGTCCCGAAGTTTGGAATGGGTCACCGACGCCTCGCCAAGCTTTGAATTCGTAATGGCCTCATTGGCGATTTTTTCCGTGCGAACGGCGCTGTTTTGAATTTTGTCCGACGAAATGGAATGATTGTCGATCAGCTCTTCCGTGATGATTAACGGCTGAAGATGTCTCGACGTTATCGAGCTGTCCGAGATTTTGCTGGAATCAATGGTCCGGTCGGCCAGCTTCTCCGACGTGATGCTGCCATCCTGCAGCTTGCTGCCGTTAATCGAGGAATCCACGATTTTATCCCCGGTGATGGAGCTGTTCGAAAGATGGCTTCCCGTAATGGATAAAGGCGAAACCTTATTGCCCGTTACGGCCCCCGGGGCAAGATGAATATTCTGCACCGCATAATCGGAGAGGGTGGAAGAGTTAACGCTGCCCGGCCGCATTTTGTCCGAGTCTACCGAATACGGGGCAAGCTTGCCGCCGGTTACGGCTCCGTCCACGATATCGTCCGCATAGATAAACGGAAACGGTTTGTACAGGTCCTGCTTCTCCACCAGTTTGTCGAGCTTCGCCTCATAAGTGGGCTCAAGCTCCCGTACGGGTGTTTTTTGTTGCTTCGGTTCCGTCTCCGGTTCCGGCTTCGGCTCTTGTTTTTGCGCTTGCTTACCCTTTTGCTTAACCTCTTGCTTCACTTCCTGTTTAATCTCCTGCTCCTTCCGCTCTGGCGCAGGCTCTTCCTTCAGCTCCGGAACCGGTACTGGATCCGCATCATAAGAAGCAATTTCCTCGATAAGCCGCTCTGTCTCAGCTTTGCCTATTTCAGCCGATGAGGAGGCATCGGCAACAAGGATCGATTCTTCCGTCAATGCAGGGATCAAATGCGTCTCCGCCTGCGGAGCTTCTTCCACAGGAGCTATTGCGTTAATACTGACCGGCCTGTTCTCTGCAGGCTTAGGCTGCGGAACAAGCAGGTTGTTATTTTGAACCTTATTTTTCTTGCTTTTTAATTCATCCAGCCACTTTAATTCCGAGGCATTCGGATTATCAACATAATAACTCGGCTTACGCCCTTTGGCGCTTTTCGACGATTTACCTTTTGTCATTGACCTCTCCTTCTTTCTTCCTCCCCAAAGTTATTTCACTATATGCTCCTACCCATGGGCGCGCTACTGCCGTTTGGGCAACAAAAAAAGGACGGCAGCTTTTAACTGCCGTCCTCAGGGGAATAAGGCTTGCGATTCGAAAAGCCCATTTCATAGCTGATTACCTGCTCAGCCTCGTGAAGCTTTTCCTGCTCGCGCTGAGAAACGATCTCCGGTTCCGCATCTTCCTCGCATAACTCCGGGTTGTCGCGGCATCTCAGATCCGCTTCATTTCGTTGAATCTTTAACCACCGCTTCGCCGTATGTTCCCATGTAAACAGCTGCTCCACCCGTTGTCTGCTCTTTAACCCCATTTGCCTGCGAAGCGCCGCATTTTGGAGCAGGAGCAGGAGCCTTGCAGTCAGCTCGGCTTTAATTTCTTTCTGATCAATGAGATAACCGGTCTCTCCGTCCTGGATAATTTCCTGCATTCCGCCAGCCCGCGTAGCTATAACCGGAAGGCCCGTTGCCATCGCCTCCACATTCACGAGCCCGAATGCTTCCCGCTTCCCGGAAGGCATTACGGCGATGTCGGCTGCCATGAACCAGCCCGGCACTTCCGAGTAAGGCACGTAAGGCACGAACCGGACATGCTTCTTGTACCGCTCTCCCATCTTCATCAGCTTGCGGGAATAGGCGGTTGTACGGTGCGAGCCATAGAACGGGCTTCCGACGATGACGACTAGAAGATCCGGATGGACCTTGATCAGATTTGGCACAATGGCAAGCAAATGATGCACGCCTTTCAGCGGAATTAGCCTGCCGAGGAAAACAATGACTTTCCGGTGGACCAGACCTTTACGCTCCCTATGATATCTTCGCGCTGCCTCCCCTTCCGCCGTATAACGGGACTGGAATCTCTTCGTCTCCACTCCGGGATATACGACGCGGAGCTTTGTTTTCGCTTCCGGCATCTTCTTCAGGATCAGAGCGCGCAGAAATTCGCTGTTCACAATAATCCGGTCCGCTAGAGCAAAGCTCTTGCGGAGCTGCGTCTCGGAGATATGTCTCGGACTTATATAAGTGGAAGAATGCAGGTTAAGCCATATTTTGGCTTTGGGATTGGAACGCCTCAGCTTTATAACATAAGTCGGCCGGTTCTCGACCTGTATGATTTGCGGGCTAAATTTCTGTACAGCACGTCCTATGTTCGCCACATAAGACGAACGTTTGGCAGCAGGGAATCTTTCGCACACGACGTCATGAACAAGGCTCCGGCGGGGCAAATTCCGCCCGATCTTCCCGTAAATGCGAGGCTCCACACTAGGACGCAGCAGGGGAACGAATTTTTCGACAACCCGTTCGACAGAGCTGCTGTTTCCCGATGGGATCGGATAGGCTCCTGGCGTAACGAATGCCACTTTCACAGGCGACATGTCGAAGGAAGGCCTCCTTCGTTATCAATTTGCAGTTAGCATACGCGAGCCATTCCGGTATTGCCACAAGGTTGCGCGGACGCCTATACTATTGATTTGTATGAACGGTTGTGTCACACTGTTCGGAGGACATCGAAAGGCAAGACGCAAGGAAAGGACGTGAGTGAGCGGGCATGATGGGATGGTTGTTTCAGGCCATGACGGAGCTTAGTTCGCGCAAATGGATATCCAGACTTACCGGCCGCTTCGCGCAATCGAAGGCAAGCCGCAGCTGGATCCCGAGATTCGCCAGCATGTATAACATCAAAATCGAAGAAGCGGAAAAGCCGCTGGAAGCATACAGCACGTTAAACGAATTTTTCACGAGGCGACTTAAGCCTGGATCGCGGATCATACATGAAGAGACTACAGCACTCATAAGTCCGGTGGACGCCTTGATTACCGGGGCGGGACCGATTAAAGCCGGTACGATTGTTAACGTCAAAGGACAGGATTACACGATTGAGGAGCTGCTTAACCGCTCTCCTAGAACCGAGCTTTACCGCGAGGGATATTACATCGTATTGTACTTAAGCCCTACCGATTATCACCGCATACATACACCTGTCGACGGAAAGATTGTCGAGCGTGAGCATGTTCCGGGCAAGGTATACCCGGTTAACGAATTTGGCCTTCGCCGCATGCGCCGTGTCCTCAGCCGGAATGAAAGACTGATTACCTACATCAAACATGCAGGCGGAGAAACGGCAGTCGTCAAGGTTGGCGCCATGAACGTCAGCAGCATTCGTTATGTGGAGCCCATCCGCGACAAGGCTGAAAAAGGCGGCGAGCTTGCCTACTTCGAATTCGGCTCAACGGTGGTACTGCTTATGGAAAACGATACCTTCATTCCGCGGCACGATCTTGCGCCGGGGTTAAAGGTGAGAATGGGCGAGATGCTGGGGAAGTTGATTGGAAATTAAGCACAAACTGCGCAAGCTGATTATTTATAAGCACACACTGCACATTTGATGTTCTTCCGATCGCCATTGCTCGGGAAATTCCCAGAATAAACAACGAAGGGTCGGAATTCCCGAGCAAAAGCGACCACTACGGTTCTCCAGAATCATCAAATGCTCCGTTTGTACTTTCCCATCAACTTTTATAAAGACAGTCATGCAGCCATTGCTAATAGAAATGGCTGCATTCAACCCGAAAGGCGCCGCGGGGGGTTATCCCTGCGGCGCCTTTTTTCGGGCTGGTTAACGGATTTCGGATGGGCTGCGACCCGTGTATTGCTTGAACTGCCTGCTGAAGAAGAAGATATCCCTGTAGCCAAGCGCATCCGCGACCTCCGTCACGTTCATGCCTTCATACATCAGCAGATGCTGGGCCCGTTCGATCCTTGTCCGGATCATATACGACTGTACCGACATGCCGATCATTTCTTTAAATTTTACGGAAAAATACCGCGGGGACAGCTGTGCGCGCATCGCCAGATCCTCCACCCGGTGAGCGACGCTTGGATGCTGCTTCACGTAATTGGCAACCTCTTGAATCGCCTCGGTCAGCTGGTTGCTGCCTTTGCGTTCAACCGGCAGCTCCCGGTCCTCCCGAAGCAAATGGATCATGAGCTGCTTAAGCACCAGCAGGGCCTCTTCCTCCGCCGCGTACGTCTCGACGAGGAACAGCCGGACATACCGGGAGAGCAAATATTCGAAATCCACCGTATCCGTCAGCTTCCGGTAACGCTCGGGCACAAACTGCACCGTCTCGCGTACGTCAAAATGGATATAAGTCAGGACAAGCGGCTTTTGGGGATTATGGGTAGCGCTCGTGTGGTCGCCAGGCCTGAAAAGAAAGCAGCTTCCTTTTCCTACCGGATACGTTGTACCGTTAACTTCCACTTCCCCTTCGCCGCTCCATACATAAAATAAATCATAGTTCGCCATCGGCTTTTCGCGCCGCTGCCATCTCCAGTTTGGTTCACATACGATTTTGGCAATAGGCGGCAATTTAATGTAAGAATCCGGAGATAAGTGCAGCATGTGAATCCTCCTAAAATTTTTCACACTAACGCACTTTGTTAGTGTGAAAAATGACTTCGTAAGCATAAACCAAAGTTTTCAGACTAACGCACTTTGTTAGTCTGAAAACTGACTTCGTAAGCATGATTACCAGATTCGCGCGCCGCTTAACCAAAGCATTTTTCGCGAAATTTCGAGTTCTTGCCGACATCATACAACAGCCGGAATCTCGCACGCAAGCGGGTATTGCCCTACCGTTTGCACAAAAGTCAAAAAAAATTGCGTTTTGGTTGGTGTGCTTTATTAAAAAAATGTTATAATAGCACCCGATAAGCGTTAAATGACGAATTGATTTCCCGGAAGGATGGAATGAAGTCCATGAACCCACTTGCTCAGCAGTTGAATGAGACGCTCGAAGCCGAAAGTCCGAACGTCTACGACATGTTGTCCGCTTTAGGAAAAGCGATTTATTTCCCGAAGGAAGGCATACTCAGCCAATCCGCAGAAGCAAAGGCCAAGGCTAAGAAATTTAACGCCACGATCGGCATAGCAATAGAAAACGGTCAGCCCATGCACCTTAAGGTTATACAAGACACCTTGTCCTCGTATGATCCAAAAGATTTATACGAATACGCTCCGCCGGCAGGCAAGCCGGAGCTGCGTTCCGCATGGCGCACCAAGATGGTTAAAGAAAACCCTTCCCTCGAAGGCAAAAAGTTCGGCAACCCTGTCGCTACGAACGCATTGACGCACGGTTTGAGTATTGTTGCCGACTTGTTCGCCGATGTCGGCGATGCGGTTATCATTCCGAACAAGAACTGGGAAAACTATGAACTGACATTCAACATCCGCCGCGGTGCCGAGATCGTTGAGTACCCGCTGTACAACGAGGATTACCGTTTCAACAGCGCCGGACTGCGCGAAGCTCTGCTCGCCCAGAAGGACAAAGGAAAAGCGATTGTCATCCTCAACTTCCCGAATAACCCTACGGGCTACTCGCCGGGTCCTCAGGAAGGCGATGAGATTGTTGCAGCAATCCGTGATGCGGCAGAAGCAGGCATTAACGTTGTTGCCGTAACGGACGACGCGTACTTCGGCCTATTCTTCGAAGACTCGCTGCATGAATCGTTATTCGGCAAGCTGGCTGATCTGCATCCGCGCGTACTCGCTGTCAAAGTCGACGGCGCAACCAAAGAAGAATACGTATGGGGCTTCCGCGTTGGTTTTATTACTTACGCTAACCCTTCCGATAAAGTACTGACCGCTCTTGAGCAAAAAACAATGGGCATTATCCGCGCGACCATCTCGAGCGGCCCGCATCCATCGCAAACCTTCGTATTACGCGCATTGCAATCGGCTGAGTTCGATGAGCAGAAAGCGGAGAAATACGATGTGATGAAGAAGCGCGCCAATAAAGTAAAGGATCTGCTCGACAGCGGACGTTACGGCGACGTATGGAGCTACTATCCGTTTAACTCCGGATACTTTATGTGCCTTAAGCTGAAAGGCGTCTCTGCAGAAGAGGTCCGCACCCGTCTCCTGGACGAATACGGAATCGGAACAATCGCGCTTGGCGAGACCGATCTTCGCGTCGCATTCTCCTGCATCGAAGAGCGGAACCTGGAAGAGCTGTTTGATACGATCTACAAAGCGGTTACCGAATTGATCGGCTAATTGCCTTCTAATAAATAAAAAATAGCGCTGCAAGGGATGATCCTTGCACCGCTATTTTTTTTCGCAAAACCGGTCATTCCTCCTCAGCATCCTCCGCAAGCTTGCGGCGCAAGCGGCCGGAACGCAAGAACAGAATCTGCGCGCAAGCAGCCAGCAGCGCGACAACTGCCGGTGCAATAAGTCCCTGCAGCAGCAGCATGATGGCTGCCGGCAGCCACATGAGGAAAGAAACAGCCGCAAGCGACCACCGGTCCACGGTGACTACGCTGTCCACTCGTTTAGCCTCGGGCAGCGGGTAGACATGCCGCCATACCGAATAACGGTGCGCATGCCGCAAGCCTCCGATCTGAACGGCAACCAGCTGCAGCAGGATCATGTAAGCTGCAGCAGCTCCCCAGCCCGACAGCCATCCGTCCTCCGCAAACCAGTAAACGATAAGCGCAAACAACACGGTAAGCCGCAGGACGATGCCGCCAATTTCCGTCCGCGCAAGGGATGCCGCGTACAAATATACGTAAGTCAGTCGATGCCGGTTCGGTATATACCTTAAAATCCATGCCAGGTAAGCTCTAGACATCGTACGGGAAGGCATCGTTGGCACATCGATAAACAAGCCGAAAAATTGATAGTAGCCTCTTCGGGTACGAGACTCTTCTTCAATCAGCCTCTCCCAAGGAAAGGCATGCTTGACCGGCATCCGGTACAGCAGGGCGAACAAGACAAGCAGCAGCAGCAGGAACAATGCAGCCTTCCACGGCGCGCTTGTCAATATGACTGCCAGCGCAAGCGCATTTGCTGACCAGCGCAAGATCCGAAGCAGAAGCCGGACGCCGGACCAGGCTAATCTCCGTTCCTTCCATGCCCCCCACAGGTTAGCCCCCCGCATAGCCGCGCAAAAAAGCAGCAGGGTCAATAAGCCCGCTTCCCCGTCCCCTTGCCGGTAAATCGGCCAGTAAAGCAGCAGAACCAAAATCCCAAACACGGATGTCAAGATCGCGGAGCGGCGGAAGCTTCTTCGCATATAGCCGCCCATTTCCGCTTCCCGCGGCATATGGAAAACAATATCCGGCGCTGTCAGCCAGGTCCGAAGCGGACTCCAGCTAAGAATAATAAACAAGGCCACGATGCCAACAAGCGTAATCGGAAATCCGCTTGGCAGATCCCGGATCAGCTTTATGTAGCCAAAGGCGGATGACAACACAATAAACGACATAAACAACGGAAACCCGCTCTGCGCCATATAGCCGAAATAAGGGGTTACTTCTTTGCGGAATTCTCCTGACCGCTTGAACCATAACGCTTCAAGCGAGCGATCCCCCCCGCTCATTGACGTCCCTCGGTCACTAGCTTGTAAAAGGCATCCTCCAGCGCTCCGCCGCGCGTTTCGACTCCGGCAGTCCGGCATACCTCTTCAAGCGTGCCGTAGGCAGCCACCTTGCCTTGATGCATAACGATAAACCGGTCGCAATACGCCTCCACCGTGGACAGAATGTGAGAGCTCATCAGAATAGCCGAGCCTCTCTTCTTCACTTCAACAAGCCGTTCAAGCAGAGAACGAATGCCGAGCGGATCCAGACCCAGAAACGGCTCGTCTATCATATAAAGCGGCGGTTCGGAGAGCAGCGCGTTCATAATCATTACCTTCTGCTTCATCCCCTTGGATAAATGCGAAGCAAATGCGCCGCGTTTCTGCCTCATCTGGAATTCATCCAGCAGCTGTTCCTGCCGTTCGCCAAATGCCGGCTCCTCCACATTGTAAGCCATCCCGGTCAGGCGTAAATGCTCCTCTACGGTCAGCTCGTCGAACAGCACCGGAGTTTCCGGCACGTAGGCAAAAGCGGACCGGTAACGTTCCGCGTTGTCCTCAAGCGTAACGCCGTCTACCTTTACCAGCCCCTGATGCGGCTTCATAAGTCCCAGAATATGCTTGATCGTTGTGCTTTTTCCCGCGCCGTTCAATCCTATTAATCCTACCATTTCTCCTGCCCGCACCTCGAACGTCACATCATGAAGCACGGGACGCCGCGGGCTGTAACCGCCGGTTAATCCGGCCACCTGCAAAATGGGCTCGCTCATATTCCCTCACCTACAATTACCTCTATAATAAGTTGCTCTTCTCTTATCAGCATACCGAATTACAGCGGCAATATCAAAAAAAAGCAGGTATTCCTTTCCGCGAAGGAAAGTATACCTGCTTATCGTTCAATCCTTATTAAAGGATCGTAATACCTGCAATAACGCCGTCTTTGCCTTGAATTCTAACATCATGGCCAGTTACAAGATTGTTTC
This sequence comes from Paenibacillus sp. BK720, assembly GCF_011761545.1. Lineage (NCBI taxonomy): Bacteria > Bacillati > Bacillota > Bacilli > Caryophanales > Paenibacillaceae > Paenibacillus > Paenibacillus sp. BK720. The sequence continues at coordinate 302,221 of NZ_JAASRQ010000001.1, read as the reverse complement.
GGTCGCCGGTAATCAGCGCGTTATCCGCCACGTTGTAAATCGTTACCGTTGTTTGATTTCCGTCTTGCTTCGAGATGGAGATCGTCGACAGCTTGCCGTTAGCGTTATAAGTAATCGTGTTGATTTTGCCCGTAACGTCGAATACCTTGGAGTCATCATTGGCTGATTTAGTCACCTCAATAAACACAACTTTATTCTGATAAGTGCGGACAAGAATTTCGTCGCCGGCTTTCAGCGCGCTGACGGCCGCTTTCTTGTCGTCTCTGAAAATAAAGACGTTTGGATCCAAGCTAAGCGTCAAATCCGTACCATTCGATTGCGTGATCGTAATTTGACCGCCCGAAGCAACGGCTTTCAGCTTGCCCGTGATAGCCTGTCCGTCGTTATCCGGAATTTCGGAATCCGTGCGGTCAAGCAGTGCAGCAAGCTCCGCGCGGGAAACCGGCTGGTTAGGGCGGAATGTATTATCGTTGTAGCCCGTAATAATGCCTTTTTTGATAGCCAGAGCCACATAACCTACGGAACCGGCAGGAATATTTTTGGCATCCTTGAAATCAAGCTGAGTGTTGTTAAGCGCCTTCGCCTCATCTTCCAGTTTAAGCGCTTTAACGAGAATCGTTGCCGCCCACAGACGAGTTGCATTCGCTTGCGGATTTACCGAAGTTTCCGTTTCGGAGAACAGATCGTTCTCAACCGCAACCGCTACGTAACCAACAGCCCATGGATATTTTTTCGCGATGAGATCGGCATCCTTAAAGTTCAGCTTCGTGCTCATTTCTGCCGTCGATTCCGCCTGATCGCGAAGTCCCATCAGACGAACCGCCGCTACCAATGTCTCAATGCGGGAAATTTTTTGGTTGGGCTTGAACGAGCCGTCTTCATAACCGGTAAATACGCCTTTCGATGCAAGACGCATAATATATTCCATTGCCCATTTCATATCATCTTCGTCTTTGAATTTCCAGTTCACTTTAACTTCTTTTTTGTCGCCGTGATCGTCGCCTTTTTTTCCGCCATTGTCGTTATGGTTACCGTTTGCGAATGCCGAAGACGCGCCGCCTGCAAGCATCATTACCGCCAGCGAAGAAATCACCGTTTTTTTCCATACCGCTTGTTTCTTCATAAAAAGCCACTCTCCCTTGTACTTTTTGACGGAATTTAATCCGCTTGTACCTTCGCCTATACGTTTTCGTCGAAGGTCTGAAGTTTTGGGAGGGTGGCTTCTAAAAAAATTTCTTTTATTTGGTTTTTTATTGGTTTTCCTGACTTTCGCGCTTGGCCTTCAGCCACTTCGGAGCTCCCTTGTCTTTCTTGTCGCGGAGCCGCTCCTGCTTGGTTGCAGCGGGCTTTGGACGCGGTGCCGGTGCGGCGACGTCCGGCTTTGCAGCACCTTTTTTAGGCTTCCGGTCTTCCTTCAGCAACGATTCCCATTCTTTGCTGTTCTTGGGCGCAACGAAAGAACGCGTACCCGCTTCCTGCTCATCGGCCGTCCGGCGTGGGGAAGGTCTTGCCGAAACTTTATTCGGCAGTTCGCTTGGAGCCACGAATTCGCCTTTGTACATCGCCTTCTCCGGCAGCTCGATTCGAAGCGATTTGCGGAATTTATCCATAATAAACCGTTCCTGCGGCGTAATTAGCGAGATAACGGTTCCTTGGCGGCCCATACGCCCTGTACGACCGGCACGGTGTACGTAATGATCCGCATCAATAGGAGGATCCAGATTAATGACAAGCTGCAGACCCTCAATATCGAGACCTCTGGCCGCAACGTCGGTTGCGAGAAGCAGCTGCGTTTTTCCTTCGCGGAATCTGGCCAGCGTTGCTGCCCGGCGCTGCTTGTCCGCATCGCCGTACAAAGTTTCGACGGAGAAGCCTTCGTAGCTCAGCTTCGCTTCCCAATTCGCGATATTTTCGGTAACGTTCAGGAACAATAGCGCGGATTCCGGCTTCAGCATGCGGACAATCCGTCTTGCTGCATCCGGCTTGTCCCGTTTATCGCATACGATATAGAAATTATTGATCGTCTCCGAAACCCGTTGCTCCGGCGAAATCTGAATGCGGACGGGCTCCTTCATCCAGCGTCCTTCAAACCGTGCCATTACGTCGGGATACGTTGCGGAGAAAAAGGCCAGCTGGCGTTCCTGACTCATGGCGAACAGGATCGTCTCCACCTCGCGGGTAGAGCCAAGCTCAAACACCTGATCCGCTTCGTCGATCACAATATGACGCACATCGCTTAACTTCAGCTTGCGCAGCTTTAACAACTCGTGAATCCGACCCGGTGTACCGATGACAATTTGCGGACGAAGCTTCAGCTTCTCGATTTGGCGCTTCATCGCCGCGCCGCCAATCAGCTGCTGTACGCGAAGGCCAAGCGGCTCCGCGTATCCTTCGGCTACGCGGACGATTTGCATCGCCAGCTCCTGTGTCGGAGCCAGGATAATCGCTTGAATGGCCCCCGATGAGGTATTCAGCTGTTGAAGCATCGGCAGCAAATAAGCCAGCGTCTTGCCCGAGCCCGTCTGCGATCGCGCGGATACATCCCGGCCTTCCAGCAAGGTCGGGATCGCCTCGGCTTGGATGGCCGAGGGGACCTTTATGTTGTTCGCTTCCAGCTTATCGCCAAGCGCCTTCGTAATGCCTAAATCATTCCATGTCTTTTGACTCATATACGTTCCTTTCTTATTCCACCGCTATTTTCGATTGAACCAACCGCCAAATACGCGGTCGGCGATGCGCGGGAACAGCTGATACAGCTTAATGCCTACAGCCGCTGTTTTTGGCAGATCCACTTCGGCTTTCCGCCGTTCCATTACTTTAATAATTTGCGATGCGACATATTCAGGCTTCATCATAAACCAGCTTACGTTTTTCACGTAAGTGCCCGAAGGATCGGCGACATCGAAAAATTCGGTGCGGATTGGGCCCGGATTAACCGCCGATACCGTAACGCCGGTACCGTTCAGCTCCATGCGCAGAGAATTGGTAAAGCCAAGCACCGCATGCTTGGTTGCCGAGTAAGCGGTAGACTTCGAGGAACCAATTTTCCCCGCCATGGAAGCGATATTAACAATATGTCCGCTTCCCTGCTTCAGCATGTAGGGCAGCACGGCTTTCGTGCAGCGGACAACTCCCATGTAATTGGTGTCCATCATCTGTTCGAAGCTCTCTACCTCTGCTTCCAGGAAGGTCTCGAATTTGCCAAAGCCCGCATTGTTCAGCAGGATATCGATTTTGCCGTACTTCGCCATAATGGCATCAACGGTCTGCTGTACCTGCTTCATATCGGTTACATCCATCTGATACGTCGGGCATGCCGCGCCGATTACGTCCGCATGCTTGCGAAGACGCTCCAGATTCCGTCCGGTCAAGATCGGCACCGCCCCAAGCTTAGCCAGCTGTTTTGCAGTAACCGCTCCAATTCCGCTGGAGGCTCCGGAAATAAGGACAATTTTCCCCTTTAACACACATCATCACCTGCATCCGCTTCGCTCATTCTCATCTCTTCAGTTTACTTGATCAGTGCCCGATTAGCAAAAGTTAAACCCCAAAAAAAATAGCTCCCGAAGGAGCCTGCTTCTATGTTACGATGCGACTAGGACTTGAATATCAAATTGACCGATTCCGTCCATAATGAGAGGAACGGTTAAAGCCTGTCCCGCGGAAAAGCTTTCGTCGCTAGCCGAAAGAATGATTCTCGGAGGCGTAATATCTACGTTTACCCCCTGATTGTAAAGCATGGTGCTCGCATTGCCGCTAATCATATTGCCAAGTTCGGATATTGCGCTGCGGCCGATCTCGTCAAGCTCGGAGATCGTAAATCCGCCCATCATGGCTGAGACCATCTTCAAAGCCACCTGCTCACTCAGCCCGAATACGATGTCGCCATTCATTTGCCCATTAATCCCAATCTGAATCCAAATGTGATTTTCTACTAATTCGATATTCCTAAGGCCTAGCTTTCCGGTGGAAGGCCGAATCTGGATCACCTGTTCGATGACGATCGTTGCGGCTTCAAGAAACGGATTAATGTATTCTGCCTTCATTAGCGGGAACGCTCCTTTTCGACAAAATTCGCACGTAGTCTATTCTATTTCCATTATACTTAAATACGTAGGACAAGTATACTAATATTATCATTATTGAAGCTTAAGTCCTACGCTTATAGTCACTTTTTCATACTTAATTTGACAAAATGTGGAGGTTTTCTTCCATGCCTAATGTTTGGGCTCATCTCATCTTTGGCCAAAAAGTACTTGATCAGCTGCAAGAGTCCGGGCTTGTTGCCTCGGAACCGCTTCGCCGGTTATTTTATATGGGCTGTCAGGGTCCGGATTTCCTGTTTTATCACCGATTTTTGCCGTGGCAGGGGAAATCGCCCATGATTCAGCTTGGCACGGAGATGCATAACCGGGACTGCGGCCCTGTTCTTATGAAGCTGCTCGATTCGATTCTCGGACGTTCGGCAGAACTCGGGGGACAGCCCGATCAGGCGGTTGTTTATTCTTTGGGATTTGTGCTTCATCATGTGCTCGACCGGCATATGCATCCGCTTGTCTTCAGCAGATCCGGCTTCCGCAAGTGGGATCACCAGCGTTACGAGGTAATGATGGATACGATTATCGCCAGGCAGCAATGGGGAATCGAAACGTGGAAAACACCGGTATGGCGTAAAATCGACATAGGAGGGCGGCTGCCGGAAGCTGCGGTGAAAGCCCTCCAGGCCATTACGGACAGCTTCTATCCGGAGCTTGCTCCCGTCATCCGCGAGGAAGACTGGAATAGCGCGATTCGGGATATGATCCGGGCGCAACGTCTGTTCCACGATCCGGCTTCTATTAAACGAAACGTTACTTTTGGGCAAATGGATCCTTTTGTCTTTCGGAAGCAGGTGCCTTACGACGTGCTGAACGAAGCCGGAACGCCATGGATTGATCCTTCGGACAAAACCGTTATCCGCAACGAGACAGCCTGGACCTTATGGGACCGTGCCATGGAGGATGCGCTGCTGGTTATTCCCGCGGTCCTTCGCTATTTAAGAGAAGGCAGCGGAAGGCCGGAGCTTCGTCAGCATGCTGAAGGCCTGATCGGCAACCTCTCCTATGAGACCGGACTTCCCTGCGATTCGGGCGCAAGCATTCGATATGCGGAGCCGATATGGCCGGATGGCGGAATAAAGGAAGCCCCCTAAACCGGGAGCTTCCTTTATTTTTCCCCTGACCTTACATCGCTTGCTGCTTCGCGGACTTCCGGTAGTGGAGACGGACAAGGCGCAGCCTTTCATAGAGGACATCCATTTGCTTTTCTTTTAAGCTGTCCTCCCCGTATACCTGCTGCAGCACAGGCTTCAAGTATCGGTCGCCGGCCTGGCGGAACGTTTCCCAGATCAGCTCCCTTTCCGTATCCGGCATATCCGCGAGCTCCCTGGCAATAAGCGGCTCAAAGTCGTAGCCTTCCGTCTCGAGCTGTTCAATCCTGTCCATAATCTCGCGTCGGGGAAGCTCCAGCTCCGATTGCAGCTGTTCCATCGAGCCTCCTTCAAAAACAAAGCTCAATATCCGCTTCTTCTGCTGCTGCCGGAGCATATCGTTCTTGTAGCGTGCCTCCTTCTGCTTGTACATCCATTGGGTATACGCCGACGGCTCCAGCTTCTCGGTTACCCATTTCAGCGGAAAATCGGTCTCGCGGCCATGCTGAACCGTAATTTCCAGGAGCTCCTGCCCGTAGGCAGCATGCTTCTGCTCCCCCCAGCCCGGAATCTGCATCAACTCATCCGTTGTATAAGGAACAAATGCGCTAATCATCCACAGCATCCGGTTGGTGGCAACCATATAAGCCGAACGCTTCTCCGAAACGGCCTTCTTGCGGCGCCATTCCCGAAGCGCTTCGAACAGTTCCTGCTTCGCATGAAGCTCGCCGTAACATTGAAGCATGGACAAGAAGCTGCCCGCTCCTCCCCGCTTCTCCTCCAGCATGCCGTCTACGACGGGCGTATAGCCTTCGCCCATTTTAACCGCAACGCCATGACGGAAGCCGATCAGCATTTCTTCCCAGGACGTACCTTCAAACCAGCTGACCGCCTCTTCCGCCCCCTCGGACCATAAGACGGCCCAGATCCCGTCTCTCTCGCAGATAGAGAGCTTTCCCGTAACAATGGCGCCGTCCTCAATTGGTTTTTCAAACGTGTTCAAAAAAACGATTTGCATGCTTCCTTCACTCCTCAATCAAAATGGATAATCGCGCGAATAAACGTAAGCAAGCGTAAACGCAAAAAAAAGCACCCCTCCTGCAAAAAAATGCAAGAGAGGTGCTTCCTCACGTTCGTTTATTCGATTAATTTTATGCTATCATAACCGAACCTTTCTTACAAGCGTTTTCTTATTGTATAATGTGTGCAAACGATTTATGGAGGCTTTATCATGCTGCTGCCTGATTTCGATTTTATGTCCGATACAACGGAAGATACGTCCACTAGATTTGTAACGTTTATTACGCCAAGCATGAAGCGTTTCGACCTCGCTATTATGGCCACGGCAAGATTTTACGGCAAAAAGCTGATCACCGATCTTCAAGCCGGCCGTACGGCTATCATTGGCCCGGATGATCTGGAAGAGGAAGGTTATCTGGAACATACCTTTCAGCTGACGGAGGAAGAAGCGGCCGAGCTCGCTCAATTTTTATATTTTGTAGTAGGAACGGTGAATTTTACCGATTAATCAAGGGTAAACTGAGAGGGCGAACGCAAACTTAAGCCATTTCAGGAGGAGATATCGGTGGATCGGTTTATGGACGAAGACCGCAGCGAATACACGGATTTATCGACGGTGGAATCGCAAAGGAATGACCTCGCGCATGAAGAGTTTCCGGACGGTTCCTACGGCTCGAGCATAACGGGGCCAACTGGCAAAAGCGGTCCTTGGCGCATTGATCAGCGTTCCTCAAGGCCTTACGGCTATGAGAATCGTCAAATGCACGAGGAATATAACCGTGATTTTGCGGGCGATGATGATTACGACTCGCTCCCTGATGCAATGGATGAACCATAAAACAAAGCCCTGGCCAATGGCCGGGGCTTTGTTTGCCGTTAGGATCTTGGAGGGAAAATGCCTCTCAAAGAGATAATAAAATTGAGTGCCTGGTAAGGCTGCATATTATTGTGCGGCTGAGAGCCTCCTGTAATTCCTACCGCCATCGGATTAAGAGAAACGTCCGTTTTATCGGAATAATACTGGATTCCGCCCCGGCCAGGCGCGCCCGCCATTGCCCAAATATCATTTTGCGCCTCTGTTTTGTTAGAAGCGGCTTGAGCGTTTGCCAGGTGAGTATGGGCGGGAATTTCGGTTTGCAGCAGCGTTACGCTAGGTTCACCGTTCATCTCGCCTAAATCTCGAAGCGAAAGTCCCGGTCCTTGTCCCCAATGCATCGGTGCGCGGCCGCGAAGATCCGGCAAAGCAAATGTCGTTTTGCCGTCGCCTCCGTACGTGACGCCAAGCAAAGAGAACAGAGCTGTATTTTGAGCGATAGACATAATTTGACCATTGCAGAATGCCCAGTCTTTCGGTGCGAAGTTACCTGCAAACAACCGAATCTCGCCAATGTATGGATCCATTTATTTTCAGTCCTTTCTACTAGTCTCTCGGAGGATAAATCCCTTGTAATGCGATACAGAAATTGACAACCAGATACGGCTGCATATTGTTATGAGGCTGGCTCCCGCCAGCTTGCGCAATGGCATTCGGGGACATAATCGTATTGGGCTGCGGAGCAAAAGGCGAAACGCTGGATGAAGTCCCCCAGGTTTTTCCGGCTGGCCCCGATCCCGTAGCATCTGATCCGCCTTTAGCTTGATGATTATGCTGCGGCATCTCGTTAATGGTAAGCGTATGAGCTTCCTCGCCGGCCGTCTGTCCTAACACGACGGTTTGACCTGGATGAACCGGGACGCGCCCTTGCAGATTCGGAAGAGCAAAGGTTGTCCTGCCGTCGCCGCCATACGTTGTGCCAAGAAGAGAAAACAGCGCCTGATTCTGCTGGATCGGCAGGAGCTGACCGTTACATTGCGCCCAGCCTTTTGGAGCAAAGTTGAACGGAAATTGTCTTACTTCGCCAAGAAATGGTTCTGCCATGATATTTCCTCCTTTTTCTCTTTCTAGTATTGGGACGGATAGATCCCCTCAAGCGCAATAATGAACGACACGGCCAGATAAGGCATCATATTGTCATGAGGCTGGCTCCCGCCGGTTACTCCAATAGCTGCAGCATTTAAAGTAACGTCGGAGGCTGCGTCGGAATAAAGATTTTTGTCGCTGACAGCCCAAAAAGCATTCTCCGGACTGTTGCTCGTTCCCGATAAAGTTGAACTGTTCGCTGCGTGGGAATGAACGGGAAGCTGATTCATAATTAATGTGACGGATTCGGTGCCTGCACTCTGTCCCATCGAATACATGCTGCCTGTCGTATTGCTGCGTCCCGTATGTACAGGCAAGCGCCCCTGCATATTCGGAAGCGCAAAGTTAGATACGCCGTCTCCACCGTAAGTTGTACCGATCAAGGTAAACAAAGCTTCGTTTTCGCTGATGGACAATAGTTGGCCATTGCATAAAGCCCAGCCGACAGGAGCAAAATTGCCTCCAAACATGCGAATTTCACCTAAATATTGCTCACTCATATTAACTGCTCCTCTCTCTTATCCGGCTGCCAGCTCATAGAGATATAAGGAGATGCTTCCCCTATAGCCTTGAAGCCAAGTCTTTCGTACAACCGCTTTGCCAGATTGTGCTCCAATACGCTGAGCTTGACCGGTAGACCTGCTGCCGCTGCTTCCTCCTGCAAACCGGTTATTACCGCCGTACCTATTCCTTTATTACGGTAACCGGCCAGCAAGGAGATATCAATGAGGTGAATAGAGTTGCTCCTGGACGCAATGATCCTTCCAATTCTATTCCCGTCATGAATGATGATCCGCGTGACGGCCTCCGGGAACTGCAACGCATAAGACCTTGTCTGAAGCTCGAACTGCATACGCAAAAAAGCTTCCGCGTCTCCTGCCGGCCATCCCCAAGCTTCCATCTCTTCGCGCCTTGTATCGGCATAAACCTCAAACAAAAAAACGGCATCTTCAGGACAAGCAGATTCGAATACCAGCATCGCACCCCCACATTTCGAATAGTAAAAAATAGCAAAAAAGTAGTGCTATTCTACTATAGATTTAAGAGACGGATATTGTCAATTAATGTATAAAAATATTAAGAAAAGCCCCTGCCAGGAATAGGCAGAGGCCTCAAAAACCAATTGATTTACTCTGGTATAAACGTTTCGCTGCCGCCGGAACCTCGTGCCGCGTCATGAGATCTTGAAGCTTCTTCAATCGCTCCAAACGCCCAGAAGGAAGCCGGCACATCCTTCCAAGTAGGCGTTGTTACGCCGGTTAACGGACCGCGTCCAAGAATCCGGTTAAGGATGACAACCGCTTCGGCTCGGGTTAACGGCTGGTCGGGACGGAACGTGCCGTCCGAATAGCCCGTCATGTAGCCAAGCTTTGCTGCCGCAGCAATGTGGGCAGACGCCCAATGCCCCTTCACATCGCGGAACGCCGGATTCGCGGCGCCGGGATCGAGCTGCAGCCATTTGGCTATAATAGCCGACATTTCGGCGCGCGTAATCGTTGCGTTAGGCTTGAAGCTGTGATCCGGATAACCGTTCAGAATGCCAACCTGTTGACCCCACCGGATCGCTTCGGAAGCCCAGAAATTATTGGACACGTCTGCAAAGGCGGTAACGGAGCCTTTGCCCGGAAGAGTGCCGGACAAAAGACGATACAGCATGGTGCTCATTTCCGCTCTAGTTACCGACTGATTCGGACGGAACGTGCCGTCGGAATAGCCCGTCATATAAGCATCATGATGCACGCTTGCTCCTTCGGCCGACACAATCGTAAACGTACTGAACTTGTTTACCTCGATTTGGATGCCAACCGGATAACCTTTGTCGTTATAGACGATTTTGCCGCGCTGGAATACCTTGTCGCCATCCGAGTGTTCAATATATACGCCAAGGCTGGCGAGGAAAAGCTTTCTTTGATTCAGGTCGCTTGGAATCACGCTGGAATCCAGCGGAAACGTAACTTGAACCGCTACTTTCGGCAAATTCGTCTCAATCGTCATCGGCATCCCGATAACGCTCACTTTGCCTGAGTTCGCGATTTTGCGGATCGCTTCCGCGTTAACCGTCCTGTCCTTCACCGCGTTCTGCTCGTCCTTCTTGCGGATTGGCATGATATCGAAGAAGAATTCCTGACTGCCCTTCATCGCGCCTAATGCCTCGGTGGATAAATGAAGCGTTGCATTCTCCGTTTGAATCTCCACCTGAATCGAGCTGTCGAGGAGATACTTGATGGAGTTGACCGTCAGTTTCACCTTGACCTCGTCTGCCGGATCTCCGGGAATGTCGTCCACGATAATTCTTATCGTTCCTTGGTGGGCGCCGACTGCGCTTTCTACGGCTTGTTTGATTTTGTCCTCGTTCATAATGACGGTGTCCACTTTCTTGCCGCCGATTACCTCGCGTACAATATCAATTTGCACGACAACCTGCGGATGATTCGGGTCTCCAACTTCAACGGTCACTTGGCGTACGTTCGTGTTGCTGACAGGCTTGTTGACCACTTTAACCGTACGAATGACTTCCGCCGCTTGATTGCCCGCAAGGTCAATCGCGTTATAGCGCAGCGTGTAAGTACCAAGAGCGGCGGTATCCACCGTCCCGGTCACCGTAGCCAGAGGAGCCGCCGGATTCGCATCCTGCACTTTAGCCCCTTGCTCCGTATAGGTGCTGCCGTTGTATACAATAACCGTATCATTGCCGTTCAGCACGATAACCGGAGCTGTCTTATCGATCTTCACTTCGACTGATTTGACCTCGCCGATGTGATTCTCAGGATCGGTGACTCTCGCATAAAAGGCAGTCAGTCCTTCCTGAGAAACAACTACGGGAGCGGTATAGCTCGTCCATGTCCCGCCGCTGCCCAGCTTGTATTCTATGGTGTTGTCCGGATCGGTAACGACGGTCACCGTTACGTCTTTATTCGTCCAATCCGTCTCGCTCGGCGTAATCGAGAAGTTGTTGCTCACCTTAATGTTCTGCGTAGCGCCGATATGGTTAAGCGTTGCGCTGAAGCCGTTGCCTGCGGCATCCGAAATAACCGCTCCGTTTAAGGCCAGCGCTCCGGAATCGATGCCGATGCCATCCGAATCCTGATCCTCCAGACGTACCGTGTAACGGAACTTGAGCTCGCTTGACGATACGGCTTCCAGGTATTCCGCCTTGACGACAGCAGCTCCAACCTGTACTTCAAGGTAAGGTTTTCCTGCCGTGACATCAAGAATAACCGGTTCGCTTGCTTTAACAATAAAATCAAGGTTTGCCCCTGCATGATACGTTCCGTCAGCAGGAACGCTGACCAGATCCACAACCGGTACGGTTGTGTCGATCCGTACGGCGCTTGTATCGCCTGCGTTTGCAAGGGTAGGTACAGCCGCATTGTCTGCTTGGTCAGCCATTGCCGCGCCATTCAAGGAAATAGCCGCAGCAAGCTCAATGCCATCCGAATCCGTATCTCCGGCTTGCACTTCATATTGGAATACAAGAGCGTTCATACCCGATCCCGATACATACGCGGCTTGAACGGTTTTACCGTCAAGCTTCACATCGAGCTCCGGGGTACCGCCCGTTACATGGACGTTCTCGCTGAAATGAACCGTAAACTGCAGATTTGCTCCCGCTTTGTAAGAACCGTTTGCCGGAACCTCCACCTTCGTAATGCTCGGTGCAACCGCATCAACCTTTACTCCAGCCGTGCTGCCAAGACCGCTCAGAACCGCTGCGGCGTTGTTGCCTGTTGCGTCCTTCAGCGTTCCGCCGTTCAGGCTGAGGGCTCCAACCTCAATGCCGTTCGCATCATTATCGCCGGTTTGCACGGTGTAGCGGAACAGGAGATCTTTTGTCCCCGTACCCGACACGTATTGGGCTTGTACCGTAGCCGCACCAATCGTAATCGAAATGGATGGCGTTCCGGTTACCGTTACCGCCTCGTCGTAATGAACCGTGAAATTCAGCTGTTCTCCTGCCAGGTAAGTATCGTCCGCAGGAAGGTCTACGCCTTCGATTGTTGGAGCAATCGCATCGACGAGGACGTTGCTTGTGCTGCCTACGGAAGCGAGCGCCAGATCCGCCGCATTGCCTGCCGCGTCCTTTAGCGTGCTTCCGTTCAAGGAAATGGCATTTCCTGCTTCTATGCCGTTTCCATCAATGTCGCCGGCTTGTACCGTGTATCGGAACAACAAAACGTTCGTTCCCGTACCCGATACATACGTAGCATGGACGTCTGTCGAACCAAGCGTAATCGTCAAATTCGGCGTTCCGCCGCTGACCGTTACGTTTTCGTTGAAGTTAACCGTAAAGTCCAGCTGGTCTCCCTCTTTGTACGTTCCGTTTGCGGGAACTGCTACGCTAGTAACGGTTGGCACAATCGCATCGACGTGTACCGTGCTAATGCTGCCTGCTCCAGTAAGAGCAAGGCCGGCCGCATTGCCGGCCGCATCCTGAATGGAAGCTCCGTTCAGATTCACTGCACTGCCTACTTCAGTGCCGTTCGTATCTTCTTGACCTGCTGATACCGTGTAGCGGAATACCAACGCATTGGTGCCTGTGCCCGACACGTAGGACGCTTGGACTGGCATAGTCCCAATGGTGACGGACAAATAAGGAGTTCCGCCGGTTACGTGAACGGCTTCATCGTAATGAACCGTAAAAGTCAAAGCCTCGCCTGCTTTGTACGTTCCGTCAGCCGGAACATCCAAGCTTGTTGCCGCAGGCGCAACCGCATCGACCTTCACTCCAGCCGTGCTGCCAAGACCGTCCAGAACCGCTGCGGCGTTGTTGCCTGTTGCGTCCTTCAGCGTTCCGCCGTTCAGGCTGAGGGCTCCAACCTCAATGCCGTTCGCATCATTATCGCCGGTTTGCACGGTGTAGCGGAACAGGAGATCTTTTGTCCCCGTACCCGACACGTATTGGGCTTGTACCGTAGCCGCACCAATCGTAATCGAAATGGATGGCGTTCCGGTTACCGTTACCGCCTCGTCGTAATGAACCGTGAAATTCAGCTGTTCTCCTGCCAGGTAAGTATCGTCCGCAGGAAGGTCTACGCCTTCGATTGTTGGAGCAATCGCATCGACGAGGACGTTGCTTGTGCTGCCTACGGAAGCGAGCGCCAGATCCGCCGCATTGCCTGCCGCGTCGGCGATCGTTCCGCTATTTAAGTTGAGGGAGGTGCCTACGGAAATTCCGTTCAAGTCCACCTGACCCGCTAGCACGGTATAGGTGAAAACCAAAGAATCCGTTCCCGTTCCCGTTACATATGCCGCCTGAACAGTTGAAGAACCAATTGTAATTGGAAGGGTCGGCGTACCCGTAACCGTTACTTTTTCATTGTAGTGAACCGTAAAGTTTAAAGCCGAACCCTCACTGTAATAACCGTTGCCAGGCACTTGCACGCCGGTGACGGAAGGTGCCGCGGTATCCACCAGCACTCCGCTGGTGCTGCCTGTTGTCAATGTCAGAACAGCGGCATTACCTGCCGTATCTTGAAGCGTTGCTCCGTTTAATTGAATGGCGCTGCCGGCTTGAATGCCGTCCGAGTCGTTATCTCCCGCCAGCACGTCGTACGCGAACAGCAAAGAACTTGTGCCCGAACCCGATACATAAACGGCTTGGACCGCAGCCGAGCCAATCGTTACGGGCAGATAAGGCGTTCCGCCGGTTACCGTAACCTTCTCATCATAATGAACGGTAAATTTAAGTCTGTCCCCTGCTTTGTAAATGCCGTTGTCCGGCACGTCCGCGCTTGCGATAGATGGTGCATGGGTATCAACCAGCACTTCGTTGGTGTTGCCCGCTGAAGTAAGCGATAGGCTAGCCGCATTGCCAGCAGCATCGTTTAGCGCTCCGCCGTTTAACGCTACCGCACCTAGTTCAATACCGTCCGTGTCCTCATCCCCGGTTTGAACGGAATAAGTAAAAGTGATGTCCTTTGTTCCCGATCCGGAAGCATAAGCGGCATGGACCGTAGCGCTTCCGATCGTTAACGCGATGTAAGGCGTTCCGGTTACGGAAATTTTTTCGTCATAGTGGATCGTAAGGCTTAAGCTGCTGCCTGCTTTATACATACCGGCCGCCGGCACGTCAATGCTTGCAACGGACGGAGCGACGGCATCGACCAATACTTGGCTGGTATCGTCAACAGCATTCAAGGTCAAATCTGCCGCATTTCCAGCCGCATCCTTCAGCGATCCGCCATTCAGCGCCAGAACGCCGCCAACTTGGAGGCCATCCGAATCCTCCTGTCCGCTAAGCACCGTATACCGGAATAAAAGGGCGTTTGTCCCCGTACCGGATACATAAGCGGCTTCGATCGTTGAAGATCCGATGGTGATTGGCAAGGCTGGAACTCCGGTTACCGTAACATTCTCGGAATAATGAACGGTAAACTCCAGTACGGAGCCTGTCCGGTAGCTGCTATCCGCAGGTACTTCGACTCCCGTAACCGCCGGTGCCGCCGTATCAACCAAGACGGCTGTAGTGCTGCCGACGCCGGCCAAGGTCAGAGTGGCATGATTCCCCGATTCATCCTTAATCGTACTGCCATTCAAAGAAATAGCGCTGCCCGCTTCAATGCCGTTATTGTCATTGTCGCCGGCTTGCACGACGTAGCTGAATACAATCGTGTCCGTACCCGTTCCGGAAACATATTGCGCCTGCACCGTGTAGGATCCAATCGTTAAAGGAAAGGAAGGCGTTCCGCCGGCGATAACAACCTTTTTGCTAAAATGAACCCTAAAGTCCAGATTAGCCTCCGGCCCGTAGGTCTGGCTCGCCGGCACGTCAACGCTGCTAACGGATGGAGCTGTCGCGTCTACCAATACCGCCGTCGTGCTTCCAACATTATTCAAGGCTAGGTTGGCATTATTCGTAGCGGTGTCTTTTATCGTGCCGCCATTCAAGCTCAAGCCGGAGGCAACCGCAATTCCGTCAGCATCATAGTCTCCAGCCTGAACCGTATAGCGGAACAGGAGATCTTGCGTTCCGGAACCCGATACATAGCTTGCTTGAACAGCCTTGCTGCCAATCGTTACGGGCAAATAGGGTGATCCCGTCACGGTCACGCTTTCATCAAATGCAACCGTGAAATCAAGATCCTGCCCCTCCAGATAAGTTTTATTCGCAGGCACGACTACGCTGCTAACTGTCGGGGCGACCGCATCTACCAATACGATGTTGGTTCCGATGCCGGAAAGCGAGAGGCTTGCGTTATTGTTTGCCGCATCCCGAACGGTTCCCCCGTTCAACGCCAGATTTGCCCCTGGCTGAACTCCGTCGGTATCAAGATCGCCCGCTTGGATTGTGTAGCGGAATAGAAGGTTTGGGGTTCCCGTTCCCGATACGTAGCTTGCTTGTACCGAAGAACTGCCGATTATAACCGGTAAATAAGGGCTGCCCGCTACGTTTACGTTCTCGTTGTAATGGACCGTGAAGGTAAGCGGATCGCCTGTCTTATAGGTACCCGCAGCAGGCACATCTACTGAACCGACGGTCGGAGCTATGGCATCTACTCTCACGCCTGCCGTGCTGCCAACGCTATTGAGTGTCAAAGCTGCAGCATTTCCTGCCAAATCTTTGATGGTTGCCCCATTGAGGGCAAGAGTATTTACCGCAATTCCGTCGGAATCCGATTGCCCGTCTTGCAAATCGTATCGGAATGCAAGCGAGCTTGTTCCCGAACCGCTTAAGTAATTGGCTTGTACGTTTGTCGATCCGATCGTAAGACCAAGGCTAGGCGTTCCGCCTGCTACGTATACAGGTTCATTAAAATTGACCGTAAACGCGAGGCTTTGCCCGCTGCCGTAAGTCGCGGTAGCCGGTACGGCTACTGAGGCTACCGTTGGAGCTGCGGCGTCTACTTTTACATTGGTTAAAGAGCCAATATTATTGAGGGTAAGAATACTGTCTTCATTACTGCCATTTCTAATGGTGCCGCCATTGAGGCTGATCGAGCTTCCTAATGATACGCCATCGGTATCAAGCTGTCCGCTTGTTACCGTGTAGCGGAAGGTAAGAGCGGTAGTGCCAGTACCTGATGCATAGGTTGCCTGCACAACCGTGGAACCAATCGTCAGAGAGAGGGAAGGCGATCCCGTTACGTTGACGATTCGGTCAAAATACACCGTAAAGTCCAGGTTTTGTCCGGCTGTGTATGTTCCATTCGGCGGAGCCGCCACCGACAGTACTTTTGCGTTTGTTGCGGTAGTCACTTCCAGAGCCGGTTTGTTGGAAGGCGCATTGTTAGAATTGATGGCGAACTGATTGCTTTTACCAGGCGTGTCTTTGCTTGTCAGCACAAGGGTTGCTTTTCTGTCACCCGTAGCCTGGGTTTTAATATAAGAGGTTAGATCAATATTTAGAAACTGGCCTTGCGTGATCCCCGTTTGTCCATTAATGATCGTAACATCTTGCGTAGGAATTTTTTGCGATGATTCCGAAATAACGTCATCATTAGACCCGTAGACATTTACAAATAGCGGGGTTGGGTCTGTGTGGTCGTAGTCTACGTACGGCACAAACAGCTTTAATATCGCGCTCGAAACGGTATCGTTGACTGGTATAGAACTCAGATCAAATTGCATAACCGTTACAGAGTTGCCATACGCGGAATCGAAATAAGTACCAATCCAGCTATATCCCGGACCTACGGAGTCATCCCCGTTAAAATAATAACCGGAATTATCGTGGAAATAATCCACGCTTGCCGGAATGGGAGCCAGCGCTGCCGCATAGCCCGTTTGCGCGGGCAGCAGTCTGAACACGATTAACGCCAGCAGCACCGACATAACCGCCATTCCTGTTTTTCGTAAAACACCTTTCATAATCCGCCTCCTAAACAGAATTGTCACACAAATGGCTATCCTGAGCTATTTGTGGTGATTCTTGCTTCGCAAGTGTTTTCTTGGTTGCGCAGATGACCCTTGCCCCGTACCGTTTGTTGCTCTTCTATCGCTCGCAGATCCGCCGGTCTTCGCGCGCCAAAAACCCTCTCGGTTCGCCCTGCCGCCCAGTTACCGCCAATGGGCAATGCTAACATGAGAAGTTGCTTGTTTTTAGCCAATATAGGTCTTAGTTACCAGTTCGACACTTGTTTCCAGTTTCCTTTTTCCGCAACAAAAACTTAGTATTTTTTGGCAAAAAAAAGGCAGCCGCGCCTTTAGCGCAGCTGCCTTTCAAATCAACCGATTAATTTCAATAATGAGGCCAGACGATATTTTTCAAATACAACCTCGGCTTCAGCCGGTATACTCCATACGCATTCTTCCAGACTGCATGCAACCGGCACTTCAATGTTAATACGCGCCAGCGTCCGGGACAAATGCAGCATATCCAGATCCGCTTCAATCTTTGCTTTAATGCTCTTGGACAAAGAGTCCAGATTGCTCAAAATGCCGTCGATCGATTCAAACTCCTGAAGCAGCTTCAGCGCCGTTTTCTCGCCAATTCCTTTGACACCCGGGTAGTTATCGCTTGTATCGCCGGTCAGGCCCTTCATCTCGATAACCTGGAATGGATGGATACCTTTGTCTTCTTTGAGAAAACCTGGATCATAGACCGCATAATTGCCTCTGCCTTTTTTCATGATGACAACATGTATGCGCTCGTCAACCAATTGGAGCATATCCTGGTCGCCAGTCAGGATATACACATGCGCCATCTCGCTAAGCTGCTTCGATACCGTGCCGATACAGTCGTCCGCTTCGTAACCCTCGATTCCGATATTCGGAATGCCAAGTGCGGCTACGATATCTTTCACGAGCGAAAACTGCGGGATTAAGTCGTCCGGAGCTTCCGGCCGGTTCGCTTTGTAATTCGAGTACATCTCGGTGCGGAACGTTTTGCTTCCCATATCCCAGCAGCATGCCACGTGGGTGGGCTGAAACTGGTTCACCGCGTCAAACAGATATTGCATGAAACCGTAGATCGCATTGGTAGGCGTACCGTCTGCGAGACGTCTAGCACTGTATTGCTGGGCGAAATAGGCGCGGAAAAGCAGCGCCATTCCGTCTACGACAAGAATTTTATTTTCGTTCATTCGAAAGGCCATCCTCTACACCGTAATATGATTCTATTGTACAGCAGTTTTGGCGTTCCTTGTAATGCAAAAGCTGGCATTGTGGATGGAGAGGTCGCTTGGTGGTTACTGCGCAGGTGAATTCTGTGGGGATGGGGTCGCTGGGGTCGCTGCGTAAGGGAATGTTCTTTCGATCGCTGTTGTGTCCGGATTCCTTGAACAATCGGACTAGGGTCCGAATCCGGACACAAAGGCGAACGCTGCGCTTCTCAAGAACATTCCCCTACTCCGCTTCCCGCTCCCCTTCCCCTCGGAACATTCACTCGCTCCGTTCCCTAGCTCCCAACCTCTCTTAATGCCGCTGATTTTGCATTAAGATGAATCCAAAACCGTGTACGGGCCGCGGCCCGTTAACCATCACTCATTTCTCGAGTGATGACAAACTAATTCATATCCATTACTCGTATTCCGAGTGATGAAAACGGCCCCTATAAAATTGCTTGGACGAAGCGAAGCGAATCAATACTCTGGAGAAGCGCAGCGTTCGCCTTTGTCCTCCGAATTTCATCCGCTAAAGCGGATTCCAAATGAAGAAATTCGGGGACAACAGCGATCGGAAGAGTATTGATTTGCGTAGTGCCGCATCGCAATCAGGATCCTAACCTCTAAGAAACGCGCCGATCCGCCGTGCAGCCTCACGCAGCCTTGCTTCGTCTTCGACCAAAGCAATCCGCACAAACCCTTCGCCCTCGCTGCCGAACGCTTCGCCCGGTATCACAACGACGCCCGTCTGATCCAGCAGGCTCCGCGCGAACTCGCGGGAGGTCCATGTGGTGCCGTCGCTGCGCTCCGGCAGTTTTGCCCACACAAACATGGTCGCTTTCGGCTTCTCTACAGCCCAGCCTTCGACGGCCAAAGCCGCGATAAACGAATCCCGCCGCTGTTCATATAATACGCCGGCTTTAGGCGGCGCAGAAGCAGACATTGCTTCCTGCAGCGCCGCGACGCCCGCTTCCTGAACAGCGCCAAATACGCCGTAATCGATGTTTTCTTTCAGCTCGCGCAGCGCTCCAACCGCTTCGCGGTTCCCGGCAAGGAAGCCGATGCGGCAGCCTGCCATATTAAAGCTTTTGGACAAGGAATGGAATTCTACCGCCCCGTCCAATGCACCCGGAACTGCCAATACACTTGGGGGCTCATGTCCATCGAACGCCATTTCGGAGTATGCCGCATCGTGAACGACCAGTACGCCGTGCGACTTGGCTTTAGCGAGCAATCGTTCGAAGAAGGCAAGATCCGTAGTGGCGGATACAGGATTACCCGGATAGTTCAGCAAAATAAATTTTGCGCGTTCCCATACTTCTTTCGGTACCGAGTCGAGATCCGGAAGAAAATGATTCTCTTCCTTCAGCGGAAGCAAATACGGCTCCACTCCCGCCAACGCTAACGCCGCGGTATAAATCGGATAACCGGGATTAGGCACGATAACCATATCGCCCGGATTGCAGAGCGACATTGCCAAATGGGACAAGCCGTCCTGCGAGCCCATTAGGGAAACCAGCTCGCGATCCGGATCCAGCTTCACACCGAACCGGTGCTCCATCCAGGCAGCTGCCTGCCGGCGGAAGCTTGTACTGCCGTGCGTACCCGGATATGAATAAATATCCGTGCGCAGCGCCGCTTCGCTTAATGCCTTTCTTACAGCCTCCGTCGGAGGCTTATCGGGACTGCCGATGCCAAGGTTAATAATGTCCCGGCCTTTGCCGGCTGCTTCCGCTTTCCACTCCGCGACCTCGGCAAAAATCGACGAGCCCAGCTGCGACAACCGTTCAGAACGCCATGATTTCCTCATCCCGTCACCCGTTCCATACTTGCTCGTATTGTTCTTCCTTGTACCCAACCGTTACTTTATTGCCGTCTGTTACAATCGGACGTTTGATCAGCATGCCGTGGGAGGCCAACAGCTCAAGCTGCTCCTGTTCGCTCATGCTGCCGAGCTTGTCCTTCAGCCCAAGCGCCTTGTACACTTCGCCTGAAGTGTTAAAAAATTTCTTCAGTTCCAATCCGCTGTTCTGCAGCAGCACTTTCAGTTCGTCGGGAGTTGGCGTCTCATCCACGATATGCTTCAGCTCCAGCTCATTGCCCTTCGCCTGCAATGACTTAACGGCCTGTCGGCATGTACCGCATTTCGGATATTGGTAAATCGTCAGCTTGCTCATCTGTGCAAATCCTCCTATTTCGTTCAAAGCACCGCCCATGCCGGTCTCCAACCGGCTATAACACGGTTTTTTCCTCTTATTCCGTTGCAGTCCGCCGTTAGCTTGTTCAAGCTTGCCCTCAGCACTCTCTTAACGCCAGCTCCAGCTGCACAAGATCAGGCGGCAGCGCCGCCGTCCATTCGATCCATTCCTTTGTCATCGGATGCGTCAACCCAAGCGTCTCCGCATGAAGCGCCTGACGTCCGGCTATCGTCTCCCACTCGTCGACCTTTCCCGCCCGCAATCCGTACATGCCGTCGCCGATCAGCGGGCAGCCGATATGCTTCATATGGACGCGGATCTGATGGGTTCGCCCGGTCTCCAGCTTTAATCGGACTCTGGATGCTAGACCCTCGCCAAACACGGCCACCGTCTTGTAATGCGTGATAGACGGATACCCTTCAGGCGTTACGATTCGGACATGCGGATCCTCGGGGTCCCGGTCAATTGGCGCATCAACCGTTCCGTCCGCCGGGGATGGCAAGCCATAGACGAAGGCGCAATAGATCTTCACAATCGTGCCGGCCTGCAGCTGTTCCGATAGCTGCTGGTGAATGTACGGATTTTTGGCGATGACGACCAGTCCCGACGTATCCTCATCAAGCCGGTGAACCGGACGGAACCGTACGCGTTCGCCCTTAACTTGCCAATGATGCACAATCCCATTCGCTAGCGTATTGGTGTAATGCCCCTTCGTGGGATGAACGATGATACCCGCGGGTTTGTTCACGACAAGCAGATAATCGTCTTCGAATACAATGGATAAAGGCAGATCCTGCGGCAAAATATCCTCCGAAATCTCTTCCTCCATCCGGATGGCAACCCAATCTCCTTCGGTGACCTTCGCCGTGGTGTACGCCCTTGCTCCATTAACGGTGATGCCGTATTCGGTCAGCTTGATCCGGGACAGAAGCGAGCGCGATACGCCCAGCTTCCGTTCCAGCACCGTCCTAACGTCTTTTCCTGCCAGATCAGCGCCGACCTCAACGGCCAGCGCTTTGTAATACCCTGCTATATCTTGCATTGTCATTTCGATTTCTTGCGGAACACTTCCGCACTCCGTACATATTCGGTGTCAGGCACGCCAAGCTTTGCGTTGGCCGCTCTCGCCGCCGCAAAGAAAAAGTCCGACAGCCTATTCAAATATTTCTGCACTTCCGGATTAGCCGGATTGGCAGGATGCTCCGCGGCAAGCGTAACGACGCGGCGCTCCGCCCGTCGGCACACGGTCCGGCATACATGCAGCAAAGCCGACACGGAGCTTCCTCCCGGCAAAATAAACCTTGTTATCTCAGGCGCCTCTTCGGTATATTGATCGATCATTGCCTCAAGCCTAACCGCCGCCTCTTCCGTTACTTTAAGCGGAGCTCCGGGACTTGCATAGGCCAGATCCGAACCGCAGTCAAACAGCTCCTGCATAATATCCACGAGGAGCGCGGCCATATCCTCCAGTTCCTCATGCTTCGCAGCCTCGGCTGCGGCCTGACCGACAAAGGAATTCAGCTCATCGATCGTGCCGTAAGCCTCAACGCGGATATCGTCTTTCCGTACTCGTCCGCCAATAAGCGAGGTCTGGCCCTTGTCTCCCGTACGCGTATAAATTTTCACAAAATCAGCCCTTCCTTAAGGGAATTGTTCCCTTCACTATACCACAAAAAAACAGGCAAGGGCGCGCCCTGCCTGTTTATCTTCTACTCCTGTTAGCCCTGCTTCAGCTTATGAACAAATTGTCCGATCCGGTCAAGCGCTTCCGTAAGCTGGGCTACCGATGTCGCATAGGAGCAGCGCAGATGCCCTTCGCCTCCCAGGCCGAATACGTCGCCAGGAACGGCAGCGACATTCCCTTCCTCCAGCAGCCGCTGCGCGAAATGCTCGGAGGTTAGACCCGTTGACGTAATGGAAGGGAAAGCGTAAAACGCTCCTTCCGGCTCGTGGCACTCCAGTCCGATTTGCCGGAAGCCCTTCACAACAAGACGTCTGCGCTGGTTGTAGGATTCCATCATCCGGTCCTTCTCTTCCAGGCCATGAGGAGTCAACGCCTCAAGCGCCGCGTATTGGGCCATAATCGGCGCGCACATAACGGTGTATTGATGAATCTTCAGCATCGCGCCAATCAGATCCTGATGGCCGCATGCGTAACCCATCCGCCAGCCGGTCATGGCAAACGCTTTGGAGAAGCCGCTCACAAGCAGCGTCCGGTCCTTCATGCCCGGGATAGCGGCGAAGCTCACGTGCTTGGAGCCGTAAGTAAGCTCCGCGTAGATTTCGTCGGAAATAACGATCAGATCGTTCTCTTCAACCACCTTGGCGATTGGCAGCCAGTCCTCGTAAGTCATAATGCCGCCGGTTGGATTGCTAGGATAACATAGAATAAGAACCTTGGACTTTGGCGTAATCGCCGCTCGCAGCGACTCTGCCTTCAGCTTGAAATTATCCTTCGCAAAGGTCTCGATGCCAACGGCTTTCCCGCCGCTGAGCGTCGTAATCGGCGAGTAGGAAATATAGCATGGCTCCGGTATAAGAATCTCATCGCCGGGGCTGATCAAAGCCCGCAGGGCAAGGTCGATCGCCTCGCTGCCGCCGACCGTTACCAGAACCTCGTTAGCCGGATTATAGGAAACGGCAAAGGAATCGTTCAAATATTGACCGATCGCCTCGCGCAGCTCCGGCATGCCCGCATTGGATGTATATTGCGTCTTGCCTTTCTCGAGCGCGTACACAGCCGCGTCGCGCACATGCCAAGGCGTTACGAAATCCGGTTCGCCTACGCCAAGCGTAATTACGTCCTTACGGGTACTGACCAAATCAAAAAAGCGCCGGATGCCTGACGGTTTGATGCTCCGAGCAAGCGGCGACAAATAATCAGCCATCGATTGGCGATGATTCGATGTTACCTCGTCTTTAATCATAGCCATCACCCTCTTATGGCGAAATCATCAATCGATGGTCACCCTCATGCTCCTCGAAGATAATTCCGTCCTGTTTGTATTTTTTCAGAATAAAGTTCGTTTTTGTCGACAGCACTTTGTCGATAGGCGATAATTTATTGGAAACGAAAGAGGCAACCTCTTTCAGATTTTTACCTTCAATCTCGACAAGCAAGTCGTATGCCCCGGACATCAGGTAGACCGATTTCACTTCCGGATATAAGTAGATGCGCTCGGCGATGCCTTCGAAGCCGCGTCCGCGCTCAGGCGTGATTTGAACCTCGATCAATGCCGTAACCTTCTCGTCATCGACCTTGCTCCAATTCACAACCGTCGCATATTTAACGATGATATGTTCCTCTTCCATGTAGGCGATTGCCTGCTTTACGCTCTCCACCGGCTCATTCAGCATGGCGGCGATCAGGTCGGCGTCGCGTCGCGCGTCTTCCTTGAGCAGCTCCAGCACTTTCAGCTGTAGTTCGTTCATCGTCAAACTCCTTCCAAAACTGCGGTTATTAAAATATTTTACAACGAATTATAGGTTCCTGCAAAGAAAAAAAACGAAAGACCCCGAAGGGTCTTTACATAAAATAAGGCTGATGCGGCTGGTGCTGCTGCTGTTGGAATTGACCGAATTGCTGGAACGACGGTTGCGCGCCGCCTAGTCGTTGCTGTAAATATTGCGTCGTTTTTTGCTGCGTTTGCTGATATTCTTTCACTTGTTTATCAATTTCTTGACGAAGAGCAGGCGATGCCGTGTTATACATATTGGCCGATTGCATCGTTTGGAACAGGTTTCCCTGCAATTTAAGCGTGCTGTTCATCAGCTGCGTAAACATTTGGCGAACCTCAGGGCAACTCGATTCCGTAGCAGCCGTCGAATACTCACGAACGACACGCTTCAGATCGGACAATACCGTATAAGCTAAATCCTCATCGGGCAAATGATGCTGTTGATACATGTTTTTTCTCCTCCCGGGTTTTTAGTTCTGCTGCGGTTGCGTTGGAGCCAGGTGCTGATGCTGCTGAAGGGCTTGCATCAGGGTTTGATAATGCTGTTGATGCGTTTGTAATTCAGTCATTCCGGCTTGTCTTAACTGCGGGTTCATCGCGAGAGAGGCCAGCAGAGCGTTTTGCTTCATCAACAAATCTTCATTGGACAATGAATCCGCGATATATTCAAGTTCCTTCGCGGTTAAAGCTTGCATCATATGGTTTCGTCTCCTTCATGCCAGGTTTGGGATAGCATACATATTATGGGCGCATAACCCATGGATTATGTATGCAGCTCAAGCTCGGATTTGGTGCGCAGCTCGGATTGCTTCGTAATCTTGCATTTTACCTCGATGGCCAGATCCTTCGGTCCGGGCTTCCAATTCTCTTTCACCAGCCGTTTCCATGCGCGATTGTGGTGCCGGTACAGCTGATGCTCCAAATCATAGATATCGGCATTTAATGCTAATCCCCTCAAATAGGTATCCTCCAGCTGGCTTTGTACCGCCTGCTCCACCCGCGTCTTAAGCTCCTCGTCCGTAAAGTCGCTTGACGCTTCAATTAAATGTCCGGAGACATTAACCTTAAGCGTAAATTCGGGGTCCTTGTCCGCCCAATTAACCTTAATATTCGATTTGGCGGCATCAATCACTACGGAACCTCGCTTACCGTCTACATTAACGGGAATAAGCGACCGCTTGAACGCTTCGCTTGTCCATATGAGCCCCTTCGTTCTCTCACGGGATAGATAGCCTGCCGGTTTCTTCTTGTTAAATAAAAACACTCCGTCAATCGTTAAAAATTTGAGCTTCTTTTTATTATTCTCCCAGTCATCCGGCAGGGTGGAAAGGGCGGGCAGTTTCACCGCCATGGCAGGCTCCAAAGCTCCGCGAATCAATGTCTGCAGCGTCATGGGCTCGATATAGCTGTTCTGGTTATTCTCGATATGCGGCGCGTAAAGCGGCGTCGTAAGCGGCGTTTTGTTGAACAGCATATCCATCGTAAACAATTCGTTAATGTCCGTCTTGGTCCCAAATACAAAGGAGTTAAACCGGGTTGAGCTCAAGCGGTTAAGGCTGTCGATAATCTGCTTGATTTCATTGAAAGCGCGCTCGTGAATGACGACCGTCTTCAAGTGATTTAATGAAAGCTTATATTGAGAGGAATCCATCAGG
This sequence comes from Paenibacillus sp. BK720, assembly GCF_011761545.1. Classification (NCBI taxonomy): domain Bacteria; kingdom Bacillati; phylum Bacillota; class Bacilli; order Caryophanales; family Paenibacillaceae; genus Paenibacillus; species Paenibacillus sp. BK720. The sequence goes on along the minus strand of NZ_JAASRQ010000001.1, from coordinate 276,699 downwards.
TTAAAGATGGCGGCAAGATTGGTATTCCCCTCGTGCTTCCCTATCCAAATCGGGCTCCCAGGCGGCGGAGCAGTGTCCTGCTTCGCGATTACGCCAAACGATATCATTTGAGCGTATACAATAAAATGATTGTCCACGTAATCTACGCCAATAGCCGAAATGTAGCTGACATCCTGCAGATTGACCTCATCCCAACAGCCCCCGGTTACCAGCATAACACTTAGCGCCAACACCGCTTTCATCGTTTTCAAAAACCTTCGGAGATTCGAATGAACCTTCATGGTTTATCACCTTTAGCTCTGGACTTCCATGACTTCTGCAGCAATCCCGATATGAGTTCCCTCCATCTAATCGGAGCAATAGGCTGCATGTAGTTCTGGTTAAACGTCTCCAGAGAGCACATGTAGATCAGAATAATAAACACGCTCACGAAAAAGCCGAATATGCCGAATATCGAAGAGAGAATTAACACGAAATACCGTAAAATGCTCACCGTCCCGCCTAAGGTCTGGTTCACCAGAGTGAAGGTAGAAACTGCCGTAACCGCCGCCGCCACCAGCATCGTTGGCGAGGTCAGGCCCGCCCGGATTGCGGCGTCGCCAATAATAAGTCCGCCTACAACGGATACCGTCTGGCCGACGGGGCGAGGCAGCCTGACACCCGCCTCCCGGAACAGTTCGAACATCGTCATCATGAGGAACATTTCCATGGTGGTGGATATCGGAAGTCCAATTCGGGAGTTGGTTACTGTTGCAAGCAGCGTAAACGGAATTTGATCGGTGTTGTATGCCGACAAGGCGACCCAAAAGCCTGGCAGGCAGATGGCAAGAATAAACCCGCCAATCCGGAGCAGCCGTTCAAGGGATACGTAATAAAAGGGCAGATGAGCATCCTCCGGCGATTTGATCAGAAGCGTCAAATTGCCCGGAATAATGATGACAGAGGGATTGCCATCCACAAAAAGGCATACTCTTCCCTGCATCAACGCTTGAACCACATAGTCAGGACGGCCGATGTAATCCACTAACGGGAACAGGCTCTTAGGCCTGTCCGACACGAGCTCTTCCAGCTCGGAAGAGCTGTACAAGGCTTCGATATCAATCGCTTGCAGCCTGTTTCTGGCTTCATTGACCAAAGAAGGCTCCGCTTTGCTCTTCATGTACATGATCGAGATTTCCGTCTGCGACTCTGTCCCGATTTTCATATATTCAACGTGCATATCCGGTGTCCGGAGCCTTCTGCGGACAAGCGCGATATTCGTGGAAATCCCCTCCACAAATCCGTCCCGAGGACCTTTAACCGAAAGCTCCATCGTCGATTCCTCAGGCTGGCGTCCCGGAATGCTTGCAACGTCAAAGGAATATACCGATCGCGTGGCTTCGTCGACGGCTATAACACTGCCGGAATAGAGGCTTGAGTAGAAGTAAGAGACTTCCCTTTCATTGTCCAGTGATAAACGTGCGCCAAACGAGTAGCCTTCTTTGTACGAATGGTTCTTCTCCATAACGACGGGCTCGCGCTCTTTCTCAGCCCGCTCCGTCTGCCCGAATTCCTCATTCAGCGTCTCGGCCAGCTTGTCCAGCTGCGGCATTAAAGCGATAAACACCGTCTGCATGTCCACCATGCCGCCGCACATCATAATGCGGAATTCCCGCTTAAGCTCTTTGCCCGCATCAATCGTCTGGATGACAATATCGCCCGAGCCGTCGAGCTCTTCGTAAATCCTGTCCAGACGGTCGAGGCCGCGATTATGCGTTTCCGATTCACGGCTCATTACGGTAACCTCCTTGTGCTTTCGGCTGTTCCGATTTCTTTGGTTTCATAAACGAGAGAATCCATAGCAGCAGAAGAACGGTGCCAAACAGGACCCATGCTGATTGGAAGTACGCATGCATCAGGATCATATACCATTTCATGTGCATCAGAACGAAAAGGCTTGCGGCCGCCAAAATCAGAACGGTGATCAGCATGCTGATCCATTTCCGTTTTATTTTTCTGAAAGGCCCGTAGAGCTGGATCAAATAGAGCGACAGCGATATTCGAATAAGAGCGCCCGAAAGCCATTGAAAGACCGCGAAGAAATCGACATGCTCGAAATACTTGCCGATCTTCACTAGACGCCATTGCGAATAAGCGGGGTAACGCATCAAACTCGCCTCGTTAGGTCCAAACAGGGTAATAGCCCCCACGGTTGGTCCCAGGGTCAAGAGCATTATCATGAGCGTCAGCAGCAACAAATGCCATTTCTTAAAGCTCCTCTTCATTTCATGCTGGATAAGCAGCAGAAAAGACAGCTCCATAAAAGCGCTGATGGAAAAGACCGCCCCTTTGAGTATCGGGTACATTCCCATTTCGAACATTGGAAGCAAAAACCGGTAGTCCTTGGCAGGCATGTTAGCCGTCATCACAAAGTCTCCCAGCACAACAACGATAGGAAGCAAAATACAGGATACGTACGCAATCGTGCGCAGCCCGTTCATGGCCGCAAACATGCAGATAAAACAGAAGACAAACAGGACCACAAATTGGGGGGTCAACGGCAGATAGGTATTGGACGTCCAGGACACTACGTCTACCAATGATCCGAAAGCAACGAACAGCAAGGCCAAGTTAATAATTGCGAGAATCAGCCATACAAAAAAAGTCGGGATACGCTGCTTGAGCCATTCGTCAAAACGCACTCTGTTCATCTTGAACATCACGCGCTGCAAAGGAAAGGCTGCAATGGGAAGCGCGATAATAAGCGCAACCGGAATGCTCAGCCAGGCATCCCTTTTCGCTTCGGCAAGCAGCAGGGGAACTACGATGACGTGATTGACAAGACCAACGCTAAGCAGTGTCATCATTACAATTGGCCATAAACCGATAGGCTTTGCGTTAGGGTGCACAGACATTCACCACCTTCGCTTCCAGCTTTCCCCTTAAGAAGAAAACTGATGCATTTCCCGTATCCGCACAAAAAAGCCCCTTGATATGCTGGACGCAACCAAAAGGCCTTTCCTGTTTATGGAAGGTGAATCGTTTTGACGTGATCAAAATGGATAAACACCGATGATCCGCTTGCGTCCGCAAGCTCAAGCAGGCTCAAATCAACATTTTTGAGGACACCTGTTTTTCTGGGGTTCTCTCCCAGATCGAGAACGACGAATTGTCCGATATGTTTGCGCAGCTGCTGATCAAAGGTCCGGGCAAGGGTTAATGGCGTTGGCTTGAGCGGAAATTGTTCGGAAGACAAGGAGTAAGGGGTAACATTGGCATTGTAGGGTACCAGATATTTCAGATGCCGCATGGAGATCATGACGGAATGGTAGATCGGAGAGTAAAAAACAAAGAAATCGTTCATTACCGCCGTTACATAGCCATGTACCGATTGATTGCCGGTGATATAGATTTCCGAAAACATGCCTTTGGAATTCAATAATATTTTGCGGAAAGAGATGGAGTCATTATACGATTCGAAAGGAAGCTCCGGCGTACTGCTGTAGCTCTGATCTTCATCGTATACAACTCTCATTTGCTGCAAATGGATAAGCGGAACATAGTAAAACTGGGTCCCGTTATAAAGCACGAGAATATCGGGGCCAAAATCAATCAGCTTGCCGCGGATACCCGCTCTTCCGGAAATGACAAGCTCAACCTGTGAATCGAGGAAAGGGTGCTGGTTCTTCAACTGCTCGACCTCCTTTTCAAAAGCTTCATCTATTAAGGATGCCGGACACTAAAGTACATGCCCGGCATCTCATCTATCGATTAGCCTTTTTTCGAGCGGTTGCTGCCACCGGATTTTTTCGATTTGTTGCCTGTCGATTGTCCTTGAGCTTGAGCGCCGGCACGGTTGCCCGTTTTGTTACCGCCGGATTTGCCGCCTTGAGCTCCGGATTTGTTGTTTTTGTTGCCGCCGGATTTGTTGCCGCCTTGGTTGCCGCCGGATTTATTGCCGCCTTGGTTGCCGCCTTGGTTGCCGCCTTTGTTACCCGATTTGTTGCCGCCGGATTTACCGCCGAGTTTTTTGATGGTTTTGATGTGGTCAACCAGGATATAAACGACTTGGTTATTCGCTACAACAAGTGCCGTGTTTCCTTGGACTTCAGCAAGGAAGCCTTCTACCTTTTCCGGGCCGCCCCAGTTGATTTGCACGAATTCTTTCGTCAAAGCGTTAATGATCCCTCTGAAGCTGTTGGCGTTGATATAATCGTTGGAAGTTCCGCCGCTTTTGCCTTTAGCAAATCCCGTTACGCTTTTTACATGGTCTAGGTCAACGTATACGACCCCTTCTCTTGTCGAAAGAACCAGGTAATCGTTTTTTACTGCGAGCAGTTTGCCCTCCATAGATTCCGGACCGCCACGATTAATTCTTACAAATTCGCCTACCAGGTTTCTAAGTTGGGTGTTGCCCGTGTTTGTACCGCCATTGCTGCTGTTGCTTCTGTGGCTTCTGTGGCTTCTGTTGCTTCTGTGGCTGTTGTGGTGGTTACCGTTGCTAGTGTTGCCTTGCTGCCAATTGCATCCGTACATGTAATAAATCCCTCCGATGACTCTCGCTTAATAGATTTACAACCGTGCCATCCAATTGACCTTCTACCACTAATAGGCTGAACTTGCTGGTAATTCGCTATCTAGTCATCTACCATTGGTGACGGTTTGTAATATATTTATATGTAACCCGTATAGGAGAGGTACTAGATTAGTAACCATTTATGCGGACAAAATGGAGAAATAAACATTTTCATCGCTTACGGGTGTCATTCGCCCCCATTCCCGAATACCGTAAATAAGCACAGGAGCCTATCGGCCACGATAGGCTTTGACTTCGGTCTTAAGGGGTGAAGCCCGTGGCACAGCTGCCTATACGTAAAATCGAAATTGACGAGGATGATTTGTGGGATCTGAAAAATAATCCTTGGAGCAAATCGTTTAAACCGATCCATATTGAAATAGACGGCGAACAATATTCGGCGACATGCGGCATTCGGGGAGGCCATACGCGCAATTATACGAAGAAATCGTTTGAAATCAGGCTGGACGGGGGCAAAACGCTCCACTGGAATGCGGAATTCGACGATCCTTCCATGATCCGCAACGCCTTATCCTTTCAGTTTTTTAATCTCATCGGAGTACCGTCCCCGGAAACCCAGCATATTTCCGTCGAGATTAACGGCTATCCGCAAGGGGTCTACTTGGAGATTGAAGCGGTGGATCGTCGGTTCTTTAGAAAAAGAGGTATAGGCTATACCTCCCTGATTTACGCCGTTAATGACAGCGCGGATTTCAGTCTTGTTGATCAGAATACGAATGCCAAAAAAGACTCCTTGTTTGACGGTTATGAAATCGTGAAGGGACAAACAAACACAAAATACCGGCTTGTCCGTTTCATCCGCAATATCAATACTCTCTCCAGCAAACGGCTGAGCGTTTATGCGGCCAAACGGCTGGATATCAATCAATATTTATTGTGGCTGGCCGGAGCGGTTTTGACCGGCAATTATGACGGCTTTGATCAGAACTATGCCCTTTACGAGCATAAGAAAACAAGCAAATACCGGATTATTCCGTGGGATTACGAAGGAACCTGGGGGAGAAACTGTTACGGGAAGCCTTGCGGAAGCGATCTTGTACGGCTGCAGGGGTACAATAGTCTGACCGGCAAGCTGTTTAAGTTCTCTTCCTGCCGTCAAAGATACCGCGCAATCCTGCAGAAGCTATTAAAAACAGCCTTTACCGTAGAGCGCATCGATCCTATGATTACCCGCTTATACAAAGAGATCACGCCGGCAATCCGGGATGATTTTACCCGCAAAAGCAGCTACGACACGTTTCTCGATGAACCCTCCTTTATTCTGGATTACGTAAGAGAACGGCGCGGACTTATAAAAGAAGCCCTTAAAGCTTGGAAATAAGCTTTAAGGGCTTTCTTTTAAAGCGGAGTTCATCATGGACTTTATTTATAAGCCTAGATGCAGCTTGCGGACATTCAGCATTCCTTTCAAGCCGGTTGGATTCTTTTCCGTCCAATCCTCTAAAACACGTTCATGCTTAAATACCGCTCGCCGGTATCCGGTGCTATGCATAAAACACGCTTGCCCGCTCCAAGCGTCTTGGCAACCTGCATGGCCGCCCAAACGGAAGCGCCGGAGGAAGGTCCCAGCAGCAGACCTTCCAGCCGCGCAAGGTCTCTCATCGTCTGAAGCGCATCTTCATCCGCTACCTGAATAATCTCGTCATAAACTTCCGTGTTCAGGATCGCGGGGACAAAACCGGGACTTGTGCCAACCAGCTTATGAGGACCGGGCTGGCCTCCCGACAGAACAGGCGAACCGGCAGGTTCAACAACGGCAATATGTATATGAGGCAATGCAGCCTTAAGCGTCTCGCCGGTGCCGGTAATGGTCCCGCCCGTTCCGGCCGTGGCAACAAAGGCATCCAGCTTGCCGCCCATTTGCTGCAGGATCTCTACGGCGGTTGTTGTCCGGTGGATGTCCGGGTTGGCATGATTCTCGAACTGGTTCGGGATGAAACTGCCCGGTATTTCCGCTTGCAGCGCCAGCGCCTTGCGGATGGCTCCGGGCATTCTTTCCGCCGCGGGTGTCAGAACAACTTCTGCCCCGTATGCCTGCAGCAGCTTGATTCGTTCCGCGGACATATTGTCCGGCATGATCAGGATAAGCTTGTAGCCTTTGGCAGCCGCATTCATCGCCAGGCCAATACCGGTGTTGCCGCTGGTCGGCTCGATAATGGTACTGCCCGGGGAGATTAAACCTTGCTGCTCGGCGGCTTCGATAAGCGCCGACGCGGCGCGGTCCTTCACGCTTCCGCTCGGGTTGAACCGCTCCAGCTTAACGCACACATCCGCGCTTCCCGGTTCAATAAGCCGGTTAAGCTTGATGACGGGCGTTTCGCCGATGAGGTCGATGACGGTAGATACTATTCGTGGCATAAATTCTCCTTTTCGTGGTAGTTAAAAAACCGGCAGCCGTGGCGTAATGCTACGCAAAAACGGCTTAGCAGTTATTTTAAAAAGCACTCACCGAAATTTATTGTTGGCCGTTAGGAATGGCCGGATAAAGAACCATCCGGCGATTGGAACGATGCCAACACAAAACATAAGGGTAACAATTGCCGCCGGCGTCTGCGTCTGGGAAACGACAATCAGATAGGCGGCAAGACCGAGGACACGCCCAATAATAAGGCCCGCCTCGCGGAGAACAATGAGCTCCTCGCGGTTAACGGCGCTTTCCTCCGAGTGACCGATCAGATCGAACACACGGGATGTCATCGGGATAATGTACAACGGTATAAACAAGGATGTGCCTATGCCAAAGATAAGCAAGGTGCTGTAGCTGACTTTGTAGAACAACGGAAGAATGATCAGACCAATCATAATGGTACCTGCCAGCATCGCGATTCTGCGGTTGCTCGGTTTAAGGCGCTTGCCGACAAACCAGAAGCTGATTAGAGCAACAAGGGAAGTAATCAGGGAGAAATTCCCCAGCTTTCCTTCGTTTTTCGTTGCGATATAGATGACAAGTCCGATCAGGAACATAAAGACACCCTCCCGAACGCCTTGAGTGACAATGGCGCCAAACATCCTCCGCCATGGGTTTCCCTTCTGCTTCAGCTCTTCAATGCCAAGGAACCATTTGTACTTTTCTCCTATAACGCCGCGGTTCTTCAGCCAGAAGCTGCCTACAACAGCAAGCCCAAAGATGACGAGGGATATCGTAAAAATAAGCTTGTAACCGCGCTCGCCATGCAGCGTCGTAATCAGGAAACCCGACACCCAAGGGGCAATAATCCCCGATAATGCGCCTAATATGCCTGCCGTTCCATTAAACCGGTCGCGGTTATCCGGCTCGGTGATTTCGAAATAAACGACATTGTATGCCATCCAATAAAAGCCCATGGCCATGCCGCTCAGCATGCCAAGAGGTATGCCGTACGTTTTGGCCTGCTGGCCCAGCATCAATACCATAAAATAAAACGCCCCCGACAGCACGATGCCAAGACGGAGGCTGTACATTTTATGATGTTCCTTTACCCATTTGCCTGCCAGCCAAAAGGTGATGCCGCTTGTTATGTATTGCCCAAGCGTGTACCAGCCGATTAGCATAAAGGACTGGCTTGCTTTCCAGAGATAGACCGGGATAAACGTTCCGGACAGCGCGCTTGCTACGCCAAACAGACCTTGTACCGTCAGCAGCAAGATGGCCTGCGAATCCAGCGCTCTGCCTTGGCGAGAACCCTGGACTTCGCGGCCGACTGATCTGCCAGGCATACGCCCGCCGGTCTTAACGCCATGATGACTCTGCTTCAATCCGATTCCTCCTAACAGTGATGTTCCGTTAGGATTCCCAATTGAACAGGCTGCATGCCGTTTTTCCAGTAATTACTCTTTTGGAGCAAGCAGCTCCAGCATCTGTTTCCGGGAACTCTCTCCCAGTACCGTCGAAGTCTGGAAGCAGGACGGACAGATATAGGTTATCGTTTCAAACGGGGATTGGATAATCGGTTTACCGGTTACGGCATGTACCGTTGGCAGAAGAGATACCGTCTGTTTCCCAGCTTCCAGCATATATTCACGGCAGGAAGGACACTCTGGCGCTTCATCCTGGCCGTCCGTAATTTGACGGATGGTTGCTTCCGCGGCAAGCCAGGAAACATTCATTTGACGGAAGCCTTCGTTGGAATCATCGTTATAGGCATCATCCTGCGGCTGCTGCTGCTTTCCTTGCTTCCCGTCCCAGTTGTCGTCCTGCTCGTCTTCATCGCGGTCGATTCCGATCTGCATCGTGCGGTAGCCGCTCAGTTCATTCTCGCAATGCGGACAATGCTTCTCCGGCCCAATTTCCTCATCCCACACGATCTCGGTATCGCACCATGGGCAAATTGTTTGTTCTTCCATTTCAAAACCCTCCACAAGCTTAATTGTTCATAATATAGATAACGCCTAGACCGAAAAATATTATGGCGATTGCGAGCAAAATTCCCCACAAATATTTCATTGATGTCCTCCTAAAAGACTTTAAACCTACAATATAACCGTTGCTCCAATTACATAGGACAGCGATATGGAAATAATCATGGCAATAAACCCCACCGCCCGGTTATCCTTTGCGATTTCGTCGTCGATCTTGAACACCGGCGTAAGAAACTCAAACAAGAAGTAGGCGGCAAGCAATATGATAAAGCCAAAGATCCCCCAGATCAGACTTTCGTAAACGGATACGTTCGCTTCAATGGAAAACCTGAAAATATTGCAAATCCCGAAAATTTTCCCGCTTGTCGCCATAGCTACCGCCAAATTGCCGTTCTTGATTTCTTTCCAGCAATTATAACGGGTTACAAGCTCAAACACGGACAAAAAAACGATAAGCGACAGCACAACCAGCGATACATAAACGAGAGATGCCGCATACGAATTGCTGAGCAAACGATCGACTTCATTACCCATCCTTATCACTCCCAAAGGCTTGCTTGCCGTGCCGCAAGCTTAACGGCGAAGCTATTTAAGCTCCGCCACGGTTACGCCTGCGCCGCCTTCGCCGTATTTTCCGAGACGATACGTCTTCACAAGACTATGCTTGCGCAAATATTGCTGGATTCCCGCACGCAATACGCCGGTACCCATGCCATGGATGATATAGACCTGACCAAGGCCGCCCAAATACGATTCGTCGAGGAAACGATCGACTTCAATGATAGCTTCCTCCAGATTCGCTCCGCGTAGATCAAGCTCCATCCGGAGGCTGTCTTCCTTGGAGCGCTTCAGGCTTGCCGTCTGCTTTGGCTGCTGCTTGTTAAGCTGAGCCACGGGCTTGATCAACTCCAGGTCATCAAGAGCAACCTTCATCTTCATAATGCCGAGTTGGACGGTAGCATCCGATGCGCCTATCTCTACAACGATGCCTTTCTGATTGAGGCTATAGACCATAACCTCATCGCCGGCTCCAATCTTCGCCGGCTTCTTCGCTCCGCCGACTGCCGGACGCTTCTTCTTCGTGGCAAGCTCCGGTGCCGCTTCCTCCAGCCTGCGCTTCGCTTCTATAAGCTTATGCTCCTTGACGGAGGCACCTTCCTCCAGAGCAAGCCTGCGCAGGTCCGCAATGATCTGATCGGCTTCGCGTCTGGCTTTGGCAACCGCCTCATGCGCTTCCTCCTGAGCCTTCTGCAGCATTTTGTCGCGCTGCTCTTCGAAGCGCTCCAGCTCGGCTTCATGGCGTTTGCGCTGCGCTTCCATCTCGCGGCGCATCATCTCTGCCGTATTGCGCTCCGATTCCGCGCTTAGACGGTCTTCCTCAAGGGAAGCAATCATATTCTCCACGCGTTGATCCTCTTCGCTGACCTCGCCGCGGGCATGATCAATTATCGCTTGGGAGAGACCAAGCCGTTCGGCAATGGCAAACGCATTGCTTCGGCCGGGAACGCCAACGAGCAGCCGGTAAGTCGGGCTAAGCGTTGCAACGTCAAACTCCATGCTCGCGTTAATGACGCCTTTGCGATTATAAGCGTAAGCCTTCAGCTCGCTATAATGCGTAGTCGCGATAATCCGGCTGTCGAGCTTGTGGATATGCTCCAAAATGGCGATCGCAAGCGCCGAGCCTTCGGCCGGGTCCGTTCCCGCGCCGAGCTCATCGAGCAGCACAAGGCTCTTCGACGTCATTGACTTTAAAATCCGGATAATATTCGTCATATGGCTGGAGAAGGTACTAAGGCTTTGCTCAATGCTCTGTTCATCGCCGATATCGGCATAAATGGAGTCAAACACGCAAAGCTGGCTGCCTTCTTCAGCCGGAACAAACAAACCGGACATCGCCATCAGGCTGAGCAGTCCTACAGTCTTAAGGGATACCGTTTTACCGCCCGTATTCGGACCGGTAACGATAATAGCCGTAAATTGGTTGCCCAGCTCCACATCAAGCGGCACAACCTTCTCCGGATCGATCAACGGATGACGGCCGCGTTTGATTTTGAGAAAGCCCCTGTCGTTCATGCGCGGCAGCGTGGCTTTCATTTCATGCGCAAGTCGAGCTTTGGCATAAGCGAAGTCCAGCCTCCCCAACAGCTCCTGGTTATATAGCAGGTCCTCCACATGCTCCGCCGCGCGGGCCGTCAGCTTTTGCAGGATTTTCTCGATTTCTCGAAGCTCCGCGGCTTTGGTTTCGCGCAGCTTGTTGTTCATCGATACGATGGCTTCCGGCTCAATAAAAAGGGTAGCGCCGGAACCGGACTGGTCGTGGACAATCCCGCCAAAATGCGAACGGTACTCCTGCTTGACCGGAATGACATAACGGTCGTTGCGCAGCGTAATGATGGAATCCTGCAGCATTTTCTGCACCGAAGACGAACGGATCATCTGCTCCAGCTTCTCCCGGATTCGAGACTCGCCGCTCCGCAGCTCGCGGCGAATGGACGCCAGCTCGGGACTTGCGCTGTCCATAACCTCCGCGTTATCGTCGATGCAATCAAAAATGGCATCCTCCAGCGGCTTATGCTCCGATAACTGCTCAGTCAGCCCGAACAGAAGGGGAATCGGGTCATCCTCATGAAGATTGTCGATATGCTTCTTAACCCGGCGTGCGCCCCTGGCCGTTGCCGCGATGTCCAGCAGCTCCGCGGGATTCAGAGTCCCGCCGATTCGCGCGCGATGCAGGGAAGCGCTAATATCGACAACGCCCCCAAACGGCGCATTACCTTTCAGCCTGTCGGCTTTGTACGCTTCGTCGGTCGTCTGCAGCATAAGCTTGACGTCCTCCAAATCGGAGACGGGAGCAAGCTGCCCGGACACGTTTTTTCCGAGCGATGTGGCGGCATGATGCACCAATTTATTCGTAATTTTATGGAATTCCAAAGTGGATAAAATTTTGCTGTCCAAGTGAACACTCCTCTCGCCCTTATATTATAGCTGATCGGTGTTTAGGATGCACGACATCACCGCTTGATTCATACATGTTTCCCCGATTAATGGTCATAATAAGGGAGGAAACGCACCATACTTAGGCTAACCTAACATAAGGAGGCTAATGATATGAGTTTTCTTGGTCATGTTGTCCGTTTTATCGTTGCAGCCATCGTTCTGATGGTAGTCGGCTGGATCGTTCCTCAATTTAGCGTCGGCGGGTTCTGGAGTGCACTTCTGCTGGCGCTTGTCATTGCGGCGCTTGGTTGGATCATTGAAGGTATTTTTGGCAAAAAAGTTACCCCGTTTGGACGCGGTATTGTTGGCTTTCTAGCCAGCGCGGCAGTCATTTGGATTGCGCAGTTTATCGTCGGCGGCGTATCCGTCACTTGGCTTGGCGCAATCTTAGCGGCTCTCGTTATCGGGATTATCGACCTGTTCATTCCGGTCAGCACCCCGTACGAGGCAGGCAGAAGCGATTACCGCAACCGTGACTAACAGTAAAAATGCAAAGATTTTTGCCTTAAGCCCTTGTCCTGTCGGAAACGATAGGCGGGGGCTTTTTCATTTGTCACGGGACTGTCACTGCAAATTGGATATGGATAAGCTACAATAGGAAAAGAATTGAATTTCTATGTTTTTGGCTATGAAAGGGGTATAAAGATGAAGAAGTGGCTCATATTTGCATCTGTGCTATGCCTTGTGTTCGTCGTTGCCGCCTGCGGCTCGAACAGCAAGAGCAATAACTCCGGATCGGAGGCAGCAAGTTCTACGGTTGCCGACGTTGTGATTAAAGCAAGCAGCTGGGAATTCGATCAGCCGGAATACCGTATCAAAAAAGGTCAGACCATTAAGCTTGAGCTCATCGATGGCGTTCACGGCGTGGAGATTGAGAAGACAAACGTGAAGCTGACTCAGAATAAAGCAAAAACCATTACGCTCGATGCCGGCGAATACGAAATCAAATGCAACATTCCTTGCGGCGGAGGACATTCGAAAATGTCAGCCAAGCTTATTGTTGAAGCTGCCTAAGCCATATGCTGCGGAGACCTCTTTTTATGAAGAGGTCTTTTTTATTTCCCGCGACATGCCTTCTTGCCACCCTACATATGAATTATAATGATTCCTTTACAAAAGGGTAAGAAAGACTGATGCTATGAACTCTTCCCCTACCGCCTTCCGGTCTGATAAGATGATTCATAAATTATTCTTTTGAGGAGGGGTATGATCCATGAGCTTATTAAACGGACGGATTGCCATCGTAAGCGGTGCAGGTTCGGGACTCGGAAGGGCAACTTCCCTGTCGTTTGCGAAGGAAGGAGCCGAGATTGCTTTGTTAGGCCGCCGTGAAAGCAAGCTGCAGGAGACAGCCGAGCTGATCAAACGGACTACGGGCCGCGAAGCGCTGATCATCCCTACCGACATTACGCAGGAAAGCCAAATTCAATCCGCAGTCCAGCAGGTCATCGACAAATGGGGTTCCATACATGTGTTATTAAATAATGCGGCCGTATTCGAGCCCGGTTCCGTGCTGGAACTAACCTCTGAGAATTGGCATGCGCAAGTGGCCACCAATTTGACGGGACCGTTTCTGCTTACAAAGGCCGTTCTGCCAACCATGCGCAAAAGCAAATACGGCCGCATTATTAATATAACCTCCGGCTTGTCCTGGAACGGAGCAGGCGGTTATGCCGCCTATAGCGCAGCGAAAGCCGGCCTTGAATCGCTGACCCGCACGCTCGCCGACGAAGAGCATGAGCACGGCATCCTGGTTAACCTATACAACCCCGGTACCCTGCGTACCGAAATGCACGCCACCGGCAAGGACCCGGCAGTCGTCACCCCGGACCTCATCCGCTTGGCCAGCCTTCCGGTAGGCGGGCCAACCGGAACTATAGTCAGCTACGGGTAACGAAACGGAGGAAGCCGTTCCAGTGCTATTGCATTGGAACGGTTTTTTTTGCAGAGGCGCGAATCTCTGGCTTTGTTACACCGTATTTCCGTGTTATTTGGTGTTCGCACCTACTCTACGCCTCATCCGCCCGGTAACTCGGCGCATCGTTAAGCTACCTATAAACGTCCGAACGCGGCTCGTTGCGAGCACACATAACATCCTTAACGATGCGGCGCATCGTTAAGCTAGCTGCAAACGTCCGACTCCCTTGCCGAACCAGTATATCAATTAACGCAAAAGAGCCACCTGCTCATGAGAGCAGATGGTTCTTTTCTGTATCGGTTCAGCTATGTTCGATTAATTCTATCCATTCATTGTACTCCGTTTGAAGCTTGCGGTATTCGATCTCCAGCTTCTCATGCTTCACGCCAAGTACGCGAAGCTCCTCGCGAAGGGCTTCCGTTTCACCGGAAGCATCCTGATGCTCAGCCGCCAGTGATTGCGCCTGCTCATCCAGCAATATCCTCAAATCCGCAGCTGCTGCAGCTTCTTTGCGCGCCGCTTCGAGCTGTTCGAGAAGCGATTTCTCTGCTGCTTCCCGATTGCGTTCCGATTCTGTCAAACGTTCAGCCTCCTGCTTCGCTTGCCGCGCAAGCTGCTGCTCGGCTTGAAGCTGTTCGTTAAGCTTCTGAATTTGCAGTCCGGCAGCTTCGATCTGCTGTACCGTGATCCGTTCGCGCGCAGCGGTATATTCCAACTGCTCCATAAGCTCATTCTCGCGTTTTGTTGACTCCGAGAGCTTTTCTTCTTTTTCAAGACTACGAAGCTTCGTCTCTTCCAAGGAAGATTCCAGCTCCTTAATGCGGGAGCGCAGGAGCTGCTGTTGTTCTTCCTGCTGCGCCAGAAGCTCGGAGTACCGTTCCTCCGCTTCCGAAAGACGCTCCTCGTAGCGATGCTCGTACTGCTGGCGCTGCTGATCGAGTGTACGGCTATGCTCCTGCTCCCGTTCATCCCAATCCGCTTTAAGCTCCTGCTGCTGGCGCTCAAGCTGCTCGATTTGCTCCATGTACTGAAGTTCAAGCAATTCGTTCTGATCGGTGAACTGCCGTTCGAGGGAACGAAGCTGCTCTTGATGCTGCCGCTCCAACTCGGCAATTTGCTGCTCCTGCTTCGCGGCCATAGCGGCATTGTGCGACTTCAGCCGCTCTTCCAGTTCCTGATTCGTCAACTGAACTGCGTCCAGCTGCTGTCTTAGATCAGCATATTGCTGCTCATAACGTTCCTTCAATTCGAATTGCTGCTCGGCAAAACGCATCTCAAGCTGCTCCTGCTGCTCTTGGTATTTACGTTCCAGCTTGTGCTTGTCCTCTTCATATTGAAGTTCCAGTTCAAGCTCCTTCTCTTCAAAAATAGCGGATGCTTCCGTCAACTGACGCGCTTGTTCTTCCAGACGGCGTTCCGCTTCGTTGTATCGGTCCGCATGAAGCTGCTCAAGAACAGAACGTTCCGTTTCGAATCGGCGCTGCTGCTTCTCCATCTCATCCTGAAGGAGATCAAATTGCTCCTGCAATTGCTGCAGCTTCTCCGTTTGTTCGGCTGCAAGCACTTCAACAGCCGTTTGCAATTCCAGCTGCTTGGAGGCCTGCTGCTCTAATCGCCCTATTTTCTCAAGCGATTGCGCATACTGCTGAGAAGCTTCCTCGAGCTGTTCCTTAACCTCGGCATATTGCCGCTCAAGCTCGTTTGATTGCTGCTCCATCGCCTGGATGGAAGCACGCAGCGCTTCTTCCTGCTCCATCGCCTGCATCAAATGCTCGTCCGCAGCCTGGAGACGAAGCTCATGCAGTTGCTTATCCTGATTCCAAGCCTGCTCCAGCTCGGACAATTTCGTAAGAAGTCTTGTACGCTCCTCAATCCATCCATTGCGGCGGCGTTCAAAATCGGCCTTCAGCGATTGCTCAAGCTGAGCAAGCTGCTCCTGCCACTGCTGCTCCTTCGATTGTATAAGCTCGAGCGTTTTCTTGCGTTCCTGCTCCAACTCTTCCGTAGCAATGACTTGGGCTAATGCAAGCTCGTCTACGGCTTCCGCAACTTTTACCCGCTCGCGCTCCAGTTCCCGTGCCGCTGCCGCTTGCTGTTCCGCGAGGGCTAGCGCGGCTATTGCGCGCTCTTCCTCCAACTTCGCGGACAAAGCTTCCGCTGCTTTCATGCGTTCAAGCTCCAGCTCTTCCGCAGCAAGCGTTTGGTTAAGCTTCAGCTCCTCTGCAGCTTCAGCCGCTTTCGCGCGTTCACGCTCCAGCTGCTCAGCCAGCTCTGCGGCTTTTGCGCGCTCTAGCTTAAGTTCCTCAGCGGCCATGGCTTGCACTAAGGCAAGCTCCTCCTCTGCTGCGGCTTTCTGCTCGGCTATAGCTTGCGAAGCTTTGACACGTTCGCGTTCTACTTGCGCGGCTAATGCTTCCGCGGCTTGCAAACGCTCCCGCTCCAGTTCCTGTGCGGCTTGCGACTGCAATGCGGCCAAAGCTTCCGCTGCCCTTGCGCGCTCGCGTTCGACTTCTTCTTCTGCTAGTGCTTGCGCCAGCGTCAACTCGTCCGCAGCTTCGGCAGCTCTGGCACGCTCTTGCTCAAGCTCCTGCTCCGCTTGCATTCGCAAAGCGGCCAAAGCTTCCGCTGCCCTTGCGCGTTCGCGTTCGAGCTCTTCTGCCGCAAGGGCTTGCGCCAAGGCCAGCTCGTCCGCGGTTTCCGTAACCTTCGCTCGTTCTTGTTCAAGCTCCTGCTCCGCTTGCATCCGCAAAGCGGCCAAAGCTTCCGCTGCCCTTGCGCGCTCGCGTTCGAGTTCTTCTGCCGCAAGGGCTTGCGCCAAGGCTAATTCTTCAGCCGCTTCTACCGCTCTGATCCGCTCTCGCTCCAGCTCTTCAGCAGCCTTCGCCTGCTGCTCCGCTAGTGCTTGTGCAGCTCTCGCACGCTCACGCTCTACTTGCTCGGCCAATGCTTCCGAAGCTTTCGCCCGTTCTTGCTCCAGCTCCTGTGCCGCTTGCGCTTGCAGAGCGGCCAGCATTTCCGCTGCTCCGGCGCGTTCGCGTTCCAATTCTTCCGCTAATAAAGCTTGCGTGTGCGCCAGCTCATCCGCAGCCTTAGCCGCTTTCGCCCGCTCTTGCTCCAGCTCGCGTGCCGCCTGCGCCTGCTGCGCGGCCAACAGTTCCGCTGCCGTTACGCGCTCGCGTTCCAGCTCTTCATTCGCCTTCGCTTGCCGCTCCGCCAACCTTGCTTCTGCTGTCGCACGTTCCCGCTCAAGCTGCTCCGCCAGCGCTTCCGCAGCCTTCGCACGCTCGCGCTCCAGCTCCTCCGCGGCCAGCGCTTCGGCCAGCGCCAGCTCCTCAGCCGCTTCCGCTGCCCGCGCGCGCTCCCGCTCCAGCTCCTGCGCCGCCACCGCTTGCTGCGCGGCTAGCGCTTCCGCTGCCCGCGCCCGCTCGCGCTCCAGCTCCTGCGCCGCTGCCGCTTGCTGCTCCGCCAGCGCTTCCGCTGCCTTCGCCCGCTCGCGCTCCAGCTCCTCCGCGGCCAACGCTTCGGCCAGCGCCAGCTCCTCAGCCGCTTCCGCTGCCCGCGCGCGCTCCCGCTCGAGCTCCCGCTCCGCTGCCGCCTGCTGCGCGGCTAACGCTTCCGCCGCTCTCGCCCGCTCGCGATCCAGCTCCGCCTCCGCTTTTGCCTGCGCAAGCTCAAGCTCCTGCTCCAGCTGCTCTGCGGCTAACGCCTGGACGCGCTCGATCTCCTCCGTCGCTTCCGCTTGCGCTAACGCCAGAAGCTCTGCCGCTTCTTCCAGTCTCGCAGCCAGCTCCTCCGCGGCAGCCGCTTTCGCGGCGGCTAGCTCGGTTTCGTACTCTCCCCTAAGCTCCTCCAGCTCCGTCTTGGACTTCTGCTGAACAGCCGCAAGCTCCTCGCGCAGCGAAACCTCCAGCCGGCTTGCCTGCTCCAGCAAATCTACCAGCACAAGACGCTTGGCCTCGGCGTCGTGCAGAGTATCGTTTTCTCGACGCAGCCGGAAAACTTCCTCAGTCATCTGAACCGCGGCCAAAACGGCAAGCTTGGGCATATCGAGACGAGGATTGCCGATCGCCAGCTTTTTCATAGCGTCATCGATCGTGCCGGCTACACGCTTTATATAATCAACGTTGTTATGACCCTTAAGCTTATATTGATGTCCGTATATATCAACTGTTACTACGGTTTGGTCAGCATCCATACTGGGTTATCCTCCTATTCAACGTCTCGCGTTTTAAAAGTCATACGCAGATCCTAACATTTGTCTTCATCTATGTAACAAAAAACGATTGCGAAAGTTGCAAATCTGTGAAAAAACTCATCTTTCATGCCTTTTTTTGCGCAAAAAGCACAAAAAAAGCCGCATCGAAAGTTCACAAGGAACTATTTCGATGCGACTTAAAAGGTTTCCTGCCTACTTTCTTAATTCAGCGGCAAAAGATTGTTCAAGCTCGGCAACGACTTTGCCGTGCAGCTCGGTCACTTCTTCATCGGTCAGCGTACGGTCGGCATGACGGTAAACGAGCGCTACGGCAACGCTCTTCTTGCCGGCTCCAAGCTTTTCGCCGGTGAAGACGTCGAACACCCGAACGGACTCGAGCAATTCGCCCGCAACAGCCCACGCGGTTTCTGTCAGCTTCGCTGCCGGAACAGCCTGGTCCAGCACCACGGCGATATCGCGCTGCATAGCCGGGTAGCGAGGAAGAGCCTTGTATTCGATGCCGGAATCAGCCAGCCCATACAAGGTGCCCAATTCTATCTCTGCCACGTACGTGTCGGCAAGGTCGCTTTCATGCTGCAACGTCGGATGAAGCTGGCCGACGTAACCGATCGTTTCCGGTCCATGGGCGGTATCCACGATAACCGCCGCCGTTCTGCCCGGATGGAAGTTCGTTGGCTGAGCCGATTCGTAACGTACCTTCGAGGTCAAGCCAAGAACATCAACCACGGTTTCCAGAACGCCTTTTGCATCGTAGAAATCTACAGGCTCCGCTTTACGGTTCCATTGCGCGTCTACACGGTTGCCCGTGAGCAATACCGCAAGGCGCTGCTTCTCTTCCGGAAGGCGCGTAAGCTGCTCTTCTTCCGTATGGAAGACGCTGCCGATTTCGAAAATCGCTGAAGATTCATTTTTACGGTTGCGGTTATACGTCGCTGTCTCAATTAGCTGGGCAATCAGCGTAGTACGGAGAACGCTGCGGTCCTCGCTCATCGGCATAGCCAGCTTCACCGGTTTCAGATCCTTGCCGGTCAGCTCAGGGAACAGCTCGGTGCGGGAAGGTCCCGTAAACGAGTAGCTGATCACTTCAAAAAGACCCGCATCGGTCAATCTTCTGCGCAGCTCGCGGCGGATCGTCTGCGGCTTGGTCAGCCCGCCAGGCGTCACATCGCCGTGAATCGGCGTAGTAGGAATATTGTCGTAGCCGAACAACCGGGCTACTTCTTCAATTAAGTCGACATCGCGCGTAATGTCGCCGCGGCGCGTAGGCACCGTTACGGCGAACAGGTCATTGGCATCGGATAAACGGTAGCTGAAATGCAGGCGGTCAAAAATCGTCTGAACCTCAAGGCGCGACAGCTCCGTTCCGAGGTAACCGTTGATTTTGTCCAACGTGACTTCAACAACAGCCGGCTCTGTTTTCGCAACCACCGCTTCCACGATTCCTTCTGCCACAAGACCGTCGGCAAGCTCCGCAATAAGAGCAGCCGCACGATTCAGCGCCGGAATAACGCGGGCCGGATCCACTTCCTTCTCGAAGCGGATGCTCGACTCCGAACGGAGACCCAGCTGGCGGGAGGTTTTGCGGACGGTACCGCCGTCAAACTTCGCCGACTCCAGCAGGATATTAACCGTCTGGTCGTTGACTTCGGAATTCGCTCCGCCCATAACGCCTGCCAGCGCCACAGGCTTCTCGCCATCCGTAATAACGAGCATATGAGGCTCAAGCGTACGCTCCTGGTCATCCAGGGTTACGATCTTCTCGCCTTGCTTCGCCAGACGAACGTCGATTCGGCCGGTTGTAAGGGCATCCGCGTCAAAAGCGTGCAGCGGCTGGCCATATTCCAGCATAACGAAGTTTGTCACGTCAACCACGTTGCTGATCGGACGAATGCCCGCAGCGATCAGCCGGTTTTGCAGCCATTGCGGGGATGGACCAATCTTTACGCCTTTGATGTATCGCGCGCTGTAATGCGAGCATTGCTCCGGAGCGCTGATCGATACCGAGATATGGCTGTCCGCACGGTCTGCCGCATGGTTAACGGCCGGTTCGGGGATGCGCACCTCGCGGCCGGTCAAAGCGCCAATCTCGTAAGCAACGCCCAGCATGCTGAGGCAGTCCGAACGGTTGGGCGTCAGATCCAGCTCAAGCACCTCGTCGTTTATGCCAAGCACATCGCCGATCGGCGTGCCAACCGGCGTCGATGCCGGAAGCACGAGAATGCCTTCCTGCTGCTCCTTCGGAAGCAGCTTGTCGTTAATGCCAAGCTCCTTGGCCGAGCAGATCATGCCCTGCGATTCCACGCCGCGCAGCTTCGCTCGTTTGATTGCGAAATCTCCCGGCAGCTTCGCGCCGATCATCGCAACCGGAACCTTTTGGCCGGCGTCCACGTTTTTCGCGCCGCATACGATTTGAAGCTCTTCGCCCGTACCGATGTCAATCTTGCATACGCTAAGCTTGTCGGCATCCGGATGCTTCTCGCGGGATTTCACGTAACCGACTACAACGCCGGTCACCCCTTTGTTGAGGGACTCCACGCCGTCGATCTCGATACCTCCGCGCGTCATTTTTTCCGCTAATTCTTCGCCCGTATAGCCTGTCAAATCGATATATTCATTTAACCATTGGTAAGATACTTTCATCGCTTGTTTCCCCTCCCCTTTACATTCTCGCGAATTGGCTTAAGAACCGCTGATCGTTCGTGTAGAAATGACGGATATCGTCGATGCCGTATTTCAGAAGCGCGATGCGCTCAACGCCCATGCCGAAAGCAAAACCGCTCACTTCCTTCGGATCGTAGCCGCCCATCTCGAGAACGCGCGGATGCACCATGCCGCAGCCGAGAATTTCAAGCCAGCCTGTCTGCTTGCACATCCGGCAGCCGTGGCCGCCGCATTGCACGCAGGTAACGTCAACCTCCGCGCTTGGCTCCGTGAACGGGAAGAAGCTTGGGCGGAGACGGATTTGCGCCTGCTGCCCGAACATTTGCTGCACGAATTGAAGCAGCGTGCCTTTCAGGTCGCTCATTCGGATGTTTGGACCAACGACAAGACCTTCAATCTGATTGAACATGAACGAATGCGTCGCGTCGTCGTCATCGCGGCGGTATACTTTGCCCGGGCAAATAACCTTGATCGGCTTGCCGTTCATTTGCTGCATCGTGCGGACCTGAACCGGCGACGTATGCGTACGCATCAGGATGTCTTCCGTAATGTAGAACGAATCCTGCATATCGCGGGCAGGGTGGTTCTTCGGCAGGTTAAGCGCTTCGAAGTTGAAGTAATCGGTCTCGACCTCCGGACCTTCGGCAATGGAGTAACCCAAGCCTACGAATACATCCTCGATTTCCTGCGCGACCTTGTTCAGCGGATGCACCGCGCCTGTCGGCAAAGCTTTGCCCGGCAGCGTTACGTCAATGGTCTCCGCGCGAAGACGGTTTTCCGTCTCGGCCGCGAGGAACGCGTTTTGCTTCTCGTCGATAACGCCTTCGATCGCGGCGCGCACGTCATTGGCCACCTGCCCGATAATCGGACGCTCTTCCGCGCTCAGGCCGCCCATCCCGCGCAAAATCTCGGTCAGCGCCCCTTTTTTTCCTAAGTATTTCACACGCAAATCATTCAGCTGCTGCGGATTGTCGACCTGGTGCAGCTCTTGCAGCGCTTCAACGCGCAATGCTTCCAAACGCTCTTTCATCGTAAAAACTCGCCTCCATTGTGGAATTTATAACAACAATAGCAACAAAAAAAAGGCCTTCCTCCCCGCAAGGGACGAAAGACCGTGGTACCACCCTAATTCGGATTGCCCAAAAACAGCAACCCCTCAAATCCCGTTAACGGCGGGAACCGGACCTTCCCTAATTCGCGTTCGGCCATTGGCGGCTTGAAGCGGTTCAGGCGTCTGCTCCGGAGTGAACTTCGGCAGCCTAATCCCGTAAAGACGCTCGCAATCCATGGCGTCTTCTCCCTGTACGGAAGCTCTGCTTACTTATCTCCATCAAAGCTTTCTCTATTGGACACAATAATCTATATTATATGCATTTCCTGATTTCCTTGCAACCATTCGCTGCTTGGCAAGTTTATTTTTCGAGCAGCCCCTGCTCGTAGGCATAACGGGTCAGCTGAACGCGGTTATCCAGATGAAGCTTCTGCAAAATATTTTTCAAATGGTTCTTGACCGTATGCTCGGATAACCCGAAGGCAACCGCAATCTCCTTGTTCGACTCTCCCGTCACAACACGCTCAAGAATATCCTTCTCGCGGGAAGTAAGCGGCGTTGTCATTGCAGAGGCATCACCGGGCATCCCGGATTTAGTACCGGCTTTTGCCGGGTTTGTCCCGTTTGACGAGGCCGCCGAAGTAAACTCCTGCAGCAGCCTGAAAGCAATTTCCTTCGACATGGGCGCTTCGTCATCCACAACGGCCCGGAGATATTCTCTCCATGCGGAAGGAGACAGATTTTTGAACAGATAGCCTTGCGCTCCCCGCTTGATCGCTTCGAACAAATGAGTAATGTCGTCCGAGACCGTCACCATAACAATCTTGAGAGCCGGGTACAAAAACTTCAGCTGCTGCGTCGCCTCAAGCCCTCCCATGCCGGGCATATTGATGTCCATCAGCACCAGATCGGGCAGCACGTCATCGATCCGGGCAATCGCTTCTTCGCCGCTGGCCGCTTCGCCGACAACCGCAAACTCCGGATCCGCTCCGATAATTTCCCGCATGCCTTCCCTTCCGTGAGGATGATCATCCACCAGAAATACCCGAATTGCTTTACTCAATTTCCTTCACCTCCGGATTGAATGCGTACCGTTGTTCCCGCGCCTGCCGCGCTTCTAATATCAAACAACCAGCCCATCTGTTCTGCTCGATCCCGCATCATGCGGATGCCGTACCGGTCCTTCGCTTCGATCAGGCCAGGGTCTGCTCCAACTCCGTTATCCTTTATTTCGCATACAAAATCCTCTTCGCCCTGCTGCCGGCTTATAACCTCAACCTCGGTCGCCTGCGCGTATTTGCGGACGTTCATCAGCGCTTCCCGAATAATCGACTGCAGCTCGACCAGCTGTTTGTTGGATAACGCGCCTTCCGGCAGCTGCCAATCGAGCTTTGCGCGAACGCCGCTGTTTTGCAGCAAATCATTCACCGCCCCATGAATGGCGTTCAGCCATGAATCATCTACGACTACGGCCGGAGACTGCAAACTCGCAATGGACTGCCGGACATCCTCGTAGACATGCTTAACCGTCTGTCTGATTTGAACAGTCGTTTCCCTCGCGTCATCGCTCAGCCCCATATGCTCCAGCTTATCCAGCTTTACGGAAAGCAGGAACAGCGATTGCGAGATGCCGTCATGAAGCTCGCGTGCCAGCTGCTCCCGCTGCTCGAAGGAAGCCTTGGACACCCGCTCGCGTTGAAGGGCTTCCTGCGTCTGTTCCAGCTTGCCAAACAGTCCGCGCAATAAAGTCAGTGTAAACAGAAACACAAGGGCCGGGGCCAAAAAGTTACCCAGCTCCATTGAAATATACGGAAGCAGGAAGACGTGCCGGACGTACTCCCACAAACCTACAACAATAGTAGGGATCCATAAAATTAAAAATTTCAGAGATTTGTAGGACATTTTTGCATCTCCTAAAAAGAATTATCACACAAACGGCCTTTCGGCTGTTCGTGATGATTCTTGCTTCGTAAGCATTAACTTTTATGAATGGCGATAGCGATTCATACTTCGTAAGCATTCGCTTAAAGAATTATCACACAAACGGCCTTTCGGCTGTTCGTGATGATTCTTGCTTCGTAAGCATTAACTTTTATGAATGGCGATAGCGATTCATACTTCGT
>NZ_JAASRQ010000001.1:0-252722 GCF_011761545.1 Paenibacillus sp. BK720 | reverse complement strand
CGTAAGCATTCGCTTATGAATGGCCATGCTTAACTAATGCGATAAAAGATTAATGCTGATAACATTTCCCGGGTAATGCTTATTTTGACTTCCTCAAGTGTACTAGACGCCTTGGGAAAGAACAATTCGTATAAGAACGCTTCGCCGCGAGCACAATGAAAATGAGAGAGGAGGATTACCGATGACCAACAATCATTTCAAGCTTGCTGAGCTTGAGAAGCATACGGAAGCGCTTGAAGAAATCCGACAATTAGAGCAAAAGCTGACCGGACAGATAGGTTCAACGATCAGCTTAATCGCTTACGAGTCCGAGGACGAACATAAGTAGATACTACGCCCCCATATAAGCATGGGGGCGTTTTTTCTATTGACAGGAAATCAAATTTCAAGTATTTTTGTTGTACATACAAAATAGAAGTCATCAAACCGCAAGGAGGGCATAGGATATGTCAAAAGACATCGACCCCGCAGCGGCTGCGGATTTAGAAGAACAAGTGGATAATCCCGAGGCTTTCCTGCACACCTGCTTATATTTTACGGCGAACCGCCTGAGCAGGGCCATTACCCGCATGGCGGACGATGCTTTTGCTGCAACGGGGCTTGCGCCCGGTTACGGCTATGTTATTCGTCTAAGTGTCGCCAAGCCCGGTATTACGCAGAAGGAATTATCCGAGAAGCTGTACATCACCCCTTCTACCCTGACACGGTTTATCGACAAGCTGGAAGCCAAGCAGCTTGTTGAGCGCAAGGTTCAAGGCAAAACCGTTCTTGTCTATCCGACGGACAAAGGCCGCGAGCTGGAGCCAACGATTCGCGCCGCCTCCAAAAAGCTTCTTGAATCTTACCAAGCCATTCTTGGCGTAGAAGCGTCATCGCAGCTGACGCATTCCTTGGAATCGACAAGCGAACAGCTGGAGAAATAGCAAACATAGTTCCTTAACCGGAACTTTTGCTTTCAGACATTTGTATGTACAAACAAAATAAATCGAGGTGCGAAATGAATCAGGTCAAAAGCAAGTTTTATTACGGGTGGATAATCGTTCTGCTTACCTTTGTTACGCTGCTGGTATCGGCAGGCATTCGTTCCATGCCAAGCGTCTTGATGATCCCCTTCCAGGACGAATTCGGCTGGAGCCGGGGAGAAATCTCAAGCGTGGCATCCATCGGCATTTTACTATACGGTCTGGTTGGCCCGTTCTCCGCTGCCCTGCTGCTGCGCTTCGGCATCCGCAAGGTCGTGCTTCTTTCTCTAGCCGTATTGGCCGCAAGTCTTGCCGTTACGCCCTTCATAAATGCGTTGTGGCAATTTGATCTGCTGTGGGGCCTTGTCTCCGGGCTTGCAACCGGCATGATGGCCAACGTGCTTGGCGTTACCGTCAGCAATCTGTGGTTTGTGAAGCGTAAAGGACTGGTTGTTGGCATGCTGACGGCAAGCGCCGCTGCCGGACAGCTGTTGTTCCTGCCGCTGCTTGCCAAAATGACCTCCGATTACGGCTGGCGCTCCGCGATGTATACGGCTGTTATTGGCATTGTCACGGTGTTTGTGCTGGTTGCCATTTGGATGAAAAACCATCCTTCCGATGTGGGTGCCGCTCCGTACGGCACGGACGAGATCGTAAAGCCAACGCCTTTCCGCGGCAATCTGTTCCTGGCCCCAATCAAGAATCTCGGTTACGCGATGAAAAATAAAACGTTCTGGCTGCTCGCCGGCACCTTCTTTTTCTGCGGCTTCTCTACAAACGGCCTGATCGGAACCCATCTCATTGCCGCCTGCGGCGATCACGGGATGGTTGAGGTTGCCGCTGCCGGACTTCTGGCCATGATGGGCATCTTTGACCTCTTTGGCACCACGATCTCCGGCTGGCTGTCGGACCGCTTCGACAGCCGCTGGCTGCTGTTCTGGTATTACGGGCTGAGAGGGCTGTCGCTGCTGTTCCTTCCTTACGCGCTGGATGCTACGCCGGCTATGCTTGTTATTTTCTCCGTATTCTACGGCCTGGACTGGATTGCGACCGTGCCGCCTACAGCCAAGCTCGCCGGAGAAACGTTCGGCAAGGAAAAATCCGGCATGATCTTTGGCTGGATCGTGGTTGCCCACCAGATCGGCGCTTCCACCGCCGCGTACGGCGCGGGCCTTATGCGAGACTGGCTCGGCAGCTATTCGCAGGCTTTTGTTATCGCAGGCTTCACCTGCTTCTTTGCCTCCCTGATGGCGATTCGGGTAAAAAGACATCTGGCGGAGCGCAAGGATATGACGCTTCAAGCTTAATAGTCGCCAAAAAGCCTCGGGCTGCTCCTTGATACCGAGTGCCTGAGGCTTTTTGCGATTGGCCGCTCTTGCTATCGATGCTTGCGGGATTCGGCTGGCTTACTCGTGACGTCCCATTCAGCGATTCAATTGCCCGTGCTTATTCCGCTAACGAAACTATGTATTCTTAATTTCGCAAAGATCAGCTGCTTCCAGAAGCTAATGAAACTTAGCAACGTTATTGGGCCGAATAGAGACTGGAATCTGCAAAAAATAACCAAATAGCGATATGGGGTTCCGTTAGAAATTCAGAGGCCTTAAATTCGGGCAAATAGCGTGTTGTAGTTTCGTTAGGTGTCATGGGTGGCGCCATCGGCTGAAAATCTCGGATACAACTACCGTATGGGATTTAGCCAGCGAGAAAAAACGGATAAACAGCAAAACAATCTTTATTTCAGGAGATTTGACCTATTTTGATCTAGTACAAAATAGGGGATTTTTACATTTTGGAAATAAAAAAAGAGAACGCGCCAAAAGGCGTTCTCCCGTTCAAGCTTTATCGTGTTATTTCAGAAACTTCACCAGGTCCAGCTTAACCTCTTCTACCCATACATCCGTAATTTCAGCATCTCTGAAGTATTTCCAGGCTTCGTAATAGACCTTTGTCATGTAGACGGATACATCATAACGTCCCATAGGGAATGTGACCTTATAACCTTCAAAAAATTCTCCCGTGATCCCATCCTCAGTCATAGCTAATCTCTCCCCTAGCCCTAGATCATACCTCTACATCATATCTAATTTTAGGAGATTATGTGCTTCCAGTCTAGCAGTAAATTTACATTTCATGAAAGCTTTAGTTTAGTGGTCAAGCTATTTATGAAATCCGGCCACGATGAGCCGGGAACGGGAGGAAAGCCGCGGTCAGACGGCCAGATATAAACCCAGCCCTCAAGCTCGGGAGCTCCGGCGTCTTGAACCCAAACCCGGTCGTAGTCATTGTTTTCCTCGATGCCGTAAAACTCCTCCAGCTCGTCGAGAACAGCAAGCCCGGCACGGTCGATCGTCAGCCACAGCCCCTCAATCACCGCCCCGTCTGCTCTTGCCGCCTGATCTCTAACCGCAGCGGGATAAGCTCCCACGTTCACCAGCCTGCCCGCGATCATGCCGCTTCTGCTATGCATGAGGAAAGGAGCGATGACAGCATGGTTGATTAAACCCGGAAGCAGGGAGCCGTATGCAAACACGGTAATCTTGTCCCGTACTGACATGAGTTACGCCTTGCCCGGCGCCTGGAGCGTAATCCCCTCATTGACCAGCGCCTCCCGGATACGGGAGGCAAAAAGAGCCGCGAGAGGACCATCGCCGTGCAGGCAAATCGTGTCGGCCTGTACGTTCACCTGTGCGCCTTCCGGGGTAAAAGCGATACCTTTCGCTGCCATCGCTACCGCTTGGGCGGCCGCCTGGTCCGCATCATCCAGGACGGCTCCATGCTTGCCGCGAGGAGCGAGACTGCCGTCCGGCTCGTAAGCCCGGTCCGCAAACACCTCGGCTGCGGAAGGCAGGCCGTATTTCTTGGCCGTATCCAGCAGCAGGCTGCCGGATTGACCGTAAATCATAAGGCAGTCATCAACAGCCAAAGCCGCTTTGACGATCGCCTCCGAAACCGCCTTATCGCGGTTAGCCATATGATAAAGGGCTCCGTGCGGTTTCAGGTGAGCCATTTCCCCGCCTAATGCCCGGACAAAAGCCCGTAATGCGCCAGCCTGGTATAAAACAAAATCGTATACCTCGGCTGCGGTTACCTGCATCTCACGGCGGCCAAAGCCAAGCCGGTCCGGCAGACCGGGGTGGGCGCCGATGGCGGCGCCCGCGGACAAAGCCCGCTTCACGGCAACATGCATCGTGTGGGGATCGCCGGCATGAAAGCCGCAAGCGATATTTACGCTTGTTATATAGGGGAGAAGCTCGGCATCTTGCCCGAAGGAATAGTTGCCGTAGCCTTCCCCGAAATCGCAGTTGAGATCAACCGCGCGCTTGTCCGTATTGCTTTTTACCATGCTGGTTCTCCTTTCGTTTAAGGCTGACGGCTGCGAATGGCGGCGGCCAGATAGCGGATGTCCTGCTCGCGCTTGCGATCCAGCCGCTGCGCCTCGCCTAAGGTAACAGGCTGGAACCGGATCGTATCGCCCGGTTTCGCTTGGGCGAGTAGCGGCATGTCGACCGTAGCGACATGCGCGATTTTGGGATAGCCGCCGGTCGTCTGGCAGTCGGCGGCCAGAATGATCGGCCCCCCGCCGGGCGGCACTTGCACGGCGCCGGGCGTTACCCCGTGCGAGAGCAGCTCCGCACGGGACTCTCTTGCAAGCGGGGTGCCGGTCAGTCGGCACCCCATGCGGTCCGAGGCGGGAGCGACGGTATACCGCTCCCGGTACAGGGCTTCACGGGCAGCTGCGCTGAACTGCCCGTGCTCGCTCCCCGGCATCGCGCGAAGCACGATGCCGTCTTCGCCGTCGCCGCCGCCGTAGGCGCCCGGCGGCGCAAACCATGGCGCGGCCGCCCACGGCAGGCGGCGGCCCGCGCCTTCCGGCGCTGAAGCGGCGGCTTCGCCCTGCCGCGCCAGCGCCGTTGCCCATGCGGCTGCCCACCGGGACGGGGCAGCTGCGCCCTGCGCCGCGCCGCAGGGCAGGGCGTCGCCGGCGGCAAGGCGCCGCCCGGCAAGCCCGCCCAGCGCGGCGCGCGCATCCGTGCTGCGGCTGCCAAGCTCGCGCGGCACGCCAAAGCCTCCCGCTGCCGCCACGTAGGCCCGGCAGCCGCTGACAGCGCGGCCAAAGCGCAGCACCGCGCCGCGCGGAACAAAGACCGGCCGCCACATCGGCAGCTCTTCGCCATCAATCGTTGGCTCCAGATAAGCGCCGCAAACGGAAAGAAGCAGATCCGTACCGGCCTCCAGCTCAGGGCCAACAAGCGTCACCTCAAGCCCCGCTTCCCCTTCCTCGTTGCCCACCAGAAGATTCGCCATCCGCAGCGCGTACCGGTCCATCGCGCCTCCGGCAGCTATGCCCGAGGAACGGTAGCCGTCTCTCCCCAAATCCTGAATCGTGGTCAACAGGCCGGGTCTTAACACCTTTATCCCGGCTTCCGTTCTTATGCTGGAGTCTGTCATAAGCGGCCCTCACCTCCGGACACGGGAATAAATCGGACGCGGTCCCCCGCCCGTAGAAGCACGGGCTCGATGCGTTCCTTGTCAAACATAGAAATCGGCGTATAGCCGATAATCTGCCACCCCCCTGGCGTAGCAAGCGGATAAATACCGGTCTGCCTTCCCGCGATTCCGACGGATCCTGCCGGGACAACGGAACGCGGCACGTCCTTCCGCGGCTGCTCCAGCTTCTCCGGCAGCCCGCTCATATACGGAAAGCCGGGCATAAACCCAATCATCGCCACGGTATATTCCACCCTGGAATGCTCCTCGACGAATTCCGCCGCCGTCAGCCCCGAGCGCTCCGCCGACTCTTCCAGATCCGGGCCGTAATGGCCTCCGTAATACACGGGAAGATCAAATCTGCGGACTTTCCCATCCCGTTCGGAAGCGGTTTTTTCATTCTCCATCAACTCCCGCAGCTTCCGTTCCGCGAGCTGGTGCGGAAGCAGAATATCTGCCTCCGGCCCTTGCTCGATTTCCCGCCACAGCGTGGCAGGATCATACAAGACGGTAACGGTCTCGTATGCCGGCACAATATCAATCACCCAAGCTTCGGCTCGCTGCTTCAGCATCCAGGCAAGGTCGGCCATTTGCTTCCAGCCTAGCGCCCCCCGCGTTTCCTGCTGGAGGACAAGCGCACGGTCACCAAGCGGCAATACGTTTACAGTCACGGCTCAGCACCTCCGGCTCTGCTCTTTTCCCCCATTGTAAAAGAAATCCGCGACAACAACCATCCTATGCACGAAAAAAACGAGAGCCGCCATTTCAGACAACTCCCGTTTTTCCGGCAGGGCAATCCCCCACCTTATCTTATTGAACGTACCGGTTAATGACTTCAACCAGCAGATCGTTAAGCAGCTTCGTCTCATACTCGCCTACGGCAGGCTCCAGATGATCGCTGCCGATGCCGCTGTCGTCGGTCAGAAACAGGTAGGTGCCGCCGGTTGCGACGGCCGCGAACCGCAGCAAGTATTCCGTATCCACATCAACGCCGCTTGAAGCGACCGGAATGATGCGAATCCCTGCCTTTGCGGCGTCTTCGATAACGCTGTGCATCTCCTGCATAATTTGAGCTTCGTGATGAGGCGGCGCGTCCAGCACAACAAACATCAGCCTTGCCCGCGCGTTCTCGCTCCATTTATGATCGCTGACCGCATTGCGCAAAGCCTGCTCGACCGCTTCCGGATAATCCCCGCCGCCCTGCGCTTTTTGCATCGCGATAAGCCTTACCGCCTGATCGATATTCGTGGTGAAGGGATTCGCCTTCACGACATAATCATCATGAATATCCCGGTAAAAATTCGTGCTCATTCGGATATCCAGCTGATTGGCATGCTTCTCGCCTACCCGGGCGATGACATCCTTCAGCTCCGCCTCCATATAATCCATCTCATCCTGCATGGAGCCGGTTGTATCCAT
Source organism: Paenibacillus sp. BK720 (assembly GCF_011761545.1). Lineage (NCBI taxonomy): Bacteria > Bacillati > Bacillota > Bacilli > Caryophanales > Paenibacillaceae > Paenibacillus > Paenibacillus sp. BK720. The sequence continues at coordinate 245,850 of NZ_JAASRQ010000001.1, read as the reverse complement.
TACAAACATGACATCCACCTGTTTGGAGTCCGGCAGCTCTCCGTCCAGATCTACCTTCAAGACTCCTTGACCGGGCACCTCGATATTGGATACCTTTTTCTTCTGCTGGTCGGCCGTCACTTCAACGGAATAGCGCGTTCTCTGATAAGGCTGCTCGTTATCCTTGAACAAGCCAGCGAACACGTAGGCCTTGCCATCGGCATTTGTCCTCGCTTCCCAGACGGTTCGATTCTGCTGCCCGATCAGCCTTACCGTCGCATCGGTAACGGCGCGGCCATCCGAGGTCACCGATACTTCCAACCGGTTAAAATATTCAAAGCCCCAATGCGCGGAGCTGTCACTGCCTTCATAGCTGTTGAGCAAATTATTGAACCTTTCCCAGGCGGCAAGGTCATCCCACTCGCCCGCGGTCAGCTGGCCTGCCTGGATTGGCGCGTCGGTACGTCCTTGACGTCGCGCTTCCTCCCGGTGAGACTCGGGTTCAACCGGCTTATCCTCAACCCGGTTTCCCCGGTCATCAGCGGAGGTCTCGGATTGGCTGCTTTTCGCTCCGCTATCCGGTGCCGCTCGGTCGGCGGCATTATTGTTCCGGTTTGAGGAACAGCTGCTCAGAATAAGCAGGAGAACAAGCATTGAAATGATCATGGACATGAGCTTGCTTTTCGTTTTGTTTTTTATCATTTTCCATAACCCCCTTTATTTTCTAAATAGACGATGGGAAATGGCGGATTGTTGCATTAACCGGCAATCAACATTACAATCAAAAGCAGGCATCCTAGCGAAGAATATCGGCCGTTTTATGCCAGTACATGGAGGGCTGCAATCATGGAAACTATTCAACTTAAGGGCATTGAGATTGTATACCGGCAGCAGATGAAGGAGCTTCTGTTCCAGTCCGCTGAGCTTGTGCTAGTGTCGGATTACGGATCAAGGCTATGGTACGTGGACGTTAACGGAGTAAAAGATACCGAGCTGCTTTCATGGTTTGGGCAAAGCGAGGATATCCGGGTCGAATTATACGCAACGGCAGCCGATGGACGAGCCTTTAACGGCACTGCCTATTTGCACCCGAACGAGCCTCATCAGGCCGCGGCCATCCGGGGCGACGGCGAGCTGCGCCAAACCTAAGCCACTTGTACATAGGGAAGGAGAACGAGAACAACATGACAATTACTTCAAGATTGGTTACCAATGAGCAGGATCTGCAGTCGGTTTACGACATCCGCAAAAAAGTTTTTGTGGACGAGCAAGGCGTGCCGGCCGAGAACGAATACGACGAATTCGAGGAATCGTCCAAGCATGTCCTGATCCTCTACAATAATGAGCCGGTTGCTGCCGGCCGCGTAAGAGTGGTTGACGGAGTTGCCAAGCTGCAGCGCATTTGCGTCCTTGCCTCCCACCGCAAATACGGACTAGGCCGCGCTGTCGTAGAAGCGCTTGAATCCGTTGCCCGCGAAGACGGCCTCAAGGAAGCGAAGCTTAACGGCCAGACGCATGCCGAAGCCTTCTACGCCAAGCTCGGCTACCACACCGTCTCCGACGTGTTCTTGGAAGAGGGCATCCCTCACGTAACGATGAAAAAAACACTATAAGATCCTGTTACGCCAGAAAGGAGCTGCCATCACCGGCAGCTCCTTTCTTTTTTGTCTTTCCACGCCTTTCTATACATCTCAAGGTTGCCTTTCTTCGTGTACCCTCTCGTACCTGACTAGTTGTGCTTCCCCGTCCTCACTGCCCTTCTCCTCTACCCTCTGCCGCTTGCCATTCTCCACTCGCCTTCCAGCGCTTTGCGCCCCGAGGCTTTGATACTCTCCGTTAAGCCAAGCCCCCTATAAGAGTCGAACTTCGGCACTAACAAAAAACCTCCCTGTGCATCACTTCCACCTACAGCTGCTCCTCATGCTCCACTCTTCGCATCTAACGAAACCTGGTAACCTTATTTACTCAGAATACACACTCCTGAAGTTCTAACGAAACCAGATATCGCTATTCATCCGTTTCACCCTCGTATTCCCTTCAAAACAAGCAAATAACGCTATGTCGTTTCGTTAGAACTCCAAAACCGCCCATTTTCCTCAAATAACGATACTACGTTTCGTTAGCGCTCCGTTAATTGCCTTTTTCTTTTGGAGTATCCTGCAGTCGCGGAAAAATCTACTTCTCCGCAAATCGCACTATATGCTTTTCCCGATCGCGGCGCCTGGAATCCACCAGGCGCCTCCACGTCCCTACCACAAAGGGGCTGCCTATTTTTAAGGCAGCCCCTTTGTGGGAAGAGTGCGCAGGTTGGGAAGCACGCGGAGTGAGCGAAGAGAGGAATTGTATCTCCTGGAAGAGCGCAGCGCCTGCCTTTGTTACTCTGAATACTCATCGGATGAGTAAGTTCAATATTGAGAGGAACAACAGCAGCTGGAAGGAGATACAATCCCGTCCTGAGCAACACGCAGCATTATCCCACCTGAGCATAGACTTCTCCCGCAAATTAAAAGGCTGCCTTAAACCAAGGCAGCCCCAACATTATTTGCTATGAGCAACTTCCGGAGTCGTCAGACGATCATAGAAGTCCACGCATTTATCTTTGTCTTCCGAATCACGAAGGGCCATAGCCGAGCGTGGATGCTCGTCCAGCATACCCGTGATCATGTAAGGAATAATGTAGCCCCACTCTTCCTTCTCGCGGAGAGGAATCATGTATTTCTCGATCATGTCGAGAACCGGACGTACATTGTATTTCGCGTTTTGCAGGTTAGCGACAAGCAGCTCCGTGTTGCAGTTGCCCGCAGCGCGGCCCATGCCGTATACGGATGCGTCCAGCAGCTCAACGCCTTTTTCCGCAGCGAGCAGCGTGTTCGCGAATGCCAGCTGCATGTTGTTATGCGTATGGATACCAAGGCGTTTGTTAGGCAGATGATGCTGGAATTTCTCAATCAGGTAGCTGTAGTCGTTAGGCTTCAGGCTGCCGTACGAGTCAACGATGTAGACAACGTCCACTACGCTTTCCTTGATCAGTTCAAAAGCATCAATCAGCTGGTTCTCCATCACGTTGGAGAGTGCCATGATGTTAAGCGTTGTTTCGTATCCGCGTTCATGGAACAGCTGAACCAATTGCAAAGCCTTGTCAACATCCTGGATGTAGCAGGCTACGCGGATGAGGTCGAGCAGGCTTTCGCTGCGCGGCAAAATGTCATTCTCGTCTACGCGACCGATATCGACAAGAGCAGACAGCTTGGTATTGCCTTTGTTAGGGATGACTTGCTTCAGGAAGTTGTCATCCAGGAAGCGCCAAGGACCGGCCGTATCGGCGCCTTTCAGCAGCTTAGGCGAGTTTTTGTAGCCGATTTCCATATAGTCTACGCCGGCTTCGTTCAATGTATTATAGAGATGTTGAACGAATTCAACGCTGAAATCCCAGTTGTTCACTAGTCCGCCGTCGCGGATCGTGCAATCGACAATTTTACAATGGCTAGTTTTCGAATTCATGTCCTACTCCTTCTGGTTCAATTATGTTACATCCAATCATACTTGAAATAGATGCGGAACGCAAAATAATTTTGTCGTTTTTTGGATGCGCTTCAGGCTTCCTTCAGCAGCTTTAGAGCCGTCTGGCGGTAGTTTTTCTGGAATTCCTTTACCTCGGGCAACAGCTGCGTCCCGCCGGGTCCGCGCATCATAGCCATGTCATCCGACTTTGCCAATATCTCCAAAAAACGGCTCGCCATAATTCCCGTAACGGTACCCGGATTTTCCGATGACACCTTCTTATAGCTGGCTTTCACTTCCGGCATCAGCTTCAGATTGCTTGAATCAAAGATTGGCGTATTCGAAAGCCCGTACATATACATTTTCAAATAAGTATCCAAATAGATACTTTCCACCTCCGTATATTCCGGGGAATCCGCATATTGCTTCAGGAAGGTCTCGGCCATTACCGCCCTGCTGGCCAATTCGTTCCACGTAATTACAAGCCCGGCGTCCATGGCAGCCGGATCGTTCGATTCCGCCGCTTTCAAGGCGATGTAGCTGTTTAACGGATTCGATAAGTACATGCTGTATTTCTGCTGGTTGCTGTAGTCAACGATCGGGTAGATGGTGCCTTCCACCCATACCAGCTTATAACCGCCGGACAGCTTAGTCACCACTAACTGCCTGACCGCTTCGTCGGGAATGGACCCCGCGTTTGCCGAGGTAATCGGCCAGTCCATTTCCGTCAATACATTTTGAACATTATCCCCGAAAAAAGCTTCCTGGGAAGACTGCAGATCCTTCGCGTAAAAGGCGTTCAGCTGCCTAACCATCTGGTCGGCATTATTCTGCCCTGCTTTGTTCAGGTTCTCGTTCAGGAAGGAGACGATATCGGAAGCTTCCTTCGCCGTGCTGACCACCGTCTTGAATTTATGTATGAGAGCATCCTGCTCAGAGGTTTTCTCAACGGCTTCCGTGGCTGCAGGCTGCTTGACATCCCGGTCAGTCCGGACGGCATTGTCATTTTGTTCCGCTTTGCTGCATCCCATCAATCCGATCACGATGCAGACGGTCATTAATCTATATAAGGATTGTTTCAGACGAGAATTCATATGCACCCAACCTTCCGTTCCATATAGTGTATGCCAGATTGAGCATATCCATTAGACGACTGGACAGATCGATTGGTTTCGGTCCAAGCGCAAAAAAACAGGCCGACTGCTCGGCCTGCTCTTTATTTTACCGCCAGCTCCCGCTCGAAATGACCGGAACGGACAACCTTGGTGGACAAATATTTCTCGTTATGAACGGATGCCTCACCCCATAACGGTACGCGCGAGGTAATGTTCATTCCCGCATCGCGAAGGGCTTCCACCTTGCGCGGATTGTTCGTAATGATGGATACCGGAGCTTGTCGAAGAAGCTTCAGGACGTCAATGGCTTCGCTGTAGTCGCGTGCATCCTCGGCAAAACCGAGCTCAAGATTGGCATCTACGGTATCGAGGCCTTCCTCTTGAAGCAGATAAGCCATCGCTTTGCTGAACAGGCCGATACCGCGGCCCTCATGGTTAGCCAGATAGAACAATGCGCCTGCCCCATTGGCCGTAATCATCCGCATCGACTGCTTCAGCTGGAAGCCGCAGTCGCACCGCTGGCTGCCGAAGATATCGCCGGTATGGCAGATGCTGTGCATGCGGATAAGCACGTCTTCCTCGTGCTCGAAGTCTCCGTAGACAAGAACGCTCGACTGCTGGAAGTCCGCGTAATGAACTTGATTAAGCTCCGTAATAAGCTCTTCCAAGGATTCGCTCTTCCCGATATCGCGGCGAAGCCAGCTATACCACTGGAATGTTACGGTTTCTCCGTCGAGCTCAACCGGAAGCTTGATTGGACCTACGACGTGGATCGCATGATCGCCATTGTCGATGGTTTTAATTTTATTTTTTAATATCGATAAGATATGTTCATTAGACATGTTTACCGCACCTTCTTTTTAGCTGAATAATAAACCACGGATAATGGACCAAATTCTTGCAGTAGATACCAGTATATTGAGAAATATGCCATAACGCAACAGGCCGCTGGTCCATCTTCGTATTCGCCCGTATAAGCCGGGTTGGACAAAAACAGCCGTTTTCCCGTTACTAATAGTAACTAATTATAAATTCATAAACAAGTGACGTCAAGTTACAAGCCTTACAAAAGTTTGCTTGTATTCATTTTACAATGTGACTATAATGAAATGGAAATGAATCAGAGGTGATCGTAATGGAGCAATCTGACCTTTGTCCGCGCGTGCAAAAAGGGATGGATCTCATTGGAAAACGTTGGATCGGCCTGATTATTTATCAGCTGTTAGCCGGCCCGCAGCGTTTCTGCGCTGTTCAAGCCGCGCTTCCCATCAGCGGCAGGCTGTTATCCGAACGCTTCAAGGATTTGGAGAATGAAGGAATCGTCACTCGCGTTGTTTATCCTGAAATACCTGTCCGCATCGAATATTCCTTGACGGAGAAGGGCCGCGCCTTGGAACCCGTCGTAAGGGAAATCGAGAAGTGGTCACGGGAATGGATAAGCTTGGAGGAAGACCCTTTCTGATACATGATAGACTTGGTAAAAGCCTGTCTTTTTCCGTAATGGAAAAGGCGGGCTTTTTTAATTCTTCTATAAAATATGACCGCCTTCTAATTATAGAACACATGTTCGCCGTATTCAACAGCATTTAAAAAATCTTTTTCTAAACTATTTCAATGACGGATTATAGAGGTTTTCGGCTTGGAGACCCGACCTTCTAGCGATCTTCCGGCAGCAGAGGCAGCAGCCTGGCATCCTTCGTAAACCATAACCGGTAGCTGACCAGGCTGAGCACCATTGCCGTCATTGCCGCGGAGGAGGCCAGCACAAACATGATGAGGATTTGATAGCGGACCGCTTCCATCGGATCTGCCCCCGCTACAATCATCCCCGTCATCATGCCGGGAAGCTGCACCAGTCCAACCGTCTTCATGCCGTCGAGCGTCGGGATCATGCTGGCTCTGACGGAGCGCCGCAAGGAACCGTGGACGGCCTGCTTTTCCGTTGCCCCAAGGGCAAGAAGCATCTCCATCTCACCCCTGGCCGTCTCCATCTCTCTCTTCATCTGGTTTAAGAGCAAACCGCATACGATCATCGAGCTTCCAATAATAATGCCGCTGACCGGAATGATATATTGCGGCGTTGGCTCTATAATGCCAAGGCCAAGCAGAATCCCCATCGTTACCCCTTCCGTGCAGGCCAGCGCTAAGGCAATCCGGCTGCGGATCCCCCGGACATGCTTCGCCTTGGCTCCCGCATTCCACGCGGCAACCGTAATCATGCATAGAATAATAATGATAATAAAAGCCGGATGGCTTGTTTCGAATACGAAATGCAGAACGTAGCCGATAAACAGCAGTTGAACCGCTGAACGTAAAGTGCCGATCAGAATTTCCTTCTCCAGCCCAAGCTTCTGTCTCATGGAGATCAAGGCCGCAAACGCAACGAAGCACAAGGTGCAAAGAAGGGCAAAATTGTTCATTCCCCCTCCCCCTTTACTTCCTGCAGGCTGCGAATAAACCGTCTCGCCTGTTCCGTAGCCGGATGTTCGAAAAAGACTCCCGTCACGCTTCTTTCTAGCAAGCTTCCCTCTGCCATAAACCAGACTTGATTGCTGATCATGCGAGCCTGATCCAGATCATGCGTGATCCACAGGTATGCCCGCTCCGATCCTTCGTCCCGTACGGATACCCAATCGAGCAGAAGCTTCTCGACGGCCCTCTTGCTCGCCGGATCAAGCGAGGACGTAATTTCATCGAGCAGCAGCAGCTCGGGATGAAGCAGCAGGGAACGGACAAGCGCTAGCCGCTGCTGCTCGCCGCCGGACAGATCGGAAGCCTGTTTTCCCCAATCGGTCTGGCCGAGGCCTACGGCATCCATATAACGGCGGGCAAGCCCTTCTTCAAAGGGCTTGTTATGAAGCTCGCTGACCGTGCGGAGATTGCAAGCAACCGTGCCGCTGCGCATGACCGGCTTCTGGGCCACGTAGGAAACCTTTTTGCGCCAGCTTTGCGGCTTGCATGCCGCGGGCAGCTGCCCGTCCAGACGAATGGCGCCTTTATCGAAAGGCTCCAGCAGCGAAAGGATGCGAAGCAGCGTGCTTTTCCCTTGTCCGGAGCCTCCAAGGAGGACAATCCGGTCTCCGGGGCGAATCTCGGCCGTAATGCCGCTGAACAGCCATTCTCCCCGATTATCGAATTTGGATTTCGCCATTTCGTTTACCTGCAACACGGTCACCTGGATATCCTCCAATACTTCACGCATTAAAAGAAGGAAAGGATGATGCCGACGATAAAGCCGCATACCGCTCCGTTCACCCTAATCCACTGCAAATCCTTGCCGATCTTCTGCTCCAGCATCCGAACGAGCGCCTGATCATCCATCTGGTTGACATTATCGCGAACAAGCATGCCAATGCGGTAATGGTTCTTCTCAATCCAGCTCACCAAATAAGCCAGAATAGACTGCTCCCACCGATTGATCAGCTCTTCTCTGCTCCTCGCCTGCTCGACCAGGAAACGGAAGGCTTTGACGAGTATACGTCCCCCGTTCAGGCATTCCTCCTCCAGCTTATCGAGCAGCAGCTGACGGAGCTCTTCCAAGCGAAGATGAATAAACCGTCCCACTCCAACGCTTTCCGCGCCGGATTCCAATCCAGCCTTCAAACGGGTCATCAGCTCCTCATTGGAGGACAAGGCCAAAGCATGCTTTTTCAATTCTTCCAGCAGCTTCTGCCTGTTCGGATTGCCCGGCGTGCCAAGCTCCTTGATACTCGAGAGCAGCATGCCCTGAATGATGGGTCCTAGCTTCTCCGGGCTCATAAATCCGACAAAGGCCTGCACGGCAAAGCCCATAAAGCCGCCGACCTGCAATTCTTCCATCTTGCTGTGCGCTAGTCTGCCGAAAAACTGCTCGGTCTCCCGCTTCTTCACCCATTCCCGTCCTTGCGCCAGTACGAAATCCAGCGCCTTCTCGTCCCAGCCGTCATAGACGAATTTGTCGGTCAGCTTGTCTACGATCGGGACGATATCCTGCTTGCGGATATAATCCGCGGCGAGCTCCTGAATTTTCGCGCTCAGCTTCTCGAGCTGAACCTGTTCAAGCGAGGATTGGACGAATCGCAGGACGCCAACCCGCAATTTGCGCTTGCCGATCAGTCCGGCAATACCCGATGCCAGTCCCCTGAACAGCTTCAGCTCCTTCAGCTTTTTGCTGATGCTTTCCTTGTTCAGCAGCTCGTTTTCCATCGTCGAAATAAGCGAGTTGACGATTTTGTCCCTGTTCTTGAGCAGCAGGGAAGTATGCGGAATCGGAATGCCGAACGGATGGCGAAACAAAGCCGTAACCGCAAACCAGTCGGCTATCCCGCCGACAAGCCCCGCTTCAAAGCCGCTCTCTAGGAGCCGCGTCCACCCATTATCCGGCAGCCACAACCTGGTTACGATAAAGCCGATAAACATAATGGCCAATGACAAACTTGCAATGTATCTTGATTTCATAGTAGCTGTAGTCCTCCTGTACCGTTTGCTTTATACTAATTATACCAGATAACGTTAGGAACTTAGAATTTCGCGTATGTCCTAGGCTTCCATGAAAGGTGATACACGGCTTGAAGAAATCCATATTAACCAAAATCAATCCGCCGCAAATTCTGACAGCAGGCTTTATCGTGATTATTCTGATCGGCTCTTTCCTGCTTTCGCTGCCTTACGCTTCGGAAGACGGCATGCATACGCCTTTTATCGATGCCTTCTTTACCGCCACAACGGCGGCTTGCGTAACCGGCCTTGTTGTTGTCGATACCGGGACGCATTTCTCTGCCTTCGGCGAGCTCGTAATCCTGATGCTGATGCAGGTCGGCGGACTTGGCTTTATGACGATGGCCACCTTATTCGCCCTCGCCTTCCGCAAACGGATCTCGCTCCGGGAACGGCTGTGGCTGCAGGAATCGATGAGTCATACCTCGCTCGAAGGGATTGTCCGTTTTATCCGCCGCGTTCTGATCTACGCCTTTACGATCGAATTTGCCGGTGCCCTGCTCCTTGCCTTGCGCTGGTCCGACATGATGCCGTTTGACAAGGCCTTATATTACGGCGTCTTCCACAGCGTATCCATGTTTACGAATGCCGGACTCGATGTGATGGGACCGATTCACGGTCCTTTTAACAGCTTTACCAATCATGTCGACGATCCGATTATTAATGCGGTCTTGATGCTGCTTATTTTTCTTGGCGGGATCGGCTTTATCGTACTGGCCGAAGTGATTGACTATCCGAAAATACGCAAGCTGTCGCTTCACTCCAAGGTTGTATTGTACACGTCCGGCCTCTTGTTTCTAGGAGGAGCTGTACTCCTCTTTATATTCGAATACACGAATACGCTGGAGCCGCTTAACTTTGCAGGCAAGCTGTACAGCTCCTTGTTCCAGTCGATCTCGCCGCGCTCCGGCGGAGCGAATACGCTGAATATCGCCGATATGCGCAATGCGAGCCAATTCCTGCTTATTATTCTAATGTTTATCGGGGCTTCCCCGGGATCCGCGGGCGGCGGCATCAAGGTCACGACATTCGCCATTCTGATCGGAGCCGTTATTGCGATGATCCGCGGGAAAGAGGATGTCGTTTTCTTCAAGCGCCGATTGGCAAAAGACCGGGTGCATAAAGCCTTGACGATTACGGCCGTCTCCGTTGCTACCATCGTCTTGTTTACGATGATTCTGTCCGCCACGGAAGAGACGGGTTTCCTGACGGTTATGTTCGAAGTTACCTCCGCTTTCGGAACGACGGGCTTATCGATGGGGTTAACCCCGCATTTGACCGAGATCGGGAAGATCTTAATCATTATCGTCATGTTTATCGGAAGGATGGGGCCGCTCACTCTTGCTTATACGCTGGTTCCGAATCAATCGAAAGAGCTTTACCGGCATCCGGAAGGCAAAATAACAATTGGATAACGGAAAAGTTCGAGGCCATCTCCGCCTATGCGGGGATGGCTCTTTTTCATGCGCAGAAGCAGGAAAAATATTCTTTTTGCATAAGGCTTGTTCGGCCGTTGAATTATTATTCAATATACTGTATATTAATTCACATCATGTTAGAGACGGAGGTTTGATCATTCATGCAATCGTTAACGAAAACAACCGACAGCTTGCTCGCATCCGCCAAGCAATCGCTCCTATATACGGCTAAACGTCCCGAAGTAGTCATGGCCCGCGGTGAAGGGATGTATATGTGGGATACCGAAGACAAAGCCTATCTGGACTTTATTGGAGGCTGGGCAGTGATGAGTCTTGGCCATTCCCCAGCCGTACTGCAGGAGGCCCTGGCCTATCAAGGCGGCCAGCTGGTGCATGCAAGTCCGGGCTTCTATAACAAACCCATGATTGAATTCGCAAGCCTCCTGACGGAGATTTCCGGCTTTGACAAGGTCTTCTTCGCAAGCAGCGGCGCCGAAGCGAACGAAAGCGCGATTAAGCTTGCCCGGAAGCACGGCGCCCTTCATCTGAATGGCGCTTACGAGATTATTACGTTGACGAACAGCTTCCACGGCAGAACGCTGGCCACGATGTCCGCAACCGGCAAACCGGCGTTCGAATCTTTATTCGAGCCGAAGGTTCCGGGCTTCAAGCATGTGCCGATCAATGATTTCGATGCCTGCTTTGCCGCGATCAGCGATAAGACCTGCGCGATTATGCTTGAGCTCGTGCAAGGCGAAAGCGGCGTGCACTCGGTGGAGGCTCCTTATTTGCAGGCCTTGCGCAAAGCCTGCGATATATACAACATTATGCTGATTTTCGACGAAGTGCAGACCGGACTCGGAAGAACCGGCAAGCTGTTCGCGTACGAGCATTACGGCGTGAAGCCGGATGTCATGACGCTCGCAAAAGGAATCGCAGGCGGATTCCCGCTTTCGGCGATGCTGACTACGGAAAAGTACGATCTGTTCGAAGCCGGCGACCAAGGCGGCACTTATAGCGCAGCGCCGCTTGGCATGGCGGCCGGCCATGCGGTGGTGAGCGAGATCCTGCATCGGGGGCTGGCGGACAATGCGGCTAAACAGGGGGCTTTTATTCAAGAAAAGCTGACGGAGCTGTCCAAGGATTACGCGGTTGGTCAAGTCCGCGGCAAAGGACTGCTTATCGCTTTTGACGTGCCGGAGGGAACTGCGCCAGTCCTTGCCGAGGAGTGCATGAACAGCGGCCTGCTTGTCAACGCGCCTAATCCGCGCACAATCCGCTTAATGCCGCCGCTTATCGTAACCGCCGGGGATGTAGAGAAGATGATCAGCATCCTGACAGGCGTGCTGGAAAGCTGCGGTCTAAAAAACGAAGCCGTTTATTCCTGAGAATGGAACAATTTTCTCAGCTCATCCGGGACCGATCGGCTTTTGCGGGCGGATTGATCCATCGTCACGCTTGTTACCAGGGCATCGGCCCGCACTTCGCCGCGCTCGTCCTTGATTTCCTGTTTCAGAACGTAGCTGGATGTACCTATCCGTTCAGGCTGGCAGGTGACCGTCAATCGGTCGCCTTGCCTGCACTCTTTTTTATAGTTCACGTTGATGTTCACGGTAACCGTTTGTATATTCATGTCTGCGAAAGTTTCATAGGGAAGCCCGCATTGCTCGTACCATTCCTCGCGGCCCCATTCGAAATATTCCAGGTATTTCGCGTTGTTTACATGACCGTTGACGTCAATTTCCGTTGAGCGAACAATGATGGGCAGCGACGATTTCATTTCATCCATTCTCCTTCTGTAAATTAATATGACTACTTATTAATATGACTACTTATTAAAATAACACAAGCCCTTAAGTTAGCAAAAAACCCGCCTTGCGGCGGGCTCCTAATCTGCAATTCATATAATGACCGGAAATCACGTCCCGGCGACTTGCCGCCAAGCCTGCTCAATATCCCCGATAAGCGTTTGCGGATCCTCCAGGCCAATGTACAACCGGGCTACGGAAGGGTTATTCCCGTCCGCATTACGGCTTGCCGGCGTCCGGCCAACCGTCACCAGACTCTCGAAGCCGCCCCAGCTGACGCCAATCCGGAAGTATTGCAAGGCATCCGCCCATTGCTTCAGCTTCTCCACCGGCAACCGCGTCTCGAAGGAAAACAAACTGCCGTACCCGTCCAATTGCTTGCGTGCAAGAGCATGCTGCGGATGCGAGGGCAAGCCGGGATGATTCACCCGGTTCACGAACGGATGCTTTTCCATAAAAGTCGCGAGAGTGAGCCCGCTGCGATGATGTCTTTCCATCCTGAGCGGCAGCGTTCGCAATCCCCGTATCATAAGGGAAGCCGTGTGCGGAGTCATTACGCCCCCAAACAGCATATACCCTTTGTTTGCGATTTCCCCGATCAGGTCCTCGCGTCCCGCCACGACGCCTCCCAAGCAATCGCTATGGCCGGAGAAATATTTGGTCATCGAGTGAAGCACAAGATCTACGCCAAAGGCCAGCGGTCGCTGGAAGCACGGCGTCGCCCAGCTGCTGTCAATCATCGTAAGGACGCCAGCGCGTTTCGCTAGCGCCGATACTCCCTCCAGATCCTGCAGCTGGAACAATCCCGATGTCGGACTCTCCAGATAGATCAGACGCGTGTTAGGCCGCAAAGCGTTTTCGAAGTCGGCCAGCTGACAGCCGTCGACGTAGGTCACTTCGACCCGGTACCGTTCGGACAATTCGTCAAGAAATTGCCTGGTCGGACCGTAAGCCTGATTGACGCAGACGACATGGTCGCCAGATCGCAGCAGGGCGTGCAAGGAGCCGGCTATGGCTGCCATCCCCGACGCGAAGCAGCGCGCCCGACCGGCTCCTTCCAGATCGGCGATTTTATCCTCCAAATATTGCACCGTCGGGTTATTGCCCCGCGAATAGACGGTGGCGGCCAGCACATCCCGCATGGCATGATCGAACGATTCATGGTTTTCGAACGCAAACAGGCTGTTTTGATAAATCGGAATGGTAACCGCCCCGTAATGCTTCGCATCCACTTCGTCATGCGACACCTTGGTATGCAGCCCTTCATCTATTTGTTTTCTCTCCATATGCATTCATTCCTTTGCGTGTGTCATTCCGCCGCTAACCTTTCTCGGCGCCTTGTGTGAGCCCTTCCACGATATACCGCTGAGCGAACGCAAACAAGACGACGGTCGGAATAACGGATAATACGGTTCCGGCGGACATGGAGCCCCAGTCCACGTCGAATTTCATGACGAAGGAGTTCATCGCCACCGGCAGCGTCTTCAAATTTTCGTCGTCTATAAACATAACCGCCATAAACAGCTCATTCCAATTTTGAACGAATGCGAAAATAAATGTCGACGCGATCCCCGGGAGCATCACCGGAATTATGACCCTTATCAGCGCCGTCAACCGGGAGCAGCCGTCAATCATCGCCGCCTCCTCCAGACTGCTCGGAATTCGCTGGAAGAAACCTCGAAGCATAATCGTGGAAAAAGGAATGAGCATGACCGTATAGGCGAGAACCAAGGAAAACCGGTTATTGATCAGGTTCATGTCGGACATCAGCAGATAAAGCGGCGCGAGCGAAATAAAGCCGGGCAGCATTTGCGTCAAGAAAAACGCCATCATGATTTGCTTATGTCCCCGGAATTGGAACCGAGCCATCACGTAGCCGCTTAACGTCGCAATGCAGATGACGATAAGTGCGGCAATGACGGAAATGAGCAGACTGTTGCCGATATAGACATGGAACTTCGATACTTTGAAGATGTTGGCGTAATTTTCGAATGTAAACCTCTCCGGCCAATACCGAATCGGCAGAGAAAAGATCTCTTTCTTCGGCTTTAGCGAAGTAATCACGATCCAATAGAGCGGAAACACCATGATGAGAAAAAAGGCGGCGAGATAAAGCGTCTTCAATCCCGTTAACGCGCGCTGCTTCATCTAGAAGTCACCTGCCTTTTCAGACCTGGTCGCGAACAAATAGAATACGGTGTACAGCAACAGAATGATGATCATGATAACGCCAATCGCCGATGCCATTCCGTAATCCCCGCCATAGATAATCTTCTCCAGCATAAGCGAAGAGAGAATATGGGTCGTTCCGGCAGGTCCGCCATTCGTAAGGCCGTAAATAATGGACGGATCGTTGAAGATCCAGATGGCACGGAGCAAGGTTGTTGCGATAACCGTTGGCAGTATATACGGGAACGTTACGTTAAAAAACTTGCGCAGCCCTCCGGCTCCGTCCATTTCCGCCGCTTCGTACAATTCCGAAGGCACGGATTGCAGCGCGGCCAGCAGCATTATCGCGAAAAACGCGATTCCGTACCAGACGTTCGCGATGATGACCGAAGTCATCGCCCATTTCGGATCGGAGAGGAAGCCGATACGCGTATCGATAAGGCCTGTTCGCATTAGCAGATCGTTAATGACGCCAATCTGCGAGTTGAACATCCACTTCCAGATGAGGCCGATCAGAAAACCGGACAAGGCCCACGAATAGAAAACAAAGCCTTGATAGATGCCTCTTCCTTTGAAGTTCTTTCGCAGCGTGAGGGCAAGCGACAAACCGATCAGAAACTGCAGCACGAGCGAGAAAAACACCCAATACCCGCTGTTCTCAAGCGCCGAAAGAAACTTCGCGTCCCGGAACGCGGTTTCGAAGTTTTGCAATCCGATGAACTGAACGTTCGTCAAATCAAACAGCACGTAGTTTTGAAACGCCATGACTACCCCTTGCAAAAAAGGATAGAACGTAAACGCCAGCAGCAATGCCAATGCAGGAAGCAAACTGAGTAATATGTATCTTCGTTGCTTGCTCATGCCATCTCACCTTCCCCGCTAGTAAAATGCGGCGGGCGGTTCCCATGCCGCCCGCCGCGTATTTAAGGTCATTTTTTCAGTTCGGCCTTCGCTTTTACCCAGTAATCGTCCCATTTTTTCAGCGTATCTTCCACGCTCGTCTGTCCAAGCAGCATGCTCTGACCGGATTCCATGGCTACCGTGCCCCATTGTCCGTTCGCGGGATATTGGAAAGGCGCCTTGAAGTTTACGAACGTATCCGGCTGATTCGTCATATCGAGCAGCGTCTTGTATGGTCCGCTTTGAAAAAAAGCGTCCTCCGTGGCGGAAGAATGTATAGGCACCGTGCCGTGGGCCTTGGACAGCTTCGTATTCTGCTCCGGCGAAGACAGGAAGCTGATCAGCTTCCAAGCCGCCTCTTTGTTTTTCGAGTAAGAGGTGATGCCCCATCCCGCGCCGCCGGCGGAAATAAGCGCTTTGCCGTTCGGGCCCTTAGGCATTGGAGCCGTTGCCCATGTGCCTTCCTCCATGCTGTCCGTCAACGTCTGGATCACATCCGGATCCTGCAGCAGGAATGCCGTCACGCCGGAAGTGAACGCCTGCACTTGTTCCTGGAAGCCCCAGTTAATGGAGTCCGGCGGGGAGCCTTCCTTATACAGCTTCACGTACTGTTCAACCGCTTCCTTGGCTTCGGGAGACGAATAGATGGTTCCGCCGTCCTTAAGGAACATCGCGTCGTCGATATCGATTTTCTCCGAGTCGTACGCCTGAATCATCGTATCCGGAACGGCGTTGGCGCCGGATCCTCCGCGGAACGAGAAGCCAAAGCGGTTCTTGGAAGGATCGGTCAGCTTCACGGAGGCATCGATTAACTCCTGGTATGTAGCAGGGACGGCGATGCCCGCGTCCTTGAGCCAATCCGCTCGATAGAACAGCTGCCGCTGATAGAGACCGTTTGCGATGAAATAGAGCTTGTCGCCAACGGTGGCGACGGACTGGGCAACGGATGTGACGGTGCCGAAGTCATCCCAATTTTTCGTATATTCGTTTAGAGGTTCCACGTAGCCGTTGTTCACGAATTCCGCTACGTTGAGGTCGCGAACTTCCAGCACGTCAAGGTCTTGCTTGGCGTTCAGCATCGTTCTGATTTTATTG
This sequence comes from Paenibacillus sp. BK720, assembly GCF_011761545.1. Lineage (NCBI taxonomy): Bacteria > Bacillati > Bacillota > Bacilli > Caryophanales > Paenibacillaceae > Paenibacillus > Paenibacillus sp. BK720. Next base: position 229,389 of record NZ_JAASRQ010000001.1, on the reverse strand, counting down.
TCCGCCTGATCGAACGGCGGCGAAATCAATTCGACCTTGATATTCGGATTCTGATCCATAAATGCCTTAATGCCTTCTTGGATGATGGCTGTGCGATTAGGGCTGGTCAAGCTTTCGATCATGCGCAGCGTAACCACCTTGTCTCCTCCCCCGTTTCCGTTCTTGGATCCGGACGAGCTGCAGGCCGATACGGTCAAACTTAGCGCTACACCAATCATTGATACGGATAACAGCGATTTCTTCCAAGACATGTGTTGCATTGGAATCCCCCTTTTAATGAGTGAGTATCATACTGTCTACCTGTCTGATAGGTTTAATATAAGTGAGGCATTTACAAGTTGTCAATATCTAAATTTTCTGTCAATATTCCCGTATCGTCTCTTCGATAATGTCCATCATTTTGTTAAATTCCTGTAACGCATGCTTCCAATCGTGGTTTGCAATCCCGTCGAATAACGTGCGGTGGAACGGGTACGTATTATCGAACAGCTCTTTTACGCCAAACGGACCCGAGAAGAACTTCTTGATCAGCTCCGAGATGGAATCATACACGCTGTGTAGCAGCGGATTGGCCGCGGCATCGTAAATATGCTGATGAAATTCGTAGTCGATCGCCGACGTATCCAATCCTTTCTGCTTGCGTTCGTCGTATTCCGCAAGGCACACTTTCATCTCCCCGATTTTGGCGTCCGTAATCCGTTTCGCGGCAAGCTCGACCGCTTTGCCCTCCAGCGCTCTCCGAACATCCAGAATATCGAGCAAGAACGATTTCTCGTCGTCGATTTTCACTTTCCCGCTGTACCGGTAAGAGCCGGAATCGGTCACGTAAATGCCTTTGCCGTTAATGACCTTCACGATTTCAATGGCCTCCAAATAGCGCAGCGCTTCGCGCAAGGAAGACCGGCCGACCCCGAACAGCGATACAAGCTCGTCCACGGACGGAAGCTTGTCCCCTTCCTCCAGCCCTTTGTCCGCGATATATCTGATGATCTCTTCCGATACGAGCTCATGCGTATGCTGCTTCTTAATTTTACGATTCATCCTTCAACCATCCTTTATGCCTATCAGATAGGTGAATATTATTTAAATATTTTAAGAATGTCAACTGGAGGCGCGTTACATTCGGCTGAGAGGCGTATGGGCAAGTTTTGGAATTGGATTATGGCAAAATACAAATTTAACCGTTTTTGCCCTTGCGGGATACCGCCTTTCTATGCGTTAATATAGATGTCGGGCCGACGAAATGAACGGAAAGGAGGCTGAACGAAATGATTCAGATCCAGGAGGTGGCATTCGCGTAAGCGAATGTCCCATATATGGGGAACCTGCCCGGTTCCCCCATCAAATTTGATCATAATTGCAACGCAAAATACGAAAGGAGGAGGGTTAGCCATGTTTGACGCAAAACAAGCCAACGAAAGCCAATGGAACCAAATATCGAAGGAGGGCCTCGATGGGGCGTTACAAAAACGGAAAAGATGTGCTTCCCCCGACTCTGCTTAGGCAAATCCAGCAATATATTGATGGCGAATTGCTTTACATTCCGAAGCAAAGCGAAGAGCGCGCAGGCTGGGGACAGCTAAGCGGCACCAAAGCGCGGATCAACGATCGCAATGGTGAGATCTACGCGGAATATTGCAAAGGGCGGTCAATCGCTGACCTTGAGCGGGTTTACTTTTTATCCGGGGACAGCTTACGAAAAATCATATGCAAACAACAGCAGAATGCACGCATAGGCAGCGGAAGCTGATGCGGCACTTATATAGCATGACCACAAAGATAGCCTGCCACCGGTAATTCGAGGGCAGGCTATTCGCCTTGTTTTAATGAATCCACCTATAGTTCATCTTGTCGTCGACAACAAGCGTGTCGTTGATCAACCGAAGCCGATATCCCAGCTGTTCGTTGAATTCCGTCGTTGATGCGGCGTGATTCGCCGGATTGTAGCGGGTTATGGAGGTCTTCCCCAGACTATAATCGCAAGCGGCCCAAATGAGCTCCGGCTCTCCCGGTTCCGACAGCAGGACATAATCCATGCTTGCATTGGCCGGATCCTCCGTTGGAGACCAGTAAAGCTCTTGATCGCGGTCCACGAACAGAAGCGTTCCGGATCCGTTGACCACCGTCTCCGGCGCTTTCAAATCCTCCAGCTTTTCCGCTTGCGCCAGCTTCTTTATTTGGCCCGTTGCCACGTTAGCCAAGCCGTAGCTCAGAGCTGTCTTGCGGGGAGCCGCTCCTTCCTCGGAACGATTCAGCCCGTACCAGGACAGCACGCCCTCGGCTCCATTCGCAAGCCAGCCGTTCCAGTCCACATTTGTCAGGCCTTCCTTCGGCCTAGCCTGCACATCCCACGTCAAGTCCCCTTTCTCGTCATAAAAAGCGATTCCTTCGGGAGCAATGATGTAAGTCTCTTCCCCGCCAAGAACATTGTCATGACTGTCGCTCTTCGTAAAGGATAACGCCGCAAACCGGCTGTCCGGACTCCATTCGAATGCCGGGTAAGAATGATAACCAAGCGTTGGCGGAATAACCTTAAGCTCTTTGCCATTCCGGTCGTATAGACGGAAGCCATCTGCTTGTTCATGCCAGAACAGATTGCCGTCGGGGGAAGGCGTTACGAGATTTAGCGGCCATTCGTGCTTGAATTGTCCTTCTATCGACCGGACCTCGCCCGTATTCACATCTACCGACCAGAGACGCCCGTCGGAATAGCTGTTCAGATACAACTGCCCTTCCTCATTCATCCATCCCTTTGCGTAAAAGGACGGCGACACATCCGGCACCGCGTTCGCCGCTATGGTCTTCATCCGCCCGTTGTATAAATCCAGCGATACAATATCGTATTGAATTCCCTCCTGCCCGTCGTCCCGCTTCCTGGGCTGGACGAGCACGAGCTGATTCTGACTCGTAAATCCGTAGGCTTCCGCGACGGAATCGACCGAATAATCATCTTTTACGATCATATCCGCTACCGGATACAAACTGTAGGTTTGCTCTTTGGGCTTAACGGCAACGACGTCCAGCCGATATCTAATCCCCTCCGGGTCGTAGACGGTTCGTTTTACGAGATGGGCAACCAGATTTTGATCATGGGGAACTGGAAATGTTTGTGCGACAAAACCGTTAGCTCCTTGCGAATCATGTAAAGGAAAGGAGAACCCTTTATCATGTTTCGTTAGGCTAATCAGCAACTCTTTATTGGCGGATGGCTTGGCAATTGCCGAAGGCATGTCCGAAGGCTGAATCTCTTCCCGGGCTATTGGCAAGGCAGAGGTTGACGGACCGGGGCTCGAGCTCGAGCTGCAGCCCGTTAATAGTAACGCACTCATTAAGACGGTGTTTGCGAGGATAGTAAGCTTCATTCGTTAAGCCTCCCCTTTTGGCCTTTATCATCTAGACTCTTTTTTCCAGATAAAGGTTGCTTGGATGGACGAATCGGCTTTTTACCATCCTCCGTTTCATGTACCTTGGTCTACGTGTATAAGAAGTTAATAGGACTAAAGACTCCTATTTCGGACAAGTATTCACCCGTACAGACGCGAAACCGATAATTGAAGAAAGAAATGCCTATTCCAGGCAAATACAACAAGCTATAAGACAAATAAGGAGGGCATGACAAATGACAACCGCTCGGAACAAAGGCTGGAGGGGATTGCGCTTCATTCTTGCGATGGCGTTTATTCTGGCCTTGACGGTACAGCCGCTCGCACAAACCGCGCAAGCGGCAGACACGGTTCACCACTGGAAGCATTACACGAATGGTGTTGCTTATATGAATCAAGGCAAGATCAAGCTCGCAATCAAGGAATTCGAGCTTGCCGTAGCCCAGTCGGAGCAGGCCGGTTACCTGCGTAAGCTGGCAGAGGCTTATACGCTGGACAACCAGTTCCAGAAGGCAGCCGATACGTATTACCGGGAAGCCAAAATCCACAAAGCGATCGGGGAAAAATCCGGCGATCTAAACACGTATTTTGCCGTACTGGCAAAAGCCGACGCTTTGAATACGGAAATTGATCTTTATCTCGAGAAAGATGCAGCCTCCTCCGTATCCGGAAGCAGCCATTTAGCGAAGTTCGAACCGGCGTCGGGCATGTACATCGGTGCCTATGTAGAGAAAGACAGCGGCGTCGAGAAGCAAAAGGACGGCAAGTTTGACGCCTTCAACAAGCTTGCCGGCAAGCAGCATGCCGTATTTTTCAACTATCATAAATACGGCAATCCTTTCCCTTATCATTGGGCGGAGACCGTAAAAGAAGCCGGCGGCGCGATTCAGATCGCGCTGCAGCCGGATGACGGGTTAAGCGCGGTGAAGGATGATGCGTATTTACGCAAATTCGCGCGGAATGCAAAGGCAGCAGGCGTTCCGGTCTTCCTCCGGTTTGCTTCCGAGATGAACGGCAGCTGGGTGAAATGGAACGGCAATCCTTCGCTCTATATCGAGAAGTTCCGCCTTGTCTCGAAGGTGATGAAGGAAGAAGCGCCAAATGTGGCGATGGTCTGGTCGCCGGCGGCGAATCCAAAGCAAAAAATCGCGGCTTATTATCCGGGAGACGATTGGGTCGACTGGGTTGGCCTCAGCATCTACAGCGTCAAATATTTCAACGGCAACGTGAATGAGCCTGCCGATCAGGTGAATCCGCTTGATTCCGTGGATTATACGTACAAGCTGTACGCTTCCCGCAAGCCGATAATGATCAGCGAATTCGGCGCGACGCACTTCAGCAAGGCGGGTAATACATCCGCCGTCAATTTCGCCATTACGAAGATGAATATGCTCTACCATGGCGCAAAGCTGAAATATCCACGCGTAAAATCGATCAACTGGTTCAGTCTGAACACGTTGACGGATTCCTACAGCGCGGAGCGCAGCCTGAACAACTTCAGTCTGACGGAAAGTCCTGCATTGCTCGCTTCTTACGGCAAAATGATCCAAGATCCGTACTACTTATCGAAGGTTGCATCGGGTACCAGCAGTTACACGAAAACCGTAAGCAAGTTCGCGAACCAAGGCACAATCGGCAAGCCGGCTACCGGCGTCGTATGGGTGAAAACTTACGACCCTTATATCAGCAAGGTGGTCATCAAGCTGGACGGCGCCGTTGTGCTGACGCGCCAGCAGTATCCGTATACCTTCTCGATCCAGCCGGACAAGCTGAAGGCCGGCAGCCATAAAATCGAGGTTATTGTCTTCGATTCCAAGAACCGCGAAGCTTCCCGCAAATCGTATACGTTTAAAACGACTTAGGGCTTGTTGGCCGTGCCGGGTAACCGGCACGGCCTTTTCGTACCCGCGTCCCCTTCACGTTGACCGGCCCAACGTCCGCCCAACCCTCAGCAGCACGGTTTTTCAGTTTTAACTGGCTACTCTTGTTTCGCGTTGACCTGCCAGACCCCCAGTAGCACGGTTTTTCCGTCTTATCCTTTTAACGATGTGCCACATCGTTAATATCTGTTAATTTCCCTGTTACGGCTATCTTAACGATGCCGCACATCGCTAAGCTCCACAAAATCAGCGAATTTCGGACTTTTCCCCTGCATCACTGGCCCCTTTACGATGCACGGCATCGTTAGGCAGCGCTAACGAAAAAAGCTGCCCAGCAGGGCAGCTTTCTCCATCAAGAACTATTTAATAACGCCTTTTTTCAAAATCAGATTGGCGTAGATGGCGCTTTCGCCGGTTGCGACGATGGCGTAGGCTTTCTTCGCGCGCTCGTAGAAGGCGAACCGCTCCACTTCCTCGAATGGCTCTTCCAGCCCGCTGCGCTGCGTGATAATAGCCTTGTACTCGTCCCAGATTGGCGTCTTCGCCGGATCGCCCGGCACAACCTGCATGAGAGCAGCCGGCTTCTCGACATATTGATCAAGCGGGAATAGCTGCATAATCGCATCCAGCAGTTCAGGCACGCCGTGTCCGTCGCAGCGGACGAGACGCTGGGCATGGCTTACCGCGGGAAAATTGCCGTCAGCCAACACGATTTCGTCGCTATGCCCCATTTCCATCAGGATCTTCAGCAATTCGGGTGAAATGATCTTCGGAATACCGTTTAACATCGCTAGTGGTCCTCCCCATGTAGATCAGCCTGCAGCAGCTGCTTGAATCGTGCATAAGCCTCATTCCATACATCCATTTCCGCCGGCTCGTAGATTTCAACCGGGAAGGATGCGGCCGACAATTGCCGCGCTTCCTCCAGATTGACGCATTCTCCAAGCGCCATAAATTGTGCCAGCATGTTGCCAATCGCGCTTGCTTCCACTGGTCCGGCCCATACCGGGCGGCCAATCGCATTTGCCGTCAGACGGCACAGCAGCTTGTTCTGAATGCCGCCGCCGACCATATGCATGCCGCCATAAGACTTACCCGTCAGCTTCTCGATCTGCTCAAGCGCATTCCGGTACTTAAGAGCAAGACTATCCATAATGCACCTTGCAACCTCAGCCGCCGATTCCGGAACGGGCTGCCCCGTCTCGCGGCAAAAGCTTCTTACCTTCTCCGTCATGTTGGACGGGCCGAAGAACCGCAGGTCATCCGGATTAACGAGATAGCGGAATGCCGCTTCCTGCTCGGCCATGACCGCAAGCTCGCCGAAAGAAAACGCCGTCCCCTGCTCTTCCCACTCCCGCCTGCACTCCTGCAAAATCCACAGCCCCATGATGTTTTTGAGCAGCTGGTATTTGCCGCCAACTCCGCCCTCATTCGAGAACTCCAGCTCCATCGCTTCTTCGGTTAACAAAGGCTGCTCAAGCTCCGTTCCCACCAGAGACCAAGTGCCGCATACCAAATACACAAACGGCTCAGCGGCTGCCGGGATGGCGGCAACGGCCGATTCCGTATCGTGAGTACCCACGGCTACAGCTTCCACGGCAGGTATGCCAAGCTCCTCGCAAACCTCCGGGGACAAAGGTCCGATCCGGGTTCCCGGATAAACGGGCTCAAGAAATACCTCCTCCGGAATTCCCAGCTGAGCCATTAGAGCCTTGTTCCACTGCCGGGTCTCGGGATGAAGCAGCTGCGTGGTCGTCGCCATCGAAAACTCGCAAACTCGCTTCCCCGTCAGCAAATAGACAAGCAGATCCGGCGTCAGCAGCATCGTTCTTGCCGCTTGCAGCTTTGGCGAGGCTGCCTTCTTCATGGCGTACAGCTGATAAACCGTATTAAACGGCATGAATTGCAGACCGCCTTGCCGGAACAGCTCTGCTCTGCCAAATCTGGCTTCGATCTCCTCAATCAGCCCTTCCGTATGCGGGTCCCGGTAGTGATAGGGATTGCCAAGCAGCTCGCCATTCGCATCCAGAAGGCCAAAGTCGACGCCCCATGTATCCACGCCAAACGTCGCCGGCTTATACCCTAGCTGAAACGCCTTGCGCAGCGCATGCTTCATCTCCTGCAGCAGCCTAAGAATATCCCAGTGCAAATGACGGCCAACCTGAACCGCGACATTCGGAAAACGGTGTATCTCCTCAACCTCCAGCCTGCGTTCCGCTGAAGCGGAGCCCGTCAGCCTGCCAATCAGCGCCCTGCCGCTGCTTGCTCCAAGATCAAACGCCAATACGGTGGTTGCTTGTTCCATATGCCTGAATTCCTCCTTGCAGCGGCAGCCGCTGTCATCAAGTTATTGCTGCTTCTGCAGCAGCTTGATCCGATATGCTTCGCTCTCAAGCGACGCAATCTCCTCGAATTCTTCCTTCGTCAGCACCTTAGGTTCCTTAACCTGGCTGGCGATCAGGAAGATCTTCGCGCTCTCCTCCACAACCTCCGTACGGTAATACGCCTCGCGCAGGTTGCGCCCGGTTGTGACAAGGCCATGGTTGCCAAGCAAAATGCTGCTTGCTTCCTTCACTTTAGGGACAAGGGCATCCGCCAGCTTTTCCGTAGTAGGCAGCACATAAGGAATGTAGACGGTCTTGCCGACAAGCGCCGCTTGGTCCGGGAACATAATCGGAAGCTCCTCTTCCACCAGGGTAAAAGCAATACAGTATGGCGGATGGGTATGAACAATGGCCCCAATCGCCGGATTCGCGCGGTAAGCGTAGAGGTGCATCAGCACCTCGGAGGACGGACGGAGCCCGTTATCCTCTACTTCACCGGTCTCGATATCAACGGCTACCCACTGCTCCGGTTCAATCTCGTCAAGGGCAAAGCCGCTTGGCGACAGATACATTTTACCCTCGTGCTTTGCGCTGATATTGCCGCCCGGTCCAACGACCAGCTTGTTCGCAACCGTCTTTCTCGCGTATTTGCACAGCTCCTGCCGAATATCCAATCCGTTCATCCCCCATTACCATTTCCATATTTTTGGACCACGAGTGCACCATTCTCGCTTCGAAAGCATGCTTCCTACTTGTACAACGGTCCGAAGTTCGAGCATGCGCGGTAGTCCGCCGCCTCTTTGTCGTTGGTGCCGAACAGTCCCCATGCCCGCGGACGGAAAATATTCTCTTCCGGAACGTTATGCATGTTGACCGGGATGCGCAGCATCGAAGCAAGCGTAATCAGCTCAGCGCCGATATGGCCGAAGCTGATCGAGCCGTGGTTGGCTCCCCAGTTATCCATCACGTCGTACACGGAGGTGAAGGCGCCTTTGCCTGTCAGAGTCGGAGCGAACCAGGTTGTAGGCCAGGTTGGATCCGTCCGCTTGTCGAGCTTGTCATGCACCTCGCTTGGCAGCTCGACGGAGTAGCCTTCCGCAATTTGAAGAACCGGCCCAACGCCTTTTACGAAATTGATCCGGGACATCGTCATCGGCATGCCGCCGCGCGACAGGAAGTCGGAGGAGAAGCCGCCGCCGCGGAAATATTCAACGCCCGCCGGTCTCCACGAGGTAGCCGCAAGACAAGCCGCCGCTTCGTCTTCCGTAATCTCCCAGAACGGCTTCATCGCCGGCTGGCCGTCCAGCTGCTGCTCGCCGGTACCGTCAAGCGTTGCCGAGCCCGAGTTAAGCAAATGCAAAATGCCGTTAGCCGCATGGCCTTCAAGCTTATGCCCCGTAACCCGCTCTACCGAAGCCGGGCTCCAGTACGTGCGCACATCCGCAAAAATTTGCGGCGTATTCGTCAGCAGATAGCCAAATAGCATAACGACGCCGTTCAGGCTGTCGTTCTCCGTTGCCACGATAAACGGAGGGCGGATGCCGTTCCAGTCAAAGGAGGAGTTCAGAATCGCTTCCATAAAGTCGCCGTTCGGGAAATGGTCCGTCCACTGGCGTTGTCCCTGGAAGCCGGAAACGATCGCGTTATGGCCCATCGCTTCTTCACCGAAGCCAAGCTCAGCAAGGCGAGGATTGCCGATCATCAGGTCGCGGGCAATCATCGTCATTTTGACAACGGTCTCCCAATCCCGGTCTTTCTTCTCGCGGGAGGTTTGAATAGCCTCAGGGTTATTGTCCGGACCCTCCGCGCAGTTCTCCTTCACCCAAGCGAGAGCTCGCTCAAATTCGGCCGTATCGTAAATTTCTTCTTCGAAACGGCGTACAAACTCGGACATATCGATGTATTCCGTCCGCATGCCGAGATACTCCTGGAAAAAGGAATCGCTTACAATCGAACCCGCGATTCCCATCGAGACCGAACCCATCGACAAATACGATTTGCCGCGCATGTAAGCAACCGCAAGGCCCGCTCTGGCAAAGGATAGCAGCTTGCCCCGCACATCATCCGGAATGGAAGTATCGGAGGCTTCCTGCACTTCCTCGCCGTAAATGCCAAAGGCCGGAATGCCCTTTTGCGCGTAGCCAGCCAGAACGGCAGCCAAATAAACCGCACCCGGACGCTCCGTCCCGTTAAAGCCCCATACCGCATTCGGGATGGAAGCATTCATATCCATCGTTTCCGTACCGTAACACCAGCATGGCGTAACCGTTATCGATACCCCAACATTCTCGCGGGCGAATTTGTCCGCGCATGCCGCCGCTTCCGCCACCCCGCCGATCGTTGTGTCCGCAATGACGCATTGCACCGGTTCGCCGTTCGGGTAACGCAAATTCTCGGCAATCAGATTCGCGACCGATCTAGCCATATTCATGGTTTGAACCTCAAGCGATTCGCGAACTCCCTTGCGGCGCCCGTCTATCGTCGGCCGAATCCCGATCTTCGGAAAACCATTCTGAAAGCGATAAGCGATGTCCGTCATAAATACCCCTCCAAATGAATGAATAATAACGAATCTGGCAAATAAAATGTTACCGATAACTCTAATTTAGCAAGGCGTCCTGTTGCTGTCAATCGTTTTCTCTTGTAAGATAAAAGCATGAATTGTCGATGAGGAGCAGTAGGTATGGTTACAATCTATGATATTGCGGAGAAGGCTAACGTATCCGCGATGACCGTTTCCAGAGTTATCAATAACACAGGCAGAATAAGCGAGAAAACAAGAGCCAAGGTCAAGAAGGTGATGGAGGAGCTGAACTACGTTCCGAACCAGATGGCCCGCAGCCTTGTCCTGCAGCAGACCCGAAGCTTGTTCCTGCTGATTACCGATATAACGAACCCGTTCTATACCACGCTGTCCCGGGGAGCCGAAGACGGTGCCACCAAGAACGGCTACCGGCTGCTGTTCGGCAACAGCGACGAAAGCTTGGAAAAGGAAGCCGATTATATGAACACCATTCTGACGACCCGGGTGGACGGCGTGCTGATTGCCCCTGCAGGAGACCCGTCTCTGCCCCATCTCGAATCGCTGCAGCGGCATAACATCCCATTTGTCCTGCTGGACCGCGAGGTGCCCGGCGTCGAATGCGACATCGTGCTTGGGGACAGCAAGGAAGGCGCCCGCCAGCTGGTTAACCATCTGGCCAAGCAGGGCCATCGCCGCATCGCGATGGTGAACGGCTCCGATACGATCTCAAGCGCGAGACTGCGTCTGGAAGGCTATAAGGAAGCGTTAATCTTGAACGGATTGACTTATGACGAACGAATCGTCTTTGAGACCAGCTACGGTCCCCGTACCGATCTGTCGGAAATGGAAGCCTGGCTGGATTCGCTTGAACCGCTCCCGACCGCCGTCGTGGCCGGCAACAACGTCCTGGCGATCGAAGCCATCCGCCTGCTGAGAAAACGGAATATGCGCATCCCGGAAGATATCTCCATCGTCTGCTTTGACGATTTCGGCCCGTATTCCGAGGTGGACCCGTTTATGACGGTTGCCGCGCAGCAGGCCTATCAATTCGGCTACCTGGGCATGCAGATGCTCATAGACCGCATTCAGAACAAAGAGGAAGCCGGACCGTGGAAAAAAATCGTCCTGCCAGCGGAGCTCATTATCCGCCGGTCGGTCTCCACCTTGTAAAAAGAAAAAAGGCTGAGCGTAATAAACGCCCAGCCTTTTCTTTATCATTGCTCTTCCGTCGTTAACGGCAGGATGATTTCAATCGTTGTCCCTTCGCCCGGTATGCTTGATATATTCATGAGCCCTTGATGCTGCTCGATAATGCGCGAGCTGATCATCAGGCCAAGCCCCGTTCCCTTCTCTTTGGTCGTTATAAACGGCTGTCCGATCTGACGGATAATCTCGTCCGGAATGCCCATGCCTTCATCGCGGATCGTCAGGCGCACCCGCTCATGATCCGGCTCCATGGCCGCCGTGATCGTAATCTGTCCCCCAAGCGGCATCGCTTCAATCGCATTTTTAATAATATTGATAAAGACCTGCTTCAGCTGATTCTCATCGCAATAAATCGACGGAATACAGTTCTCGAACTCCGTACGAATCGACACGTTCATCAGAATCGCCTGCGTCTCCAATATCGAGATGACCGCATGCAAAATATGGTCCAGCCTGCGCGTGCTGAATTTGGAGAAATGCGGCTTTGCCAGCGTCATAAATTCATTCACGATAAAATTGATCCGGTCCAGCTCATTGGTCATGATGTCGTAATAGAACGAATTCCCCTCCGCCTTGGATTTCAGCAGCTGGGTAAATCCTTTTAATGCGGTCAACGGGTTTCGGATTTCATGCGCTACGCCTGCCGCCAGCTGTCCGATCACCGACAGCTTCTCGGAGCGGACCAGCATTTCTTCCGACCGCTTACGGTCCGTCAAATCCCGGATGACGGTCAAGATCACCATTTTCCCCCGGTAATTGTGAATCCGGATGCTCGACATTTCTACGTCGATCGTCTGGCCGTCATTGCACAGCATCTTGTTTTCGATAAAATTCGTGGGATCGTCGGTATGAATCACCTTGTTGAGTACATCCATGAGATCATCGCTGTAAGCGGGATCTACGTAATCGAGGATAGGCCGCCCGACCATCTCGGAATCATCGGCAGCGCCAATCAGCTTGACTGCTAACTTATTGGCATATACAATCTCGCCATTATCGATCAGAACAATAGGCTCGGGAAGGAACTTGATAATACGCTGATACATGTTGGCACTGTCGCGAAGGGAACGCTCTTTTTCCTTCTTGATCGTGATATCCTGTACCGTGCCCAGCAGCGCCGGCTTGCCTTGAAAGGAGATCAGGCAGGAGTTGCCTTCGAGGTGAACAGGGGAGCCGTCCTTCTTGACCCCTGTAATGTTGAAATGATAATAAATCTGTTTTTGCTCCATCAAGGTTGCTTGCGCGTCCCGCGTAACGACTTCCAGCTCACCGGGCAGCATCAGCTTTCCCAACTCAATCTGCAGCAATTCCTCATTCGTATACCCATAAAGCGCCGCAAGATAAGGGTTCGCGTACAAAATGCGGCCTTCCTGCCCGACAAACACGCCGGCCAACGCGCTGTCAGCCAAATGACTGTAAAGGCTTTCCGCTTCAAACAACGAGGCTTCCATCTTGATCCGGTCCGAAATATCCCTCTCGATTCCAACAATCCCGATGATAGTCCCGCTGTCATCCCTAAGAGCCGTAAGGGTAAGACTGACATAGACCATGGTGCCGTCTTTCCGGAGCTTAAACGTCTCCTGGCATTGCAGACTTTCGCCAAGCTTGGCCTTCTCGATCATCAGCCTTCGCTCTTCCAGAAGATGAACCGGCGTAAAGCAGCAGGGTCTGCCGACCAGCTCTTCCCTAGTCCAGCCGTGAAGCGCTTCAAACCCCGGATTGACATCCAGGATATTCTCGTTCAAATCTATGACGACAATCCCGTCGGGGATATTGTTCCATATCGATTCCATAAACGTATGCTTCATTATATGACCATGCTTGTCCATTCGAATTTTTCCACCTTTTCGAAGTCAAAGTGATCGCTACTCCATTCAATTCCACAAAATGCCGGAATCCCCTGCTAACATGACCATTGAAATTAGATTAATTTTGGGTTTAAAGACCATTCATGTATAATGTGGCTATTATTCCGACACCGAGGAGAGCTTGAAAGCCATATGGCCAACCGAAGAAGATGGAACGTCGGCGTCCTTCTATTACTTATTATTTTTGCATATGTACTGGTCCAGTTTTATTGGTCTACCGAACGGATCAGGGGACTCGTAACCCCGCTGGAGGCAAGCGATCAGGTTCATCCCAAACGGCAGATTGCCCTCATCTCGCAGGAGCTGGACAATCCGTTCTGGCGGTCCGTCGAGCAGGGAGCGCAGAAAGCGGCCGGTGAATACCGGATGGAGCTGCAATATATGGGGCCGTTCCGCATTAACGCGGAGGAGCAGATGAAGCTGCTGGAGAAGGCCATTGCCTCGAAGATGGACGGGATTATTTTGCAGGGGATCGGAACCTCGCAGGACAAAGCGTTAATCGAAAAAGCCAGCCGGCTTGGCATTCCGGTCATTACCGTCGACACGGACGAACCCGGCAGTAAGCGACTCGCTTATGTCGGCACCAATAACGCCTTAGCCGGCCAAGAGATGGGCCGTCTGATTGCGGAAGGCGGTCGGAAGGAACCCCGCGGCGCAATAGGCGTTCTAGTAGGCAGCAAGGAAGCGGCCAACCAGCGGCTCCGACTGGAAGGATTCCAATCGGTCATTCATTCTTACAAGGGGCTGTCTATCGCCGATGTCCGCTCATCGAATATTTCCCGGCTTCAAGCCGCGCAGCAGGCGGAGCAAATGCTGAAGGACCATCCGGAGATCAATTACATGGTCGGCTTCAGCTCCCTTGACGGAATCGGCATAGCGGAAGCCGTTGCCCGCGTAAAGCCCGGGGGGGTCGCGGTCTTTGCTTTCGATGACCTGGAGGATACGCTGATCGCTATTAAGAAGAAGCAGATCGAAGCTTCGATTGTTCAGCAGCCCTCCCAAATGGGCTATGAAGCGATGTCGCTGCTCAATCAATATTTTCAGGGAAAAGACGTCTCATCCAAGCAGTACACTCCAATCTCCGTCGTTACGGAGAAGGAGGTTGCCGCCCCATGACCCTCCGCAAAAAGCTGCTGCTCTTTATTCCGCTGCTGGTGCTCCTGACCAACGGCGTCACGTTCTTCCTGTTCGAGAGCTCCAAAACGGTACAGCACAGCTATAATACGATGATGGACCGCATGCTGCTGTATACCCAATCGGCCCAAACGGCCGATGCGAATGTGCAGGCCTTGTACGCGTATCTGCTTAATCCCGAGGACAACAGCCGGACTTCGCTTCTGGAGCAGCAAGCGGAGCTGACGCAAATCAGCGGGCAGTTGGATAAACAGCGGACGGAATCCGACATCGCCGGCGTGCTGGAGGGTTATGTTCATATGCTTCAGACGCTGGCGGAGCAGGTACAGTCGGCCGAAAAGTCTGCCGCTCCGGACGAGGCACTTGGTTACTATGAGGACACGGAGCGGACGGGCTCTTTCATAAGAGAGGAAGAGCGCCGTCTCATTGATCTGGAGCTAAGCGCATATGAGCCCGTATACCGGAGCATCCAATTGGAAATCGTACGAATGGACTGGCTGGGGCCAGCCGTATTTATAATCAATACGCTGCTAAGTATCGTTGTTGCGTTATGGATCTCAAGAAGCATTACGGAGCCGGTAGACCGTCTCGTGTTAACGGCGCGGCATCTGGCCAAAGGGCAGCTGGATGCGGCTTATCTCCCCGAACGCTCGAATGACGAGCTTGGTATCCTATCGGAAGCGTTCCGCCACATGATTAAGGATTTGACTGAGTTGATGGGTCGGGACAAAGAACGTTTGGAATCGGAGCGTCTGGTGAAAGAACTCGAGCTTCAGGCTCTGCAAAGCCAGATCAACCCGCATTTTTTGTTCAATACGCTAAATGTGCTGTCCAAGCTGGCGCTGCTTGAAGGGGCCGACCGGACAAGCGACCTTATTGTGTCGATGTCCAAGCTGATCCGTTATAACTTAAGCCAATTGGACCGCCCGGTTACGCTTGGCGACGAGCTTAAGCATGTCCGGGAATATTTCACGATTCAACAAGCCCGGTTCCGCAACCGCGTAGAAATTAGCCAGCAGATCGACGAATCCGCACTTAACATGCTCATTCCCGCTCTGACGATACAACCTCTGGTGGAGAACGCATTCGTACACGGCGTGGAGCGTTTGGAGTCCGGCGGAAGAATTCAGCTTACTATCGAGCGGTCCGGCGATAGGGTTAGAATAGTTATTAAGGACAACGGAGCCGGAATGAAGACGGAGGAACGCGACGCGCTTCTTGCCTTGCAAGAGCCCGCAAATCCCGCTCCGGCGAAGAAAAACTCCATGGGCTTTGGCACGCGGAATGTGATTAAGCGGCTGAGGCTCTTCTATAACCGGCAGGATGTTGTTAATATCGAAAGCGAGCCAGGACGGGGAACCTCGGTTATTCTCCTCCTGCCTAACGAAGCGGATGTTGAGCAGAAAGGAGGACCGGAGCACGATGTACCGTCTATTGATCGCCGATGACGAAGCGCTGGAACGCGAAGGGCTGGAGCATCTGATTCACCGCATGCTGCCGGACATGTTCCAGATCGCGTTTGCCGATAATGGCCGGAGAGCCATTGAACAGGCGGAGGAATTCCGCCCCCATATCATTATGATGGATATTAATATGCCCGGTATTCAAGGTCTGCAAGCCATAAGGGAAATTAAATCGCGGCTCCCGGATACCAAGTTTATACTGGTAACGGCTTATGACTTTTTTGCCTATGCCAAAGAAGCGGTGTCGCTTGGCGTAAAGGAATATATCGTCAAGCCTGCCGGACGCGAGCAAATCTCTTCGACCTTGAACCTGCTCATTGAAGAGCTGGAGCGCGACAAATCCAAGCGGAACGAAGAGCTTCTTCTGCGGGACAAGGTATCCCAGCTGCAGCCGCTGGTGGAAAACGAGCTGTCACTCCTGCTCATGGTGGATCAGGTATTGGGCGCGGATGAGGAGAAGCTATCCGACTGGCTGAGCTTCCCGCTTGATGAGGGCTGTGCGGTTGTTGTCGCCTTCCCGAAGCAGATTTATACGCTGGACAAGAAAAAGCTGTACGAAACGTTCCGCAGCTTTACCAAGACCTATGGGGTGTCTTGCATTGTCAGCTCCTTAATCGACCTGCATATGGCTGTTTTCATACGGGTTGACGCGGAGGAGCGTTCCTGGAAAAGCGGCATCAAGCCGTTCGGCGAGAAGCTGTGCAGGCTGGCCGAGCGCCAATTCGAGCTGCCGATTACCGTTGGAATCGGGTCGGTGCAATCCGGCGCCGACGGCTGGCGCAAATCGTATTTCGAGGCCGTATTCGCTTCCGACGTTGACCGGCATGCTGGCGAGGTCCGCGATTTCGAGGAGTTGGTGAAGGGGGCGGCCGCATTACCCGCCGATCCCTTTACTGCGGGTGATGGCTCCGGTCCGGAGGATCAGCGCTCCTATGTCATTTCCGCCCTGCAGCGAATCCGGGAGCAGCGGGAGCAGCAGACGATTAACGTGATGGATAAGGCCAAGCACTATATCGGGCAGCATTTTACGGAGGAATTATCACTCGAGGAAACCGCCGAGCATGTCCATCTGAACCCCCACTACTTCAGCAAAGTGTTCAAGCAGCAGGCAGGAGCCACGTTTATCGATTATTTGACGGGGCTGCGGATCGAGAAGGCCAAGCAGCTGATCTCGTCCGCCGACGAGCTGGCTTTGAAGGAAGTATGCTTCGAGGTGGGTTATAAAGACCCGAATTATTTCAGCCGGGTGTTCAAGAGGGTAACCGGTCTTACCCCGACCGAATACCGCAGTCAAGCAAAATGATCAGGATATACAGGGAGTTCATGCCAGAGAGGCATGGACTTTTTTGTTTTGGCAAACTAATAAAATGCTACTCGTTTCAAGCTCTCTCCAATGTACCCGGTCAAGCAGCTATTCCATGCTGGAACAACACAAATAAGTGCAGACGAATGACCGCTAATCCCCTTCAGTCCGGTGATATAATGAAACTCGTTTCAATAAACGCAACCATTTATTCAAGCAGTCACATGATGGAAGGGGAATAAATAAAGTGAGCAGCTTAACTGCAAATGTGAGCGGCAAAAGCATGAAGTTTGTTACGCTCGTTTCGATGATTGCCGCCCTCGGCGGATTATTATTCGGCTTCGATACCGCTGTCGTATCGGGAGCAATCGGATTTATGCAAGACCGATTTGACTTAAACGAGGTGGAAGTCGGCTGGGCCGTATCCTCGCTTATTATCGGATGCGTGGTTGGCGCGGGATTCTCCGGTGTACTGAGCGACCGTTTCGGCCGCAAAAAAGCACTTATCGCGGCAGCAGCCCTGTTCATTATCGGTTCGATTGGCTCCGCGATTCCGGATACGTTCTCGATGTATATCATCGCCCGCATGATCGGCGGTCTTGGCATCGGGATTACGTCCACGCTCTGCCCGCTGTACAACGCGGAGATTGCTCCTGCGAAATACCGCGGCCGTCTCGTTGCCTTGAACCAATTCGCGACGGTTACGGGGATTTTCCTTGTTTACTTCGTCAACTCGGGTATCGCCGGCTATGGCGACGATGCTTGGGATATTGCGAACGCGTGGCGCTGGATGTTTGGCGTAGGCGTTGTGCCAGGCGTTATTTTCTTCGTTCTGCTCTTCCTTGTGCCGGAAAGCCCAAGATGGCTGATCAAGCAAGGCCGGCCGGAGCAAGCGCTCAATATCCTTCTTCGCATCCACGGCGAGGAAGATGCAAAGCAAGAGGTTCTCGATATTAAAGCCTCTTTCGCTGAAGAAAAAGGCAGCTCTCTCAAAGAGATTTTCCGCCCTGGCATCCGCCTTGCGCTCATCGTTGGCGTCGTGCTCGCCGTTCTTCAGCAAGTAACCGGCATTAATGCGGTCATGTATTACGCGCCGGAAATTTTCAAGTCGATGGGCTCCGGGACGGACTCTTCGCTGCTTCAAACCATCTTGATTGGTTTCGTTAACTTCCTGTTTACCATTCTTGCAATCTGGCTGATCGATAAAGTCGGCCGAAAAATTTTGCTGCTTGTTGGTTCGTCTGTCATGACGGTCTGTCTGGCGGTTATCGGGATTGCGTTCCATACCGGCCATACCACCGGCTCGCTTGTCCTGATCTTTATCCTGATCTACGTTGCGGCCTTCGCCGTATCGCTTGGACCCGTCGTATGGGTCGTCCTTAGCGAGATCTTCCCGAACCGCGTCCGCGGCCGGGCTACCGCAATCGCATCGATGGCGCTGTGGGTTGCCGACTACGTCGTATCGCAGTCGTTCCCGCCCATGCTGGAATCCGCAGGGCCAGCCGTTACGTTCTGGATCTTTGGCGTCATGTCGCTGATTACGTTCCTGTTTACGATGCGCGTTGTACCGGAGACGAAAGGCAAGTCGCTCGAGGAAATCGAGGCGTCCTGGAACGGGAAATAAGACTTTAAGTTATCGCTCCGTGGACGGGGTATCTCCTTCTGTCGCTGTTGCCATGAATCCATTTTATTATGTAAATTTCACAAGTGGCAAAGGCGAACGCTTCGCTCCTCGGGAGATACCCCTTTCCTCAACCGATTACCTTTTTAAAATAAGCAAAAAGCTGGGCGATTGATTTCGCCCAGCTTTTTTAATTTAGCTTTCAAATTTGATTTCCGCAGCCTTCATCTCCCAAATCTGAAGGCTTGCGGCTATGCCTTCACCGCTGTCCGTTCGGAGCTGGATGCCGTTACTGTCTTCCAGAGTCGGATAAACTCTTGCCGTCAGGCAGGTCTCGTCATCCGCGAACACTTCGATAATCGATTGGTCTGCGAATACACGCAGCTTGATTGGATCCGCGCCATCTGCAGATGGCAGATCACCCTGGACCGGCGTTTTATGCACTTTTGGAAGCAGGCTTGAATTCGACCGGTCGATCGTAATCGTATTGGAGGCCAGATCCAGGCGTACGTCCGTATGCTCCTTGCCGCAGGCGGAAGCGAATACGGAAATGGTAAGAGCCGTTGCATCGATCGACTTCCTGTCGATTTCGAGCAGGCATTCGAAGGATCTCGATTGTACTCCCGTTCGGACTGGCGTTTGTCCGACTTTTAGATCTTTAAAGCTGTAATTCTCGCCTCTCAGCGACTCCACCTCTGGCACGGGGATCATGGAAAGCGCACCGCTTGCCTTCAGATCTACGACACGGGGCAGCGCCAGCGCCCCGGCCCAATCCAGGTTCTCGGGAAACTCTTCGCCCCTGCTGCCTTCCGGAATCCAGCCATGCACAATGCGGCGGCCGTTCTCGTCCACGAATCCGGTAGAAGCGTAATAGCCCTCCCAGCCGCCATGGTCGACAGTACCGTGCTTTTGCACGTCGATAAGCTTATCTCCGCTGATGGTACCGGAGAGATAACGGACGGGACCGCTTGGGGAATAGAACAATACCGCTTTATCGCCGAAACGGAACAAATGCGGACATTCCCAGATCCATTCTTCACCCTTATAAAAAATATCTTTGAAGCTCCACTTCTCCAATTCCTCGGAGTGATAGATAAAAGCGCAGCCTTTTTCCTCATGGATGCCGCCAAGGATCATTCTCCACCCGTCTTCCGCCTTCCAGACATAAGGGTCCCGCCAGTCACGAATCTCAAGGTCTCCGTGCAGATCCAAGCTAAGAACCGGGTTAATATCCGGTTTATGCCAAGTGCGTAAATCCGTCGAGCGGGCTATCCACTGCTGCGCTCCTGTAGCCGCATTTCGATCCCCTTCGCCAATGCTTGTATAGAACAACTTCACTTCACCGTCATGTGCAACCGAACAGCCGGAGAAGCAGTGGGCCTCGCCAAGCTCATACGATGGAGCCATTCCAATAGGCAGATGCGTCCAATTCACCAGGTCCGTGCTTGTGGCATGCCCCCAATGAATGTCGCCCCACTCGGGCTTTGACGGGTTATGCTGGTAAAACAAATGGTATTCGCCGTTTAACTGAAACGGCCCGTTTGGGTCATTCATCCAGTTGCGAGGTGCCGTAAAATGATACCTAGGCCTGTAACGATCCATGTTATCTCTCCTATCTAATTGGCTGACAGCTCATACGTTCACAATCACAATATAAACGATATATTGAATATGTCAATATTTTGATAGGTGTTTTTTATCATTTCAATTAACGAGGAGAATCCGTAATAAAAAAACGGCCGTGCAGATTCAAATTCATCTGCACGGCCGCTTATTAGGTTAAATCGAGGAGATACTCCCGTCCGTTTAAGGCTTGATTGCGTCGTAATACTTCGTTTGCATTTCTTTCGCTGCCGCGTCGAGCTGAGCTTGCGTGTCGGTACCTTTTTTCGAGAATACTTCTTGCAAGACGTTCGTCATAGAGCCGTAGTATTCTTGCGTGTTGTACTGAGCCTCAGGCTTGCCGTCGAGCAAAGCATTGGACTCCGCGTTGTATTTGTATACGTTGTCGTACTTGTCGAAGATCGCTTGAACTTTTTTGCCATACTCCGAATCCGGGCTGAAGTAGTTGATGTGCGGCGGAATGAAGTATTTGCCTTCCGTTTTGCGAGCTTGAATGTCTTTTTCGATCGAAGTCAGATAGTCGTCCGTGAAGTAGTCGAACGTGATGTAACGGAACGCCATTTCCTGCTCGTCTTTTGTAGCGTTAGGGTTGATAACGAGATAGTCGCCGCCCAAAACGCCCGTATGTTTGCCGCCTTTTTCGGCTGCCGGCATTGGATAAGTCAGCACGTCTTCGATCTTCATGCCGCCTTGGTTCAGCGCTTGCTCCAGTACGCCTTCCGCGCCGGCGATAACCATTGCCGTGCGTCCTTGACCAAACGCGCCTACGGCGTCGCCCCAGCCAAGAGCCCAGTCTTTCGGAATAACGTCTGCATCCCATCTCAGCTTGTTGTAGAAATCGAGAGCTTTCTTGCCGGCTTCGGAGTTGAACGTTGCCGTTACCTTGCCGTCTGCTACGTTCTGGATTTCTCCGCCTGCTTCGAAAAGGAAGTTGGTCCAGTTCCAGCCTGCTTCGTTGCCTTTGCCCATTGGAGCGATACCCGCGATCCCTTTCTTCGCATCGGCAACGCCTTTAGCCGTATTCACCATGTCGTCCCAAGTCCAGTCGTACGAAGGTACGGCTACGCCTTTGTCATCCAGCATTTTTTTGTTCACAACCGTCGTCGTTACATAACCTTTTTGGGCGATACCGTATACTTTCCCGTCAATGATGAACTGGTTTTGAAGGACCGGGTTGATTTGATCCTTGAACTCGTAGCTGTTGTACAGATCCGTAATGTCGGCTGCCCAGCCTTTTTCAACGAGAAACTTCGCTTCGGTTGCGTAAGTGTTGAAGAAGGTTGGCGCTTCGTTGGCAGCCATTTTGATGCCGATTTCGTTAGGTGCGTAATGCCAGTCGCTCTTCACGATCTCGACGTTAGGATACACCTTGTTGAAGCGTGCGATCTTGTCGTCTTCCAGCTTGCGGTTTTCCACCTGGTCAGGAAGCGGATAATAAATGCTGATTTTAATTTTCTTTTGCGTAATATCTTCGGATGGTTGCGGAGTGGCCGTTGCCGTGTTTGTGCTTGCATTTGCGCTTTCAGCCGGCTTGTTGCCGTTGTTCGACGTATTATTGTTGCCGCCGCACGCAGCAAGAGTCGAACAAAGTAATACCGCAGCTACTGTCGTAAAGACGCTCTTTCTCATTGTAACTCCCCTTCTCGAGTTCGTTTATTTGTTACACCCTCATCATAGTGGAGAGGGATAGGCGCCTGCGAGGTGTATTCCTATTCCGATCATGTGCACGATTACGATTTGAATACTATCCTTTCACGCCGCCCAGATGCAATCCGCGCATGATGTACTTCTGGAAGATCAGGAACACGACGATTGGCGGAAGCATAACCATGGTCAGAATCGCAAACCGGATATTAAGCGCCAGCCCTTTGGCGTTAATCACGTATTTGTAGATCGCCGTCGCCAGCGGATAATGGCTGTCGTTATGCATGATGAGCGATGGCCAGAACCAGTCGTTCCAGGAAGACGAGAAGATAAAGATCGCAAGCGTCGAGAATATCGGCACCGACAGCGGCAGCGCAATCTGCGCGAAGCTTCTCCAGTCCGAAGCGCCGTCAATACGCGCCGCTTCGAAGATTTCGTAATGGATCTCGTCGAAGAAGTTTTTCAGAAGCAGCAGGAAGAAGGCATTTGCGCCTGCCGGCAGCCAGAAGGCCGCAAACGAGTTCATGAGGCCCAGGTCCTTCAGGTTCACGAAGTTCGGAATGATGTACGTGGTTGGCGGAATAAACAAGGTCATCATAAAAAAGAAATAGACCGCTTTGCGCTTAGGCACGTTCAGCCTCGACAAGCTGAAGGATGCAAGGCCAAGAACGCCTACGGTAATGACCAGATTGCCTCCGAAAATATAAAGCGTGTTTCTTAGAAACTCCGGAAGATCGATAAACTTCCAGCCTTTGTTAAAGTTGTCGAAATGCCATTCGCTTGGCAGGAACCTCGGCGGGAAGGAGTTGACCTCCACGTTGGTTTTGAGGCCGTTAAAGAACGTCGTCAGAATCGGATAAATCATCGAACAGGACATGACGACCAGTACAAGCACCATAATCGAGTAGCCGATCAAGATCGGTTTCTTCTTCAGGTCAAACGAAGAGAGTATCCCTCTGTCCATCTGTTTCATCGTACGTCTCCCTCCTTGCCTTGAAGCCTGTATTGAACGATGGCGAGCAAGCCCAGCACGATAAACATCAGAACGCCAAGCGCGGCCGCAACCCCGTAATTTTGCTGGTTAAAGGCGTATTTTACAATGAGCAGCGCGTAAGTCAACGTCGCATTGTTAGGTCCGCCGTCCAGCATCGCAAGCTGGGATTGGTACCCTTGCGAGGTGCCGATCAGCTGCAGAATGAGAAGCAGGCCAAGCAGGCCTTTAATCGAAGGCAGCGTGATATGACGGATTCGGTTCCATACGCCAGCCCCGTCGATTTCCGCCGCTTCGTACCAGTCGCGCGGAATGCTGAGCACGGCGGCCAAATAGATGAGCATCGCCGAACCGAACTGCTGCCATGATTCCATAATGACGAGGGAGATCATCGACCATTTGGTATCCGTCATAAACGATACCGGTTCATCCGCGCCAAACCAACCTGTTATCACCCCGTTGATCGGTCCGACAGGATCGTAGAACCAGCGCCACAATCCGTACAAAACGACTACCGGAATAATATTCGGCAGATAAGCGGCTACGCGGACAACGCCTTGGAACCGGCGAAGCTCGGAGATCGCGATGGCGAATACAATCGGAATCCAGAAGCCGATCACAAGACAGAGGAACATATAATAAACGGTGTTTTTCACCGCCGTCCAGGCGTCTTTATCGTGAAGCGCGACTTTATAGTTGTCGAATCCGACGAAGCTGTTTCCTTTTACAAAGTCAATGTGGTAAAAGCTGTAGATGAATCCTTTGAAGATCGGGACCCATAGAAACAAGATAAAAATAATAAAGGCGGGAAGCAGGAACAATAGTCCCCAGAAATGCTTCCTCAAAAATACGGCAAACCGGCCTTTACGCTCGAGAG
Organism: Paenibacillus sp. BK720; assembly: GCF_011761545.1. Lineage (NCBI taxonomy): Bacteria > Bacillati > Bacillota > Bacilli > Caryophanales > Paenibacillaceae > Paenibacillus > Paenibacillus sp. BK720. Next base: position 205,548 of record NZ_JAASRQ010000001.1, on the reverse strand, counting down.
GCGCGTTTGCGACAGCGTGTTGCTCCATACAAGTCTCCCTCTTTTCTTTAACAATCCTCTTTCCTTATTGTAAAAAAAGGAGCCTCTCGAGGTAATGTGCGTATCCAAGGCAATGATGAGTAATTCTACTTCTTTAGCTCGCTTGGACTCATGCCGTAATATTTTTTGAAAATTTTGCTGAAATGCTCCGGCGATTCGTAACCAACCTTCTCCGAAATCTCGTAACGTCTCATGTCCGTATGAAGAAGGAGCCGCTTGCTCTCCTCCATCCGCAGCTTAACGACATATTCCCACAGGTTATAGCCGGTCTCCTTCTTGAAGAGGTAGCTGAGGTAGTTCGGGCTGACATGGTTGTTCTGCGCGACTTCATGCAGGGTTAAGCCCTTCTGCGCGAAATTCCGGTTGATGTACTCCATCGCTTTCTCGACAATCAGGCTGGTCTGGGCTGTGAACTCTTCCTCGGTTGGACGCTGGGAATATTGGTTCCAATTGAAATCCCCGTAATAGAACACATAGTGGTCCTTATGACGCTCATTGCAGCTGAGCGCTTTGATGACCTGATCGTGAAGGACGTCAATAAATTCGATCCCCTTCAGGATTTGGCTGATGCCGATTACGCTCGTGATTCCCAGATACTTCTGGATATTGAAGTGCAGGCTGCGGCCAATCATATCCAGCTCGTTCATAATGCCGGAAGAAGCCGTCTCCCCGTACAACGTCTCATTCCATTGCAACACAATATTGATTTCCCGATCCGAAGCATAAAAGGCTGTATGATTCCAATGCTCGTCAAAGAGCTCATTTACGATATTAAGCGCGGCATAACGGAGCAGCCTCTCATCCGTCTTCGTTAACTCGCGGTTACGGTCCGTCAGATGAAGCCGGATGCGGATCATGGAGAAATAAGGCCCCTCCAGCCGGATCCCGTGCTTCTCCTTCAATATTCGGACGATGTCCTGCACCTTAAGCGCTGTCTGACTGTTTACGAGCTGATTAAGCCAATCCACGGATTGCGGATTCAGCTCATCCATATGGAAATGCTCCTGCATGCCCGCAATCAGTTTTCCCTGTTCGGCAGGCTCGGGTTTATGCAGCTTAAGTAAAACGTTGCGCACGGAATCCAGAAACTGTTCGTTGTTCAGCGGCTTGATTAAATAGTCCTTAGCCCCGAGACGGATCGCCATCTGGGCATAATGAAACGTCTCGTGGGCCGAAATAATAATCGTCTGCACCCACGGCTTAATTAACTTCGCCTGCTGCATCAGCTCGATACCGTTCATCGTTCCCATCTGAATGTCGGTAACAAGCAGATCAATATCGTCGGTCCGAAGGACGTCGAGCGCCTCGTAACCGTTATGAGCCATATGAATGGCGGAAATATCAATGCCGGAAGAAGCCAGTACGCTGCTTAGACCTTTGCAAATAAGCGGTTCGTCATCCACCACCAGTATGTTATACATCGCCTAGTTCCTTCCTTTCGCCGGCGGCCGGAAGCTGGATCGTAACGATCGTTCCGCCGCCGTTTCTTTTTTTGTACTGAATGCCATAAACATTTCCGAAATGCAGCTGAAGCCGCTGATGTATGTTTTTAACGCCGTATCCGGAAGAGGATTGTGCCGCCGGCTCGTTCAATAGAGACTCAATCGCTTTATGATCCACCTCTTTATAACCGTTATCCTCCACGCGGATCAGCAGCTTGTCGCCTTCGTATTCCGCGTTAATATGAATCTCGCCGTCTTCCCCCATGTTCTTGACGCCGTGGATGATGGCATTCTCGATCAACGGCTGAAGCGTAACCTTCGGAATGAGATGATTCATCATCTCCTCAGGTACCGCCCAGATGACCCGGAAGTCATAGTCGTAACGCTTCTGCTGCAGCTTCACGTAAGCAGCCGCATGCTCCAGCTCCTCCGCCAGCGTAATCAACTCCCGGCCGCGGCTTAAGCTGATCTTCATCAGCTTCGACAGCTCCTTGATCATTTCCGCGGATTCGGAGTTGCCTTCGAGCGAGCTTTTCCAATAAATGCTTTCAAGCGTGTTGTAGAGAAGATGAGGATTAATCTGCTGATACAAAATTTGAAGCTGGCTTTCCCGCTGCTTGATCTCCATCTGGTATTTGTCATGAATAAGTCCATTGAGCCGGCGGGCCATATCATACAAAGCTCCAATCAATACTCCCACCTCGTCGTTTCTGCCTTTGCCAGGCGTCTCCGGCACTCTCTTGCCAGGCTCGTAACGGCGGACAAACGTTGCCAGTCTTTGCAACGGCGTCATTAACGAACGCCAGAAATAGAAAATGACGATACAGCCGAACAGGATGTACGCCACCGATATCAGCTGAATAACCCGCTTCACTTCATTTTGCTGCTGAAGGAGCGATTTGATCGGAATCTTGTAGATAAGCCGCTGCTGCAGCAGCTCGTTGTCACTGGCCATATAGATGTATTCCGAGGTCATAATCGGCTTGCTAAGGCTTTCCGCCTCGCCGGAAGCGGTTACAGGAAGTTCAACCGTGGAACCCATGGTCCTCGGACTCGTGGAGGCTAGAATATAATTTTGCTTATCCGTGAAAAAGATTTCTCCGCCGGGCAAGGAGACCGACTGCATCGATTCGGCAAGCTTCTTATCCATGTTGGTTGCGATCAGCACGCCGATGACGCTATGCCCTTGACTAACCGTATTCACCGCCCGGATATAAGCCAGAGTGCGCTTCTTGACGAGCATGTCGTTATTTTCGATAATCTCCATAAAGCCTTGACCCTTCAGCCCTACCGCCTTATCGAACCATTTCGGCTTATTGGCGTCGGAGAAGAAATAAACGCCGCTTTGAATCATCTGAACCTTAGGCGCGAAAAAATAATAGTTGTTCGGATCGTAGATATACAGGCTGTAATAAACAGCCTCCCCGCCGTTTAAGGCGGTTGAATAGCCTGCCAGCAAAGCGTCCATTTTCTCGTATTTGCGGACGCGTTCAATGACGGTTTCATCGTCATCGGGTACAAGCTGCTGAGCAGTCGGGTTCTGGATAATCGTCGTTGTGATTTTGTTGACGGTATCGATATCCCGGTCGATCAGCGTATGGTTCTGTTTGTTCAATTCAGCATAGGCATTCGTCACGTGGCGTTTGAGTATCTGTTCGGCCTCCGAATTTCCGTAGCTGTGAAGAATGAATATCGGGCTGACCATAAGCAGGAACAATAACAGCAGCTGCTGCTTCACGCTTAGCTTGGTCATTGGATTGGAAAAGCCCGTTCTCATGATGACGCACCCCCAGCTTCCTTCCTTTAAATATAGCAAATATGTAATACAGCGGTATGGCTATTCTTATTTATTGTATAGGTAATTTCACGCACTTCAAGCGTTGATTCTAGTAGAAACGACCGATTTTTCGAGATTGAAAAAGGAAAATATTGACTGACGCAAAGGGGGAGGGCATAATAGCTGTGTGTTCAGAATTGCTTCACCATTCTTTAAGCCCATGCTTTCGAAGTAAGAATTGCTTCACAATTCTTTTAAGCCCATGCTTTCGAAGTAAGAATTGCTTCACAATTCTTTTAAGCCCATGCTTTCGAAGTAAGAATTGCTTCACAATTCTTTAAGCCCATGCTTTCGAAGTAAGAATTGCTTCACAATTCTTTAAGCCCATGCTTTCGAAGTAAGAATTGCTTCACAATTCTTTTAAGGAGTGATCCTATGTCGAACAAAGTGCTTATTGTAACCGGCGATGCCGCGGAAGTTTTGGAAGTGTATTATCCTTATTACCGGCTGCTGGAGGAAGGCTACGAGGCTGTTATCGCTTCCCCGACGCAAAAAACCTTACATACCGTCTGTCACGATTTTATCGAGGGCTGGGATACGTATACGGAAAAGCCCGCTCATCAGCTGCAGTCCCATTTGGGCTTCGCCGATGTAGACCCGTCCGAATACGCTGCGATTATTATTCCCGGGGGAAGAGCGCCGGAATATATTCGCGGCAACACGGAGCTGCCCCGCATTCTGCAGCATTTTATCGATGCCGACAAACCGATTGGCGCGATCTGCCACGGTGCGCAGGTATTCCTGTCGCTGCCTGATTACAGCTACTTTAATGGCCGCACCATGACGGCCTATAACGCTTCGCGTCTGGAAGTCGAGCGCCTTGGCGCTTGCTATGCGGACGAAACGCTTCATGTGGACGGCAAGCTTGTAACCGGCCATGCTTGGCCGGATCTTCCCGGCTTTATGCGCGAGTTTCTGAAGCTTGTCCGCGAGGATGCCGCAACGGCAGCAGGAGCGGAAGCCTTGACTTCATAATTTAAAAATTGCGCAAGCGGCAGCTTAATGGCTAATAACCACAAGCTGCCGCTTTTTGATTGAAAGGTCTTTTAACGTGGAAACAGATTCTGCTGATTGCTTTCCCGGAACCGGTTGGGAGAGAGCCCCGTCACCCGGCGGAAAATAATCGAGAAATAATTCGGATTGTCGTAGCCCAGAAGCTTTGCCACCTCCCATACCTTCATCTCCGTCGTGACGAGCAGTCTGGTCGCCTCACCGATCCGGCGGTGAATGGCGTAGTTAATCGGGGAGATCCGATAATGATCCTTAAAGACGTGAGAAATATAGTACGGATTGACGTGAAATTGCCGACCCAAATCCTTGAGACTTATATTTTGCGTAAAATTCCTGTCGATATAATCCTTGATCTGCTCGGCTAGTCCGGTATTGGATTCCTGCTTGATATGCTGTTGATTCCTCACCGCTCTTCTAAGGAGCAGAATAACGGAATTAATCAAATAACGGCTGATCCCCTCGTATCCTTCCTCCTTGATGGAGGATTCATCGACGATCATTTTCATCAAGGCCTCAATTTCCGAGAATACGCGGCTGGACCGAATCACGGGCTCGACATCCGGCGGAATAACCCAATCCTCGGCCGGGCTTGCCTTGGGCAGCGAGAATCCGCAGTAATAGGTGATTAACGGATTGCCCGTTGATGACTGTTCTTCGTGCAGTACCCCTTTATTGTAGACCAGAATGTCCCCCCCGCTTACGTTATACGATTGTCCTCCAATCGTAAACATCCCTTGGCCGCCGCATACAACGATAATTTCGTGTAAATCATCATGCTTGTGGCTTGGAAAATTCCAGTTGGGCGCATCGCTTACTTTTCCGGCATACAGCAGGTGACTTTGTATTTCCTCTCCGGCGGCGCATGCCTTCATCTACTCCCTCTTTCCCAATATCCTTTGTCTATACAGCAAGATATATCACATTGCAAACATATCCGGCAAGATGCTTCATTGCCGCTGCTTAAGCCTTCCATTAAGCTTTGACTGTAGAGAGCAAGCCAAAAGAGGTGATATCATGCGCGAGATGGAATGCTGGGAGCAGCATGGCTTTGCGTTATTTCCGAGAGCGGTGACGCACTTTTATGCGCTGCGTTACCTTCTATGGGTGAAGGAGCTTCCCGTAGATCAGCCTTACGACATTCACCATCAATATTTATGGGATATACGTATGTATGAGCCTGTCTATCAGGCCTTTAGCGAAATACTCGGTACAACCGAACTTTGGGCGCATCTCTGCCCTGGCGAGCCCGCTCCCGTCAAAGGCGGGATATGCCTCCAGCAATCGGTTCAAGTTCCGGTCAACCATTGGAGCATTGCAAATATCGGCGATTTATTTATATATAACGCGAAAGCCTGCAGCGTGGATCTGGACGGCCTGCCGGATTACAGCTGGCTTCCGATCTCCTACTTTCCGGCAGTCCCCGATAATCGGTCCATGCTGAAGGAGCGGCTGCGAAGCTGGACGGCTAGCCGGAATCAAGCTTATCTGTCCACAAGGGGCAATAAGCTTCTTGGCTCCGAGCGTTGGTAGAAGCAATAGAAGCGATAAACCTGGAGGATCTTCAACATGAAAAGAGAAAACCTGCTTATTTTTACCTTTACCTTGCTGGCCTTTATCCTGGGCACGACCGAATATGTCATCGTTGGTTTGCTTACGCCCATTGCGAGCAGCCTTGGCGTCTCCGTTGCGCAGACCGGCATTATGGTCTCCGGCTTTGCGATTGCTTATGCGGCCGGTACGCCTTTTGTCATGATGGCGGCCGGTTACTTTACGAAACGCCGCGCCTTGCTGCTAGGTGCTTCATTGGTCGTTTTGTTCACGATGGGAAGCGCCTTGTCCTTCTCCTATCCCGTATTGTTTCTTACCCGGATGGCAACGGCTGTCTTCTGCGGACTGAGCGTTTCCCTGGCCGTGTCCATCTGCACGGATTATGTGTCGCCTGAGCGAAGAGGGCTGGCCCTCTCCTATATTATTGGCGGCTTCACCATCGCCAACGTGCTTGGCGTCCCGATCGGTACCTTCGTAGGCCTGCACTTCGAATGGCCTGCGGCCTTCTGGCTGGTTGCGGCTTGCGGGATTATCAGCCTCCTGCTTTTGTATCGAATCGTCCCGAAGGATTTGCCCGCCGTTCAAAGCTCGCTCAGAAATCAGTTTCGGTTAATGACAAACCCGAGAGTGCTGCTTGCCTTCTTTATCCCGATAATCGGGGTTGCGGCCATATTCGTCATTTACACTTATATTAATCCGCTTATGCTGGACGTTATGCATATCTCGGAAGAACGAACCAGCACCATCCTGCTTGTCTACGGAGCGGTAACGATCGTCAGCAATATACTTGGCGGCAAAATCGCAAGCGGCACTTATGTCGCGAAGCTGAAAACGCTGTTCCTGGTCCATGCCGTCGTTTACGTCATCTTTGGCTTTACCTTATCGTTCGCGTGGCTTGGCATCGTCAGCCTGATGGCTATTGCGCTTATTTCATTTTCGATCAATGCGGCTTGCCAGCTGTATTTCATCCATCTGACCGAGCAATACGTGCCCGAAGCGAAGGATTTCGCCTCTTCCCTGCTGCCCATCAGCGCCAATATCGGGATTGCGGTCGGCTCCTCGATCGGCGCCTTCGTTACCGGTCATTATGGTTTGCGTTATCTTCCGTGGGCAGCGGCCGTACTCGCCTTGCTTGCTTTTGCCGCTACAGCCTACAGCTACAGTCTCGACCGCTCGGCCAAAAAAGCAGCCCTGCAGGCTGCGGGATAAGCGTAAACGGCTGCGCCGTCCTTAGGAGGGGCAGCCTGCGTTTCGTTAATAAAATAGAAGCACAGTATAGGAAAAAGCTGCGTTCACCGTCCGGTGGCGCAGCTTTTCGCTAGCATATGCAAGTTTTCTTCTTCGTGCCGATCTTTCCTCTAGCTTCCGTCCTGGCGATATAGTCGGAGGCGAGCGGAACTTTGCAGGCGGTATCGCCGACTTCAACTTTTACGGCGCCAATCGCGTCCGCTACGGCTTTTGCTTCCTCCGTCAGGGGTGCGACGTAAGACGCGACGCAAATAACAAACGTATTCATCGTATACCGCACGCGGTTCCGCTCTTCATGAACGGTCTTCTTTATCTGCTCTAGAAGCCCGCGGATTTCCGTCAAATCGAGCTCTTCATCCGGAGCGATCGTCACGTAATTCGCATAGGCGCTCCATCCGGCTACCGCGACCATCTCTTCCGGAGACAACATCCATTCCATGGCAAGCTCACGCGCATAAGGACTCTCCGCCGTTACATTCGCGACCGTATATTCCGCAAGCGAATACCAATAAGCCTGCTTCACCCAATGCCGGAGCATCTCCTTGGGGATTGTTTTCGGATTAACGGTCAGACCTGCCAAATACATGGCATCATGATTGCCGGAATCGTACAGCTTGTACGCCAGCTCCTGATCCTTCTTGACCTCCTTGACCAGCCTCTTCATATCGCCGATCTTCACGCCATAGAAAGGCTCCTTCGCGCCATGCCGCACGTAGGTACTCTTGGTCTGCTCGCTTCCCATTTCCTCTAACGCCTGCAAAACTTCATCAAAGGTCATTTCTTGGCCTCCATTTACAACGGTCATATGCTACGAGTATACTGCTCGGGGCAAGACTTGCGCAAACGAAGTGAAACGGCTATCGCCATCCTAGGCCGGGCGATTTCATTCCGGTGAATTCTTGGAATGACAAAAAGGGCTGACAATCAGCGCATCATGCGCCGCATTGTCAGCCCTCATTTATATTAATCGGTAAATGACAGCCAACCTTCTCTTGCGGTCAGCATGCGCCATAAACCGTCGGGAATTACAAGCCGCTTCTGCGAGCTTAAGCTTAAGCGGGACTGAATCTCATCCTCGCGTCCTTCTTCCACCTTCTGTACCCAATCCGGGTCCGTAAGGAGTACGCGGCCAATCGCGACCAGCGGTATACCCGTTTGCTTGGCTTCAAGAGCATCATCCGCCGAATGAATGGAGCCTACGCCAATAACCGGTACGCGGCCGGCTACTCGCTCCGCGATCCATTCCAGCCTTGTTTTGCTATCATCCGCACCACGCGCCGGCTTGGAACGGAAATCAAACAACGAGACATGAAGATAATCCAAATCCTTCTGCGCAAGCTCATCCAACAGGCGGAACGTATCCTCCATCGTAAGCCCCGGTGTCTCCGCTTCTTCTGGCGAGAACCGGTATCCGACCAGGAACGGCCCTTTGGCATGCTCAGCCACCGCGCGTTTCACCTCATCGACGACGGCAAGCGGGAATGTAAGTCTCCGGTCGATATCTCCGCCCCATTGATCGTTTCTGCGGTTGGAATGCGGAGAATAAAATTGCTGCAGCAGATAAGTGTTTGCGCCGTGAATTTCGACGCCGTCGAAGCCGGCAAGCGCCGCGCGGCGGGTCGTCTCGCCAAAATCGCAGATAATCGATTCAATCTCCTCATGCGTCAGTTCGCGCGGAACAACGTCAGGACTTTCCGCCGCCGCAACGGCGCTAGCGCTGACCACGTCGCCATTAGGCACCAATGCAGGCGGTACCCGGCGGCCGCCGTGGAAAATTTGGAGAACGGCCTTCGCCCCTTTGGCTTTAATCGTCTCCGCAAGACGAGTAAGCCCCGGAATCATGGCATCGCTGTCGCCTGCGAATTCCCCGGGAAATCCTTTACCGTTAGGCGTGACATAGATGCATGCCGTAATAACCAGCCCAGCGCCTTCGGAGCGGCGGGCGTAGTATTCCAGCTCCGCATCCGTTACCGTTCCATCGTCATTCGAGGATGAGTGCGTCATAGGCGCCATTACAATGCGGTTCTTTACTTCCACGCCGCTTGGGAAAGTAAAGGATTCGAATAAAGGTTTGAATTTCTGTTTCAAAAACTCCACTCCTATCGTATTCTCTTTTTCGCGCGCTAACTGTAACAACTTTTGTTACTGTAATAATATTATATACAGTTAGCGAAGTCAAGCAAATAATTGTCATTTTTTACGCTCTTCTATTCTGCCCATAAAAAGGAGCGGCTACAGAAACAAAAAAATAGCGATGGAGAGTCGGAAACTCAGCATCGCTACAGTCCTTATTTGCGTATTAATCACATTCGGGACGATACTCGAAATAATCGTAATAAGCCGGAGCGGAAGGTCCCTCCTCCGTTCCCGCAGCAAACATGCCAAGGCATACGCCTGTAAAAGCTCCATCGGCATCCGGCGTTAAGGCTTCCGCCGGCAAGGCTCCAAGGCTAACCCACTCCGCGGACGCTCCGCCCAAGGTATACAGCAGCTCGTATTCCTTCTCGTCCGTACGGATCGACAGGCGTACGGGAACCTGCTCCTCAATCGGGGTAAAAGCTTCCGTCCCGCTTCCTTGCGCCATCGCCGTTACAAGAATGCCGGTCTGTCCGGCTTTCTTCGTTATGCCTATCGCGCAATAAGACTTGTCGCTCAGCCGAGCGGCAATTCCCGCCTGCTCGCCATCTCTTCCAGGAACAAAGGTCAGGCGGGTCTCGATGCTCATCCGATGATGCTGCTGGCGGCGGCATACGAATACATGGGCTCCACCGTCGCGAAGACCGTTGGCATTGCCGCTTAGTCGAAGGCAGCCTTCCCTCTCCGTTAACGACAGCTCCTCCTGCCCGGGGATCACGCGGTTATACATCCATTCGAGGCCAAGCCCTTCGGAAGAGAACTTGGTGGTCACCGACTTGTCCAAGCCGGACGGGGAGGGTTTGCTCTCCCGGATAGCCGGACCTTCCATAACCATTGATACGTGACCTTCGTTATTGTCTATTATCGGCCAACCGTCTTCGCTCCAGCGAACGGGGGCAAGGAACGTCTCGCGCCCAAGCACGCTGCCCTTGCCGCCTTGCGGCCGGACGCCAAGAAACAGTGCCCACCACCGGCCATTCACGTCGTCAAGCAGCTCAACATGGCCGGTATATTGAATCGGATGATCCTTTAACCCGTTATGCGTCAGAATGGGGTACGGCAGCATTTCGAAAGGTCCGTACGGGGAGGTGCCGCGTCCGATAATCTCCCGGTGCATCGGCCCCGTTCCCCCCGATGCCGTCATCATGTAATACAAGCCGTTTATTTTGTACAAATGCGGTCCTTCGACCCAGGGCCCTTCATCTCCCTCAAATACGACAACCGGCTCCGATAAGGCCTCGCCCGTCAGGATGTCAATTTCGTATTGGATAATATGGGATGTCTCGCCAAAGCCCGCCTGCGCGGATACGTATACTTTGCCGTCATCGTCAAAAAAAAGCGAAGGATCGATATTGCCGTAAGGGATGCGAATCGGATCGGACCATGGCCCTGCCGGGTCCGTTGCGGTTACATAAAAGTTGCCGATCCCGTACACATCCGTTGTAATCATATAAAAGACGCCTTCATGATAACGAAGCGTAGGCGCATAGATGCCTTCCGAGCTGTTGCGGCTTAGCAGATTCACCTGGCTTTCCCTCGTCAATACATGACCAATCTGCTCCCAATGAACCAAGTCCTTGCTGCGAAACACCGGAACGCCCGGAAAATATTCAAAGGTGCTGGTCACCATGTAATAATCCTCGCCAACCCGAACGGCGCTTGGGTCCGGATAAAAGCCCGGCAGTACCGGGTTCCGGTACGTGATTTTGCCTGTTAACGCGCGTGTCATGAATCGATTTGCCCCGCTTCCCGATTAAGATAAGGAACGGAGCCCCTGCGAAGGACTCCGTTTCAGGTTTATGCTTATTTCCGCCAATCCGTAATTTTCCAAAAGGATGCTTTTGGCTCATGCTTCCCATCAAATACAAACGGCCAATTTTTCCGTCCGCGTACGGGGAAGTTATCCAGCCAGGTGTAGTCGTCGGCTGCCCCCCAGAACGTAACCGCGGTAATTACCTCTTTGTATTCGCGGAACAGCTCGAATACCTGCCCGTAACGTTCCGCCTGCCGCTCCAGCATGTCCGCCGAAGGCTCCGTCATATCCGTCCGCTTATCGTCATGATCAAATACCGATATGTCCAGCTCCGTTACTTGCAGCTTAAGCCCCGTTGCCGCGTAACGCTCGATGGCTTCCCGGATTTCGGCAAGACTTGGACCGTTCAGATTCCAATGTCCCTGCAGGCCGATTCCGTGAATCGGAACCTGTTTAGCCTGCAGCGATTGAACGAGACGTATAATTTTGTCCCGCTTCTCCGGGTTGCATTCGTTATAGTCATTGTAGAACAGTAGGGCGTTAGGATCGGCCGCATGCGCATATTCGAAAGCTTTTGCGATAAAGTTCTCACCGGCCAGGTTCAGCCATTTGGACTCCCGGAGCCATACGCCGCTTTTATCCTCAATAACTTCATTTACAACATCCCAGCAATAAATAATGCCTTTATAGCGGCCAACAACGGTATCGATATGGCTCTTCATCCGGGCTAGCAGCGTTTCCCTGTCGGCCGGTTCACCACCGGGAGCTTCAAATACCCAGTCAGGCGTCTGATTGTGCCAGACCAGCGTATGCCCGCGCAGCTTCATGCCGTTAGCCGCCGCAAAGTCGGCGATCTTATCCGCCGCTTCGAACGTGTACGCCTCTTCGGAAGGATGCACGCGCTCGAATTTCATATCATTTTCAGCCGTCAGACTGTTGTAATGGGCAGTAAGCACATCCTTCTGGGAGGCAATCGTCGTCAGATTAACCGCTGCTCCGATATCAAAGTAATCCTTATAAACGGAATGAAGTGCCGGAAGCTTCGAAAGGTATGACATAATCTGCATCAACTCTTTCCTTCTGGATTAGTAAATTACCCGGTTATGAGCATCCGGAATGCCGGATTTGCGGAAGAAGTACGTATTAACGATGTCGCGCCATTGCTTGGCATTCTCCAGCTGCTTATTCATGCGGCCCATTACATGGCGGAACCGGTTGCCGTCAACGAGACCCTCAAGCTCCTGCCAGCGGCTCATCCAATATTCCACCCGCTCCACGCCGGCGAAATGCGTATCGTAAATATGCTGAATAACCGTCTTGCCCGATTTCAGCCGATGCGTGTAAGGCACATGATGGAAGAAGAGCAGCAGCTCGTCCGGGCAAGTCTCCAGGCTGTCGTAGACCTCGGCAATCGGCTGCGTATACTGGCTGCTGTAGCCTGTACCCGTCGCAGCCGTACGGTCCACTCCGATACCCTTATGGTCGGCAAAATGGTACGTTCCCCACTTGGAATATTCGTAGCCGTCAATATCCGGTCCGTAGTGGTAATGAGGCGTAACCATCCAGCCCACGCCAAGCGGCGCCGTATAACTCTCGTAGATGGACCAGGATTCAAGCAGGAAGTTAACAAGTACCTCCCGGACGTTGTTGTCCCCCCCAAACGTCTGAACAGCCCATTCCGCCGCAATCTCCTCCGAAGACAGCTCCGGATTCCAGATCAAGCGGCCGTAGCCGTACAAATTCGCCTGCGCGAGATGATGCCCGGTCCAGTTCTCGTCATTGCCGATATTGCTGACGGCCGTAATGCCGCTATAAGTATAGGCATGGACGCTGCCTGCCGCAATCTCCTTGACCGTGCTGCCCGCGCCTTTGACATGGGTATCAAAGTTCAAGACTTCCTTCCACTGCGGAATGAGGAAGCAGACATCCTTCTGCTGGCCCGTATATTCCTGGGCAATCTGAAACTCCATCATCTGGTTGGTATGCTCCATTGCGCCAAAGAGCGGCGAGACCGGCTCGCGGACCTGGAAATCCATCGGACCGTTCTTAATCTGCAGAATCACATTGTCCTTGAAGCGTCCGTCCAGCGGCTTAAAGTGATCGTAAGCGGCACGCGCACGATCGGTTGAACGGTCGCGCCAGTCCTGATGGCAGTTGTAGACGAAGCAGCGCCAGAGCACAAGTCCGCCGTACGGTTCCAAGGCTTCGGCCAGCATGTTGGCTCCGTCCGCATGGTCGCGTCCGTAGGTAAACGGACCGGGACGATTCTCGGAATCGGCTTTTACCAGGAAGCCGCCAAAGTCCGGAATATAACGGTACACTTCGGCCGCCTTCTCCTTCCACCAGCCGCGCACAGCCGGATCAAGAGGATCGGCCGTTTCCAGGCCGCCAATCTCAATCGTTCCGGCGTAGTTCACGCTCAGGAACAGCTTAATGCCGTATTCGCCGAACACCCCGGCAATGCTCTCAACATCCGGAAGAAGCTTTTCCGTTATAAGAAACGTCTCTTCGCGGTGCACGTTGACATTGTTAATGGCAATGCCGTTAATGCCGACCGATGCCATCAGACGGGCATAATCGCGGATCCGTTCCGAATCGGACAGCACCTGGTTGTTATCGTAAAAGATCGAACGGCCGGAATAACCGCGTTCCACGCTGCCGTCGAGGTTATCCCAATGGTTAATCATGCGCAGGCCGTATTTCGGCGACTCGGCCAGATTCAACTGATCAATCGCAGCCCCGGACTGCATCAGGCGCAGCAGATGGAATACCGCGTACAATACTCCTCTCTCGGACTTGCCGGCCGCGATGATATACTCTTTCTCCGCCTCCCGAACGGTTTTTAAGAGGTAGCCCTCATCAGATAGAGCCGCCGCATCGCCGGCCGACTGATCCACCCAAGAGTCGCCGCCGAGAACCTCCAGCACGATAAACCGCTGCAAAGAGGCTTCATGCGTAACCGAAGGCGCTGCGCCCAGCATGGAGCGGATTCCCCGCGACAATTCCAAAGCGGCCGTCTTCAGGATCCCCTCAACCGGCACTCCCGAAGGCAGCACAAGCTCGCCCGCCCAGCTTTTGTATGGCTCGGCAAGCCTTTCGTCCTTCACCTGATCGTATCTCAGCCATGCTGCGTATCCGTTGTCTCCCATCTTTCATCCCCCTAATAGAAATTGTCCCGCGAACAGCCGGAATTCGAACAAAAACGCGCCCGCCCGATACAAGTCGAGGGACGCGCGATTCAAGCGATTAACCTTTAACGCCGCCGACGGTCATCCCTTTAACAAAGTATTTCTGCAGGAACGGATAAACCAGAATAATCGGCAGACTCGCAACTATCGTCATCGTCGCTCGGATCGAGGTTGGCGTAACCGCCGTTACGCCGCTTTGTCCGGCTGCAAACTGATCGCCTGCATTGGTTGACGATGCCGCCGTATTGGAGGTTTGCAGTATTTTCATCAACTCGTATTGCAGGGTGCTCAGGTTAAGATGCGATGAGTTGTACAAGAATACGTCAAACCAGGAATTCCATTGATACACCGCCACGAAGAGCGATACGGTCGCAAGAGCAGGCACGGTCAGCGGCAATACGATGCGCATGAAGGTGATGAACTCTCCCGCGCCGTCGATTTTCGCCGATTCCATAATGCCGTCCGGCAAGCCCTCGATAAAGGAACGGATAACGATCATATTAAAGACGCCGATGATGCCGGGAATAATGTAAACCCAGAACGAGTTAATCATATGAAGCTCTTTGATCAGCAGGTACCCGGGAATGAGACCGCCGCTGAAGTACATCGTGAAGATCGCGACCAGCGTTACGAATTTGCGGAGAACAAACTCCTGGCGGCTGATCGTATAAGCCAGCATAGCCGTGCAGAAGACGGAAGTAACCGTTCCGGCAATGGTACGCAAGGCGGAGATCAGCGTAGCGTGATAGATCGATGCTTCATTAAAAATGTAATGATAGTTATCCCAAGTCCACATCCTTGGCCAAGCGTAAATGCCGCCGCGGATCGAATCATTCGCATCGTTGAACGACAACGCGAACATATTAAGGAAAGGATATAGCGTAACCGTCACGACGAGCAACATAAAAACTATATTACTTATATCAAAAATCTTATCCGGTAAAGAGCTGTACCTGGCTTTGGCCGAACTCTCTTTCATGTCGATAGCCTCCTTGCTTCATCCAACTTTCGGGTCAATCTAGAACAGTCTGCTCTCGCCAAGCCGCTTCGCAATCGAGTTGGCCGACAAGAGGAAGATAAAGCTAACGACCGTTTTGAACATGCCGGCTGCGGTAGCCAAGGAATAGTTGCCCATGTTCATGCCGTATTTCAACACAAATATATCAAGGTTCTCGGAATAGTCCACGGTCATCCCGTTGCCCAGCAGGTATTGCGGCTCAAATCCCGATTCCAAAATATTTCCAAGGTTCATGATCAACAGGATCACGATAACCGACTTCAGACCCGGCAAAGTAATATGCAGGATACGCTGGAAGCGGTTCGCCCCGTCAATCTCGGCAGCTTCATATTGGGAAGGATCAATGGTTGTAATGGCCGCCAAATAAATAATGGTGTTCCAGCCGACGTTCTTCCAAACCTCCGACGCACCAAGGATGCCCCAGAAGTAATTCCCTTTGCCCAGCCATAAGACAGGCTGATCAATCAGATGCATTTTCGTCAATAGGATATTAACGATCCCTTCCGGCGCAAGCGCCGAAGATATAATATTGGCCGCAACGACCCAGGAAATGAAATGCGGTAAGTAGCTGATCGTCTGAACGACCCGCTTGAACATCACTTGGCGAAGCTCGTTTAATAATATCGCCAGTACGATGGCGGTAACAAAACCTAATACGAGATTGATGGAGCTCATCACGATCGTGTTTCTTAACACGCGGTAGAAGGAATCGTCGCTGAACAGGAAGCGGAAGTTTTTCCAGCCTACCCATTCCTGATCGAACAAATCCTTAGCCGGTCTGAACTTTTGAAAGGAAATGGTCCAGCCCCAGAGCGGTACGTACTTAAACAGGAACAGCCATAATACAAACGGCATCGACATAAACACGAGCACTTTTTGCTGCATTAGCTTTTTGAAAAACAGTTGAAGCCGCGATTCGCTTGCTTTGGGACTCCTGACAACAGATGGTGCAGCTTTTTGTATGTTCTCCACTTGCTCTTCCCCTCTCTAGCATCCTGCATGAATCCAATAGATCGGAAGGCCGGAATCAGCTTTCCGGCCTTCCGTCTACTTTTATCTCATTACCACTTGCCCGCGATGCGGTCCTGTACCACCTTCGTTACGAAGGTTTCATAGCCCTTCACGTCAAGCTTGCCCATTTGGCCCACATAGTCGTTCCAGATCGAATCGAATTCGCTTGGCTTGGCAAGAACGAGCTTCGGAACGAATTTCTTTTGCAGGTCGCCGGCTTTTTGCTGGAAGATCTGCTCGGGCGTGCCTTGGCCTTTGTTGATACTCCATGCCGGGTACCAAGCGCGCTCGTCAGGCTTCGAGAAGTATTCGGAGAAGGTCTTCACGCCATAGGCGTCCAGCAGCGCTTTGTCGCCGTCCGTGTAACCCGCGTAAGCCACTTCAGGCTGGTTGCCTACGCCGTATGCGTTGCCGTCGGCCAGTACGGAGTTGTTGCCGTAACGCGGCCAGCTGTATTCGAAATACTGCCATCCGATGGTGCGTTTCTTCTCGGGGTCGTTGCGGTCGGCGATTTGCTGCGCGCTCATTACGTAGCGGCCGTTTGCGTCCACGGTATAGTTCTGGTCTTTAACGCCCCACTGAACGAGAACCTGGTTCTCTTCTTTAAGCAGGTTATCGAAGTACTTGATGATGCGTACAGGGTCTTTCGCTTTTACCGAGATACCGATACCTCGGTTGTTAACAAAGCTAGGCGGATCTACGTATTGGTCTTTTGTATTCTCGTCGAACACGATTGGCAGCGGAGCGTAACGCTTCTCGTCGATGCCGGCTTTCTTCAGGTTGTTCGTCGCGTCGCCAACCTGCCATGCATAGTTGAAGTAGCCAAGCACGCGGCCGGAAGTCAGCTTCGCCAGGAATTGGTCTTTGTTCGCCGTAAAGGTCTCCGGATCGAACAAGCCTTCCGCGTTTACTTCGTTCAGCTTTTGCAGCCATTTTTTCTCGATGTCCGTAGCGGCGTAGGTTTTAGCCTCATGCGTGTTCATGTCGACGATAACGTCGCCGTCATTCGGGTACCCCGCAAGGTGCATGGAAGGGTTCGTGATCGAGAAGAAGCTGTCGGCAGGACCTGCAAGGGAGGCAAAGCCAATCGTGTCCTTGCCGTCCACTTGCGGATGCTTCTCTTGGTATTGCTTGATCAGATCGAAGTATTGGTCAAGCGTCTTGATCTTCGGATAACCCGCTTCCTTCAGGACGGAGCGCTGGATCCAGAATGCGCCTTGGCTGATGCCCGGATCGCCGATGTAGCCTTGGTTCGCGCCAAACGGAAGGAAGTACATTTTGCCGTCGGCTTGTCTGAATTTATCGAAATAAGGACCGTATACGCGCTTGATGTTTGGACCGTATTTCTCGATCAGATCATCAAGAGGAATAAAAGCGCCGGCGTCTAGCAGCTTGTCGATTTCGCCTTCCGGAACGATAACGTCCGGATAGTCGCCGCTTGCGATCATAACGCCGGATTTCGTTTGCGGGTCGCCAACGAGGAATTCCATTTTCCAGTCCACGCCGGTTTGCTTTTGCAGCTCTTTACCGATAACGGTGTCGCTCGCAAGAGTGTCCTTCTGGCTGGAGAAGCTGTAGTACGAGAAAGTGACGGGTGTTTTGTCATCCGCTTCCGGAGAAGAGGAGTTGGAAGCTGCATTGCCGCTGTTGCCGGAGTTACCGCTATTCCCATTGCTGTTATCGTTATTGCCACCGCAAGCGGATGCCGTAACAGCTAACATAGCAGCAGCCAAGCTGACAGTTAAAAGCTTTTTGTTAACCATTTCTGTTTAGACCCCTTTCGTCATTTCAACGTGTTTGTTGTAAGCACTTTCATCATAAAACGAATCCGAAAGCTTGATTACCCCTCAAACTTTAGTTCGTACTTTGAAAAGCATAGTTCAGCTTTTTTGTCCTTTATTGTCCGTTCATGTCGAGAGGAAGGCGCAGCTCAACGGTTGTTCCATGGCCTTCTTCGCTGATAATGTCGAAATCGAAGGAGTCTTTATAGCATAGCTTCAGCCGGGTATACACATTTTTCATGCCGACATTGTCTCCGATGGAATCATCCAAACGCAGGTAATTCAGCAGCTCCGTCAGCTTGGCCTCGGACATGCCAATCCCGTTGTCCGACAGCCTGAACATCAGCTTGCCGCCGGCAATCCCGATGTGAATCTGAATAAGACCGATTCCCGGAGAGCTTTCAATGCCATGTATGCTGGCGTTCTCGACAAACGGCAGGAAGGTCATCTTCGGGATCATCTGATCGTAAACCGCTTCCTCAACGGTAATCTGGTATTGCAGCTTATCGCCAAACCTGTATTTCTGGATTTCAAGGAAGCATTCGGTCAGCTCAATCTCCTCGCGGACCGATACCCAGCTTCGCTTCCAGGAAATCGACTTCCGGAAAATCTTTGCCATATAGTGAATCGTCTTTGCCGTCTCGGTCTCCCCTTTCATCAGGCTCCGCATCCGAATCGTTTCGAGCGAATTGAACAGGAAGTGGGGATTGATCTGGCTGTGAAGGGCATGAAGCTGGGCCTGCCGTTGACGAATCTCCAGATCCTTCTTCTGGATATCGGCGAGGTAGACGTCGGTAATGAGATTGTCGATCCGCTTGGTCATCCGGTTGAATTCTCCTGTCAACTGGCCGATCTCATCGCGCGCGTCGTCAAGCGGGATCGTCTCGAAATGCTGGTTTTTTACCTTTTTCATATGCTTTACAATCTTGACGAGACGTTTGTTTATGGATCTGGACAATGCGGCGATAATCAAAGAAGGCAGCACGAAATTAATAAGCGCCAGATAGATGACGAAGGAGCCGGATTTCCGCACGTCATGCAGGAAGCTTCTCTCGTTAATGACGCCATGCAGAGACCAGTCGTTCAAGTAATTGTTGTTGGTGTAAACTTTGTCAAAGGAGAGTGAGTTCTTCGGCATCGGCAGCGCTTCGATCTTAAGCCCCTGTGAGCGCCAGTCTACGCCGGGGTCATTGGAGTAGAGGACCGTGCCTTCCGGATTCAGGAAGTACACACTGCCCTCAAAGCCGGATATCGCAAACAGCTGCTTGACCGTCGCCATGTTGAGATCAATCTTGATCAGATTGTTATAGCCGTTGCCTTTGACATAGTTCAGTCTTTGAACGAGGCTAAACGTGTCTCCATCCTGTATGAACAACGGATAAGACACATTCGTCTTCATAAAATCCCGGTACCAGTCGGCTTCCCTCTCCGCTTCGCCAAGAGGCATTATAGGTCCGGAGGAAAGCACGGTTGGATTATCGGTATAAATAACCGTGGCGCTGGTCGTTTTGTACGCCTGCTCGGATTTGTTGAAGACGCTTCGGATATTGTTGAAAGCCTCTACGTATTCAATTTGGGATTCGTATTTTTTGTCCAGCAGCTGATTCAGCATCGGATCGATATAATACAGGTACGAGATGCCCGCGGCCTCGTCGATGACAGCGCGAAGCTCGCCCTGAAGCTTCTCCAGGGCGATGTCGGCGTCATGCGATTTTTGGTTTTTAATATTGTTGGTTGTCACGTTATAAAAAACGATGTTAGTCAATACGATCGGGATAAATACGCATAAGATATACATCAGCAAAAGCTTGTCCCGCAATTTAAGATGATTCCAATGAAATCTGCCCATCAAATCTCCACCCGTTTATTTTTTGCCCAGCAGCTTGTTGCGGTAATCGGTCGGAGTCACTTTCTCCAGCTTCTCGAATTGGGTCACGAAATAATCGGCGTTCTGAAAGCCCACTTTCTCCGCAATCTCGTACATCCGGAAATCGGTCTGTCGAAGCAGCTTTTTGGCCTCTCCGATCCGAATATGAAGTAAAAAATCATTAAAATAAATCCCGTAGGTTTTGCGGAACAACTGCCCCAAATAAACGGAGTTCATGTAAAATTTGCCCGCAATGCTCTTAAGGCTGATATTCTCGGTATAGTTCGCTTCGATGTATTTCTTGATGCGTTCAATCCCGCCCTTGGACTGCTCGTTCCGCAGCTCGGCCAGATAAGCGGCAGCCTCGCGGAGGAAATCCGTGAAGAGGCCCTTCAAATCCTGCAGACGGCTATGGCTGCCCTGCCAATCCATGATGAACGGGAGCTTGCTAAGTCCCTTCTCGTCACCCTCCATCTTCCGGATAATATTAATAATCCCGATCGCAAACCGGGTAATGGTATTGGCAACCGCATTGGGCGCAAACCGCTTCTCCACGAACTGGCGGAATAACAGCTCAATATCCTGCTCATACAATTCCGCGTCGTTCTCCTCCAGCCTCTCGAGCAATCTGCCGTACAGCTCCGAATCGACATCGAAATAATACAGCGGAGTCCCCTGTACCTGGTTCGCGTAAATAACGGTGCTGCCTTGCTCGGCGTATTTATAGGACATGGCTTCATTTGCCGACCTGTAGGAAAGATGCATTTCCTGCAGCCGTTCCACGGTCTTGCCGATATACAAGGTGACGGGTCTGCCGGAAGACTTCGTAATCGCTGCTTGAAGGCTGCTATAGACGGTTTCCGCCCGCGTTTCCGGCGAAAAGTACGTCTTCTGGTCAATCAGCAAACCAAATAAACCGCTCGCCTGCTCATAGACCGGAATTTTGCCGTTCGGAGCAGCGCTCACCGATTGCGCTGCAGCAGCCAGCTCCTTGGCCTGCCAGTCGGTGCACGCGGATTGCGGACCGGCATGAAGCTCAACCAGCACATAATCAAAGCTGGAGAACTCCGGCATTTGCAGCGCGGCGCATAAAGCTCCGTTATCGGCCTCCGAGAACTGGCCTTGAACAAGCGTTTCCACGATAGAGTCGGTAACCAGGCTGTCCCCTGCGATTGTTGTCAGCTTTTTTAAGCCCAGCGTTCCGGAAAGCGTCTTCAAGGTTGTTTCCAGTTCAGCCTCATCGATAGGCTTTAATATATAGTCATGGACGCCGTAACGGAGAGCGCGCTGCGCATATTGGAAATCATGATACCCGCTGACGATAATAAAGGCGGGGCTGTACGCGCCTTCCTCGGTAACCTTTTGAATAAGCTCCAGTCCGTCCAGCACCGGCATCCGGATATCCGCGATAACAAGATCCGGCTTAAGCAGCCGTATTTTCTCTAAGGCTTCCTGTCCGTTACCCGCTTCATCGCAAATGTCATAGCCAAGCGATTCCCAATCTATTAAATTTCTTAACCCTTTGCGCACAAACATCTCATCATCCACTAAAAGCACTTTGTACATATGCGAAGCCCCCTGACGTTTTAAAGCCGATCCTTAATGACATTAATAATTATAAAAGCAATCTTAATAGAAAACATCCTGCTCCGATTACCTGTTTTTCTCCTATAGTTAGGTCTTTTGAACAAAGAGCATTTATTCTGTAAGCGATTTCAAATTTTCTCTTATTGCGTTAAGCCAAGCTCATAGGGAAAATTATAAAGCGGTTAAACCTTGTCCAATACCAAGAAACTATAGAACTTTCTTTGTGAATTAAAGAGAAACGGCTCTCGAGATAATAAAAAAAACAGCCAGCTATGACGGCTGGATTTCAGCCGTTCATAACTAGCAGTTTCAAGGATTAGCCCCCGTTCTTCGTTACCAGCTCGACCAGCGTGCGAACCATTACGCCGGTTGCTCCTTTTGGCTCCAGTCCGCGGCTCTTATCAAGGAATGCCGTACCGGCAATGTCCAGATGAACCCAAGGAAGCTCCTCTGCGAAAGCGCCGATAAACAAACCGCCTGTGGTTGCTCCGGCATAGCGTCCGCCGCTGTTCTTCAAATCTGCGGCATCGCTTCTGAGCTGTCTCTTATACTCCGGAAATGCCGGAAGCTGCCAGATCCGCTCGCCGCTGCGCCCGGCAGCCTCGAACACCTGCTGCATCAGCGCTTCGTTATTGGTAATGGCGCCCGTCGCTTCCGTGCCTAACGCGACCATCACCGCTCCTGTTAGCGTTGCTACGTCTACCAGCTGCGTCGCGCCTCTGCGGATTGCCGTTGTCAGGCCGTCTCCAAGAACAAGACGTCCTTCCGCGTCCGTATTGACGATTTCAACCGTTAAGCCATTCATCATTTTAATGACATCGCCCGGTTTAAACGCTTGGGCAGACGGCATATTTTCCGCTGTCGGGATAACCGCAATGACGTTTACTTCCGGCTTAAGCTCGCCGATAATGCGCATTGCGCCAAGCACGGCTGCCGCGCCGCCCATATCGGAGATCATTTCCTCCATGCCAGGCCCTTTCTTGAGCGAAATGCCGCCCGTATCAAAGGTGATGCCCTTGCCGATTAATCCCCATGCCTCTTCCTTGTCGGGAGCGCCTTTATAATGAAGAACAATCATTCTTGGCGCATGGACACTGCCCTGGCCAACGGCCAGCAAGCCGCCCATTCCCTGCTCAATCGCCGCCCACTCATCGAGCACTTCGATATCCAGATCCCATTCGCGGGCAAGCTCTTCCGCGTGGGCGGCGAGAGATTCGGGAACCAGCTGATTGCCGGGCAGATTGGTCAAATCGCGCGCTACCTTAACGCCTTCCGCGTAAAGCTGGCCCACCATCATGCCTTCGTTCCACTTTTCCGCGATATCTGCCGGAACCGCAGCTCCCGCTGCCGGCACAAAAGATACATGGGAAAGCTCATAACGCTGCTTGGCTTGACGTAATTCCGGAACACGGTCGTATACCGCAAGCGTTAGTCCTTCCACCAAGGCCTGCGCAGCTTGCTGCGCGGTATAGTCGGCAGACGAAATAATCGCCTCTGGCAGACGGATTTGCGCGGTTTGCGCTTTGATCCGCTTTAGGGCATTTGCGGCTGCCGCTGCCGCAAGACGAAGGCCTTGCAAGCCGGTTTTATCGTCATAGCCCGCAAAAATAACATGGGAAGCCGAATGAAGCCCAAGCGTCGACAACGTCTCGGTTTGTTCCGGCTCCGCCTTAAACAAGCCCTTGGCATGCAGTCCGCGAACCGCCTCGTCGATTTGCGGCTGCACCCACTCCGCCATGCTGCCGGCCTTAAGCTCGGCGCTGTTAATCAGTCTCACGATCGCATCCGCTGAACCTGCCGTTGCCGCCGGTTCATATGTAAAATGTGTACGCATCAAATAATTCCTCTCTTTCAATGACAAAATCGGGGATCGCATCCTAATAAGCGATCTATCCCCGATTCTAATCGTTTATTCCGCTAATGGCAAATAGATAACAAACGAGGTACCGCTGCCCTCGGTACTGTCCACCCGGATGGAGCCGCCATGATTCCGGATTATCCGGTAGCTGACGGACAAGCCAAGACCGGTTCCTGCTTCCTTTGTCGTAAAGAAGGGATCAAACAAACGGGCAAGCGTTGCTTTGTCCATTCCTTTGCCGTTGTCTTTCAACGTAATCTCCGCAAATTGGCCATCCGATCTCACCACCAAATCAATCCGGCCTCTGCGCGCTTCCTGCAACGACTCAATGGCGTCAATCGAATTTTTGACGATATTCAGAATGACCTGCTTGATCTGCTTCACGTCGATGGAGACCATCAAATCACGTTCATTCTCGTAGGTTTCCAATTGAATGTCGCAGTTGCGCATCAGCGCTTCGCTTTCGGTCAGAAGAATAACCTCTTGTATCAGCCGGTTAATCGATACGGACTTCTTCATTGGCGCTGACGGCTTGGAAGAATTCAAGAATTCGAAAATAATATCATTCGCCCGGTCGATCTCCGTAAGAATAATCCGGGCATACTCTTCCTTGCCAAGCTGCATCAAATAAGGCCGCAGTAATTGAATAAACCCGCGAATAGAAGTGAGCGGGTTACGGATCTCGTGAGCAATCGCTGCCGCAATCCGGCCCAGCATGGCCAGCTTGTCGTTCTGCAGCGCGGTCTGCTCGATTTGCTTATACTCGGAAACATCCTTCACGCTGATTAAAAAATCGCCGTTCATCTGATCGCCGTAAGTAAAGGACACAAGCAAATGCTTGCCGTCCTTATCCTGGAACTCGTAGTACACATTCCGTTTTAGAATCATTTCCTTATGTAGGCGGAGAATAACTCGCTTGGTAGACCGCTTCAGCAGCGGATGCAGCAGAATCTCCCGCAAATTGCAGCCGACTAACGTTTTGCGCGGAATATCGAGAAGCTTCGCCATCCGGACGTTGATAAATGACAAGATCCCGTCGCTGTCAAACAACGCAATGCCGCTGTCCATATGCTGGAGGACGTTCTCATACTTATGTTTAACCATCTCAAAGGAGCGGTTGGAAAGAAAAAGCCTCTCGCGCATATCCGAAAACTTCTGTTCGACCGTTTCAGCCGGTACTTCGTTCATTCTGTGGGCAACCATCACTTCTATTAGAAACATGAATGATTGATTATAAAGCTTTAACGCTTCTTCGGATTCCACATTGGCGGCCAAATATTGGATACTTTCCTCGTGAACAGCAATAATCTCCTCAGGGTTGAACCCTTTAATGTCTCTACCGAGTTCTGATGCTTTGTAGAGGGACTGCTCCTCGCCGCCACGAATATATTCGGCAAGCGCCGGGAAATAGCGCTTTCTAATGGAATGCATCATCAACCCTCCCCGGCCACAACGATTTACAACATTTAACAACCTTACATATCTCTATTATCATAGGAGTTATTGCCAATAGCTGTCAATCGGAGACTTTGTCGAAAGATGGACGTCTTTTCCATCGAAAAACCGACTTTATTCCCGTGTCCAACGTCCCATGATTCGAGTTATTATTTATCCCGGTTGTTGCTGCGGCCTTCCCGGTCATTGTCCTTCTTATTGTCATTACGGTTATGTATGCGGTCATCCCCCTCTTCATCGTCATTATGGTTATCCTCGTTCCGCCAAGTCCACTTCTCAAGCTTGCTTGAACCGTTTACCGAATTGTCCTTATCGGAACTGTTTATTTCATCATCCCGATCGTCGTCACGGTCTTTATCCGAATTATTCTTTCCTTTAGGCCAATTCCCGCTTTGCCATTTATTCTGATCCGAGCCGGACGGCTTGCTTGGTGATACCGGCTTCGCAGGGATGGAAGGCTTATGCGGGTTATTCTCTCTGGACCAAGACGGTTTTTCCGTATGGGACGGTCTATTCGGATGCTTCAGCGGACCCTCGGTTGGTTTGACCGGCGCGGTTTTGTTGATGGTTGCGCCTAAGGCTGTTCCGCCTTGCGAGGATGCGGCTTTATCCGCAACAGGCGTAGCCGTTGCTTGCGAATTGTTTTGCTTTTCCTTGACGGCAAGCTCTTTCAGCTTCTCCTTGGTGACACCCTTCTCCACGATTTTCTTCACGCCGCCTACTGATTTCGTCGCTTCGGCCAGGGACTGGGACTTGATTTGTTCGAGCTCAATAGGATAGCCTTCATCCTTGGCCATGAGATAAACGGCCATCTTGCCGGAAGAAATGCCATTGGCGGATGCTTCCTCGCGCACCTCCGAAGGAACGGACAGAACCGTTACGTTAGGCTCCTTAGCCGCGTCAATCCCCTTGATTGCCTCTTGAATCATTTGGTCGACGGCACTCGTTACCGTCTTTTCAAGCTCTTCTCCGGGACTTTTATCCTCCAGCATGTAGCTTGTAATCACGATATCCTTATCCGGTTTATCCAAGTAATGCTCTGCCGCAACCGTACTCATAATCGAGGCAGCAACCGTATCAACAGACTTGCCCTTATAGCTGATCTTGCTTACGATCGCTTGTCCGTCGCGGTTAAGTCCGATCAGCTCCTGCACGCGCTGCTGTTGGTCTACGCCCATCTCGATGCTTGGATTAATGTCAAGGCTCACATAAGCAACTACCGGATGAGCTTCCGCCGTAGTCAGGTAGAAGAAAGGAATAAAGAAGAGCAGGATGGCCGCTGCTGCCCCCGAATACCAGTAAACTCTTTTTGGTTTACGCCTTGGCGGCGCGGCTGTCTCCGCTGGAATCGAAGCTTCGTCCCCGACTCGCATATGGGCTTGATGCGGGATTGAAATGAATTGGCCATCCGCCGTCATGACGACGGCCTTCTTGTTTTCGATGGAGAGAACAATCCCTCGTTTCATAATCCCGCCTCCTTCCCTGGCATTGGCACTGAAATGTTTAAGTAATCGGATAAATACGGATATGTACCGTTTAAAATAAGTGAAATCGCAATAATATATTTACGGTTGCGCTCAACCGTTTTCCTCGATACGCCGCATAGCTCCGTGAGCTCTTTGACCGGCAGCTTGCCCGATACATACAGCTGGGCAAACAGCTCCCGCTGCCCCGCAAGCGTCTGCGCAATACCCTGCAGAAGCAGGCGGGAATCGGCATGCTTCGGCGAGCTGTCGGCCAGCTCCATGAAAGAGATCTGGAACTGTTGCAGCTCCTTCGAATATTCCTCTATCTCGAGCCGCCTGTCGTCGCCGTCTTGCTTCAGCTGATAAGCCTGGATAGCCATTTTGGTATCGATCGGGTTATACGTCTGTTCCTCTTCATCCTGCTGGTCAAAGGCCGTATACGGCACCGTCTTGAGATGACGCTGCTCCTTGCGCACATAGTCAATAAGCCTGCGGCGCATGACCGTCTCGGCAAAGCTAAGGAAAGATCGGCCCGACTCCGGGGAAAACTGCGTGATCGCTTCGTTAAATGCCGTTAAAGCTATGCTAAACTCATCATCGCGGGTGGGATCGACGAACCGCTTGCAGAATCCGCTCGTCACCTTCGCTACATACGGCTTGTAATCGGAAATAAACGTTTCCCTCAATTGTTCATCGCCGTCATGAATTCGTTTAATTATCTGTTCAGGAGCTGATCTTTCGTCATGCGCAGCTTTAGCGGGTGATTTCCGCAAAAACCGTTTAAACATGAAGAGTATCCTCCTCTCTGTATAAGTTTCGATAAGATGCTTTTCTTTTTAGGGGGTTCCCGCTTAGCAAATGTTAGAAATATGAGAATTAATATGAGAAATCTATGGTACAGTTGTATTTATGCTTAGAAAAAAAAGCCCCCGACTCGGAGGCTTAACTTTGGTCGTGCTAAAAAGTTAAACAGAAGTTCGTCGCTGCCGTAATTTATTTCGTCTTCCGCTTAACATACCAAGACGCGTTTTAAGCTCGTTTTCCCATGCCTCGTCGCCAATCTGCTTCGCAAAGCTGAGCAGATCAAGCGATATATCGATTTGACTCAACACAACCTCCATGGGATCCTCATTCTCGTGATTGACGCAATTCTCATACAACGCTTTGCCTTCCTGTTCCACATAATCCTGGAAGTCAACTTCGGCGGCGCCGTCCCCATGGGCGTATTCAGCCAATATTTCATATTCATTCTCAATCAAATAATGTATCTCTACGCGGTGGCATACAGGACAGAAAAGAATCGGTACATTATGAATATGAGTTCGCATATGCTTCAAAGTGCCTTTCGTTCCGATCATACTCGCTCCACAACAAAAGCTCATCGGGCGACAACCTCCTAAAAGAATTTTTCGCGGTCTTTGCGATAAATTCTGCTTCGTAAGGATCAGCTAAGAATTTACGCGGTCTTTGCGATAAATTCTGCTTCGTAAGGATCAGCTAAGAATTCTCGCGGTCTTTGCGATAATTCTACTTCGTAAGGGTCAGCTTAACTTGCGCATGCTTACTTCTCAAACCTATTCGCTTCTTCCTGCCGAAATTCCTGCTTTACAAGCATAATCCGGCTTGGTTCTACATGCAAACCAGGATTTACCTTCATCGGCCAAAAAACAATAAAAAGCCCGTACCACATTGTGGCACGGGCTTTCTCCTGCTTAGCAGAACTTATTTCGCAACCAAGTGCTGTTGACCTGGCTTCCAGTTCATCGGGCACAGACCGCCGGATTGCAGAGCTTGCAGTACGCGAAGCGTTTCGTCAACGCTGCGGCCTACGTCGTTATGGTTAACGACTTGGTATTTCACTTCGCCTTCCGGATCGATGATGAACAGGCCGCGCAAAGCAACGCCTTCTTCTTCAATCAGGACGCCGTAGTCACGAGCAACGCTCTTTGTGATGTCGGCAGCCAGCGGGAAGTTCAATTCGCCAAGGCCATTGTCGTTTACCGGAGTGTTGATCCAAGCACGGTGGCTGTGCTTGCTGTCAACGGAGACGCCAAGAACTTCTGTATTCAGCGCTTTGAATTGCTCGGAAGCAAGGCTCAAAGCCGTAATTTCAGTT
Organism: Paenibacillus sp. BK720; assembly: GCF_011761545.1. NCBI lineage: Bacteria > Bacillati > Bacillota > Bacilli > Caryophanales > Paenibacillaceae > Paenibacillus > Paenibacillus sp. BK720. The sequence goes on along the minus strand of NZ_JAASRQ010000001.1, from coordinate 177,187 downwards.
GGGCAAACAAATGTGAAGTCGAGTGGGTAGAAGAACAATACCAGCCATTTACCTTTGTAATCAGCAAGGGATGCTGTTCCGAAATCTTTACCGTCACCTGTTGCGGTATCCATTTTGAAATCTGGAGCCGGACGGCCAACCAAACGCTCTGCCATAATACAATTCCTCCTTAACCTATCCAACAATTTTTATAGTTAATGTCACTATTAAGTCGTGACTTACTTATAGAATAGTAACACTAGCCTAGAATAAAGTCAATATTGGAATTAATATTTATTTATAATAATTATAAATAAGAGGATCTTATTTTGTCATTGCCGCAACGATCAGATCGCCCATTGCGCTTGTGCCGATTGCCGTGCTTTTATCAACCGCGATGTCGCCCGTACGGTGACCGGCGTCAAGAACGTTTTTAACCGCGTCTTCAATGACTTGAGCCGCCTCATGGTAGCCGAATGTCAGGCGGAACATGAGCGCAACGGAAAGAATCGTAGCAATCGGGTTCGAGATGCCTTGACCGGCAATGTCAGGAGCGGAGCCGTGTACCGGCTCGTACAGGCCAAAGCTGCCTTCGCCAAGGGAAGCGGAGGAGAGCATGCCGATCGAACCCGTCAGCATTGCTGCTTCGTCGCTCAAGATGTCGCCGAACATGTTTTCCGTAACGATAACGTCGAAGCTCGAAGGACGACGGAGCAATTGCATCGCGCAGTTGTCTACGAGCACATGCTCGAGCTCAACTTCCGGATATTCAGGAGCGATCCGGTTAACCACTTCACGCCACAGGCGGGAAGTTTCGAGCACGTTAGCTTTATCGACGGAAGCCAGACGCTTGCTGCGGGTCATCGCGATATCGAAAGCCTGACGGACGATGCGCTCAACCTCTTGCACGTTGTATACGCAAGTATCAACCGCTTCTTCGCCGTTTGCGCCTTCGCGGCGGAATTTCTCGCCGAAGTAGATGCCGCCAGTCAGCTCGCGGACAACGATCAGGTCAGTGCCTTCGAGAACCTCAGGCTTCAGTGTCGATGCTTCCTTCAGGCAATCGAACACGTTAGCTGGGCGGATGTTCGAGAACAAGCCCAGAGCTTTACGGATGCCTAGCAGACCTGTTTCCGGACGAAGCTCTTTCGGGTTGTTGTCCCATTTCGGACCGCCAACAGCGCCGAGCAATACAGCGTCAGCCTTTTTGCAAATATCAAGCGTTTCTTGCGGCAGCGGCGTGCCTTTCTCGTCGATGGCGATACCGCCGAACAGTCCATGCTCGAATTCGAATTGGTAACCGAACAGCTCCTCGGTTTTTTTCATTACTTTAAGCGCTTCGCCAACAACCTCTGGACCGATACCGTCGCCGGCGATGACAGCGATTTTTTTTACTTCTGACATTATTTAACACTCCTCTTATTCGCTCTATTAAGCTATTTTCACTCTGTTATCCTTTGTACCACATTTGCAGCATGAAAATCCAAGATATAAAATCTATCATCTTTATAGGTGCTGCTTATAAAGGCTGTTCCTCTTCCTTAACCCTCAATCAGCTTAACATGAAAATGGCGCGTACGAGGCCCGTCAAACTCGCAGAAATAAATGCCCTGCCAAGTGCCAAGCACCAGCTTGCCCCCGTTAATGATAACCGTCTGGCTTGTCCCTGTCGTCAGCGCCTTCAGATGGGAGGCCGTATTCCCTTCCGCATGGCGGTATTTCGGATGCTCCCAGGGATATACCTCATCGAGCCTCATCAGAATATCATGCTTCACGTCCGGATCGGCATTCTCCTGAATCGCAATCCCAGCCGTCGTATGCGGACAGTACACAACGGCAAGCCCGTCCTGGATCCCTTCGCGAGCAACAATAGAAGCTACCTTGCGCGTAATATCAATCATTTCGTCTCTTCTTGATGTTTGCAGCGTCTCGGTAATCATTCATTCCGCTCCCTTCATTCAACCTATGTACCATTCTTCATTTGTTTTGTTCAACTAACCGCAAAAGCCAAACTGAGCAAGTCTGAATAGACTTTATCGGTTTGGCTTTTGTTGGTGCTTTAGCTTGTTAGATCAAGCTCATTTTGTCGCGTCGTCCAGGGGACTTGCGCTTCTCGATGAGGCGGTTCAGCGCGTCGATGTAAGCACGTGCGCTCGCTTCAAGGATGTCCGTGCTGAGACCGCGGCCTTGCGCGGAAATATCGTCCTGCTTCAGCACGACGTGTACCTCGCCTTGCGCATCCTTGCCTTGCGATACGGACTTGATGGAATAATCCTCAAGCTCAACCGCTTCAGCCGTAACTTTATCGATCGCGTTGTAGATCGCGTCCACGGAGCCGTTGCCGATGGCGACTTCTTCGCGCGTTTCGCTCTCAGCCGTACGGATGCGAACGGAAGCACTAGGCGTAGATTGGTTGCCGTAGCTGACTTGAATGGCTTCAAGCGTATAAACTTCCGGCGTATCGACCAGCTTCTCTTCCAAGAAGGCGCGGATATCTTCATCCGTAACATGCTTCTTGCGGTCTGCCAAATCCTTGAATTTAGCGAAAGCAACGTTAACCGCTTCTTCGTCCAGCTCGTAGCCAAGATCGATCAGCTTCTCGCGGAACGCATGGCGTCCCGAGTGCTTGCCAAGAACAAGCTTGGAATCGCGAAGACCGATGGTTTCCGGAGAGATAATCTCGTAAGTCGTTTTCTCCTTCAGCATGCCATCCTGGTGAATGCCGGACTCATGCGCAAATGCGTTGGCCCCAACAATCGCTTTGTTGCCAGGGATAACCATGCCGGTCAGCTTGCTGACAAGACGGCTTGTTCTGGCGATTTCCTGCAGGTTCAGGCCGGTTTTTGCGCCAAAATAATCGAAACGCGTCTCGAGCGCCAGCGCGACTTCCTCAAGTGCCGTGTTACCCGCCCGTTCGCCGATACCGTTGATCGTACCTTCGATCTGGTCGGCGCCGTTCAGAATAGCCGCGAGGGCGTTAGCCGTTGCCATGCCGAGATCGTCATGACAGTGGGCGCTAAGCTGAATTTTTTCGATGTTTGGTACATTTTCCTTCACCGTCTTGAAGATATTGCCGTATTCAAGCGGATTCAAATAACCAACCGTATCCGGAAGATTCACGACGGAAGCGCCAGCGCGAATCGCCATGTCCGTCATTTGGCAGACAAAATCCAGTTCGGTACGCCCTGCATCCTCAAGCGAGAACTCAATCTTGCTGAAATACTTCTTCGCGTAAGTGATCGCACGTTCGGCCGTTTCAAGCACCTGCTCCTTCTCCATCCGAAGCTTATGCTTGCGGTGGATGGGGCTTGTTGCAAGGAAAACGTGAATGGACGGATCCTGCGCGCCCTTCAGCGCTTCACGTACCGCGTCGATATCCTGTTCGCGGGAGCGTGACAAGCCAATAATCGTAGCATTCTTAACTGCGCTCGCAACCGCATTTACCGCCGCGAGGTCCCCCGGGGAAGCCGCAGGGAAGCCTGCTTCAATCCGGTCAACGCCAAGCTTCTCAAGCTGAAGCGCGATCTCAACCTTTTCCTTTGTGTTCAGGTTAACACCGGGAGACTGCTCTCCGTCGCGAAGCGTCGTGTCAAAAATATAAATTTTTCGCATTTGTGCCTTACACCTCCGGGAACAGAATCATCCCGGCCGCACAGAGCGCGTGACAGGCAAGTTGGACCCTAACCTACGCGCACTCCGGCGAACCGGGATCATTTATCTGCGGGTTATGATATTATTACTTCTTAATCCAGTGCATCAGTTCGCGCAGCTGTTTGCCGGTTTGCTCGATTGGATGAGCAGCCTCGTTGCGGCGAGTAGCAGTCAGCATAGCACGGTTGGATTGGTTTTCAAGGATGAAATCGCGCGCGAAGCGGCCGGATTGGATGTCTTCCAGAACGCGTTTCATTTCTTTTTTCGTTTCCTCGGTAACGATACGAGGACCAGTTACATAGTCGCCGTATTCAGCCGTGTTGGAGATCGAGTCGCGCATTGTAGCCAGACCGCCTTCATACATCAGGTCAACGATCAGCTTCAGCTCGTGCAAGCACTCGAAGTAAGCCATTTCCGGAGCGTAGCCAGCTTCAACCAAAGTTTCGAAGCCTGCTTTAACGAGCGCGGAAGCGCCGCCGCAAAGTACGGCTTGCTCACCGAACAAGTCGGTTTCTGTTTCTTCTTTGAAGGAAGTTTCGATAACGCCCGCACGCGTACAGCCGATACCTTTTGCGTAAGCAAGACCAATTGCTTTCGCGTTGCCGGAAGCATCTTGGTGGATTGCGATCAGACCAGGAACGCCGAAGCCCTCTTGGTATGTACGGCGAACCATATGACCAGGGGATTTAGGAGCTACCAGGAATACGTCCGTGTCTTTGCTAGGCACGATTTGGCCGTAGTGAATGTTGAAGCCGTGGGAGAACATCAGAGCCGCGCCTTTTTTCAGGTTTGGTTCGATTTCTTCCGCGTATACTTTCGCTTGGGTTTCGTCAGGGAGCAAAATTTGAACAACGTCAGCAACTTTAGTCGCTTCAGCTACAGTCAACACTTCGAAACCGTCTTTTGCTGCAACGTCTGCGGATTTACCCGGACGAAGGCCGATAACTACTTTCAGACCGCTGTCGCGAAGGTTTTGCGCTTGCGCGTGGCCTTGGCTGCCGTAACCGATAACTGCGATTGTCTTACCTTGAAGTACGCTTTGGTCTGCGTCTTTTTCATAATACAATGTAACTGCCATTTTAATGATTGCCTCCTTTTATTTAACCCTTTTGAACGGGTGTTTAAGCAGAGAATGGACCTTATAAATTCTCCCCTTAAACTCCCGTTCAAAACGGGACGTTCCTAATTTATTAACGTACGTTACCGCGGTTAAGCGCTGTTACGCCAGTACGGGAAAGCTCACGGATGCCATAAGGCTTCAGCAGTTCTACCATGGCATCGATTTTTTCCGTATCGCCAATAACCTGTACGATAAGCGAATGAGTGCCGATATCCACTACCGCTGCGCGGAAGGTGTCTACCACGCCCAGAATTTCCGGACGGGACGAAGGCTCCGCGCTTACCTTGATCAGCGCAAGCTCGCGGGAAACCATCGGATTGGAGCTCAGGTCAATAACTTTGATGACATCGATCAGCTTGTACAGCTGTTTCGTAATTTGCTCGAGCGTATGGTCATCGCCAGTTGTGACGATAACCATGCGGGACAAGCCCTGCTCTTCGCTGGCACCTACGGTAATGCTCTCAATATTGAAGCCGCGGCGTCCGAACAAGCCGGATACGCGCTGCAGAACGCCGGGCTGATCGTTGACAATGACTGCGATCGTGTGCTTTTTCATTCTGCATCCCCCATGATCATCTGATCGATCGTGCTACCCTGCGCTACCATCGGGTATACATTCTCGTCTCTGCGAACAACAAACTCGACAACTGCAGGGCCCGGATGGCGAAGCGCCTCTTCCCATACAGCTTTCGCCTCTTCTTTGTTCGAAGCGCGGAAGCCTTTCACGCCGTAAGCTTCTGCAAGCTTCACGAAGTCAGGGCTGCCTGCCAGATCGATATGGCTGAAGCGGTTCTCGTGAATCAGTTCCTGCCATTGACGAACCATGCCGAGCACCTGGTTGTTCAGGATAACAACCTTAACCGGAATGTTGTTGATCGCGCAAATCGCAAGCTCTTGCGCGCACATTTGCATGCCGCCGTCACCGTTGATCGATACAACGGTACGATCCGGATTCGCCATTTGGGCGCCAATCGCGGACGGGAAGCCGAAGCCCATTGTGCCGAGACCGCCGGAGGTTACCCAGGAGCGTGGTTTGTTGAATTTATAGTATTGCGCGGCCCACATTTGATGCTGGCCTACGTCCGTAGTTACGATAGCATCGCCGTTTGTTGTGTCGTGGATCATTTCCACAACCCATTGCGGCTTCAGTTCAACATCCGAATCCTTGTAGCTGAACGGATATTGCGCTTTCGATTCTTGAATCTGCTGGCGCCAGGCATCTGCCTTATCCGCCCGCTTCGCAAGCTGATTAACCTGCTGCAGAACCGTTTTCACGTCGCCTACGATTGGAATATCGGTCGGAACGTTCTTGCCGATTTCGGCAGGATCGATATCGATGTGAACGATCTTCGCATGCGGCGCGAAGCCTGCCAGTTTGCCCGTCACGCGGTCGTCGAAGCGAGCTCCGATATTAATAAGAAGATCCGCAGCCTGAATCGATTTGTTCGCCGTATACGTCCCGTGCATACCCGGCATGCCGAGCCACAGATCGTTGCCGCTTGGGAAGCCCCCGAGACCAAGCAATGTCGTGGTGATCGGTATTTCGGTTTTCGTTACGAATTCCAGCAGCTCTTCATGCGCTCCGGAGTATACAACCCCGCCGCCGGCAAGAATAAGCGGACGCTCGGACGCTTCGATCGCTTTGATCAATTTGTCCACTTGCAGCTTGTTTGGCGACATCGTTGGGTTGTAACCGCGGATGTTCACTTCCGTTACGGGCTTGAACAGCGTTTTTGCCGCGGATACGTCCTTCGGAATATCGATGAGTACCGGACCTTTGCGGCCGGTATTTGCGATATGGAAGGCTTCATGGATGATGCGAGGAAGATCCTCGACATCGCGGACCATGTAGCTGTGTTTCGTGATTGGCATCGTAATGCCCGTAATGTCCGCTTCTTGGAAGGCATCCGTTCCGATCAGGGACGAAATAACATTGCCCGTAATAACAACGAGCGGTACAGAGTCCATATAGGCCGTAGCAATCCCCGTTACGAGGTTGGTTGCGCCAGGACCGGATGTTGCGATACATACGCCAACATTGCCGCTTGCGCGAGCATAGCCGTCCGCCGCGTGAATCGCTCCTTGCTCATGTCTAGTGAGTACGTGGTTGAAATCGGAGAACCCGTGCATCGCATCGTAGATGTACAATACGGCACCGCCCGGATAACCAAACACGCAATCGACGCCTTCCAGCACCAAACTGCGGAGTAATATTTCGGAACCGGAAATTACTTCCGGCTTTCTCATCCGTTCCATAATTTCTTCTTTTGACTTCAGCGTTGCACTTTGCGTGACCATTAGTCATCCTCCTCTCGAAAACAACAAAAAAACCTTTCGTTCCTCGAGCTTCATGTAGAGAAGCCTGAGGGACGAAAGGTTATATCTTCCGTGGTACCACCCAAATTCGTTATACATCTTGCGATGCATAACCTCCATAGGTAATGAACGTGTGCGCACAAAACGCCCATACCTTTGACACAATAACGCGTGTCTTGCGATTTTCCCTAATAACCAACATTGACAGTGTTGCTTTTCAGGAAAACAGCTCCGAGGTGAGCTCGTAGAAAAGGGGTTTTGGCGATGGTTGCAGCTGATCCATCCGCTCTCTGAGCAAAAGAGCCCTTAACACTTCGTCCTCATCATTGCCGATAACATATGCTTGGATAAGATTTTCTTTATTATATGCCTTGCACATCTGTTCGTCAAGCTAAAGTGCCTAACAATTTGAAAAATTGTGTGAGGCATATTTGACCATCCGTTCATACAATAACATAGCCTAATTTTTGAAATTTCATTCGGTCAGGAAGGGATCGCTGATGATACGAGCACGCAACCCCAAAACGGACGATAAGGAAATATTCCGTCTCATACAAGCCGAGCTTATTCCGATGTCGCATACGGCGCATCCTCTTGATGCGCAGACGATCCGGGATCTTCCCGTGCGCTTTCGCCGGGGTGTTACCTATGTAGCCGCAGAAGGAAAAACTAGCAAGCCTTACGGCTTTATCCGTTTCGAAGTCACGGGGGAGCTTCTGTATCTGGATATGCTTGTTGTCCATCCGGATCACCGCAACCGGCAATGGGGCCGGAAGCTGCTGCTTGCCGCCGAAGCCTACGGCTTAACCCAAAACTGCAGAGCCTCCAGACTTTTCGTGGACGACATTAATGCCGGGGCCAAGAATCTGTACGCCCGCCTCGGCTATCAGGCCATCCAGTATTATCCGGAGCTCCGCTGTTATGAGATGATTAAGCCGCTTGCTTCCTCATCTTATCCATCCTATTAATAGAATCCGCCGCCACCGTACGGACCGCCGCCGTAGCCGCTGCCATAACCGCCGCCGTAGCCACCACCGTATCCGCCACCGTATCCGCCGCCGTAGCCGCCGCCACTGCAACCGCCGCAGCCAGCGTTGCCGCATCCGCATCCGCCGCCGCCCCAGAATCCAAGCGTACCGATTGCCAGCAGATCAAACAGTACAAGCGGCAAAATCGCTTTCGTCCGAACGACTTTCCCCTTTTCTTTTTTCAGAGGTGCTAATACGAGCTTGTTTTGCCGCAGTTCCACAAGCTTACCCGTAACGATAGCTCCGTCTTTGCGAACCGCATAAATGGGTTTGCCGATCAGCTTCTTTACTTGTGCTTTAGAAACTTTGCTCACTTTGCTCATGAGTATCCCTCCCTTCCCGTTATTCTACAGATTATTCAGGAGGAAGCACGGCTGCCTGTTTATTTGTCCTTGCTAGGGGTTAAGCACAAACCTATTTCATCTATAATTCAGGAATAGATATCATCCACGGATGAAGAACCCCCCGATTTCAGCACTCGCCGCTGTAATCGGGGGGTTCTATTTTCCGGGAGAGAGGCTGTGATAGAGCTGAGATACGGATTAGCGCGAAATAAAGCGGTGCAGGATATCTCCTGCACCGCTTCTTCTATTAAATATAGAACAGCAGCTTCGACTCTGCTGGCTCAAGCTCAACCACATGCTCGCAGGCGCCCGGCTTCAGGCTGCACGACTCCCCGCTCCACAGATCGCGGACCGTCAAGCCCTTCGCGCCGTCGATGCCGACGCGGGACAGGTCGATTGCCTTCGACTTCCCGTTCTCCCCGTCAAAATTGAAGACGGCCACCCATGTACCGCCATTGCCGGCTAGCGAGAACAGATCCTCGCCTCCCATGCCGCTTCGGCCCTCGGCGGGACGGAAGGACTCGCCGCGCCTTGCCAGCGCCATAACTTCCCGGTTGGTCATCCAGGCTTTCGCGCGTTCCGCCGCTCCCTCCATCCGGTAATCATCGCCAAGCAGCAGAGAAGTACCGGAAATCACGCCGGAGTTCAGGCGGCTGCGGCCTTCATGCTCCGTCGTCGCCCGCTGATTATCGCTCTTGAACAGGACGATATGGTCAGGATCGTTAAAGCGGTACAGATTGTCGCTGATCCACCAGCCGTACGTCAGCGCGTTAAGCATATATTCCGTATCGCCGATCAGGCCGAAGGCATCGCAGGATACGCGTCTGCTATGCGCGTAACCATGCGGGAATAGCGGAGCGATGGACAGGTTGATCAGGAACGGCCGGCCAAGCTTCTCCGGGCTTAACGCTTCCGCAATAGCCGCCATGCCGTAATTGTACGCCTGGATGCCCGTTCGGATGGAAGGATCGTGATGGATGCCTTCCATTGCGCCATGCGCCAGGAAGTCCATTTTCAAATATTCAAAGCCGGCGGCCGCAATTTGATTAAGCTTGCGCATTATGCGCGCGATCGCTTCAGGATGCGAAGGATCAATCGGGAAGGCCCCGTCCAGCTTCGGCAGCGGATTGCCAGCTTCGTCCTTTAGCAAAATTTCCCGGTACAGAACCTTACCGTTTGTCCCTTCCACGGGCGTATCGGGGTTGCTGCCCCAGAACGCAAACGGCGTGTAATACGTTCCCGGCTTCTGGCCGTTAGCCTTCACTCGGCGCACCGCATCCTCAAGCTCGCCCTCCTTCAGATTATCCGAGAAGGCGTCGAAGTTGACGTACAGGCTGCCTTCCTGATCGGCGAACCCGTTTTGCTGCAGCTCCTTCGCGAAGAAATCGGAAGTATGCGTATATACGTCGTAGTCCAGCTTCGTCATAACGGCCGACCAGCTGTTCCAGCCCATCGGAACGCCCCCGCTCCAGGAAAGCGCGGGCTGAATGACCGCATTGGCCTTTCCGTAGGCTTCCATGCCTTCGCGGTAATCCTCGTAAGCGCCTACAAGTATCTTCGGCGAGACGATGGAGGTGCCGCGGAGCGAGCCATGCGGAGCCGTATCGCGGGTCTGCAGATCCGCGACGCCGGAGATGACCCGCAGGCGCCCGATGGCCTCCGAGAAGGTTCCTTCCACGTCAATGGCCGTTTTCCATGTATCATGGGTAACCGAGCCGATAACGAAGCCGCGGCGCGATTCGGCGCGGTAGACGGCCGTCACCTCATAGCTGCGGACGCTGGACGGATTGGCGTGCGAGCCAAATCGCACCCATTTGTCGTTATCGAACGGAATAAACAGCGAGCGGATCTCTTCCTTTGAACCGTCGCCGAAATCGAGTACGCCGTTGTCGTTCAGATAGGAGGCAAGAGGCGTCAACTCATTGGTTTCCCATTCCTGCGAGTCTGACGCCTCAAGCTCTATCAAAGCGTAAGGCAATCCCTGATACAGTCGGATATGCTGCTTTAACGACGGCCTGCCCGGCTGGGTATGCTCAAAGCTGAATCGAATCCCTTTGCCAAAGCGATCCTCCACCTCTTGCACCGAGCTTTCCTGAACCGCATGTCCAGCGTACCAGGAAGAACGGACAACGGCACCGCCAACACGCGCTTCCGCGTAAAAGCCCGTCATCGTCTGGCCGCTCTTCCAGGCAAGCGCAAGCGTGCCGTCTTCCGTATTTGCCGTAACCTTCAGCAGCCCGTTATCCGCCGCAAACGTTCCCGAAGCCTGCTCCAGCTTGAATTGCCCCATCTCCGTCGTCATCATTTTCTCGCTCCCCTTCTTCCATAGAGTTATAACCTACTAATGACTATGGAAGGAAAAAGGCCAGCACAGCTGGCCTTCCCTTCTACTGTCTATTAAATGACATGATCCCAATTAATTCCACAGTTGTTTGCGGGCTTCGTAATTCGTTGTGTATACCGCCTCGACTTTTTCGTCGCCGGCAGCTTTCATATCCGACAGCATTTTGTCGAAAATCGTGCTTGCTTCTTCCGCCGTAGGCGCCATAATCGCTTTCGTGATCGCCTGCTTCGTGATATCGCTGATTTTTTGCTCGGACAAAGCCTCCGGCGTGCCGCCTTGCGGGCTTATGCCGTCATAAATCGCGGTATCGAATACGCTGTCGGAAAGATTCTTGATTGCCATTTGGTCAACCGGAGCGCGCTCGTAACGACCTGGAAGGTCATAAGGCGTGCCGTCTTTGCCCGGGCCGTTCTTGATGAACCAAGTCCACTTGCGGATACCCGTTTCTTTCGTGTAAGCAGCCCAGTCGTCTTTGAACGCTTGCAGCGTTTCCGGACGCGGTACGTGCTTGCCGTCCTTCATATCCCAATGCACGCCTTCGATCCCCCACATGAGCAGGTATTGGCCTTCTTCGCTTGCGAGGAAGTTAATGAATTGCATCGTGCGTTCCGGATTTTTGTTCTTCTTCGTGATCGCAATCGCATCCCAGCCAAGCGAGCTGCGGCCGCCGTAAGTCGTTTTCGAAGGATCTACGCCGTCCGCGACCACTTTGTACGCGAACAGCTGCGAGTCTTCGCCTTTATCCTTTTTGAGGATGGTGTTGGAGTTGCCAAGATCCCAATAAGCGCCTGTCGAGGAGAAAATCGTGCCCGTCGCGATTTTTTGCTCCCACACTTGACGTTTGTTGATCGCCCATTCCTTATCCATAAGACCGGAACGGTACAGATCGTTCATGTACAGAATCATATCCTTGTACTTCGGATCCTTCACGTCGTATTGCAGCTTGCCGTCATGCTCGTAATAAGGCATCAGGCCGAACATCCCTTTGAACGTGCCAAGCGTTCCGCCCCAGTTCTCGCCGTCCATCGTCAGAGCGATGGTATCCTTGCCGTCGATTTGCGGATATTTCGCTTTGAAGTCGGTCAGAAGCTGTTTGAACTCGCTTTGCGTAAACGGCACTCCGCCATCCGCTTTATCCGGAGCAAGCTCCTTCACGATGTCCTTGCGCATGTTGAAGCCAAACACCGGCTCATGCTCAAGACCGTACCAGTTGGACAGGTAGTAGTTCTTGCCGTCTTTGTAGCGCGTTTTGTTCAGTACGTCGCCGTACATTTCTTTGACATCCGGACCGTATTTCTCAATCAGATCGTCCAGCGGGATAATCGAGCCCGCTTCCGTATATTTCGCTACCAGGTCACTGGAGCGGTCGAACATGATCATGTCGGGCAAATCGTCGCTCGCCAGCATCAGGTTCAGCTTTTCCGTCGGGTTGCCCGTCGGCTGCTGAATCTCAATCGTTACGCCGGTACGCTTCGTAATCTCTTTGGCAATCGCGTTGTCAAACTTGTCGCCTGTATTTTTATCAAAGAAGGTAATCGTAATCGGGTCCGTGCTTGGATCCTTTGTCGCGCTGTCATTGGTGCCGGTATTCGCGGATCCCGTGTTCGAGCTATTGCTTGGTTTTTCCGATGAATTCGAAGAACAAGCGGAAATCAAGGAAACCGACATAACGGCCGTAAGCAAAGACAGCATCCATTTTTTCGAGTTCATACTGTAATCCCCCTATGATTGATCTTGGACTTATAATAGCATTGGCAAGCTGCCAGGGCATCCCCGGCCGTGACACACCTCCTCGCATGTAATCTGATCCGGCTAAGCCGGGCGGATTAGCTTTTAACCGCGCCCAGGGTCATGCCTTTAACAAAATATTTTTGCAGGAACGGATACACCATGATAATAGGAAGCGTTGCAACCATGGTTGCCGCCATCCGGATCGTGTCCGGCGATACCTGCATGCGTTTCGCCGAATTCGCCATCGCCTGCGCGTCTCCAACCATGGAACCCGTCTGATACTGGTTGAGGATTTTGACTAGCACGGCCTGCAGCGTCTTCAAATCCGGTTTATACGTAAACACGTACGAGTCAAACCAGGAATTCCAATGGCTGATCGCCGTGAACAAACCAATCGTTGCGAGAACCGGCGTTGTCAGCGGCAAAATGATGCGGAAGAAAATCTGGAGATAATTCGCTCCGTCCATCTTTGCCGACTCATCCAGCTCCTGCGGCAGCCCCTGCATAAACGTCCGGACGATGATCATATAGAACACGTTCATTAAGCCCGGCACGATAAACACCATAAAGTTGTCGATCAGATGATAGCTTTTGAGAACCATGTAGTACGGAATCAGTCCGCCGCCGAAATACATCGTAAAGACGAAGTACAGCGTCCAGAAGCGGTTCGCAACAAGCTCCTTCTTGCTGAGCGCAAAAGCCAGCATGCTGATCGTGAGAACCGCGAGCGGCGTGCCGATAACGGTCCGGAGCAGCGTAACCCGAATGGCTGTCCAGATCTCGCTGTCGCCGAGTATCTGCTCGTAACTCTTGAGACTGAACTCTCTCGGCCACAGATACAAATGGCCTCGTAGAGTATCCTCCGCACTGTTTAACGAAATAATGAAAATATTCCAGAAAGGATAAAACGTGATAACGAATATCGCAACGATAAAGGCGTAAACGGCAGCCATAAACAGAAAATCTTTTTTGTCTTTCACCATAGCGTGTTCTCCTCTTTGCGTTATTGTTCTAGAACAGCGACTGCTGTTCCATTCTTTTGGCCATCTGATTCACGCTGATGACAAGGACGAAAGCCACAAACGATTTGAACAATCCGACGGCTGCCCCGTAAGAGAACATCCCGTTTTGCAGACCGTACTTGTAAGTGTAGGTATCAATAACTTCCGAGTATTCCATTACCGTATTGTTCTGGAGCAGGTATTGCTGGTCAAAGCCGGCGTTCAAAATACCGCCAATCGCGAGAATCGCGAGAATGATAATCGTCGGGCGAATGGAAGGCAAGGTTATATGAAGCATTTGCTTCAGCCGGCTTGCGCCGTCGACCTTCGCCACCTCATACAGTTCGGGGTTAATCGCCGATATTGCGGCCAGATACATAATGGCGTTAAAGCCCATGTCCTTCCAGGCATTCCCGAAGGCGATAATCCACCAGAACAGATGGCCCTTCTGCATAAATTGGATAGGCTCGTTTACGATATGAAGCCCGGTCAGGATGTTGTTGACGACCCCGCCAGACGAGAGCATCGTAATAATAATGTTCGCCGCGATAACCCAGGAAATAAAATGCGGCATGTAGGAGACGGTCTGGAACGTCCGTTTGAACCAGCCGTTTCGCAGCTCATTGATCATAAGCGCCAGAATGATCGGCATCGGGAATCCGAACAGCAGCGACAGGAAGCTTTGCGCCAGCGTGTTGCGCATAATCCGTACGAAATCGCCGTTGGTGAAGAAGTAATCAAACCATTGCCAGCCTACAAACTCTGTCGTGAAAAATTGCTTGAAGAACGTTCCCCCGCCCGGTTGATAATTAATGAAGGCCATATACAACCCGAACATCGGCACATAGGAGAACATCAGAGTCAGGATAATGGCGGGCAGCATCAGTACGTAAAGCAGCCGCTGTTCCTTGAGCCTCGCCAGCAGCCCGCCTTTGTTTCTCTTGACGGCAAGCGCTCCGTTGCTTTGTGGATGCGCTTTCGTTTGCATGTTCATCGTGTTGCCCTCCCGCGAATATAGTTTCCGTTTGCATCGCTTTATGGACTTAATTATAGCCGGGCTAATCGGCCGTTCTATATTAAGATCTACCGATTCATGCTCGAAACCCACACACTTCCGCCAGCTCCATTGTTGAATAACGGCATACCCGTTAAACTAGAATCATCGTACAGCATGAGGTTTTATTTCTATTGAGAAAAAGGCGGTGCCGACATGTATACAGTACTTCTGGTTGACGATGAAGCGATTGAGCTGGAGACCATGGAGCATTACGTTCCTTGGGAGCAGGCCGGCATTCAGGTCGTTGGGACAGCACGCAACGGGAAAGAAGCGCTGGCGAAGCTAACCGAGCTTAAACCGGATATCATCGTAACGGATGTGCGCATGCCCATTATGGACGGGCTGGAATTCGGAAGGCGCGCGAAGCAAATCGACAAAAGCGTCAAAATCATTTATTTAAGCGGACATAACGAATTCCAATATATCAAGTCCGCTCTTAATATCGAAGCAGCCGGCTACTTGCTGAAGCCGATCGATATGGAGGAGCTGCTTCTGCTCTTGGCAAAGGTGAAAAAGAAGTTCGAAGAGGAGCAGCTGGCGAGCGAGGGAGGCGGCTGGCAGCTGGAGCGGCTGCTGCTGCGCATCGTCCGCGAGCCTTCCCCGGAACGCCGGATGGAATGGATCCGGCAATGGGAGAACGGAGCTTCCGGCTTTGTGGCGCACCAGGCTTTTGGAGCCGCTTACATGACGGTCGAGCCTCCCGCGTTTCCGTCCGGCGGATTAGACGGAGAACCGGCGCAGCCATCCTCTTCATCCATTCTGACCGCGGATGCGGCGGAAGCGGCCCGCGCTTTGCTAAGGCGGAGGTTGGATGCCGCCATTGTACTGGAGACCGGACCAAGCACGCTGTTTGTCCTCTTTCAAGGAAAACCCCAGCAGTGGGAGACGGCTTATTGGGAGCTGCTTCGGGAAGAGCTGCTGGCCGCAACTTCGGAGGGTGAGGCGTTTGCGACCATCGGCCTGTCGGGTCCTTACAGAGGATTTCATCTGTTAAAAGAAGCGTTCGAGGAGTCGCAGCGCTGCAATGAAGAGAAGCTGTACCGGCAGGCCGGCTCCGTGATCCGCAGCAGCGGCACCGACGAAAACGTGAAGCAGACCGATATCTCGGTCGAAGCGACCTCGGCTTCGCTTATTGCGGCCGTGCAAGCCGGCGATAGCGAACGCGCAGGCCAATTGCTGGACGACTGGTTCTCCGGCATGCGTCAGGAACGAATCGAGCGGAACTATGCCGTCCGGGCGGTTATTCAGCTGCTGTCCGCACTGGAGCAGCATTTCGCTTCTCTAATGGTAGGGCCGCTTCGCGATCAGCTGCTCGCCGATCATTGGAAGGAGCTGTCGTCGCTCCCGTCAATCGCCCATTATCACGCTTACGCGCTCCGTTTTTGCAGAGAGCTGCTGAAAGCCGCAGCCGAGCGCGACCTTGACCGCCATCAGTCGGTTGCGGAACAGATTATGAAGCTGATTGCCGAGCGTTATCATCTGCCCCTTACGGTGGAGGATATCGCCAAGGAGGTCTATTTGTCCCCGAATTACGTGCGGACCATCTTTAAAGAGAAGACGGGCGAGACGATCCTGGATTACTTGACCCGAATCCGCATGAATCATGCGGCGGAGCTGCTGAAGGACCGGTCGCTGAAGGTACGCGACATCGCCCACCGGGTCAGCTACGAGAATGTCTCTTATTTCTGCTCGGTATTCCAAAAGCACAAAGGCAGCACGCCCAACGAATACCGCAAATTGCAACTTTAGGCTGGAGTGGTCTTAAATCATGAGGAAGCTGGCCGGATGGCTGATTAATCCGTTTTATAATTGGCGGCTTCGCGAGAAGCTGTTCGTCATGTTTTTGCTTGGGGGCATTCTCCCCCTGCTTTTTTTCGTTCAATATTCGTACGAGACGATTCGCAGCGAGCTTTCTTCGCAGATGATCGCCAATACGAACTCTACGGTCGCGCAAATCAATTCCAACCTGGAGAACAAGCTGGACACGTACACGAAGCTGTCCGCAACGCTGTATCTGGACTCCAATATGCGCGCCTATCTGACCAACGATTATTCAAAGGATCCGTCGCTGTTCGTTGACGCTTACAAATACATCAACAATTCGTTCGTCAACATGCTGACGACGAATCCGGACATCGAATCGATGAGCATCTATATTAACAATGAGACGCTTCCCACGGACGGCATGTACATCAAGTCCATGGACCAGAGATTCCGGAGCTCGCTTGCTTACAAATCGCTTAGCGGCAGCTTTGGGGACGTAAGGTTCGTCACTTCCCCTCCGGAGCCTGATAAGCCTCCGATGTTCACGCTGACGCGGCTGCTCAACATCAGCAGCATGAACAATCCGTACGGCGTATTAACCATCAATATTCTGGAATCCGATATTTTCCGGCTGATGGAGAAGGAAGCAAGCGATAAGACGGTGCTCATTATTAATGAAGAAGGCATCGTGATGTCCGCCAAGGACAAAAGCCTTCTGAACCTGCCCATCGACCTGCCTGAACCGTTCCCGTCGGAGAATAGCGGACGGTTCGACAGCACTTATAAAGGGGAGAAGGTGCTGGTCGTCTACAACACGACCAAATACGGCTGGAAGAGCGTTTCGCTTATTCCCTACAGCAGCTTTTTGTCCAAAGCTCATCTGACGGCAAAAAGAATACTGACTTACGCGCTGGTCAGCCTTGGCCTAATGGCTATCCTGATCTACGTCACCGCGCGGCTGTTCACCAAGCGGATGGAGAAGCTTGTTGGCATGATCCGCCGTATCGAACGGGAGGACTTCGAGCTTATCGACATCCGGCCGCTTGGACGGGACGAGATCGGTCAAATCGGCAATGCGCTGCGAAAAATGAGCCAGCGTCTAAGCTCGCTCATCTCCGACGTCTACATGAAGGAAATCGACAAGCGGGAGGCGGAGCTTAACGTGCTGCAAGCCCAGATCAATCCGCATTTCCTGTACAATTCGCTTGCTTCGATCTCCTCGCTTGCCATTCGCAACGACGATCCGCGAATGAACAAGATGGTAACCGATTTGGCCAAGTTTTACCGAATCTCTCTAAACAAAGGAAAAAACACGCTGTCCATCCACGAGGAGATTCAGCTGACCCGTTATTACGTATCGATCCAGCAGGTTCGGTTCGCCAATCTGCTCCGTGTTCACTACGATATCGAGGAATCCGTCTTGCCTTGCATGATTCTTAAGCTGACCCTTCAGCCCTTCGTGGAAAATTGCATCAATCATGCGATCTGGGATCATGAGTGCGGCATCAATATCATCATCAGGGCTTACCGCGAGGGACAAGACATCATCCTGAAGGTTATCGATGACGGCATGGGCATGAAGATGCCTAGCGGCGATCTGCCGCAAAGCGAGGATACGTTGTCGGGCTACGGCGTCCGCAACGTGGATAACCGGATTAAGCTGCTGTTTGGCGACTCGTATGGGGTGTCGATATTTAGTCGCCTTGGAATCGGGACGTCGGTGACGATTCGGATTCCTGGGAAGTAAGAACTTGATGATTAGGTTAAAGGGTATGCTGCGCAATTAAATGTTCTTCCGATCGCCATTGCTCGGGGATTCCTTGGAACAATTCCAATAGGATTGGAATCCCCAGAGCAAAAGCGACCGTTTCACTTCTCCAGAATCATTTAATTGCTCCGCCTGCACTTAACCTAGAGGTTAAGTTCTTAAAACCCAGAAAAAGAACGTCACCACTTTGGGGTGATGCATTTAAACGGCTGTGCGGGGTTACCCGGCACAGCCGTTTGCTGTTAAAGACTAACATCTCGCCCGCATTGGCAAGAGCATCCGCGTCTACTTTTTTAGATAAATCCATCGGAGGTAGCTACGTTGGATATAGTCCAACGTTTTGCATGCATTAGAGCTCCGGAGCTAACCTTCATTGGAGTTCATCCAACGGAATTAGCCATTTTCGGCCGTCTAAGTCCGCTTTTGGACTTTTACGCAGGATAGAATCCAACGTACGTGTTAAATTCGTGCATTGGGGTATCATTCTAGTGGACGAAATCCAACCTAGCACTAGTAAGGTCGGCGCATGGGCGCATCGCGTGAAGGGGCGGAAACAAAAGACGCCATCATAACAAAAGGCTGTACCGGTACTCACCCGGCACAGCCTTTTTAGCTTATTTCTTGATAATTACTTTGTACAGCTTGGATTGAGCGCCGTCGAGCTGCACCTGAAGAGTGTCCTTCGCTTCGGCTTTGGAGTTGGTCCAAGCGTCCGTGAGCTCAACTTTTGTTGTTGCCGAGATGCCAAAAGCACGCTTCAGATCGACGGTTTTGGTTACCGCGTCATTCGTGTAGTTAAACACGGCAAGGTAGTAATCCTTGTTGTCCCGAAGGACAAAGATATCCGCTGCGGCATTGCCCGTGTTGCCTTCAACCGGACGGAATGCTTCGCCAAGCAGGGCGATATCGTTGACGTTTTTGTTCGTGAGCAGCGATTTCATCAGCTTTTGCGTCTCCGCATTGCTGACGTCGTCGGAGTTCATATAGACGGTGCCGGAAATAGCAGCGGCATTAACGCGCGTCTGGGCTGCGTTAAACGAGCCGCCTTTTGCTAGCGTCATGTAGTCCGGATCGGTGTAAGAATAGATCGTGCCGTTCTGCCACCAGCCGTAAGTCAGATTGTTGAGCTGGTATTCCGTACGGCCAAGCGAGCCGTCGACATCGCACGAAATCCGTCTTGCGTGAGCGTATTGGCTAGGGAACATTGGCGCGATGGACGCGCTGATGAACATTTTGCCGCCCAGCGTCTTGTCGATATGAGCCATACCCTGATTATAAGCCTGAATGCCGGTCTGCACGTTAGGATCATAATGCTTGCCCTCGAAGGAGCCATGGGACAGGAAGTCGATCTTGATGTATTCAAAGCCGTAATCCAGGAACTTGTTGAAAATATACTCGACACGCTGCTTCGAGCCCGGATGCGTCGGGTCAATCGCATACGCGCCGTCCACCTTCGGCAGAATGTTGCCGTTCGCATCGCGGAGCACGATATCGCCGTACGTGTATTTGCCGTTTGTTCCTTCTACCGGCTGCGACATGTTGTCGCCCCAGTATACGAACGGTCCATAATAGATACCGGCTTTTTGCCCGTTTTTCTTGATGACCTTCACCGCGTCGCGAAGCTGCTGCTCGGACAGGTTATCCCAATAGGAATCCATATTGATATAGACAGTGCCTTTATTCGTAAACGACTTTTGCAGATTGTCCTTGAAGAAGTTCGACACCTCTACGACTTTGTCATAGCTGAGCGAGCTTTCGTAAGCGCCCCAGCTGTTCCAGCCGACCGGCACGCCGGAAGGCACGCCCTTCTCGAACTTGAGCGGCGGCGCTACCGCCGCGTTGGCTTCCCCGTAGTTCTCCAGTCCATCGCGGTAATCCGCGTAGTAACCAACCGCAATTTGCGGCGATGTGATCGTTCTGCCGGATACTTTGCCATGACCGATGCTGTCATGAGTCGATGCAAGCGAAGTGAAGCCGCCGTACACCTTCAATTTGTTCAGCTTGTCATTCGAGCCGCTCCAGAAAATACCGGTTTTCCATACGTCATGCGTTACCGAACCGATAACAAGTCCGGCACGGCTCGTATTGTCATAGATTGCAGTCATTTCGGAGCTGATATAGTTATTGTTGTTCAGAGCCGTGTTGATCGTACGTGCCTGATAACGGGACCAAGAATCGTTGTCATAAGGCGTGATCAGGACACGGTTGTCGCCATTGCTTCCCAGATCCACGCCGCCGCTGGCATTCACGGCAAGCGGCGCCATATCGTTCGAGCTGATTGTGGAGCTGCCCGTTACCTGCTGGGAGACAAGGAAGTAGGACTGATCCTCGTACAGCTGGTAAATCTGTTTCATCACCGGCAGACCTTCGCTATAGTTTTCAACCGTAATGCGGACGCCTTTGCCATGTCCGTCTTTGATTTTCTCCACGCTGCCAAGCTTGAAGCTATGCTCGCTGTATTTACGGCTGTCCAGCAGCTGATCTTCCAGCTGAGCGCTCGCGTAAGCGCCTTTTACAAGCGTTTTGCCGTTCCAGGCGTACGCCGAAAGACCCGACTCCGTGTTGTAAGTGATGCTGTAGCTGCCGGAGGCAAAGATCGCTCCCTTTTCGTAAGCCGTCACTTTAATCGAGCCGTATTTCTTCGAGTCAATGGCTTTGCCAATCTGGCCGATGTTGTCTACCGGACCCGGATCCTCGCCCGGACCTTCCGTAGAGGCAATCTCGATCTTGTCGATATCCGGCGACCAGCCGCCGTCATCGTTAAACGTGATCGTATTGGCTCCCGCCTTCAGCTGGGCCTCCAGCTTGAATACGCCAAGCGTGTCCCAGTTCTCGGTTTTCGGAAAAGCGTAGTTATCCGAAGGGCCGTCATTAACGGCGATCGATACCGGACGCGGATCTCCCGATATGTAAGAGACGCTAAGCGTATACACGCCGGCTTTCTCCGCCATTACGTCACGGAATTGCAGGGTGGAGCCGCCCCACAGGTTGCCAACCTTCTTCCCGCCTGAGCAGCCGGTCGCCGCGCTGCAGCCGCTGACGGAAGCATTGCCTGTCAGAACGTTCCCCGCCGCTTCCGCCTCGTAAGCCGTACCCGTACCCGGCTCGCCGGAGCCGCCCTCCGACAAGCGAAGCTCGATTCGGTCGATATCCGGGGAATAACCGCCTTCATCGTCCAGACGGATCGTGTTGCTTCCCGCCTTCAGCTCCAGCTCTAGTTCATAGACGCCAAGCGTGTTCCAGTCGGCGGTTTTCGGCAAATCGTAATGATCAATCGCGCCGCCGTTGACGCTGACTCCAACCGATCTCGGATCGCCCGAAATATAATGGACCGTCATCGTATATACGCCGGCTGTATCCACCGTTACTTCGTTAAAGGTGAGCGACGAGCCGCCCCACAGCCCTCCCACGATTTGGCTGCCCGAGCAGCCGGTTGCGTCCGCGCATCCTTTGATCTCCGCTTTGCCCGAAAGCGTGTTAACGGCGGATTCAGCCTCAAAGGAATAGCTGCCGGCAGCTGCTGTATCGGCAGCGGCGGTTACCTCCGCGCTTGCCGCCTCAACCTCCCGACCGGAGGTACCTACCGCCAATTGAAGGACCAGGACCGCTGCCAGCAGCAAAAACCATCCTTTGCCGGACCATGCCCCAAATTTTTTCTTCATTACATCAAGCCTCCTGTTCGCATGAAATGTGGTGAAGCGCTTTCAGTTTGCCTTTTCAATGTAAAATAGAGACAGGGCTCGAACAATCCCAATATTTAACGAACCATACGACAAACCGCCAAAGTTTGAAGAGGAAGCATCCTCTGCCCCTTCCTTTGGCGGTTTTTACGGAAAGCTATTTTATGGTTTCAACCTTAAGCAGCCTCAATTGGCCGTCAAGCTCGTAACGCTTGCCCGCTTCCAGCCGCAAATGAATCTGGCTGCCTCCGCATTTCAGGGCCGTCTCCAGATCCGAGTATGCCGTAATAACCGCACCCTTCAACAGCCCGTTCTCCCAGCTGGCCGCCGCTTCCGCGTTGCCTTTTGCCCGAAGTCCCCGGTACGAGCCGCTTGCCCAATCCGCCGGCAAAGCAGGCAGCAGATGAATGGAGCCCGCATGGCTTTGAAGCAGCATGTCCGCAATGGCCGCCGTTCCGCCGAAATTGCCGTCAATGACAAAAATATTCGTCTCCGCGCCGGCCACGCCCGGCTTGGAGTAGGACAACAAATTATCGAAGCAAAGCTCCCCAATCAAATGCCGGATATGCTTCACCGCCTGATTGCCGTCATGGAGCCTGGAGAAGCCGAGGGCAAACAAGGCCGCCGTAAATTCGATATCCTCCAGCTCATCGACCAGCATCCGTCCGAGCAGCGTTTGCCGCATAGCCTGGCCAAGCTCGGGCGTCTTTTCCGGCGTAATCTGGTTCCCCGGATAAACGCCGTACATATGGGAGAAATGCCGGTGCTGCGGCTGCGCCTCTTCGTAATCCTCCAGCCATTCCTGCAGCTGTCCGCGTCTGCCGATTTGCAGCGGAGGCAGCAGCTCCATCGCTTCCTTCAGCCTCTCTTGCAGCTCTTCGTCAACCGCGAGCAGCTCCGCCGATTCCAGCACAAAGCCGAACAAATCGCGGACCAGCATCTGATCCATCGTGGAGCCCATGGAAAGCTGCTGCTCGCCCTGCTCCGCCGGTCCCGGATAGAAGCTGTTCTCCGGCGAGGTCGACGGGCCGGTCACCAGCCAGCCGTATTTCGGATGAACAGTCATATAATCCAGGAAGAACAGAGCCGCTTCCTTCATGACCGGGTAAGCCTGACGAGTCAAAAAACCGCGGTCACGGCTATATTCGTAATGCTCCTTCAAATGGGTTGCAATCCAGAGCCCCCCTGTTACGTTCAGCCCCCACGAGCGTCCCCAGCCGGGCGAGGCGAATCCCCAAGCGTTCGAGAACACATGCGCCACCCAGCCTTCGCAGCCGTAGAAATCTTCCGCGGCCGCTCGCCCCGCATAAGAAAGCTGCTCGATATAATTCATAAGCGGAATATGGCATTCCGCCAGATTGCTGATCTCCGTCGGATAATAATTCATCTCCGTATTGACGTCCAGATGGTAATCGCAGCTCCATGCCATGGCGTTAGCCTCGCCGTCATTCCATAGTCCCTGCAGATGAAGCGGCAGACGGGAATCCGCCCGCGTACCGGCAATCGTCAAATACCGTCCATATTGATAAAATAATGCGATTAGTCCGTTATCCGCCGACTCGCCGGCTCTGAGCTTGCGGATGCGCTCGTCTGTGGGAAGCAAATCATACGACTTGGACCCGCCAAGATCAAGGTCTACGCGGCCATACAAGGACTGATAATCCGCAATATGATCCCGCAGCAGCCGCTCGAAGCCTTTTGCCTCCGCCGCTTCTATACGCTCCGAGCTTTCCGCCTTCCACGCATCATCGCTTCGGCCGTAATCGGTTGCTGCCGCAAAATAAAGAACAACCTCGTCGGCTTGCTCGATCATGACCGAACCGGCTTCCCCAAATACGCGCCCGCCCGTAACCACAGCTTTTAAAGCGCCTTCGCTCCATACCCCGCAAGTACCGTCGCTATGGATGTTCTCCGTCGCCTGCGTCCGGAAAACCAGCTTATCCGGTCCATCCAGCCGGGCATCAAACGTGGTTGTTCTGCCCAGTATACGCAGCGCAAGGGATACCGAGCCTGCCTGCTCCCCTTTAATCCGGGATACCAGCACGCCGTCCGGGTGAGAAGCAAAGGTTTCCCTTCGCATAACCGCTCCGGAAACGCTTCGGTAAGATACCCCGGCAACCGCCTTTTCCAGGTCCAGCTCGCGCACCAGCTGACTGCCCTCATCCTTATAGCCGATCAGAATATCGCATAAGGACAGATTGGTTCCAAAGTTGCCTTTCTCCGGTTCCAGCTGCTCGGCTGCAAGCTTGTCTCCAAGTACATAATCGCCGCTAAAAAAAGCCTCCCGCATCGTCTTCAGCTTTTCCTTGGCATCCGGCGATCCGCCGAACCGCTCCGGCTTGCCAGACCAGAAGGTGATTTCCGTCATATTCCAGGTTTCGCTGCCGATGCCGCCATGCAGCACCGCGCCAAGCTGTCCGTTCCCCAAGGGAAGTCCCTGCTTCCAGCCTGCGGCCGGCTCGGTATATATCATTTTCATCCTGCTCATCCTCTCAAGTTTTAGCTAATTGTCCGTTCTTAAAGTGAAAGCCCTTTCGAAATTCATGGCATTATTGTAACATTGAACAGAATCAACGTATTTGTCCGTCAGTCCTATTATTTAACGATTTATCCGCTAATTTTTATTCGAGGGCAGGGAACCGAATGAAAACGATAAATGAAATAAAACCTTATGTCGGGGACTCCATGCGTTATCTATACGTGGGAGGCTGGAATGAAAAGCTGCGCGTCAGCAACGTATACGCGTTCCATCTGTTCGTAGACGGTCCCGGGGAAATGGAAGTCAACGGGAAGCTCTATCCGATTGAACGCGGGACACTCATCTTCCTTCGCCCCGGCGAGCCTCATGCCTTCCATATCCGGAAAGGACAGCCGTTATCTTCGTATAATCTGTATTGCAATATGTGGGAAGGGACTTCCGACTCTTATAACCGGATATTCATCCATGCACCGGAGCCGTTTGTGCTGGAGCCCAGCTCGGACGAGGAGTATTGCCCGGAGCTGGATTCGCTGCCAAGCTTCTTCTCGCTTCAACCTTATCCGTGGCTGTACGATGCTTTCGTTACGCTCTCCAGGCAGTTTGACAACAGCCTGCATTACCGCACGGAGCTGGTGAACAGCATGCTCTATGCCTGGATGCTCAGTTGGTACAACGTAGTTCACACCCGCCAGCCAAGCGATTTCCGAATCGTCAAGCTGCTCGCCCATTTGAACGAGCATCCCGAGACCCGCTCCCAAGTAGAGGATTGGGCGGCCATGTGCGGCCTTAAGCGCTCCTACTTTCATTCCCTGTTTCAGCGGGAGACCGGGTTTACGCCGCAGGTATACCGCCATAGGCTTCTTATGAAGCAAGCTGCCCAGCTGCTTGTCGAAACGGATTATTCCGTAACCGCGATTGCCGAACGGCTTGGCTATTCGTCGATTCATCCGTTCACCCGCCATTTCAGCGCTTATTACGGCGTCAGTCCCCGCGCTTACCGGCTCCAGCCCTCTTCCGAGCGGGAGCTTTAGCATAAACGCAAAAAAGAGGTTGTCCCCCTCAGGGACAACCTCTTCTCTATATCACGCTTAAAACTAAGCGTTGATTTTCGCTTTTGCAACGCCAGCAAGGGAGTTGAACGAGTTGATGTCGTTAACAGCCAGGTCAGCCAGCATTTTGCGGTTTACTTCGATGCCAGCCAGTTTCAGGCCGTACATGAATTTGTTGTAGGAAAGACCGTTTTGACGAGCAGCCGCGTTGATACGAACGATCCACAGTCTGCGGAATTCGCGTTTGTTTTGACGACGGTCGCGGTATGCGTAAAGAAGCGACTTGCCAACTTGCTCCTTTGCTGTTTTAAACAGACGGTGTTTCGAACCGAAATAACCTTTTGCCAGTTTAAGAATTCTTTTACGACGACGAGCGCGGACAAAACCGCCTTTAACTCTTGCCATGAGTGGAAACCTCCCGTAGGTTGAATTTGATTAAGCTATCTGAACGATTGCTACTATTTAAGGTTAGCGAGACCTTGTTGAATACGACGAACGTCGCCTGCTGCCATCAGTGGCTGGCCGGCAAGAACACGTTTTTGACGACCGGATTTGTGGGAAAGCAAGTGGTTTCTGAACGCTTTGTAACGTTTCACTTTACCAGTACCGGTAATTTTGAAGCGGTCTTTCAGACTGCTGTGTGTTTTCATTTTAGGCATGTCGATTATCCTCCCTTTATTTAGCTGTTGCTTTTTGGTGCCAAAATCATAATCATGCTCCGGCCTTCAAGCTTCGGTGCACGTTCTACGCTGCATATTTCGGCAACCTCTTGCGCCAGACGGTCCAGAATTTTCTGGCCGATGGCAGCATGAGCGATTTCCCGTCCGCGGAAGCGTACGGAGGCTTTAACTTTATCGCCCTCGCCCAAGAACTTCACAACATTGCGGTATTTCGTTTGATAGTCATGCTCGTCGATGTTGGCACGGAACCAAACTTCCTTCAGGTCGACGATTTTTTGATTCTTGCGTGCTTCTTTTTCTTTCTTCTGCTGCTCGTAACGGAACTTGCCGTAGTCCATAATCCGGCATACCGGCGGTTTAGCCGTCGGTGCTACATTCACCAGATCCAAGCTCAGGTCAATTGCCATCTGCATAGCGTCACGGATCGATTTGATACCGATTTGCTCGCCGTCCGCGCCTACAAGTCGTACTTCTCTGGCCCGGATCTCATCGTTGATTTGATGTTCTCTGCTAATAACGTGCCACCTCCAAGATAGGATGTTTATGTGTGGTGTTGCAAAATAAAAAATGCGGGTTCGCACGAACCCGCATTGTTATAACCGTTCATTGTGGCCGCCCTCGTTACTCCACGGGGAAGCAACTCGTTAAGCTAATCAGTTATCGCAAACCAGCCGGCGTTACCGAAAGGTGAGAAGCGGGTGCTTCTGCTTGTGCAAATATGTTTTGTCAAAAACGTTACCGACTTACTATAACACAATGGATTTCTATGTGTCAACCCATTATGCCATGCGTTTTTACAGCTGTTTGCTCTGCACGTCCTCCAGACGAATAACGCGCGTATGCTGCGTATGGCTCCATTTCTTGTTGTTCTGCGTGAAGAACGCATGAACCGTAATCGGCCACCACGACACGGTGAAGAGCAGGAACGTCGGAATCCGCAAGTAAAGCTTCCATGGCACCTTGGCCATATACATCGACAAAGGAATCTGGATAAACACATAAGCCATATACGGAATGCTCAGCCAGATCGGCAGCAGGTTGTATACCGATTCCACATTGTTGCCGCCAAAGAGAAGCATGTCTCCCCAGATGATCGCTGCAATGAAGAAGCCGGCCAGATAGTTGTATGCGTTAAATACGTACAGCGCAGCGTCGATCTTCGTCATGCTGCGTTCTTTAATGCCCTGCCACAAAAGCGGCAGCATGTACTTGCGCGTAACGTCGAAATGTCCTTGCATCCAGCGCAGACGTTGACGTGCCGATGCCTGAAACGTAATCGGCTTCTCGTCGAACACCTTCGCCTCGAAATTAAACTTCGGATAAATCCCCCGCTGAATACAGCGGACCGTGAACTCAAGATCTTCTACGAGGCTTGTTGCGCCCCAGCCCATTTCCTGCAGCAGCTTGGCGTCAAAGCACATGCCCGTGCCTCCGAGGAAGTTGGCCAGACCCAGATTCGTGCGCGGCAGCTGCCATAGGCGGTTGCAGAACCAGTAGTTGATCGCGTTAGCGGAGCTGATCCACGAGTCGTTCGGGTTTTTCGTATCCAGGTAGCCCTGAATAACGCGGTGTCCGTTAATCAAATCATTGTTCATGTACTGCAGGAAATCGGTCGCTACCAGATTGTCGGCATCAAAGATCGCAACGCCGTCGTAGCTCTTCGGCATCTTCCACAGTTCCTTCAGCATCCATTCCACGGCATAACCTTTGCCCCGTTGGTTCTTGTTATTGCGCACGCAGGCATAAACGCCGTCGTAGCTGTTCACAATATCGACGGTGCCGTCCGTACAGTTGTCGCAGATGACGAAAATGTCAAACAGCTCGCGAGGATACTTCAGCTTCAGCAGATTTTCGATAAGCGCTCCGACAACCTGTTCCTCGTTATGCGCCGCAACCAGAAGCGCGAACGTCTTTTGCGGCGGATGGGATAAATCTTCTTTCTTGCGGTGCCAGCCAAAACATGTCAAAAACAGTTGGTACAAGCCCAGCAATGCGAATACGATCTGGAAAACAAGCATAATCGTGTTGAACATTTTTCGGTACTGCCCCCTTGAGACCCCTTTTTAATTGCCCGTTCTGAACACCTTGCCATCAGGCGCCGACAGGCTCTTTATCATAATTCTCTCTTGTGTCCGGTCCGTTTTTTTTGTTTGTGTAAACGAATCTCGGGACATTTTGATTTTCCACACAATGATTATCTTTGTCAAAAGCTCTAATTCCCGCCATTATCCGTTATCCAGCCAGTAAAACGCTTGCATGGCAGTCAGATGGTTCCATTACCTCCTTTTGCGCCCTATCGCCCTTATTTTCATCCATTTCCTAATTTTTTAGCCCTTACGTCCAATACATACGTAAAGAGTTGATACAATGTTCCCGGTCCGTCACTCCGCTTTGTGACGAATATGTGGCTGTACGGGGATCGAATACCGTTCAAAGCTGGCGGCCAGTTTGTCGAAAATAGCGTTCCAGGACTGCTTCTGGCTGTAGATGCGTCCTTGCTCGGCAATCGCGGAGCGAAGCTCCGGATTGCTGTACAAAAGCCCCATCGCATTCGTAAACGAACGGGGATCCTCCGGATTGCACAGCAGGCCCGTTACCCCATGCTGAACGGAATCCGTTACGCCTCCCTTGTCGGCGCAGATGACAGGCGTACCGCAGGACATCGCCTCCAGCACAACGTTGCCAAATGTTTCCGTCGCCGACGGAAACAGGAACAGATCGGCGGAAGCATACCATTTTTGCAAATCCGGCATCGCCGTAAAACCGATAAAACGGGCGTCGATTCCTTCGCGGCGGCACCGTTCCTTCAGCCCATCGGACGAAGGCCCGTCGCCGGCGATGACAAAAACCGCTTCCTCGCTTATATTTTGCCGAAATTCCGCAAAAGCATCTAAGGCGATATCGACATTTTTTTCGGGAGCTAATCTTCCCACGTACAGGACGACAAATCGATCGCTGTCGATTCCGTGCCGGAGGAGCCACTCCTCCCGGTTGACAGACGGATGAAAGGCTTCCGTATCAATGCCGCGGCTCCATACTTCAAGCCGGCCGTCATCCCAGCCCTTCTCCTTCAAATCCTCGTAAGTGGAACGGGAAGGCACGTAGATGGAGCGGCAGTCATGGTGAAACCATTCCATATATCTCCATAACAGCTTTGCCATCCATTGCAAATTGTAAAACGGCAAATATTGATCAAAATGGGTATGATAGGACGCAACCAGGGGAACCCGGAGCTTGCGGGCATAATGAATGCCGCAAAGTCCAAGGTTGAACGGAGTAGCTACGTGGATGATCGTTGGAGCAAAATCCTTTAGCGCCCTGCGGATATGAATGGGATTGGGAAGTGCCAGGCGGCACTCGGGATACAGGAAAAAGGGCAGGCTGGCGAAGCGCTCGACAGAGGCGGATTGTTTGCCGCTTTGCTTGCCTGCGGCCGGATCCGGAGCCATCACAAGCACTTCGGCACCCTGCCGCTTCAAATAATCGGTCCAGCGGCCAAGCGTGCGCGCCACGCCATTCACATCAGGTTCAAACGTATCGGTAAAAAGCGCAACTCTCATGAAGAACGCCTCCTTCGGAATGAAACCTTGATCGGTTCCATTCTACAGGAGGTCTGTTAGCGAATAATCAACCTCATTTTAAAGATTGGTTAATCTTTCGAAATCCCGCCTCTTCGTATAAACTTAAAACTTGTACAAGCTGATTAATTGAACCATAATAGACAAATATCGATTATAATGTGTGGGAATCGCAAATCTTAGGTCTATGCTTACGAAGCAGAATTGCTTCGCAATTCTTTTAGGAGGAAACGGATGAGAAGAATGATAGGGTGGTTGCGAACCCGGGAATTGCAAATGATCCTATGGGCGAATCAACGCCGATCACAAAGCAGGCTTCACCGGTTGCTTGGGGTTTATTTAAGCACGGTGACGCATGTTGGAGGAGCGTCCTTTACACTCATCAGCTCTTTCCTCGTTGCCATGTTTGCTCCTAATCCCTGGAGCACGACGGGCTGGCAATGCTTTACTGCCGTATTTATCAGTCATCTACCGGTCTATGTCGTGAAACGGAAACTAAAAAGGCTTCGCCCTTATCAGGCGTTAAACGGAGTAAACACGGGTAAAAACCCGCTCGTCGACTCCTCCTTCCCTTCCGGACACACAACCGCTATCTTCGCTTATGTCGTTCCGATTATCGGGGCGGGCGGAGTATGGTTCCCGATTATTCTGCCCGTTGCGGCCGTACTCGCTCTGTCGGTTGCGTGGTCGCGCATGTATCTCGGGCTGCATTATCCGTCCGACGTGGCGGCCGGTGCGCTTGTCGGCACGCTGACGGCCATAACCGTCGAATACGGCTGGACTCTTACTTTATTCTAGAAGCAAGTTCAACGGCTTGGCGGAACGCGTTCCAATCCCGAGAATTCCAAGCCATGTTTATAGCAATAACTTGTAAAAACTTTGAATTGTAAAAAGGCTGTTCCCGGCGGGAACAGCCTTTTTGTTATTCTGCCGAATCGTCTTCGTCGTCGCCGGCAAGCTCGGCTTCCGCTTCTTCGCGGCGCGCGTTCTCCAGCTTGCTTTCGCGGTATTCGCGCAGCACGGCTTCGCCGATTACCGCTTCCAGGCGGTAGATGGGCTGGCCCTTTTCCATAAACTTCATCTCGTATTCGGTAAACACAAGATCCTCGCGCGGACCGTTTTTATGAAGATTAAGCGAAATATTGCGAAGCTGCAATTCCACCTCTGCAAAGCTGTTAAGGGAGAACTCGAACAGAGATTCCGAATCGGTCTTGAAATGGATCTCCCCGCGTTCATTCAACAGCTGGGCATACTTGCGCAGGAAGCGCGGATGCGTCAGCCGGCGGCGGGCATGCTTGCTTTTTGGCCATGGATCGCTG
This sequence comes from Paenibacillus sp. BK720, assembly GCF_011761545.1. NCBI lineage: Bacteria > Bacillati > Bacillota > Bacilli > Caryophanales > Paenibacillaceae > Paenibacillus > Paenibacillus sp. BK720. The sequence continues at coordinate 146,299 of NZ_JAASRQ010000001.1, read as the reverse complement.
AAATTCAGATAAATCCGCTCGATCTCGCCCGGCTCGAACATTTCTTCGATATGCTCGATATTAGCACGAAGCAGCGCCAGATTCGGCGGCTCTTCCACTCCGTTTTCCTCCCAAATGTTGCGAGCCTTGTCGCTTGCCCGGCGGATCAGCTCGTCGTACATATCGACGCCGATATAGTTGTTGCCTGGGTTACGGAAGCTCATATTGCTTATAAAACGGCCTTTCCCCATGCCAAGCTCCACATGGATCGGCTTATCGTTGCCGAAAAACTCGCGCCATTTCCCCTTGAGCGGCTTCGCATCCAATACGACTAATTCCGGCTGCGCTTCCAGCGACTCGCGGATACCTTTTCTTCCTCTTAAACGCATCTTGTACAGATCCTCCTACAAATTAAGCTAGTCCTTATTGTGCCCAAGTTCGGTCGCCTTGTAAAGATGCCAGTTGAGACGAGGACAAAAGAAAAAGCCTTTAACGATTTTTGAATCGCCAAGGCTTTAGGTTTGTATGGATGTTGGCATAATCATTATACGAGCAATTGGTAATCAATCGGACCTTCGGATTGAATGTCGCGGTACGTGTTCTCGATAATTTCGTTCAGCTTCTTGCGCGCGGAAATTTCGATATGATGGTTATTGTGGAACCGGACTCCTGTAAGCGCCATCAATTCTTTCACCGTTAATTCAACCGTTACTTTCTCATCACCATGCGGAATTCTTGATTGTTGACTCATTGGGATCACCTCATCGATTTTTTTACTACAGCATTTCCAGTTTATCGACGTTTTATGACGATCATTACGAATTAAGCATGTAAGGTTTTTTCATTGATTTGTCGCACTTTTAATATAACAGATCATGTAAGGTATAGCAAGCCTATTTCGGTCCGGTTTTAAAATAATTTCCAGCTTGTTCTACGGCTCGGAATATCCTTAAAATGCCCCTGGCCTTCCCCTGCAAGCAGGCATGGCAATTCCCCCTTCTTTCCGATAAAATGGAGAATGCCATTCTTATCCGTACCTACCAAAGGAGAACCGCATGAACGCACATTCCTTATCCTTGACGCCCGGGCAGCCGATGCTGTGGGGCGACAAACGATTTCATACATGGAACTACGAGATGCGCGAGCAGCTTGGCGGCAAAGTCTTCAAGGTGACGCTAGATGCGGGCTTTACCTGCCCGAACCGGGACGGCTCGATCGCCAAGGGCGGCTGCACGTTCTGCAGCGCCCGCGGGTCCGGCGATTTTGCCGGCAGCCGGCGCGATGATCTCGTTATCCAATTCAATAAAATCCGCGACCGCCAGCATCAGAAATGGCCGGAGGCCAATTATATCGGCTACTTCCAGGCGTATACCAATACGTATGCTCCCGTTGAGGAGCTTCGGGAGCATTACGAGGTGATTTTGCAGCAGCCGGGCGTGGTCGGGTTATCGATTGCGACGCGGCCGGACTGCCTGCCTGACGATATCGTCGAATATTTGGCCGAGTTGAACGAGCGCACCTACCTGTGGGTGGAGATGGGCTTGCAGACGATCCATGAGTCCACCTCGGAGCTCATCAACCGCGCCCATGATACGGCCTGCTATCTCGACGCGGTACGCCGACTGCGAGAGCGGGGCATCCGCGTATGCACGCATATTATTTACGGTCTGCCGCAGGAGTCGCACGAAATGATGCTGGAGACGGGCCGCGCGGTTGCCGCGATGGACGTGCAGGGCATCAAAATCCATCTGCTCCATCTCATGCGCAAGACGCCGATGGTCAAGCAATACGAAGCCGGACTGCTTCGCTTCCTCGAGCTGGACGAATACGTCAAGCTGATCGTAGACACGCTGGAATTCCTGCCGCCGGAGATGATCATTCTCCGCCTGACCGGCGATGCGCCAAAGGAGCTTCTCATCGGGCCGATGTGGAGCATGCAAAAATGGGTGGTGCTGAATGCCATCGACGCGGAGCTGAAACGCCGCGGTACATGGCAAGGCAAGCTATGGGGGACGGTGTAAAATGGGGTTTCTTTCTATTCTCAGCATGGCGCATCAATGGATCGCCGAACGCGTGCAGCCGGGCGACATTGTCATTGACGCTACCGCTGGCGGGGGCGTCGATACGCTGAAGCTCGCCGAGCTGGTTGGCGCGCGCGGCACGGTACACGCGTTCGACATCCAGCAGGATGCGCTGGACCGGACGCTCGAGCGGCTCCGCCCGCTGGAGGAGCGCGGCAAGCTGCCGCAGGTGCGGCTTCACCTGCGCAATCACGCGTTGATGGCGGAAGCGGTTGGACCCTCCGCCGGAGGAAACGTTGCAGCCGTGATGTTCAATCTCGGCTACTTGCCGGGCGGCGACGAGTCGGTCATTACGGTACCGACGACAACGATCGCCGCCCTTGACGCGGCGCTGGCGCTGCTGCGCCGCGGCGGCATTGTCACTGTCGCGCTGTACCCGGGGCACCCGGGCGGCGCGGAGGAGGCGGCGATTGTCGCCGACTGGGCAGCGAAGCTGCCCGGGGCTTTGTATGCGGCTGTGCTGTACCGCCAGCCGCAAAGAGACACCGCGCCGTATTTGATCGCGGTGGAGAAGAGGTAGCGCAGCCCGGCGCTTGCCCGGCAGATATAAGTGGCGCGCCCGAAGGGTTTTTTAATTACCCTTCGGGCGCGCTTTTTATCGCAAGGACATTTCTCCCGCTTCACCGCCTCCGCGCATCACCTTAACGATGCCCCGCATCGTTAAGCCCGCAAAGCGCATCTATCGTCCCGATTCCCATTCCCTCCGACACGATGCCGCCAGCGTAAAACATTTTCTCACGCCAACCCTATTGCTCTCCGGAAGCATTTTTGATACGATCAATCCAACTTATTAAAGACGTTTAATAAGTCTGTGCAGAGGAGTTGTAAACAACCGTGAGCGATTTTCCGGCAACGCCTAAAGAGATGAAAAATGTAATTCTATACGGCCTGCGTTCCGCCCTGCTGACGATGGGAAGCGCGACCAAAGCGGAGCTGAGCCAAAAGCTTGGCCTCAGCTTTCCGACAATCAGCAAGTTTCTGACGCAAATGGAAGAAGCCGGCGAGCTGCTGACCGTAGGGCTGGACGATTCGAGCGGCGGAAGAAGGGCTCAACGCTACGCGTACAATACGGAGTTTATGCTGGGGCTGGCTCTCTTTTTCGAGAAGTCGGAGATCAGCTATACGATCTTTAACTGTGCGGGAGACATCAAGGAGCAGGGCACCACGTCAAGCGCATTAATGAATGATCTCCCCAGCCTGACCTTGTATATCGAACAGCTTCTGCTGAGTCATCCAACCATCAAATCCATAGCGATCGGGGTACCGGGCGCGGTCAATAACGGCCGTGTCATTCATATCCCGGATTACTCCAACTTCCAAAATATGAACCTGAAGCAATACCTGGAGGAGCAATTCTCCCTGCCTGTCGTGGTGGAGAACGATATGAATGCCGCCGTGCTGGGCTATTACAAAACAGGAAGCCACGAGAATAATCCTTCCCTCGTCTATTTGTATTTCGGGCAATTCGGCCCGGGCGCGGGCATTATGATCAACGGGGATGTCGTAAGAGGCAGCACCTTCTTCTCCGGAGAAGTCTCCTTCGTGCCTCAATACGATGAGCTGAACTTCCAACAAGCGATACAAAAAAAGGACGGAGCCAGCAGGCTCGATGCCATCAGCAGACTTATCGCTTCATTTGCGGCGATTATCAATCCGCATACGATTGTGTTTAATAACGCCGAGGTGAATGACGCCATTCTGGGACGGATCCTGGAGCGAAGCGCCGATTATATCCCAATGGAGCATCTCCCCCTTCTGAAGGCAAGCGATATGAAGAAGGATTATCTGGACGGCCTGCAAAGCCTTGGGCTGGATCTGATGATCTCCAATTGATTAAAGAAGCAGGTGAACGAGTATGGCAACTTTTTTTCTGATCATTATTTATTTGGCTTTTATCAGTCTAGGCTTGCCGGACTCCCTGCTCGGCACGGCGTGGCCGGTCATGCGGCCGGAGCTGAACGCTCCCCTTGGAGCGGCGGGCGTGCTGTATATGACCATTGCCGCCGGAACGATCGTCTCCAGTCTCGCAAGCGGCACGATTCTTACTCGCTTTGGCACCGGAAGAGTAACCTTGGTCAGCTGTATTATGACCGCTGGCGCCCTGCTTGGTTATGCCACCTCTCCGTCCCTTGTCTGGCTGCTCGTTTGCGCGATTCCGTTAGGGCTTGGAGCCGGAGCGGTTGACGCCGGCCTGAACAACTATGTGGCCGCCCATTACAAAGCGCATCATATGAGCTGGTTGCATTGTTTCTGGGGCGTGGGCGCAACGCTTGGACCTGTCATTATGGCTCAATTCATTTCCAATAACGCCTGGAGATACGGCTATCTAACCGTTGCGGCTATCCAATGCGTTCTCGTGGTCATCCTGTTCTTCTCCCTTCCCTTGTGGGACCGGGTTGCCAAAATTCACAGCAGAACCTCGTCCCGCGCCGTGATGGAGGAAGCCGCAAACGAGCGCGGGGAGGAAGCTTCAGCCGGCCATCCGTTGCAAATCAGAGGCGTCAAGCTCGCGCTTGTTTCCTTCATGCTGTACTGCGGGATTGAAGCGGCGGTAGGTCTGTGGGGCAGCAGCTATCTTGTAAATATGAAAAACGTATCCGCTTCTACGGCCGCGCAATGGGTGTCGCTCTACTATGCAGGCATTACGGCAGGCCGGTTTATTACGGGCTTTATCACCTTCAAGGTCAGCAACCGCAATCTGATCCGCGGAGGCCAGCTAATCGCCTTAATCGGTGCCCTGCTGCTCTTCCTTCCGCTGCCTGAAGGCTTTGCGCTTGCCGGCTTGATCGTTGTGGGCTTTGGCCTTGCCCCCATCTATCCGTGCATGCTGCACGAAACGCCGGTACGGTTCGGGACAAAGCAATCGCAATCCATTATGGGTTACCAAATGGCCGTGGCTTACACCGGCAGCACGCTGATGCCGCCGCTTCTCGGTTTATTGGCTTCCTCGATTACAATCGGCATTTTCCCGTTCTATATCGTCCTGTGCACGGCAGCCATGCTCCTGTTTACGGAACGGCTCAATATTTTCCTTCGGTCAAAAACCAGCCTGACGCACGCAAGCACAGGTTCGGGTTCAGGTACAGATCAATCTATATAAACGCGCAAAAACCTGCCGGGATGCCCGGCAGGTTTATTTTATCCCTATTCGCTTGCTGCAGCCGCCTGCGCCTTCGTTAGCCGCGACGACCCGATTACGCGGCTGATTTGCGCTATAATGCCATCCAGCGATGCCGGATCGTGAACATCGTATTCGTCAATGTTCAGTCTTAGCACCGGGCAAGCGTTAAACTCGCCGATCCAGGCTGCGTAGCGTTCATGCATCCGCTCCCAATAAGCGCGTTCCGTCTGAATTTCCATCTCCCGTCCGCGCGCCGCGATCCGGTTCAGAATGGACGGCAGGCTGCCTTCCAAATAAATCAGAATATCCGGATGCGGAAAATACGGCGTCATCACCATCGCTTCGAACAAGCTGGTATACGTCGCGTAATCCGTTGCGGTCATCGTTCCCTGATCCGCATGCATTTTGGCGAAGATGCCGGTGTCCTCGTATATGGAACGATCCTGCACAAATCCTCCGCCTGCTTCAAAAATCGCCTTCTGCTCTTTAAAGCGCTCAGCCAGAAAATAGATTTGCAGATGGAAGCTCCACCGCTCAAAATCATGGTAAAACTTCTCCAGATACGGGTTATGCTCGACCTGCTCGAGCGAAGTCCGAAAGCCAAGACGCTCGGCCAAAGCGGACGTTAACGTCGATTTGCCGACCCCAACCGTACCGGCTATCGTAATAAGCGCATTAGAAGGAATGCCATGTTCCATGTATAATAACTCCTTTTATTACCGCGTAAACGGCTGTTCCGCTCATAGGAGCGGCAAACGTTCCACATAGCTTCCTATTGTATCATATGAGCAGCCGCGAGCAATGGTTTTATATGGGCGCAGGCAAAAAAAGCCGCCTCCCGGGGCGGCCTTGATTCTTCTAGAAACCTACGGACAGGGCATCCGAGCTTACCCTCATAATAACCGGCTTAGGCGTCGGCTTCGCTTGACGTTCTCCTCCTCCCAGCGCGTACAGGACGGCAAGCAGCGTATGGCTGCTCTTGACAATCTCGCCCGTCGCCAAATAATGCTGCAGGTCAAACGGAAGCAGCTCGATAACCGTATGCTTGTAAAGCTCCTTCTCGTTCAGCTGCAGAGCGGCAAATTCACGGGATACTTCCTCCGGACGCTCGGCAAGGCGGCGCATCCAGCCGCTCCATTCCGATTTGTCCATCGTGAATTCCCACCAAGTTTTCCGCGGCTTGTAGTTATGGTTCAGGAAGTAATCGTACTTCATGAGGCCTAGCGCAACGTCCAGATCCAGCTTAGCCGCTTCTTCGGATGCCGCACCCGCTTTGTACTCGGACAGGAACGCCCAGAGCCTTGAGAACAAGTCCTCCAGTTGATGCCCGATCTTCTGCCAGCCTCTCTCCTCCCAGAAGTCGCCGAAGGATTGGAAGAAATCGAACGGAGAAGGAAAGACCTCAGTGACCAGGTAGCCCAAAGTACGATCCATCCGGTGCGCGTTCCAGTACTTCTCCAGCACATCCTCTACCCGCTTGATCCGCACGATATCGGCAAACGGCATCAACTCGTTGCCAAGCATTTCGTACGGCGCGTGGTCCATATAAATGTAGCCCCATTTATCGGCATCCCGCCGCAAGCCCGTTCCGCGCAGCATCTTCAGGAAGCCAAGCTGCAGCTCCTCAGGACCCAGCTCGAACACGTCGTTAAACGTTCCGCGGAACGTATCGTAATTCTCGAGCGGCAAGCCTGCGATCAAGTCCAAATGCTGGTCGATCTTGCCCGATTCCTTCACCTTCGTAACGGTCCGCACAAGCTTCTTCCAGTTCTGGCGGCGCTGCACCGCTTCATTGGTCGGATCATTGGTCGACTGAACGCCAATCTCGAAGCGGAAAACGCCCGGCGGCGCGTGCTCCGCCAAATAATCCAGCACTTCCGGCCGCATGATATCGGCGGTAATCTCGAACTGGAATACGCAGCCGCGGTGGTTCTCGATGAGGAATTTAAACATTTCGAGCGCGTAGTCCCGCTTGATGTTGAAGGTACGGTCCACGAATTTGATCAGCTTCGCGCCGGAATCGATCAGATACGTAATATCGGCCTTCGTTCGCTCCATATCGAAATACCGGACCCCAACCTCGATACTCGACAAACAGAATTGGCAGCTGAACGGACAGCCGCGGCTTGTCTCGAAATAAACAACCCGGCTGCCCAGATGAGGAATATCCTCCTCGAAGCGGTGCGGAGACGGCAGCGTCGCCAAATCCAGCTTCGGACGGCCGGGATTGAGAAGAATCTCTACCCGGTCCTCGCGCTGCTTGCGGTAAGCAATGCCGAACACCATATGGTATTTGCCCGCTCCCTCAATCTCCGTCAGCAGATGATGGAAGGTCTCTTCCCCCTCGCCAACGACGATAAAATCGACCTCCGGAATTCGCTCCATCCAATATTCCGTATCGTAGCTCACTTCCGGTCCGCCAAGGACAATCTTGATCTCCGGCATGATTTTTCGCAGCATATTGATGACGGTAATCGTCTCTTCAATATTCCAGATATAGCAGGAGAAGCCTACAACATCCGGTTTGCGCGAAAAAATGTCCGAGACGATATTCATCACGGGATCTTTAATGGTATACTCTGCGATTTCCATATCGAAATGCTCGCCGCTGTACGCCTTCAGGCAGCGCAGGGCAAGCGAAGTATGAATATATTTGGCATTTAACGTGGATAACACAACTTTCATCACGGTACCTCTTTCTGCTCTCATGCAAGCTTCCCCTATTGTACCGAAAACACGGCAAAAAAAGAAGAGGCCCGCCGCCGGGAGCATCCATGCTGCCCTAGCGGTAAGCCTCTTTTTTGTATAATGGAGAATTAGTCCCTCATATCGATATAAAGCTGATCTTTAAACTGCATATCCAGAATCGGGAAGCGAACCTCCCATTTGTCATTGCCAAGCGCCTTCACTTCGCTTGCGTTAAAGCCGCGAGGTTCGAAGCCGAAAATACGGTCGTAATAAATCTGGAATTGAATCTTGTCGCCAGGCAGCATCCGATGAAGCTCATTGGCCAGGTTAATCGCCCAGGTGCGAAGGCCCTCTTTGTTCTGCCCGCCGTAATACGTGTAGAAGACGGGATCCATATCCGTCGTAATGACAAGCCAGCCTTGGGAATCACGCGTAACCTTCCAATTACTCAGCTCCGCTTCCCCTTGTTCCGTCGAGAAAACACCAAATTGCTCTTTCAATAAAGCCGCAATCTTATCCTCCGATTGACCAACAAGCGTATCCGGCAAGGTTGGATCCAGGAATTTCACTTTGTCGGAAGGCACCTTCGGAAGATCCTCCATCAGCATCGCCGCATAGACCGTCGAGACCGCGAAATTCAGATCCGCTTGCGACGTATAGCCCGCGGATGTGATGCCAATCAGCTCGCCGTATTCATCAAATAAAGCGCCGCCGGAGCTGCCATGGTCGATCGGAGCGCTGGTCTGGATGTAACGCGTGCTGCCCTCGTAGATGACATTGCTGACCAGACCGTCGGAAACCGTATTTTGAAGACCAAGCGGACTTCCGATCGCGACAACTTTATCGCCTTTTTTCACGTTCAGGCTGCTGTAGCCTACCTCGACCGGGGTCGAACCAATCGACTGGTCGGTCTGGATAATCGCCAAATCGTTGTTTTGGCTGTATGTAACAACGCCGGATACCTTAATTTGCTTATTGTTTACGGTAATAACCGTTGCCGAAGAGGCATCCTGCATCACATGGTAATTCGTAAGAACGTAACGGTCGCCAATCACTACGCCGCTGCCGAGACCCAAATTGGTCGTAATGGTAACCACGCTGTCGTCGTACATGTCGACGATTTGCTGCGGCGTATATTTCGGACGGTTGTTCAGCTCCTCCTGAAGCTGCTCGTATTCCTGTTCGTATTCGTATTCCTCCGTTGTGATTCGCACAGCCTGCTTGGCATTATCCCATTGCACCGTGCCGCCAAGCGACTCGGCTACGAAACGGGCCGGAACATAAGTCGTATTGTTCTTGATTTCAGGCGCGGCATCCAGCTTCACGGACTTGCCGTTGATTAGCGCTACTTTGTTGCCGATCGTAAGCGTAATGGAGGTGTTATCCTTGCGGACGATAATCGTCTGCGCCTTCTCTTCCCAGGTTACGGAGGCATTCAAGGCTTTGAACAGCTCGCGCATCGGAACGAAGGTTACGCCATTTTTCGTATAGGGAGCTTTCGAGAGCGAAAGCTTCTTGTCGTCGACGTAGACGCTGATGGCGGAAGCTTTGGCCGCAGTTGCGAATTTCACGGGAGACGTTGCGGCTGCGGCATGCTGCGGAGCCCCGAGAGGAGAAAGCAGGAGGCCTGCTGCAAGCAGCGGAGTTAATAAGGTATAGGATATTTTTTTCTTCACGATTACTTTTTCCTCCAAATTTTTACTGTATTACCAGCGATAATGATAGATTAATCTATCGTACCACTATCAGCCTTCGTTTGTCTATGAAAATGGTTTCATAGGATAATCATGCCAATGCTTATTATATCGGCCCAACATGAACGTAGTGTGAAGGGTTCCGTGTAGAATTTGCAAAGCCGATCATGGTATAGTGATTGCAGTCAAGCTTGAGCAAGTCAAGCGCAGGAGGAACTTAAAGTCATGCCAAAGAAACCTAATAGCCCCGGCCCGGCTAAAAGCGCTTCATCCAAAAACAGCTCGGCCACGCCAAACAAGACGTTTGCCGTTACGGAGGAGTCCGAGCTGCTCGCTTTTTTGCTGGCTCATCTGAACCAGGGCCGCAACTCCGTCAAATCGCTGCTGGCGCATGGTCAGGTATACGTCAATGACCGCGCTGAAACGAAATATAACTACCCGCTTCAGCCCGGGCAAACGGTTGTCATCCGCAAGGAACGGGAAAAAGAGAAGTTCCCCCTCGTCGGACTTACGATTCTGCATGAGGACGAGCATGTCATTGTGGCCAGCAAAGAGGCCGGTCTTCTTACCATAGCTTCGGACAAAGAAACCGAGATGACCGCTTACCGCCAGTTGATGGCCTATGTTCGCGATTCCGATCCGAAGAACCGGATCTTTATCGTTCACCGCCTCGACCGGGATACTTCCGGGGTGCTGATGTTCGCGAGGAGCGAGGCCGTGCAGCAAAGGCTGCAGGAAGAGTGGCAGACGATCGTGAAGGAACGATCTTACGTTGCGCTCGTGGAGGGCGAAGTGAAACGGCAGGAGGGCACCATCTCCTCTTGGCTGAAGGAAAGCAAAACGCTCCGAATGTATTCCAGCCCCCACCCGAATGACGGGCAACACGCGGTAACCCACTACAAGCTGCTGCAGGCGGGAAAAGCCTATTCGCTCATAGAGGTCCATCTGGAGACCGGCCGTAAAAACCAAATCCGCGTTCATATGCAAGATATCGGGCACCCTATCGCGGGAGATAAAAAATACGGCTCGCAGACTAAGCCGATCGGCCGTCTTGGGCTGCACGCGCGTGTTCTTGCCTTCGAGCACCCGGTAACGGGGAAGCTGCTGAAATTTGATACCGGCATCCCCAAGCTGTTCTACAATCCGCTCCGGAACGGGGCGCCTACAACAGACAGAAGAAGCAAAGGATGATCATATGCTTGAGATTACGACCTACAGCGTAGAGTTTATTAAAGATCCGTTCGGCATCCTGTCCGGACGCCGATACGAGTTTCTGATCGATATCGATCTGGATGAGGAAGATGAATTGTATTCGAAGAACGGCATCTATATCCGCGCCGTATACAGCGAAGAGGAAGGCGGCGGCCGTCTGATCAAGCATGAGCTGATCGAGCGGGTAACGGACAAGCTGCTCGACTTCGAATTGGAGGAAGACGAGGAGCAGGAGCTGCTTGCTTTCTGCAAGGAGCATTACAAGGAAGCGGATGAGCAATGATGAAGAGGCTGACCGGTCATTTGACTGGTCAGCCTCTTTTTTCGTGCCTATACCGGGATGCGGTAAGACGAATACTCCTCGATAATATGCTCGCCGTTGTTGTATACCCATTGGAAGCAGAAGCGGTTGCCTTCATAGCGGGTACGTTTCCGGATATCCGGCAAAATAACCGATTCGAAATGGTCCGTAATCGCCTGCTGCATGCCGCGAAGCCTTTCCTCGTTCGCCTGCTGCTGCACTGCCGCCTCCTCGTCCGACTGGGCCGTCTGCCGGAAATACAGGATGGCTACCTCCGTATCGCTTACGTCCCCCGGGATCGGATGTCCCGAGCCGCGGAACACTTCCTTCACCGTATCAATCCAATTTCTATATAAATCTATCGTAATGTCATACATATGGTCCGAATCTCCCTTCATAATATAACGCCTTGAAGTTGCAAGGCTTCTTCTTTTCCCTTCGTGCTCCCGCATATACATAACTAGCAGCAATATCATCGCAGCAAAGGAATGAATGCGGACTATGGATATGGATCGAATCCGCGCAAGGATCGAGCGGATGCGAAGCGAGCTCCTGCAGCTTCAATCAGCCGATGGCTCATGGCGTCTTTGCTTTGATTCCGGCACGATGCCGGACAGTTATTTTATCATTATTCTCCGGATGCTTGGCTACGGCCAAGATGAGGCGCTTATCCGCCAAATCGCAAGCCGGATCCTGAGCAGGCAGCTTCCTAACGGTACTTGGAAGATCTATCCCGACGAAGAAGACGGCAATCTGGACGCGACGGCGGAGGCTTATTTCGCGCTGCTCTATTCCGGTTATTTGAACAAACTGGATCCCCGCATGCAGCTGGCGAAGCAGTTTATTCTAAGCAAAGGCGGCTTGTCCAAAATCCGCTCTCTCCTGACGCAGGCGATCTTCGCCGCGGCAGGTCAGGCGGCATGGCCAAAGTCGATGCGCATTCCCCTCGAGGTCTTTTTCTCCGACAACGGCATCGGCATCGATCTCTTTTCCTTGTCCGGGCATGCCCGCGTACATATCGTGCCGATCATTATGCTCGCTAACGCCCAGTTCGTGCAGCATAGCGCCTCCATGCCCGATCTGTCCGATCTGTTCGAAGGCAGCTCCAAGCGATTCGAGAACGATTCGCCATGGATTGCGGCCTTGGCTACGTTGGTGGGTTCCTTGTCGCTATCGGAGCTGCTTCCTTTCGAATCGCCCACCCCGCAGGAAAAAGCGGTTCAATTTCTATTCGAACGGCTGGAACCGGACGGTACGCTCCTTACTTATACAACGGCTACCATGTTTATGATTCTGGCGCTTCTGATGCTTGGTTATTCTACAAATTCACCGCTCATTCACCGCATGGTGTCCGGCATCCGTTCCGTCATGTGCGCCAACAGCCATGTGCAGATCGCCTCCTCGGAAGTATGGGATACGGCCATGCTGGTTCATGCCCTGCGCAAGGCCGGAGTAAATCCTACCTCCACCGCTCTGGAGAACGCCGGGGCTTATCTGCGCCAAAGACAGCAGACCCAGCTTGGAGACTGGGCAATCCGCAACCCCGGCACGCCAGCCGGAGGCTGGGGCTTCTCCAACGTAAACACCCTTTATCCGGATGTGGACGATACCACAGCCGCCCTTCGCGCCATCCAGCCCTACAGCTCCCGCACGCCGGAGCTGCAAGCGGACTGGCAGCGCGGACTGAATTGGGTGCTGACCATGCGCAATGATAACGGCGGCTGGCCGGCGTTTGAACGGCAGGGCTCGCGGCTGCCGATAGCTTTCTTTCATTTCGAAGGGGCCAAGGATATCGCGGTTGATCCTTCGACGGTCGACCTGACCTCGCGCACGCTGCAATTTCTCGGCCAGGAGCTTGGCATGAACGCCGGCAACAGCTGGATCGAATCCACGCTGCGTTGGGTCCTGTCCCAGCAGGAAAGCAACGGCAGTTGGTACGGGCGCTGGGGCATTACTTACGTACACGGCACAAGCGCTGCCATTCAAGGGCTGACGGCCGTAGGCATCGCGGAGGATCATCCGGCGGTCAAGAAAGGGGTCGACTGGCTGCTTCAGGTCCAGAATGAAGACGGAGGCTGGGGCGAATCCTGTATCAGCGATAAAGTCAGGCGTTACGTTCCTTTAAACTTCAGCACGCCATCCCAGACGGCTTGGGCGCTGGATGGGCTGACCGCGGCTTTGCCTAAGCCTACTCCCGCTTTGGAGCGCGGCGTGGAAGCTCTCCTGCAGTCCCTTGACCGCCGCGACTGGACTTATACGTATCCGACCGGCGGAGCTCTTCCCGGCAGCGTCTATGCCCATTATGCCAGCAACAACTATATTTGGCCGCTTCTTGCCCTCAGCAATATTTGGCTGAAATACAGCTGATACCCCTGCGTGCAGGCTCCCTTATCCGAAGGGGGCCTTCGTTTTATGCTCTTGTCTTTACGATAACGCAAGAGCATCGGCTTCTGCAACCGCCCCCTCCATGCTTCCGCATCCGTTGCAATGAGGGGCGAAGTCAAGGTAATCTAAGGGATAGCACCGTTGATGAAAGCTAAAGCAGTTACTATATTTTAAGGAGGGAGCATTATGCCGCAGCTTTTGTTTCGCGGGGTACCCGCAGACCGGCTCACAACGGTTAGCCAGGCGCTTGCCGAGGAACTGGCCTCCGTATGCGAATGCGGAACGGACAACTTTACGATGGAATGCCTGCATACGACAGCCGTCTTTGGCGGTCTCACGGAAGGACAATCGTATCCGTTCGTTGAGGTGGGCTGGTTCGAACGCGGACAAGCGGTCCGTGACCGGTTCGCGCAGGCCGTTACCGCGCAGCTCGCCCGGATCGGCATTGACGAAGTGGAGGTTGCGTTCCGAACGTACCGGGAAGACAGCTACTACATAAACGGCAAGCCGTGTTGTTAAGCCTTTTTAAACAACAAAGGAGCCTTTGGACCCATTCATGATCCAAGGCTCCCTATTATGTTAGGACACCGCTTTGCGGTCGTTGTCGCTTGCTTTGCTTTTGCAGGCTTTGCAAATTCCGTGGAAATCAAGGCGGTGGTCCAATACCTTGAATCCGAATTCCTTCGCAATCCGGTTCTCCATCGGAAGCAGCCAGTCGTCCATAATCTCCTCGACCGTACCGCATTCGGTACAAATCAGATGATGATGGTGATGCTCCTGATCGTTGCTTCTCAGATCGTAACGCGTCGCTCCGTCGCCGAAATTCACTTTTTCCACGACATGCAGCTCGCTCAGCAGCTCCAGGGAACGGTAAACCGTTGCCAGACCGATATCCGGATTGCTGCGCTTCAGCAGCATGTAGACATCCTCCGCGCTGAGATGATCCTTCTCGTTCTCCAGCAATACGCGGACAGTCGCTGCGCGCTGCGGCGTTAATTTGTAGCCTTTTGTTCTTAATTGACGGTTGATCGTTTCCATTTGTTCTTCGATCATAATAAAGCTCACCCGCCTTTCCTTGTGTTTCAATATCCGATGCGCTGTGTTCAAGCTTATTTAGAATGATTATAATTTAGAATAATTATAATCTTAACATAGTTATCATTATTACACAATGACATCTAAAAATTCACAGTGACCACCGATTAATCAGCTCGATATCCGCAAATTTGCCCTCCGCGAATTCTTTGTCGCCAAAGATGCCGCTAATGCGGTTGAATCCGGATTTGGTCCAGAAGCGCAAGCCTGCCCAATTGCGGAGAGATACGTTCACCCTGACTTCCGAGTAACCAAGAAGACCGATCTCCAGCAGAAAATGCTTCATGACTTCCTGGCCGTAGCCCTGATTCTGAAAGTCCCCGCTGATGCACATCATCGCCAGATAAAGCGAATCCCGATGCGGATAGCCGTGATAAACGCTAAGGAACCCAACGATTTCTTCCGTTGTTTTCAGCCTGATGGCCTGGATCCGGAACTTGTCCTTCACGCCGCCTTCCGGCAGTATGCCTTCATGATAGGAACGCTCGATATAATGAGGATCATGCTCTTTCCCGTCCCACAAGACAACCGGCGCGCTTGCCATGTACAGCTCCTGCACAAGACCAATTTCAAATGGCTGCAAATCTTCACAACTAAAAGTCGGGGTACTCCAAGAGGAAGGGATTAGGTTCATTATGTATCACCCGTTACGTTTGTAATAATTACGCCGGTTCTACAGTTTCGACATAACTCGCCGCATTCCTTCTTTCCTCGCCTTTATTCTGCGGATACAGTCTTTACCATTCTCGTATAACGGTGTCCGCTAATAAGAAGCTCGCCGTCTGCGCTGTAGCCCATTTTCTCGTAAAGCAGCCTTGCCTGGCCGTTGTATTCTTCGACAATCAAGGAGACCAGCCGATAGCCTTGCTTCACGGCCTCCCGTTCGAAAGCAGCCATCAGCGCCTTGGCAATGCCTTGGTTGCGGAACGAGGAATGGACGGCAATCGAGTCCAGGTAAAACTCGCCCGGGCGCGTTTCCGTCAAAATCGTATAATCCTGAATTCCGGTTACGCGCTCCACGCGCTCGACTAAGGGCTGATCCAATTGCTCGGCATCGTCCCCCGGATAGCAAACCAATATACCGGCAACCACGCCGTCTCTTTTGTCCGCGAATACATTCCTGTAGCTGACCCGGTTCCCCTCTTCGATATAGAATTCCGCCAAGATCCGCATCGCTTCCGCTTCATCCTCCACTCCCGCAAGCGAGCAGGCGATATTGCCGATAGCCTCATGCAGCAGCGGCATTACTTGCTCCACGTCTTCCTTGCCTGCCGGTCCAATCATGCTGCCTCATTCCTCTCCAACTATTAGTAATTTCGGTTTATACGGTACGAACATCCATTCTATCATGCTATAATCGACAACAGGTGATTACAGACGATGAACAAAGCAACAACTTCCAACAATAAGATCTATTACAAACGCCCATACGGCGTTGTTAACAAAAATTATACACCAGCCGCCCACGCTTCCGCGGATACAAGCGAGCAGCTGATCCCGCCTTCCGACAAGGACGCCTTCTATTTCCGCGCTTTGGAGAAGCAAGGGATCCGGCTGAACGAGCGGCAGATCGCTGCGGTGCGCCATATCGACGGGCCCATCCTGACATTAGCCGGCGCAGGCTCGGGCAAAACCTCCGTCCTCGTCTGCCGGACCGGGTACATGCTGGCCGTCCGCGGCATCCCGCCCCAGCAGCTTCTGCTCATGACCTTCTCCAAAAAAGCAGCCGACGAAATGAAGCTGCGGATCAGCCAGCTCCCGGATATAGGAAGCGCGGCCGCATCCCGGATTGAAGCCCGCACCTTCCATTCGTTCTGTCTTCTTATGCTGCGCAGACGCGGATACAAGCAGAACATCCTGGGCGAAACCGGACGCAAGCAGATTTACTTCAAACGGCTGCTGCGCGAACGGAATTTGCACGAGACGTACCAGCCGGAGACGCTCATTTCGCTCCTCTCCTCCTACAAGATGCAGATGATTGCCGTTCCGGAACTTCCGGAGAAGACGGAAGAGGATCGGCAGCTTAAGCTTATCTTTACCAGTTATGAAGAATGGAAACGCCAATTGGACCTGATCGATTACGATGATATGCTGCTTGAAGCGTATCAGCTGCTGAAGCGGGACGAGAACCTGCTGGCCATGCTGCAGAACCGGTTCCGTTACGTCATGATCGATGAATTCCAGGATACCAATACGATTCAGTACGAGATCATCAAGCTTCTCGTTCAGACCCACCGGAATCTGATGGTGGTGGGCGACGACGATCAGACGATATACTCCTTTAACGGAGCGCGCAACGATTATATTCTGAATTTCGAGAAGCAGTTCCCCGGCGCCAGGAACATCATTCTCGACGTCAATTACCGCTCCGGCTCCGGCATCGTTGGCCTTGGCAACGCCGTTATCCGTCATAATAAGCAGCGGCGCAGCAAAACCCTGCTGACGGCGAAGCCCCACGGCCTTCCGCCCGTGTATGCGAGACCCGGCAACTGCGACGACGAAGCGGATCTGATCGTTAACACGCTGCTTCAGCAGAAGGAGAAAAAAGGCCGCTCGTTCCGCGATTTCGCCATTCTGTTCCGGACAGCCAGCAGCAGCCGGGCGGTATTCGATCAGCTGGTGATCCGTCAGGTCCCTTTTATCGACTACGGCAGCGGCGAATCTCTGTATGAGCAATGGGTCGTCAAGCCGGTTATCGCCCATCTGCGCTTGTCCGTCGACCGCCGCAACTTTGACGCGATGGAAGCGATGCTCGCCACGATGTACGTCAAGCCGGATCAGGCGATGGCGTTTATATGGAATGAGGATAAGAAGCAGGCCAAGAAATGGCCGCTTATCCATCTGACCCGGTTCCCCGAGATTAAGTCTTTCCATCAGGATAAAATAAAAGAACGGATCAAATTAATCCGTTCCCTGGAAAAGCTGAAGCCGGAGACGGCGATCCGGCGGCTTCGCATGGAATTCTACGATCAATTTATTGAAGCGAACAAAAGCGGACCTGCCTTGACCGAGCATAAGGAGTCCTTGAAGGAAATGCTGGACGAGCTTGAGGCATCGGCTAAACGGTTTGACGGCATTGCGGCTTTCCTTGCTTTTATCGACGAGATTGCGGCAAAGCACGAAGAGATGAAACGGATGAAGCCAGACAGCCGCAATGCCGACGCGGTCAACTTTATGACCATTCACAAGTCTAAAGGGCTGGAATTTCCGGTCGTCTTTGTATGCGGCGTATCCGAAGGGATTCTTCCGCATAGCTCGGCCATCACCGCTGAGAAGAATAGCGACAGAAGCGCTATTCAGGCCGGCGACAATGTTGGGGAGGCTGCGCTGGAAGAGGAACGTCGCCTCGCTTACGTCGCCGTCACAAGAGCGGAAGAGGAGCTGTATATCAGCTCCCCCGCTTATTACCGCGGCAAGCCCGCGGCGGTATCCTCTTTTATCATTAATGCTTACAGCTGATGCCGCTGAGCTGCGACCTCAACCCGGAGTCGGTCTCCTTCCTTCTCTATCGAAAGAGGCAGCGCCGACAGCTTGACGAATACTTGGTCATTGTATTGGAACAAGCGGCTTCCTTGACTGTAACGGGGATCGCAAATCAGCAGAACAGGCGCCGAATCCGGAAAGGTGAAACGGTACTCCGTTTCGGACTGCTCGATATAGGGAATAAAAGCTTTTACCCGTAAATAGGCTTCCCCTTGAAGCTCCAGCAGCGGATATTCGGTCTCATTAAAGGGATGAATCGACAAGGTCGTTGAGGTCACTATGACCGGCGGAGTTCGTCTAAGTATTCTATGAATCTGTTCATTTCTGAGCGGCAGACCTAAGGCCAGATGATACATTCCTTGCTGCAGCCGAACCAGCTCGGCTAGCGAGACAAGCACAAAACCGGCAGCGGCGAACATCCCGGCTTCTGCAATTTGTCCCGAAAAGGAAATCAGAAGACCAAATAAAAGAGCCGCATATCCTAAAATGCGCTGTGCGATAAACATTCTATTTCCCCCATCTTTATCATAAAAAAACGGGACCTGCTGCCAGGTCCCGTTTCTTCATGACGACTATTATTCTGCCGGAGCTACGAACGAGCGCTGCGCGAATTCCGCGTCCAGCATGTAGAAGGCGTTGCTGTCTTTATCGATGCGCTTCAGCTTCTGGATAATATTATCGAACAACGCTTCTTCTTCGACCTGCTCGTCGATGAACCATTTCAGGAAATACATCGTTGCGTGCTCGCGGTCGTTAAGCGCAAGATCCGCCAGGTTGTAGAAGCGCTTCGTATTTTGCTGCTCATGCGCGTAGCCATGCTGGAAGGCGTCAAGCATGGATTCGTATTCGTTCTTTGGTTCGCCCAGCGCGGTAAGCGTAGCGCGGCGGCCGCGGTCATTCAGGAATTTGTATATTTTCATACCATGGAACCGCTCTTCCTCCGCTTGAATAATGAAGAAGTTCGCGAATCCATCGAGACTTTCGCCGGAGCAATAGGCTGCCATTGCAAGATACACATGCGCCGAATAAAATTCAAAATTCATCTGCTCATTGAGCGCTTCCGCTAATTTATCATTCATCGCTTATGCACCTCTTTTTCTTGTTTGGTCTTATTCTAACACAAACGGAAAGGACGGCAAAAGCCGTCCCATGCAATATTATCCAAATTATTTGCTTAGCCGATCAATTTCTTCAATTCCTTGTACAGCTGATCCGGGCTCGACGCGCAGATGCTTCTGGATTTAATCATGGCAAAGCTCTCGCGCTTGCAGGTTCTGCAGTTGCCAAGACAGTCCTTCTTCTTCATCTTTATGTCCGGATATTTGCTCTTCATCGCCTTGTAAACGGGCTTCGTTCCGTTCTTCAAATTCCGGGTGCAATATTTGATCTTCTTCAAACCGGCTCACCTCGCTGCGCAACGGTGTAATGCTTTCCTCTATGAATGATAATAATTATCATTCCCGTTGTCAATAGCGAATTCGGCAGAATTATTTACTATTCAAAATTTCGATCCCTTTGCGAAGCTGCGTATCCTCGCCCTTGAGCTTGTCGCTTAACAACTCGAGAATCCGGTAGCCCGTCATGTCGTTAAACGTTCCGGTTGCCTCCAGCTTGTTATCCTTCTGGAATCGGATCAATGCATCCGCGGTCTGCCCGTTAAACAAGCCGATATCTCCGACAGGCGTATAACCCAGCTCCTGCAGCATCAGCTGGAGCGTCTTGACGTTCTCGCCGTAGCTTCCCGTCTTAAGCTCCGTTCCGAACGGAAGCTGGCTGAGGCTTGCGAATGCGGGCAACGCTACCGTCACGTCCGGCGTCACGCCCTGCTTATGGATCCAGGTGCCGCCCGGCGTTTTCCATTGGGCTTCCGTCAGGCTGAGCACCGATTTGTCTTTGAACTGCTGGAAGGTCTGCACAATGCCTTTGCCGAAGGTCTTCTCGCCAACAACCGTCGCGCCGGCGGACTCCTTCAGCGCTGCCGTCAGCACCTCGCTGGCGCTTGCGGATTGACCGTTGACAAGAACAACGATCGGAATCGTCCACGGCTTATCCTGCTTCGACCGGTACGTGATCGTCTTGGAGTTGTTCTTGTAGACAACCTCAAGTATAGCCTTATCCTTAGGCACAAGCATATTCGCGATCTGGATCGTGGATTGCAGCAAGCCGCCGGGATTCGAGCGGAGGTCCAGCAGCAGCTTCTTCATTCCTTCTTTTTGCAGCTTCTCTATCTCGGTCTTGAACTCGTCGTCGGTCTTCTCCCCGAACTTCGAGATCGTTACATGCCCGATGCCGCCGCTGAGCATTTCCGAGGTTACCGTATGTACAGCGATTGCTTCCCTTGTCAGCTCTACCTCAATCGGCTTGGCTGCGTCTCCCCGTTGAAGGGACAGCTTTACCTTGGTACCGGCATCTCCACGGAGAACGGTGATCACGTCATCGTATTCCTTGCCTTTGATCGAGGCCCCGTTCACGCCTACGATCTCATCCCCCGCATGAACGCCTCCGCGCTCGGCCGGCGCGCCTTCCGTCACGCTGGCCACGATAAACTTGCCGTCAGCTTCCTGAAGCGTAATGCCCACTCCGGAGAATTCCCCTTCGTAGCCTTGCGTATAAGCGCTGCCCTGCTCCTTGACCAGATACCTGGAGTAAGGATCGCCAAGCGACGCCAGCATGCCTTGGGAGGCGCCGTTAATGAGGTCCTCCGACTTCGCGCCGTTTAAGTATTTATCCATGATGGTGTTATAGGACACCGTGAAATTACGGAATGCGGGCTCCTTCAGCATCGGGTACCGTACCTCCATCCAGAGCCAGCCAAGAATAAATCCGATAATCGTAAATAGTAATGCCCCAAGAACCGCAAACGTTATAATCCGCTGCTTCGCTGCCTCATTCGAGATTTCTTTCACTAAGGTCACTCCTGACTATGACTGATGTTCTGTATTCTAATGTAGCTTATTTGGGGTCCGCTGAGCAAATGGGCCGGATGATCCCCCTTCATGATATAGGGTTGAAGACGGCTATGTTTTTCGCTACAATCAACCTAGCTTTTGTTGGACGAATAGAGACAGGAGAGAGAACATGTACAAATTAATCGCAATCGATGTCGATGATACGCTTCTTAATGACGAATTAATCGTGACCGAAGGCACGAAAAAAGCGATGGAGGACGCCATTGCGTTAGGCGTAACCGTCACTCTGGCTACGGGGCGGATGTACGCCTCGGCCAAAAAAATCGCCGATCAAATCCGGCTGAACGTTCCGATCATTACTTATCAGGGCTCGCTTGTGAAGACGCTCCTGGATGGAGAAGTGCTCTACGAGCGCTGCGTGCCGCAGGATGCGGCGAAGGAGCTGTACGCGATCACCGAGCAGCGCGGCCTGCATTTGCAGCTCTATGCGGACGATATTTTATACGTGAAGGAAGCCAACGAAAAAGCGGTCAACTATTCCACGCTGACGAATATCCCGTATGTCGTGGCCGAGGATTTCGAAGCATTGCTCGACAAGCCTAATAATAAAATGCTCATTATCGACGATCCTGCCTATCTGGACCGGCTGGCCGAAGAGTTAAAGCCGATTATCGGCGACCGAGTCCATATTACGAAATCCAAGCCTCATTATCTCGAGTTTATGCACAAGGAAGGCACCAAAGGCCATGCTCTTCGCTTTATGGCCGAGCATTTGGGCTGCGGGGTCGAGCAGACCATCGCGATTGGCGATGCATGGAATGACCATGAAATGATTGAAGCGGCCGGTCTTGGCGTCGCTATGGGCAACGCCACGCCGAAGCTGAAGGAAATCGCGGATTATATTACGCTGACGAATAACGAAGAGGGCGTTCGTCATGTCATCGAGAAATTCGTGCTCCAGCCTGCAGCCAAATAAACAGGCGCAATAAGGTGAAACGGCTTCGCCGTCCTTCGGTGGGGAGGCGCGTTTCAATCCGGAGAAATTCAAAAAAAACTCCACGGGGAAGCGACGCTTCCGCCATGGAGTTTTTTTATCTTATCCGTTCTAGATTCCCGCAAGCACCTGATACCAGATGCCCTTCTTCGAGTACAGATTCTGACGGACTTCCTTCCAGCCGCCCAGATAAGAGATATCGAACAAACCTTCCGGCACGACATACTTGTCCTTAGACTCTTCGGCTACCTTATCGTCTACCGAACGGAAGCCGTATTTGACGAACGTACGTTGCGCCTCTTCGCTTTGCAGATACGAGATAAACGCTTCGGCCACTTTGCGCGAACCGTGTTTATCGACGTTTTTATCCACGACGGCAGCCGGGTTCTCGATCAGGATCGTGTTCTTCGGAACAACGACGTCATACTTGACGCCATTCATAATGCGGCCAAGCAGCTCGTTCTCGTAAGTGACGATAACATCGCCAACTCCGTATTCGAACGCCGCCATGGAAGCGCGCCCGCTCTTATCGAGAGACTCCACGTTCTTATGAATCGACTCCAAATATTTCTTGGCAAAGGCCGGATCTTTTGTCCCCGTCTCTTCCTCCGATTTCTTAAGCCCTGCCCCATAAATGGCGTTGATATCCCATTGCGCGCCGCCGGACGTTTTGGGATTCGGATAAAGCACCTTTACGCCTTTGCGGGGGAGGTCATCCCAGTCCTTAATCCCTTTGGGGTTGCCTTCTCTGGTCCCGAGGACAACGATCGATTTCGTAATCAAGCCATTATTCGGCTGCGACTTCCAATCATGCGTAATGAAGCCTGCATCCGAGATTTTATCCAGATCGCCTTCCATCGCAAGAATCGCGACATCCGCCTCGAAGCCTCCGGCTATGGCGCGTGCCTGCGTCCCCGAAGCTTCGTACGATTCCTGGAATACAACCTTCTGACCTGTCTGCTCTTTCCAATAAGCCTGGAACTGCGGCAGAATCTCGCTGAACGCATCCTTCACTACGGAGTAGGCACCGATGACAAGCGTTACATCACCGTCTTGTGCGGTAGACTCGGCGGGCTGCCTCGTCTCCTCCTTGCCGCAGCCTGCTGTCATAATCAGCAGTACGGCCAGGAGCAGTACGGCAATCCGCCGGCTTGCTCTTCGATTTATATTCATGTTCGTATACAACTCTTTCCACTAAGATGAGTACTTAGATATGAATCGGCATTGGGTCAACCTTCAGACTGTTTTCCATAATCCAGCTGTCGTTATCGTTAAAGAGGTACGCGCGATGGACAAGCACGCTAACCTGCTCGCCGGGCTGCAGCACTTCCTTCTCCAGCGAACGGTACGTAATAAGCTTTACGTTGTCTACAAGCAGTTCGACCATCCACTCGCTGCCGCGGAAATGCAAGGCCTTTACCGTTGCGTTTACGGTCGCGGACTGCAGGCGGATCTCACCCGGCTTGCCAATCTCGATATATTCGGGACGAATGAGAGCTTTTGTTCCCGGATAGGACAATGCGGCATCAAAGCCTTTTAATACTTTAACGTCCTCCACGATCGTCGATTCGCCAATAAAGCTTGCGACAAACGGCGTTTCCGGATTTTTGTAAATTTCCCACGGCGTGCCTTTCTGCTCCAGCTTGCCTTTGCCGATGATCATAATCTCATCCGCTACTTCAATCGCTTCGTCCTGGTCATGGGTAACGAAGATGGAAGTGATGCCTACGCGCTCGATCATTTCTTTCAGCCAGGTCCGCAGCTCGGTACGAATCTTGGCGTCAATCGCCGCAAACGGCTCGTCAAGCAGCAGCAGCTGCGGCTCCGGGGCAAGCGCGCGGGCGAAAGCCACACGCTGGCGCTGGCCGCCGGACAGCTGGTGCACGTAACGGTGCTCGAAGCCTTTTAGACCCGTCAGCTCAACCAGCGTCGATACGCGCTCGCGGATTTGTTCTTTGGTCTGCTTTTTCACCTTCAGCCCAAAAGCGATATTGTCATATACGGTCATATGCTTGAACAAAGCATAATTCTGGAATACGAAGCCAATCCCGCGCTCCTGCGGAGGCAGATCGTTAACCCGCTTCCCATGGAACAGGATATCCCCGGAAGTTGGCGTCTCAAGGCCTGCCAGCATACGAAGAATCGATGTTTTGCCGCCGCCGCTTGGACCGAGAAGCCCGATCAGATGACCTTTTTCAATCTCGAAGCTGACGTCCTGCACGGCGTGGAAATCGCCAAAGCTTTTGCTCAAGTTACGAACTTCAATATGCATGGCTTAATGCACTTCCTTTCGTTTTTTCGCCCATTCCATTAACAGGAGAAGGCCTACGGAGAATACGGCAAGCACTAGGGCTACGCCGTTTGCTTCTACAACATTAAAATTCTCGACATCCTGATACACGAGCGTAGTAGCCGTTTGCGTCTTGTTCATAATATTGCCCGATACGACAAGCACCGCGCCAAACTCGCCTAGCGTTCTTGCTACCGTCAGTACAACGCCGTAGATCACGCCCCAGCGGATAGACGGCCAAGTCACCTTCCAGAACGTATACCACGAGTATGCGCCTAGAGTAGAGGCCGCTTCCTCCTGCTGGGCGCCAATCTCCTGTAGAACCGGCAGCACCTCGCGTACCATCAGCGGGAAGGTCACGAACAGGGAGGCAAGAATCATCCCCGGCAGGGCGTAAACGACTTTAAATCCCGCATCCTCGAAAAAAGAACCGATGACGGTATTAGGACCTAACAACAGAACAATCATCAAACCGCCGATAACCGGCGACACGGCAAACGGCAGATCCACGATGCTGTTAAGCAGCCGCTTCATGCGTGGTCCGATCCAATGGGCGCGAACCAGATAAAGCGCCAGCATAACGCCAAATACGGTGTTAATAGCCGTTACCACAACAACGATAATGGCCGTCATCTGCAGAGCATGAAGCGATTGCTTGCGGGTTAACCCTTCAACAAAGCCGCTCCAGCCGTCCGCCCATGAGCCCGTAAAGATCTCGATAAGCGGAATAATCAGCAATAAGGTAAACACGATATAAGAAAGTCCAATCCACGTCCGTCTAATTGTCATTTTCCCGGCCTCCTCGATTGAATCAGGTTGACCGTCCATAAAATGATAAACGAAAGCGTCAGCAGCAATACCGAAACCGCCGCGGCCCCTTGCGGATTGTCACTTTCAATTTCTCCAAAAATATAAACGGCGGCAATCAGCGTCTTGCCCGGGATATTGCCCGCTACCAATACAACAGCCCCGAATTCCGCCAGCGCTCTTGAGAAGGCCAGCATCGCACCGCTGATTACTCCCGGCAGCATGGAAGGATAGATAACGCTAAAAAAGGTTCGGAATTTGCTTGCGCCCATCGTGTAGGCCGCTTCTTCTTCCGATTTGTCGATCTCCTCAAGCAGCGGCTGAACCGCCCGGATCACAAACGGAAACGTAACAAAAACCATTGCGATCACAATCGCCGGCTGATGGAAAACAATCGTAAAGCCCATCTTCGAAGCCAGTTCGCCGACAAAGCTGCCCGGGCCAAGCAAAAGCAGAATCATTAGCCCGGTTACGGCTGTCGGTAGAGCGAACGGCAGGTCAACCAAACTGTTCAAAATCCGTCTTCCCGGAAACCGATACCGGATAAGCACCCATCCGATCATAGAACCCAGCAGCACGTTAATGACAGTTGCGATAAGCGCCAGCTTAATGGTCAGCAGTACAGCCTTCCAAGCCAGGGGATCCGATATACTCTCCCAGAAAGGAACAAACCCTCCGGATAGCGACTGCGTATAAATTCCGATAATGGGAAGTACAATTAATACAATAAAATAGAGCATAATCGCGCTCCGGAATCCGAAGCTCCACCATTTGCTGCGAAACATGACATTCATGCTGCTTATGACCTCCAAACCACCGGTTCGAACCGTAGGTGTTTGCTTATACTTAATCAATAGTAAATACAGAATTCCTATTAGATCACTTGGTATTCTAAATTTAGCAGAGAACAACTGGTCTAGTCAATCCCATATTTACATTTTATGCGTAATCAGGCCGTCCAATTTTACTGTAGCAATATTACTTAGAAAATAGAAAAAAGCCGCCCGCTGTCTTGTACCTAAGACAACGGGCGGCTTTTCTTATTCGCCTTCGATATAATAAAGCTCTTCGCCTTCCGTAATGACCGCTTGTCCTTGCGTTAAATCGGTCATCCACGCCACGAAAGCGTCGGCCTCCGATACAACGGGCAGGCATTTCACCGTAACGCGGTCCGTAAATTCGGTGCCGCCAAGACGCGTACCCCGGCCGTGGAGCTCGTTCTCCACTTTGCCGTACCAGGTATAGTCCACGTCGACAAAAACCTCCCGGTGCAGCACCCTCACGATTTCGCCGGCTGCTTCGATTCCGGCTACCGCGCCGTCCGTATAAGCGCGGACCAGACCGCCGGCACCAAGCATGATCCCGCCGAAATAACGGGTAACCACAACCGCCACGTTTTTTAAGCCTTTATGCTTGATGACCTCAAGGATTGGCTTGCCGGCCGTCCCGCTAGGCTCTCCGTCATCGGAGGCTTTCTGATGCTGATCGCGTTCTCCGACTACATAAGCCGAGCAGTTATGGGTGGCTGCCCGGTGAAGCCTTTTGATCTCGTCGATAAACGAAACGGCTTCCTCCTCCGTCTCCACCGGCTTTGCGTAGCCGATGAAACGGGACTTCTTGATAACGACCTCTTCGCTGCCCGGACCTCGAACCGTAGAATAACGCTCCAGCATTACAGACGAGCTTCGAGCTCAGCCTTTTCCTTCTCGTAGCCTGGTTTGCCAAGCAGCGCGAACATATTGCGTTTGTATGCCTCTACGCCCGGTTGGTCGAACGGATTCACGCCCGACAGGTAACCGCTGATGCCGCAGGCTTTCTCGAAGAAGTACACCATGTAACCAAACGTATAAGGCGTCATGTCGGCGATGTTGACGATAAAGTTAGGTACTTGTCCGTCCGTATGAGCCAGAAGCGTGCCTTGGAATGCTTTCTTGTTAACGAAGTCCATCGTTTTGCCTGTCAGGAAGTTTAGTCCGTCGAGGTCCGCAGGATCGTTGCCGATTGTGATGTGCTCGGAAACTTCATTCACTTGGATAACCGTTTCGAAGATATTCCGGTTGCCCTCTTGGATAAACTGACCCATCGAGTGCAGGTCTGTCGAGAAGTCAACGGATGCCGGATAGATCCCTTTGTAGTCTTTGCCCTCGCTTTCGCCGAAGAGCTGCTTCCACCACTCGGATACAAAGTGCAGGTTAGGCTCGTAGTTCACGAGGATTTCCGTTACTTTGCCTTTGCGGTACAACGCGTTGCGCGCCGCAGCGTATTGATAGGCCTCGTTCTCGGCGAGGTTCGGGTTGCTGTATTCTTTCGATGCGTCCGCCGCGCCTTGCATCATCGCGTCGATGTCGATGCCCGCAACGGCGATTGGCAGAAGACCTACCGCTGTGAGCACGGAGTAACGTCCGCCTACGTCGTCAGGGATAACAAACGACTCGTAGCCTTCTTCGGTCGCCAGCTTTTTCAGGGCGCCTTTAGCTTGGTCAGTGGTAGCATAGATCCGTTTGCGAGCTTCCTCTTTGCCGTATTTGCTCTCGAGAGCTTCGCGGAAAATACGGAACGCGATAGCCGGCTCCGTTGTTGTGCCGGATTTGGAAATGACGTTGATCGACCAATCGCGGCCATCCAGCAATTGAAGCAGATGCGTCACGTAAGTCGAGCTGATGTTGTTGCCCGCGAACAGAACTTGCGGAGTTTTGCGCTGTTCTTTGGTTTGCAGGTTGTAGAAGGAATTCGAGAGCATCTCGATCGCCGCTCGCGCGCCGAGGTAAGAACCGCCGATACCGATAACCACGAGCACTTCGGAATCGGAATTGATTTTTTCCGCGGATTGCTTGATGCGGGCGAATTCTTCTTTATCATAATTGTTAGGAAGGTCGATCCAACCGAGGTAGTCGGAGCCTGCGCCAGTACCATTATGTAATTGTTCGTGGGCGATACGAACTTGTTCCGACAGATTGTCAATTTCATGTTGTCCAATAAAGCCAAGCGCTTTAGTGTAATCGAATTTTACCGTTTTACTCATGAAAGAAAAGCCTCCCTGATACTATTTTTCAATTACCTGTCTTACTTAGCCTTTAGAATATCGGATTTAGATTTGAAAAACAAGCAACAAACCATGAAAAAGGTATGCAGATTATCTATAATGATTAGTAAAAGCTTTTATGGCTTGAGGTAATATTTAACTTAATAAGGTGAAACGGCTTCACCGTCCCTTGACGGCCGGGCAAGTTTCATTCCGCCCGAATCTAAGCTATGATAGGAGATAAAAGTGATTATTACTTAGAACCTAAAGATACACTGGAGGGAACTGTACATGAAAAAAATCGGATTTATCGGCCTAGGCGTTATGGGATACGGGATGGCTGCGAACCTGCTTCGCAGCGGTTTCGAGGTTACGGTCTACAACCGGACTGCCGGCAAAGCCGGGGAGCTGATCGCTTGCGGGGCAAGCGAAGCGGCAATTCCGGCCGACGCGGTCCGCGAGGCCGAAATCGTCATTACGATGATCAGCAACGATGCGGCAATCCGCGAAGTTTATTATGGAGAAAACGGGATTTTTGGCGCAGTCCGTCCGGGTACCGTTCTGATCGACAGCAGCACCATTTCTCCTTCTCTCGCTCTAGAGCTTACGGAAACGGCAGAGTCGAAGGGCGCATCTTTCCTTGATGCTCCGGTTACAGGAAGCAAGCCGGCGGCGGAAGGCGGCACGTTGACGTTTATGGTTGGCGGTCCCGAGAAGAAGCTGAAAGAGGTCGAAACGGTTCTGACCGCTATGGGCCGTAAGATCATCTATATGGGCGATAACGGCAGCGGCGCAACGGCAAAGCTTGCGCATAATACCATCGTGGGCATCAATATGGCGGCCCTGGCCGAAGGCATGGCGATTGCGGCTAGCGGCGGCATCAACGGCAGCGCATTCCTCGAGCTTGTCCAATCCGGCGGCGCAGCAAGCCGTACGGCCGAGCTGAAGGGCGAGAAGGTGCTTGCCAGCGATTACGACGTCCAGTTCTCCCTCGCGCTGATGCTGAAGGATCTCCGCCTCTCCTCCGTGCTTTCGGATGGACTGAAGGTGCCTACGCCGATGCTGGAGGCCGCAAAAAGCCTGTTCCAGATCGGCGACTCCATGGGTCTCGGCGAGCTCGACATGAGCAGCGTAACGCAAGCCTACGAGCAATGGATCGGCCGTAAGATCGGCGAAAAAAAATAATAATCTCTTCTTGCCTTTGAAATGAATAGGTTAATTGCAAAGGTAGCAATTCGAATGATTCTGGAGAAACGTTAGTGTTCGCTTTTGCTCGGGGATTCCAACCACTCTATATTCATTCATGGAATCCCCGAGCAATGGCGATCGGAAGAACATTCGAATGCGTACTTTGCTGTTTAACCGAATAAAAGGGGCCGTCCCATCGTCAAGACGATGGGACGGCCCCTTGTCATTTGATGCTATTCGTAGATGTAAGAGCAGCAGTAATCGGATACAGCCGCTACTTGAAGCTTGAACTTCGTGTTGGCCGGAACGGTGAATTCACCTTTGCCTTGGATGTGTACCCACTCTGTTTCGCCAGGGAGCAGCACTTTCAGGTCTCCAGCCAGAATTTCCATAATCTCAATGCAGTCCGTGCCGAACTCGTAGTCGCCAGGAAGCATAATGCCAAGCGTTTTTTTCGTGCCGTCCGCGAACAGGACAGCGCGGCTGGTTACTTTACCGTCAAAGTAAACATTTGCTTCTTTGACAACCGTTACGTTTTCAAATTGCGACATGGTATGGTTAGCTCCTCTACGCCAATAGCTTATTAAATTACAGAACCGATTTCACTTTGCTTACTACGTTCTCAACCGTGAAGCCGTATTCTTTGATCACGCGGTCGCCAGGTGCGGATGCGCCAAAGCGGTCGATGCCGATAACCACGCCTTTGTCGCCAACGAAACGATCCCAGCCGAACGGATGAGCCATTTCGACGGCTACGCGAGCTTTGACTTCAGGCAGGATAACGGAATCTTTGTATGCTTGATCTTGCTTGTCGAACAGATCCCAGCTTGGCATGCTGATTACGCGGACTTGGATGCCCTCTTCAGCAAGCGCTTTTTGAGCCGCAACCGCCAGTTGAACCTCGGAGCCTGTAGCGATAATTTGAGCTTGCGGAGCACCGTTTGCCGCATCGGATACCACATACGCGCCACGCTTCAGGTTCTCGCGAACGCCTTCAACCGTACCTTCCAGTACAGGCAGGTTTTGGCGAGTCAGAACAAGCGCTACCGGGCCGCTTTGGTTCTCAACCGCATAAGCCCAAGCCGCGGAAGTTTCGTTCGCGTCAGCAGGACGGATAACCGTCAGGTCAGGAATGATGCGGATCGAAGCCAGTTGCTCGATCGGTTCATGCGTAGGACCGTCTTCGCCAACGGCGATCGAGTCATGCGTCAGAACGTAAGTTACAGGTTGTTTCATCAGGGCAGCCAGACGGATAGCCGGACGCAGGTAGTCGGTAAATACGAAGAACGTACCGCCGAATACTTTCATGCCGCCATGAAGGCTCATGCCGTTCATTGCTGCAGCCATGCCGAACTCGCGAACGCCGTAATAGATGTTGCGGCCGTCGTAGCTGCCTGGTTTGAATTGTGCCAAACCTTTCAGGTGAGTCATTGTCGAGCTCTCAAGGTCAGCGGAACCGCCAGCCAGAGCAGGTACGTTGTGAACGAGACCGTTCAGAGCGTTACCCGATGCTACGCGAGTCGACAGCGGCTTGTCTTCCGTTGTGTATTTAGGCAGGTCCTTATCCCAGCCTTCAGGCAATTGACCGGAAGTAGCCAGCTCGAATTGAGCCGCTAGCTCTGGATATGCTTTTTTGTAAGCTTCGAACTGCTCGTTCCAAGCAGCGTTTGCTTTCTCGCCGTTCTGCTTCACTTCAGCAAAGTGAGCGCGAACTTCGTCAGGTACATGGAACTGATCGTCTTCGTTCCAGCCGTAGAATTGCTTCGTCAACTTAGTCTCGTCAGCGCCCAGCGGGGAACCGTGAGGACCTGCGTGTCCGCCTTTGCCGCCTTTGTTCGGGCTGCCGTAACCGATAACGGTTTTAACTTCGATCAAGGTCGGTTTGCCAGTTTCCGCTTGCGCTTCGGCGATTGCCTTGGACAATGCGTTCAGGTCGTTGCCGTCCTCCACGCGAAGAACTTGCCAGCCGTAGCCTTCGAAACGTTTTTGAACGCTTTCGGAATACGACAGGTCAAGTGCGCCGTCAAGGGAGATATCGTTCGAATCATACAGAACAACCAATTTGCCAAGCTTCAGGTGGCCTGCGAAGGAAGCCGCTTCATGGGAGATGCCCTCCATCAGGTCGCCGTCGCCGCAAATGGAGTATGTGAAGTGGTTAACAATATCAAAGCCTTCTTTGTTGTAAGTAGCCGCCAGATGAGCTTCTGCCATGGCCATGCCTACAGCCATCGCAACGCCTTGTCCAAGCGGACCGGTTGTTGCGTCAACGCCGGCCGTATGGCCGAATTCAGGGTGACCCGGAGTCAGGGAGCCCCATTGACGGAAGTTTTGAAGCTCTTCGAGAGGAAGATCGTAACCGCTCAGGTGAAGCAGGCTATAGAGCAACATCGAACCGTGTCCTGCGGACAGAACGAAACGGTCGCGGTTAATCCAAGTCGGGTTCGACGGATTATGCGTCATGTTTTTCGCGAACAGCTGGTAGCCCATTGGAGCTGCGCCCATAGGCATGCCTGGATGTCCGGATTTTGCTTTCTCGATGGAGTCGATTGCCAGCGTACGGATGGTGTCGATCGACAGCTGTTCAATCGATTTTTGTGTAACTGTCATTTCTTACTTCCTCCTAATTCCTGTTTGAAATTGCTCTGTCTCTCTCTATATTTCTGGATATAGCGCGAGTTGTAGCGCAAAGGCTTTGAATATTGTACCATTCCGAAAACCCGTTTGCCATCCTTAAAATGGAGAAAGACTAGAGCATTTATTGGATTAATTGAAAACGACCGTTTTGTTCTGATGTACAATAATGCGGTCTTCGGTATGCCATTTCACGGCACGCGCGAGAACGACGCGCTCGATTGTACGGCCGATTCGTTTCAATTCCTCTACATTGTCGCGATGGCTGACGCGCTGAACGTCTTGTTCGATAATCGGACCGCCGTCGAGTTCCTCCGTTACATAATGTGCCGTTGCGCCGATGATTTTAACACCGCGATTATAAGCTTGCGCATAAGGCTTGCCGCCAACGAACGCAGGAAGGAAGGAATGGTGGATATTGATAATGCGGTTCGGGAACTGCTCGATGAATTTCGGCGAGATGATCTGCATGTAACGGGCAAGAACGATGAGATCGGCCTTGTCCGCAACGATCTCCATCTGTTTGCGCTCCGCTTCGGCTTTGGTTTCCGCCGTTACCGGAATATGGTGGTACGGAATGCCGAACGATTCGACCATATCCTTCATGTCCGGGTGGTTGCTCACGACCATCGCAATATCCGCGTCAAGGTCGCCTGCTTTCCACTGCCACAGAAGCTCCATCAGGCAATGGTCTTCCTTGGAGACAAAGATCGCAAGACGCTTCTTGCGGCTCGCGCGGAACGTATGCCATTTCATATCGAAGCGGTCCGCCACGCGGGCGAAATCTTCAACGAGAACCGGAAGCTCCTTGTCCATATCGTTCAAATCAAATTCAAAGCGGATAAAAAACATGCCGCCTTCCGGATCCATCGTGTATTGGTCCGATTGTACGATGTTCGCACCATGCTCGTACAAGAAATGCGATACCGCCGCCACGATCCCCGGTCTGTCCGGGCACGAGATCAGCATGCGCGCGCGTCCGCTGCGCGACTCAGTAGTAGATGAAGACATAAACGTTAAAACTTCCTTCCTTTTACAATGGTTATCTTAAAGCATGATTATACCGTTTTAAGCAGTTGCTTGCCGGCAAACCATGCCGTAATCCGCTGGTTGATTTGCTCTTCGGTTAGATCGCCCGGAAGCGCGTCGCTTTCGGCCAGGAGATCGAACAGGCGCTCCATTGGCTCGCGAGGATCCGCTTTTTTCGCCTTGGCATCGTTCTTCAGAACGTCCCAGGTGGATAATACGAACTGGCGAGGGTCGATTTCCTGCTTGCCGTAGAAGTGATGCAGACGTTCGACATGGTCGAAGAACGACTCGCCAAAGCGATCCATCGCATCGCCGCGGAGCAGCGCGATTTCCGCTTCGTACATCGGGAACTGCTTCTTGTCATCCTTCCCGATCCATGGCGTTTCCAAAATAAAAGGACGGCCAGCCAGCGCTTCATGATGAACGATTCGATGAATGGCCTCATGTCCAAGCCAGCCTGCACCAACGGGAGCATGGCGGTCTTTGCCCGCGCCTACCGGGTTTTTGCTGTCGTTGACATGGACGACCGCAACGCGGTCAAGACCGACGGTCTGATCGAACTTCTGCAGCACGCCGTCCAGATCGTTGATAAGATCGTAGCCCGCATCGTGCATGTGGCAGGTATCCATGCATACCGTCAAACGGTCGTTATGCTGTACCTTATCGATTATTTGCGCAAGCTCCTCGAAGCTTCGGCCGATCTCCGTTCCTTTGCCGGCCATCGTCTCGAGGGCAATGTTAACGTTTGTTTCCTTCGTGCCTTCGAGCACTTCGTTCAGGCCTTCCGCAATACGCGCGATGCCGAACTCGGCATCCTTGTCCGTATAGGCGCCGGGATGCAGAACGATATTGCGCACTCCGATATAATCGGTGCGGCGGATTTCCTCCTGAAGGAAGCGGACGGCAAGCTCAAAGGTGTCGTCCTTGTAGGAACCCAGGTTAATGATGTAGGGCGCGTGCACGACAATCTCGTTGATGCCGGCCTGCTCCATCATTTGTTTGCCTTCTTCAATATATAAAGTTTCGATTGGCTTTCTCCGTGTATTCTGCGGTGCGCCGGTATAAATCATAAACGAGCTGGAACCGTAGGATACGGCTTCTTTGGCCGCGGTAAGCAGCCCCTTGTCCGAAAATGATACATGGGAACCGATTTTCAACATCTTTAAAACGCCCCTTTCGGTTGATCAACCCTTATTTTACAAGGAATGTCGAAATAAATCTAGGAATACGGTATAATTCTTCCTGAGGTGAAGGTACAGTATGAAATCAGCTCCCGATTGGTTTATGTTTTTCATTATCTTCTGGGCGGTCGTAATGGTCGGCGCTATGGCCATCGGCGGTTTCTTCATGTTCCGCAAGTTTTTGAAGGTGCTGCCTCAGCGCGACGGCAAGTCTAAGCTGGACTGGCAAAACTACTGGGTCGAACGGAGCCGCAGCATGTGGACCGACGAATCGAAAAGTTTTCTGGACGAGCTGGTGTCTCCCGTTCCGTCCGCGTTCCGGGACATCGCCAAGCACTCGATTGCCGCTAAAATCGGTCAGGTCGCCATTGATAACGGAGCTTCGGAAGTAACGCGGGACCACTGCATCGAAGGATACATACGCGCAACGCCTAAGCGTGACTATCGAAGCCTTGTTTCTTTCCTGGAACGCAAGGGAATCGACTACGATCCCTACCGGCATTTGCTCAATAAATAAACAAAGAGCGACGGGCTGCTTCGACTAGGGGCAGCCTATTGTTTAATCCTTATGAATAGTGTTTACAAATCTATTGGAACCTTAAACGGATTATTTCGTTATAAAACATATAAACAGCTCGTTCACGGCTGTTTGTATGTTGATTCAGCCAATGCTTTCAGGAGGTGCTTCTATGACAACTATGAAAACGAAAAAGAAAAGCAGCTTAATCGCGGCAAGCGCCGTATTGCTCGCGGTAATGATGACCGCAACGGCCTGCGGCTCGGACAAAGCCAATTCGAACGGCAATGAACAAGGCTCGTCGGTTGAACAACCGGCCAACGCCTCGCCGGAGAACACAAGCAATAATACAACTGACGATAATACGGGAAATAGCCAGTCCGAAGGACAAAACAACGGAGTGATGGATCCGGGAACCGCGTCGCCGGATACGGATGCAAGCACAGTGCCTGATGACAGCGCCGTTAAGACAAACGAAGGCACCTTTGTCGGACAAGCCGATACTACCTCGGTTGAAATCGATTTGCCCGATGGACCGATGGTGCTGCAATTTACCGACGAATTAACGGACAAGATCAACAGCATTCCGCCGGACACAAAGGTACAATTCGAATATACCGAAAAGGTCAGCGGAGATGTCACCCAATATTTATTGAAAAAGCTTGAAGTCAAATCCTAATGAAGGACGGATGAACAATGCGCGTTGCGGTAACGGGAGGAACCGGTTTTGTTGGCCGGGCGCTGGTGAAGGCACTGCTTGAGCGGGGCGATGAGGTTACGGTCGTTTCCAGGAAAGGAAAGCCTTCTGCTTCACCTCAGCATGCGAAGCTCCATCATATGACATGGGATGAGCTTGCCGCATCGCATCCTCTGCTGGAGGGCACGGACATTATCGTGAATCTGGCCGGCGAAAGCATTAACCAGCGTTGGAACGAAGCCTCCAAGCAGCGTGTTCTTCATTCCCGCATCGATGCCGCAGCGCGTATTGCCAAGCTTGTGACCGAACTGAACATAAAGCCGGAGGCCGTTATTAACGCCTCCGGCATTTCTGCGTATGGCAACTCATTAACGGCTACGTTTGCGGAGGACAGCCCGCTAAAAGCAACCGACTTTTTATCCGGTGTTGTGGAGCATTGGGAGAAAGCTGCCGATTCCATTCCCGTAAAAAGGCTGGTTAAGCTGCGGGTAGGCGTCGTGCTTAACCGGACAGGCGGCGCGTTCCCGCTGATGAGTCTGCCTCACCGTTTATTTGCAGGAGGCCGGCTGGGAAGCGGCTCGCAATGGCTGTCGTGGATTCATCTGGAGGATTTGGTCCGGCTGATCTTGTTCTGCATGGATCACCGCGAAATTCAGGGACCGGTAAACGCGTCGGCTCCGGAGCCGGTTACCAATGACCAATTCGGCCGCGCGCTAGGGACAGCGTTCGGAAGGCCGCACTGGCTGCCGACCCCCGCATTTCTGCTCAAAGCCGTGCTCGGAGAAATGTCCTCGCTGCTTCTCGAGGGACAGCGCGCCTTGCCCCGCAAAGCCTTGGAAAACGGCTTTGCATTCAACTACCCGACCATCGATAGCGCAATGAAGCAATTAAGCGAAGCGTAAATAACCGCAGAATTACTAAAGACGA
This sequence comes from Paenibacillus sp. BK720, assembly GCF_011761545.1. Lineage (NCBI taxonomy): Bacteria > Bacillati > Bacillota > Bacilli > Caryophanales > Paenibacillaceae > Paenibacillus > Paenibacillus sp. BK720. The sequence continues at coordinate 110,068 of NZ_JAASRQ010000001.1, read as the reverse complement.
GAGGTCAACCTCTCGTCTTTAGTTCGTATTTGGGGCCGTTGCTGCCGGCCAACTGAATGACATCCCCTGCGCTAAACGGATAAGACTTATACGGTATCATCGTCTCTCCGTTCAGTGTACTCCCGTTCCTGGAACCCAAATCCTTCGCATTGCAAGCACCGCCATCCCGCTCCAGCTCCAGATGGAGCCTGGAGATGCCATGCGCTTCTTCCTCGTAGCTGACCTGCTCGCCTAATCGGCCTATCGTAAATTTCTGATCCCGCCACTCGATCCACGAGCCTCCGCCAGCCCATTCCCGGTATAAAGCCGGCGCCTTCGCGCCTCCCGGTTCCATGCCCCTATCCGCAAGCAATACCGTCGCTTCTCCCGGGAGCGATTGACTCCGGAGATCAGCGGTATTCCCTCCATGAGGATTGGGCTCCGTTTCCAGCCCCAGCCCCATTGCCGGTTTTACGGCAAGGGCATAGGCGGAAGCAGGCTCAATCAGCTCCCTCTGCTCTATTTCCTCGTATCGCGGCCACATGCCAAGCGGCTGGGATTCCGGTATAAATTCCTCTTCCCCCTCCCCGTCCGTTTCCTTGGCAAGCAGTCCGGCAGGAAGCCTGCGGGACCAAACCATATAAAGAGCCGCTATGCCCATCAAGGTCAGGCCCAGGCAGATATACAAGCTGCTTCGGGAATGCGAGGATAAGTAGATATATTTCCATACGCAAGCAACGGCTACGGCCACAACGGCTGCCGTTACCCATAATTTTTTGCTCCCCTCCGCAGCGGAATCCTGCTCCTCCAGCTCTACAAGCGGAATATCTTGAGGTGTCGGTGCAGACTTTAAACCAGCCGCTTGCGGCTTAGCTTCGTAGCTTACCCTTGGCTGGGCAATATCCGCTTCCCTTGCCAACGCAGCAGCCGGAAAAGGGATGGGGATACGCTGCGGAGCCTGCTTTGGACCGGCTTGAATAAATGCTTCTCCGATTAATCCAAGAAGAACGGATCTGAGCTCGGATAACGGCCATTTGCTTCCGTTTAGCGTCTGCAAGATTCGCTGGAGCCCCGCTCCGTCAATGTCCTGTATGTACGCGGTCCACCGGACTACAAGCGAGAGCAGGTCTCCTGCGCCTGACGCGTTGTCGCGCAACCCTTCTTTTAAAGGCAAATAAGCAACGGCAACCTCATTCAATTGCTCGCCCACAAACAAATATTGATCATCCAGCAGACAGCCTTCGGGACGAAGCATATAATGCTTGCATTCTTCGAATGCTTCAACAATGCCAAGCAGCAACGTATAAAATTGCTCCATCGAGAGCGGCTGGACCTGCAGGCGGTGCAGCAGCATTTTCCTCCCCGCCAAGGCATAGCGGAAGGTGACGCTCCCGTCGATTTCCATCCATTCTACCGGCAAGAGGCGCGGAATTTTGCCCGACTGCAGCATCTGCAGCTCAAGCTCATCCAATTCCTCCCGCAGAATGCCATCCTTCCGGTCAATAATCATCTCATGTCCGCGGTTCATGGAAAAATCTATTCTGAACGGCTGCTTCATATAAATTCACCCTTTCGATTAACCCGATATCATCCATAAAGTCAGAGCTCCGGGCGCTACCGCCAGCATAAACGGAAAGGTCCGTCCGTTTTTCGCCCAGTCCAGCCACGACGAAGCACCCCCACGTCCACCGAAATGAAGGAAGGCGAACGCAAACATCCCTTCTGTCATTCTTCTGGCAAAGGGTCTATGAAAAACCAGAAGGACAAGCCCTACCAATCCTGCATACAAGATGGCGTACATCATAAGCTGGAGAACGGCCAATGTGCCAAGCCAAGCTCCCAGCGCGGCAAACAGCTTCACATCCCCCGCGCCAATTCCTTTGGCCAGATGAAGAATCAGCAGCGGAGTGAAGCCTGCCGCCGCACCGTAGATGGCGAGCAATAGCCCGCTCCCTCCTCCGTCGACTAAGGCGTATAAACATCCTCCTGCCAGAAAAGGAACCGTAAGCCGATTAGGAATCGTCATTGATTTCAAATCGGTATATAAAGCGGCAAGCAGCAGCAGGGCTGCAGCCGAGAGCTGTACCGTCATGATGGCAAGTCCTCCTTCTTCGTGACATTAAAGTGCATGGACACCGTTTCGCCTGACGCCGAAGTCGCGGTTAGCTCCCAGGTTCCCGGGGTCGTATTGCCGGATACCAGCCATGTCCACTGCACATAACCGTTTGCATCCGCGGTTGCGCTGCCAAGATGCTTTGCCGTGCTTGTTCCGCTTTTATAGTTAACCGTAAGCGAGGCTGACGCACCCGGCGAGGTGAGAGCTATAACGGTTGCTTTATTTCCGGGCCGCAGCGGAACCGGTTGAATGGAGACGATCTGAATAGGCGTTATGTCGGCCGAGGGGGCATCTTCCTTCGCAGGCGCCGCATCGCTGACCCATACCCGTTCGGATGCCTGCTCGCGCAAAACGATTTTTCTATCCAAGAACGGCAAGGATAAGGGAAACTCGTACTGCGCTTCAATCGTCAAATAAGGCTTCTGCTTTTCCTTCAGATCCGGCAGGGACAAGCGCGATAGTCTCAAACGCTCCTTTTCCAGCACCGCTTCATCCGCAAATTGCCGGAGCAGCGGCTCAACAGCGCTCCTCCCCAGCTCGGTCGCCGCCGCATCCGCCGCCGGCTGCCAGTTTCCTTCAAGGACTGCCGAAGCAAGCGCATCTGCCGGTGCAGGCAGCCAACCGGCGGCCTCCTTTGCTATAGCTCCTCCCCAATCCGGCAGCGGCAGGCCGATCGAGCCCAAATCGGGAATCGAAGAGGAAGCTTTTTGAAAGGTAAGATCGGCTGGACGAATATGCGTCGCCATCTGCCTGACCGTCTGGGATGCCGCCGATTGAAGGGCCATTTGCACGGCGCATAAGCGGATCATCACAATGAACAGCATCAGGATCATCAGAAACAAGGGCATGACAAGCGCAGCCTCAAGCACCATGCTGCCGTCTTCGCCGCTCCGGGCTTTTTCCCGCCGCCTAATAAGACCAGCCAATCGTTTGAACGGTTTCATACTTGCCGCCAACAACCTTTCCTTGCAAGGATCCAAAATGCTGGACGATATCCATCACACCCGGTAAAAACCACAGCTTGGCAGAGGCCTTTACTTCTCCCGTCAGAGCGGTTGGAATCTTGGATAAGGCAACACCGCCATTATGCTCGATAACGGCAATCATCCGGGCTAACGCGGCAGGGCGGTTGGCACCTCCGTGGACCAGCATGAATAACCGCAGGTAATCCGTATAGGCAACCTCGACGTTTATATATTTGGATAACGGAGCCGATCCGCGTTCGGTAAAGGCTGCCAAATCCTCCATTGTTTTTTCCAGCCCGTACACAACGGAGCATGACAAGACAAGAAGGGGATGGGCAGCAGCCCTGCAGGCCGACAAGCCTTCCATCGTCCGGACCGCCATCCTTACGCCTATCAATTCGCCGTAAGCAGCGGCCAAGTTCGCCGTTGGACTATGAAACCCGTAAATGACATACTCGGCTTCCTGATTGCTGAAGGCAACGGCATGGGCAAGCTCGTTAGCGTCCCCGCTCGCAAGCAATGCCCGCAGATTTTGCGGCGCAAAGGAAGCATAATGCGACACCGTATACTCCGATAAATAAACGGAGTCCCTGGCTTGCTCCAGCATATCGGCAATGCCGCCAAACACCCCGCTCATGACAGAAGTCGCAGCTTCCGCTTCTTCATGGGCATCTTCCGCGAAGGCAAGACCTTCCGCTTCCGCCCCGGCAGCCTCCTGGTTGAACAGAAGATTGTCTTTATACCGTTTCTCGATATCCTGAATGACCTGAAGATGCTCCTCGCTTTGAGGAACCGACGTCATCCCGTGCAGCAGGCGGCGGGCCTCGGACCATAGCTCCCCTGCCTTTGCCTCCTGCGCCCGGCGTTGTTTTTTCAGTTCTTTATCGGTCAGCTTCTCCTCGCGCACGTCGAGGCTTGAGCCTTTGCGAACGTAGGCAGCTTCATACTGCTCGTATGCAATCCGGAGATTCACGGCCCCCTCCTTGATCTGCTCGTTGGAAAGATTGGGAGAGGCAAGGCCGGCTGTCAAATTGTTCATAAAGCCTCCCGCTTCCATTTGAAGCGAAGCAAATACGGAAGCCTGATTCGCAATTTCCCCGCTATATTCGGTAAACCAGCCGTCCGGCAAAATAAGCTCATCCGCCATCTTCCGGATCTCCTGCATATCGTTTTCCGGCGCTGTGTCCATAACCGGACCGTCGGCGCCGACACCTGCCGCTTTGTTTCCCGTTACGCGGTCGTAACCGCTGTTGGAAGGTGCGTTTGCCGCCTCCTGTTTGATACGCTGCATGTCCGCGTTAACCTGCTTTGCCTCATTGATTGCTTTGACCGCTTCCTGCTGAAGCTTGTCATGCTGCTTTTTGGCCACAGCAAGCTCCCGGGACATCTCGTCAGTCCAGCCTCTTGCTTTTTCCTCGTAATCCTTGATTTGATCCGAATAGTTCGTTTTTTTGCCTTGCTGAGCATGCTGCTGGTCGGTCATGACCCAATTCGCGTACTGGGCGTAGTCACCGGCAAGCCTTGCGGCATTCACGGCGCCCGTTGCAAGCTCCAGCGCTTTGGTCGGTATAAGACCAGCAATGCCGCCAACGGTTTCCGCGGCCTGACGCTGCAGCTGCAGGGCTGCAGCGAGCTTTGCCTCCCGCTTGTCATACAGCTTCCGCAGCTCCTCCAGCATATTTACCGTGACAGTCGCTTCCTTCATCGCTCCGGAAAGCGGGGCAAACTTGGATGCGAGCTCAAGGGTGAAATCCACCGGAGCTTTATACTTCATTTCTTCCAGTACCTGCCGGGCAAACACTTCGTGCTTTCCCAGAACTTCCGCGTTATCGACATGCGCCGATTGGAGCTCCGCTTGAACTAGCTTGAAGGTCCCCTTCTGCCCTGCGGATTGTCCCAGATTCGCCTGCACGGTCTGTTCAAAAATGTCATTGCCGTCCGTCCCTCCCCGTCCAAACAGCCCATACCGTTCGTACAGCCGGTTATCGTAAGCGGAGAGAGCGGAGCGGACGCCGGATCTTGCTGCATCCTCGGTGACCTTGTGCAATACCGCCATTCTTGCGTAATCGATCAGCACGGCGGAGAACAAGAGTAGCCCCGACAATACAACCGCCGAAAATATCGTAATCGAGCCGTAAGACGCTGCTGGCTTCTTCACGGCTTGCCTGCTTTCCCGCCGGAGCTGTATGCCGTCAGCGCTTTTCCGGCCTGCTGCTTCGACGTTCCGTTGCTAAATTTGGCGGTATAGTACCGGACCATATCGACATCCCGGATAAACTGAACCGGATCGACGATAGTTGCGGCCGCAACCGTTTTGGGCTCGGACAGCCCCAGCGTAAGCTCAAGCGGGGCAATCGACACCGGCTGCATCAGCTTTACCGCTACCTCCCGCTTTAGCAGGCTGTTCGCGTAAGCGATGTTTCCCTGAAACGGCAGCCCGGCATCGCCTGTCAGCCAAGCCGATGCTTGATGCAGCTTCGTGCCTGCAAGCTCCAGCTTGTCCGTGTTTCCCGACCCCGGGAGTTCCAAGGCTACATCCGTCTGGTCAGCGGTTATTCCAAATAAAGAGCCCAGCGTGTAATCTCCGCTGACCCGCCAGTACAAGCCGTCATATTGACCGGTTGTCAGCATCCCGTTGCGGGCGTTACGGTGACTGTTGTCCCAGCTGAACGAAGCCCGTTCCGCCGTCTCGGAGGCGGAATAATAGAGCACTGCTTTCTGATAGATATACATGCTGAATAATAGAAACATTAGGATAAGCAGAAAGATGACCGGGAACACCAGCGAGGATTCCAGCGTAAAGCTCCCTTCCGCCTGGCGAAGCCATTGGGGCAGCCATCGTTTACGGTCAGTTCGAGAAAATTTTGTCCGCTTCATCATCGGCTTTACCCATCAGTTTCTCGATCAACTGGATAATCCAATCTTTAAATAATAGAGCAATTATAATAACGACCGCTATAATCAGAATCACTTCCAGCGTGCCTAGACCGCTTTCCGACCTCCAGAATGAACGAACGGCTTTACCCAACTTTTTTAACATAGTAAACATCCCCTCTAATCATGGATTGGCAAAATCAAGACATGAGCAGCATCGCAGGTGCCGCAACGAAAACCATTAACACAAGCAATATTCCAACGAGCGGAAAAACAAGCTTGGAGGAGGCCTCTTCCCCGCGGGAACGGGCAACCGCCTTGCGTTTTTCCCATAAGGAATAAGATATTTCCCGTAAAGCAAGGACGAATTGGTCGCCGCCCCTGCGGTAATTAAGCAGCATTACCGTCGTAAAAACGGATACCTCCTGCACCGCGCAGCTCCGGTTAAAGCGCTCAAGCGCGGTACTGAAGGACTCGCCGTTCCTCAAGGCGATAACCACTCTTTCCCACTCTTTATATAAAGGCTGCACCGCCGGGTCTTTTCCCTCCAGGCAGCGGGAGAACGCCTGCAGCACCGGTTCCCCCGCGCCAACGAGCAGCATCAGCTTGCTAAGCGCTTCCGGAAGCTCGGACACAATGGACTGTTTTCTCCGTTCAACCAGCCGGCCCGCTTCCATAAATGGCCTGACCGGAAGCAGCAACCCTAGCAGCACGCCCATTCCGATAAGCATCGGCTCCTTCGCCAGCACAGCCAGTAGGGCGCAGCCTGACAATACGGCATAGCCGAAACCCGTCGTTTCCGCCACATGCCTCTTCGTCTGATTCAGCTGCCAGTCCGTGCCCTTCAGGATAATCTGCTTCGAATGGTAGCTGCTGAGCGGAAGCTGCAGATGCTCGTAAACCCTGCCGCGTTCCAGCAGCCGATCAAAGGGCCTGACAAGCAATAATCCCTTCCAATCCGGTTGTCCCTTCTTCAGAAGCTGAGCCAGTCCGTCCCTTCCGATAAGCAATGACCAGAACAGGACCAGGAGCAGGACAAGAAAAACCATCGCACGCCTCCTACACGCGTATTTGCATAATTCGGTGAATCAGCCAGAAACAAAAGGACAATACGGCAAGACCGACGGTCAGCAGGACATATCCGCCTCCCCCGTACAAGGGCTTCATGTAATCGGGTGCAAAAGCGCTCAGAAAACCGAGGAAGGCGAACGGAACTGCCATCATAATCCGGGCTTCGAAACGCTTTTGCGCAAGCAGAACGGAAATTTCCTGTTTGACCTCCAGCTTCTCTCCGATGGTCTGCGAGGTTCTTTTCATCACTTCGACCAGATCCCCGCCGGACCGCTTGCATACGGCAAACACATCTGCGAACTGCGTAATATCGTCCAGATGGGCACGCTTTGCCAAGCTGCGCAGCGCCTGCTCAAGCGGTTCCGCATTATCCAGGCGATGCTTGATAATCTGGAATTCGAGCAGCAGCTCCGTATTCGGATCCGGGTACAGCAGCTTGAGGTCATCGATGGTTGCCAGAAAAGCATTTTCCACCGACCGGCCTGCCGCCAGCGAGGATGCCAGGGAATACAGGGCTTCTTTGAACTGAAGCTGCAATCTTTCCTTCCGCCGGAAAAGCAAGGACGACCTGTACAGTCTTGGCGCAGCAAGGCCCCCTACGGCAAACAAAATAGACACTATAACGGAATGGTAGATGAGATAGACGGCAGCAAATAGAATGACGAAGCCGGCAACCGCCGATCCCATAAACTGCTTATAAGACAGCTGGTACTGGTCATAATCCTGAAGAGGCTTAACGACGGTGACTTGCTTGCTGCGCCGCGTGCCCGCCCGAAAGGAAGAGTCCCATCCGCACCATTCAAGGACCGTCCGGGCTTTTGCTGCGAGAGGTGCTGCTCGAATCACGGGCATATCGCATCCTCCTCCCCAAGCTTAATCCCGGCCATCCTCAGCTTTTCGCGATGCCGGAGCCGATAAGCCGTACGTTTAAGCGTGCCGATCACTTTCCCGTCTTCCTCGCCTTCCTCTTCAAATTGGTAAAGCGGCCGGACCTCAATCTCCCCATTCTCCATCCCGACAACCTCGCAAATTTCCGTGACCCGGCGGGATCGATCCCTAAAACGCGAAAGATGGATGACAATGTCCAATGCGGAAGCGATCTGCTTGCGAATGACTTGAACCGGCATCTCGGCCGCGCTCATTACCATCGTTTCCAGCCGGGACATCATGTCCTTCGGACCGTTGCTATGCCCCGTGGACATGCTCCCCGCATGGCCCGTGTTCATAGCCGCCAGCATATCCAAAGCCTCTCCGCCGCGAACCTCGCCAACAATAATGCGGTTCGGACGCATCCGAAGCGACGCCCGGATTAGATCCCGGATCGCAATTTCACCTTTTCCCTCGGTATTGGCATTCCGCGTCTCAAGGGAAACAAGGTTGGGGACGCCTCGGATTTGCAGTTCGGCGGAATCTTCGATCGTGACAATACGCTCATCCCTGGGAATGTATTGGGACAGGGCATTGAGAAAAGTGGTTTTCCCCGTGCCGGTTCCGCCGCTGATAAAGATGTTGTATTGCGCCTTTGTCAGCAGCTGTAAAAAAACGGCCGCTTCCCCGGTTAACGCCCCCTTCGCCACCAGCTCGTCCATCGTCAGCGGCTTTTCCGGAAATTTACGGATCGTCATCGCCGGTCCCCTTAACGCTACGGGCGGCAGTACGATATGAACGCGCGAGCCATCCTTGAGGCGGGCGTCAACGATTGGAGAAGATTCGTTTACAACCCGGTTCACGCTTGCGACAATGGACTGAATCAGATCCTCAAGCCTCTCTTTGCTTTCGAATGCCACGGGCAGCAGACTAAGCCTTCCGCTTCGTTCGATAAAGATCTCTGAATGGTGGTTTATCATGACTTCCGTCACCGTCGGGTCATCCATTAGCGGTTGCAAAATATCAAGTCCCCGGAACGAATGAAACAGACGCCGAACAAGCAACGCCAACTCCGAAGCGGTTAGAGGATGGCTGCTGCTCCAGGAAAATACCGTCTGCTCCACAATCGCCGTTAACTGCTCGTCCGTCACCGAACCGGAATAATCAAGCCGGTCCTTAATCCGGTTTTTCAATTCTAGGACCGCCTCATCCGTCAGCAATTGGCGCACCTCCTTCCTCCTTGACCAGCTGTCGATACAGCCTCTCCACGGCTGCCATATACGAAGGCGATGCAAGAACAGCGGATGTTCCCTTGCCCTTTTCGGCCGTATCCGGAAGGAAAGCGCCAGCCGGCTTGAAGATGCTCCGATTGGCATAAAGCCGGCCGTCGCTGCGGTTTACGACCAGCTGCAGCCGGGGCTCCAGCAAACGGAACCGCTCCCCGAAACGCTGCATGCCGTACTGGTATGCCAGCTGGCTCTTGCGCTGAACAGCCTGATCCTCCGTTACCAGCCAAATAACGTGATGACTTAGCTCCATTACGGCCAAATGCAGCTCATTCAGTCCTTCGTCCAGATCAATAACAAGGAGATCATATTGACCGGTTGCCGCAATCGCCCTTACAATGGCATCCGCATCCGAGGATTGAAGCGTCATCCGGTCTTCCTGATTCGAGCACGGCAGTATATAATCCGCCCGTAACAACGCATGTCGCTTGCTGTGCCGCCCAAGCCACTCTCCGGCCTTGCCCGGATGCGATTGGAGAATGTACAGCAGCTGGGACAGCCCCTCGTCTCCTTGAGCCGCGCCTGCCTCCAGCCACGTATCCACCGCATTCCAGCGCTCCAGGTTAAGATAAAATACGCGCTGGCCGCTGCCGGCTGCCGTATGAACAAGCTGCCGCGCCAACGTTGTTTTCCCCACGCCTCCGGATGCCGAATATATCGCTATGACTTGAACGGCCTGTTCTCCGGAAATTCCCTGGGAAGCTGGGGCCATTAAGGATGCCATCCTCTGCAGCAAACCCGGCAGCGCCTGATATTGAAGCAGCTCGTCGTAATGCGGGAACTGGCCCGGCGCCGCAACCAGCGCGGCAACCGGAACTCCTTCGGGCAATATCCCGGCAGCAGCCTCCAGCATGCAAGGCTGTGCGGCGATTCCATGAACGGGATAGCCCGATTTCAAAAACTGCACAAACGCCTCCTCATGAGTGAAAGCGGTCAGCTGCCACAGCCCGCTAAACGGACTGTCGCGTACGTAATCGGCCAGTCTTCTTACATAATCCTGCTCCTTGACTGCAATCACGAATTGATTTCTCACTTGCCTGCTACCCGCCTCTCTTCTCTTCCGGCCAACGCAAAAAAGCACCGTAAAAGGCGCAGTTTACCTGCGTCCTTCTACGGTGCTTCCGTACTTGAACCGATTCCATTTATTGCATAAATATTACCACCCCGCCCAAATGCCCGTCAACTAAAATTATTTAAAAAAGAAGACAAACAATTTCGTCTATATAGATACAAATCGTATCATTTATGCTATAATCGGAAACGTAATGTATCTCGCATACATAAGGAGATACTTCAACATGCGAGAGGAGGTGACAGTATGAAAAAAGTGTGGGAAGCGCCCACTTTGGAAGTGCTTGACGTTAAAATGACTTTCGATGGTGATGTAGAGGTTAACTCTGTTACAACATTCCACGGCAGCCACAGACAATAATTCTCTTCACCTCCTATAACGAGAAGCCCGTTTCCGGCGAGATGGAAACGGGTTTTTTGCGTTCGACGCTCCCCTGCAAAAAAAAGCCAACGCCTATGCGTTGGCTCCGGTCTGATAGCTTAACAGCTTTCTGAAGGTTCCTCTCGTCTCCTGTGACAGCTGCATATAACCGCCTTGCTGCACGATTTCACCGTTATCCAGCACGATGACCTTATCGGCATGCCGGATGGTAGACAGCCGGTGCGCAATAACAATAATGGTCATCTTCCCCCTCAGCCTATCCAGCGCTTCCTTGATCCGAACCTCGTTTTCGCTGTCGAGCGCGCTGGTCGCCTCGTCCAGAACCAAGACGGAAGGCTTCCTTAAGACCGCCCTTGCCAGCACGATCCGCTGCCTTTCTCCGCCGGATAACCGAACTCCGCGATCCCCGATAATCGTATCAAGCCCGTCCGGAAGCCTCCGGACGAACTCATCGGAAGACGAGAATCGGAGCGACTCCCACATCTGCTCTTCGGTGGCATCCGGAACAACAAGCTGCAGATTTTCGCGCAATGTGCCATGGAACAGGAAAGGCTCCTGCGCGACGTATCCGATCGATTGCCGGTATGCCAATAGCCTTTCTTCGGTTAGCGGCTTGCCGTCCACGAGCACTTCTCCCTCTTCCGGCTCGATTAATCCCATGAGCATATCCACGAAAGTGCTTTTGCCCGCTCCGGATTTCCCGACGATCGCAGTCATTTGATTGACCGGTATCGAAACGTTAATTTTGCGCAAGGCAAGACGCGGAGACGACTTATCGTAGCGATAGCTTACATTGTCGCAAGTAATGCCGTCTTTTATCCGTAGGGACTCGGTCAGCCCGTCTTCCTTCAGCAGGATCGACTCCCGTGCTTCCCGGCTCTCCTTCTGCAGATCGGTTAGCACCTGCATGGCGGGAAGCTGCGACATCATCCGCTCCAGCGAAGACTGGATCGTAATAAACCTCGGCCACAAACGGGTAAAAATCAGGACAACCAGCAGAAGCTGCTCCGGAGCGACCTTCATAAGCTTGATCGAAGCATAAGCAAATAAGGCTATCAGAACAACGGAGGAAGCCCGGTATAGAAACTGGGAATTGGCATACACCCGGTAGGCTCTTACGTAGTTCGCTTCAATCTTTCCGCACAGCTCCGTAAACTTTCGGATATGCGAAAACTCAAGCAGGTTGCTCTTCAAATCCTTGATCCCGTTGAAATGATCGCTCAGACCGGCAAAATAGCTGCGAAACAGCGCGGTGGATTCCTTCCCAAGCTTGGCGGATTTCCGCACAAACTTCCGGGAAATAAGTGACAGCAGCAACCCGCTTGCAATAATAATCGAAGTAAGCGTAGGGGACAGCCACATGGCAAAGCCAACCTGGATCAGGGTGAAGGCAGCAGCCGAGACTAACGACAGCAGCATGTTAATGCCGCTGCTTACCCGGTTAAGCTCCGTGGACAGAACCTGATTGAAGTCGGAATTCCGGCGTTTCATGAAAAATTCCCACTTGGCTTTCAATAAAGATTCGTGCGTCTCGATTCTTAACTTTTTAATATAACGCTGTTCGATTTGTATGCCTAAAATGGTTTGATTCCGCTGAAGCAGCGCCTGCCCTCCGACAAGCGCTACGTACAGCAGAAGAATGATTGGCAAATTAAGCGGAATGCGAGACTGCTGCAGCTTATCCATCGCGGCCGAAATAAAGGGAATCGCGCCAACATCCATATCAAACGCGCCAATCAGGCTGAGCAGCGGAATGATTAGGAAGATGCCGATTCCCTCAAGGCAGCTGACAAGCAGCATGAGCACCAGATGGAGATACAGCTTGCTGCCGGAGGAGGAGCGAAGCTTTTGAACCAAAAGGAGTATCTCTTTCACGAGGAGGCCTCCTCTTTAGGCGCCTGCCGCTTCACTTGCCGCCAGAACCATAGGAACGGACGAAGGGGAAAGTACAAAAAGTGCAGCGACCGGGGCAAAGGCAGGACGCTTCTATCCTTCGAGCTTGGATACAGCTTGTTGGTCAGATAAAGCAGCCTTTGCCGCGGATTCATCGTTGCCAGCAAATAACGGTTGAACAGCACCGCAATGTCCTTGCGCTCGGGTTTGGGATACAAGATCAACTCCTCCCGGATGAAAGGTAGCACCATTCGGGCAAGCCTCATTGCCTTTGGCTCGAAAGTCAGTGCATGAGCCTCCTCCGGAAGCAGGGTTCCAAGAAGCTGCGTAGCCAGCAAGAACGCCTCTCCGCCGAGCACTCGGTTTCCGCTCTCGTCGAACAACATGTTCGTTCTGTTCCAATTCAGGAATTGGACCATCATCCGGTCGATATCAAGCAGCCATTTCAGGGATGACCACCCATGCCGCGTTCCATGCAAAATCAGATACACCAGCAAGTCTTCATTGCCCAGCGTAAATACCGATCTGTGCAGGGAGCTCGCCTGCCGGCGTGACCACAGCTCTTCGAAGGATGGCTCAGTCACGGTATCGGGATTGAGGCTCCAATGCAGCTCCACTTCGATATTTTTCTCCCGGTGGATGTAGGAAACATGATGCGTTTTTCGCTCTGTATTGTTTAATACCTCTTCCTCGTCATACTGCTCCGCAAGCACGTAACCGGCTGACAGCAGCTGCTGCACGCTGGCGTCCCAATCCTGCTTGGCGACCAGAATGTCAAGATCGCCGGAGGTACGACCGGAGACATCGCCGTACAGCATGGCCGCAAGAACGGGACCTTTCAGAAATAAAGACCTTACCCCCCGTTCTTCCAGCAGTCCGTTAACGCGTTCCATCTCCCCGCGAAGCTGCAGCATCATTATCGTATTTCGCGTATAAAGGGACCGCAGTCTGCTCATGACTAAATCCGGCGTCCACTGCCGATTGGCATTCAGTTGAACAAGCAAAGGATAAAGAACCGGATAGGTCTCGTGATAAACGGCAAACCGGAGGAACAACGGCCAATCCAGTTCATGGGCGAGCTGTGCAGCCTCTTCTGCTTCCAATTTATTGTCACTGCGCAGCAATCGCAGCAAGAAACGCAGTTCGTTAGAAAAAGAGCTAATATCTAGAACCCTAGGTTGGCTCATCTCGATTCTCCCTTTGCCTATTTATCACCCCAGCATTTTGCCAAAAATGCCAACGACGGTGTAACGATCCATAATTTCCGCACCGGTCACGACATGCGGCCCCGTCCGAAGCCAGGCATGAGCGCTCATGGTTCCTTCATTGTTTTTCATTGTTCCTAGATACAACGTGCTCTCGATCCGGCGCTTCTCCAGCATGTTCATGCAGGCAATCGCCATGACGAGACATTTGCTCTCCCACAAGGTATAGCGGCTCATAATCCGTACGGCCCGGGCAATGTTCTGGATGAGCTCCGTCTCTTCCCCCGAATCCGAATAGGAGGTTTCTTTCATCGCAACGCCAAGCCTCGGAGCCGTTCTTGCAAAAGGAATCGCCTTCATAATGCGGGCCCTTCCGAGATTCACATAGGCCTCCAGCAGCAGCAGCTTAAACGCTCTGTCGGCAGCCATAAATTTTCGCAGCCGTCCCATAAGGTTGTTACGCCCCCGCGTTGACAATAAGGCCCTGCTCCGCCAGCTGCTTCAGGAAAGAAGCTACTTGATTCATGCAGGCCTCTCTCTCAATCTCGTATTCCCGGCAAAGCCGGTTTACGATTTCATCCAGCGTTGTAGGTGCTGCAAGCAGCTCCCATATCTCTCCGCCCGAACGTCCGAGATTGAAATATTTGCCGCTTTGAATACTCATCATCACTTTTTCGCCGCCCATATCGCTTACAAGAAAACCTTCCGCCTGAACGATGCGTTCATGAATCAGCACACTGGATGAACTCATAATGAAATCATCTCCCTTTCTCTCACGGTATGCAGAATTTGATTGACCAGCTCCGGTGCCGTATAGCCGGCAGACGGTCTTTTTAGTTGATAGAACGGAATGGCCAGCGCCACCTTGGTTCCGAAGGTAAACAGCCATTGCTCCAGCTTCATTTCCTTTAACACGCGGTCAAGAAAGGAATGATAGCGGAACAGCTGCACCCGCTGCAACGGCGTTAACGGTTGAATTCGAACCTGCGGGACATCCGCTTTCTCCAGTTCGAATATGCCGGCCAACGGTACCGGCTCCTTGTGGAACAAGTCCGTAACGGGGACTGCAAATTTATCGTAATCTTGCAGGATGGATCGGTAGTCCGAGGCATCCCGCCGGAAATATTCCAGGCTTTGACGCCAAAGCTTCTGCTGCGGATATCCGGGATAAGCCGTCAGTTCGTTTGTCTTCCCGTTCATCTCTATCGCAACAATGTCGTCGCTTAGCAGCTTGTAGCCCGCTTCCATAAAAGCGGCTCCCAGCGTAGACTTTCCCGCCCCGCAGTCGCCAAGAATGGCGTAAGCCTTGCCGTCGATCACGACGCCTCCGGCATGCATCGGCACAATTCCCCTGCGGACGAGCAGCACGCTGCAGCATGCCCCAACGATATAAAGTCGGAATTGTCTCGGATCCGCGTCTTGCAGAGGCATCACCTGAATGAGGTTATCCAACACGCGGTAATAGGCTACGCCGGGCACGTAGATCAGAACCTGCTCGCCATCGGCCCAATTGCGTCTATCGGGTTCCCATTTCGCAACATATTCGCTTAGGTCGGCATAGGCAATCCAAGCATCGGGCTCGGATCCGTCATGTGCTCCCGCAAGCAGCTCCGGCAGTTCGATTTCGCTTGCGAGCCGTAAACCGTAGGCTGTATACATTCGTATGTTATGCTCCATATTGGATCTCACCTGCTCTCTATTTGATACTAATTGTATCAATATAGACCTGACAAATCAACAAAATGTAGCAAAATAGGGGAGGCTAAGAACTTGCGTGCGCGCCGGCTTCCACGCCGTAATGCTTAAGACTGCTGCCCAAAGGGTCAATGGCGCTTTGCAGGCTGGATAACAGCCGTTCAATAAAGTAACGCTCGTTAAAGGACTCCGCATGCTTCCGGATTATACCGGGATCCCACTCTCTAGTCTCAAACTCACGCAAGGCTCCCATCAATGATTCCGTCGTTTGTTCCTTAAAAAACATGCCGTTTACGCCGGCCTTGATCGTATCAAGCGCGCCGCCGGCCTGGAAAGCGATCACCGGCCTTCCGCATGCATTCGCTTCCAGAGGGGTAATTCCGAAATCCTCCAGCCCCGGAAACAACAAAGCCCGGCAATGCCGCATATAGCTGGTTACTTCTTCGTCGCTCCGTCTTCCAAGAAGCTGCACGTTTGGTCCCGCTAGTCCCTCGAGCCGCTTCCGGTCATCCCCGTCTCCGACAATAAGAAGTTTGAGTCCAAGACGCGTACAGGCTTCAACGGCGATATCGATCTTTTTGTACGAGACAAGCCTGGATACAATAAGGAAATAATCGTCAGGCCCGTCCTCGCTAACGGAGAATCGGTCGATCTCTACCGGAGGATAGATGACGGTGGAATCAAGACCGTAGAACTTCGAAATTCGTCCTTTTACCACGCTTGAATTGGCGATCAGCCGATCCACCTCCTTCGAATTCGCTTTATCCCACAGCCGGAGCGGATAAGTAAGCCACTTGGCAATCGTTCGGCGCGTCTTCGATACATTAACGTTCTCGATATACCCGTCAAAGTTCCAGGCAAACCGCATAGGGGAGTGGCAGTAGCATAAATGTACGGCGTTGCCCGGCTTCCGTATGCCTTTCGCATAAGCGCTGCTGGAGCTCACTATGATATCGTATCCCTTGAGATCGATAGACCTGACCGCAAACGGATACAGCCAGAAGTACAGCTTGTAGTCCCGTAAAATATTCGGGATGCGCTGCATCCAGGTTGCGCGGATGTCCGCCGCGCGCAGCTCGGGAAGCAGCTTCTCGCGATCTACGATTGTCGTATAAATCGGAGCGTCCGGAAACAGCTTGTGCATGACGCCAACAACCCGCTCCGCCCCGCCCATTTGATTCAAATAGTCGTGTACAATGGCAATCCGGTAATTCATTTTGCCACCCCCTTGGTTTGCTCAAGCCTATTATTTCTCCCCGCACTCTCCCTTACCAGCTGCGCGTATACGTGCTCTGTCTTGGCAGCCGCCTGCTCAATGGAAAAATATCCGCCGACCCGTTCAACGCAGTTTACGCTAATCTGCTTGCGCAGCCTGTCATTGCTTTGCAACGACCGGATATGATCCACTAGCTGAGGGATATTGCCGGTCTCGTACAATAAGCCGCTCTTTCCATGCTCGATGATTTCCCCGACTCCGCCGCCGCTCGTCGCAATGACCGGCGTTCCTTGCGCCATGGCTTCAATAATGACCCTCCCAAACGGTTCATTCTCGGAGCATAGGAGCAGAAGGTCCGCGGCGCAGCAGAGCTGATCCACGTCATTTCGGAAGCCGGTAAAACGGATATGACGGGTAACGTTCAATTCGTCGGCCAGACGCTGCAGCTCCTTAAGATAATGAAGGTTTTCCTCGCGGAACTTCGGCTCGCCGACTATCCATAAATAATTCTCCTCTCCCTGCTGGATTAAGGAATGCAATGCCCGAATCGCGTCCTCCTGCCGCTTCCACGGCGCAATTTGTCCGATTATAACCATAACCCTGCCGCCTGCGGGCGTATCCAGTTGCCGCCGGAGGTCAATCCGGTAACGCTTTTTCTCCAGCTCGGAGAAAGGGCTGAGTACGGCTCCGTTATGAATCAGATGAACGGTCCCGGAAGAGCTTCCGAATCCCTTCATGACAGGCTCGGAAATCGCGATAAACGCTTGAGCTGCTTTCGCGGCGTACATCCGGATTAACTTGCCGACAAGTCCTTTCGGAGGATTATCGTGGAGATGCCAGACAACCGGAATACGGTGACGCCAGTAGAAAAGGGAAGCCATCATGCCTGCACGAAGCGAATTGGCATGGATAACCTCCGCCCCGCCCGCCATGACCGCGTCCGATAATTGCTTCCCGGCCCTAATCATGCCGAGAATCCCGGCTGCGAGCCTTAACGGGTTGCGGGATAATCTGGCGTTATAGCTCGGCAAAGCAACAACGAGAAGCCCCGCCTCGCGCGCACGCTCGAGCAAATCCCCTTCCGGAGCCATAATCGTTACCTCTGCCCGTTTGTAATGCGCAGCAGTCACAAGCAGATTAATCTCCGCCCCGCTGACGGAGCTGGTATGGTTATAATAGGCGATTCTCATCTATGTACGGCCTCCCTTCTCCGTTTCTCCTGCGCCTCCTTGAACACATCCGTCACCGCTGAGGTTACGCTGCCCCAGGTATAACGCCCAAGCACATGCTCCCGGCACGCTTCCCGCGTCGGCAATGCGATCTTTCCTCCCAACGCGTCGATCAGCTTGCGGCCGATGGCTTCCGATGTTCCTTCCTCGAAGAGAAGTTCCGGGGTGAACCGGCTTAGTATCTCTTTGGTTCCGCCGTAAGGCGTTCCGAATACCGGCGTTCCGCATGCCAATGATTCGATCGTGACAAGCCCAAAGCCTTCAAGCGTAATCGTTGGGACAATGCTGTAATCCGCGGCCTGGTACCACTCGACAAGCTCTTCGTTGGATACTCTGCCAAGCATTTTCACTTGGCCGGACAAACCAAGAATATCGATCCGTCTCTCGTATTCGCTTCGCATCGGACCGTCTCCCGCGATAAACAGCAGCGCTTCCGGATAATGGTCTGCGACCATTCTCATTGCCTCGATCAGACGGTCTATTCCCATACGCTTTACGATTCTGCGCGCACAGAATAAAAGTCTCTGATCCGTCCGGATTCCAAGCCTAGTCCTCAGCCCGTCCCGGTCCGAATGCGGCTTGAACCGATCATGCTCCACGGCGCCGGGGATAATATGTATTTTCCGGCGGTCTACGCCGTAATGGTCCGTTAAGATATCGCGGAAATATTCGCTGAGCACGATAAAGCTGTCCGAACGCCGGTAAGTGACCTGCTCGACCTGCTTCTTCAACAAATAGCGGGCTTCCCGGAACAAGGGGGAGCGTCCGCCTTCCTCGATCTTGGATTCCATCGCCCACGGTCCGTGAAAATGAGTTACGATCGGAATATGCTCCGGCAGCGCCTGCCGGGATATCATCGATGCGTAAAGGGCGAAATGAGGATTAAACACATCGGGACGGAAGGACTCCAGCGCCTCTAGCGTAAACTTGCGCACGGATCGGATCCGGGCCAGAAGACTTCCTTGCCCGTAATCAACCGTGTTGGCCACGTTCAGGCTCGTCTCCAGCTTCATGCCCGGATCCGCGACTACCAGTCCAAGCTCCGCATGACCGTGCTCCCGGAGAGCCCGGTTATAATCAACGAAATAACGGTTTAGCCCTCCGGGCTGCAGTTCGTTCCATCCTAATCCGGTCGTCAGCACTTTCATTGGTATCACTCTTTTCTGTCATCCTTATTTATCCGCTAATCGCCTCGCTGCTTTCCTTCGGTCTTCTGCCCCTGTTCCTCAGCATCTCCTTCATCCATATCCAGTCTTCCTTGTCATAGAAGAAAGAGGACCACTTCAGCTTCATCTCGTAGGAATACAGGAACAAGATAAGCAGGAAGTTGACGAATGCGGATAGCAGCAAGGAGTACGCTGCTCCGATAATGCCTAAATGAGGAGTAAAGATATTAATAAACAAAGCGTTCATAAATAGGGACAATACCTTCAGAAGCGTCGCCCTTCCAGGCTTATCCGTTGCCATATAGCCCTGTGCAAGCGTCCATGTCGCGCTTGCGACGGCCGTGCTCAGGACAAGCACCCGAAACACCGGAATTGCCCCCTCGTAGGAGCGGCCATACAGGATGAGCAAGGCATAAGGGGCAAGAAGAATAACCGAGGCAACGAAAACCAGCGTAATCACCGTACTGATTCGGTACACTTTAAGCGTCAGCCGGATCGCTTCCTCCCGCTCGAGTCCCGACGCCTGCGGGAACAAGACGGATACGACCGAGGATTGGATAACGTCCAGCATTTTCGCG
Organism: Paenibacillus sp. BK720; assembly: GCF_011761545.1. Lineage (NCBI taxonomy): Bacteria > Bacillati > Bacillota > Bacilli > Caryophanales > Paenibacillaceae > Paenibacillus > Paenibacillus sp. BK720. The sequence goes on along the minus strand of NZ_JAASRQ010000001.1, from coordinate 90,475 downwards.
AGACTGAGCGCTACCAGGTAAATCCCCAGACTAGCCGGGGACAGCAGGCCTACGACAAGCACCTGGTCGATATAAAACGATAACGTGCCTGCCAGGTCCGTACCGTAAGAGCGGATACCGTATTGAACAAGCTGTTTGGAAGAGCCGATAATATCCTTCTGCTTAATCGAATAAATGCGGAGCAGCCTGATCATGGTCCACAGCGTTATCGGCAGCGTAGGAGCTAGATAAGCAGCCGAAGAATAAAAGGAATTGACGTGTCCGGAGACAACCATTACACCGAGCAGGACAAGCGTAATGATATTAGGCAGATAACGGATCCTATTGTACAGACGGTATTCCTCTCTCGCCTGCAGAGCGGCATTGTTAATCACGCCAAGAAGGCTGAACGGAATCAGAATTAACGCCCAGCAGGCAAACTCAACTTTTCCCGGGGAATAACCCTTCATCCATTCGGGAAGAAAAAATAGTCCGCCTATCATCGAGAAGATGCCGAGCGTGAAGCACATCCACAAGGAAGCGACGTACAAGGAGCCCTGCTTGCTGCCTTTTTGCTTCATGTAGTACACGATCGAGGAAGGGAGTCCAAGCGTCACAATGTAAGACAACAGCTGCGGCCACATGATCATGGCAGCCTGCTCTCCGCGTCCTTCCGGTCCCAGGTATCTGGCAACTATAATACCCGTCAGCATATTTAGCACGAGAATAAACACATTGGAGGCAAAAATTTGCGCCATATAGCCGAAGCTATCTTTCCGTTTAAGTACATTTAATAGGGCCATGTGCGGATTCCTTTCACGATTCTACGAGAGGCACGGACTTGCGGACGGCTGCTTGCTCCATCAAACTTACGTAAAGCGCAGCCATCCCCGACCAGGAATGCTGGAGAGCCGCATTCCTTGCATCGGTGCCCATCCGCCTCAATCGCTCCCGGTCTGCCGCCAGGTTCCGAATCGCTTCCGTCAAGGCTTCCGTATCATCCGGGTCATCGATTCCAACGGCGAATTCATCGGCAAACAGATCGGCTGCCCCGCATATCCGGCTTGCTATAACCGGAGTGCCCGCCGCCAACGCTTCCAGCAGGACAAGCGCAAAGGGCTCGTAACGGGAAGGATAAACAAACATATCCGAAACCGACATCCAATCGGCCATATTGGTCCTGTAGCCCAAGAACCGCACCCTGCTCCCTATTCCGAGTTCGGCAGCCATTTTCGGATACGGGCTTCCCTCAGTACCGCCAACAACCAGCAGGTGAACATCCTGAATATTGCTAAGAGCTTTCAAGACGGTATCCAGGTTTTTGCGCGATGACTTGATGTCTCCGGCAAACAGGGCATAAAGCTTATCGTCTTCAAGCTGAAGCTCTGCGCGCGTTGCCCGCTCCGGATAAAATTCCTGCAGGTCAACGCCGTTCCATATAACCGCAATCCGCTCCCCGCCAATACCCGCATCCCGGATCAGCTCCTGCCTGATCCGCTCCGACACGGCAACAACAACGGAGGTCCGCTTCATCGCATGCTGCTCCAGATAGCGGTTCAAGCCTGTATAAACCCATTGATACAAGGAGGATAGGCTTTTGCGTTCCCGGAAAGGATGATAACGCGACGCCAGCCATGCGCTGTGAACGAAATGAATGCAATTGATATCCGATCTCGCGTAAGTTACAAAGCCATTCACGACGATGAGATCGAGCTGCCTCTTTCTTGCTAACAGCTCGAAGGTCGTACGGATGGCGAACAGCTGGTTGCGAAGCAGCTCGGTTGGCACCCGGCCTGCGGACACCCTTCTCCATTCCACCCGAGGATGCCGCGCGAGGTCCTCCGACAGCTCGGAAGCGATGATCATTACTTCGTGTCCCTGTCTCAGAGCTTCGAGTATAACCTCGTAATTGACCCGGCCTTGTCCATCGCCTTTTCTCACCTTATGGGTGACGAAGCAGATTTTCATGATTCTCCTTCTCCCCCCTCAAGAAAATCATAGATACGAGAAACCATAAGCACGCCCCGCCGCTGCCCGGCAGGAAATTGTTGCTCATAAGCAATACTGCGGCGCCTGCCATCGAAGCAAAGGCGAGATGGTAATATTGGCTGGACTGCTTCTCTCTTTTTAGAGCCAGAACGGTGAGATAGATCAGGAAACCGAGAAATGCCAGCCCTCCCGGCAAACCGAAGGTATAAAAGATGTTGAGAAAGCCGTTATCAAACACCTGCATCGCATTTTCGTTCAGCTTCGCGCTAAGGCCCGTGCTGCCCAGGCCGTTGCCCATCGGGTTAACCGATATCGAATCCAGAATGAATGTCGAGAATGCAAGACGGTCGTTATAGGAGACATCCTCATTCAGATTGCCAAAGGTATCGAACCGATTCGTAATCGTCTCCGCCCCTGGCAATCCCGGAAGTATAAATTGATAGCATAGGAACAGCACGACGAGAATTGTGATCAGCTTGAATTTATGGGCGGACTTGGCTTGCAGGAAATAGACCAGAATCATCGCCGCAAGCGCGATCCAGCTGCTTCGAACAAGCGTGAGCAGAAATCCGAAAGCGACGATAACCATACCGATTAGGCCTAATGCCCGCCATTTTTTGTTCATGGTCATAACCGCTAGGGCAAATCCGAAAAACACGCCCGCAGGGCCCGGAGAGTTAAGCGTCGAAAACACCCTTACCTTTAGCGGCTCCGGCTTTCCGATCGACAGCATCTCCGAATGTATCATCCAGAACTTATCCCAGGGCGGAATAAGAAAATATTGATAGATGCCGTACACGGCCACGAGAACGGCTATATAAGCAAAGCCTTTAAGCAGCCAGTCCCTGGTGTGGCTTTGGAACGGGCTGACATTAACGTAAGCAATAATGAGGAGCGGAGTGGCATAGTTGATTAGGTCGAAGCTGGCTGCGATTCCGCCGTATTGAATGATGCCGATCAAAAATCCGTAAAGAAGAACGGAGAGGGCGATCATTTCGATCCGGAGTACCGTTTTCGACAGCTTCCTGAAGTTATTGACAATCGGGATCAGCATAACGAGGCTTACAAACAAGGGGGCAGTAGATAAAATCGGTGTCTCACTGTAAGCTCCAAAGCTCCAATCGAGCAGACGCCTCAGTTCGGGATAGATCGCCCATACCGCAAGCAGATAGGGCAGATATAGGACGGGTTTTACCTGTTGGAGGAACCATCCGATCAACGTGAGGGCCATAACGATCGAAAGCTGCCACAGTCCCGCGAAATAATCGTGCATGGCGGCTAAGTAACCAATGATCAGCACCATAAGCAATACGGCGATTATGCTGATGCCCTTGAGCAGGATGACCCGGGTGCTATCTAAGAGTTTGACCACATTTTCCACGTTTTCCAACCATCCCATCTGCCCGTGTATGTCGTGCGCAACTTCCGAAAGGCGGAAATGCCTTCGCGCGGAACCATTCGAATCATTTGTAACAACCCGGGAGAAGGGCTGCTGCCGACGAGCATGCTGTATAGAAGATAGACGGCTCTTCGGAATGCGCCGGAATGCTTCAGGATGATGTAGGTTTCATTATGTGCCATATTGATGCATGCGGTTTCGTTAAAGGTGTTCCGCTTGTCCTCATCGAATCGTTCCGCCGGATAATGGTTGACGCATACGCTTGGATCGTAAAGGACGCGCCAGCCTCCCTGTTTCACGCGCAGGCATATGCCGATCTCCAAATGAACCTGGGCGCCGCTGCCTTTGAGCCGGTCGTCAAATGCGATCGAACGAATCGCCTCCTTGCGGAAGCTCATATTGGCCCCTTTCAAAATATCGACCTCTCTGGCCTTTCCGATTCCAATATGATGGTTGCCGGACATTCTCCCAAACCAATACAGCTTTCCGACATCCTCGGAGCGGCCGTATTCCAGCTTGCCGGAATGATAGACCCAGTCCTTTCCCCCAAGAGCCCCAAGCCGGGGATCCATGCTGTAATGCTTTTCGATTCGTTCCAGCCAGTCCGGATAAGCAACCGTATCGTCGTCCGTCATGACTATGATGTCGCCGGTCGCTTGCCCGAAGCCCTCGTTCAAAGCCGCTACCGCTCCCGGCTTACGCACAATGGCCTGCCTCAGCAGCTCCGAAGGATGTCGGGATAGGAAATCAATCGTTTCCTGATCCGAATCTCTCGCGACAACAATGATTTCATCCGGCAGCCTCTGCTGATTGAACAGTCCTTCCAGGCCATTCTTCAAGCTGCTTACGCGCTTATAGGACGGGATGACGACACTGATCCTCATGGGCCATTCACTTATCCTTCCTGCGAAAATTTGTTACTTCGAGGTTCCGTAATATTTCACGAAAGCGATGTCTTGCCGTTTCATCTGGTTAAATACCGCTCCAATAATGCGGGACTGTACAAAATCCAGCTTTTCCTTTGCCTTGCGGACATAAGCCTTCTTCACTTTTCCGGCATGAATAACCAGCAGCACGCCGTCGCAATAAGAGCTCATAATGAGACTGTCCGTTACGGGCAGGACGGGCGGGGTATCAAACAGAATCAGATCGTATCGCTCCTTGAGCTCTTCAAGAATGAGCTTCATCCGGTGGGATCCCAGCAGCTCCGCCGGATTGGGAGGCGTAGGTCCGGACGTGATGATATCGAGATTATCGATTCCGCCATCCTTGATAACTTCTTGCAGGGAGCTTTCCGCGGTCAGCAGATTGGTAAGGCCCTGCCTGTTCGTCTGCGCAAAGATTCGGTGGATCGTTGGCTTGCGAAGGTCGGTGTCAATGAGCAGCACCCGCTTTCCTTCCAAAGCGTAAGCAACCGCCAGATTCGAAATCACGGTGGACTTGCCTTCACCCGATTGGGCCGAGGCGGCCATCAACAGTTGGATCGGCGCATCTACCGAGGAGTATTGAATATTGGTTCTAAGCGTCCGGTAAGCTTCCGCTACCGGCGAGCTTGGATTTAGCAGGACAACTAACCGGCTGTCACTGGTTGATCGACGCATAGACATTGTCACCACCCGCTTCCTTGCGAATTAAAACTTGCTCTCCGCGCCGTCCGCGCATATCTTCCTTCTTCATCTTGCCCATTGCCGCAAGAAGCGGAATGCCGAGCACCTCTTTCAATTCCTCTTCGTTCTTCAAGGTGTCGTCCAAGAAATGAAGAATAAGGACCAGCGCCACGGAAGCAAGCAGCGACAGCACAAAAGCTACGAGAATACTGGTTACAAGGTTGATATTAACCGGATTATGAGGCCGGATATCATTTACTTTCGCTTCGTTTAGAATCGTGATGTTGTCTACATTCATAATTTTCGGGATTTCTTCCTTGAACACCAGCGAGATCGCGTTTACGGTCTCCGCCGCGCTTTCATAAGAAGTGGCCTGATAAGTCAGGTTAAGCACCTGGGAGTTCTCGTAAGAGTAAACTTGAAGAATTTTGGACATCTCGTATGAGGAGTCTGTGAGGTTAGGGTTTTTCTCCACTACTTTATCGAGTATGGCAGCGGAGCTGATAATCTCTTTGTAGGAGTCCATCAGCATCAGGTTGCTCTGAAGCAGCCCAACGTCGGGATATCCTTGCTGATACGTGCCCGAGGATTGATTGACGATCAATTTAGCCGTGGCTTCATAGATCGGCGTCGTATAAAAGGAGCTTTTTACCCCCGAAATCACACTGGCAAGCAGAACGAGTATAAGGATAAGCCACCACTTTTTCAGCACAATTCTCATGTATTGTTTAATCTCCACTTTGCACCTCCGCCAAGGCTTCTTGATACATTATGTATATAACTTTATGATACAATTAGTAGCATGTCAAGCTTATTCTACATGAAAAGCCAGTTATCCCGGCTTATGCGGAATAGCTGGCTTCGTCATTTCCAAGATCATTCAGACGCTTATCCAGGCAGCATCGTCACTTGCAGTTTTCCGTTTACAAGCTCGATACGGCCTCTTGCCCCCGTCGTTTTGTCAGTCAGAATAAAGGCGTCTCCGCTCTCAATGGCGGCCTTTGAATAAGCATGACCGTAAGGAGAATAGGCTGCGTTGTAATCGTAAGAAACCATTACGGCAGCGATATAAGTCGGCGCGCTAGGAGAAAGGTCGAAGAACGATGCCGAGTAGGCGTTGGCGTTAGGCGCATATTGCTCATTGCAGGTGATCTTCGTCCATTGGTTCACCGTCACGTCGAAGGTGAAATCATACAGCGTCATCGAGCTGCCGAATTCCAACCGGCTTCGGCAGCGCGCTTGCGGGGAGAGGATAAAGTATTCGAAGGCAATGTAACGATTCGTATCAACGGGGAGCGGGACCGGGTTAAACGGAATCGCGACATACGGACTGTTGCCGTTTGGACTTATTTTCAGGACCGCCGTCATGCTTTTATCCACGTAGGTTTTCATTTCGGCGGAAAAAGGGACGGGAAGCGTGGCCAGGTTAGTCACCATGGATAACGCGGCACCCGTTGCCGTCCAGCTCTTCAGCAGCTCCGGATTCTGAATGAGGTTGCCATGGCCAAGCGGATTGTTGGCCTTGGCGCGGATCGATTGCCCGACAAGCAGCGGAGTCGAATATTGAAGCGACGTATCGATATACCTTTCCGCAATAACGCAATAGTCCGGCTGCAGGCCCGACAGAATGACATCGTCGCCCAAATATTCGATATACGCCGTACCCAGTTGCCCGGGCGCACCCGACAGCATTACCGTTCCTTCGATATCCTTGAAATCGCAGTTGGCGACGGTACCGAAATAAACGGCAAAGCTTTGCTTCGTATTGCGCGCTTTCAAAGCATCCGGCAGAGCAAACTCCGTAGCCGACGAATTGAGGGTTGACCAGGACATTCCGAAGCCTGAGATCGATAGTCCCGCCGACAAAGAGGCTGGCAGCAGCTTTATCGCCGCTTCGCCGACATATTCGAACCGGACCGATTCTAAAGTGCCGTAAATTCCGTTAACGACATCAGGTACGGAAGCGGCATCGATCACCTGATAAATGCCATACGGCGAATAACCCATGTGAACGCGCTGCAGCGTAACCGCCATGCCGCCATAATGCCCCGCATGCTCCTTGACGCCAATCATCAAACCGCAAAACGCGCCGGACACCATGCCGCCCTGAATGAAATAATCCTCGCTGTTGCGCATGCAATACATGCCGATAAGTCCATTCCAGGAGCAGTCATAGGATGTCACATGGCCGTCCGTGCTGTTGAGCAGCAGACCTACCTTTACCTGACGGGTTGCCACGCAGCGGAAAATCGGTCTTGCTCCGCCCGCAACCTCGATCGCTGCCGTTCCTGCGGCAAACATCGTATATTGGCTTTGGTCGTACAAGCTTTTGTTTACCCACGTCGCGAGATTTGCGGTATTGTACGCCACCTGGCCATAGATGCCGAAGTCTTCGAAATTCGCGTCGATTCCCGCGTTCTCGATACGAATACACGGAAGCAGGTCGGTCTTCGTATCAATCGGATCCCAGAGCAGAAGCGAGCCGGATTGGCCGTCGTCCAAAAAGGTCGCCGCTCCGTACATCCCGCGGGAATTATTCGTAATCGTCTGCCGAATCCGGTATTTGCCCACCGGGATAAAGATCCGGAACTTCTTGTTGCAGAGTGCCATTGCGGCTTGAAAGGCCGCGGTGTCGTCCGTAACCCCGTCGCCCGCCGCACCAAACCATGTCGGATAAATATCGCCTACCTTTGGCGTACCCGCGATGACTCCTCCGGCGGAAATATCGAAGATCCAATCGTAAAGACTTGCCGCAATGGTTCCGTTTACAGTTATCGTAATTCCTTTTGCCGGCTTCAGCCGGGCGCCGCGGGCGAACTCCAGCCGTTTGTTCGCAGGTATCGCAATGCTCTTTTCTATCAGATATACGCCGGGCGGGACAAAGATCCCTGTTGCTGCCGTGTCGTTGACTGCCGCGAGGAGAGCGTTGTAGCTGCCGGCAGCGCCGCTGGCATCAGCCCCCTTCCAACGAATGTCTAATCCTCTCGCACCAAGCTCGTTGTCGAGTGCAGCAAAGTTTGCGTTTAATTCGGATGGTTTGACCGTTTCGGAAGTTCCCCAGCTGTTCATGCCCATGTTGCTAGTTTTGCCTGTCGCCATACATCCTCCTCCTTTCTTCTCCTCCTTCCATATATGCAGCCAATCTAGCAGCTGCAACCGCAATCAGCCCTTCCCGATAGATTAGATTTATCTAATAGAAAAGCGCATTCTCCTCCTAAAGGAGTAGAATGCGCTTAGCCCGCTGGCCTGCGTGCTTCTTACATATTCGTACAATGCTCTTCGACTTCTTCCCAGGTATTGTACAGCTCGACAATCCGGCTGTCCTCATCTCCGTTGCCGGATTGCACAATGATAATCTCGAGCTCGGATACGGCGCGGATGCTATGCAGCGTCTTCATCGGAATATGAAGCACGTTACCCGCCTTCACCCGCATGTAATTGCCGTTCTGAATGAATTCGCCTTCGCCCTTCACGATGGTCCATACTTCTTCCCGGTTTATATGCAGCTGGTAGCTGATGTTGCGCCCCTGCAGGATCCCTACCCGTTTCGTGACCACCAGGCGGCCGTCGTCATAGCGCTGGTCATCCAAAATTCTTGCCCAGCCCCAGCTTCGCTCCTCGAACATCGGCCCCTGATTATAATTAATGAAGTCCTTCACTCTTGGGCTGGCGCTTTTGTCCGCCACGAGAATGCCGTCCGGGCTGACCGCCACCACCACGTTGGACAAGCCAAGAATGGAGACCGGTATATCGATTTCATTAATCAGATGAGTGTTTACGCTATCCTCGCTAATCATCCCTTTGCCGATCAGCTTGTTCCCCATCTCTTCCGTTAACGTATTCCAGGTGCCAAGATCCTTCCAGTACCCTTCATACGGAGTAACGACGATCCGTTCTGTCCGCTCAACCACCTCATAGTCAAAGCTGACCTTTGGCAGGGTATGATACTGCCGCACCAGCTCCTTATAATGAAGAGGCAGCCCCCTTTGCTCCAGCAGTCCGATCAGGAAGCCAAGCTTAAAAGCAAATACGCCGCAATTCCAGAGCGCATCGTACTCCTCGATTAGGCGCGCCGCACGTTCTTCATCCGGCTTTTCTTCGAACCGGTTCACCTGGCGGTAACCGGCCTCCCTCTGCCTGTCAGAGGCAGAGGGCACGATATAACCGTATTTCGAGGAAGGATAGGTTGGTTTGACGCCGATCAAGGCGAGGTTAGCCCCGGATTCATTCAGAACAGCCTCCAGCTGCTTGACCTCGTCAAAGAAACGGCCCTCTACATAGGGATCAACCGGCAGAATTGCAATCACTTCGTCTAGTCCGACTTCTTGCTCGGAGTAGAGGTATGCTGCCGTTAAAGCAATCGCCGCAAAGGTATCCCTTCGTTCCGGCTCGATAATAAGCGGCACATGGCGTCCGATCTGATTGTGCATCATTTCCATCTGGGATTTGCCGGTAGCTATATAGCTGCTTTCCCCTAGACCCCGCTCCGTAATTTGACCCCATACCCGCTGCACCATCGACACGAGCTGATGCCGTTCATCCTCGAGCACCTTCAGGAACTGCTTGGAGCGCGCATCATTGGAAAGCGGCCAGAGCCTTTTTCCGGATCCGCCCGATAACAGGACAAGCTTCATTCCGAACCCCCTCCGTTTCGCCGATGTCTCTAGTAAGCGTTCTTGGAGCCGAACATGACCCTTACCGTAAGCAGCATCAGCTTCAGATCAAGCAGGAATCCCCGCTCCTCAATATATTTCAGGTCAAGCTCGACCATTTCCTTAAAGCTGAGCTCGTTGCGCCCGCTCACCTGCCATAAACCCGTACAGCCGGGCAATACCTTGAGGCGGAGCTTATCATAGCTTGTATACTCGTTTACTTCGCGCGGCAGGGCTGGACGCGGACCTACCAGCGACATGTCCCCGCGGATGACGTTCCACAGCTGAGGAAGCTCGTCAATGCTTGTTTTCCGGATGAATTTGCCTACCTTTGTAATGCGGGGATCTTCCTTCATCTTGAACATGGCGCCTTCAATCTCGTTCTTGCTCAGCAGGGTTTCCAGCATCTCCTCGGCATTAGCTACCATGGAACGGAATTTGAACATTCTGAATGTCTGCTCATTCCGGCCAACCCGTGTTTGATAGAAGAACACCGAGCCTTTTGGACTTTCTAGCTTAATGAATACGGCAACAAGGAGGAATAACGGGGAAAGCAGAATTAAACCCAGGCTGGCGGCAATGAGGTCAAAGCCACGCTTGACCATGATATAGATACGAAGAGGCCGACGCTCGTAGGCGGTATATATGGTCGCTGCATCAAAAACTGCTTCGAGATCCTTTTGCTGAGGAGTCGGAGCCATCAACATTCACCTCTAATTAATCTTATTGGACTGCTCCCGCAGCATGATTTCTTCCATGGCAGCGAGCAGGGGAATACGGAGTTCTTCATTTCTGAGCGCGAAATCGATCGTGGTTGTAATAAAGCCTAGCTTCTCGCCCACGTCATAGCGGGTTCCCTCGAAATCATACGCGTAAACGCCTTGCGATTCATTCAACTTCTGGATCGCGTCGGTCAGCTGGATCTCTCCCCCGGCGCCCTCCTCCTGGTCTTTCAGGCAGTCGAATATTTCAGGGGTCAGAATATACCGCCCCATAATCGCAAGATTGGAAGGCGCCTGTCCCTTGGCCGGCTTCTCGACAAAACGCTTTACCTGATACAGCCGGTCAAAGCTTTCGATCGGGTCCACAATGCCATACCGGTGCGTCTGGTCCTCCTGGACGGTCTGAACCCCGATGACGGAGCGCTCCGTCCGTTCGTACTGCTCGATCAGCTGCTTCACGCAAGGCACTTGGGACTGCACAATATCATCCCCAAGCAGCACGGCAAACGGTTCATCCCCGATAAAATTGCGTGCGCACCATACCGCGTGGCCAAGCCCGCGCGCCTCTTTTTGGCGGATATAATGAATATCCACGTTAGAGGAACGCCGAACCTCGTCCAGCAGATCGAACTTGCCTTTGCTGAACAAATTATGCTCCAGCTCGAAGGCATGGTCGAAATGGTCCTCGATCGCTCTTTTTCCTTTGCCCGTTACGATAATGATGTCTTCAATGCCGGATGCAATCGCTTCTTCCACAATGTACTGGATCGTAGGTTTATCGACGATGGGCAGCATTTCTTTCGGCATCGCTTTCGTTGCCGGAAGGAACCGGGTTCCGAGTCCGGCAGCAGGAATAATAGCCTTTTTCACCTTATTCATTACACTCTCACCCTCACCTATCCGATATCGTTTCTCTATAAAATACAAGCCCTGACTTATGGTCTAGGGCTGCCAAACCGAATCCGTTATTTCGATTATTCCTTATTGGTTCAGCGTCGCGTATGTAGGTTCGTTAAGCTCTTTCTTCATCTTGACGTTCGGTTTGTTCTTAAGCCCCATGTCCTGCTTGTTGATCTTGTTGATCAGGGCAAGAACCGGCAGATCCAGAGTTTGCAGCATCTCCGCTTCGTTCTTGATCGTATCGTCAAGATAATCGAGCAGGAAGATGATGCCGACCGCCAGCATGCAAGAGACGATAAAGCTGATCAGCATATTGAGAATCGGACTGTTATTGATCGGGCTAGGAATATCCTTGTCATCCGCTTTATCGAGAATGGTCACATTGTCGACCTGCATGATATGAGGGATTTGATCCTTGAATATTTCCGATACCGTGTTTACGATTTGCGCAGCCTGTTTGTACGAGGCACCGGTATAGATGATGTCCATCACCTGCGATTCATCGGCCGATTCCACCTTTACCTTCTTCGACAATTGATCAGCGGTAATGGCAAGATTCGGATTTTTCTCGACGACCTTTTCCATGATGTAGGCCGATTCTACAATTTTTTTATAGGAATTAATAAGCATGACATTGGATTGCAGCAGACCAAGATTCAATGCTTCCACGCCGGCTTGCTGGGGAGATTGATTGACGATAAGAGTAGCCTTGGCTTGATAGATCGGGGTTGTGAAAAAGTAGCTTTTAACGCCTGTTGCCACGACGGCAACCATAACGATGGCGGCAATCAGCCACCATTTCTTCAATAGGATCTGCGCATACTGCTTAAGTTCCACTCGCTTCCCTCCTGCAGCCTTGTAGGACTTTAGATACAATTCGTATCAACATTTGTATACCTTACTTTAAGATACAAATCGTATCATGTCAATAGTTTTTTCATCGATTTTCATAATTTTGCGACATATCGTTGCAGTGAAACCTTTCGGCACAAAGAAAACCCCCATGCAAACGGTTACCCGTTTGAATAGGGGTTTTGGTGCGTTTCTAGTCTATGCGTTCGGCTTCCTGCCGTCCCAATCGCTTAGGAATTTCGCGATGCCGGCATCCGTAAGCGGATGCTTCCATAGAGACGGCAGGAGAGTGCCGGGGATCGTCGCAATATGGGCTCCGGCCAGCGCAGCCTGCTCGACATGCCCGATATGGCGGATGCTTGCCGCGATGATCTCCGCATGCATCCCGTAGTTGTGAAGGATCGTCCGAAGATCCCTAATAAGTCCCATGCCATCCGTACCAATATCATCCAGGCGCCCGACAAAAGGACTGACGTAGGTTGCTCCTGCTTTGGCAGCCATCAGGCCTTGCGCGGCCGTAAAGATCAGCGTCACATTGGTCTTAATGCCTTTTTCCGACAAGGCTCGCGTTGCGTACAGACCGTCCTCGGTCATAGGGAGCTTAATGACGATATTTGGCGCCCAATCCGCGATATCGAAAGCCTCCATCAGCATCTCTTCGGACGTCGTTCCGATTACTTCCGCACTGATCGGACCATGGACGAAGCCTGCAATTTCCTGGATGACCTCCTTGAAATCACGGCCTGCCTTCGCAATGAGGGACGGGTTCGTCGTTACCCCGTCAACGAGGCCAAGCCTTGCAATTCTTTTAATTTCCTCTACGTTAGCCGTATCCAGGAAAAACTTCATAGCTGTCCGCCAAAAAACATTTCGATTTCGCGTTCCGCGCTCTCGACGGAATCGGAGCCGTGAACAATATTGCTCTCCACGCTTAATGCATAATCGCCGCGAATCGTACCGGCATCCGCATCCGTGGGATTCGTGCGGCCGATTAAAGTACGCGCGTTTTTAACGGCACCGGGGCCTTCCCAGACCATGGCGAAAGAAGGACCTGAAGTAATGAACTCGACGAGTTCGCCAAAGAAAGGCTTCTCCGCGTGCTCGCTGTAATGGCGCTCCGCCAGAGGCGTATCGATCTCGATCAATTTCGCCTGTATGAGCTTAAAGCCTTTGTGCTCGAATCTTGCTATTATGCTGCCGATTAATCCACGCTTCACGCCATCGGGCTTCACCATGACAAAGGTTCGTTCCATTTCCATTCCTTCTTTCAAGTTTATTTGCGCAATAGAGGTTTGTTCGGTAAATAATGAAGCGACTTTACATACCGCACGGTGCGCGTCTGCGCCCGCATCACCATGGAATGCGTCTCCGCGCGCTGATCCGGCATATAGCGTACTCCACCGAGAAACTCGCCGGGCGTTACGCCCGTTGCCGCGAAAATAACGTCCCCCGTTCCAACCATATCGTTGATCGTTAATATTTTGCGAGGGTCCGTCAATCCCATGGAGACGCAGCGATCGTACTGCTCCTCGCTTTCGGGAATCAGCCTGCCTTGAATTTCCCCGCCCAGGCTTTTGAGAGCGGCCGCCGCAAGCACGCCTTCCGGCGCACCGCCCGAGCCGACGTAAAGATCGATGCCCGCTTCCGGAAAAGACGGCGCAAGCGCTCCCGCGACGTCCCCGTCCGATAAAAACTTGATCCGGACGCCCGCTTCCCTCAAGTCGCGGGTCATTTCCGCATGGCGCTCACGGTCCAGAATCATCACGGTCAGATCCGTGATTGGCTTATCCAGCGCAAGCGCGGCCTTCTCCAGCGTAATGCGGATCGGGTCCTTCAGCGACAGCTTTCCGGCAAGCGCCGGTCCAACCGCAAGCTTCTCCATATACATGTCGGGCGCGTGAAGGAGCTGGCCTTTGCCGGCTACGGCCAATACGGCCATTGCGTTATTGAGTCCCCGCGCTACGATCTCCGTCCCTTCAAGCGGATCAACCGCAACATCCACCTCGGGTCCCAGCATGCTGCCGACCTGCTCGCCGATGTAGAGCATCGGCGCTTCATCCATTTCGCCTTCTCCTATAACAACCGTACCACGGATCGATACCGTATCAAACATGCTTCGCATCGCTTCGGTTGCTGCACCGTCGGCGCCGTTCTTGTCTCCCCGGCCCATCCAAGGGGAAGCAGCAAGCGCCGCAAGCTCCGTGACTCGAACCAGCTCTAAAGACAATTCGCGTTCTAACATTTTTGGGCATCCTCTCATACGTATTGCCATTTTTATGCGATAAATACGTTGGCGGCGTTTTTTTGCGAAAAGATTTTGTGCTATCCGAAATTCAAGATAAATGTTCAATAATAAGTCCCGCAGTCTCTTCAATCGCTCGATTCGTAACGTCGATAACCGGGCATCGGAATGCCTCCATCACGCTGGAAGCGTAAGCGAGCTCCTCCATAATGCGCTCCATGGAAGCGTATTGCGCGGACTCCGGAAGCCCTAGCGTCTTGAGGCGCTCAGTGCGGATATGCAGCAACTGCTCGGGCTTCATCGTAAGTCCCACAATCAGCCGGCCCGGTGCCGGCGTAAGCTCTGCCGGCGGTCTGACCTCCGGCATTAGCGGCAGATTCGCCGTTTTGATTCCTTTATGGGATAGGAAGATGCTCAGCGGCGTCTTGGACGTCCGCGACACGCCGATGAGCACCACTTGAGCTTGCATTAGGCCGCGCGCATCCTTGCCGTCGTCGTATTTAACGGCGAATTCGATCGCTTCCATCCTGCGGTAATAATCGTCGTCGATGGAATGGAGAAGTCCCGGCTTGCGCTTTGGCGAGCTGCCGAAGGTGTCGACGAAAGCCTGCATCATCGGCCCCATCACGTCTACCGCCCGTACTCCCCACCGGAACGACTCTTCCTTCATTAACTCACGCAGTTCCGGCTGAACCAGCGTATAGCTGATAAATCCGCCCGTCCGGGCAGCCTCCGCGACGATCTGGATAACTTCCTCTTCGGTTTTGATATGGCCGAACCGTTTAATTTTGACGTGATCGGACGCGAACTGCCGCAAGGTCGCTTTGGCGACGGCCTCCGCGGTCTCCCCTACCGCATCCGAACAAACATAGATAATTTGCTCTGACATATGCTCCTAATCCCCCAGTTCCGCAGCTGTCGCAATATCCGACATTAGCCGGATAATGTTCGATTTCGATACCCATCCGCTAATTTCCGGTCCGCCCTCGCCGGGAATGATAACCGGCAGGCAGTCTACTTGATGGAGCATCATCTTTCGAATCGCATCCGAAACGGATTCATCAGGAACAAGCGTGACGATATTCGGATAACGCGTCATGACCATACTGACCGGTATAGCGCCGGCACCCGGGTTTCCGAGCGTGATCTTGAGCAAATCCTTGGGTGTAACAATCCCCGCGAGATTCTTGTTCTCGTTCACGATGAGCAGCGTGTTGGCGTTCTCCGTAAACAAGGTAATAACCGCATCCTGGACGGATAACGTCTCCGGAATATTGACCGGAACGCCTTGAATCTCGTGAACCTTGATATTGTCAAAGCGCTGGCGCGCTGCCGTGTCATCGGTAGACCGGTAGGTTTCGCCGAGAAAATAGCCAACCTTCGGTTTCGCGTCAAGCAGGTTCAGCATCACGAGAAGCGACAGGTCCGAGCGCAGCGTGGGGCGGCTGACGCCCATATACTCCGCAAGCTGCTCCCCCGTGATCGGCGCATGCTTTTTAACTAGCTCTAGCAATTCTAGCTGGCGATTCGATAGCTGGATAACGGTTCACCCTCTCCTCTTTTTAATACGCACATTTACCTATATAACCATCATTAATCAGATATAATATAGCACATATATATTTAATACACAATATATGTTTGATTACCCTCAAATTGCGCTCTATTTATGCTGTGTGAATGGTCAGTGGGGCGGGGGGCCGCGCTTTGTTACTAGTACTTACTCGTCTGCTCCCGATGTCTAATCAACTACTCGCTCCCATCCATCGTCTGCCCGACCGTGTGCAGCTGGCTTTATGCCTGGTAATCGACTACATACATCCTTCCACATCTCGCCCGACCGCCTGCAGCAAGCCTTTTGCCTGCTAATCGACTACTAATTCCTCACGAAATAACTCTCCCTTGATGCACTACCAACAAAATGGTATTATCTACACAAATCGGATTTCGGCCGTGAAGAACACGCCGCTTTCCAAACGTTAACGTTTGGAACCGCGGCGTGTTTTTTTATTTTTAGAACGGAGCCAAGGTAACGTGTCATTTCAATCCGTCCATCAAAAATGGTTCAACATGCACCTCAAAAACGTAAAGGAAAAAAAGAAAGACTTGTTCAAGAGCATGCTCATGCGGAGACTCTGTTTCTGCCAAATGCATGGTACCCGGCTTTCCGTTCCTTAGAGCATCTGTATCCCGAATATGAGGTAGCAGACTTCCGTGAAGGAAACAGATACCTGGATTTTGCATATCTCAAATATCCGTTGAAACTTAATTTCGAGATTGACGGTTATGGCCCTCATCATTCCCAGTCCAGCCGCAGTCAATTCTCGGACGATAGGATACGCCAAAATCACCTAATGATTGACGGCTGACGGGTTCTACGTTTTTCCTGCGAAGATGTTATTGAGAGACCCCGCATGTGTGAACAGATTGTACAGCAGTTTATGGGTACTTGGTTGAATCAGTATCACAGTGAGCATTCTTCGAAAAGTATCATACAACGGGAATTCTTGCAGCTTGCTCTTCGTTCAGAAAAACCAATCCGATCTAGCGATGTAAGCTGCCTCTTGTCCATTCATATCGATACTGCCCGGCGTCTTCTGCGGAAAATGGTAAAGGAGAACATATTACTACCCGGAGGGGCTGGAACTCTACGTTTTCATACCTTTGTGGCCAACCGCGAAAACTTGGATGAGCGAATCATCCGCTAACAGAAATAACTGCTGTGAGATACAAAAAAAGCGCATCATCCCATGGATGATACGCTTTCCCCGATAACCTATTCCGTCAACTCCAGGAACAGGTCAATGTCTTTCGTCGTTAGCTCAACCGCATCTCGCCAGAAATCCGCTTCCTCGAGGTTGACGCCCAAATGCTTCTTCGCCAGCTCCTCTACCGTCATGCGGCCTGTGTCGCGCAGAAGCTGCACGTAACGTTCCGCGAACGCCGGTCCTTCCTGCAGGGCGCGCGCATAGATCCCAGCACTGAACAGGTAGCCAAACGTGTACGGGAAGTTGTAAAACGGTACGCTTGTAATATAGAAGTGGAGCTTGGAGGCCCAGAAATGCGGATGCAGCTCGCCTAGCGCCCCGCTGAACGCTTCGCGCTGCGCTTCCTCCATCAGGCTGTTCAGCTTCTCAACCGGTACAATACCTTGCTTGCGCTCCTCATAGAACCGCGTCTCGAACAATACCCGCGCATGAATGTTCATAAAGAACGCTACGGCGTTCTGGATTTTGTCCTCCAGGAGGCCTAGCTTTTCTTCGCGGTCAACGGCCGTCTTCATCGCCGAATCCGATACGATCAGCTCGGCAAAAGTCGAAGCCGTCTCCGCTACGTTCATCGCGTACTCCTGCGACAGCGCCGGCAGATCATCCATGACATATTGATGGTACGCGTGTCCAAGCTCATGGGCCAGCGTCGAAACGTTATCCGCAGTTCCCGAGTAGGTCATGAAAATCCGTGTCTGACGGCTCTTAGGGAAGGAAGTGCAGAAGCCTCCAGGGCGTTTGCCCGCCCGGTCTTCCGCTTCAATCCAGGCGTCACGGAAAGCCATTTCCGAGAAATCCGCCATATCCGGGCTGAACTTGCGGAACTGCTCCACGATAAACCTCGCGCCTTCGTCGAAACCGATTGTGCGTGCCGAGGAGCCAAGCGGCGCGCTGACATCATGCCAGTCCAGCTTCTCAAGCCCCAGCAGCTTCGCTTTCCGTTCCAGGTAACGGACAAGCTTCGGCTTGCCTTCATTGATTGCCGACCACATCGCGTTAAAGGTAGCTTCGGACATCCGGTTAATTTGCAGCGGCTCCTTCAGCACCGAGTCCCAGCCGCGTTTGCCGTACAGCTTCAGCCTGAAGCCAGCGAGGCGGTTCAGCGCGTCCGCGCACAGCTCCGCGGCATCCCCCCACTCGCGCTCCCACTCGGCAAAAGCACGGATACGAACCGAACGGTCGCCATCCGACAATCGGTTGAACATTTGTCCAGCGGAGAGCACCTTCTCCTCCCCGTTCTCGCCGATATCCGTAAATTTCGCGCGGGATACGATCAAGTCGTACAAGGCGCCCCAGCCGTGATAGCCGTCAACCGCGAGGTCGCCGGCCAGCGCTTCAAGCTCCGGCGCAAGCTTTTCCTTAGCCAGCTCCCGGCGTTCGGTCAAGCTGAACGCGACCTCGCCAAGCGAGCCGTCGCTGACGATACCGGTCCATTCCTCATCGCCAATCTGGCGAAGCTCGTTATCGTAACGCGTTAACGCGCCAAGCAGCTTGGCGCTGATCGTTTTTACGCGGTCGCTCAGGCCGCTCGCCGCGGTGTCTTTCATATTTTGCGCCTGCAGGCATTCGACGAACGATTCCGATTGACGCAGACGGATCAGCACGGACTGCAGAATAGCCGTCGCGTCCTCAATCTTATTCTTGATCTCCAGGGAGTTGTCAGACAGCAGCCGGTCCAGCTCGGCTACATCCTTCTCGATGCCGGCCAATTCACTGGCGAAAGCGGCCGAACCCGAGCCTCCTTCATAAAACGTCTCCAAATCCCATTTCATTGGATAATTGCTTGTCGTCATTCAACCGTTCCTCTCCTTCGCGTTTGTATTGGCATCTGGTATGTAAAGCCTTCAACAGAAAAACACCGCCACAAAAAGATCGACAAATAAATTTGCGCAATCTTGCTTCAGCGGTGTATAACTTAATTATATCCAGATTGGAGGAATAACACCATGTCACAACCCTTGCAAATTTCACCCGAAACCGCAATCAAGTTGTCCAAGCAGCTTGGCGTGCCGCTCGAGCATTTAATGCATATGCCTAAACATATATTACTGCAGAAGCTCACCGAACTGGCAAAAGCGGAAGCAGAGGCCGGCAAGCCGTCTGAATCCGCTCCGGGCACGGAGGAGTCGTCCTCATGATTCCGTTCGAGAGGACTTGGCCCTACGACATTGTGATGAAGGACGTTTACGTTCCCAGCTGCCCCTTCTGCCGCAGCGAGAACGTTCTCATCCCGCTTCGCGTTCGGGAGATCGAGGACATTCAGCATGGCAAGAAAAAACTGCTTGTTTTCCCGTGCTGCCACAACAAAGTTACGGTCCTCGATATGGACCAAGACTATATTTTGACGGATCAAAGTCTCCGCAAGCTGAGCCATTAATGCAGGACAAGCCCTTTATGCCGTCGTCTGCACGGGAGTCTCAGTCTCTCCCGTCGCAGCGGTCGGCGATACCGGATGTCCCTGCTCCAGCTGTTCCCGGATAAGCTGCCATTGCTCGCGGCTCCGCCGGATCATGGCCTCATCCATAATGCGCTTGTCGCTGACAATGCGCGAGAACCATTTGACCGCTTCCGACAGCTCGCCCGTTCGCCGGTTGAGTTCCCCGATAATGTACATCAGCTTCGCATTGTTTAATTGCGAGCCTTCTTCCTCGTAGACCTTGATATATGCCTGAAGAGCGAAGCGCATAAAGCGCAGCTCCTCCTGCCGGTTTCCCTCGTAACGGTACAGCCATGCGATATGATGCAAAATACCCGCTATTACTCTAGGCTTTTCCTCAACCGCCTGCGCCGACAATAAAGCGAGCTTGTACACCTTCATCGCCTGCGCCGCATCGCGTTCGCCGCCATAATCATACGGAGTCCAGCGCGAGCCGATCTGCTCCAAATAATCTTTGCGCTGCCGCTCGGTAAGTCTTTGCGTACCATTCTCCGTTGTTGCAAATCCGCAAGTCGGACAGACCCGGACGACATAAAAATCCGGATTTGCTTCCGCCCGGTAATAACCGCAAAAATCAGAATCGATAGCCACCGCTTTTTTAAAGCTTGGGCGAACTCTTGATGTCATAAAGATGGTCTCACAGCAAATGCAATTCATCTTTGACTGATAGAGCGGCTCCATACCAAATCCATCTCCTATTCGGGTGTGTTCACAAAATGGTAGGCCGGACCTGACAATCTCTCGATAATATACGCTTGCAGCTCTTCATCAAGGCCGGAAGCCTCCTGCAGGGCCCGCTTCATGCAATCAAGCCAGGCTTCCGCATGCTTCGGCGTGATCGGAAAAGGCATATGCCGCGCCCGCATCATCGGATGGCCGTATTCGTTCGAAAACAGCGCAGGTCCTCCAAAAAACTGCGTCAAAAACATAATCTGCTTTTCCATAACGGGGATGATGTTCTCAGGAAATAATGGACCGATCAACTCATGCGCCTGCACTTTAGGGTAAAAAGACTCAACGATTCGTCTTAAAGTCTCAGCTCCACCAATTGCTTCATAAAGGCTTATATTCCTATTCATCGTCAATTTCATCTCCATCATGTAGGTATTTAGTATTATAACACAAAAAAAACCCCGCATCGTCGCCAATGCGGGATTATTATTGATTAGCTGCAACGATTAACCTTCGTAGTCCTCTTCTCCCGGTGCCGTCAGTGATTCTCGGATGACATACACGAACGCACAGACCAGAATGCCAGCGATTATACTCATTATCATCACTCCAAGCCTTCAAAGGTACCTTCATTGTAACATAAAAAAACGGACCGTCCAGCCCCTTTTGCAAGCGTTTTCTTAGAATTATGAAAAATATTTTCCCTCACAAAACAGACGCCTTTAGTGATGGATGTCCACCTTTCTTCATAAACATCATGTAGGGGTTGTACATTATGTTTTTTCGCATGTCCAAATGTCCAAAGGAGGACGCATCCATGCTCCGAACGCTCACCCGGCCGGCCTCGATAACCGGCCTCATCGCCCTGCTCATCGTCCTGCTGATGGCGGTGTTCCCCTCCCAAACGCTGGAGTCGGCGCTGCGGGGATTGTCGATATGGTGGCAGGTTTTGTTCCCGGCTCTCTTCCCTTTCTTCGTCATTTCCGAGCTATTGCTCGGCTTCGGGATTGTCCACTTCTTCGGAAAGCTGCTGGATCCGCTGATGAGGCCCTTATTCCGCCTTCCGGGCATCGGAAGCTTTGTCGTTACGATGGGATATGTATCGGGCTATCCGGTTGGAGCAAGGCTTACCGCCCAGCTGTGGGAGCAGGGCCTTGTCAAACGCGCGGAAGGCGAGCGGCTTGTCGCTTTCACAACTACCTCGGATCCGATCTTCCTGATCGGCGCCGTATCGGTCGGCTTTTTCCATAACGCCGCTCTAGCACCGCTGCTCGCAGCCGCCCACTACGGCGGCGCCTTTATTATCGGGCTTCTCATGCGGTTTCATGACCGCCATGAGCCGGTTACCGAATCCGTAAGGCGGATGCCCTCGCGCCGCGCCTCGCGCCTGGTGGAAGCAACGAAAGCGATGCATGAAGCGCGGCTTATGGATGGGCGAAGCCTTGGCAAGCTGCTGCAGGACAGCATTCAATCCGCGCTTCGCCTGATGATGGTTGTAGGCGGACTTGTCGTTTTTTTCTCCGTTGTGATGGAGCTTCTCACTCATGCCGGCGTCGTTGAGGCATTGGCCGAGGGGCTGCGCTTATTGTTCGGCGCCGTTGGTCTTCCGGCGAAGCTTGCCGACGCCATCGTATTTGGCTTATTCGAGGTTACGCTTGGCGCGCGGGCTGCGGGGGAAGCAGGAACAGGATTGCTGCACCAGACCGCTATTGCTGCTTGGATTCTGTCTTGGGGAGGGCTGTCCGTGCATGCGCAGGTGGTTAGCCTGCTAAGCCGCACCGATCTGCGGTATATGCCCCTTATGCTTGCCCGTCTGGCTCATGCTTTTATCTCCGCTGCCCTCGTCTATCTGCTGTGGGGATGGCTCGCACCTTAAACTTTTGTATCGGCGTTGAATTTGAAGCCATATTCCTATATCATCATTAGTATCTTTGAATTGGCCGGAAGGGGTTTAAATTTCTTGAAATATGCAGTCATCGATCGTGGCGATCAATTATCGAAATCATTAGCGGAGCGATTCCATCAGCTGGCGGCAGAACGCGGGCTTACGCGTCATGACGAAACGCCGGACATCATTGTGTCCATTGGCGGAGACGGAACGCTGCTCCAGGCTTTCCACAAATATACCGACCGGGTAACCGATGTATCCTTTGTTGGCATTCATACGGGCCATCTGGGCTTTTACGCCGACTGGAAAGCCGATGAATTAGAGACGCTTGTCACCTTGATGGCGGAAGAAACGCCCCATCTCGTCCGTTATCCGCTTGCGGAAATCGCGGTGGAAACCGATGAGCAAAATTATTACTACCTGGCGCTAAACGAATTTACGTTAAAGGGCGTTGACGCTACCCTCGTCGTGCAGCTCAGCGTTAACGACGAGTCGTTCGAAATGTTCCGGGGCGACGGGATCGTCATCTCTACTCCGTCAGGAAGCACGGCTTACAACAAAAGTGTCGGCGGCGCTATCGTCCACCCGTCCATTGAATCGCTGCAGATTGCGGAGATCGCGTCGATCAACAACCGGGTGTACCGTACGCTTGGGTCGTCGTTCCTGCTGCCGCAGCATCATCACTGCGATATTATATCGAAAAAGGAACAACGCCTGCTGCTTACGATCGACCATCTGAGCCTTCAACGGACCGATATCCGATCTATCCGCTGCAGCGTTTCTACCCGCAAAGTCAGCTTTGCGCGGTACCGTCCGTTCCCGTTCTGGAACCGCGTCCGCGATGCGTTTGTCGATATGTGAGTATACAAAAAGGGCTGTCCGTTGGTCTCGATGACCTGCGGACAGCCCTTTCGTTATGTTTAAGGGCGGTTTCCTTGCTCTTTGCTGTTCTCCTTATTCCTGTCCCGCTCTCCGCGTTCTCCCCGCTCCCGCTTAGGGCCGGAATGGGAGTGAACGGTTGCTTGCTCGGATGCTGCGGCAACATCCTTATTCGCTGCCGGTCTGATCGGCTTCTTGCCGTTAGGGCGATAGCTTCTCCGATGCTGATCTTTCCCGCCGCGCTGCTGATGATGCGGCTGGCCATGCTGCCGGGACGGCTGCTGTTGCTGCTGAGAATCCTCGGCGTTGCGTCCGCCGCCTCTGCCCCCGGCCGCGCTTTCTCTCGCGGCTGCAGCGGCACCCGCCAGTACGGCATCGGCAAGCGAGGAAGCGCCAACCTCGTGCTCATCCTCCGCATCCGTTTTCTCCTGCCCATTGGCATCCTGTTTCGAAGGAGCCTCCTGCTCGTCTCCCGCTTCTTCATCCGGAGATTTTGCAGCCGTACCGGTTTTCTCCAAAACAAAATAAGCGCAGCCGAAATTGCAATATTCGTTAATATAGTCGGACATTCCGGAATACGCGCTGTCCTTCGTTGCTTTCATATGATTATCGCGGAAAAAGCCCTTCAGGCGCAGCTGGCTATAGCCCCAGTCGCCGATAATAAAATCGTAGCGTTCCAAAACCTCGCTGTAGCGATCCTTGAACGCATCCGCGTTCCAGCCGTTGCGATTTTCATGAATAAGTTCATATATTTTGCCGCCAATTTGGATCAATTCCGTTTCCCCTCTTTCGAATTCCCCAATAGAAGCTATGCGTTGCTGAGCTCGCGTTCCTCTGCTTCGGCAGCCGAATCGGTCTGCTCATGCGCATGATAGGAGCTCCGTACGAGCGGTCCCGACTCGACATGACGGAATCCGCGTTTGTAGCCTTCTTCCTTCAAGCTTTTGAATTCATCGGGGTGCACGTAGCGTTCAATCGGCATGTGATTAGGAGTAGGCTGCAAGTATTGACCCAGCGTCAAAATGTTGCAGTCTACGGCACGAAGATCATCCATCGCCTGCAATACCTCTTCGTAGGTCTCGCCAACGCCAAGCATAATGCTTGATTTCGTTGGAATCTTCGGATTCATTTCCTTGGCGCGTCTCAAAAGTTCCAGCGATCTTCTGTATTTCGCTTTCGCGCGTACGCGGTTCGACATCCGCTCAACCGTCTCGATGTTATGGTTCAGAATGTCCGGCTTCGCATCCATAACGATTTTCAGCGAATCTTCATTGCCCATAAAATCCGGAATCAGCACTTCTACGCGGGTGAACGGCATCCGCTCGCGAATAGCCTTGATGGTACCGGCAAAAATCGAGGCGCCGCCATCGGCCAAATCGTCGCGGGCAACGGATGTCACTACGCAGTGGCGGAGACCCATTTGCTCGGCAGCTTCAGCCACGCGCTGCGGCTCCTGCAGGTCAAGCTCCGTAGGAAGGCCTGTCTTTACCGCGCAGAAGCGGCAGGCGCGGGTGCAAATATCGCCCAAAATCATAAAGGTTGCCGTACGGTTGGCCCAGCACTCGTAAATATTCGGGCAACGCGCTTCCTCGCAGACCGTATGCAGCGTTTTGGTGCGCATCATGTCTTTGATTTCGGTGTAGTTGCCCTCGGTTGTAAGCTTTATTTTAAGCCAGTCCGGCTTTTTCAATTTTTCTTTGCTTGATTTCATATGGAATTCCCTGCTTTCACTTTCAATTGGACAGTCGAATCTCATCGTTTATTATAGCATAGTTCGGATAAAATCCAATGATTTGCAAAACATAACGAATATTGCTTTGAGCTTTCGAAAGGGTGGAACGATTGAAACAGACTTTTTCTATTGCTTTGGCTGCCGTTGTCGCTTCCATGCTCATATCCGGGCAATCAGCCTACGCGAATCCGAATCAAAATCCGAACTCTATTGCCAGTGAAGAAAAGCCTGCCCAGGCACAATCTTCGCAAGGAGAGGCTGACTCCTTAACCACCAGACAACAGCTTTACGACAGGTTAAGCACGGTTACCGGCATTCCTTGGTACCGGATCGCCGCCGTTGACCAATACGAGCGAACCTTGTCCAAAGCCCGTCCGAAAGCCCGTCCCCAATTGGGTAAAATCGTTGGCATCTATATCGACGAGGAGCAATGGGCCGGCCCGCTGAACCCGGACCCGGCCGATAACGTACCGGTTTCCATACAATGGTTCAACGGCGTTGGCCGCGACGGGGACGGGGACGGCTTTGCCGACCGCACGAGCGATCTCGACCTGCTGTATTCCGTTGCGAACCGGCTGCTTCAGTATGGCGGTTCTACGGAGGACGACTTCTCCATTGGCTTGTGGGAGTACTACCATAATAGCAGGGCGGTGCAGCGTATTCAGCAGTTTTCCAATATTTACGCTACCTTCGGACGTCTGGACTTGTATGAGCATGCGTTCCCCGTCCCGGTCGGAACCAATTATTCGTACCGCAGCACCTGGGGCAATGCCCGCGGCTGGGGAGGACGGCGGACGCACGAAGGAACCGATATTTTCGCCAATCACGGCATTCCTGTCCGCAGCACCTGCTACGGCGTCGTGGAGATAAAGGGCTGGAATCCTTACGGAGGCTGGCGGATCGGTATCCGGGACTTGAACAACTACTATCACTACTACGCCCATTTGTCCGGCTTCGATAAGACCGTTGGCATCGGCACGATCGTAAAACCGGGCCAAACGATCGGCTGGGTCGGCAGCTCCGGTTACGGCAAGCCCGGAACGCAAGGCAAATTTCCGCCGCATCTGCATTACGGGGTCTATCGAGACCGCGGTCTTATTGAATGGGCATTTGATCCTTATCCGCTCTTGAGACGGTGGGAACAGGATGAACGGAACCGGTTAAAAGCTGCAAACCGATAAAAGGGGCAATCCCAAAGGCCGATTCGCTTGGACCTTTTGGGATGCCCCTTTGTTTTTTATCCGCCGTCTCCCGCATTGGCTGCATTGGCATTGCCTGCGTTGTTGGCCGTATTGCTGTCTCCGTTTGAAGGAAGCGGGGATTCGATCGAATCCAGCTGCTCCTTCAGCATGCTTCCGTCGGACGGCTGGGTAACACCTTGGCCTTTCGACATCGGCAGCGATATATTCGGAGCGTCAGGCGCGGATTCGCCAACCGGCTTGCCTTCATTGTCGTAGTAATACATAGGCACGTCGCCAACCACGAGCAGATACGAGATCGGTATTTCCGTCTCCACGATTTGCGGGTCGGTCTCGAACGGCACGATAATGGCGACCTCGGATACGATATGAATGTACACTTCGATCAGAATCATATTGATGCCGGCATTCGTCTGGCGCGTGTTCAGATCCACCTTCACGGCACCCACCGGCTCGAACTTGACCGGAATTCTTGGACCGTACGTCGAGATCAGCGCGCTGCCAAGCGCGTTGCCGACCGGAATATGCTCGGGAATTTCCTTCAGCTCGTCAAGCGTTGCCTGCACCGTCTTAATCGTCTCCGACCGGATCTTCGTATGCTCGGCATAGTTCAGCATAAAGCCGGATACTTTGCCGTCGCTGTTCATTTTCCAATCGATCAGCTTCTCGAAATCGGCATTGCTGACAACCTCATTCGTCGTAGCCTTGTTAATCGCTTGCGTAGCAACCTGCTTGATTCGCAGCTGAGCAACCTTCATCAGAGGGGGGCGCAGATGCTTTTCAATGTAAACAAGGGATTGAAGAGTTCCAATAAGAAGAATGAGTACGGTGACGATAATCCATAGCTTGGTGCGCCGCTTACCGGATTTCAGACGCGTTCCTCCGCCCCCGCTTCCCACCGAGCTGATGCTCATCGTTTTGATGCCTCTTCCGGGCGGTCTGACCGGGCGTTTGCGGGGCTGCCACATCCCGCCCCAATTACCTGCCGGCTTTGGCTTTCGCGCCGACCGCCATTTGCTTGTTCCCCATGGCTTTGGCGCGCTGCCCGAAGCAGAAACTTTGCTTCCCCAGCTGACCCGCTTAACCCTCGCGAAAGGGCGGTTAGACCATAATTGCTGCCGGCTCAGGCCAAGTGACCGAAGCATCCAGCCCCTTCGTCCCCATTTCGTCACTTCCATCGCCTCCTAAAAAGAATTGCCACCCCACCGGCCTCACTCAGGGCCAGTGGTGGAAATTCTTACTACGTAAGCATCGACCAAAGAATTGCCACCCCACCGGCCTCACTCAGGGCCAGTGGTGGAAATTCTTACTACGTAAGCATCGACCAAAGAATTGCCACCCCACCGGCCTTACTCAGAGCCAGTGGTGGAAATTCTTACTACGTAAGCATCGACCAAAGAATTGCCACCCCACCGGTCTCACTCAGGGCCAGTGGTGGAAATTCTTACTACGTAAGCCCGTACCTCTACATGCTTATGCAGGGCAAGGACAAAAAAGACGACCTCCCGTTAGGAGCACCATGCCGGCAGCTTATGCTCAACCTTATTCCCAATAGCCTTTGTGTACGGCCACAACCTCTTCTTCAAGCTCGGGGAAAGGTCCAACTACCTCGATCGGCTTCTGGCCTTTGGCGAAAATATCCCGGCAAGGCAAATTAAACGTCGGGTTCTGCTCATGGTCGCCCGTCAGCTTCAGCAGCGCTTCCTCCGTTGCGGCGTAGACCACTTTTCCCACATTGCCCCAATAGATAGATCCCGAGCACATCGCGCATGGCTCAAAGGTCGTGTAAAGGGTGTAGCTCCATAGATCATGATGCTCGTATTGACGGGAGGCTTTCTCCATCAACGCGGTTTCGGCATGGCCGGTGCACCGTCTTTCCGTAATCTCGACGTTCTCCTGCTCCAGGACAATTTCGCCCTCCTCGTTCACAAGAATCGCGCCAAACGGCGTATTGCCGTTCTCCCTCGACCTGCGGGACACCTCTATGCAATATTTTAAATAATACGTATGATCCTGCTTCATGCTCTCTCGCTCCCTTCGTTTCCCCTTATCATAGTCAGAGCGCCGCGAGGAGTAAACGAGCCCGGGGCAACTTTGTGGCGTTGACTAATCCGGGCCTGCCTCTTTAGTTGCTGCGCACAGTCGAAAGCCGCTTCGTATACGGCAGACGCTTGTGCTATAATAGCCGGAGCACATTTTGGATAGATGATGGAGGATGTTATGTTAACTTTTGACGAAAAGCTGGCTATTATTGAATCGTTCCCGGAGCTGACGCGGACGAATGTATCGCTGGGACGCGTGAATTTCCAGTTCGAGAACAGCTTATATGACCGTAAAAATGTGGTGTACCACCTGCACCCGAACGGCAACGGCTTCGTGTACGCCGGGCTGCTGCGCAATTTCAGCCAGGACGATAAAGGGATGATCAACATCCGCGACTACAACGAGCTTCAGCTTCGTACGCTGCTCCGCCAATCGATCGATTCGCTCTCCTTACGCGAGGAAGAACCGGCTCCGAAGCCGTCGCGCAACCGCAAGAAGAAGGACCAGCTATGGACAAACGGAGAAAATCAAAGCCTGACCGTAAAATGGGAAGATGATATGTGGTACGTTTATTCCGGACTAAATCTAGAGATGGCCTTTGAAGCGTACGGCGAGGTCGAGGAATACATGAAAGAAGAAGGGTTCCGCCGCGAGCAGAATTAAGCGAGGTATGACGGAAAGGTCGGATTACGCCCGTCATTCCGGAAATGGATTTCCTTCCAGTCGCTGGAAGATGCATTTCCTTTACTCCTCCTACTCCGACGGTTGGAGTAAACGGAAAAGAGCAGCCCCATGACATCTGGGCTGCTCTTTTTATTGTGTCAGCTCAATTATCCACTCCCAGTGGCTATTGATCAAATAAGACGGTTTTCCGTGCCGCAGACCGCCGTACGGATTCCTGCGGTAGCTAAAGAAATAGTTCTGGCTATTTATTCCAATCACATCCGTACTGCATTATGATTAAATCAACTACTGATAGTTACCGTTCCGTTACGAAATGGAGGAGCTTCTATGTTCCAGCTTGTTGGCGTGATCTTTATTGTTTTGGGGATTCTCAATCTGTTGTATCCGAGGGCGGGCTGGTACATGCAATACGGCTGGCGGTTCAAGAATGCCGAGCCAAGCGATGCCGCGCTCGTTATGGGTAGAGTCTCGGGCATCATTGGTATCGCAATCGGCATTTTTCTGTTCTCTGGATTTTTCCCTTTTCTCTAACTAAAAACCAAAGGGCAGCCAAATAAATGGCTGCCCTTTGCGGTTTATATAAAAATAAAATTGCAGGACGGAATGGAGGAAATGGATCTCCTGGAGGAAAGCTTAAGCTTACGAAGCAGCTTTCTTTCAGAAAGCTTTGAAGTGCTCGCCTTTGCTTTCACTTTGCATCATCCAGAACATAGTTCAAAGCAAAGTGAAAGCAATAGCGGCCGTAAGGAGACCCATTTGCGTCATGACGGAGCTACAACAGTTCTCCCTGCAATTTATGGCGTCCTCTTAGGCAGCTGGCGGACATACTGGTCCGACAGACCCATCAGCTTCATGATGTAGTCGTAATCGCTCTTGTACTTCGAGAAGTCCCGGACGGGCTCCATCGTTTTGAGCGAGTAGGCCGTGCCGTCGTCAAAGCCTTTGCCCGGAACGAACAGGATATCGTTGTTGAAGAAGGATCCTGTCGGCAGATAATACCGCATGCCAAATACGTTATGGTTAATGTTCAGCAGGTCATGCCCGAACGGCACCACCCCTTCGTCCGCAGGCTTTACGCCCAGCAGGTTCGCGAGGGTCGGCATAATATCAAGCTGCCCGCCCGGCTGCTCCACGACATGGCCGCCGCTCTGGCCCGGAACATGGATTATGAGCGGAATATTGAACCGGCTGAGCCGGTCATCGTAATGAATGCCCAGCTGCTGGCTGATCTCCGCCGCGCTGGCTTTCTCCGGCTGCAGGCCGAAGTGGTCCCCATACGCAACAAGCACCGTATCGTCCCACATGCCGTTCGCCTTCAGGCGGTCAATGAGCGTGCCAAGCGCATAGTCCGTGTAATGAACGGCCTGCAAATAGTTGCCGAGCTGCGTTCCTTCCATGGAGGCCGGAAGGGTCAAATCCGTCCGGTCCTTCGGCACCTCGAACGGGAAGTGGCTGGAGACGGTCACCATCTGCGCGTAAAACGGCTTCTTCTGCTCGTGCAGCGCCTGCAGCTTGTCTACCGCAACCTTGTACAGCTCCTCATCCGATGCGCCAAACGCGTTAAAGTGATCATTGGTGTAGAACGGCTTATCATAGTAATGGTTGAAGCCCAGCGCCGGATACAGCTTGTTCCGGTCCCAGAACGTCACATCGTTGACGTGAAACGTGCTGGCCTCATACCCTTTGCTCTCCAGCATGCGCGGCATGCTTGGCAGCTCGCGGTTGCCGTAACCCGTCGACATGGCGATCTCCCCCGTCGGGTAAATCGAGGTGTTCGACATAAACTCCGCATCCGAGGTGTTGCCCTGTCCGATCTGCTGATAAATATGAGGGAAATAATAGCTCTCGTCAGCCAGCTTGTTCAGCACGGGCGTCAGCTCTACTCCGCCGACGGACAGATGAAGCGGAAAGTTCTGAAAAGCCTCCATCTGGACCACAATCACATTTTTCCCCTGAGCGGTTCCGAACTGAACAGCCGGCTGGCCCGGTTGATCCTGATAAGAGTAGGAAGACATCAGTTCGTTAATGTCCGCTTTGGTCTGTTCAATATCGCCGCTGCTCGCCATCGCCTTCTCGCTCTGGTTATTCCAGGCTGCAGCCGCCTGATATCCGATAAAGCCCAGCCCTTCGGCTTGCTCCAGTTCATTCGGAATATCGTTCCCGGCATAAACCAGGCTTCCCGATACGACGATACAGACCAGAAGTCCCCCAAGGACGAGCCGGAGCTGGCCGATTCTTTTTCTCCCCGAAACCCGGGTTCCTCTGACCAAACGAACGATATACAAGATTGCGAGAATCGCAAGGTCCGCAAAATAAAGATAATAGATGCTCTTAATAAGAGATTCTACGCTGTCCTGAATTTGACTGACTTGATCTAATGCCTTGAGAGCCGTATACGTCGGCACGGAGCCGTAATAGCCGAAGTAAACGGTTGAAGCGAAAAGCAGGACGGACACGATCAAATTTACCGCCCAGTAAGCAATCCCTCTCCATCTTGCTGCGGTAACGAGCTCCACGATAAGGAGCAGCCCAAGCCAAGCCGCCGCATCGGCCAGAAGGCCATTCCATTTCAGCTCTCCGAACAGGAATAACCGGAACAGGACGGATTTCACAAGCAGCAGAAGCCATATTGCGATCATCGGCGAACGCCGGTAATCGTCTTTGTGGAACGAAAACAATGTACTCACTCTCCCATACGAAAAAAAAGAAAAGAAGCCGTCAAATGACGGCCGCTTTGTTCATCTGCTTATTCTATTTATAGTAACCGATTTACTAGTAAGAGAAAAGGGGACGTGGATGCATGTTCCATGTCAATTAATAGATGGCTATCCAGCCTCCAAGCTTACGCAGCTGTCGTGACGTTCTCGGCAGGGTTCTTCGACTGACGTTTGAAGTACAGGAAGGTAAGGGCCAGGAACGCGACGGCAAAAGCGCCAAGGACAAGCATCTGCTCGCGCATCAGGGCATAATCGCCGCTTGCGATAATCGTCTTGAAGCCGGTAATCGCATGAGTCATCGGCAGCCAAGGGTTCAGCTTCTGCATCCAATCCGGCAGCAGCTCAAGCGGGAAGGTGCCCGCGCTTGATGTCAGCTGGAAGATCATCAGCAGAACAACCAGGAAGCGGCCCGGATTATCCAGCCAAGTAACAAGCGCTTGAATAATAAACGTATACGCCAGACTTGTAAGAATGGTAAAGAATACAAAGAGCGGTACGCTTGTTACGTCAATATTCAATCCGTACAGGAGTACGGCATCGGCAATCAAAGACTGCATAAGGCTTATCGTCACATACGTCAAGGTGCGGCTCATGAAACGGCCCATCGGCGTTGCGCCCAAAGTGTACGAATCGCGCACCGAGAATACCGTCGTATAAACAAGCGCGCCCATAAACAACGCCAGCGATAAGAAGTAAGGGGCAATGCCAAGTCCATAACGGTCGAGCTTATGGTCCGTATTTTCTTTTACGACAACCGGCTCCGCAAACATGTTTACGATATTGTCGCCATCCTTGATGCTGCCGGTCTCCGCAGCGGCATCATTCAGCTTCGTTGCCAGCTCGCCCGAGCCGTTCACGAGCTGCGCCGAGCCGTCCTTCAGTTGTCCTGCGCCTTGGTCCAGCTGCTTCGAGCCGTCGGCAATGCCTTCTACACCGCCTGACAGCTTGCCGAGTCCATCCTTTAGCTGGGCGGCGCCGCTGTTTGCGGCTTTTGCTCCCGCAGCCAGCTGCTCAGCGCCGGTTCCCGCTTCCTTCAGCTTCCCGCCAAAGGTCTTAAGGCCGGAAGCCAGTGTTTCCTGGCCTTGGCTAAGCGAATTGGCGCCTGCATATAATTGCTCCTGGCCTTGCGCCAGCTTGCTGCTGCCAGCCAGAAGCTGCTCTTGCCCTTCCTTCAGCTGTGCGCTGCCTGCTGCGACCTTCTTGCTTGCCGCAAGCAGCTGCTTAAGCGCCTCGTTATCCTGCAGCTCCGGCGATCCCGCCATCAGCTGCTCGAGTCCTTTTGCAACCTGGTCCGCACCGTCGGCTACCTGACCGCTTGCCGCGGAAGAAGCGGTTAGTCCTTGCTTCAGTTCAGCCGCGCCGTCTTTGGAAGCCTTTAATCCTTCTGCCAATTGGGCTGCGCCAGCCTTGGACTGCGAAGCTCCGTCTACGAGCTGCTGCCCGGCCGCGGACAATTGCCCCAGACCGTCAGCCAAGCTTGATGCCCCGGAGGCCAATTGGCTGGTGCCTTGACTTAAGGTTGCTGCGCCATCGTACAGCTTGGATACGCCGCCGCTCAGCTCGGAGGTGCCGCTGGCCAGCTTATTGAGGTTATCCTTCAGCGTTGTGATGCCGTCCTCCAGCCTGCCGGCCCCGTCCTTCAATTCGGTTGCGCCTTCTCCCGCTTTGCCCAGTCCGTCGGAGATGGTTCCGACCTGCTCGAACATGCTGCGGGTATACGCTTCGGTAATTTGCGTGTTAAGCTTCGAACGCAATTCCTTCATGGCACTGTTGCCAATCTGACCAGCTACAAAGTTATATTGACTGTTCGGTTCGAAAATCAGCTCCGCCTGAACCGGATTTTCCTGCGTTAAGGTCGCAGCATTTTCCGAGAAGTTGCTAGGCACGGTAATGGTCATGTAATAATCGTTATGCTCCATGCCATCCTTCGCCTGCTCTTCGCTTACGAAATCCCATTTGAAATTATCGCTTTTCTTCAATTCGTCAACGAAGTCTTCCCCGACATTCATCGTCTTCCCTTCGTAAGTCGCTCCTTTATCAAGGTTAACCACGGCGACGGGGAGCTTGCTCGTCTGGCCGTAAGGGTCCATCGAGCCGTCAATCAGTATGCTGCTGTACAGCATGGGAAGCAGGGCGACGCCTATAAAAGAAAGCAGCAGCATTCTTTTGGTCGCCAGCGTTTTCATGTCCTTGAGGAAAACTTGAATCGGCTTCATGGTCACACATCCTTCTTTCGGTTGAATAAATGACTAAATCCGTATTTTGGTCATTTTAGACCAAAAAAACAGCCCTTAACAGGCTGGAATTTTCTAAGATCAGGATTCCTTCATGATGCCTTTGGTAATAAGCAATGCGATGTTCTCCTTAATCTGCTCCTTGGTGAGCGGCTCGCTATGCGACTTGTTCCATTCCGTTGCAAGCCCCAGATACAGGCGGAAGATCATATAGGAGGTGATTGTCGTATCGCATTCCCTCACTTCGCCTTTCTCAATCGCAAGGTCCAGCTTCTGCTTCAGAAACTCAAGACCAAACAGTTCCATCCGCCGGATCCCCTCCAGCGCCTGCACGGTGCCGATATCCCGAACCTCTTGCGCCAGCTTGACGAACAGCTCATGATCCGAACGGAATTCAAGGATAGAATCAAGCAGGCTGAACACACTATGAATGAATGAACGCTCACTGCCTTCCATATCAAATCCGCAGTTCATAGCTTCCTTCAACTCGATCTCTGCCTTGTTCAGGATCGCCTCGAACAACTCTTCCTTCGTCTTGAAAAAGGTATAGATCGTGCCTTTGCCCACGCTTGCGATCTTGGACACCAAATCCATTGTGGTCGCTTTATAGCCGAATTGCGCAAACGACTGCGTCGCTGCCTTCAATATTAACGCTTTGCGGTCAATGGACATGAGCCAATTTCTCCTCTCCTTCTACGATCATGAACTTTCCGAAATGACCATAATTCAATTTCGGTCATTTAGTCATAAATCATTTATAACATATTCGATATCCCAAGTTCAAGTGCAACTTTTCTTCTCTTCCACGCGTACAATCAACGTACTTCATATCCATATCGTGGAAGCATCGGAGGAACAAGAAATGAACAACGGCTTTGGATCACCGGCGGGATTTGATCTCATGATCACTATTATTCCCATCGTTATCGCAATCGGATTCCTTATCGTTATCGGAACCGTCGTTTACCGCGGCGCTAAGTATGTGCAAAATGCTACTTCCCCCAAAGAGTCGATTTACGCGAAAGTTGTATCCAAACGAATGGACGTGAGACAGAGCTCCCATAACCATGACGGCCATGTCAGCCATTCGTCCCACACTTATTATTACATCACGTTGGAATTCGTTAACGGTGAGCGCCAGGAGTTCCTGGATGTAAAAAACCTGTACGGTCTTGTTGTGGAAGGCGATACCGGTTACGCGGCAACGCAAGGCGAGTGGATTGTCGCTTTCGAACGCAACAGCAGAGCAAACATGTAAAAAAAGAGGCTCAAGCCAGACTTCTGACGGAGCCTCCCATACGCAGAACGGGCGCGGCGCTGCAGCGGACAACGGGACTTTCGGGCTGCCGGAGCATTTGACCCAGCACCTCTACAGCTGCGGTGCATAGCGCTTTTTTGTTGACCGCCATCGTCGTTAATGGAGGATCGGCCTCCGCGGACATGGCAAGACCGTCAAACCCGATAACCGATACGCGGCCGGGTACGGGCACGCCCCGTTTGTCCAGCTCCTTCATGAGCAAGAGAGCAATCCGGTCATTCCCGCAAAAAACTGCCGTCGGGTAGTCTCCCTCCCCGAACCGGTCGCAATAAGCCGACAATTCCTCTTGCGTCCGGTCGAAGCCTTCCGACTCGAGCAGGCTCAAGGAGAAGTCGGGCTGCAGGTTATTTTGCAGCATGGCCTTCGTATAACCAAACCAACGCTCCTCGTGACTGGTCGTCAGGTTCACCGGCGCAATGCAGCCGATCCGCTTGTGACCCGCTTCAATTAAAGAATGGACCGCATAGCATGCCCCCTCAATATTAGCCGACGTAACGGCGGACGCCTCAATATCCCTGTAATACGAATCAAACAGCAGCATCGGCTTTGTAAGGGTCTGCTGTACCTTTAAGATGTAATCCTTCTCCAATATGCCAAACGCGATAATCCCCTGATAGTCGATATGCTGAACCAGCTCGGGGAGGATACGCTCCTCTTCCTGGGCTATGCTGATTCGCACGAGAACCGCGCTGTAGCCTTCCTCCTGCAGCCGGCTGTCCAGTCCCCAGATCAAGTCGTGATAAAACAAAAAATGCTCGTTATCCTCATGGCTCAAAATTCTCTCCGGCACGAGCACGAGAACAGGAGCGCTTACGGAGGATTGACCGTCGTTCAACGGATATCCAACCTCTTGCGCGGTTTGGACGACCAGCTGTCTCAGCTCTTCACCGATTCCTTTCTTATTGGAAAGCGCCAATGAAACCGCATTGCGGGATATGCCCAGCTTATCGGCGATCGTTTGCATGGATATTTTTTTTGGTCGCGGCATTCTTCAACTTCCTCTGTTCCTATGTTATAATCAATTTACTTTACAGATATTTATTTTGTCAAGTTTAGTAAAGCTGTAATCGATGACTTGGAGGGATCAAGATTGGCGAATCAACCGATTTTCCTGGAACCTGTATTTCAAGAGCGAATTTGGGGCGGCAAGCAATTAAGAGAGCAATTTCATTACGATATTCCGTCTGACCGCACCGGGGAATGCTGGGCGGTCTCCGCTCATCCAAACGGTCAAAGCGTTGTTCAGAACGGACCTTACAAAGGGCTTAAGCTTGGCGAGCTATGGGATCAGCAGCCGCAGCTGTTCGGCTCCAATGCGGTTAAATTCCCGCTCCTGACCAAAATTCTCGATGCCTCGGACGATCTGTCCGTGCAGGTGCATCCGGATGACGCTTATGCGCAGGTGAACGAGAATGGCGAGCTGGGCAAAACCGAGTGCTGGTACATTCTTGGCTGCGAGCCGGGAGCTGAAATTATTTACGGCCATTCCGCGGCTACGAAAGAGCAGTTCAAGCAAATGGTCGACGCAGGCGAGTGGAATCAGCTTCTGACGAAGGTAACGGTGAAGCCGGGCGATTTCTTCTATGTCCCCAGCGGCACTCTCCATGCGCTTGGCAAAGGCATTCAAGTACTGGAAACGCAGCAAAGCTCGGACACTACTTACCGGATCTATGACTACGACCGGACGGATGATAAAGGCGCAAAACGCGAGCTGCATCTGGATAAGGGCATTGAAGTCACTACGGTGCCTCATGTTGATGCCGAAACAACCTTTACCACGGAAACCGCAGGCGGTACCGAGATGACAACCTTTGTATCCAACAGCTTCTTTACGGTTCAAAAATGGAACGTGAGCGGCGAAACGGCATTCCCGGAGCCGGCTAAATTCACGATTTGCAGCGTCCTTGACGGAGCTGGCGAGCTGGAGAATTCCACGGGCAGCTATCCGCTGAAAAAAGGCGATCATTTCATTATACCGCTGGGCTTCGGAAGCTTTACGCTTCGCGGCCAGCTTGAGCTTATTATCTCGCACGAATAAAAACGGCAGCTTACAGAGCAAGATTTACCACGTAACGGCCAGAACCAGGCCGTTCTTTTAAGGAGGCAACGAACTTGCGTATTGGAGCAATTGAAGCAGGCGGAACAAAGTTTGTATGCGGGATCGGCAACGAACGCGGTGAAATCGAAGAACGGATCAGCTTGCCGACCGAGCATCCGGATTCCACGCTGCGCGAGGTCCTGAACTACTTCCGCGACAAGCAGGTTGAGGCGATCGGAATCGGCACTTTCGGCCCTATTGATATCGATCCTTCCAGCCCGACGTACGGCTTTGTGACAACGACACCTAAGCCGGGCTGGTCCGGGTATGATTTCCTTGGCACGATGAAGCGCGAGCTTCCGGTTCCTTACGGCTGGGATACGGACGTAAACG
The DNA here is from genome assembly GCF_011761545.1 of Paenibacillus sp. BK720. Classification (NCBI taxonomy): domain Bacteria; kingdom Bacillati; phylum Bacillota; class Bacilli; order Caryophanales; family Paenibacillaceae; genus Paenibacillus; species Paenibacillus sp. BK720. Next base: position 53,131 of record NZ_JAASRQ010000001.1, on the reverse strand, counting down.
CTGCGGCGTTTGGCGAAGCTAAATGGGGCGCGGCGAAAGGGCTTAACAGCGCGCTTTATTATACGGTAGGTACCGGTATTGGCGTTGGCGTCTACACGGAAGGCAAGCTTGTTCATGGCCTGCTGCATCCGGAAGGCGGACATGTTCTTACCCGCAGACATCCGGAGGATACGTTTGCCGGCTTCTGCCCTTACCATGGCGACTGCCTGGAGGGCATGGCGGCCGGTCCCGCTATCGGACAACGCTGGGGCGTGAAGGCTGACGAGCTGACGAAGGACCATCCGGCATGGCAGATGGAAGCTTTCTATCTGGGCCAAGCCATTTCCAGCGCGATTCTGCTGCTGTCCCCGAAGAAGGTTATCCTTGGCGGCGGCGTTATGCATCAGGAGCAGCTGTTCCCGCTGATCCGCGCGGAAGTACAGAAGAACCTGAACGGTTACGCTTCGCACGAAGCGCTTCGTGAAGGCATCGATTCTTACATCGTGCCGCCTGGGCTTGGCGATAACGCCGGTCTCTGCGGATCGATCGCGCTTGGAATCGACGCGCTCGAGCGCCGGCAATAATAGAAGAAGGCCTTACCGGAATTCGTCCGGTAAGGCCTTCTTTCATTTCATGGATGCAATAACATCGCCTAAGCCCTCTGCCTTAACATGACTCAGCCATCTCTTATGCCCAAGAGTCACCATGTACTGCATCCCGTCTTTTTGGAACCGGGATTCAAGACTTCCCTTTGCTTTCAATGGCTTGGGCCCGTCCATGATCGGCATTCCGGGCTGAACCGGTTCAGCCTGAATAAGAAGAAAACGGTCATTCGCATCATCTACGTATTGCAATGCAATCCTCTGACCCTTAATCTCGCCCCGCACCTTGTGTACTTCAAAAGGAAACTGCCCGGGAACCATCACATGACGGTCGAACCGATTCCTGTAATCTCTTACGACTTTGTTTTCATTGACAAGCGGATTGGCCCCGTCGTATAGAGCATCAAGCCGGATAATTCGATCTTGTTTTATCGTTAGGTCCCAAATGAATGCCATGCGGCTGCTATTAAACGCTTCGTCCCGGAAATAACCAATCAGGATGCGATGGCCTATCTTCGTCGATGGAAGTCCTTCCACTTGAAGGATCGGGCTGTCTTCTCTTATTTCCGGCATTCTGGCGCCATTGGCAAGATAGCTCTGAGCCAGATCGTATTTATGTCTCAATAGCGCGTTAATCATCTGATCAACGGCTTCTTGCTTTGGCATAGCTACCGCCCCATGGGCAGGGACCAGGAGCAGCATAGCCATAACCAAGGATATGATCCATTTCATATTCCTAACCTCCCTGGTTAACTTCCCCAGTAAGGCCATTGTCTATTATTCCATGCGGAAAACAATCTCCATGCCCGTCGGCTTCCTTTTTAACGGTCTTTCGTATTCGCTGAATACAAAGCTAACGCCGGCTAGATCGTCCGGAAGAGCGGGAGCAACAACAAAGCCGTAGGCAGAATTCCCCCCGGAGCTTGTTCCTTGGTCCACGTAACAGCGGTAACCTTCGCCCAGCTCCAGCTCGATATACGTATGCGCCCGCATGGCCTCGTTTTCGCGTTCCCGGTAGTCCCCGTGTATGCTCAGATTTACGACGCTTGCGTTCTCGTATTGTCTTATACCGGACAAGGTATAGACCTTGCCTCCGCTCTCCGCGCAACGGAGAACGGGCAGATGCTTGCGGAAGCCCGCTGGCTCGACCAGCGGCAGATAAACCTCTTCATTCAAAAGCAGGCTAAATAGAGACTTCAACAAATCCGGGTACAGACGGTAACGGTCCGCCCAGCTCTCAATGCTTTTAAAGGGCGGAAAACCCGGATTCTGATTCGACACCTCTCTTCGTTCCTCAAGCAAAGCGCAGAGCTGCTCGTCGATCTTGAATAAACGGGCATCGTAGTGATCCGTTGGCCTCTCCATCGGTACTCTTCTCATCCTAATCCCCTCGCCTCTTCTATGAACTGAGCTTGCCCAAATCTCCGGTAATTAGCATATAAATCCCCCAGCCTAGTACAATTACGGCTCCAAATCTGCTGAAGAAGATATAGTTATCGCTTGGACCCGAATTACCGTCCATGGCCCAGCCATGTTTCATATGCCAGCTTAAAGACGGGAATAGCCATCCCATAACTCCTGCAATAATGAAAATTAGCGAAATGAAAACTACCACGTTATCATCTCCGTTTGTTCGTTTGCCAGGCACAACAAGGCCTTCTCCGATCTTTGACATGACGGGGAAGGCCTGAATAATTCTCAATATAATGGACTCTGCGAGAATTGAAAATACCTATATTTTGTTGTTTATATTAATTTTTATAGCATCTGCTTGCTCATAGGCAATAAAAAGTCGAAAATGGCGCGAATAGGACATACTCATTCTGCAAAAAGTAAATTTATGAGAAAATCTAGACTCTTGCGATTGATGAATTCAAAAACAGCGAATATCCATAAAAATCAAAGCCAGCCGGACAGGCCTCATCCGCTATACCCTAACCTGGAGATGAAGGGGTTTATTCAGGCTGCTCCGATTTCAATATTCGTTCCTTCCCCGTCGGGGGCGGCAATCAGGCTGTTATTTATTATTTCGACGGACTGGCCAATGTTTCAAGAATCGAGCAGACCGTCATTGAACCGCTGATGGGATTTAATGGCGAGACCGTTTCAATCGGCTACGTAGCCGAGCATCTGATCACTTCCGCTTCCTCAAAGCTTGTAGCGACTTTCGAAGAGGCGATTAAACATTTGTCAATTGGGGAGCCTCTTCTATTCCTTAATGACGAACCCCAAGGCATTGCGATTGGCCTGAGCAACTGGCAAGCCCGGGCCGTTGAGGAGCCTACCGCGGAATCTGTCATTAGGGGGCCACGGGAAGGCTTTACGGAGACCTTGCAGGTCAATAGAGCCCTTATTCGCCGGGTTATTAAAAGCCCCCTGCTCAAAATGGACTCCATTTGCATCGGAGAATATACGCAAACAAGCATTATCATTACCTACATTGAAGGCTTGGCAGCACCCGAGCTGCTGAGAGAAGTCAAGGAGCGGCTCGGGCGCATTCAGATCGACGGCATTCTCGAAAGCGGCTATATCGAAGAATTGATTGAAGACAGCCCGCTCTCGCCCTTCCCGCAAATCTTAAGCACCGAGAGACCTGACGTCGTGTGCGGCAACCTGCTTGAAGGCCGGGTTGCGATACTGACCGAGGGAACGCCTTTTGCCTTAATCGTACCTATTACCTTCTTCTCGCTCATGCAGTCGGCGGAGGATTATTACCAGCGGTTTCTGTTCAGCACGGCCATCAGATGGCTGCGTTATTTTTTCGCCGCAATCTCCCTTCTGCTGCCATCTATTTATGTTGCCTTGCTCACTTTCCATCAGGAGATGGTTCCTGGCTCGTTGTTGATCAGTATGGCAACCTCACGCGAAGCCGTGCCATTTCCCGCGCTCGTGGAAGCGCTGCTGATGGAAGTTACGTTCGAAGCCCTGCGCGAAGCCGGGGTAAGACTGCCGAAGCAAATCGGTGCGGCCGTCAGTATCGTGGGGGCGCTCGTTATTGGGCAGGCAGCCGTTCAAGCCGGTCTGGTATCGGCTCCAATGGTTATCATTGTTGCGATTACGGGCATTTCATCCTTTATGATTCCGCGTTACATAACCGGACTGCCCATACGGCTGCTTCGGTTTCCTTTTATCCTGCTGGCAGGCTCGCTTGGCCTTCTCGGCATTATGTCGGGCTTTATCGCCCTTGTGCTCCACTTGTGCAGTTTGAAATCCTTCAATGTACCTTATTTATCCGGAGTGGTGAAAAGCGAGCTCAAGGATATTCTTATCCGGTCGCCAATCTGGATGATGGACGAAAGGCCCGAGCTGAACCAAGTTACCAACAAATACCGGCAGGCGCAGGGCCTAATGCCAAATTCGGCGCAGGGAACAAACGACGAATGAAAGGGTATGGTGATCTGAAATGGACCATGGAAAAATTACTTCTTTTCAAGTGTCGCTTTTGATGTACTCCGTTATATTGGCAACCGGCTTTATTACGATCCCCGGCATCTCTGCCCATTACGCCATGAACGACTTCTGGCTGGCACCTATTGTGGCTATAGCGGCAGGGGGAATCGTGCTTGCCATTTCGATTAAGCTGCATCGTCTGTACCCGGATAAAAATCTGATTCAATACAGTGAACGGATTATCGGTAAAGTGCCTGGAAAAATTCTTGGACTTATCTATTGTCAGTTCTTCGTATTTACCGGCGGCATTGTCTGCAGAGAATACGCCGAATTTGTGACAGGCAATTTCTTATTCAAGACGCCTATGTTCTGCCTGGTTATCTTAATGGTTCTGTTAGCTGCATTTGCCGTACGCGGCGGTGTTGAACTGGTGGTCAGAAGTACGTTATTGTTAACCCCGCTCTTTATTTTGCCGTTATTTTTCTTGCTGTTATTAATACCGGATTTCGAGATCAGCAACATCCTGCCGTTTATGAGCCATGGAATGATTCCGGTTATACAGGGCTCGCTGGCACCGATCTCGTGGTATTCCGAATTTTTGATTATCGCCTTCTTCCTTCCCAGCGTTATTGATAAGAACAAAACGGTCAAATACAGCATCCTCTCCCTCTTGGCCGTCTCTGCCAGCTTAACCTATGTTTGTCTCGTTTCATTGTTCGTGCTTGGTTCCGATACGGCGGATAAGGTATATCCGGTATTAACGGCTTTCCGGTATATTTCCCGTGCTGATTTTTTCGAGAATCTGGAGGCTTTGCTGCTGGCTATGTGGGTCGTTGGCAACTTCATAAAAATCGCGGCTGTTTATTACGCTGCCGTCTTGTCCTTCACCTCCTGCTTTAACTTGAAGGACTACAAGCCATTTGTTTTTCCAATCGGAATGCTGATTGTGATTCACTGCTTCTGGGATTTCCCAAGCTTCTTCAAGCTTTCCGGATTTCTCCACTCGACCGGATTGTTTCACTTGTCGACCTTCATGCTTGTCATCCCTATCCTGCTGCTGATTATAGCCCTGTGCAGAAAACAATGGAGCAAGCTGATCACATGATAAAGTTGATAATCGCAATGATGATAAGTACTTCCATGTTATTTTTAACCGGATGCTGGGACCGTACCGAACTGAATGATCTCTCGCTGATTTCGGCAGCATCCTTTGACAAGGGAAGTAAAAATAGAATTCTGGCTACGGTGCAGGTTATCATTCCTCAGAATCAGGGTGGCGGACAGCAAACCGCCGGAAGCGGCGGGAGTGGTCCGCGTGCAACTACACGTTCTGCAGAAGGAATCAATATAGCGGATGCCCTTTCCAAGCTTCAACGCAAAATACCAAGAAGGTTGTTTTGGGGACAATGCAAAATATTTATTTTCAGCGAGGAGCTGGCGAGAAACGGTATCCGCGAGGAGTTTGATTTTCTCGTCCGGCATCCTCAGCCCCGGGAACGCGCCTATATGATGATCAGCAAAGGGAAAGCGGCGGAAGCGCTTGAGCTGATTCCCCCCATCGAACGCGCTTCGTCGGAAGCTTTACGGGAAATATCCAATCTGCAAGATGGGCTTCATGTCACCTTGGAACAAATGAGTATCGAGCTGAAAGAAGATGCCGGGGTCAATACCCTTCCCATGGTCTACATTCTGCCGCCATCCAAGCTTGCTGACAAACCCATTCAAACAATCCCTTACATGAAAGGTGCCGCTATCCTGAAGAAGGGCAAGCAATCCGGCGAGATTACAGAAAAGCTCCTGCGGGGAGTCCTGCTGATCAATAACGTTGTTAAGGATTACAGCATTACATTTGAAGTCGGAGAGGAGCAGGTTTCCTTAAAGCCTGTAAAAACAAAAGTAAGACTAGTCCCCCATATCGACGGGGATAACTGGTCGATGAACGTTAAAGTTCAATCCGAGGGAAGCATTGTCCAGAACAGTACAAAGATGAATCCGATGAAGCCGGAGGAGCTGGAGAAAATGAACCTCGCATTCCGCGAGGATATTCATCATCGGATTGAGGCTTCCGTCCTCTATTTACAACAATTGAAGGCGGACGCCCTTCGCTTCTCCACTGTTTACCACAAGAAATATCCAAAAGAGTGGGAGCGGGTAAAGGAGAATTGGGACGAGCAATTCGCTAAAATCAGAGTCACCTACGATATTAAAACGGATATTAAAAAACCGGGTTTAATTACTACCCCCGGCGGAATGCCATACGAAGAGGTGCAATAAAATGAGGCTGCAGTTTATTGTATTTATCACCTTGAGCACTTCCCTGATCATATGGCTGGAATGGCCGAAGTTAAAAAAATGGGGCGTCAAGGAAAAAGCGGCGTTCTTCATCCTCCTGGGTGTCATCTGGATCTTCCTGTTTCTCGATGTTCCCGATACGCCCGGCACTCCTACATTGGATGAATTCCTGTTCAAGCCGCTCAAAGGGCTTATTCAGCCGTAAGGTGCGCAGCGAAAAAGCCAATGAAGCGGGCTTCATTGGCTTTTAATGGCTATCCCCGCATTCTTTCGTTCGGTCATCTCGTTCAGATCGGAGGTCAGCTTGTCCAGCTGCAGGAAGCTCTCCACAATCTCAATAATGCGGCTGTCCTGCGTCGTCATGCTGGCCGACATCTCCTGGACTGCCGCCATATTCTGCTCCGTGGAGCCGGCAATCGATACAATCTGGCCGGTAATCCTCGTATATTGCTCCTGCAGCTCCTCCGCCGAATTGTCGGCCTCTCCCGAATGACTCTCGAGCTTATCGGCGTCAGACGCCAAAGCTCGCATCACATCGGCTACCTTGCTGGCTGCCGCCGTACTGAGGGCGACGGATTGCTGTCCTTCCAGCACCTGCTCTGCCGCCATAACGGTCTTCGTGCGGATGCTCTCCAAAATGCGCTCAATCTGCTCCGTTGATTGCTGCGATGTCTCCGCCAGCTTGCGGATCTCGTGAGAGACAACGGCAAAGCCTTTGCCATGCTCGCCCGCGCGCGCGGCTTCAATTGCCGCGTTCAATGCCAGCAAGTTCGTCTGCGTCGAAATATGCTTAATGGTTGCGACAATCTCGCTGATGCTCGCATTTTGCTCGCCAAGCTCATTCATGAGCTGCACCGAGGAATCGATCGTCTCGTTAACCCGCTTCATCTCGTGCTCGAGATCGGAGGTTCCTTCGCTTCCGGCTTTGGTTAAGAGTGCTGAGCTTGCCGACAGCTCCTTCATTTCGGCGGAACGATCCGCAAGCGAGGTCACGGAAGCTTCGATATGGCGGATCGCTTCGCTGATGTCATTCATGCTGGACGTTTGAGCTTCCATGCTTGACGTCATTTCCGAGAAGGCCGAGGTCACTTCCTTGGAAATCGTACCGGCCGTTGTCATATTGGCTTTCAGGTTCGCGCTGAACGAATTCAGCTGACCCGCCGAGGAGGAGACTTGTCTCACAAGCTCGAGCGACCGTTTGTTTTCCAGCATCGCCTGCTCGCCTTGCTCAATAATATTGCGCTGCAGCCGCTCGCTGAATTTGGTCGATACGTATAGCGGAACCGCTACCATAAAGAAGTACATAAACATCGTTGTAGGAGCGTTATTGCCGAAAATCTCGGTTTTGTCGGGACTTGCATAACAATAAACCGTGAGCAGGACACCCATTAACCCGGAGTAGCCGATCGCCCTGGAATTGCCGTAAAGCGTCATGATCGCAAGATTGACATAGACAAGAAAATAAGTCGTAATAATCGGTCCGGTTAACAATAACAGCAAGGTTAACACGGTAACAATCGTTGAAATGAAATACATGATATAGTTCGTCAACCAGCCTTTATAGGCCAGAATCGTGGTTGCGCCGCAGGTAAGCGTGCCTACGATAGCGAGGACGATAATCGAGTCCATCCCGGCTCCGGTCAGAAAATCAACGGCTACGCCGAGTAGCAGCATGACCCAAATAATATTCACCAGCAGCTTGTTTCTTCGGTGCAGGGTCTCCCTATAATCCATTTGTTCTCCACCTTTTTTACCATAATATAGGCAATAATTTCGATCATACCATAAACCGATATTATTCGACATCATCTTTAATAGACATGTTCCCGATAATCTTGTAATCTATTGTGACACTAGTAGCTATGCGGAGGTGCTTAACGTTGGCGAAAGATATTCGTTCCCGAATTGAGATTGATCAAATCAATTGCGAAAAAGAATTGACCCTTGCGTTAATCGGAGGCAAATGGAAGCTGATCATCCTCTGGCATCTGGGCATTGACGGCACGAAACGGTTCAGCGAGCTGCAAAAGCTCATTCCCCATATCACGCAAAAGATTCTGACGAACCAGCTCCGCGAGCTGGAGGAGGATCAGCTTGTCGAACGGACCGTCTATCCGGTTGTTCCGCCGAAGGTCGAATACAAGCTGACTCCGCATGGAGAAAGCCTGGTGCCGATTCTGAAGCTGATGTACAGCTGGGGCAAGCATTACGGGGAAGAGGTACTCGGCAGAATCTCCGATTCGGAGCCGATTCCCCTTCAAGCAGCGGAGATTTAAACCGCATTTCCATGAAGTTCGGTTTTCTCAAAGGTTATCGAAACATTGGTTGTAAAACCCGGCAGACTCCGCATGGAGTCTGCTTTTTTTTGATTTCGTAGTTTCCTGCAGGATACGGACTTACTTGAAAGTGCGTACTTCCAATAAATTCGGTATCCCCCTAATATGAACTCATCGCTTTCAAAACCTAAAATAAAGGAGAGATTCATGTTATGGAACTGCAATTGGCACTTGATTTGGTTAACATCCCGGAGGCAAAGGAAGTCGTAAAAGAGGTTGCCCCTTATATCGATATCGTTGAGATAGGAACTCCCGTTGTCATTAACGAAGGACTCCGCGCCGTCAAAGAAATCAAGGACGAATTCCCGTCGCTCAAAGTGCTGGCCGATCTGAAAATTATGGATGCCGGCGGTTACGAAGTGATGAAGGCTTCCGAAGCAGGCGCCGACATCATCACCGTTCTTGGCGTATCCGACGATTCCACGATCAAAGGAGCGGTTGATGAAGCCCGCAAGCAAAGCAAAAAGATTATGGTCGATATGATCAACGTAAAAGACATTGCGGGACGCGCAGCGGAAATCGATAATCTTGGCGTGGATTACATTTGCGTTCATTCCGGTTACGACCATCAGGCAGACGGAAAAAATTCGTTCGAGGATCTGGCTACGATTAAACGCGTCGTGAAGCAGGCTAAAACCGCGATCGCGGGCGGGATCAAGCTTCAAACCCTGCCTGCAGTCATCAGCGCCCAGCCGGATCTGGTTATCGTTGGCGGCGGTATTACCGGCGCAGAGGACAAGCAAGCCGTTGCCGCTCAAATGCAGCAGCTGATCAAGGGATAACGGACGATGAGTACGCTAAGTGCAGCATTCTCCATTCTTCAAGAGCTGGAGCGTACGCTTGAGGCCGTTAAGCCAAGCGAGATCGAGGCGTTAACGAAGCGGATAACGGAAGCGAATAACATATTTGTAGCCGGAGCCGGACGCTCCGGGCTGATGATGCGGGCATTTGCCATGCGCTTGATGCATATGGGATTTCGCGTTTTCGTCGTAGGCGAGACCGTTACGCCGGGCATTGCGGAAGGGGATCTGCTGCTCATCGGCTCGGGCTCCGGCGAGACCAAAACGCTGACAAGCATGACCGCCAAAGCCCTAAGCATTGGCGCGGCCGTAGGCGTGGTCACCATTGTTCCGGAATCAACCTTAGGCAGCTTGGCCACAACCAAGGCCATAATCCCCGCGGTAACAAAAGACAGCACGGCGGGAGAAGGCTCCAGCCAGCCGATGGGAACCCTGTTCGAGCAAAGCCTGTTGCTTCTGCTCGATACCATCGTGCTGAACCTGATGGAGCTGCAGGAGCTGCAGGGCGCAGCCATGTACGGCAATCACGCGAATCTGGAATAATTAGAAAAGTATTCTTTCGGTTAACCACAAGCCGCCTAATAAAAAAGCTACCGCTGAACAAAAATGGACTACTCTCACAGAATATTTCCATTTCTGAATCAAGAGGAGAAGCGGCAACAAGACTGCCAGAATTCCCAGCTGAGCGATTTCTATTCCTAAATTGAAACTAAATATATTAAAAGCTAAATCATTTTTCGCCAGATGCATCCCTTTTAATAAATCGGCAAACCCCATTCCGTGAATTAACCCGAAAACAAAAGTAATCATCCAGCGATTTCTCACATTCTTTTTGAAAATATTCTCAATCGCGACATAGCAAATACTAAGGGCAATCGCCGGTTCGACAATCATGGCCGGTACGTTAATGATGTCAAGCACCGTTAAAGTCAAGGTTAAGCAGTGTGCGACGGTAAACGCCGTAATAACCGCCGCATATTGTTTAATCGTTTGCCTTGCAATTAACAACGAAAAGATAAATAACAAATGATCATAGCCGGTCAATATATGCTCCATGCCTAGTCTCAAAAACGAAAAGAACGCCGAAATCATCTGATGGACCCTCCTGATGAGCCATTAGTTTTTTTGGAGAAAACATAACTAGAGCTGGCATTAATGATTAGAACCGCAATAACCGAGCCCCACATCAACCATAGGAACAGCCTTGTCAGCGGATCTGCATATACTTCGATTAACGCGTTAATACGGGTCTGCCTTCCACTGTAAATCGTGAAATAATAAGCCATAAACGACGCGGCCGCCATATTTAACCCACTCATGGCAATATAAGCTACTCGGCCTGATTTTACGAAGTATGGGGCAAACAGCTTTGTTACGATCAGGAAAACAACAGATAAGCCGAACAGCCAGCAGAAAAACTGAATGTTCGTTTGCGGTTCCCGCTTAATAATCAAGGTGAACATAGGACCAAGCGTAACGACGGCAAGCAGCTGCAGCGGCCTGACTAGCTGCCTTGCATGGCTGTGCAAATGAACATGCCGCCAAAATCGAAGCGAAATTAACGATATTACTACAACGAAAGCATACAGAAGAGCAGCCACAAACGCATACAGCATGTTCCGCTGTTTAATAATGCCGCTTTTTTTCAACGTATAATTAAAATCTTCACCTGAGTCATTAAGCGCAATTGCCTGATCAACCGCCCAGATCGCCTTGCTGTAACGATGCTGCTTTACGAGAATGTCGGCATACAACTGCAGGGCTGAAGCCTGATCCTCACTTGATAGGCTGGAGCTGGCCTTGCCGAAGTAGTCCATGTATTGTTCCACATGCTCTCTTGCTTCCTGGTAGTTGGCGGCTTCGAAATACTTGTTCGCGAGGTAGATATGCATGTCGGGTGCAAGCTCCGCATCCTCATGCTGCGATAGAATCGCCTCCACTTCCTCCAATTTATCCTGCGTAGACCGATGATCGTCTTCCAACTGAATGCTTCTAAAGCGCTGCATGATCGGCCATTCGGATCGTCTTTCCTTGAGATACGTTATTCTGTCCTGAAATTCACTAGAGAAAATCCCGCTCGGGAAATGGCTCAGATACTGCTCGTAAACATGCAGCGCCTTCTCAAAATCAAACAAGTAATCGTCGTAAATATGAGTTAACTGCTTGTACACCATTTCATTGTTGAGGTCAGGTTCCTTTGCCAGCAGCTCTTCCAGCGTTATCGCCGCCTGCAAATAATCCTTCGCCGCAAAATATTGGTTCGATTTATTACTGTAGTCCCGCACGACATCTTCGGAGCTGCCTTGAGCCATACCGACACCGGAAAATGTAACGAAGGCCATAATAATCATCAGAAGTGATGCAAGTAGCTTCTTCATGAGGTTCTCTTCTTCCTATTCTTAGAATGGTACAAGTTGCAAGTTGAATATCCGATCGACGAACCAAAGGAATCCAACAATAAAAATGACGGAGGAAGCTGCAACGGTAATGGTTCGAAGAGAGAACTTTTTCTTTAACACATAGAGAAGAGGAAGCGTAATTAGCAGAATCATCAGCTGTCCAAACTCTACGCCGACGTTAAACGAAACGACGGATTGAACAAGATTCGATTTGTCCGCGACATATTCCTGAAGAACGCTGGCAAAGCCAAAGCCGTGCACCAGCCCGAACATAAAGGTAACCAGCCACCGATAATTGATCTGCTTGATGAACAGGTTTTCCATCGCGATATAACAGATGGATAAGGCAATAACACTTTCGACAAACCTGGAGTTGAGATTGATAATATCTAAGGCCGCCAGCAGCAACGTAATACTGTGCGCCACCGTAAACGCCGTAATAATTTTCAGAGCCTCTTTAGCCGTTAGACCAATCACAATAAGAGCCAGCAAGAAGGCGATATGATCATACCCGGTTAAAATATGCTTGATTCCAAGTACGAAATAGGTAGAGATTTCAGATAAAAAGGCGGCGGATTTGTCGGAAAATTCCCATGTGGTATGGTTGGAATCGAATATATACTGCAAGTCCGGCTGAGTCTTATCGAAGACTCCCTGAACCGAATCGTCATCCGCATCGGTAAAATAGATATAGCCGATATTCACGTGCTGGCCTTTAGTCTCTTCATATAATAGATGATAGTTAATTTTTACTTTGTTTTCTGTCCAATCAAAATCAACGTCATTGATTCTCAGCCAAATGACCCAGAATGTCCCTTCTCTCTTTAAATGGTCTACCTTTATCGGATATTCCCGGTCATTGATGGAAACAGCTAGCTTCTCGTCGATATACGGTTGAAGAATGTCGTTTGTTATAACGCGAAGCTGGTCATCGTTCAGATTCTCAAGGTCATATCCAAGCTCCTTAATCCCCTTCAATTGTTGGAAAACTGCGGGGTCGAGCTCTATCGTGGACAATATTCGATCCTTGCCAAAAGCCCATTTCGATGCTCCGAGGTACATATCGTGTGCAAAAACGGGTGTAACTCCGGCAAGCAATAAGGCGATTCCCAGGATCAAAGCCGCTAGTTTTCTGAATCCTCTTGTAAACATCACGATGCACTCATTTCTTCTTTATGTTAGGGTACGTCCACTTGTACCTATTAATCCTATGATATAGATGTGTACCGAACGTTAATTTCATATTAAAGTCTTGTAAAAGAGATAACGAATTCCTAATAGGCAATGGCGGCGAAAGGATAGAAACCCTGACGCCGCCATTTCCTTTAGTTATGTTGCTGCTTTCACTTACTACAGCCCGCTTAGAGGCTGCCGTTCTGCTGCAGCAGCAGATAGAGACGATAGATCATTTGTGCCGTTTCCGCACGTGTAGCTTGACCGGTTGGATTCAGCGCTGAAGCGCTGCCTTGCACGATGCCTGCTTTAACCATGTCGGCAGCCGCATCAACCGCGTAAGACGAAATCTTCGATTTATCCTTAAAGCTATTCAGCTCTGCCGGATCGCCGCTCAAGGCAAGCTTGCCGGTCACTTCCATCGCACGGCTCATCAGAACCATCATGTCCTGACGCGTGATGAACGCGCGCGGATTGAACTCGTTGTCGCCCATTCCGTTGGCAATGCCAAGCGCCTTAACGACGCCAAGCGCATTATAATAATAGTCGCTCGATTTCACGTCGCTGAAGTTGGACGTTACGTCAGCCTTCAGGTCCAGCATGCGAACGAGCATTACCATGAAATCGGCTCGCGTAATTTGCTTGCCAGGCTCGAAAGTTGTGGACGTCGTGCCGTTAATAATGCCCTTGTCGGCAAGCACGGCAATGGCATCTTTTGCCCACTCATAATGCGAGTCGACGTCTTTGAACGGATTAGCCGGAATGACCGGCGTTCCGCCGCCGTTACCCGGATTCGCTGGAGTGCCGTTGCCCGGTGTGCCGCCGCCCGGTGTGCCGCCTCCTGGTGTGCCGTTACCCGGAGTTCCGCCTCCTGGTGTGCCGCCGCCTGGAGTTCCGCCTCCTGGTGTGCCGCCGTCGCCTGGAGTTGTCGTATCATCTGTTGTATAAACAACATAGAGATGTGCAACTTGATCTGCATTTTCCCCTGCGCCTTCAAAAGACTCAGCTGTTCTTGTACCTTTACCGGTGAGAAGGAATGTGATGGCATTTCCTTCTTTCCAGTCGTCCATATTTACGATTTGCTGAACCAAGGACGCCAGGTTAGGAGTTTGTTGATTTGGACCGGATTCATGTTCTACCGTCCATTCCGGTATATCCTTCCAGCTTACAAAATTTTCCGACTTCACACGTGACGAAATATTGCCCGGTTTATCCGGAAGCGAATTGGCAACTGCCTCCGCATAAATGCTCACGTCAAACGGATTAAGGTTTTTGTCCGGCTCATCAACGGAAAACTGAACATAGGCGTCAACAATCTTTGCCCCTTTAGGAAGACCCAGACCCGCAAACCGAAGTCCGATCTGCTGCACGCTTTCTTCCTGTACAATTTCCAAGTCGGAACTATCCATATCCAAAGATCCGTCCGCTTTTTCTTCCATATCGTCATATGGAGTTTTGATTGGCGCTATAAGCAGGTGGGAATCTCCACTCGGCAATGCGCCTATAACAATAGATACTTTGTTACTAGTAGCCGTTTTGCCCTCGACAGTAACTTCCGCCTCAATCGATACGGACGTAGCGCGAAGAGGTTTATTTTTCACTGTTACGACGCCGTCAGCAGAGATCGCTACGATATCATCGGCGCTGGAAGTGTATTTGACCTCGGCCGAAGAAAGATCCATGGCCGCTCCCAAATTGTCCTTCGCCGATAAGCTTAGCTTAGCGGAAGAATTCGCATCGCCGGTCAACGTATCGTGATCCGATGCTAACGTAACTTCGGCCAGCCCATCCGGATTTTTGACATTGATCGTTAATGTATTGGATTTCACAATCTCGCCTGCGTTATAGATCTCAGCCCAAACCTGAACCGATTCATTAAACACGGGCTTCTTCTTGACGGTCACTGTTCCGTCCGAAGCAATGGAAACCAAATCCGGTTTATCCGTTTTGTAGCTCATATTGGCATTCGACAGATCCACAGCGGCATCCTTACTGTCAACAGCCGTCAAATCAAGCTTAACGCTGCTTTCAGGAACGTCCGTTTGCAGCGTATCTTTATCCGCAGCAAGAGTTGCCTTGGCGATATCCAGAGCTTCCTGCGGCGTGTTGTGAACCGTGATGGTCTCGATCTCCGTGCCGTCAATCCGCTTGGAGGTTACTTTCATGGTATCCCCTTCAACATCGAACAAGGTCAAGAAGTACGACTTGTCAGCCTTGACGATATTCGGCCAGCTTGGGTCTACATCGTACGATGGAGCGCCGCCGCCGCCGGAAGTCAGGTATTCGATCCCGTCAACTTCGGCGCGGGCATAGTTATGATTGTGTCCGTTAAGATACAACGGCACCCCGAACTTCTTCAGGATAGGGTGAATGTATTTTTGGACATCGGTATTGTTCTCGTGCGTACCGGCACCCCAGGCAGGCTGATGGCCCATTACGATTTTCCACGGCTTGTCCGTCGTGGCAAGATCGTTGATCAGCCAGTTATACTGCGCCGAGCCTTCCTTAAAGTCCGCATATTCATCGATTACCGAAACATGGACCGGACCGTAATCGAAGGACCAGTAGAAGTCATCCACGTACGGATACGGGTAGTACTTCTCATAAACGGAACCAACGCCCTCATGATTGCCCCTTGCCCCCATCATTGGCACTTCGGTTTGAAGTGCGTGCATCTGCGGATAGGTTGATTCAGGCACGAAATATTGAGCGGTCCAGTTGCTTTCGGAGTCGCTAGAAGCAATATCCCCGCTATTCAAGAGAATCGATTGATAGGCTGGGTCTTCGGCATACGCCTTCCGAGCCAGGTCGGCTACCTTATCCTGATAAGCCGGTTGTGTACGGCTGTCCCCGTAAGAGAGGAACTTCACGGAAGTAGCGTCATCCGCGGGAGCGGCAACGAACGAACCTGCTTGACCGTCTACCTCGTAATAATACTTGGTACCGGGCTGCAGCCCGGTGATCGTGAACTTGTGCTGGTTATCGCTACCGTACGTTTCCACGGACTGTTCTCCTAATGAATAAGAGGTATCCGTCCCCCACTTGATCGTATTCGGCTGGTTATCGCTCGTCTGCCACATGACGCTCATCGAGCTGTTTTGTCCCTCGAACAATAAATAAGGCCCCTTGATAATCGTGCTGTCAGCCGACACGTTGTAAGCACCGATCGTAAACAGAACCGTACATACGAATAGAGCCAAGGTTAAACCTTTCCACTTGGCTTTTAACTTCACCTTCACTTTGTCATCCCCTTCTTTGTCATTAGCAGTCGGAACGATAGAATCCTGTTCGGTCTTTTCCATATTCCAGTCAAAACCTATCATCTTCCTCCTTACCTTGCTGATATCGGACACACCACTGCTATTATGCTGACGTTCCCTGCGTACCACGAAAAGGATTGCGGAAATCACAGATATTCCCGTTAGCCAACTGCCAAAATTATTATACTAGTAAAGTATTGATATAAAATTTAAGATAATATTAATTTTAAAGTAAACCATTTTTAACCATCGGATTTTCCTCTCAATCACACGCTTTTACAATTTCGTAAACTAGCATTAACATTCCTCTGACACTACTTTTCTACAATTATCGACATCCCTAATATGAAAGAGATGAACGGACGATGAAATCCATGTTCAGTGCAAAAGATTTGGCGGTTACGCAAGCAAGCGTAGCCGCACTGCTTTTTTTATCGATACCTTTGTTTAATATCATCGGACTCAGCAACCATAAGCTGGAGGCCGTCCTGCACGGATTAGGAGCGACCGTCACCGTGATCATGAGCTGTCAAGCCCTTCACCTGACCTACCCCATGCTGCGGGGCAAGAAGGGAGCCGCGGTCAATCTGGAATGGGTGCTTTGGCTCACGAGCCTATTGGTTCTGGTAACAATCGCGCTAGGCAACTGGCTCTACATTCCTTACCGGGGACCGGACGGTCCCCAGCAGTGGTTAATGTACCATAGCCCCGAGGTACATCTAATCGTGATGGAATATAAAGAATTCGTCTCGCTATACCCGCTCCCTTTAGGAATCGCGGCTGCCTTTTTATTGCGCCGGTTCCGGCATACGCTTACGGCGGGCTCGGCGCTTAGCGGAATCATCGCTTTACTGGTCACTTTATTCTGGATTTGTTTATTAATCGGATTTGCGTGCGGAATCGGCATGACGAAACTGAAAATGGTGTGATTTCAACGCAGTCGATAGGAGAGAGAAAAAGTGAAAGAATCAAAGCAACGAAAAACGGGCGAGGTCGCCGCCATTCTGCTTTCGGTATGGCTTGGCATCGCAGCGACAACTCTCAGCCACTTATGGAGCTATTACAATCCGCTGCAGGCTAATCCCATTTTGCTCAAGATGGGTTCCTGGATCCCTTCTTGGTGGGCCATTGGCCCTTACACCGGCAAGGAAACGGCGGGACTCGTCGTCTGGCTCTGCACATGGACAATACTGCATTGGACGCTCGGACGGAAAGAGGTCAATCTAAAGCCTTGGACAATCGGATTTCTGATTGCTTTTATTGCCAATCTGATTATTCTCTGGCCGACCGTTTACCATACGATCCTGTGGTGGCCCACCCTGCCGAATACATTGCCGGGGGGAGAGGGTTAAACTATGGCTTTCTTATACAAATTTAAGCTGTCATTATCGCTGCTTGTGCTGATTGGTATTCTGTTGGGATCATTCTCTTGGACAAAAGTGCCAATGGAAGGTTTCAAGTCAAACGCAGCTTCCCCAACCTCGTTCCGGTTTGGGTATTTCAGCCAGCAGGAAGGGGATTTCGGGGAGTGGATCAAGCAATTCCGGGACATTTCGTTTTTTGCCGCGTCGAATCAATTGCTGCAGAAGCATCCGGAAGCACAGTCGTTTCAGCTTTACCCGATCTATGACGGTTCCGCAACGGAACAGAGCTTTAGCCAGGCTTATCCGCATGTGCCTAAAGAGACGCTCTCGGGTTATGGGAAATCGGTCTACTCGATTACGCAAGGAACCGCAAGACTCTTCTTCCTCAATGCCGATCGTTTACAAGATGCGGGAGACGGACAATTGGAATGGATCCGCAAGACGATCAATGGCAACAAGCAAACGTTCGCTTTTGCCTGGCTGAGCGAAGATCCGAAGCTTCCCGAGGTCTGGAAAACGTTCAGGGAAGCAGGAATAAGCGCGGTATTCATCCGCAATTCCGTCTACGTGCTTGATTTAGCCGTCACTCAAGCGCCTTCCCAATATCAATCTTCCGAATACGAGAACTGGAAAGTATGGGACTTGACCAAGCTGAAGGATACGCCTGTCGTTACCGTTCTGGAGGCGCACGGTAACGCGCTGACCGTGAAAGCGGAGAAAGAACAGGGACAGGTCCTGGATCAGCTTGAATTGAATGCCGACAATCTGGCTTCGTGGGATCTTTCGACCTTACAGGAGAAACAGGACATCTCCCTCGTGGGCATTCAATCCTTGTGGCACTATCATGCGGGTGACGATTCAATCAAATCCGCTTTACCGGAAGGAGTGGACTTGGTGGGAGAAGGTCCGATTATTGAGACCTCCCACACGGACCCGGTTCCCTTGCCGGCATACGATTGGCGCAGTCCGGAATACGACGATTCCGGATGGAAGACCGGCAGGGCTCCTTTGGGCTACACGAATAACAAAGAGCGGCAGTCTTATATTCAAACCGGTCTGGTGGCCGGCTTGACTCCTACCTATTATTTCCGCAAGTCGTTTGATTTGAAAAATGATCCGAAGACATTGTCGGGGTTATTTTTGCATATCGCCTATGAGGACGGATACGTTGTTTATCTCAACGGCCAGGAAGTCTCTCGGGACGCCATTCTGACCGGGGTTCTAACCGATTCCTCTCTCGCAATTGCGAATGAATTTACTTTCTATCGCAGAATTGATCTAAAAGCCCATTTGAACAAGCTTGTAAAGGGGACTAATGTCATTGCCGTAGAGGTACACCGCGGCCATCCCGGGGCGCCCAATTTGTTGTTTGACCTCGACCTGTCTGTCGAAACCAAGGGGGAGGAACGTTAGATCATGCGGACAAACCTGCAGACCAGCATTAGAAAACGAGCAAGGAGCGGCATTACGTCATGCATGGTAATCGTTTTACTTGTCTTGATGCTGACAGGATGTGTCCAAGCTCCAAAAAGCTCGATTCCGATTGCCGACATTACCTTTACGAACAACCATCTGATTGTGCAAAACGAAACCGGATTCGTATGGTTTAATGCAAAAATCACGATTGATCACAAATTCACTTATGTCGCGCCGATGATGACTGCCGGCAAATCAAGCGTCCCGCTAGCAAGCTTTCTTGACGATCAGGGTCATAGTTACAAGCGCGGGCGGTGGAGCATCCGCAATCTGACGATTGATGTGACCGACACGTTAGGCGCTAAAAGGCATCTTAGTTGGTAAGTTCGGAAAAATTGCAACCTAATAACGGAATAACGCAAAAAAGCTGTTGAGAACCCTCAACAGCTTTTATTTTCGTTCAACCCTCACGTAAAATCTGAAATTGGGCTACAATGTTCTGGAGGCTTGTTCCAGAAGGCTGGCCAGGAGACCGTAATCGGGTGTATCCTCTTTACGGATTTTTAGCCACTTCCTTTCGTCCGGTCCTTCGAATCCTATTGGAAATGCAAGGCCGGAAGCATTCATGATCATAAACGCAATGGCATCTTTTGAAGGCGATATCACTGCCGCATAATGTCCATTTTTCAAGAAATGAGGCTTCTTGTATTGAATACGTTCCTCGGCTTCCGGAATAACCCGATGTACCATCTGGCGTAATTGGTTGCTGAACTCGATTTGCCATGGTTGACTAAGATTCTCGATAAATGCGGAAACTTCCTGATTCATCATTTTTGCCGCTCCTTTCACTTTTTCATGGAATCCAATTCTTTTGCTTACAGCCCCAATGCATTCCCCTTCTCAAGCCGCAAAATATGCTTCTCGCCATCGTCGGCCAATGCCCTGAACTGGTTGATGGTTTCCCTCATTTTCGGAAGCGCCTGCTGTTTGTACGAGCTGATCGAATCAAACGCGGACAGCACGTCCGCAAACGCTTGCTTCAACGTATCGACCGAGACCGTGGCTTCAATGGCTTGCTGTTGAATGGCGACTCCTTGGTCCTTAAGCATCCGGGAAGTGCCGGCGATAAGGTTCGTCGTGGTTTGATTCAACAGCTCGATTTTCTTGAGAACGATGCCTTGATTATACAAGGCGCTCGCCACCGTAACGGCTATTTTCAAGGCAGAGATCGTGACCGTCTTCGCCCGGTCTACGCCGCGAATGAGCTCCTTGTTATTGCGGATGACGACCTCGTACGCCAAGATTCCCTGCTGGTTAACGACCAGCATTTGCTGCAAATCCATGACGCGCTGGCGCATCGGGAACAGGATTTCCTCCGTTATGAACCGAATCCTCTCCGAGTCTTCGCCGCGGCTTTTGGCTGCTTCGATTTGGGCTTCGATGGATTCGTCCATAAGCATCCCAAGCTGAATTTCCTTCTTGAGCGTTTTGGTTAGCTTTCGGATTTCATGCTGTTCGAGCTCCAGCGTCGTGTTGTCGTTTCTGAGCATGGCACCGCCTTTATCCAGCGACACCACAATATCGGCAATCACAGCATCGGCCTTCTCAAACTTGAGGAAGTACGCACGCAGCGGATTAAATAGTTTTCCGAGAAATCCCTTCTTGGCGAAGTCGATCATGCTTGGATCCAGATCCTTCAGCTGCGTATGCAATTCGGCCAGTCCCTTCGCAACCGGGCCGCCCTCATCGCCCGATTTCGCAAGATTGCCAACCGATACCTGCAGCAGGGTGTTTTTGTCGGAAGAGCGTTGCATGGTGTTCAGACCGTAGGCGTCGATTGATCGAAGAATCTCTTTGCGCTGTTCCAGGGACTCGACATCCATCGCCATAATCATCTCGACGTTCGAATCCGCTTCTTCCTTCAGCTTTGCCTCTTCCTCCGGTAATGGCCGTATGGTAGGCTCGATCTCCGCCTTCAGCTCCTCCGGACTGGATACGTTCATCGAAAATGCCATTGAAATCCCTCCTCGAATGAGTTACATTTGCACATTGAATAGATTGCCGATCTTGTAGACAACATCGTCCGTATCCGCGTTAATGCTGGCTGCTTCGTTGATGCTGGAAATATTCTGAAGCGCTTGAATATTAGCGTTGTAGCCAATCGTGTAGATCGGAATCTTATACGTCTCGATTAATCCCTTAATATCCTTCAGCGTATAGCCCTGGTTCGTCTCGCCGTCGCTTAGGACGAAGATGACGGGTTTGGTGTTGGGGTCGACCGCCAATTGATCCTCGAGCAGCTTCAGCGCTACGACGATGCCGTCGAAGGTAGCCGTCCCGCCACCGGACTGCAGACTATTGACCGCTCCGACGAATAAGGATTGCTGATTCGTGTCGTACTTGGCGATCGGCAGCTTGATGGTGACGCCGTCCGAATACGAGACGAGACCGATGCTGTTGTCCCTGCCCAGGTATTTCTGTCCCTTTAAAAGCGACTCCTTCAAACGATTGAGCGGCTCGCCGTCCATACTGCCGGAAACGTCGGTGACGAAAACCGCAGTGATCGGCTTGCTGCCGTTCTTCTTCTCTTTCCATACTTTTTGCGCCGATATAAGCAGGTCGCCATCCACGGGGGCAAGCTCCGTCTTGTAGGTTTCAAGTCCGTTAAATCCTTTTTCCTGCGCGGTCTTCATGTACTTGTCTTGCGTAACGAACTCGGCAAACTTCTTGAGAATATCCAGCTTCTCCTGCGGCAGATCGCCCAACGCGTAGAGCGGACTATCGTGTCTGAAGCCAAACGGCGTAAATACGTAACCGTTCTTCAGCTCCGCGGCATTGACGTACGTCTGGTATTCAAGCACGAATCCGTCCAGGGCGCCTGACTTGGCCGCATCACGCATCTGAATGGTCGTGGAGGCGATAAACGGCACATTGGACTGGAACTTTTCGAACTCTTGCACCGCTTTATCGCTCAACAAATCAGTACTATCGAAGGTATGAAGTGCTGTTACTAAAAAATTCAAGCCCGTGGAGCTTGCGAAGGGATCGGTATACCCCATGGAGAGCTCGTTATTGGAGATAGCTTCCGTGACGGATTGAATATTGACGGAGCCGTACTTGTCGATCATGGCATCGTACTTCGCTTTGGCGATGACGATTCCGGGAACATTGCCGACTAAACGTTTGGTCACGAGCTGCGTGTTAACCCCGCTTGCCTTAACCATTTCGCCCCATAGTTCATTGGAAGGAGTGAATGCATCCGGGACGTACTTGCCGGATTTGATATAGTCCGTGGCCGTGCCCGATGCGATATTGCGAATTTTGACCGACACGGGCTTTCCGTTCACGGTTATATTCGCCTTGTTAAATTCGGTCGCGACGTCCGTCAGCCATCCGTCGACGCCCGTTCCCGACTTTTCCGTGGACGAGAAAATTTCGACGAAATTGTCGTTCGCATTGTTCACCGTGACGGGAAACTTGCTGATGTCCGGCAAGGACGAAGCGACATCGACGGGATCCAGGTCGATTTGGCCCTTCACTGGCGTTTCGGCAGCGGGAGATATCGCTTTGTACAGCTTGTTCAGCCGATCCCCCGCATTCTCAGCCGTCACCTCCGCTTTCGATTTGCCGAGATTGGAGGTCAAGGTTACCCCGGCATATACAAGCCCGAAAACGACAACCAGAAGAACAGCGGATATCCATAAAAACGAACTCTTTTTTTGCATCCAGGCCACCTCTTAATTCTTGTAGTATTGGGTTTGTTTGATCAACGTGTCGATTTCCCGCATGCAAGGCATGCTGTCGATGTCGCCCGGCTCCAAACTATCCAAACGGGAGATCTCCAGCATGAGCTGATCCAGCTTCAACAAGATTTCCTCGTTTGTGCCGAGCGACTGCTTGGTGAAGGAAAGGTATTCGCCATACACGTTTTTTCTGGCTTGCAATAGCTCCGGCGGCAATGGCGACGGTTTCCGGCCCGAAACGCTTTCGAACTCCGACGCGTCGAACGTAAGCAGCCGATTGAGGATGCTCCTGACATTCAAGTAGAAGAGCTTCTCCACTTCGTGGATGACGGAAGCAAACTTCTTATAGCTTAGTTCGGCGGGATCGAAACGCTGCTTCAACACCTCGAGCAGCGTGCTCCTTTTCTTCTGCAGGCGTTCCAATTGGCGCAAAGCCAAACCGATATCCTCTTCTAAAACTTTAATGCGCCGGAAGCGAGATAATGCCTCGACATAATCGTCATGCGTCTTTATCTCCTTCACCGGCAGAACTGCCGGGGCTTTAAATAGGAATCGGTAACACCCATAAGTGAGTGTAATGGCGCTTGCGACGAGAAAAGTCACGCCAATTGCCGAAGAAAGCGCATTGCGGCCAATCTCTATCCCAATAAAACCGCGGGAGAAAACGACGATATTCAACGCTATGACACCAAGTGTCAAACCAAGCAGCTTTATGTATTTAGTCACGCCTAATCGAACACTCCCCTGCAGGAAAATTTTTCTCGACTCCTTATCATTGTACAACAATGTTAAATCCTGGGGCGAAAAATTTATGGATAGGAGTATAAAATCTAGAAAGTTCGCTTAACGTTTACAAATTAATGAATATCCGTTATGGGGCAATACGGGCGTGCGGCGGCTGACGTTTCCTTTTTCGAGACGATCCTTAGAAATACGCTGAAGAATAGGACCTGCTATCACGGCTTCTGGCAAAAATAAAAAGCCGCAGATTATGCGACTTCCGTTGTAAGGATATTTTGTCGTCCACGCGATCATTACGAAGAACGAGGCGGCTGGCCGATCAGCTTCTCCCGTCTTAAGCTAATCTCTTGCTGCCATGCGGCATCTCCGGCCATGGACGCGGCTAGTGATAAATTATGCAAATGGGCGATTTGTCTAATATGCTTAGCATTGACCGACAGGCAGTGCTCGAAGTCCGCTTGTTCTTCCTTGGTCAGATCCCTGCTCCCTCGAATGATCCACAGCTCAGCAAGCCGCTCATGTATCGGCAGAATGGTCATACTTTGCCCCTCCTCTATCGTCCCTTACCTTTATTGTCAGTATGACCAAAAAAGAGAGCTTCAAAGCCTTGCCTTGGTAACATAAATGCCGCAAGGGACGCTTAGGCCCGCTAGCACCCCTTGGCTTGTTCCATGTATATCGGATTCGTCAGACAGGTCACTGCCGACTGCTTCAGCCCCTCTACGTGACGTCGTGCCTCCAGCCGGTAAAACAACCGGTCGGTCGAGCCTTGGAATTCCAGACGAACCTGACCGTTCGCCGCTTCGACTGCAGGCACGGCGCCGCCTGCTAATACAGCCGCATTCGGCTCCCAAGGAGCATAAGCCGCATTGTCAGGTGCATCGAATTCGAGAATTGCGGCCATTTCCCTCCCTGCGTTCCAGCCGACGACTTCCGCCGCGCCGGATTCGCATTCCCTTGCATCTTCGACGGAAGCCGGCAAATCGTTTATTATGTCCCATACCGCTTCAATGCCACGGTCAGACCATAAAGCCAAGCGGTCACCCTTGGCGCCGCAGACATGAATGGCCAGTGGAAGAGAGTCCTTCCCATCAATATCCTTCCACGGGATGATCTCTCCGATGCCGTACTCGCCGGCGGTAAGATCCAGACAGGTTTCATCAGGGTCGAACTGCAACACGACGCGGCCCTGACGGATGCCCGCTAGCAAGCCGCTCACCGTATCGGTTTCTGCCCAGACAGATGCCGTCGGACGACCGTGTTTCACGAATCGTTCCTGCCGATGGGTGTCGCTGCCTCCGAGGGCGATTACGCGGCGACCCTGGGCAAGCTGTCCTTGCCACCATGCAAGCGCGCGCTCGTTCAGCCCCCGCCACGGGCCATTCCACACCTCGATTGCATCATACGGGAGGTCAAAACCAAGCTCCCATGGACAAGATGGGCAGAACGGATGATTAAGCGAAACGAAGCCTCCCCGCTCACGCGCTTCGCGGAGTACCTCTTCCGCCTGCTCCGGTGTCGTTACGCGAAAATCCTTCAGCGCGTCCGTCACACCCAGGACGTTCGCATGCCCAAAATAGCTCGTCAGCTCTACGCCGGGAACGAGAAGCAGCTCTTCGTCCGGAACACGCGCCTCATGATTCTGCGAGGACGTATTGTGATCCGTCAGCGCCATGAATTCCAGACCGGCGGCCTTGCAAGATTCCTTCGCCTGCCCAATCGTGTAGCTCCCGTCGCTATGCACGCTGTGCATATGGAGGTCTCCTTTCATCCAGCGGCCGTGGGGTCTTGTCAGCTCCACTTCAATGATCACCTCAACGCCGCCTTCGGGAACTTTGTAAGCACCGAGCAGCACCGCCCACCCGCCCTCGACGATCGGCTCCGCCAGATAGCCCGGGGTCGCCTTCTCCGTGCCAACGAAGAACGCTTCGCGGGCTCCTCCGCTCCAGCCGACGATGCGGTTCGGCGAACGCAGGCCGATATCGACGACCGCTCCGCCGTCTTCTCCGCGTTCGTAGCGGTAGGCGATATCCATACGCTCCACTGCTCCTTCCACTGCGAACGGAACCTCCAAATAAGAACGCTGCTCGGCTTTGTCGATCCATCTGTACAGCACGAGCCGCTGTTTATTCATCTCCATCCTACTTCCTCCTATTCTTTGCTTGCGCCGAGCAGGATACCCTTCATGAAATACTTCTGCACGAACGGATACACCGCGAGCAGCGGAAGGATGCTGATGACGATACCCGCCATCCGCACGTTTGTCGTAACCATATAGGTGCCGGAGTTGCTGCTCGTATCGATGATCATCGCCTTCAGCGCGACCTGAAGCGTGTACTTCATGGAATCGTTAATGAACATAACCGGCGCGGTAAACATATTCCACCGTCCGACGAACTCGAACAGCGTCACGGTCGCGAGGCCCGCAGCCGCAAGGCGCATGTACATCGTCAGAAAGATGCGGAACTCGCCTGCGCCGTCGATCTTGGCCGATTCCGACATCTCGTAAGGGACGTTCAGGAAGAAGCTCCGCATGAGCAGAATCGAGAAGCCGGACACGAGACCCGACAGCACTAGCGAGCTCAGCGTGTTAATCAGATGCAGGTCTTTGTTCACTACATAGAGCGGTATCATAATCGCTTCCTGGGGCAGCATCATCGTAATCAGAATGAACGTCAGCATCGCTTTCCTGCCCGGAAGACGCGGATAGATGAACACATAGCCGGCCAAGCTGGACAGCAGCACGTGCAGCACGGTGCCGGTCAGGGTCACGATGATGCTGTTCATGAGAGGACGCCAGATATCAAGGCTTTTCCATACGATGGCGTAGCCCTCCGCGCTGAACGGCTGCGGCCACAGCACGATTTCCGGCTTCATGGAAGCAATGCCCGATGAGAAGGACAAAGCCAGTACGTTAATAAACGGGATAATCATGGTCAGCATCAGCGCGAATAGGAACAAGACGTTTAGAATGTCGAACACTTTATTCTTCCACCCGAGCCGTTCGAATCGATCGGACATAGTCATTACACCTCATCAAATCGCGTGATTCGCCGTACGACGAGTGTCATCGCGAGCGTTAATAGCAGAACGAAGAAGCTGGCAGCAGCCGCGGGTCCAAGCTGGATTTCGAGAATGCCCTTCTGGAACGTGTACATCATCAGCACGTCCACTTTCGCGGCGATCGTAGGGTTGCGCAGAATGAATACTTCGTCAAAGATCCGCAGGATGCCAAGCGTATTCAGAAGGAAGACGACTTTCATCGTATTGCTGAGCTGCGGAATCGTAACGTAGATTAATTGCTTCCAGCGCGTCGCGCCGTCCATGCGCGCCGCTTCGTAGAGCGAAGGATTGATCGACACGATCCCCGCCAGAAACAGGATGCAGGTGTAGCCCATCTCCTTCCATGTGGCAAGGAGGATCAAGATCCAACGCGCCCATCCGGAGTCCGCCATGAAATTAATCGGCTTCATGTGGAATACATGGACAAGAATCATATTAATGATTCCGCTGTCTGGCGAAAGCATGAAAATCCAGATCCCTCCGACCACGACCCACGAAAGCAGATGCGGCACGTACAGAATCATTTGCGCTGCCTTCTTGAACCAGGTCCTGAGCACTTCGTTGAGCGAAAGAGCGATCACGAGGGGCGCGGCGAAGCTGAAGCAGAGAATGCCTCCTCCAATAACGAGCGTGTTGACGACCGCTTCCCAGAACAACGAGTCATGCAGCACCGCGGAGTAGTTCTCGAAACCAACGTAAGGTCTGTAGCCCATCAGCTTATAATCCTGAAAGCTGGTCTGAAGCCCTTTCACGAGCGGATAATAGGCAAATACAAGAAAATAGGCGATTACCGGCACCATCATGACATAGAGAGCGCTGTATTTCTTTAATAATCTCATCCTTTTATTCACGTCCTTGTCTGGTAAAGGAAACCATTATCGGGATGAAAAGCAGGCAAGCAGGGGATCCATGCTCCCCTGCCTGCTTGTATTCCATGCATAAGGATCGGCTTTACTCGTCGATGAGTTTCTTCCCAAGCAGTTCATCGTGCATCTTCTTTACGGCTTCCGCAGCGTCCATTTGACCGCTCATCGCTTTGAGCGCGTAGTTCTTAACGATCTTTTCCGCGTCGGGCCAGCCCGGAAGCGACAATTCAAGCGTCGCGTCCTTGTTCACGAGATCTTGCGCTTCTTGCACCCCCGGCAGCTTGCCGAACGGATATTTCACGTTTTGGTTGTACCAGAACGGCACCCCGTGATCCATGTTATGCTCGGTGCCGGTCGGCGTCAGCTTATAGGCATTGCCATCCTTGGTGTAATCCTCGTTCTCGATGCCTAGGCTTCCGAGCATAATGCCAGGCTCCGTGTGCCAGAACTCCAGGAACTTCTTCGCGGCCTCCGGATGCTCGGCATTAGCCGGAATAATCCAGAAATCCGGATCTCCGCGCCGCATCAGGACGGTGCCGTCCGCACCGGGGATGCTCGCTAGCCCTTCCGCGTTAAACGTTGTATTCGGATCCTCTTGTTTGCGCGTGTTGTTGAACATGCCGACCCAAGCATCCCAATAGGTGACCATGCCGACGCGGTCGGTGAGGAACAGATTGCGCATTTTGCCCGTGTCGTTCGTTACGAAGTTAGGATCCATAATGCCTTCCTTCACAAGCTTGGCGAACCATTCGTAAATCGGAATGGCAGCTTCCGTCGCGTACGGGATCGTACGCTTGCCGTCCTTCATGACGTAATGCGCCTTAACGCCGGCGGCGCTCATGAAGGGTTGTATATCGTAAATGTCAGCCGTGCTAAGGCCGTACGTATCATTTTTGCCATTGCCGTCAGGATCCTTTTCTTTAAACGCTTTGAGCACGTTGTAATAATCATCCAGCGTCTTTGGCTCCTTCAGCCCAAGCTTGTCCAGCCAATCCTTGCGCACGATCGGCATCGTACCGCCTTGGAATTTGTTGAACACCGCGACAATCCTGCCATCCTTGTCCTTTAGCTGCTCCCATTCACTAGTAGGAACGACCGTCGGATCGGAGAGAACTTTGGATCCGGTGACGAAATCCGTCAGGTCCGTGACGACGCCTTGGTCTACGAAGGTAGCCAGCTTGCCGAGGTCGCTGAGCTCGATGAGATCGTATTTCTCGCCGGAGCCGAGTGCCGTCAGCACCTTCTGATCGTAATCGCTCGCCGGCTTCTCGATGGTAGTGTCCATGCCTGTCAGTCGAGTGATTTCCGCTGCGAACTTCGCGGTCTCCTCCGGTGTTTTGCCGCCGACGTTACCGTCGAGGATGCGCAGCTTCATGTCCGCTGCCGGCGCATTGGCCTGGGCGTTCGCGCCATTACCGGTTTGTGCATTCGCGGCCTCTGTATTGGCGGCGTTGTTCGTTCCGTTCTCCGAACCGCAGCCGGACAACAGCAGCGTTCCGAGAGCGGCAACCGTCGATAGGGTTAACATTACTTTTTTCATGGGTAGATTACCTCCTAAATGGACGAGCGAGATGGTCTTCCGAATCCGAGTGATTAAGCATTTTCGCGAGCTCCGGGCGCAGCGCAGGAGCCTCGAATCGTGAGTTCCGTCGGAACAAGCACCCTTTTGGGGTTCTTCTGTTCTGCGTTCAGCTGCTCGAGCAGGAGTCGCAGCGCTTCAATGCCAAGCTGGTCGGCATGGAGCCGAACACCAGTAAGAGGCGGAGAGAGTTCCGGCGAGAGTACGGTATCGTCACTGAAGGCAAATACCGACAACTGCTCCGGAATGCGCAGCCCGAGCTGCTCCGCGGCCTTATATACGCCAAGCGCCATCATGTCCGTATCGGCGATGACCGCCGTAATTTCCGGCGAATCCGTCAACATGGCAATGGCAGCCTCGTAGCCGAAAGCATGCGCGGACTCTCCTTTAAGAGGCTTGTGCAGGATCAGCCCAGGCTTGAACGCCAGGCCGGCATGCTTGAACGCATCCTTGTATCCCGCGCTGCGATCCTCCGATACGGTTCTCGAAGCCGGTGCATTCAGAAACAAAATTTCCTTATGCCCCAGCCCGATCAAATAGCTAGTGACCTGTGCGGCCATGCCGACATTGTCGTTATCGACATAGCTTACCTGCGCCTCGAATGGCTGGGGCGGACGCCCGATGATGACAATGGGCATGCCGCTTCGAAGCCGTTCCTCAATCCTAACGTCCGATTCGATAGGGTCCAGTAGGATTTCGCCGTCCACCGGATCCGAAGATATATTCTCCACTTGACTGAGGTAGGCGGGCGGCAGCGCATTAACCAGCAGGCGGTAGCCATTCTCGTAACAGATACGCAGAACGCCGTTTAGCAAAGAATGGTGAAACTGACCGAATTCAAGCGATTCGCCCCTGATATTTAATCCGAGTATCCGCGTGGAGCGGTTCACGAGACTTCTCGCCCAATAATTGGGTTTGTAGTTCAGTAATTTAGCCACAGCAAGAACACGCTCGGTGACCTCTTTACTGATTGGACGCTTCTTGCTAAAGACGCTTGAAACCGTCCCTTTGGAAACTCCTGATGCCTTCGCAACGTCATCAATGGTTGCCAGAATCGTTCATCCTCACTTTCTTCCGAGATACCGGACACCTCGTTAAGCTTAAACCGGTTTTGTAAAATCTATTTCAAAGTGATAATTAGTTATTGTAAAAACCGATATTTCGTCACAAAGTCACATCTATTCGCAGAAATTCAGGCTGAACTTCAGGAATTTAGGAAGAAAGCAGCATTAAACCGGTTTAATAAACCTTGTTTCACCATCGTTAGACCTAAGCAAGCTGCACCCTCGTTTCACGCAACTCAACAGACGTCCATCCATATATTTACAGAAATTTTTCTTCTTCCATCAGCAGTAATCTATATTTTTTATTGAAAACGCTTTAATTTGTATAGTTCCAGCTGTGCTAAGATGGGTTTATACACCACGAAACGGAGGTTTTGCTACAATGACGGCTTTGGAAAAAGGAGCTTATTATAACGGGGAATACCGGAATGTGTTCAAGGAACTGGGCTATACCGAGGCAGCTATACAAGAGAAGCTGGAAACCGCGTGGTCGGATCTGCTAAACGGAGACCCCGATGTCCGAATCTATTATCCGATGGGGGAAGACAAGGGCTATTTTCTCGATACCGGCAATGAGGATGCCCGTTCCGAGGGCATGTCCTACGGCATGATGATGGCCGTCCAGATGAATGATAAGGAAACGTTCGACCGGCTTTGGAACTTCTCGGTCACTTATATGCAGCATACAGAGGGGCGCTACAAAGACTATTTCGCCTGGCACTGCAAAACGGACGGGACACGATTGTCGCAAGGGCCTGCCCCCGACGGCGAGGAGTTTTTTGCCTTGGCGCTGTTCTTTGCCGCCAACCGCTGGGGTGATGGACCGGAGCCTTACAATTACTCGGAGCAGGCTAAACGGATTCTGCGGGCTTGCGTCCATCAGGGTGAAGACGGCAATGGCGGCAGTCCGATGTGGGAGCCTTCAAACAAGCTGATCAAGTTTGTGCCGGAGTCGCCGTTTAGCGATCCGTCCTACCATCTCCCTCATTTCTACGAATTGTTCGCCTTATGGGCCGACGAAGAGGACAGACCCTTCTGGAGAGAAGCCGCGGCCGCAAGCCGGACTTACCTGCATACGGCCTGTCATCCCGAAACGGGTTTGTCGCCCGAATACGCGAACTATGACGGGACGCCGGCCGAGGTACAGCGTCATGGAGACTTCCGTCATTTCTACAGCGATGCTTACCGCGTAGCAGCCAATATCGGACTCGATTGGGCATGGTTCCGGCAGGATCCTTGGCAGGTAGAGCAGTCGAACCGGATACAGGCGTTTTTCCGTCCCATTGAAGTTGCCGATTACAGACGTTATACCATTGACGGACAACCTTTCGATGAACCGGCGCTTCATCCTATCGGATTGCTTGCGACCAATGCCATGGCTTCACTGGCTGCGGATGGCCCGGATGCCGCGCATTTTGTTGAGCAGTTCTGGAACACCCCGCTTCGCACCGGCGTGCGCCGTTATTACGATAACTGCCTTTATTTCTTCAGCTTGCTGGCGCTTAGCGGCAATTACCGGATTTATAAATAAAAATCAGGGGCACCCGGCTGCAACGAGATTCGCTCGCCGTTACGCCCTTCTGTTCTCTAACAGCATATTTTTAGCGCGAAAGGGGTACCCCATAAGTCATGAAAATGACAGTGGGATACCCCTTTTTATCTGGGCTAAACAGCAAACTACGCATTTAAATGCTCTTCCGACCGCCATTGCTCAGGGATTCCTTTGAATCAACAAGGTAAGGCTGGAATCCCTTCACAAATAAAATGCTCCGTCTGCCTATCCTTGACCCGTTCATGAAATGCTCATTTATCCGTCAGCACCTTCGTCCGCCCAGGAATGCCGCGGCTTCCAGCCGAGCACTCTCTCGGCTTCCTTGTTGCTGACGATAGCCGTCCGGTCCGGGAACGGATCGCGGAGATCTTTTACATCGGGATAAAACCGCTCGATTAACTCCGCGGTAGGCCGGTCGCTCAGCGTATCGCTGCTTGTAATGTTGAGGCAGATTGCCCCTCTGTCTTCGACTTTCAGCGAAGCGATGCAGGCGCTGACGGCATCCCGGATGTCGATGTAGCTCCAGAAAATATTTTTAAACGCCTCCGGCCTGCTAATGGCAAGATGCTTGTAATCCTCGGGCTTCGTAATCATGGAGAAGCGGAGCGAGACGACCTGCATGCCGCTGCGGCGGTCGAACATCGCGGCCGTCAGCTCGTTTACGATCTTCGATAAGCCGTAGCATTCCTGCGGCTGCTGCGGATGCTCCTCGTCCACCGGAAGATAATCCGGCGAGAACGGTATAGGTGCCCAGGCAAAGCCGTAGGAGGATTCGCTGGAGCCAACAACAACCTTGCGGATGTTAAGCAGCGAAGCCGCTTCCAGTATATTGTAGCAAGACACTACATTATTAGAGAAAATATACGGATACGGGTAACCAAGCGGAGCCGGAATCGCCGCCAGATGAATGACCGCATCGGCCCCATGGAGCGCGGAGACGACTTGTCCGAAATCGTTCAGGTCCACCTTGATTTGCCGGCACCTAAGCTCATTGGAGCGCTGTGTATCCAGCGATGTGACATTGAAGCCTTCTTGCTGAAGCTCCTTGATCAGCGCCGAGCCCAGCTTGCCGCTGCCTCCCGTTACTGCAATTGTTTTCATATGATCAAACACTCCTATTGTTTGAAAGTTATGGCCGCACCAGCGTACCGTCCGCCTTGCGGTCCAGTTGATAAGGATTGAAATAGACCGATTTGCTCCAGCCTTCTCCCAGCAGCTGCTGGGCCTTCAGTTCGTCGAGCTCAATGCCGAGACCTGGCTTTTGCGACGGATACAAATAGCCGCCTTTTCGCTCGATATGCCCCTCGAAGGCATCCTTTTCTTCCGGCTTGAAATGATTCACTTCCTGAATGCCGAAGTTCCAGATCGCCATATCGAGGTGAACGGCCGCCGCCTGATTGACGGGATCGTTCTCCCCGCCTTCCTGCCAGGCCGTACGGACGCCAAAAGCTTCGGCTAAAGCGGCGATTTTGCGGCAGGCGCTTATGCCTCCCGCCTTGGATACGCGCACGCGGATAAAGTCGATCAGCTGCTCCTTGATCAGCTGCGTCCACTCCTGCGGATTCGCGAACAGCTCGCCAACGGCCTGAGGGGTAGCGCATTGCTGCCGCAAGTGGCGGTACCAGCCGATCTGCTCCGGCGCGATGGCATCCTCGAGGAAAAACAAGCTGTAAGGCTCTACCCGCTTCGCTAGCTGAATCGCATTCACCGGCGTGAGATGCTCATGCACGTCATGGGTGAATTGGACGCCCATGCCAAATTCATTCCGCAGCTGTTCGAACATATGCGGGATCGCATGCAAGTATGACTGCTCGTCAAACACCGGGCCGCTGCCCCATGCCTGCTGCGGAATATTCGCCTTATCCCGGTCAATAAACCCTCCGCCTCCGTAGCCGCCCATCTGAACCCGGATGACGGTGTAGCCTTCTTCCATAAACCGGTGCACATCCTCTTTCAGCTCGGCGATATCCTTGCCGCCGGCATGACCGTAACAAGGAACCGCGGCTCGGCAAGCCCCGCCAAGCAGCTGGTAGACGGGAAGCCCCGCTTCCTTTCCTTTTATATCCCACAGCGCCATGTCGATCCCGCCGATTGCGGTATGCAGCAAAGCGCCGTTTCTCCAGTAGCCGCTCATATACATCGTCTGCCACAAATCTTCTATATTGGCGGCATCCTTGCCGATTAATAGAGGGGCAAGCAATTGCTCGATAATTTGCACGACCGCTTCCGGATTATAGACATCGGATGCGGAGCCAAGCCCGTACAGCCCATCCTGGTCCGTCGTCACCTTCACAATGGTCCAGGTCCCGTTTTTGCGGGTGCGAATACCTGTGATTCCCGTTATTTTTGCCATTCGATTACCCTCCTCTTGTCGTGCTCCCTCCCATTCTAGTCCTGTTTAGGCGTGCTCAAAATGAGGCATCTTTAAACTTTCTGTCGCATTCTTGGCTTCTTTCGCTTGAGCTATGCGGCATTTCAAGCGAATCCGCCTGCAAGCCGGAAAAACCGCAACCGTCGGGTTTACGCTGACCCCTCGCGATCTCCGCGTCCTCGGCCGACGACCTGCAGTGGATCGTCGAGCCCGGCACCTTCCGTGCTCTGATCGGCCCAAGCTCCGGCAACATCGCCCTTGCGGCAGAGTTTGAGGTGAAGCAAAGCGAACGAGAGTGAGCCGGTTAGGGCTGCTAAACGGAATTAACAGCCCCTAACTTCTCTCGGCTGGCTTCCCCCTCGGACCGGGGACCGCTGCTAGGCGGTTTTCAGCCTTACGGCGCACGGATGCAAGGAGAGCCAGCCCCGCAAACACAAAAACAAAGGGTTGCCCCCAAGACGGAGGCAACCCTTTCTGCTATCTTTTCAGCGGGTCGTAGCCCGCGGCTTGGTAGATCATTTCGCTCAGGCGCACGACCTTGAGGGCGAACTCGCCAGGGACAAGCACTTCGTGGAGGCCGAGAATGGCGTCTACGAAGCTTTTATCCTGGTTCGTGGTTTGTTCCGGAAGCTCCGGTACGATCGGCTCCTCGTTTATGCGGCGAAGCGTGATTTTACCGTTATCGTAGTAGATGCCGCCATTGTCCCCGCAGAACGCAAATGTCTCGTTCCAACCCGGGGCGTAGCCCGTAAAGCTCAAGCCCGCAAGAGCTCCTTCCGCAAAGCGGATGGAAGTGAAGCTGTCGATCTCAACGGGCGCTCCATGATTCTGAAGCTGGGACTTTACTTCCACCGGCGTCATTCCGGTCGTCCATAGCAGCACGTCGATAATATGGCTGCCGGAGTCCATCAGGAATCCGCCGCCGGAGAGCGAAGGAACCTGCCTCCATGTGCCTTCCGTAAGCTGATACCACTCTTGGCTGAGTGAAGCGGTTACAGAGGTCAGCCTGCCGATCTCCCCGCTTGCAATCGCATCCCGAATGTACAGGAATTCCGGTTGAAAATGCCGCTGATACGATACCTGCATCACTTTCCCCGACTCTTCCGCCTTCTGAATAAGCTGCTCGGCTTCCGCCGACGAGCAAGTCATCGGCTTCTCGATTAGCACATGCAGTCCTCTGTCCAGCGCATCGCAGGCTTGCCTGAAATGCAGCGTGTGCGGAGAACATATCACTACCGCATCAAGCTCGCTTTGCTCCAGCATATCCTCGTAAGCTGAGAACTGCCGGGCATCCCGCAAGCCAAACTTTTCAGCAAAAGCAACGCGGTTGCCCTCGCTGGTATCCGACAGCGCGGTAATCTGAACCTCCGGGAGCTCCAGCAGCTGTCTGGCATGCCAGCCGGCTATGCCTCCCGTTCCGATAAACCCGATCCGAATGTTGCTCATCCATATAGCCTCCCAACATGATTAGCCATTCCAGTGTCTGCATTACATTAAAGATTAAAGCATTACTTGTCCTAGCTTATTGGTGCAAAGGCATGTTTAGTACGCTAATAATACGCCAAAAAAGAACCGGATTCCTGCATGGAATCCGGCTCCCTTCGATTTATTGATTATAAATCCGGTAGAACAGTGCGGCTGCTTCCGCCCGCGTCAATTGGCTTTTAGGCATGAGCAGTCCATCATTGCCCTGCAAGAGCCCCGCTTTTACAAGCGCGCTTATGCTGCTCTTGGCATAGGCCGAAATCTCACCGGCATCCGCAAACCCGG
The DNA here is from genome assembly GCF_011761545.1 of Paenibacillus sp. BK720. Taxonomy (NCBI): domain Bacteria; kingdom Bacillati; phylum Bacillota; class Bacilli; order Caryophanales; family Paenibacillaceae; genus Paenibacillus; species Paenibacillus sp. BK720. The sequence goes on along the minus strand of NZ_JAASRQ010000001.1, from coordinate 17,371 downwards.
CAAGCGCATCCTCGGAGCCGGCCGGAAGACCAGCTTTAGCAACCGTGAGAGCACGCTCGATAAACGTTGCCGCTTCCTCTCTCGTGATCGGAGTCTCCGGATTAAACCGGCTGCCTCCGGCACCGTTCGTAATGCCAAGAGCCTTGGCCGTGCCTACCGCATCGGCATAATAACGATTCGAGCTCACGTCGGCAAAGCTTCCCGGAGTATCCGTTGCAAAGCCAAACGTATCGACGAGCAGCTTTACGAAATCGGCTCGCTTAATCGATGCGCCAGGAGCATAAGACGTACCCGATACGCCGTTAATGATTCCTTTTGCCGCAAGCACCTCGATCGCTTCCTTCGCCCATGCGTAGCCGTTCAGGTCGCTGAACGATTTTTGCACGAAAGCAACCGCGTATTGGCTGAAATGCTTCGTCGTAAATACGATGCTTCCGGCTGCTTCCTTATACCGTCCGCTAGGCACGGGGAACGGCTTGCCGCTTCCGTCGATATACCAGACGGTCAGCTTCTTGGCATCGGATTTCTCGGCAGCCGAAGGCGTATACGGAATGGAGACCGTCACCGGCGACCCGCTGTTATGCCAGTCTATCGTTTGACCAGCAGAATGGATCGACAAATCGACAACCGGACGGTCGCCGAGCTTCTTCTTCAGCTGCTCGCTCCACCCACTGGTATTCGCGCTGCCAATGCTGATCGTTACCGTCTGACCAAGCTTACCCGCATCCGGCTTCAGCATATCGCTCGAGAGCAGAATGGTCCCCGTCGGGGTTACCAGCTCGATTTGCTTATCCGGCGACTGCTGGTTTACAAAGCTTGAAGGAAGCTCCAAGGAGTAGCCGTTTGCACCGGCTGCACTTGAGAGCACCACGGTCACTTTTTTCTTGCCGTCCTGGCCAGCCGATGCTTTGGAGAACGCTTGATCCAGCAATGAGGCAGTCAGCGAAAGCTTTGCATGTTTTGAACCGGCGTCAACGACTGGAGTTCCTTCTACCTTAACCGCTCCATTCGCGCCAACCGTCACCTTTGGCTGATCCGTTTGCCCTGCACCGGATCCGGAACCGTTACCCGGATTTGTTGTTCCGCCAAGCGCCGACAGTCTTGCCAACAATCCGGCTTTTACCGTTCCTTGCGGGAGCAAGCTGACAAAGTTGGCTGCCGCATCCATGCTTGTAACATCCTTCGACTGTTCAGCCGCCGCTACCGCGGCTTCGGCCGATTGCTCAAGCAGACTTTCATAATCCGAGCCCAGCAGGTACAGATCGCCAAATTGCGTGGCGTCCTTGCTTGTTCCGATCCCCTGATTATACTCGATAAAGCCCGAACGGCCGGCGCCGTCATGTTCATTGAGCAAAATCGTAAGACCAAGCGGATCCTCCTGCGAGAAGGTGTAACCCGCGCCATGCAGGGCCGAGAGCGGAATGGTAATGTCATAGACCGTCTGATGAGTCGGTTCATCCCGCGTAATAACGGCATCCGCATCGTTAAAAGCTCCAGCCGCTACGCCGGCCGGCGCACGCCATCTCCACTTGGAGACGGTTCCGCTGTTCGTCAGCGCAAAACCTAGCTCGTTGACGTTTTGACTGGAGGACCCGTCTTTTCTCGATAAATCGATCCCAAGCTGCAAGCTGTCGCCCTGCCAAATATCGCCGTTCGTCCAAGTCTGGTAATGCGTATTGTCCGTCGCGCGGACCGTTACGTACAAATTATCGTTATCGTAGCGTACGCTTGCCTGTGCGCTCAGGTCGTCCTTGCCGCCCCAAATGCCGCCTAGGCTTGAGTAATTCGTGGAGCTCGAAATATCAATCGCAGGCTGAACCTGGCTGTTATCGTCCTTGCGCGTCGCAAACGACTGCGCGGTTTTCACTTGCGTCACATAGGAGTAACCATTATCCAGCGTTACCTTGTACTTCAGCGTATCCCCTGACAGATAAGGAAGCTTAACGAGCACGCTCTCACCAAGGGCGATCCCCTTGAAGCGAACCGGGATAAATTTGTCCTTGTAGCTGTCCGGCGCAATAACTTCGATCTTACCCGCAAGCGGATCGGATTCCGTCATGTTGGTCAGCTTCAGGGCAAAATTCGCGTTAGCCGGGTTGCTCTCGTCAAACTCGCCTTTCACCAGATCCAGCGCAACCGGAACCAGGTTGGAACCCGTCACCTTAGTCCCCGCTTCATTGGTCAGCTGCAGGCCGCCTTTAAACAGGTTATTCGCGATAATCAGCTTCTCAATGTCCGGACCGGCATACACATGATTGGTGTTAGGCTGCTGGAAGTAGGAATCATACAGCGTGATGTCGCCGCCAACCGCGTTAATGCCGCGTTGTCCCACTCTCGTAAAGTTGCTTTGCTGAATGCGCACGTCACCTCCGAAAATATCAAAGGAACGCGTCGTGTCCCCCCACATGGAAGAGTTGAAGAAGACGGCTTTGGAGTCAAAATCCTCGCCTACGACAACGTAGACTTTGTCGGAGGTGCTCATCGAGACAAGCTCGGTGTTGATCAGCTTAAGACCCGCTTCTCCCGCGGCGTCCAGCACGGCGCCTTTCTTGCTACCGTCCGTACCGTGGCCGATGACAACCGCCTCAGGTCCAACACCGTTCTGCTCTTCAAAGTGAATCCCGTATTTCGAACCGTATACAAACGTATTAAAGATCGTCTCGCTCTTCACGTCGCCAATCCGGAACGCGTCCAGATTCTCCTTCTGGTAGCTCCATACCGCATCAAAGTCCGGATCCGTGGAAGGATGGTTAGGGAAATTGTTGCGCCCGTAATAATGCGGGTTGAACTGAACGTTACGCATCAAGCCGCCGTCAGCGCCGCCGCCGAGGAAAATGCCTTCCATCAGAGGAGAGCCCGCAACGTAATCAATATAATGGCCGCTCGTATCATAAGTGCCAAAGTCAACGCCCTTGTAAGGGTTGATAAGGGTGGTATCGATCAGGTAAACGCCGCTGCCTTTGCCTTGAACGGTCCAAGCGTAAGGCTTCACGTTCGTCCAGCTCTGCCGGTCGTAATAAACGGACAAGCCTCTGAGGCCCGCATCCTGTTCAAGCGAGATAAACGCAGCGCCGTCAGGGTTATTCTCGCCATAAGCCGTGAACAATGCCGTGCCGCCGCCAATCGTATGATGCGGAACATCCCATGAGCCGCGCAGCTCAACGCCGCTTGGAACGGTCAGCGGATTATTGACGCGGTAAATGCCGGCCGGCAAATACACGGTACCGCCTCCCGCCGCATCGGCATCGTCCAGCGCTTGCTGAATTTTCGCCGATACATCCGTCTCGCCTGTGCTGTCCGCCTCGTAAGGGGCGGCCGTAATATCAAACAGGCTGTTGTTAGCCGGTTTTGGACGGTTCGCTAAATCGAGCGCCGCAACAGAAGGAAGCTGCTCCAGCACGTATTTCGCATCCCGATGAACGTTAACCTCTGCCGCATCGCTGTTATCGGTTACCGCCAGACTGCCGTTTAGTCCGGAATTAACCGAATTAACCGTTGCTACGCTGCCTTCCAAGAGCACATGCTTGGCAGCTTTAGCGAAAGTGGACTGACCTAGAATAAGCGAGCCGCCCTTCGCGTCGATGGCATAACCGCCGCCTTGGTCATCCCAGTTCTCGAATGTGCTGTTCTCAAACGACAATACGCCGCTGCCTTCATTGACAACCGCATGATGCGGGGTACCGCCAAACGTCACTTGATTGAATTGAACGATGGAGTGGAAGCCTTCGGTCGCATAGACCGCTTTAGGGTCAATGCCCACGTTAGCTTTAAAGCTGCTGTCCGAAATTAATAGTCCAAAATCGTTAACGCCCTCCACCTTCAGCGCCACGTTGCTGTCATGTACATTGATTTTGTAGAGCTGGGCGTTAGCCGTCTCCAGGCTGCCCGTTCTTGTCGTAACCCGCATGCCCGTCTTGAAATCGGCAAGGTCGATATCGGACATATACTCCCAGTCCGAGCGGCCCATCACGATCCCCTCGGTGTTAGCGGTCGTATAAGCTTTCAGCTCCGTCGGCTGCGGCGAGCCTGCCAGCCCGGAGCCTGCCCAATAGGAGGACGCGAGACGAATATGCTCCAGTCTTCCGATATCCGTTGTGTAGTCGAGGAAAATCCCCGTCTTCAGCGCCGTACCGTACAAATTGCGCACATAATGCAGTTCGTTCCAGCTAGGACCAATCTTGATGCCGTTGTAAGCGTTGACGAGCGTTACGTTCTTAACCGTCATGCTGTCGCCGGACAGCTGCTCGAACGTCCACGGATAAGCAACCGGCGCGCCAAGCGACTGCTCCGGATACCAGACGGACAGGTTCGTTACGCCGCTCACCGGCGCCAGCTGCAGGAAGCTTGGGCCGTTCTCGATGCCTTTATCGGCATAAACGGCAAGGATGGTACCTTTTACTTCGCCGCCGGCCGCGTCGGGACTAATCCAATCGCCGCGCAGCGTGACCCCTGTCGGAACAATCAGATGACTGGTCAGCTTATACGTGCCCGCCGGCGCAAAAACAACGCCGCCCCCGCGGTTGCCTGCCGCGGCAAGCGCGTCCTGGAACGCTTTGGTGTCATCCTTCACGCCGTCGCCGGCCGCGCCGAAGTCCTTCACGCTCATATCGGCGATTACAACGTCATCCGTCGGATAGACCGTGTCGTACACTTTGGTCTCCGTCGAGACAATTTGCCGCGGCTGGGTTCTTACCGAAACCGAAGCGATATAGAGATCCGGATTAGCTCCAATCGCCCCCGGCCCGGATACGTGAAGGCGGAAATCGCCGCCGTTTGTGCCGTTTGCGAACTTCGCGTCGCCAAGCTTAAACGTATGTTTTTTCCACGTATTGGTGTTTGTATAAGTAAATTCAGGCGCATCCTTAAAGGCTGCGGACTGCGCATCATACTGAAGCTTCATACTGCCATTGCCGCTGTCGTAATACTCGACCGTTACAAATACGTCCTGATCCGCGTTATTGAACAAAAAGCTGTCCGAGACGTCAAAGTAGAAATAAAGAATATTGGCGCCATGGTCGGTCGGGCTGATCGTCTGGTTGGTTTTCCAATACGTCTTGCCGTCAATCTCTCCGGTCAAAAGATTCTCGGGAGCGCCATCGCCGGGATGGGCCGTAATGCCATGGGATGCCGGAGTTTGGCCAAGCGTAATGCTGGCTTCCGGCGTAGCCGTTTCCTTCAGCGTTTTCTTGACCGTAACGCTCGCCAGCTTCAAATCCGGATTCTGTTCGCCGTTAATCCCGCCGCCTTCAATGGCGATCCGGAAGTCGGAGCCGTTCGTGCGGTTGGCGAATTTGGCGTCGCTCAGAGTAAAGGTGTAGTCCTTCCACGTCTTCGTATCCGTATACGTAAACTTAGCGCTGTCTTTAAATGCAGCCGACTGCGCATCGTATTGCAGCAGGAAGCTTCCGTTTCCTTCGTCGAAATAGCGGAGGGTTACGTCTACATCGTAATCCGCGCTGTCGAACAGATAATCGTCACTGACGTTCATATACAGGTAAGTGGTGCCTTCTGCTTTATTCGTCTGCCAATAAGGCGTACCTGCTTCCGTACCGGTTAGAAGACCATCCCCGTTATCGCCGGCTCTGCCGGAGATCCCGCTTTCCACCGGCGTTTCCCCAAGCGTAACCGACGCTGTATCGGAAGCATCGTCCGCGGCATAAGCACTAGGCAAACCCATAAAACCAACGGAAGAAAAAATCATCAGCATCACAAGCATTTTCGCCATTCCGGCACGTGCTTTTATCCAATTTCGGTTCGTAACCACAATCAAACCTCCAGTTTGCACATGTATTTGAGAGCTGTATCCGCTTACAAAGCCGAGAAAAAAGAGAAGCCCCTTAGGTGTCATCAGGCTGGCTTCTCTTGTTTGTTTGTGCGATATATTAGCTGGCTGCAGGATTACTTCTTGTTTGCAAGGAACGCGTCGATTTGTTTTTGAGTCTCCGTAATGATCGTATCCAGACCGTTTTTCTTTTGCGCTTCGATGTAGTCGTTAACGGCTTTGTCTACATCTTTCACGACGCCGAATTCGATTGGCCGGCTCAGTTCGTCGCTTGCCGCGTCGCGTTTCGCCACTTCGTTCTTCATCGTGTCTTCCGCAAGGAACAGACCGTCGATCGGCGAGTTGACGTTGTTAGGCTCGCTTGCGAACTTCGCTTCGTTCTCCCAGAAGCCCGGTCCGTACGTCATCGTTGGACGCATGAATTGCGGCTTCCAGAACGCCCATTGGCCGCCCCACTCCATATAGTTGCTGGTCGTTGTATCCATGCCCTCCGGATATTCGGCCGTGTCGCCGTTCAGGACATACGTTTTGCCTTCGATCCCGTATTGCACAAGGTCGTACAACGTTTTGTCCGTCTCGATCATGTCGAGGAAGCGGAGCACGCGGTCGGCGTTTTTGGAGTTGCGGTTAATCGCAACGACGTTAGCCAGCGCGGTACGGTTCACGAACTTTTTGTCCGGATAAAGCACGGAAGATTCCAGTTTATATGTCGGATCGGAGAAGCCTGGGTTCGCGTTAACCCATTCATGGGAGGTAAGCGTCACGAGCATCTTGCCGTTTCTCCACTCGGCTGCTCCATCCGTTTTGTCAATCATGGCATCGCGGTTAATCAGGTTTTCGTCGTACCAGGTTTTGACCAGCTTGGATGCTTCCAGATAAAATGGCTGCTGCTCGACCGGCTGAACTTTTACAGTTGGATCATTCAGGTAGAAGCCAAGTCCATGGAAGTTCAGGTCCACCCACTCGTCGCGTACCATATACATGGACAGCGGCGTTGTGCGGTTAATTTTTTCGTTTGGATAAGCCTTTTTCATATCGCGAAGCAATTTATCGAGATCTTCAATCGTTTTGATCGAGCCTTCCGGAACATCGATTCCCGCTTTCTCAGTTAAATCGGAACGCCAGGCGATGAACTTACGTTCATTCATCTTCATTGTCCATGGCAGGCCTACGATATTTCCGTTAACGGTAGCTGCGCCAAGCGTGCCTTGCTCCTGGTACTTCTTATAGAGGTTAGGCGCGTATTCCGGCAGCAGATCGTTCAGCGTCATGTAGGAGCCTTTAGCCGCCATTTGCTTGTAGGACAGCCAGTCGCCGTCAAAGTTCATATCCCATTTGTCGCCGGAAGCGGCCATGACGAGCATTTTGTCTTTAAAATCGCCAAACGGAATAAAGTTGATATCGAATTTAACATTAAGGCCTTTGGATTTCACGTATTCGCTGACTTTGGACCATACTTCGTCGGTAGCCGCTTTTTTATCGCCGCCAAAATAAAATTTAAGCGTGACTTCTTTTTCCGGCTCCGTGCTTTCGGTTGCCGGGCTCTCCTTAGGAGCGTTTGCGTTCCCGCCGCTGTTGCTAGGCGTGTTGTTGCCGTTGCCGTTACCGGAGCTGCTGCATGCCGAAAGCATTAAGCTAAGCGACATCGTAGCAGCGAGAGCTAACGACATGATGCGGATCTTCTTCTTCATCCTGACCTCTCCCTTATGCTTGTGATTTATATACTACACGGCGTTAACCGATATAGTCATCCTTTTACCGCGCCTACCATGAGGCCCTTTACGAAATAACGCTGCAAAAACGGATACAGGAAAACAATTGGCCCGATCGTAACGACCGTAAGCGCCATCTTGATCGATTCCGAAGGAATTTGCGCCGATATGCGCTGCATCGCCGAAGCGTTGCTCGAGCTCTTCAGAAACTCAACGTTGGATACCAATGTTCGAAGCAGCAGCTGCAGAGGCTGAAGCTCCTGCTTGTCGACGAACATCAGGCCGAGGAACCAATCGTTCCAGTAACTCAGGGCAACGAATAATCCAACGGTTGCGAGTACGGGCAGCGACAGCGGCATGATCAGCTTGTAGAAAATTTTGAATTCTCCCGCTCCGTCCATTTTCGCCGACTCGTTAATCTCTTCCGGAATCGAATTCATGAAGTTGCGGATCAGGAACATATTAAAAGCGTTGGCGAGCATCGGTAAAATGAGTGCCCAGAGCGTGTCTTTCAAATTCAGATAATGCACGCAAATGATATACCAAGGCACCAGTCCGCCGTTGAACAGCATCGTAATGATGACGTAGACGGATAATATATTGCGATACTTGAACGACCGCCTCGCCATTACGTAGGCGCCCATGCTGGTGACGAACACCGATAAAATGGTACCGGCCACGGTCACGAGAATGCTGATGCCGTACGCATCGATTATCCGGTTGGAACCGAGGAGCAAAATCTTGTAGGAGTCTAGCGTAATGTGATGCGGCCACACCGTATAGCCGTAATCCATAATGTCTTTTTCTGTGCTTAGCGAGCCCGATATAACCATGATGAACGGAAATAAGCAGGACAGGCTGAACAAAGATATAAGGATAATGATGAGAGACTGCGAGATTGAAAATCTATTTGCGTGCATATCGTGTTTCCTCCGTTCTAGAAGATGGCCGAATCTTTATCGATTTTGCGTGCGGCGTAGTTGCTCGCGATTACCAGAACAAATGCAATCATCGACTGCAGGAAGCCTGCCGCGGACGCCATGCCGATATCGCCGGATTTGCGCAAGCTGCGGTACACGAACGTATCGATAACGTCTGTCGTCGGGAACAGCAGGGAAGCGTCGCCAACCATCGCGTAAAACATGCCGAAGTCCGCATTCATAATTCTCCCCACGGCGAGCAGCGTTAGTATAATGATCGTTGGACGCAGCATCGGAAGGCTGATGTACCGGATTTGCTGCCATCTTGTCGCTCCGTCGATCGAAGCCGCTTCGTAATAAGAGTTATCGATGGAGGTTAATGCCGCCAGGTAGATGATCGTGCCGTAGCCCGTTGCCTTCCACCGGATTGCGATGGTGAGAATGATTGGCCATAAGCCCGCTTCGCTATAGAAGTCGATTGGCTGGAGGCCGATGCTTGTCAGGAAGTGGTTCACCGCGCCGCTCTCGAAATCGAGCAGGTTATAGGCGAATACGCCAACGACGATCCAGGAGATAAAGAACGGCAGGAACGTCAGGGACTGCGATACCCGCTTGAAATATTTGTTCCTGACCTCGTTTAGCAATAGCGCGAACCCGACCTCGAAAATGAGGCCAACGGTAATAAACAGCGCATTCAGCAGAATCGTATTTCTTACGGCCCGGAACGCGGTGTCCGAGGAGAACAGGTAATCAAAGTTATCAAATAGCGGATTCATCCAGTCGCTGCCGAAGATGCCTTTGGTAAAGTCGAAATCTTTGAAGGCGATTACAAGTCCGGCCAGCGGCAGGTAGTTGAACAAAAATAGGAGTATCGCTACAGGGAGGAACATAAGCAGTAAGGTGCGATTTTTAAACAATTCCCGAATGACTCCATTTTTCATAGCGTTTTCCCTTCTCTCTTGTGATAGTTTAATTGTAGATTTGAGGGAAATCGAAAACCATGAGTGGATCTTATCCTTTATAGTTTGGATTTAAACAAAGCTGAACTGGGGTCGTTTTTTGCGCTGAGGGGAGGGTAGTAGCCAATTTAGGTGAGTAGGGTATCCCCTTCGGCTGCGCCGAATGCGGGATGATCGTTCACCTTACATCCCGAATTTTCTTTTTTCGCATAAAGAAAGAGCAGGCTATCTTTTCGATAACCCGCTCTTTAACCAGATATCCTATTTGCTTCACGACAACTTAAATTTAGTCCTTCAATTCAATCCGATTACCTTCAGGGTCAATGACAACTCCAATCGTTCCCCAATCTAATTTCTTGACATCAACAAAGACTCCACGGCGCTCTAATTCTGCGACAGCCTCTCCAAAATTATTGACGTTAAAACGAATAACTGTCGGGTTCTCTGCCCTTGTTTTCTCCTTTAGTGAAGCAACACCGCTGTCCTCCAACATGAGATAGCTGCCTCCGAAGTCTAATACAGATAATGCATCCCCCATTTTGCGTACGGGCAAACCCAGTTTCCCAGAGTAAAACTCCAACGCCGCTTCATAATTTTCACAGAATAGGATAATTCCTGTTTCTTTTATATCCATAGAGAATCCTCCTTTTATTTATAATCAACCTGGATGTTATCCCAATAATAACAACCATATTCTCGGCTTCTAATGGAATGTCCTTGTTCCTCGACAAATCACGAAGCAACCAAGCGTAAGGCGGTGTGGGGAAGACCAGTCCGCCCAATGCGCAGTTGTGTTTTTTGCTCTTTGTGTACTACTGTCGCGCGGCTCTTTAAGAGCTTCATTTACATTCGATAATACCCAGCGGATTAGGCGTATCCGTCAACGCGGCAAACGCTGCGGGCCAAGCCGGGTCTTCAGGGTAAAGCATGGTACGGAGATAGCACCAGATGAGCGCTCGCAGCGCAGCCACACGATCGGGGTTTTCGTCGGTCGTTTCCTTCGCGTCGTACGCGGCCACCCCGCCTAACCCATGCTCAGCTCTGAACAGCGTCAGCAGGCATTTGGGGCCGGGGCTCAGGAAGTACGCATCAGAGCGCCAATCCTTGCGATCGGAGAACGCGGGGCTCCAGTCGTTATCCCCCACAACGATGAGGGCTGGCGTTGTCATTGTGGCGAAGCTAGTTGTCCTCAAGACGGGGTAGTGCTCGGTTGCGAACGCGGCGAGATCCTCACCTTTGCCTGGCGCAGCCAACAGTACGCCCACCTTGATCCGAGGGTCGGCTAGATTCACTTCCGTCCCGTCGACCGGGTCAGTAACCCCCTGACCACACAACATGCCTACCGTATGCCCGCCCATTGAATGCCCGACTGCGGCGATTCGGCTCCGGTCTAGGCGCCCACCGAGCCCCGGAACAGCAGCCTCGATCTGGTCGAGGTGATCGAGAATGCAGCGCATGTCCTCGGCTCGGGACCGCCAATACAACGGTGCCTCTGGGTTATCCGATTCACGCAAGCCCAGCGCCTTCGAGTCCAAGTGAGTGGGCTGGATAACGACGAAGCCGTGGGCTGCCCAGAAGTTGGCGAGAGGCCCGTAGCCGTGTAGGGATGACACGAAGTTCGAAGGCCCATGGCCGTGCGACAGAAGAATCACGGGCAGGTCGTTGCCCGTCGAAGGCGCGGAGATCTTGATGTGCAAATCCACAATCCGGCCGGGGACCGACAGCACAACGGGGCTGAAGGTTATAACCGGGGTGGGATCGTTAACAGGAATACCGGCAGCTTCAGTAAACGGCTTGCTCATGGTACGCTCTCCCTTTAGATTAGCCTGCATGAATAACACTCTCCTTTTTCAGATCAATACTCTTGCTTGGATTCAATTCGACCTAACGGGTGGGGACTCTCTTCCAGAGCTTTGCGGGCTTCCAGCCAGCTGGAGTTGTCGAGGTCGAGCGCATCTCTAAGGTACGACAACGTGAGCTGCCGAAGAAAAGCAACTCGTTCGGGGTTCTCGTCCGTCGTTTCCGCGACGTTGTACCCGGAGATTCCGCCAAGCATATGTTCTGCCCCGAAGAGAGTGAGCAGGCTCTTGGTGCCCGGGCTCAGGAAGTAGGGATCTGTGAACCAGTCCGGCCCCCGAGTGGACAGGTGGGATTGGTCATGGTCCCCCGCGACCACAAGAGTCGGCGTCCTCATATCGGAAAAGCTCGGGTTCATGAATGGGAAGTGCTCTGCCGCGAACGGAGTCAAGTCCTCTCCGCCAAGGCCAGTCGTTGAAAGCAATAAGCCCGCCTTGATCCGCGAGTCGGACATGTCCTCTCCCGGTTCGCCATGGGCATCGAGGACTCGTGCACCGAGCAGCATGCTGACCGTTTGGCCTCCCCAGGAGTGTCCCGCTGCGGCAATACGGCTTCGGTCGAGACGTCCGCCGAGGACTGGAACGGAAGCTTCAATACGATCAAGTTGGTCAAGGATGAGCTTCAGGTCTTCGACGCGGAAGCGCCAGATCATTGGTGTACGGGGATCGTCAGGGGGTAGATTCAGCGTCCTCGAGTCGAGATGGGTGGGTTGAATAACCACGAAGCCGTGAGCAGCCCAGTGGTCGACTAACGGACCGTAGCTATCCATCGACCAACCAAAGCCTTGCGAGAAAATAATAATAGGCAACTGGCTTCCCGTCGCTGGCGCTGATACCCGCACTTGCAAATCCTGGCCTCGGCCTGGGGCCGATAGTATGACCGGCTTAAACGAGATAACTGGAGTTGACGTACTTACGTTGGTTTGCATAATAGATGTTCCTTTCTTGGACTTCTCAGCATTAGTTTGGTTGACATGTCAACCTTTAATAAGGGTAGCACCTTGTAGTTGACATGTCAACCGTGTTATTATGAATTCATGAATAAGAGCGAACTGAGCGAAGAAGAAATTCAATTATGGTATAAGTGGAAAGGCTCCTTTCACAGCATCTTCGGTCGCGTAATCAAAGAGATGTCCGATCACACCGGACTATCAGAGGGCGATTATGGAGTACTGGACCGGTTAGACCTTCTGGGGGACGGCAGCCTTCGCCAACAGGAGCTGGCCGAATCCATGGATTGGGATAAGAGCCGATTGTCTCATCATCTGACGCGGATGGAGAAACGCAGGCTGGTGATGAGGAAGCCGTTAGACACCGATCGCGGTGTTCAGGTCATCATTACTCCCATTGGCAAATCAGCCTTAAACGATGCCCGTCCCATCGTCTCCATGGCTATACGCAAACATTTTCTGGATCAATTAACCGATCAAGACGTGGAGTCGATTACGAGGCTGGCGGAAAGAACAAAATAAGAGTCTGCAGCATCTTATACTGGACCCACGCCATGACTATGCATTTTTATGCAGATATTGAACGTGAGTTAATCCGGCCCCCTCTATCAAAACGATGGAGGGGCTTTTGCTGTCCAAAAGCAAAAGCCCCCCCGCTATGTACCGCAACATTAACTTTAGTTCCCAGTCAGCTCAATCGTGAGCATAACGCGGCAGCCTATCCATATCCGCATCCGCGTCTTCGTAGTTTATTAAGCTAAGCTACTCGGTCTAGCTCAACGGACTACATCAGTTTATGCGGGAAGTAGGTGCTCCTCCTTGTTATGACGATCTTATCTTACCGAGGTCTGTGACTTGCCCGCTTTGGCCGATACGGAAAAATACCTCATCTCGCCGGGTGAGACAGGCTTTGGTTGCTCTGGCACGCCTTCTAGATATTCATCCGAGCAGTCCCTTCTATATCTCCCTTCCTCCAACTTCATGTCGATAAAATCAACAACTTGCTGCAGGGAAGCGATCTGGCTGACAATATTTTCACGATGATTTCTTAGGAGCTCCACAAGCTCCGGATATTCCGCGGGATCGGTATCGGCTGAGACCGCCAAAAAAGGCCGAATTTCCTCTAACGGCATCCCCGTTTTTTTCAGGCAAGCTATCAACCGAATCGTATTGATGTCCTCTTGCCGGTAGATGCGGTGCCCGTTATCCTTCCGTTCTACGCGAGGCAGCAGCGCGATCTTTTCGTAATAACGGATTGTATCCTCATTAATTCCGGTTTGCTCGGCTGTTTGCTTTATCGTAAAGCATTGCTCTTCCTTCATCCTGTTCCCTCCCTAAGATTGATTTTTGTACATTATACATCTTGATGCTGGCTCCAAGTCAAATCCCTTCTCCTTGGATAAAAGCTTTGTTTTCGCGTCTTGACTTGGAGTCGACTTCAAGTTATAAACTGTGCGCTATCGAAACAAATATCCCCATATAAAAGGAGATGCACGATGAACAAGTACCAAGGTGAACATATCGCATTGATTACAGGCGCAAGCGCCGGAATCGGGTTGGAACTAACGCGGAAATTACTGTCGGAGAACTGGGATGTGGTTGCTGTAAACCGTTCTGACTTTCCTGCCGATGATATGAGCATCCACAATGCGGTCAAGAGCGGATCGCTTCGCATTTATAAAACGGATGATCTTGCCGACTTTACCAGCTTGAAGGTTACTTTGGAAGAGATCAAAAGCAAGGAGCGGCGGATCGATATATTATTCAATAACGCCGGAGGGTCCTTTCCCGAGCTGAGCTATTCGAAACAAGGACGCGAGAAGCATTATGAGTTGATGACGATCGTTCCTTATATTATTCTGATGGAATTAAAGGAACTCCTAACAAACAGTCGTTTAAAAACGGTCATTAATACCTCTTCTTCAGCCCTAAAATTTACAAAAGAGTTTTCGATCGAAGTCCTGGAGCATCCCAAAACCTTTCGCAAGCTGCTTGGTCCCTACGCGGCCTCAAAGTTAGCTCTTTCGCTATGGACTCAGGCCATCGCATCGCAGCTCGCCAAGGACGACATCAAGATCCGTAGCGTTGACCCGGGTAGCAACAATACGTTAAGAAAAGGGAAACAATCCGGACTGCCCGTTTTGGTTGAAATATTAATGAAGCTATTTTTCTCGCCTCCTACCCTTGGCGCCAATAAGCTGTACGAAGGGGCTCTCGGGGAACACCGTCATGAGAGCGGCGTGTTTTTGCTGAAAGGGCGGGTTACGGGATTAAAGTTTAAAGACCAGGCGCATAACGTTTTGGAGAGAATTCAAGCCATTTACGAATACGAATTTCTCGTGTCTTGAAGCCCAGACCTTGAACTTGAACGGGGGTACTGCGCTAACCTATTCTTCTGCTTAACGATATAAGGAGCAGTTACCGCAACGGCGATCTGCTCCTTGGCTTTTAAGCTATTGTTCTTACTTTAACCGAATCGCAAAGATAGTGTCTTCATGCGCCCTAATACGCTTTGAAAGCGATGAAAATCGAACCGATCATCACGACAATGCCGCCGACTTTGCTCATGAAATAATAGAAGTCGCTCGGCTCGGGGTTCTCGTACATAAGCCGCTGCGGAGATATGCGGAACATTAAATCCTGGAAGGCTTGGTACCGGAAGTTGCACCAGCCAAAAATCAAAAGGCCGAGGGCAAGAAACAGAAACCCTGGCATGCCTCGTTTGACATGGTAATCAGGGTAAGCCGCCATCACGAGTGCCGACGGAGAAAAATCTTCTTCCCCTTCCTGCTTAATCCGCTCGCCGTTGGCGTACACTTGAACAACCATAACGATATTGCCTTTGTCATCGTAGCTCAAGAGAATCCCGTTATTATCCTCGACTCTGTAAACATGGCCGTTCGGATAGGTTACCCGAAACTTGGTAGAGTAAGGAACGCTTTTGTCCGCAATCGCATAGGACTGCTCGCCGATGATCAAAGTGCGGTGCAACTCGTCGTCGGTACGTATTTGGACGGGACCGGCCGTACTGCTATGATAGGTGACGAGACGGTCCTGCTCGCCGGCGAGTTTGTATGTATCCTCGTACAGGTAGAAGACGCGGTCCGTGAAATAGGGCCTCGACAAGACGCCCGTCAAGACCGACACAAGGATCACGGAGAAGAAGAATATAAAACTAGGCGTTTTCATTGTTCGGTATAAAGCCGCTCGGGTAGAAATATACGCTCATCCTTTCTGCTTTATCCTTTTACCAACGACGATACAGGTACTCTTTTAATGGCCAACGCAAGCTGTTCCAAGATGCATTGAACTATCGTTCTCCGTTAGCGTAATCGTCCATTCAGCCATTCTTCAATTTCATTAATTTTCTCTGCATAACGCTTAATATTTAGTATTGTCCCAGCAACCTGTTCGGTCCCGGCTTTCTGTTCATCTTGATCTGTGCAATCAATCCATAAAGACCGCTTTAGACAATATTCTAACCAGTCCAACTTACCTAAAAAGCCACTTACCAAAATCATTCTCCAGTTTGCATGGATATGGTTTTGTGTTATTCCTTTATAGCCTTCTATGAAAGATAAGAACTTTTCCTGGTCGATCTCGCCCGACTCATTTTCAGACCAATAAATAGCCGTTTCAATTAAGTCAAGTTTAGGGTTTCTATAACCTGCACATTCCCAATCAATCAGTGCAGGTTTATCATTCCATAAAACATTCTTAGGGTCTAGGTCTCCATGGCTGATGACCATATCCGTTGAAATTTGCTTAGCTGAATTTATAGCTTCGATATTCCAATCGTTAAGCATTTGGCTGTTTTCATATAATAAATTCGTCCATTCGGCATTACTCTCTTGCCCTTTTTTCAAATAGAAGTTCCAGTCAGTTAGTCCCCGATCTTCTGAGGAATGATTAACTATCCCAAGGTCAGAGAAATCCCCCGTATGTAGAGAAGAAAGAATGCTGCCCATTATTTTGCAATGACCTGAATTTATTTCACTGGGCTTAAGGCTTTTTCCATCCAGCCATTCAAATACGAGACAGAATTGCTCACCCACTTGCTGAATCGAAGCACCATTAAACGTCTTAGCCGGAAGAGAAGGTACATAGTTTGCAGCACGATTAGCAATAAGTTCTGATTTGATGAAGTTTTGCATGGCTGTTGGTCTGGCCATAATTTCAGGGTTTAAAGCTTTGACTACGTATCTCCCCAAGGTGGTTTGTACTGCATACATCCGATGTAATAAACCGCCTGATATCGCAGTAGGACCAATTACTATATCACCAAGCTCTAATTCATTACATAGAGACTCAATTTGACGAGGGTCCATTCTACACTCACTCTCCCACCATCTTCTTCCATTTCGTCATAACAATTTCTACGCAGCAATTACGTTATCCTCCCGCAATGAAAAAGCAGCTGCTCATGGCCGGCTGCTGCAATCTGTATTGAGCTATAGTTCCCCGTTAGCGTAATAATTGCTAGCTAATGTATTTATTGCTTTTGAAAGGTAATTCCAACTTATTTCATAAGTAATATTCATTCCCACACCAGCAGCTCTTAGATTAGTTATTAATTTTTCAAATTCCTTCTTTTCTGTTTCCGTTAGAACTGTATTTGGGAAACCTGAGTAATCAGGAAGATCTGAAAATATTCGACGTAAAGTCGAGAGATTTTGTTCTTGCTGATTTGTTAATTCTCCAGTACGTTTACCATAGTCCATGAGCAAATCGATATCTTCTTTGATGTCCTCAACTTTTTCTAATACGGTATTTTCGTTTTTCCATTTATTTTTAATCTCATAATCAATTGCGCTTTCTAACTGAACTAAATCATTTTGTATATTACGTGTTATGTTAGAATGGTAATTTTCAAGTTGGTTATTTTTCAGTACGATATAACCGATTAATCCTAAAAAAATAAGAATTGTCAGTAAAAAAATAACGTTTTTAACCTTCATCCCTTACCCCTCTCGACATAATCATCACATATTAAGCTCTGAATCCAACATCTCCACTAACGAGAATGATTAAGCCTAAAGAAAAAGCTGCAGCTGGTCCTCCGATGTGCTGCAGCCTTATTGATTGAGCTATCGTTCCCCGTCCCTCGGTTTTAAGGGTTTATCTCACATATACTCACTCATTCGCAGGATTTCAACACCTTAGATTAGATCAATTTTAGGATGGAGGACAGA